>NZ_CP017075.1:1200000-2400000 GCF_001742225.1 Novosphingobium resinovorum | reverse complement strand
ACTGCGCCGCGAGACGTCTGCAGCTGCAGCGATGTCGTCGAGCGTCGTCGCCTCGAACCCGTGCTCAAGGAAAAGGCGCATGGCTTCCTCCTGGATACGGGCGCGGGTCTGCGACCGCTTGCGCTCACGCAAGCCGACCGGAACAGGTGAGATTGTTTCTTGCACGTCTTGTATATTTGCACTGAGTGCACAATATCGCGCCCAGCGCCCTCCTGTGGCTGATCGATGCGAAGGATAGCAAATATGGCGAGCTGGACCACCAAGGATATTCCCGACCAATCCGGCAGGCTGGCGATCGTCACCGGAGCGACCGGTGGACTGGGCCTGGAGACAGCCCTTGCTCTGGCAGGAGCCGGGGCGGAGGTAATCGTTGCGGCCCGCAACCTTGACAAGGGGCGCGCTGCCGAAACCCTGATCCGCAGCCGCCACCCCGGGGCCCGGGTGCGCTTCGATCTCGTCGATCTCGCCAGCCTTGGTTCGGTTCGCGATTTTGCCGAACGGCAACTGACGAGTGGACGCCCGATCGATATCCTCGTCAACAATGCCGGCATCATGGCGCTGCCGCAGCGCGAAGCCACGATCGACGGCCATGAGATGCAGTTCGCCACTAACTATCTCTCGCATTTCGCGTTGACCGGGCGGCTGCTGCCCATTCTGATCGCGGGCAGGGCGCGCGTGGTCGAGGTCGCCAGCATTGCCCATCGCAGTGGCAGCATCCGGCTCGATGACCTCGAGTATGTGCAAGGTTACAAGCCCTGGCCGGTCTATGCGCAGTCCAAGCTTGCGATGCTGATGTTCGCGCTCGAGCTTGACCGGCGCAGCAAGGCCAAGGGCTGGGGGCTCACCAGCGTCGCGGCGCACCCGGGCGCAGCTGCCACCGACCTCATCGCAAACGGCCCCGGTCCGGGCAGTCGGTTGATGGCTTGGGGCGGCTCGATTGCGCTCAAGCTGATCGGCCATTCTGCCGCTGAAGGCGCATTGCCGCAAGTGATGGCAGCGACCATGCCAAGCATCAGCGGCGGCCAGTATTTCGGGCCTCAGGGTCTGCGCGAACTGAAGGGGCCGCCGGGCCCCGGCAAGATCGAACCGCAGGCGCTGGATGCCGACGTGGCCGCGCAGCTCTGGTCCCGGTCCGAGGCGATGACCGGCGTGACCTTCGGTTGAACCCCAGGCAATGTTCCACCTGATCTTCGCACTACCGTGGGCCTACGTCGTGGCGCGCACGCTGTTGCCGCTGCCCTGGGCGGACGGCATCAAACTGACAGTCGCTTTGGTCCTGCTCATCGGCTCACAGTCCCATCTGTGGAGCCGTCTCTCGTCGGGATCGGTCTTCAGCCCGGAGTTCCCGCGCCCGCTTATCATCCTGCTCAATTGGCTGTTCGGAGGCATCGCCTTGCTGGCTGTCTTCCAGATCGCGCTCGACGCGTTGAGGCTGGCTGCGACGATAGCCGGGATCGGCGGCGCGGCGCCTTGGGTCGAAGCGCGCTATGCCATTGCCGGGGTGGCCTTCGTGCTGGCGGCGATCGGCGTGTGGCAAGCCATCGGCGTGCCGCGCCTGCGTAAAGTCTCGATAGCGATCCGGAACCTTCCGGAAGCCTTCGACGGCTATACCCTCGTTCACCTCACTGACTTGCATATCAGCAGGCTCTTTCCCGCGAGCTGGACCCGCGCCGTGGTCGAGGCGGCCAATCGTCTGGAGCCTGACCTGATCCTGATAACGGGGGACGTGATCGACGGCAGCGTCGAGAACCGGCGTGCAGGCGTCGAAGCCTTGCGCGGACTGAGTGCGCGCGATGGGGTCTGGCTCAGCCCCGGTAATCACGAATACCTCTCCGGTTACGATGCGTGGATGGCGCACCTTGCCTCGCTGGGCATGCGGGTGCTGGCGAATGCTCACGCTGTGATTGAGCGCAGCGATGCCGCGCTGGTCGTCGCCGGCCTCACCGATCCGTCGGCGCGTAGTGTTGGCAAGCCGCTCCCGGACCTCGGGAAGGCGCTCGATGGTTCGCCGTTAGGCGCACCGATCGTCCTGCTCGATCACGAGCCCGGGCAGGCGCGCGAAGCGGCGGAGCGCGGTGTTGCGCTGCAACTATCAGGGCACACTCATGGTGGCATGATCGTCGGGCTCGACCGTCTGGTCGCGCGAGGCAATGGCGGCTTCGTCTCGGGATGCTACGCTGTTGGCGACATGGCCCTCTACGTCAACAACGGCACCGGCATCTGGCCGGGGTTCGCTCTGAGGTTGGGCAAGCCTTCCGAACTGACCTTGATCACCTTGCATCGCGCGATCGGCTGAGCGCGCTGCCACTGAGCGTGTGGTGTGAGGTCGATCGGTTTCCATGCGCTTTGGCAGCTCCGAAGGTTCACGTCTGATCGCGCAGCAGTCCGACTTTCGCTTGGCTGTTGCTGAAGCTAGAGAGCCGGACATGGTGACCGTCTCGCCCGATGCCTATAATCGAGCCGCTTCGCTGCTGGCCGAAAATCCCGAATACCGTGTGCTGCGCAAGCTTCGTCCGGTGGCGGGGTTTCATCGCCCGGTGCCTGGCGCTCGCAATCGGATCGGCGTTGCGATTGATGTCGAGACCACCGGACTGGACTACGAATCCGACCGGATCATCGAACTCGCCCTGCAGCGATTTCGCTACGACGATGCCGGGCGCATCGTGCAGGTCGGTCAGGCCCGCGTGTGGCGTGAAGATCCGGGCGTGCCCCTCGATCCCAGGATAACGAAACTGACCGGCCTGACCGATGAGGTCGTGGCGGACCAGGTGATCGACGATACCCTTGCGCTCGAAATCCTGACCTCCGCCGATCTGATCGTCGCCCACAATGCGCGTTTCGATCGGCCATTCGTCGATCGCAGACTACCCGCGCTTGCCGGCAAGGCCTGGGCCTGCTCGATGTCCGAACTGGACTGGCTCGAACTCGGCTTCGACGGGCGTGCGCTTGCCCATCTCGTCTCGCAGTGCGGCTGGTTCTATGAAGGTCACCGGGCCGAAAACGACATCCTAGCGCTCATATACCTGCTCGCGCATGACTTGCCGGACGGTGAGACCGTGATGGCCAGGCTGATCGCATGTTCGGAGCGGTCGTCTTTCCAGGTGAATGCGGTCGACGCTCCCTTCGATTCCAAGGACCGTCTGAAGGCGCGGGGCTATCGCTGGAATCCTGCGTTGCGTTTCTGGACCACCGAGATCGCGGAAGCGGATCACGACGCGGAGCGAGCCTGGCTGATGAGCGAGGTCTATTACCGGGCATGGTGAGCCGGCATTCATTCCTGTCAGCGCCTGCGAACGGCATTCCCGGGCAGTGTGAATCCGCCAGTCTGAGGAATGCGCTGATCGATGCTTTCCTCGGCATCTTGCGTTTGGGTTGTGGACACGGCCGTCGGATGGGTGAGTTTCTTCCCTGATCCTTTTCGTGTCGCAGAATCGGGGTAGCTTGAAGGGCAGGATAGGTGCTGCCCCGCGCCTTTGGCGCGGCCGCGCTCTATCACCTTTTCGAAGGTGATCGTAAGTAGTCGAAAGCCACGGGAAACCGGGGTTTTTTGCTTTTCTGGTGATCGCGGGTTGCGGCTAGAAGAATCCGCCGTAACCGCATCGAGGCGCTTCTAGGGCTTTCGTTCGGCCAGCTCCCGCCTTGGATGGATCCAGGCGTCCGCTTCGCCAAACCGATATGTTTTTAGACGGGAAGGTCGATCCTGGCGGAATCGCCAAATTCAACGGGGTCAGGCGTGGCGCCGGATCACCTCGACGAACGCGTCGCCATAGGCTTCCAGCTTGCGTGTTCCGACGCCCCCGACCAAGCCGAGTTCCGCCAGTGAGGATGGGCGTGAGCCGGCCATTTCGCGCAAGGTCGAATCGTGGAAGATGACGTAGGGCGGGACGCCTGCCTCCTTTGCCAGCTCGCGGCGCAACTCGCGCAGCGCCTCGAACAAAGGGTCGCCGACGGGATTGGCTCCGGCATCTCCCCCGCGCGAGCGGCGTTTGCGGTCCTGTTTGGGTGGCACGACGATCGCTACAGCAGCCTCCCCCTTCAGGATCGCGCGAGCGTCTCCTCCCAGCGCAAGACCGCCGTGCTCGGTCGCGGTCAGGCTGCCACGCGCCTGCAGAGCGCGGGCAAGCGCTTTCAGCAGCGGCTTTTCGTCTTCGGTGAGGATGCCGAACACCGACAGCCTGTCATGCCCGCGCTGCAGCACGCGGTCATCGGAAACGCCGGTCAGCACCTTTTCCAGATGACCCAGGCCATAGGACTGCCCAGTGCGATAGACGGCCGATAGCAGCTTGCGCGCGACATCGGTGACATCGACCACGCCGACAGGCTGGAGGCAGTTGTCGCAGTTGCCGCAAGTCTGCGCCGGGGTTTCGCCGAAGTGACGCAGCAACACGGCGCGGCGGCATTCGGCGGTTTCGACCAGACCGGCCAGCGAATCGAGGCGCTGGCGTTCGCTCTGCTGGCGGTGAGGCTCGATCTCGGACAGGCGCTGGCGCGCTCGCGCGAAGTCGTCGGCGCCCCAGAACATGATGGCCACCGAAGGATCGCCATCGCGCCCGGCGCGGCCGGTTTCCTGGTAGTAGCCCTCGATCGACTTGGGGATGCCCGCATGGGCGACGAAGCGCACGTCGGGCTTGTCGATGCCCATGCCGAAGGCGACCGTGGCGACCATCACCATGTCCTCGCTCGCCACGAATGCGGCCTGGTTGCGCGCGCGGACTTCGGGCGGGAGGCCTGCGTGATAGGGCAGCACGCGGCGGCCGGTGTCGCGGGCAAGGCTCTCGGCCAGCTGCTCTACGCGTGCGCGGGTGGGGGCGTAGATAATCCCCGGACCGGGATTCTCCTCGACCACCGCCTTGAGCTGACGGCCTACGCTCTCGCGCGGGCGAATGGCATAACGGATGTTCGGCCGGTCGAACCCGGCGACGATCAGCCCCTCGTCGGGAATACCGAGTTGTGCGAGGATATCGCTGCGGGTGTGGTTGTCCGCAGTCGCCGTCAGCGCCAGCCGTGGGACTTGCGGGAACGCATCGAGCAAAGGGCGCAGCAGGCGGTAATCGGGACGGAAATCGTGGCCCCATTCGGAGACGCAGTGCGCCTCGTCGATCGCAAAGAGACCGACCCGGGCCGATAGCAGCAGTTCGCGGAAGTGCGGCTGGCTGGCGCGTTCCGGGGCGATGTAGAGCAGGTCCAGCTCGCCGGCGCGAAAGGCGTCCATGGTCGCCCCGCGATCGGTGTCGGCGCTGGTCAGGGTGGCGGCGCGGATGCCGTTGGCGCGGGCGGAGCGCAACTGGTCGTGCATCAGCGCGATCAGCGGCGAGACGACCACGCACGTGCCCTGCAGCAGCACGGCGGGCAACTGGTAGGTCAACGACTTGCCCGCACCGGTGGGCATGATCGCCAGCGTCGACTGGCCGTGGATAACGCGATCGACCACCAAATCCTGTACGCCGCGAAAGCCCGAGAAACCGAAGACGTCGTGCAGCGCTTTCGACACCGCCTCGCCGGAGGGTGGCGGCGCGGGGGTCCAGTCAACCTCGGGTGCATAAGGGTCGATCATGTCGGCGTCGGGTTCGCCGTAGAAGGTCGTCTCGAAAGGCCAGTCGTCGTCGTTCACGGTGCGCGTTATGGCAGATCAGGACGGCGAGGGGAAACCATCGGCAGGCAAGTTTCCGGTAATTTAACGACGATCGGCCCACAATTGCGGGTGCTTCAGCAGCAACGCCTGCGCGAGGATCAGCGTCTTTGCGTCTGACAGTTCTCCGCAGAGCGCCATGTCGCGCAAGGCGTCGAGCCCGATCTCGTGGACGGTGATGTTCTCATCCTCGTCGTGCGCACCGCCGCCCGCAGCGATGCGGTCTTCGTGTGCATACTGCGCGAGATAGAGCTGTACTCGCTCGGTCGAGGCGGGGCACAGCGACCACATGTTGGTCACCGGTTCGAGATCGGAAATGCGCAGGCCGCCTTCTTCGAAGGCTTCTTCGACGATGCGCGCCTCTGGCGAAGTGCCGTCGAGGTTACCGGCAATGGCCTCCAGCAGTGGCGGTTCGCCCGCATCGAGCACGCCCGCGCGCGGCTGGTCGATCAGCATGCACACCCGGCGCACCGGATCGTATGGCAGCACCGCCACGGCCGAGCCATTGTCAAGCAAATGGCGCTCCACCACGACACCGTCGGGCATTTCCACTTCGAGGCGATAGAACTTGTACCATCCGTCGTAGACGAGCGTTCGACTGATGATGCGGGAAGAAATGGTGCGTGCTGCGGTCATGGGATCAGGGTGGTGGCGCAGTGTTCATGTTGCAAGTGCGAATAAGCCTTTTGGGCAGTTGTGGCATATCCCTAGCCGGGCGGTAGCGATGGCTTTGCCGGGAGCCTGATAATTCTCCGAGTGCTGCAAACGATTGAATGTGAATCGGCCCAAGGGGTGGGAGGCAGCCGTCAGAATCGGGAAGAGACAAAGATGGGTTGCCATGCACACGACGCGTCCGCGAAAAACGAGGATTACCGGCTGTCCTGGTTGAGCGAGATCGAGTTCGCCGAAAAGGCGCATGTGCTCAAGATGCTGGCGCGCGAAGTAGGGCAGGATCATGCGGCGGCAATCGACGAGTTGGCTTGCCGGGGGCTCGACGCTGCCCTGGCGGTGCTCACAGTAGCCGTGGGCGAGAACGTGGCCGATGCCTACCTGCGCCACCGCGCGCTGTGGCGGGCGGGGCAGGCGGGCTGAAAGTGGCGCCGTCCCGCAGCAAGTCGGGGACGGCGCATCGCTTTAATCCAGATTGGGCCGCAGCCAGCGTTCGGCGGTAGGAAGATCCACATCGCGGCGCACGGCGTAGTCCTCCAACTGGTCGCGGCCGATACGGGCGACGCCGAAGTACTGGCTTTCCGGGTGCGCGAAGTAGAAGCCCGAAACCGCCGCCGTCGGCAGCATCGCCTGGCTTTCGGTCAGGACGATGCCGGCGTTGTCCTGCGCCTTGAGCAGATCGAACAGGATGGGCTTGAGCGAATGGTCCGGGCAGGCGGGATAGCCCGGCGCCGGGCGAATGCCGCGATATTCCTCGCGGATCAGCGCTTCGTTGGTGAACTGCTCGTCCGGCGCATAGCCCCACAGGGTCGTACGGACATGGGCGTGGAGGCGTTCGGCGAAGGCTTCGGCGAAGCGGTCGGCCAGGGCCTTGAGCAGGATGTCCGAGTAGTCATCGTGGGCGGCCTTGAAGCGTTCCAGATGCGGCTCGATGCCGTGAATGCCCACCGCGAAACCGCCGAGCCAGTCGCCCGCTGGATCGATGAAGTCCGACAGGCAGAAGTTTGCGCGGCCGCGCGACTTCTTGAACTGCTGGCGCAGCATTGGCAGGCGGGTTGCCCCGGAATCGCCGGCATCGAGGAGAACGTCGTCACCGTCCGAGCGGGCTGGCCAGAAGGCGCAGACGCCGCGCGCAGTCAGCCATTTCTCGTCGATGATCTTTGCCAGCATCGCCTGCGCATCGGCAAAGAGGCTGGTGGCGCTTTCGCCGACGACCTCGTCTGTCAGGATTGCGGGGTAATTGCCCGCCAGCTCCCAGGCGCGGAAGAACGGGGTCCAGTCGAAGGTCTCGACCAGATCCTTGAGGTCCCATTCCTCGAAGACATGCAGACCCGGCTGCGCGGGCGCGGCGGGTTTCTGGGTGAAGTCGGTGGGGAAGGCGTTGGCGCGCGCCTCGGCGAGCGGCAGCAGGTCGCTCTGGCCCTTGTTGGCGCGGGCCTCGCGCACCTTCTCGTAGTCGATCGCGACCGAGGACTTGAAGCCCTCCGCCTGCGTGTCGGACAAGAGCTGCGAGGCGACGCCCACCGCGCGGCTGGCGTCGAGCACGTGGACCACGGTGCCGGTATAGGCCGGGTCGATGCGCAGCGCTGTGTGGACCTTGGACGTCGTCGCGCCGCCGATCAGCAGCGGGATGTTCATCTCGGCGCGCTGCATTTCCTCGGCCACGGTCACCATCTCGTCCAATGAGGGGGTGATGAGGCCGGACAGGCCGATGATGTCGGCCTCGTTCTCGTTCGCCGATTCGAGGATCTTCGACCACGGCACCATGACGCCAAGGTCGATCACTTCGTAGCCGTTGCACTGGAGCACGACGCCGACGATGTTCTTGCCGATATCATGCACGTCACCCTTGACGGTGGCCATGATGATGCGGCCCTTCGCCTTGGACTTGGCGTCCTTCTCCGCCTCGATGAAGGGGATGAGGTGCGCGACCGCCTTCTTCATCACGCGCGCGGATTTCACGACTTGCGGGAGGAACATCTTGCCGCTGCCGAACAAGTCGCCGACCACGTTCATGCCGCCCATCAGCGGGCCTTCGATCACCTCGATCGGGCGGCCACCGGCAGCGGCGATCGCGGCGCGGGCCTCCTCGGTGTCTTCCACCACGTAGGCGTCGATGCCGCGCACCAGGGCGTGTTCGATGCGCTTGGTGACGTCCCAGCCGCGCCATTCCTCGGCGGCCTTTTCGGCGACGGTGTCCTTGCCCTTGTAGCTCTCGGCCAGTTCGATGAGGCGTTCGGTGGAGGTCTTGCCGTCCTCGCCCACGCCGGGGCGGCGCATCATGATGACGTCTTCGCAGGCCTCGCGCAGCGCCGGGTCGATCTGGTCGTAGACGTCGAGCTGCCCCGCGTTGACGATCGCCATGTCCAGCCCCGCCGGGATCGCGTGGTACAGGAATATCGAGTGCATCGCGCGGCGCACCGTCTCGTTGCCGCGGAAGCTGAATGAGAGGTTCGACAGGCCGCCCGAGAAGTGGACGTGCGGGCAGCGCGCGCGGATTTCCGCCACCGCCTCGATGAAGTCGAGCCCGTAGCGGTCATGCTCCTCGATGCCAGTGGCGACGGCGAAGACGTTGGGGTCGAAGATGATGTCCTCCGGCGGGAAACCGATGCCGACGAGCAGCTTGTAGGCGCGCTCGCAGATTTCGATCTTGCGCTCCTTGGTGTCGGCCTGCCCGGTCTCGTCGAAGGCCATGACGACCACGGCGGCGCCATAGGCCATGCACTTGCGCGCATGTTCCAGGAACGGCTCGACGCCTTCCTTCATCGAGATGGAATTGACGATCGGCTTGCCCGACACGCACTTCAGCCCCGCCTCGATCACGTCCCACTTGGAGCTGTCGACCATCACCGGCACGCGGGCGATGTCCGGCTCAGCGGCGATCAGCTTGAGGTAGGTGGTCATCGCCTCGACGGCATCGAGCAGGCCCTCGTCCATGTTGACGTCGATGACCTGCGCGCCGTTCTCCACCTGCTGGCGGGCGACTTCGATGGCAGCGGGATAGTCGCCGGCCATGACCAGCTTCTTGAACTTCGCGGAGCCGGTGACGTTGGTGCGCTCGCCGATGTTGACGAAACGGGAGCCGGAAGGGGTGGCGGTCATGGGTGTTGTTCTCGGTTCAGGAGGTGCGTTTGATCAATGGTGCGTGCTGGCCCACCCCCAGCCCCTCCCGCAAGCGGGAGGGGAGAGGAACAGTAACTTCCCTCCCGCTTGCGGGAGGGGCTGGGGGTGGGCAAAGCGGCATGGCGCTACAGCACCCGCGCCAGCACGAAGTCGTCGTAAGTCTTGCCGCCGACGTCGAACCGGCGGGTGCCGATCGTCTCGAAGCCGTGCTTGGCATAGAAGGAGAATGCGCGGTGGTTATCGTCCTTGACGCCCAGAAGCAGCCGCGAACGGCCTGCCGACTCCGCAACGACCGCCTGCATCAACGAACTGGCGATCGTCGATCCCTGAAAGCGCGAGAGGATGTAGATGCGCTTCAGCTCGATGTCCCCTTGCTGCGGATGCTCGATCTCGGGCTCGCACAGCAGCGCATAGCCCACCGGCGCGCCGCCGGGCTCAATCTCCGCCAGCCACGCCTTCGCGCCCTTGGCGAAATAGGCGCGGTAGGTCTCGGCCGAATGCTGCTTCGCGCAGTGCGCGACGAGACCCACGCCGTCGATCACGCCTGCGAAGCTCTCGAGGAAGGTTGCCGCACCCACTAGAGCGAGCGCGTCGGCATCGTCCGGCCCGGCCGGACGTAGGCGCCAGATCGGCAGCGAATCCATCAGCCGGCCATCGTGAAGGGTTCGAGGCCCGCCAAGCGCGTCACCGGCTGCAGTTCGGGCAGATGGCGCGGCGCCATGCCGGTCACCTTGTCGGCGATGGCCTTGATGTGCGCCGGGGTCGAACCGCAGCAGCCGCCCAGCACGTTGACCTGACCCGCGATCGCCCATTCGCCGACGAAGGCTGCCGTAGTGTCCGGCATCTCGTCGTAGGCGCCCAGTTCGTTGGGAAGCCCGGCGTTGGGGTAGATCATGATGAGTGTGTCGGCGATCTCCGACAGCGTCTTCACGTGCGGACGCAGCTGGGTGGCGCCGAACGAGCAGTTCAGGCCTATGGTCACCGGCTTGGCATGACGAACCGCATGCCAGAACGCCTCGACCGTGTGGCCCGAGAGGTTGCGGCCCGACAAGTCGGTCAACGTCATCGACAGCATGATCGGCACTTCACGGCCGAGTTCCTGTTCGAGATAGCGCACCGCCATCACGCCCGCCTTGGCGTTGAGCGTATCGAACACCGTCTCGATCAGGATGAAGTCCGCTCCGCCTTCGACCAGGGCCGCGGCCTGTTCCTTGTAGACGTCGACCAGCGTGTCCCAGTCGATCTCGCGGTAGCCCGGATCGTTGACGTCGGGGCTGAGCGAGAGCGTCTTGTTGGTCGGCCCGATTGCGCCCGCCACGAAGCGCGGGCGGCCATCCTTCGCCTGATATTCGTCGGCGAGGCGGCGGGCCAGCTTTGCCGATTCAACGTTGATCTCGCGAACCAGATGCTCGGCGCCGTAGTCGGCCTGGCTGATGCGGTTAGCGGAGAAGGTGTTAGTCTCGGCAATGTCCGCGCCGGCTTCGAAGTAGGCACGGTGGATGGACTCCGGCACCTCGGGCTTGGTCAGCGCGAGGATGTCGTTGTTGCCCTTCTGGTCGTGGGACAGGCCGAGGTCGCCCGCGTAGTCGGCTTCCGAGAGCTTCCAGTTCTGGATCTCGGTGCCGAACGCGCCGTCGGTGATGAGGATGCGCTTGGCCGCCTCGGCGAGGAAGGTTTCACGGACGCTCATGCGACAAGTTCCTTGACGGGACGCAGGCCGAGAAGCTGGCAGATCGCGTAAGCCTGCTCGGCACGGTTGAGGGTGTAGAAGTGGAAATCGCGGGACCCGCCTTCATACAGGCGCTTGCAGAGGTCCGCCGCCGCGACGGCGGCAACCAGCGCGCGCGGGCCGGGGCGATCGTCGAGGCCGTCGAACATCGTCTCCAGCCAGCCGGGGATCTCGGTGTTGCCGGACATGCGCCGGATCGCGGCGAAGCTGGTGACCGGCATGATGCCCGGCAGGATCGGTACGGTAATGCCTGCCGCCAGCGCCTTGTCCATGAAGCGGAAGTAGGCGTCGGTCGAGAAGAAGAACTGCGTGATCGCGCGGGTGGCGCCGGCGTCGATCTTGCGCTTCAGGTTGTCGAGGTCGGCCTCGGCGCTCACCGCTTCGGGGTGGACTTCGGGATAGGCCGCGACCGAGACTTCGAAATCGTGGCGCTTGCGGATGCCTTCGACCAGCTGCGCGGCGCTGGCATAGCCTTCGGGATGCGGCACGAAGCGGCCGCCGTCCGCCGGCAGCGGATCGCCGCGGAGCGCGACGATGTGGCGCACGCCCGCTTCCCAGTACTGATCGACCACTTCGTCGATCTCGCCCTTGCTGGCGGCGACGCAGGTAAGGTGCGCGGCGGGAACCAGCGCGGTCTCCTTCACGATCCGTGAGACGGTGGCGTGGGTGCGCTCACGGGTGGAGCCGCCCGCGCCATAGGTTACCGACACGAAGGCCGGGTCGAGCGGGGCAAGCTGGGTGATTGCGTCCCACAGCTGCTCCTCCATCTTCTCCGACTTGGGCGGGAAGAATTCGAAGGAGACGGAAATGTCGCCGGGCAACCCTGCGAAAATCGGGGTTTCTGCGGCGCGTGGGGAAGCGGTCATCAAACGGTCTCTCGGTTTTCAGGGCGCGCGGTTACACCATCGCGCCGCGCAGTCCAGATTTTAACGGTGAGCGGGTCGCCCGGCAGAGCGACGGGCTCGGCCGGGGTGAGGCCCGCGGAAGCGAGATGGGCGAGCATCTGCTCGTCCGAAAAGCCGAGACGGGCGTGCGCATGGCGCTCGCGCATTTCCTCGCGCTCGTGCGCGGCAAGGTCGACGACGGCGATGCGCCCGCCCGGCCGCAGCACGCGCGCGGCTTCGGTCAGCACGACGGAGGGGTCCTGCGCGAAGTGGAGCACCTGATGGAAGAGCACGGTGTCGAAGGCGTCGGGCGCGAAGGGCAGGGCGGTGAAGTCGCCCTGCACCAGATCGACCTTGTCGGCGGGCAGGTCCTGCAATCGGGCGCGGGCGATGCGCAGCATCTCGGGGCTCTTGTCGAGCGCCGTCACCCGTCCCGCGCGCGCGGACAGAAGCTGTGCCATGCGCCCTGTGCCGGTGCCGACATCGAGCAACCCGCCGATCGTCTCCTCGCCCAGCGCGCGAAGCAGCGCGGCCTCGACCGGTTCGTCGGCGCCGTGGAGGCGGCGCAGCGTGTCCCATTCGGCGGCGTGGCGGGCGAAGTAGGCTTCGGCGCTCGCCTCGCGCCCGGCGCGGATCGCGGCGAGGTGGCGGCGGTCCTCGGCGCAGCGGGCGGCGAACTGGCTGTCGTCACGCTCGGCGACGTTGAGGAGATTCGCGGCCGCCGTGCCGAGCGATGATTCGCCCTGTTCGGATACGGCGATTCTCAGGAAGACCCAGCTGCCTTCCTTGCGCCGCTCGGCCAATCCGGCGTCGCACAGAATCTTTATATGGCGCGAAACGCGCGGCTGGCTCTGGCCGAGGACTTGCGCAAGCTCCCCCACGGCAAGCTCCATATGCGCGAGCAGACGCAGCATACGCAGGCGCGTCGGCTCCGAAAGAGCGCGCAGAAGAGGGTCGATCCGCATGCCGGATCATATAAAGATATCTTTATATGTGTGCAAGCCCTAGGAATTCTGCGGATTTCCGCCTGTCGTATTCCTATTTGCGTTGCACCATTGTCTCGTCTAAAGAATGCCACTGCAGGCTTGCCTGCAAGCGTTGGCCTATGCGCCAAACAATGCAAGGGGATTCGCATGAAGAAGATTGCTTTCGCCGCGTTCGCGTCGGTTGCCGCACTGTCGCTCGCTGCTTGCGGTGGTGAGCCCGCCGCCGAAGCTACCACGGATTCGGTCGAGACCGCTCCCGAGGAGCTGATGACCGGTGACGCCACCGACGTTCCGACCGAGGCTGCGTCCGAGGCGATGTAATCGGCTCGGGGGTTCGGCGCTACCTTTCGGTGCACTGACCCCCGCCGCTTTCCGCTTCCGGGTCCAACCGGCTTGTGGAAAGTCCGTCTCACGACGGACAGAAGCCCTCCCCGATGGGAGGGTTTTTTGTTTCTGCATTACGCGTTTACGCGGATGTGGAGCAGCAAGACCCGCTCTTCACTGAAGGGCGGGTTTTTGTTTGCACTGCCTCCGGGGGCGGGGCATCAACCGGGCCATGCCCGATACGCTGAAGATCACGCTCGCGCAGCTCAACCAGTCGGTCGGGGACATTCCCGCCAATGCCGCCGGCATTTTGGCAGCGCGCGAGGCAGCGAAGGGCAGCGACCTTGTCGTCTTCCCGGAACTTCACCTTGTAGGCTATCCGCCAGAAGACCTGATCCTCAAGCCCGCACTGATCGAGCGCGCGGCGGCCCAGCTTCAGCAGCTCGCCGAATCGACTGCCGGCGACGGTCCGGCGATGCTGGTCGGGTCGGCCTTCGTGCTCGATGGTGCGCTGCACAATGGAGTGGCTTTGCTGGATCAGGGCAAAGTCGCGGCAGTTCGCCTGAAGCACGAACTGCCCAATTACGGCACTTTCGACGAGATGCGCCTGTTTCAGCCTGGGCCGTTGCCCGAGCCGATTATCCTGCGCGGCACGATGATCGGGGTGCCGGTGGGCGAGGACATCTGGCGTTACGAGGTCTGCCGACATCTCGCCGATTTCGGAGCGGAAATCCTCATCTCGATCAACGGCAGTCCTTACGAGATCAACAAGGAGGCCCTGCGCATCGAAGGCGTGGCCAAGCGCCGCGCGGTCGATACCGGGCTGCCGCTGGCCTATCTCAACCGCGTCGGCGGGCAGGACGAACTGGTGTTCGACGGGGGCAGCTTCGCGGTGAACGGCGACGGTGCGCTGGCGGTACAGCTGCGCGACTGGGAGGAGCAGGTCGTGGAGACCCGCTGGACCAAGACCGCCAAGGGCTGGCGCTGCGATCGCGGCGCCTTGGAGCCGCTCGCGCAGCATCCGGAGGACATCTATAGTGCGATGGTCCTCGCTTTACGCGACTACGTGAAGCGAAACGGCTTTCCGGGCGTGGTTCTGGGCCTGTCGGGCGGTATCGATTCCGCGACTTGCGCGGCGATAGCCGTCGATGCGCTGGGAGCAGACCGGGTCTGGGGGGTGATGATGCCCTCGCGCTTCACCAGCGGGCAGAGCCTCGACGACGGGGCGGCCTGCGCCGAGGCGCTGGGGATTCGCTATACCGAGATGCCGATCGGCGCTGCCGTCGATGGATTCGATGCCATGCTGGGCGAGGCCTTCGAAGGTACGCAGCGTGATCTTGCGGAAGAAAACCTCCAGTCGCGGGTTCGCGGGGCGGGCTTGATGGCGCTGTCCAACAAGTTCGGCCCCATGCTCATCGCCACCGCCAACAAGAGCGAACTGAGCGTCGGTTATGCGGCGATTTATGGCGCCATGGCGGGTGGCTACGCGCCGCTCAAGGATGCGTACAAGAGCACGGTCTATGCACTGGCGCGCTGGCGGAACGGGCAAGTTCCGCGCATCGGCCTCGGCCCGGGCGGTCCGCTGGTTCCTGACGGCGTGCTGACCCGTGATCCCACCGCCGAACTGTACGACGGCCAGCGCGACTGTGACAGCCTGCCGCCCTACGACGTGCTTGATCCGATCCTCGTGGGTCTGGTGGAGCACGACAAGAGCGTGGCGCAACTGGTCAACGAAGGCTTCGAGCACGGCGTCGTGCGTCACGTGGAGTTCCTGCTCCACCGTGCCGAGTACAAGCGCCGGCAGTCGCCGCCGGGCGTCAAGTTGACCGCGCGCAACTTCGGGCGCGACCGGCGCTATCCGATTACGCACGCGTTTCGGAGCGGGTGAGGGGGCGGGAAGTTTCCCGGCTTTGACACCATCCGTCATTGCGAGCGCAGCGAAGCAATCCAGGGCAGTTCCACGCCGCCCTGGATTGCTTCGCTGCGCTCGCAATGACGAACTGAGGGCGCGAGGCGGGCAAAATAGAGATGCCCGCTTCGCTTTCGCTCTCAGTACTCGACGCTCAGCGTAACCACCGCGCTGCGCGGGGCGCCGTAGAAGGCCTGGCCCCACTTGAGGCTGTTGAGGTACTTCACGTTCGTGACGTTGCGCACGTTGACGCTGGCGCGCACGTGCTCGACCACGCGCACCCCGGCCATGAGATCGAGGATCGCGTAGCCCTTCTGCTTCAGCGTCACGTCGCCTTCGACGCCGCCATAGGCGGACAAGTCGCTGACCACGGCCGTCGTCGCATTCTGCACGCGCAGTTGTGCGCCCAGCTTGAGGTCGTTCAGTTCAGGCACCGAATAGGTGCTCGCCAGCTTGAGGGACTTGGTCGGGATCCAGGTACGGGTATCGTCGCCGTCGGCGTTCTCGATGTCGAGGTACGTGAAGCCGCCCGATAGAGTCCAGTTGTGCGTGACCTGGCCTGAAAGCTCCACCTCGAAGCCGGTCGAGGTGGTGTCCTGCGGGTCGTAGTAGCTGCCGCCCGCCTTGCCGTTGCAGGCGACGCCGTCGACGCCGACGGGGCAGCCGTCCTCATCGAAGTAGCCGGCATATTCGGCGAGGCCCTTCTGCTTGGCCTTGAATACGGCGGCGGTTGCATAGAGCTTGCCGTCCAGCCAGGTGCTCTTGATGCCGCCTTCAAGGCTGGTGCCCTTGGCGGGATCGAGGCGCGCGCCGTCGATGCCGACTTCGACCTGCGGGTTATAGATGTCGGTGTAGCTGGCGTAGAACGAGACGTTCGGCGTCAGTTCATAGACCGCGCCGACATAGGGGCTGACCTTGCTGTCCTTGCGTGCCTGATCCGCGCCGTAGGAAAAGCCGGTCGACTTGATCCACATCGCGCTGGCGCCGACTACGGCCTTGACCCGGTCGGTCAGGACGAGGTGCGCGGCGCCGTATACGCGGGTCAGGCGGTCGCTGTAGTCGGCGGCAAGGTAACTGCCGGGATAGCTGGGCTCGGGGATGCCGGTCTCGCCCCATTCGGAAGGGCTTGGGTAGACGACCGTGTCCTCGGAAAAGTTCTCGTACTCCTTGGCGTCGGACTTCGAGACCGAGACACCGAAGGCCAGCTTGTGCTCGCGTCCGAAAAGCCGGAACGGGCCGGAGACGTAGACGTCGCCAAGGTACTGCTTGTAGTCCGAAGGATAGATACCGGCCATGCCGTAGACGCCCTCGCCGGTCTCACGGTCAGGGTAGCCGTATGCATAGAGCAGCTTGGCGTTCTCCTGGAAACGGCGGTAGGTCGCGATGCCGGTGGCCGACCAGCCTCCGCCGAAATCATAGACCAGTTCGCCGAATACGCTCTGGTCCTTGGTATTCCAGTAGGTCCAGTCGGCCGAGGTCGTAGCCGAGCGCTTGAGGTCGATGCGGGTGCCGTCGGTGTAGACCAGCGGGATCGCGCCCCACAGCACGCCGTCGGCATCGTTTTCCTGCCGCGTGTAGCCCACCGTCGCGCGCAGCGACGGAGTGGCCTGCCAGCGCAGGATGGCGCCGTAGACGTCGCGGTTGACGTGGTTGTACGAAAGGTAGCCGTCGCGGTCCTCATGCGCGTAGATCGCCCGCACGGCCAGCGTGTCGGTGAGAGGAATGTTGGCATCGCCCTCGGCGCGCCAGTAGTCGCGCGTGCCCAGTTGCGCCGATCCGGTGAACTTCAATTCGTCGGTCGGCCGCTTGCGCACATAGTTGACGGTGGCCGAGGGGTTGCCGATTCCGGTCATGATAGCGTTGGCGCCGCGCACGATCTCGACGTTCTCGAACAGAGCGGTGTCGAGGTCGCCGAACTGGATGCCCCAGGCGAGCGGCAGGCCGATGCCGTCGACCTGGAAGTTCGACACGTCGAACCCGCGCGAGGAGAAATAGGTACGGTCGGTCTCGACCCGCTCGACATTCACGCCCACGGCCTGTTCGAGCAGGTCGTTGACGTTGGTGATCGCGAAATCCTCGATGCGCTTGCGGTCGATGATGGTGACCGACTGCGGCGTCTCCTTGACCGGCAGCGCCAGCGCGGTGGCCGAACTGGATTGTTCGAGGCCCGCGGTGACGACGATGGTGTCGGAATTGGTCGCAGTTTCCGCCTCGTTGGCATGAGCCGTGCCATGAAGGGCGGGCGCGATCAGGAGCGTGCTGGCGAGCAGGGAATGCCGGACGGGCAGGCGCATTGGGACCCTCATCATTGTTGCTGGATTTTTGCGCGCACTTATTTGTAGTGCAAATGCGAGTCAATCGCAATAATGTAGCGCTCATGTTTCGGATGGTCGCAGCAGCGGTTGGGAGCGGTTGGCGGCCCCGGGTTTCTTCGGCGAAGAAACATGGCATACGGTCGAAATGCCTTTGCGTTCTTCGATATCCGCCGCTCCGCCGCTCGCAGCCTGGACTTCCGCTTTCATTGCCGCTCTGGTGGGCTTCGGGGGCACGGTCCCGCTTATCGTCCAGGCGATGCGCGGACTGGGCGCGGACGCGGGGCAGGTCGGCTCCGCGGTGACCGCCTTGTGCCTGGGCATCGCCGTATGCGGCGGGCTGCTGTCGCTTCGCCTGCGGATACCGGTCGTGCTGGCATGGTCGACGCCGGGCGCCGCATTGCTGGTGGCCAGCGCCGGAGCGGTAAGCTGGCCCGTCGCGATCGGTGCGTTTCTTGCGGCGGCCGCGATGATGTGCGTGCTGGCGGTAGTACCCGTGCTGGAGCGGGCGGCGCAGCGGATCCCCGCCTCGGTCGCCTCGGCGATGCTGGCGGGCGTGCTGTTGCCGTTCTGCCTGCAGCTGTTCCGGACCTTGGAAAGCGACGCCCTGCTGGTCTGCGTACTGCTGGTGGTTTTCGTCATCGCTCGCCAGCGGCTGCCGCTCTATGCCCTGTTGCTGGTGCTGGGCGCCGGTATCGCGGTCCTGCTGCTGCGCGGCGATCTCGCCGGTCATCACGGCGGGTCCTTGCTGGGGAGCCTGCGGCCGGTCGCTCCCCGGTTCGACTGGCGCGCGGTGACCTCCATCGGGGTGCCGCTGTTCCTGGTGACGCTGGTGTCGCAGAACCTGCCTGGCCTCGTGGTATTGCGTTCGGCCGGCTATGCGCCGGCGCCGCGGCCCTTGCTTCTGAGTACGGGCCTGGCGACGCTCCTGCTGGCACCGTTCGGCGCGCATGGCGTGAACCTTGCGGCGATCACGGCCGCGATCTGTACGGGGTCAGACGCGCATCCCGATGCTGCAGGCCGCTGGGTGGTCGGCGTGATCTATGCCGGTTTCTATCTGCTTCTGGCGCTGTTCTCGACGCCGCTGGTGCTGTTCTTCCTCGCGATGCCCTCATCCGCGATCGCCGCGCTGACCGGGATTGCGCTGATCGCCCCGCTTTCGGGTGCGGTGGAGCAGATGCTGGTCGAGAAGTCCGAGCGCGATGCTGCGATCCTGACGTTCGCAGCCACCGCTTCGGGTGTCTCGCTGCTGGGCGTCGGCTCGGCGTTCTGGGGGCTGCTGGCGGGATTCGCGGCACTGGCGGCAAAGTGGGCGTTTGCGCGCCGAAATTGACCTGACGGCCAGCGCCCCGTAATTGCGGGCGCCATGACCGTTACCCGCTTCGCTCCTTCGCCCACCGGGCACCTTCACGTCGGCAACATCCGCACGGCGCTGCACAACTTCCTGCTGACCAAGCAGGCGGGCGGGCGCTTCCTGCTGCGCATCGACGATACCGACGCGGCGCGTTCGAAAGAGGAATATGTCGAGGCGATCCGTGCCGATCTGGCCTGGCTGGGCCTCCATCCCGAAGGTGAGGAGCGCCAGTCCGCGCGCTTTGCCGTCTACGAGGAAGCCTTCGCGAAGCTGGAAGCAGCGAGCCGCGTCTATCCGTGCTGGGAGACGCCGCAGGAACTGGATTTGCGCCGCAAGGTGCTGCTGGGGCGCGGTCTTCCGCCGATTTACGACCGCGCGGCGCTGAAGCTTTCGGCCGAGGAAAAGGCCGCGAAGATCGCGGCGGGCGACCTGCCGCACTGGCGCTTCCTGCTCGATCATGCCGAGCCGATCGGCTGGGACGACGGCGTGCGCGGGGCGCAGAAATTCGACGCCGCGCAGATGAGCGATCCCGTCGTGCGCCGCGCCGACGGTTCGTGGCTCTATATGCTGCCCTCGGTGATCGACGACATCGCCATGGGCGTGACCAGCATCCTGCGCGGCGAGGACCATGTGTCCAATACGGCGGCGCAGGTGCAGATGTTCACCGCGCTCGGCGCTCCGGTGCCCGCGTTCGCGCATGAGGCGCTACTGGTGGGGACCGAGGGCAAGCTGTCGAAGCGTCTCGGCTCGCTGGGCGTCGCGCATCTGCGGGAAGTCGGGATCGAGCCGCAAGCGCTGGTGGCGCTGCTCGGACGGCTGGGGACGAGCGATCCGGTCGATCCGCTGCTGGGGCTGGAGGAGTTGGCGGGGGCCTTTGATCTTTCGCACTTCGGCCGCGCGCCTGCGCGGTTTGACGAGGCGGAACTGGAGCGCGTGAACGCCGCCGTGGTCCATGCGCTTAGCTTCGATGCCGTGGCCGCGCGGCTGCCCGAGGGGATGGACGCGGCGGCTTGGGAAGCGATTCGCCCGAACCTCGCCAAAGTGGGCGAGGCGGCCGACTGGTGGGCTGTCGTGACGGGGCCGGTGGCGACGGCGGAATTGTCCGACGAGGACCGGGCCTTCTGCACGCAGGCTGCCGAGGTGCTGGCCGGGCTGGAGTGGGGCGAGGGAATTTGGAAGGCGCTGACGGGGGCGCTCAAGGACGCCACCGGGCGCAAGGGCAAGGCGCTGTTTCTGCCTTTGCGTCAGGCGCTTACGGGCATGGAGCATGGGCCGGACATGGGTGCGCTGCTGCCGCTGATCGGGCGCGATGCGGCGTTGGAGCGGCTGCGGGCGGTGGGATAAAACGCGGGGACTTCGACAGGCTCAGCCTGAGCGGAATTCTAAATTGGTCTATCAACCCCGCTCAGGCTGAGCCTGTCGAAGTCCAAGCTGCACGCGCAACATAAATTCCATTTACACCGCCCGCGCTTGCCGCTAGTGGCGCGGTCATGTTCGTGAAGCCGATCATTATTACCACCCCGAAACCGACCGCGTCCGCGCGGTGGGCGTCGGTGTGCTGGTACTGAACGGCACAGAGCGACACTCACCCCGCACTTAACGGCACGCGGGGCTCTCCAAACGAAGACACCAGACCCTCGCGCTGCTCCACTACCAAGTAGGAGACGCATAGGTCATGGCAGCTAAGTTTACCCCCGGTCAGAAGCTCAACGTCGGCGTCGTCGGCGCGACCGGGCTCGTCGGTTCGATGATCCGCGAGATCCTCGCCGAGCGCAATTTCCCCGTCGCCCAGCTTCGCCTCTTCGCCTCGGCCCGTTCGGCGGGCAAGGCAATCGACGGCGTAGTCGTCGAGGATGCGGCGACCGCCGATTTCTCGGGGCTCGACGTCGTGCTGTTCTCGGCCGGTGGCTCGACCGCCAGGGAACTCGCGCCCAAGGCCGCTGCGGCGGGGGCGATCGTGATCGACAATTCCTCGGCCTTCCGTTCGGATCCGGAGGTGCCGCTGGTCGTCGCCGAAGTGAACCCGCATGCGCTGGCGAACCTGCCCAAGGGCATCGTCGCCAACCCGAACTGCACGACCATGGCGGCGATGCCGGTGCTGCGTCCGCTGCATGACGAGGCGGGGCTCAAGCGCCTGATCGTCTCGACCTATCAGGCGGTGTCGGGCGGTGGTCTCGAAGGCATCGAGGTGCTGGCCAGCCAGATCGAGCACGTCGGCGATCGCACCCGCGAACTCGCCGCCGGTGACACCGCGCCGCTGCTGCCCGAGGCGAAGAAGTGGGCGGTGCCGATGGCGCACAACGTCGTCCCGCTGAACTACGTCTATGCCGAGGAGGGCTACACCGAGGAAGAGATCAAGCTGCGCGACGAGAGCCGCAAGATCCTCGAAATCCCGGGCCTGCCGGTTTCGGGTACCTGCGTGCGCGTGCCGGTGTTCACCGGCCACTCGCTGTCGATCAATGCCGAGTTCGAGCGTCCCGTCAGCGTCGAGCGTGCGCTCGAACTGCTGCGCAGCGCGCCGGGCGTAGTGGTGACCGAAGTGCCCAACCCGCTGGAAGCCACCGGCAAGGACCCCGTGTTCGTCGGCCGCGTGCGCAAGGACCCGGGCGTGGAGAACGGCCTCGCGCTGTTCCTATCGAACGACAACTTGCGCAAGGGCGCGGCGCTGAATGCGGTGCAGATCGCCGAAGCGCTGATCGGGTAAAGAGCAGGCCTATCCCCACGCTCGTCACCCGCGAGCGTACCGAAGCAATCCAGGGCGGCCTGAAACGCCCTGGATTGCTTCAGCGGCTTTGCCGCTTCGCAATGACGAAGGTTGGGGGCGAAGGTGTGGGGCCTTCCCTTCACCTCACTCCATGAACCAGCCGTGGCTTGCCACCAGCGACTGGCCGGTCAGCGCGTTGGTCGGGAAGCTTGCGAAGAACAGCGCCACTTGTGCGATGTCGTCCACGGTGGTGAACTCACTGTCCACGGTGCCGCCCAGCATTACCCGGCTGATGACTTCCTCCTCGGAGATGCCCAGTTCCTTCGCCTGCTCCGGGATCTGCTTGTCCACCAGCGGGGTGCGTACGAAGCCGGGGCAGATCACGTTGGTGCGCACGCCCTTCTTGCCGCCTTCCTTGGCGATCACGCGGGAGAGGCCCAGCAGACCGTGCTTGGCGGTGACATAGGCGCTCTTGAGCGGGCTCGCTTCCTTGGAGTGCACCGAACCCATGAAGATCACCGAGCCCGACCCAGCTGCGTACATGTGCGGCAGCACCGCCTTCGAGGTCAGGAAGGCACCGTCGAGGTGGATCGCCAGCATCTTCTTCCAGTCGGAATAGGCGTAGTTCTCGACCGGGTTGACGATCTGGATGCCCGCGTTGGAGACCAGCACGTCCACCGTGCCCCAGGCGGCGATGACTTTGGCGACGCCGTCGTTCACCTGCTCCTCGCTGGTGACGTCCATCGCCACGGCCATGGCCTGCCCGCCGCTGGCGACGATATCGTCGGCGGCCTTCTGCGCGGCTTCGAGGTTGAGGTCGGCGATCACCACCTTGCCGCCTTCACCCGCGTAGATGTCGGCGATGGCCTTGCCGATGCCGCTGGCGGCGCCGGTGACGATGCAGACCTTGTCCTTGAGCTTCATGCTGCTGCTCCATTTGAAGAATTCGAGGCGAGGGGATGTTTCAGGCGGACGCCCGCGCGGTCTCCGGCAAGGTCGAAAGTCACGATTTCATCGGGGTCGATGTCGCGGTTCACCCAGTCCGGATGGCGCAGCGAATGCTCGGCATCGACATGTCCGCAATGCCAGTGCTCGTCGATGGTCAGGCGCGAAAACTCGTAGTCCTTGGAGTTCGTCTCGTAACCGTGCGCGCGGTTGATGAGGTGCATCACCGCGACCGCGCCTGCCGGGCGGCAGTCGAGCAGGCGGGCGAGATCGGGGTCGTCCTGGAATTCCTCGGGCAGTCTGCGGGCGAGGCGCTTAGCGGCGGCGCGCAGTTTCTGGAGGGCTTTCGAGGTGTCGGTATTGAGCCGGGTGCGGCTGGAAAAGCGGATGTCCTTCTCGCGCTGGGCGATGTCGGCCATCGAGGTCGGGATGATCCCGCGCGAGGAGAACAGGTCAACCTGGTAGACGTTCATCTCCTGCATCGAGCGGTTGTCGAGCACGTATTGCAGCGGCGTGTTGGAGACGAGGCCGCCGTCCCAGTACCATTCGCCGTCGATTTCCACCGGCGGGAAGCCGGGGGGCAGGGCGCCGCTGGCCATGATGTGCTCGGGGCCGATGGTGCGCTCGGTATTGTCGAAGTAGGCGAAGTTGCCCTTGAGCATGTTGACGGCGCCGACGCTGAAGCGGGTTTCCGCACTGTTGAGGCGTTCGAAATCGACGAGGTCGAGGAGCGTCTGGCGCAGCGGCGCGGTGTCGTAATAGCTCAGGCGCGAGAGGTGGTTCGGCCACTCGGGCAAGGGCATTGGCCAGCGCGGGGTGAAGAAGCCGGGCAGGCCCATGGTGGCGGCATATTGCGCCGAAGCCTCGTTGAAGGCGCGGCGGGCGAAGCCGATCGGTTCGTCGAGGCGGTACTGCAGTTCGCGCGAGATGCCGTGCCAGAACTTTTTGAGTGCGGGGATGCGGTCCTGAGGGGCGTTTCCGGCGATCAGGGCGGCGTTGATCGCGCCGATGGATATGCCCGCGACCCAGTCGGGAGCGATGTCACGTGTCGCCAGCGCTTCGTAGACGCCGGCCTGATAAGCGCCGAGGGCTCCGCCGCCCTGCAGTACGAGTACGGATTGGGGATCGGGATCAGGTGCGTTCACGGCGCCGTCCTGTTTGAGAGGAACCTGTTGCGGTGCAACATGTGGGGCAGTGTGCGGTTCCTTTCAATGTGCATTTGCGAGAGGTTGTCTCCTCCACACTTCGTCATTGCTTCGCTGCGCTCGCAATGACGATGGAGGATCACGCCACCGCTTCCTCCAGGCTGGGCTCGCTGGTGGCCTCCAGCAGGCGCCGCTCGATCGCCTTGATGCGCGGGGCGGCGGTGATCTTCTCGCCCAGCAGGTCCGTCACGTAGAAGGTGTCCGCCGCGCGTTCGCCATACGTCGCGATATGGGCCGAGTGGACCATCAGCTTGGATTCGAACAGCGCATGCGCCAGCCGGTTGAGCAGCGCCGGGCGGTCGCGCGCGTTGATCTCGACCACGGTGAAGCGGTTCGACGCCTTGTTGTCGAACAGGACGCGCGGGCGCACGTCGAAGGCGTCGGCGCGCGG
This sequence comes from Novosphingobium resinovorum, assembly GCF_001742225.1. NCBI lineage: Bacteria > Pseudomonadati > Pseudomonadota > Alphaproteobacteria > Sphingomonadales > Sphingomonadaceae > Novosphingobium > Novosphingobium resinovorum. Next base: position 2,375,836 of record NZ_CP017075.1, on the reverse strand, counting down.
GCGCGCATCGGGCTTGGCGACCAGCTGCGGCAGAATCTTGATGCGGTTGGCGAGCGCGTTCTCGATGGTGAGTTCGAGGCGGCGTAGCTGCCCGTACTCCATGAACGGGCGGCCGAGCGGGTCCTGCACGAGGAAGTTGTCGACCGCGCGGCCGGTGCGGGTGGTGTGGATGCGCGCGTCGATGATGTTGCCGCCCGCCAGATGGATGCCCCCGGCGATGCGGTAGAACAGGCCGGGGTGGTCCGAGGCGATCACCGTCACCAGCGTCGCCCCGCGGGCCGGGTAGTATTCGGTCGAGATCGACAGCGGTTCGTCGTCCGAAGCATCGAGCTGGATGAGGTTGCGGGCGATGACGTCTTCGGGTTCGGCGATCCAGTAGGCGTCGCCGAGGATCGCGCCGACCTTCTCGACCAGCGCGGCATAGGCGCCGCCCATCGCCTCGACCTGCGCCTTCTTGGCCTCGACCCGCTTAGGACGGCCGAATTCGGCATGGCCCAGACGCAGGCGTTCCTCGGCTGCGCCGTAGAGCGTGGCGATCAGCTGGCGTTTCCACGAATTCCAGGTGCCCGGCCCGACCGCGCGGATGTCGACGATGGTGAGCACCGTCAGCTGGCGCAGGCGATCGACCGACTGCACCACCTCGACGAAGTCGGCGATGGTCTTGCCGTCCGACAGATCGCGCTTCATCGCGGTGGCGGAGAGCAGCAGGTGATGGCGCACCAGCCAGGAGACCAGTTCGGTCTCCTCCTCGTCCAGCCCGAAGCGCGGGCACAGCTTCAGCGCGATCTCGGCGCCCAGCACCGAGTGGTCGCCCTTGCGGCCCTTGGCGATATCGTGGAGCAGCACCGAGACGTAGAGCGCCCGGCGCGAGCGGACCTTGTGGATCACTTCATGCGCGAGGGGGTGGTCGTCCTTCAGCTCGCCCTTCTCGATGCGCGAGACGAGGCCGATGGCGCGGATGGTGTGCTCGTCCACCGTGTAGTGGTGGTACATGTCGAACTGCATCTGCGCGTTGACGCGCCCGAACTCGGTGACGAAGCGGCCGAACACCCCCGCCTCGTTGAAGCTGCGCAGCGCGACTTCGGGGTTCCGGCGGCTGGTGAGCAGTTCCATGAACAGCTCGTTGGCGCGCTTGTCGCTCCGCACGTCGTCCTTGATCAGCGCGGCATCGCGGGAGATCAGGCGCAGTGTTTCGGGGTGGATTTCCAGGCCCTCGCGCTCGGCGAGGACGAAGATCTCGATCATCCGGACGGGGTCGCTCTCGAACCAGTCGTCCGAGGGCGCGCGCAGACGGCCGCCGAACACCTTGTAGCCCTTGAGCAGCCGTTCGCGGGCGCGGAAACCCGCCAGCAGCCCGCGCGGCTGGCGCTTGGCGAACTGCTCGTCGAGCTGCGCGAGGAACACGCCGGTCAGGCTGCCGACCACCTTGGCCTGCAGGAAGAACATCTGCATGAATCGTTCGACCGCGCTCTTGCCGGGCCGGTCGGAGAAGTTCATGCGCGCCGCCACCTCGCGCTGGAGGTCGAAGGTCAGGCGGTCCTCGGCGCGGCGGGTGATGGTGTGAAGGTGGCAGCGCACCGCCCAGAAGAAGTTCTCGGCGCGGCGGAAACTGCGGTATTCCTTGGCCGTCAGCAGCCCCACGTCGACCAGTTCGGCGGGCGAGCGGACCTTGTGGATATACTTGCCGATCCAGTAGAGCGCGTGGAGATCGCGCAAGGAGCCCTTGCCCTCCTTGACGTTAGGCTCGACGACGTAGCGGCTGTCGCCCATGCGCTTGTGGCGTTCTTCGCGCTCGGCCAGCTTCTCGACCACGAACTGGCGCTCTGTGCCCGAGACGACGTCCTTGAAGAAGCGGGCGCGGGCCTCCTCGTAGAGGTCCTGGTCGCCCCAGACGTAGCGGCCCTCCAGCATCGCGGTGCGGATCGTCAGGTCCGACTTCGACATGCGCACCATGTCGTCGAGCGAGCGGCTCGAATGGCCGATCTTCAGCGACAGGTCCCATAAGAAGTATAGCATCGCCTCGATCACCTGCTCGCACCACGGCGTCTGCTTGATCGGGGTGAGGAACGCGATGTCCACGTCGGAATGCGGCGCCATCTCGCCCCGGCCATAGCCGCCGACCGCCATGATCGTCAGCCGCTCGCCCTTGGAGCGGTTTCCGGCCGGGTAGACGTTGGTGACGATGTGATCGTGGATGACGCGGATCAGCTGGTCGGTGAGGAATGCCTGCGCCTCGGCGACCTCGTGCCCGGCCGAGGGCTTGGCGTCGAGGCGGCGGGCGATTTCCTCGCGCCCGTCGGCAAGGGCAGTGCGCAGCGTTTCGACGATGTAGCGCCGTCCCTTGGCGGCGCCATAGGCGTCCACCAGCTTCTCGATCGTCTGCACAAGTTCGCGCCGGTCGATCACGGAACGGGGGGAGGGGATTCGGATCACGCTGCTCATGCGTCCTGACTTAGAGACTGCCTTGGAATTGGGGAAGTATTCGTCGTCCCGGACTTTTGTGCCGGATGGGGCTTCGACAGGCTCAGCCTGAGCGGATTGGAGAGGTTTACCCCAAACGCCGCTCACCCTGAGCTTGTCGAAGGGTCACAGCACAGCCTGTCGAAGCCCCATCCGCATACGGACCTTACCGCGCGAAAGTGAAAAGCCCGCTACCATCGCGCATCGCCCTATGCCAGAAGGCCGCGAAATGAAGCATACGAGGTCCGCCACTTGTCCCTGACACTGCTTGCCGCCGCCGCCCAGGCGCCAAAGCCCATCTACTGGGTCGAACTCGGCCTCACGAACTACCTGTTCCGCATCGGCAGTTTCGAGCTGCGCTGGTACTCGCTAGCCTATCTGGCGGGGATCGTGCTGGGTTACTGGCACCTCAGCCGCATGATCCGCGAGCCCGGCGCCCCGCTGGCGCAGCGCCATGCCGACGATCTGTTCTTCTACTGCACCGTCGGCATCATCCTTGGCGGACGGCTCGGCTATGCAACCTTCTACACCGGCGGCGGCTCCGATATCCCGAGCCTATGGCTGCACCCGGCCGAACTGGTGAAGCTGTGGCACGGCGGCATGAGCTTCCATGGGGGCCTCATCGGCGTGATGCTGGCGATGGCCTGGGTTTCCTGGCGCAACCAGCTGAGCCTGATCCGCGTGGCGGATTTCGTGTCGGTCTGCGTGCCCTTCGGCATGCTGTTCGGCCGCCTCGCCAACTTCGTGAACGGCGAACTGTGGGGCCGCGTCGTCTCCGGGCCGCTGCCCTGGGCGATGGTCTTCCCCGACGCCGGACCGCTGCCGCGCCATCCGAGCCAGCTTTACGAAGCCGGGCTCGAGGGCCTGCTGATGATCATCGTCATGCTCACGCTCTACTGGAAGACCCGCGCGCGCTTCCGGCCCGGCCTGCTGGTCGGCGTCTTCACCACCGGCATCGCCTCGGCCCGGTTCATCGTCGAGTTCTTCCGCGAGCCTGACGCCCAGCTCCAGCGCTTCGCGCAGGTCACCGGCCTGTCGATGGGCCAGTGGCTGACGATCCCGCTGATCCTGCTCGGCCTGTTCCTGATCGCCCGCGCGCTGACCAAGCCCGAACTGTCCACCCGGCGTCCTATCGAGATAACCTGATGAGCGACGAAGCCGGGGGCGAAGACTCTCTGGCAGCCGTCTTCCGGCGGCTGATCGCCAATTACGGGCCGATTTCGCTCCAGCAGTACATGGGCGAATCGAACGCCCGCTATTACTCCGGCAAGGACCCGCTCGGCGGCGCGGGCGATTTCGTCACCGCGCCCGAAATCAGCCAGATGTTCGGCGAACTGATCGGCCTGTGGTTGACCGATATCTGGATGCGCGCGGGCGCTCCGGCGACGGTGCACTACGTCGAGCTGGGCCCCGGTCGTGGCACTCTCGCGCGCGATGCGCTGCGGGTTATGCGCAAGCAGGGACTGAGCCCCGAGGTCCATCTCGTCGAAGGCTCTGGGGCCCTGCGCGCCGAGCAGCGCAAGGCAGTGCCTGATGCGCAGTGGCACGCCGACATGGACAGCCTGCCCACTGACGGCCCGCTGCTGCTGGTCGGCAACGAGTTCCTCGATGCCCTCCCGGTGCGCCAGATGGTGAAGACGGCGGCAGGCTGGCGCGAGCGCATGGTCGGCCTCGAAGGCCACCGCTTCGTGCCGGTCGCCAGCGATCGTCCGATGGACGCCGCCGTGCCCGAGGCATGGCTCGAAGCGTCCGAGCAGACCCTGATCGAGACTTGCCCCGGCGCGGCCGCCGTGATCGACGAGATCGCCCGTCGCCTTCAGGGGCAGGGCGGGGCGGCGCTGCTGATCGACTACGGCTACGCCGAAAAGCGTACCGGTTCGACTCTGCAGGCGATCCGCGCGCATACGAAGGTCGATCCCTTCGCGCATCCGGGCGAAGCGGACCTTACCTGCCTCGTCGATTTCGCGACGATGGCCGAAGTCGCCGTCGCGGGCGGTGCGCGCCATCTCGGCACGGTGACGCAAGGAGCATTCCTGCGCGCGCTCGGCATCGAAACGCGCGCCGCGCAACTTTGCGCTGTTGCACCGCAACAATCTTCTGCCATAAACTCCGACAAGGATCGACTGATCGACGAGGGGCAGATGGGGCAATTGTTCAAGGTCATGGGGCTGGCCGCGCAGAGTTGGCCAAACGGCGCAGGCTTCTGATGAGTATGTCAGAACTGCACGGCGGCGCGAAATTCGCGCTCGAACGGATCGTGTTCTTTTCGGATGCGGTCTTTGCCATCGCCATCACCTTGCTGGTGCTCGAGATCGAGGTGCCGCATCTTCCCCCCGACGCACCGGTTCATGAATATTGGGCGGAATTGGGTAGGCTCATCCCCAATTTCCTGGCGTTCGTGCTCAGTTTCCTGGTGATCGGACGGTTCTGGCTGTCGCATCACCAGATATTCAGCCGGGTGACGCATTTCGACGTGGCGCTGGTCTGGCCGAACCTGCTCTACCTGCTGGCGATCGGCGTGATGCCCTTCACCACCGCATTCGTGGCGGCGGGGCACAATACCTTCGTCCCGGCGCTGTGCTACAACCTGAATCTGCTGCTGACCGGGATTCTGGCCTGGTTCCTGATGTTCTGGATCGAGCACAAGGGGCTGGCGGTGCCCGGTCCCGATAATCGCTACAGCGGTTCGCCCGGCGTGATCGCCGCTGCGGCGCTTGCGGTCGCGCTTGCTTTCGTCATTCCGCAGATCAGCCAGTTCGCGATGGTCACGCTGCCGCTGTGGCGCCTGGTATTTCACCGCAAGGGTGCCGCATGAGCAGTACCGTCAAGTCCATCGCGCCCGATCGGCTGGAGAAGCTGCTAGGGGCACTGGCGCTCGTCATGCTGGGTTTCGTCGGGGTCGCGGTGCTCAAGGGCATGTCCGAATGGGCGAACATTCCCGGCGTCATCTGGCTGCACTTGCTCACGATCGTCGTAGCTCTGGCGCTGACCCCGGTGCTGTTGTGGAAGCGGCGGGGGACGCCCGGCCATCGCGCGCTCGGTTATGCCTGGGCGGGGGCGATGTTCCTCACCGCCGTCGACAGCCTGTTCGTGACGACCAAGCCCGGCCATTTCAGCCTGATCCATATCCTTTCGGTCTTCACCATCGTGATGGTGCCGGTGCTGGTGCTCGCCGCGCGCAAGGGCAACGTCGCCCGCCATCGTCGCACGGTGCGCGGGCTGATCATCGGTGCGCTGCTGATCGCGGGTTTCTTCACCTTCCCGTTCGACCGGCTGCTGGGGCACTGGTTGTTCGGTTGAGGGGGAGCCACCCCGCCAGGGATTGCTCCGGTGAAAATTCTGTAATCGCAAGTCGTTCGTCGATGACGAATGTCGCTTGTCGATTGCAAACCGGCCGCTCACGGATAGTCTGGCATTGCCAAGCGGTTGCGCAGTCGGCTTCTCCTGCCGGGGCGTATCAACAGGGACACATCCGGGAGCACCATCGCCATGAGATTCGGCACCGTTCGTCGCGCCGTTCTGCTAGCCGCCGCCTCGCTGGCGCCGCTTTCCGTTTCGCCCGTGCTGGCGGCTCCCAAGGCCTCCGCTGCTCCGGCGCCCGCGAAGGGGCAAGTGCCGGTCGAATACCACAAGCTCGCCAACGGTCTGAAGGTAGTGATCTCGCCTGATCATTCGGTGCCTACCGCTACCGTCGGCGTGTATTACGGTATCGGCTTCCGTATCGAGCCGAAAGACCGCACCGGCTTCGCGCACCTGTTCGAGCACATGATGTTCCAGGGCTCGAAGAACCTGGGCAAGGCGGAATTCATCGGCCTCGTCAACGCCAACGGCGGCGTGCTCAACGGCTCCACCCGGTTCGATTTCACGAACTACTACGAGGCGATCCCCAGCAACACGACCGAGACGTTCCTGTGGGCCGAGGCAGACCGGATGAAGGGCCTCGACATCACGCAGGACAACCTGACCAACCAGCAGGGCGTGGTGAAGAACGAGGTCAAGGTCAACGTCATCAACCAGCCCTATGGCGGCTTCCCGTGGCTCGACCTGCCGCAGCTGGCGAATACGAACTGGTACAACGCGCATAATTTCTACGGCGATCTCAAGGAGATCGACGCAGCGACGCTGACCGACGTGCAGCAGTTCTTCAAGGATTACTACGCGCCCAACAACGCCGTGCTGGTCGTCGCGGGCGACGTCGATCCGAGGCAGGTCATGGCCTGGACCGAGAAGTATTTCGGGCCGATCCCGGCCTCGGGCGCGCTCAAGTTCCCCGATATTTCCGAGCCGCGCCAGACGGCGGAAAAGCGCTCCGAAAAGACCGACCCGCTCGCGCCGCAACCGGCGCTGGCATGGGCCTATCACGTCCCGCCCAAGAACACACCCGAGTGGGCGGCGATGCGGCTGATCGACCTCATGCTGATCCAGGGTGCGGACAGCCGGCTGACCCGGGTGCTGGTGAACCAGAAGGGCTATGCGGGCAATGTCTCGGGCGGCATCAACTGGCCGCTCGGCAGCGCCTACGACTACAACGGGCCGATGCTGTGGTCGGCGTTCCTGATTCACGGGCCGGAAGTGACTGACGACGCCATTCTCGCCGACATCGACGCGGTGGTGAAGGACTTGCAGGACACCCTCGTCACTCCGGCCGAGCTTGCCCGTGCCAAGACCAAGGCCCGCTCCGAGATCTACGATACCGTGGGCGATGGCTACCGCTTCGGGCTGGTCAACCTGCTCGCCAGCTTCGCGCTGTTCGACGACGATCCGGGGCGGATCAACCGGATGGAGGCGGAGATCGAGAAGGTCACGCCCGAACTGATCCGCAAGACCGCGCGCGAATACCTGCGTTCGACCAACCGTACCGTGATCAGCCTGAAGCCCGGCGCCGTCGCCGCGGCTCCGGCGGCCGCGAAGTGAGGGAGGGCATCATGATCCGGAATCTTCTCCTCTGCACCGCCGCGCTGGCGCTGACCGCCGCTCCTGCTTTGGCAAAGGAAGCGCCGCCCGCCCCGGCCGCGCCCAAACCCTTCGCTCTGCCGCCGCTGACCGAGTTCACGCTTGCCAACGGCATGAAGGTGACCATGGCGCAGCACGGCAACGTGCCGAAGGTCACGATCGTTGCCAGCGTACGCACCGGCAATATCGATGACGGCCAGAACGTTTGGCTCGCCGACCTCACCGGCGCCTTGATGCAGAAGGGCGCAGGGGGGCGCGACGCCTCGCAGTTGGCCGAGGCCGCCGCCGGGATGGGCGGTTCGCTGGCGCTTTCGACCGGCCTCGATTCCAGTTCGGCGATGATCGACGTGCTGGGGGAATCGACGCCTGATGCCGTCGCCCTCGTCGCCGACCTGCTCCAGCGCCCCGACTTCAAGGCCGAGGAACTGGAGAAGGTGCGCGCCGACATGCTGCGCAACCTGATGGTGGCCAAGTCCACCCCCGGCTCCATCGCGTCCGAGGCATTCTCGGCGGCGCTCTATCCCGAGCATCCCTATGGGCGCACGTTCCCGACGCCGCAGCAGCTGTCGGGCTACACGCTGGAGCAGATCAAGGCGTTCCATGCCGGCAACTTCGGCGCGGCGCGCACGCATCTCTATATCGTCGGCCGCTTCGACCCTACCACGGTGCGCGCGGCGGTCGAGAAAGCGTTCGGCGGCTGGGCGGCAGGCGCTGCACCCACCGCATTGCCCGTGCCCGCCGAGCCCGCGCCCAAGGTCGTGCTGATCGACCGGCCGGGCGCGCCGCAGTCGACCGTATGGATCGGCAAGCGGGTTGCCAAGCCCGGCTACGACATGGATTTCCGCGCCACCAACACGCTGCTGGGCGGCTATTTCTCCTCGCGCATTACCCGCAACATCCGCGAGGACAAGGGCTACACCTACTCGCCCAGCGCGTCGCTCTCGCAGCGGGTGCAGGGGGCGTTCTGGGTGGAGGACGCAGATATCACAGCCGAATCGACCGGGCCTGCGATCACCGAGATCTACAAGGAGATCCGGCGCATGCAGGACACTCTCCCCACCGATGCCGAAGTGCAGGGCATCCGCAATTACATGAACGGGACCTTCGTGCTGGGCCTGTCCTCGCGCGATGGGCTGGCGGGATCGCTGGCCAACCTCGATGTGCAAGGGCTGGGGGTGGACTACCTCAATGGCTACGTCGGCCGGGCGAGCGCGCTCAAGGCGGCGGATTTCCAGACCGCCGCGAAGCGCGAACTGTCGGTGGACAAGCTGAGCGTTGTGATCGTCGGACCGCTGGAGAGCGTGCGCCCGCAGCTTGAGAAAGTGCCGGAGATCGCGGCGAAGCTGCCGAAGAAGTAAGCGTCATGGCACACCGTCGTCCCGGGCTTGATCCGGGACCGGTGGCTGTCTTTAGGTGGGCGCTGCTGTGCCGGGCGCCCTGAACCTATGTGGGCTGGTCACGGCCAGCGGTCCCGGATCAAGTCCGGGACGACGTCATCTTGCCTTTTCCTCCAGCAGTGCGGGCGTGAGCACCTGAGGCAGCGTTTCGGCCCGGCCGTCGCGGCCGTACCAGACGTATAGGGGAACCCCCGCCGCGCCCTGTTCGGTGAGGTAGCGGGTGATCGCGGGATCGCGCCGGGTCCAGTCGCCGCGCAGCACCACGACTCCGGCCTTTTCGAAGGCGACGCGGGTGTCCTCGCGCTCGATCGCGGCGGCTTCGTTGACCTTGCAGGTGAGGCACCAGTCAGCGGTCATCCATACGAAGACCGGTTTGCCGCTGGCGCGTGCCTCTGCCAGTGCTTCGGGCGAGAAGGGTCTGGCCTTGATGATCGAGGCTTCCTCCTGCGCCTGCGGGCGCGGCTCGGGCATCGTCAGCACGCCGACCGCCAGTACTGCCAGCGTCGCGAAAGCGGGCATGAGCGCGCGTTTCCCAGAGCGTTGCGCGCGTCCAACGAGGCCGAGCAGGGCGAGCACCAACGCGGCCAGCGCGGCGACGTAGGCGAGCGACGCCGAGCCGCCGAGGCGCCAGATCAGCCACGCCAGCGCCAGTGCGGTCAACCCCATCGGCACTGCCATGACCCGCCGGAACGTCACCATCCATCGGCCCGGCCGGGGCAGGCGCGCGCGCAGGGCGGGCACGAAGGCGACGGCGAGGAACGGCAATGCGATGCCGAGGCCGAGCGCTGCGAACAGCGTCATCGCGGGCACGACCGGCAACAGCAGCGCCGCGCCCATCGCGCTCGCCATGAACGGGCCGGTGCAAGGCGTCGCGACGAATGCGGCGAGCAGGCCGGTCGCGAAGGCTCCCTGCGGAGAGCCTGCCGAGGCGAAGCCCGGGACGGAAAATTCGAACAGACCCAGCAGGTTGGCGGTGATGGCGACCGCCAGCGCGAAGAGCGCGACGACGACGACCGGCTCCTGCAGTTGGAACGCCCAGCCGACCTGCTCGCCGCCAGCCCGCAGCGCCAGCAGCGCCGCGCCGAGGCCGAGGCAGGCGAGGATCACGCCCGCCGCATAAGCCAGTCCCTCGATCCGCGCATGGGCTTCGCTCTCACCCGCGCGGGCGAGGCTGAGGGCTTTGAGCGAAAGGATCGGGAAGACGCAAGGCATCACGTTGAGCAGCAGTCCGCCCGCCAGAGCCGCCAGCAGCAGCCAGGGCAGGGCGGGGAGCTTGGGCGCTTCGCTTCCCGCCAGCATGGTGCCGCCGCTCGGCACCGGGCCGGGTCTGGCGGTGAGGGCGATGCCGTTGCCTGCGGCGTCGAGGCGCAGAACGGCGTCGATTCCTGCGGCATTCTGCGGGGCGAAGCGGGCGCGGGGGATCGTTACCAGCAGCATGTCGCCCTTGCGTGCGAAGGCTTGCGGAGCAGCATAGTCGATCAGTTTGTCCTGGCCGACGAAGAGGTGCGGGGCCTCCAGCGGCACCGACGCCGGGAGCGGGATGGCAAGGCGCAACGTCTTGTCATTCAACGCAAAAGCGGCCGGCGTATCGAGCGGCGCGGGCAGGCGCTGGGTCCACGTGTCGAAGCGCGGATCATGCGGCGCACCGGCCGCGATCTCGGCCGCGAGTTCGGCGCGTTCGGGGACGCAGATCTGTTCGGTGCAGGCCAGCCACTGGGCCTTCACGTGCACGGGAATCCGCCCTTTTCCGGCAGGAACCGTGACTGGGACCAGCACCGCGTACTCGCTTTCGTAGACGTGGTTCATCAGGCCCTGAACCACCAGCGTCTGCGGCACCGGATAGCGCGGCTGCCCCGTCTTCACGCCCTCGGGCACGTCCCACGACAGCTGCATCCCTAGGCCTGCATCGCCCGGATTGAGCCAGTATCCGTGCCACCCCGCCTCGGGCGTCATGCGGATGGCGAGGGTGGCTTTCCCGTCTTTCACCGGCCCGGCGAGCAGCTCCGCCGCGATATGCGTAGGGGCATGGGGGGGCGCCGCGCGGGCGGGCACCGAAGCGGCACCCAACAGGACCATAAAGGCACCCAGCAGCACCATGAGGTGACACAGAACTGTCACAGGCAGTCGGTAGCGGCGCTTTTGCATGGTGCTCCGTGAGGTTAGGCGAGTCTTGCGCCTGATCGACGATCGCGTCATCGCTGCATCTGCATCCAACGCTCGGACATTTCAAGGAACCTCCCCCGATGCGCCTCCCGCTCTCCTCGCTCGTTGTCGCTCTTGCGCTCGGCGCTTCCGCTCCCGTCTTCGCGCAGGAGGCCGCTCCGGCCCCGGCGGCACAGGCCGCTCCGCAGACCCCGCCCAGGCTGATTGTCGCGATCTCGGTCGACCAGTTCTCGGCCGACTTGTTCCAGCAGTATCGCGAGCGCTATTCGCAGGGCCTTAACCGCCTGCTGCAGGGCGCGGTGTTCCCCTCGGGCTTCCAATCGCATGCCGCGACCGAGACCTGCCCCGGCCACTCAACGTTGCTGACCGGTGTGCACCCCAACCGCACCGGCATCGTCGCCAACGACTGGTACGTTCCGGGCATCGCCCGCGCCGACAAGAAGGTCTATTGTTCCGAGGACGAGACCGACCCGAAGAGCAGCTCGGAAGATTCGGTCATCAAGCCGGACCACCTGATGGTGCCGACGCTGGGCGATCTGCTCAAGGCGAAGAACCCCAGGTCCCTCAACGCCGCCGTCTCGTTCAAGGACCGCGCGGTGGTGATGATGGGCGGCCACACCACCGATGCCGCCTACTGGATCAAGGGCAAGGGCTTCGTCACCTACGAGGATCGCAAGGTCTCCCCCGCCGTTGTCGCGGAAAACCAGGCGATCGCCGCCGCGGTCAATGCGGGCGCGCCCGAACTGCCGGTGCCGGGCTGGTGCGGCGGCGTCGACCATGCGATCCAGATGGGCGGCTTCACCATCGGCACGTATCGCTTCCCGCTGAAGGCCGGCGATTTCAAGGGCTTCTTCAACAGCCCGCGCACTGACGAGATGACCACCGACATGGCCATCCGCCTGCTCGACGAGATGCCGCTGGGCAAGGACGATGTGCCCGACGTGCTCTCGGTCAGCTATTCGGCCACCGACAAGGTCGGCCACGCCTACGGCAACGAGGGCGTCGAGATGTGCATCCAGATGAACGTTCTGGACCAGACCATCGGCAAGCTGCTGGGGGCGCTGGATGCGCGCGGGATCGACTATGCGGTCGTGCTCAGCGCTGACCATGGCGGCGCCGACGCGCCCGAGCGCATGAAGCTGCAGGGCGTGCCCGAGGCCAGCCGCCTCGACCCCTCGCTGACCGATGACGCGCTCTCCGCCTCGGTAGGCAAGGCGACCGGGATCACCGTGAAGGAAGGCCCGCTGCTCTACGGTGCGGGCGCTTCGGGCGACATCTGGCTGAACGCCGGGCTCACCGCAAAGCAGCGGCAGAAGGTCATCGCCGAACTGGTGTCGCAGCTGAAGGCCAACCCGCAGATCTCGGGCGTCTATACCGCCGAGGAACTGAAGAAGGTCAAGGTGCCCGCCGGTCACCCGCAGGACTGGACCGAGATCGAGCGCGTCGCCGCCTCGTTCTACCCCGGCCGCTCGGGCGAAGTGCTGATGATGACGAAGCGCGCCGTCGTGCCGGGCACCAAGCCCGTCCCCGGCTACACCGCCACCCACGGCAGCCCGTGGGACTACGACCGCCGCGTGCCGATGCTGTTCTGGCGGGGGGGGATGCCCTCCATGGAGCAGGCGCAGCCGGTCGAGACGGTGGACATCGCCCCGACCCTCGCCGCGCTGGTGGGCCTGAGCGAACCGGCGGGTACATGGGATGGAAGGTGCCTCGACATCTACGCCGGGGAGGCCGATAGCTGCTCGCGATGAGCGACTCGAATACGACTGGCACGGCGCCCGAAAGGCGCGATCTTATCATCCTGGGCGGCGGTCTCGTCGGCATGACGCTGGCGCTTGCCGCCGCCCGGGCGGGCATCACCGCCCACGTGGTCGACCGCGCCGATCCGGCCGATCTGGTGGCCGAGGGCGCGGACGGCCGCGCCTCGGCGATCTCGACCGCGAGCTGGAACCTGTTCACCAACATCGGCCTCGCGCCGGCGCTGGAGAAGCTGGGTTGCCCGATCGCCTCGATCGCGGTGACCGATGGCATGAAGCCCGGCCGCATCGACTTCACGCCCAAGGCCGAGGAAGGCACTTTGGGCCGCATGTTCGCCAACCGCGACTTGCGCATCGCGCTGTTCGATGCGGCGCGGCAGGAACCGAACATCGCCTGGCACGTGCGCACCGAAGCCGTGCGCAAGGATCGCGGCGCTCACGGCGTCGAGGTGGAACTCTCTGACGGCCAGGTTATCCGGGGCTCGCTGCTGATCGCGGCGGAAGGGCGCCAGTCGCCGACGCGCGACGAGGCTGGTTTCGCGCTGGCGAAGTGGGAATACCACCACCGCGCCTTCGTCACCGGGCTGTTCCACGAAAAGCCGCATGACGGCACCGCCTGGGAAATCTTCTACCCGGCCGGGCCGTTCGCGCTGCTGCCGCTGCTCGACGATGCACAGGGCCGCCACCGCAGCGCGCTGGTCTGGACCGTCGCGGAAAAGGATGCGGCGGGCGTCAGCGCCATGCCGGATGCGATGTTCGTGAACGAAGTGTTCGAGCGCATGCACGGCGTGTTCGGCAAGATCGAGCTGTCGGCCCCGCGCATGAGCTATCCCTTGCGCTTCCACCACGCCGGGCGCGTGGTCGAGGAGCGCCTCGCGGTGATCGGCGATGCTGCTCACGGCATGCACCCGATCGCCGGGCAGGGCCTGAACCTGGGCCTGCGCGATGTCGGCGCGCTGGTGGAAGTGCTGACAGACGGCATGCGCCTCGGCCTCGAACCCGGCGACGCGCAGATGCTGGCGCGCTATGAGAAGTGGCGCAGCCTCGACAGCCTGATGGTCATGGCCGCGACCGACGGGCTGACCCGCCTGTTCGGCATTCCCGGCCGCACGGCCAGCGCCGTGCGCCGCCTCGGAATGGGCGCGGTGCAGCGCACGCCGCTGCTCAAGCGCTTCTTCATGGACGAGGCGCGGGGCATGTCGGGCAAGCTGCCGGAGCTGCTGCAGGCGTAAGCGCGGCGATGCGCCACGTGCTGCCGCTCCCTTCATCATCCCCTTGAACCCCTTTCCGTCATTCCCGCCTTCGCGGGAATGACCAAGGTGTGGCGCAGCTCATTTGCGCTCGCACTTCTGCTTTCGCGCGCGGGCGGCGGGTGCGGTGACTTGTTCTCTTAGTCTATTCGGTCTAGTTGATAATCATTCGCAACTGGGAGTGATCATGACGAAACCGGCGGTCTATCAGGTCAGCGACTGGAGCGGCAGCAGCGGTGATCGCTGGGCAAGCAACCAGCGCCGCCTCGATGCGATGCTCGAGGTTTTCGGGGAGGCGGCAATCGCGGCAGCCGATCCTCGGGCTGGCGAGCATGTGCTCGACATCGGGTGCGGAGCGGGGGCGTCCAGCTTCGTATTGGCGAACCGCGTGGGCGCCGATGGCCGGGTGCTGGGCCTCGACATATCGCCGCAACTGATCGAGCGCGCGCGTGAACTGGGTGAGGGCGCGGTGGACTTCGCGCTGGACGACGCGGCCACGGCGGAGCTTGCCGTGCAGGCCTACGACCTGCTGTTTTCGCGCTTCGGAGTGATGTTCTTCGCCGATCCCGCCGCCGCCTTCACGCATATGCGAGCGGCCTTGAAAACCGGCGGAAGGCTGGCTTTCGTGTGCTGGCGCGGCGCGGCCGAGAACGACTGGGTGCGGCTGCCGATGGGCGCCATCCGGGACATTCTGCCGCCGCCGCCCGCGCCCGACCCGGAAGCGCCCGGTCCGTTCTCCTTCGGCGATGCGGCACGGGTGGAGCGTCTGCTGGTCGAGGCAGGCTTCACCGGCATTGCGATAGCCCCCTTCGACGCCGAAATCCCCTTCGGCGAAGGTCCCTCTCGCGAGGCTGCGATCGACGATGCGGTGCAGATGGCCTTCGAGGTCGGCCCGCTTTCGCGCGCGCTGGCCGATCAGGACGAAACCGTGCGCGCCCGCTGCGCATCCGCCGTCCACGCCGCCTTCGCCGCGCGCCCCGGCGAGCGCTCGGTCATGATCGACGGCGCGGCATGGATCGTCACCGCGCGCAATCCGGGCTAGCCTGCGGGAAGTGGATACTGCCGTGGCTGTCCGGGCCGGCGCCGCTTCGCGCGCTCGGCAAGCCGGGAATCCCGCGTCGAACCACGCATTTGGGCCGCCCGGACCCGCAAAGCAGAATCCACCGCGCCGCGATCGCAAAACGGGATAAGTCGCGGTCGTTCCCTACGCAATCGGCCATTATCGCGAACGCCTGCACCTAGAACACAAGGGGTCAAAGCAGGAGAACGCAATGAACATGCAATCGCTGCTGGGGCAGGATGCGCCGCAGGATCTGCTGGGCACGCAAGTCTGCTGCGTCGTCAACTTCGCGGCGCGAAATATCGCGGGCTTCTGCTCCGAAGTGCTGATCCTCGGCGCGCCGGGAGAGGGGCGGGACGTGATCGTCGTCACTCCGCGTTCGGTGGTCGAAAACGGCGCGGCGCTGTTCTGAGGGTATGGGCCGGTGCCGCGAAATTTGCCTCCAGCGAATTTCCAAACGATCTCGGACTGCAAAAAAATGGCCCGGAACGCTGGGGGTTCCGGGCCGAGTGGGAGGGTTTCCGCTGAGGCGGTCTCCCGCCGTCAGAACTCGAAGTTGAGCCGGGCGTAGTAGTAGCCGCCCTGCCAGGGCACGACGCCATCGACGTAAGTGCGGCCGTTGGTGTCGTCGATGCGGTTGACGTCCGGATAGTTGTCGAAGATGTCGCGCGCGCCCAGCGTCAGGGTCAGGCGCTCCATTAGCGGCATCGAGACTTCGGCGTCGAACAGGGTCTCGGTGCCGTACTTCTGGATCGCATGGCTCGCCGCCGTCGTCTGGCGCGACCACGGCCCGAAGAAGTTGGCGCGCAGCATGACGGAGACGGGGCCGATCTGCTGGTTGATCGTGGCATTGGCCCGCCACTTCGGATCGTTGTGCTCGAAGTTGTAGAGCGTCG
This sequence comes from Novosphingobium resinovorum, assembly GCF_001742225.1. NCBI lineage: Bacteria > Pseudomonadati > Pseudomonadota > Alphaproteobacteria > Sphingomonadales > Sphingomonadaceae > Novosphingobium > Novosphingobium resinovorum. Next base: position 2,359,900 of record NZ_CP017075.1, on the reverse strand, counting down.
TGGAATCGAAGCTGACGGTCGAAACCAGAACCTTGTCCACCTTTTAGGAATTGGTGTTGAAGGCCGCCGTCAGGTTGGTGGAGCCGATGTCCAGCCAGTCGGCGCGGTAGGAGGCCACCACGTCGAGGCCCTCGGTCGTGGAATCGATGGCGTTCTGGTAGAACTGGATGCGGTCGATCGAATCCGCGCCGACGATCCCGGCATCGACCATCGCCTGCTTGATCGCGCTCGTCACCACGATCTGCGAGCAGGTGTAGAGCTGGTCGTAGAGCTTGATGCGATAGGCATCGACCGTCAGCGTGAAGTTCGGCGCCGGGGTCAGCGTGAAGCCCACGGAGTGGTTCTTCGACCGCTCGGGCTTCAGGGGATTGGCGCCCAGATACTGCGCCACCGCGTTCGAGGTCGGGTAGAGGCCGACGTTGAGCTGGACGCCGCCGACGGTCTGGATCGAGGTCTGCGTCATGTTGATCTGCCCGGCTGTGGGGGCGCGGAAGCCGGTGCCGATCGACCCGCGCAGGCCCAGCCAGTCAGTCAGGTTGTAGCGCGTCGCCGCCTTCCAAACGAGCTTGCTGCCGAACATCCGGTAGTTCTCGAAGCGGGTGGCGAGGTCGAGGAACCAACGGTCGGTGATGTCACTGGTAACTTCGCCGTAAAGCGACTTGTTGTTCGTCGTCCAGCGTCCGGAAGCGGCGGGCGAGATGCCGGTGATGCCGTTCGAGCCGGGCTGGAGCACGTTATACACCGGGTCGCTGGCGCTGGTGCAGTTGATGCCCTGGTTCGTGGGCGCATTGGCGGTCAGCGTACCTGCGCGCCGCCGTGGCGACATGGGCGAGGTCGGACACGATCTATGACCTACGCGCAAGGGGGCAGCGGCACTCCGCAGTTGGAGTCCTGATGCTGAACCGACCGGGCCGCGCACAGACGAAGAAGCACCGCCCGACGCTCCCCGTTGCGCGCCAGTTCGCGCCCTGGCTCGACGAGGCGATGGAGCGCGAGAACTACCTGCCAGTCTCCACGATCAAGCATGGATGGAACGCCATGCGCCTGCACCTCGGGTTGCCGGGCGATGCCGAGGCTGGCGAGAAGCTGGTGTGTCGCAGCGTCGCGACGATCTGCCGCCGCACCATTGGTGAGGCGAATTGGGTTCAGGGCAAGATGATGCTCGGGCACAACAAGTCTGAGATTTCGGACATCTACGCGGTGCCAGACCCGGCCAACCTCGGCCTAGCGTTGGCAGCGACAGAATCGCTGATAGACGAGATTGAAAAGCGTGTTCCGGGAGCGTTTTACCGCGCCGTTACCGCGCTAAAGAGCTATGCGCCCCGCATTGAAGGTGGTATAAAACGTGAGATTTCTGCCGATTTAAAGGCTGGAGCGGGTGAAGGGAATCGAACCCTCGTATTCAGCTTGGGAAGCTGCTGCTCTACCATTGAGCTACACCCGCAAACCGGCGAAATTCCGTCAGTTCGGTTGATCGGCTGATTCCGGTTTTACAACTAGTCCGTTCAACCGTTTCGCCCCTGCCACAAGCCGCTCGGTCCGGTCAACATAATGATGCCGAATACGTTTGACCGGAACCGGTCGAAGGACCGCCTCTTCACCCAGAGGGCCGAGTGCCAGACGGTTGTGATCGACGCGACCTATCTCAAGGCCCACCGCACGGCTTGCGGCTTGCGGCTTTCGGGTAAAGGGGGATTTGGGCGCCTGATCGGACGGGCCAGGGGGCATGAATATCAAGTTTCACGCCCTTACCGATGCCAATGATCGCTCCTTGAGCTTTCTCATCACGGCCTGCCCGACGACTTGCCGAAGCCTTTACGAAGGTGGTGCGCTTACGTGACGGAAAAAGTGGTGCCGCTTACGTGACTCGAACACGTGACCCCATCATTACGAATGATGTGCTCTACCAACTGAGCTAAAGCGGCATGCCTTGCAGGCAGGCGCGGCGTTTACATGCGGACGGCGCTCCGTGCAATCGCATTTCGCGCATTTTTTTCACCAATCCGGAAACCGCTGATTTGCCGGATAAATGGTGGGCGGTGAGGGGCTCGAACCCCCGACCCTCTCGGTGTAAACGAGAGGAAGCCACTATTTACCCGCGATTTCCGTCCTTTTCTAGAAGAACGGAGCGTGATTCAATGGAGAACGAACGAGCACAGAGTGTCCATTCTGTGTCCACCGCCTCGGCCGGTCAGCTGCATCAGTGCGCCAAGTGCGATGACACTGGGTACAAGGATCACGCGGGCTTCTCTGTAGACCCATGCCCTCACGATGACCAGCCGACGGCGCTGGAGCGGGCGATCATCGACGCCATGGCAGGCAAGCACCTCGTGACCGCTGGTGAGATCGCCGCGGCCATCGTGGCGGCTGAGACGGCTATCGCGGGGGATGGTGGCGCCACCACAGCCGAGCACCCGAACGCGCAGGACTACCGCAACCGGGCCGAGCGCGCCGAGGCTGAGTGCGCGGAGTTGCGGGCGGCACTGGCCACGGTCGACCGGGATGCGCGTCCCGACAACTGGGATGACGAGCCGGGCGCGCATGCCGATGCGTGGCGCTTGCTCGATAAGGCGCTGGGCAAGTGAAGCTCGGCGCCAAGACGGCGGGCATCGTGATCGATGCGTGGAAGCTGGAGATCTTTCGCCGCCATCTCGACGGCGCCAACTTCTCGCACACCCAGCATCCCGGCCTGTCCGAAGGCACGCTCATCCTCAAGGTCAAGGCCGATCGCGTCGCCCGCCTGCAGCGGGTCGTCGAGAGGGCGCAGTTGGAGTGCAGGTCCACCCCACCCACCACCAAACGAGAGGAGAGTTGAGGATGGATGAGAACCCCTACCGCATTCAAGGCCCGGCGGTCATCTCCGTCTCGTTCGGACGCACCTCGGCCTACATGCTCAAGCAGATCATCGACGCGCATGGCGGAAAGCTGCCCGATGACGTACATGTGGTGTTCTGCAACACCGGCGCTGAACTGGAGGAGACGCTTCGCTTCGGCTACGAATGCGGCGTCCGCTGGGGCGTCAATATCCGATGGCTCGAATGGCGAGACCGCCGGAAGCGTACTCCTGTAGAGCAGCGTTTCGAGGAAGTCGGTTTCAACAGTGCGGCCCGTCATGGCGAGCCCTTCGAAGCACTCATCCGCTCCAAGAAATCGGTGCCCAACATGAACTCGCGGTGGTGTACGCAGCACCTCAAAGTTCAGGTGTGCGCGGATTTCATGACGAGCCTCGGTTACACGCACTGGCTTAACGTGATTGGCCTCCGCGCCGACGAACTCCGGCGCGTGGTCAAGAAGGACAGGCAGAACGAGGAGGCGAAAGACCCTTGGGCCAACGTCATGCCCATGGTCCAAGCGCGGGATACCAAGGCGGACGTTCGCCGGTTCTGGTTCGGCAACATGAAGCCGATCGATGCCGTTCAAATTCAGCGTGACTTCGGGCCTACTGCCGCCGCCACGTTGCCGCAGGGTTTCGATCTTGGCTTGGACGAATGGGAGGGCAACTGCACCTTCTGCTTCGCGCTGGGCTACAACGTGCTCTTGCACCGCATCCGCCGCAGGCCGGAAATCACGTTGTGGCCATCGAAGATGGAACGCCTCGTCGGAGGCACCTTCACCACCGAATACAGCTACGCCGACCTCGAGAAAGCGGCGCTGACCAGCCCGCTCCTCGACCTTGGCGACAACTTCAACAGCGACGCCGAGTGCGGCGTCGGCGGGTCGGACAGTTCGATCCGATGCGGAAGGAGGGCGGCATGAACCGCGATGAGTTCGCAGCGAAGATCACTGAACTTGCGGAACAGGCGTACCGTCAAGTGGCTACCGCGCCTCAGGAAAGTGAGGAAAGGGCGGTCTGGTCGCGCGTCTTCATGGCGCTCAACCAAGCTGAGAGGGAGTTATCGGAATGACTGCCGCCACACCGAGCGAGGCGGGCTTCTGGATTTGCCGCCTCGATCCCGCCCTCAACCCCGCCGACGCAGAGGGAGGGAGAGCGACACGCCTCGCATAGAGGCGTAGCATCGGGTTCCGACTCAGGAGCCTGCCATGGACTCGATCGAACACCTCCGCCACGCCACCGAAGAAGACGCCAGCGCGGCTGTTGCTGCTGCTGGTGTTTCCCTCCCGATTGAGCAAGTCGCGACGCTGGCCACAGTGCTTACCGGAATGGTGGGCGGCCCCGTTACCGGTGACGACATTGAGCGGGCACTTGAAGGTTCGTACGTCGCGCTTCCGCTCGATAGTCCCGCCGCGGTGCTCGAAGCGTTGCAGCGCGTCCTCGACATCTGGATGGGCGAGAACGAGGACACCTAGACGGGCGGTGCGGCGGCCTGGCGCAACACCCGCAACGACGCGCGAGCATGGTTGAGCATGATGTTACGCCAATAGGGCGTTGCTTTCTCCCACGGGTCCCATTCAGTGTGCGTGTCGCTGGTTTCGTACGTCTGCCACATCGCCTCGGCCATCTGCTCGATCAGCGCCTCTTCGTCATTCGCAGTGCAGATCCGGCAGGTCATCGTGATCGATCCTGGAATATGCTCCCGACTGCAGCGGGGCTGCGCACCTGCAGATTGTCGAAGCGCGCATGGATGACGGCAACCGCTGCCTCTTGGGCGCGCCGGGCTTTGTCCTGGTCCTTCACGAGCATGTCGCGCTGCACTGATCGCGGGATCTGCTGGACGCCCCGCACGATCTCGAATCGGACCTGATCGGCGCTCAAGATCTGCGGGAACGGATCGCTGGGAGTGCCCATCGCACAAACTCCATATGAGAACAAATATGGAACATGCTATGATCCAGCGATGATGATTCGCACAGAGGATTTTTCGATGACCAGCTTACCCAAGCTCGATGATGTCAGGATCAACGTCCAAGACGCACCGGCGGAGCCAGCGGCGTTCGGACGCTGGGTGCTGGAGCAGACTGAGCGCGGCGGCTTCCTCGGCGCGCTGGCGAAGGCCGCGAAGGCCGATCGCGGGTTTCCGAAGGATGGAGATCCGGAAGCGGTGCGGAAGCGCCTGAGCGCCCAAGGCGCCGACCCTGACATGCATGAGGCGCTCGATGACGCGGAACTGGACTGGGCGGCGCTGTGAGCGCCGAGCTTCACTCCTTCCCTCGCGAGGGCTTCCTACTGGGCTCGAACCATTGCGGCATCCCGAGCGAGGACAAGCGCTCGCTGTGCCTGCGCCCGCGCGGACATGCGGGCGAGCATAAGATGGTACCTTGGGAGGGGTTTAGAGTCCGGTCGCCGTGGAACGATGGCACGAGCATCCCTTTCCGCGGCTTTGCCAGCTGATGCGCGGCTACTGTTTGGCGGGATCGCTTGAGACCGCTCGCGCCTCCGCATCGTGCGCGCGGATCGCTTCGACCTTCGCCGCGCACTTCTCGAATCCATCCTTGTAGGCGTTGCGGCTGGTGACGATGTCGCCGGTCGTGACCAGGTCCACATCCTTCACCGTGCACCGCTCCATCAACCCGGCCGGAATACCATCGTAAGCGAGCGGCGGCGCAGACGCGACTTCACTTCTTGTCGAGCAAGCGGCGCAGGTCAGCAGGGATAGGGCGAGACAGATATTCGCGGACTTCGGCATTTTCATCCCTCAACTTCTGGAGTTGCGCGGCGTTCGCGGCGTTCTGGCCCTCGATCAGCGTCAGCTTGTCCTGCAGCAACAGCGTGTTGCGCTGCTCCGCGTCGCGCAGCTGGTCGCGACGCTTCATGTAGATGACCCACCCTTTGTTCGCATCGGCGAGGGCAGTGATCTGCGTGGCCTGCGTGGAGATCTGGTCGTCCTGCCGCTGGATATGCAGCCAGGCGACGATGAGGGCGCCGACGCCGCAGACAGCGAGCACCCCGATCATCCCGAAGATCTCGGATCGGAACTTTGCGAACAGCACACTCACGGCTGGTCTCCTTGGTTTCCGTTGCCCCCGGTGATGCGCTCCTCGGTATTGGCGCGCAGCTTGATCCCCAGCTTCTCGTACACCAGCCGCTCCAGCAGCCGGATCGACACGTTTGCGCCGAGCCAGCCGAAGATGCCCACGGCCGGAGCCGACCACAGCGGATCGAGCCCGATCGCGCGGCAGATCAGCATGACGATGAACCCGACGAATCCGGACGATGCCGCCTCGACGAAGGCGCGACGCCCGCTCAGCTCGTTGCCCTTGTCGTGCTCGCGCATGGTGTAACCCAGCAGGCCGCCGATAGCCGCCAGCGCCGTATAGCCGAGCGCGGTGAGCCAGTCGGACAGGGAGAAGTTTTCCACCTGGTTACTTGCTCCCGTAGAGCGCAGCCTCGTCGGCGCGCCGGTTCTTGAGGCCGGTCATCGGCTTGCCGTCATTGTAGATCCACTTGCCGAACTGGCCCTGCGCCCCGGCGAAGTCGCCGGCCTTGTGGAGCTTGCCGAGCGTCGAGGACGTGATCTTGCCCGTGTTGTAGTGGAACGAGACGAGCGCATCGAACTGGTTCTGGGTCGTGGGCGAGCTGCCGAGGAAGGCGGCGACCTCATTGACGTAGCTGACGATGTCCACGTCGAATCGGGCGTCGCACTGAGCTTGCGTCCACACGACGCCCTTTTTGACGTCCGTGCCGGTCGAGCCCCAGCCAATCGTCCATGGTTTCCCGTCCGCGCTGCCGGGGTCGGGATAGGCGGCGTAAGTGCCGTCGGCGAGGCGCTTGGCACACCCCTCCCACTTCTTGATGAGGGCGCTGCCGGGCACGCCGAGCTTGCGGGCGGTCGACGGAGCCGCCGGGGCGGGAGCAACGGGCTCCGGCGCCACCTCGCCGCGCAGGCCGCCGGTCGACAGGTCGATCGCCGTGTCGAGCTTATCGACCTCCGCCTGTGTGAAGGATCGGCCGAGCATGATTCGGACGGCGTCGAAGATGGGCTTGCGGATCAGCGTCGACATTTCCCGAGCCTTTCTTTCTGTATTTCGGAGACGAAAGCGCAGGCGATGCCGAGCAGCAGAGGCAGCCATGCTGGAACAGCCATGCACAGGTCAGTGGTCACGCCGCGTACCCCGCGTAACCGGCGACGAGGCAAAAGACCTTGTCTATGCCGAAGCGGTTGCGGTGCAGCCCATCCATGAAGTCGTTGCCAAGGTTGTTCACCTTGTCCGTCACGCCGGGATAGTAGGGCTCAAGGCTCATGTCCGTGGGCAGCATCGCATAAAGGTCGATGAATTCGACCCGGCGGAACCGCGCGACCTCCAGTTCCGCTTGCCGCTTGCGCTCGTGGTTCGCCGGCAGAGAGAAGGCATTGGCCGCGTCAATGCGCTGCTGCTGGTCGCCGCAGAGCATGATGATCTTGGGCACGATCACCGCGCCCATCTTGGCATCGCGCTCGGCCTCCGTTTCGGAGCCGGTGAGGTTTGCCCGCGCGCGGCGATTGTTCCACTGCGCCAGCATCTTCTGAATGACCAGATCGATGTACTGGATATACTTCAAACCCGCTTCCGGCGTTGCCGTGTTTACCGCAAGCGGACTAACGACGGCTTCTCCACCAACCCCGTTAATGCTTCCCGCCGAGAAGGTACCGACCGATCCGGAACCACCCGTGTCGTTGCCGCCGGGGTAAAACCACGCCCCATGCGGAACCGGGCTCAGGGCAAAGAGCGAGGCGAGATCGGCATCACTGGCCAGCTGCTGCGCAGTGTGGCCCGACTTGCCCTGCAGGGACACCGTGCAGCCAAGCCTACTTTCTCCGGCCGCCTTGATGAATGCGTAATCCGAAGACGAACGGCTATCGCCATACGTGGCGAATACGCCTGTCGGCGGGATGATCGCATCAGCTGTGAACGGCAGGCTGATTTCATAGCGGACCGTCGCAGGGTAATTGCGGGCATAGCAGATATGGAACGAAGCGGTGTTCGCCGGCAGCTGGTAGGCACCGCGCATGCGGGCATAGTTGCCCGTCCCATCGACCTTGCCGACCACCACGCCGCTGGCATCGTAAGCGGTGATGACGTTCATGCCCGTGCTGGCGTAAGCGTCATAGATCACGAACCTTCCAGCCACCGCACCGCGAAGGGGCGTGGAGGCGCGATACCAGTTGCTGTCGCTATTAGGGGTCGTTCCCGCCGTGGTCACGAAACCAAAGGTCGTCGCGTAAGGCGTAAGATTGCCCGATGCGAGGTCGGTGTTTGCGGGCGGCGTGACCGCTGCCGGAGACACCACCACGCGACTGCCCGCTGCACGGGCAGCGCTGAATACCCTGGGATTGCCCCCGCTGAACTGGAAGAAGGCTGCAGCAGGCGATGTCATCGGCCCCGAGGCCACCGTCTGGGAAATGCTGATGGTGTAGGTTCCCAGCGCACCAGTCGCGGTCCCGTATGCAGTGACGATCGTACCGGCTGTCACGCCAGAACCCTGAATTTCATCACCGATGGCGAGAGACTGTCCGGCCGCCATGACCGTCACGTTCATTGTCGTGCCACTGATGTCGGCCGTGAACGATGCGCCCGGCGGCACGGTCACCGCGCCAACAACGCGCCCGGCAGCACCCGCGACGCGCTTGCTCTGGATGACATTCAGGTTGGCATCGAGGAAGAACAGGGGCGAGATGGCGGCGGCTGCCCACAGATCGTAATCGACCTTGAGACCACCAACCGAGCCGGGATACACGCGGATCGGCGCGGAATACCGGTAGTTCGCGTCATTATTCAGGACCGGCGCGGTCGCGCTCGTCCAGTATCCGCGCCGGGTATTACCCCAGAACAGATTGCCATCGCTCAAGAGGTCGCCATTCGCGGCGCCACGCAGGTAGCTGGGGTTCTTCTCCGTCGGGATGAAGCGCTGGGCGCCCACTGGAGTACGCGCAGAGTATCGGACCCACGCAGCGTCCGCCGGACGGGCGGGCGCTGCGGTAACCACGCCGCCGGCCGCAGCGGCCGCGACGCTCCCGGCCGGTATCACCGTCCAATCCTCGGTGAAGCATGCCACCGAGTAAGCGCCGGGATCGCCGATCAGGCTGATGTCGGCTGTAAAGAACAGGCTGGCGTCGAGAAAGTCCGTGCAGACCCATCCGGCGTTCGCCATCACCTGCCCGCCTGACGAGGAGATGTAGCCCGAGTTCGTGAAATACGTCCCGATACCGGCAGTCGCGACAGCCGCCGTCGCGGTCTGCGCCGTGGCAGCGGCGGCAACTGCCTGATCGCGAGCAGCGCCGGCCGCAGCGGCATCGACGTCGTAAAGCCGCTGCCAGCCCGCGCTTTCCTTCTTGAACACGCCGCTGTTGTTGACCACACCGCCCACCACCGGATCCGTGTGCGTGCCGGTGTCAGTGATCGGCACTTCGGCGACGGTGCCATACACCGCCGTCGTATTCGCGTTGAGCTGGCTCCAGAGCGAATAGGCGAGGCGGCCGGACGTGATGGTTCCCTCAGCGAGGGAGAGGCGGGCGGCCAGCGGAACGAGATCCGATACAAGCGCGCCGACCTGGCCGCCAGGAGTGACGCCGTCACCGGCGCGCAGCCGACCGGACCCGTCATCAACCGCGATCTCGCCCAGCATGAGCACGGTGGGATCAAGAACAACAGCAGGTGCATGCGGCAGAATACGACGGGTCATCAGCCCCAAACTCCATCAGAAGTGAAAGGACCACCCCACACGCCATCGTCGACCAAATCGGTCGCCTCCTGGAGGATGTTGAAGAGTGGTTGTACGGAAAACTGGCCGCCGAAAATGCCGACGATGCCGCGGTCAGAAGTCGTGAAAGAATGGCCGTCGCTGCCGATTGGAGCTTTCATGGCCCGGTCGACATCGCGCTTGAGCGCCTGATCGCGCTGGGCCGCACGGTCGTAGCCTTCGTTGACCGGCTCAGCGAGCCAAGCCGAACCGTTCTGAAACTGCAAATCCTGCGTGAACGACGGCTCAAGGATGGGTGTAACGGTCAGGCCGTCAGCTGGCGCAACATCGAAGACGACGTTGCCGCGCTTATCCTGCGCCTGCTGGACGGTGTACGACCCGGGATCGACCTCGACCCCGATGCCGTTGCGAACAAGCACGCCCACTTCCGCAGCGCTAGGCGCCTGGAAGGTGAAGGGGAAAACCACCGTCACGCCGTTGGCCAGATACGGCCCCGAAAATGCATTGTCGGTGGAAACAGCCATCGCAACCCTGCCTGAGAAACTCTCAGGGGGTTACGGGACCAGACGCCGCCGTTGAATCGCGCGGGCTATTCCTTGATCTTGCCCGTGGAGAGGCCCTCCAGCCATTCCCCGAAGCCGTCCGGATCTGCGTCACCGCGTCCGACATCGACTAGGAACTGCGTGGCGCTGGCCATCTGGCCAGGCACAAGGCCGGTCAGGTAGCCGGTCGTCTCCAGCACATCCTTGGTCGCATGCTTCGTCTCTTCGCCCCGCGCGATCTTGCCGACGTCGCCCGCGCTGCGCACAAAGCTCTCCAGCGAACGCTGCAGCGGCGAAATCGAGGTGCCGGAGAACCCGCCCCCGCGCGCCGCGTTCCACGCGGGTTCGAACACGTCGCGCACGAGGGGGATGGGGCCTAGCGAGTTGGCGAGAAGTTTGCGCGAGAGCCACTGCGCCCACCACTCATCATCTTCTGGCCCGGTAGGCGCGCCGACAGCGCCGCGCAGGATCTCGGTAAGAAGCGGCGGCAGGACGAGAAGGAAGAACGCGCGCGCTGCCAGCCGCGGCATATTGCGGGGTTTACGCGCATCCTCGCCCATGACGTCGCGGGCGAGTGTGCGCTGGCGCTGGTACTGCGCTGAGAAGTAGCTGTAGAACATTGTCATCAGCTTGAGGGCTTCACCCCACTTGCCGGTGCCGCGCTGGATCGCCGCCAAATCCTTCGCGCCGCCCGCGCCCTGCGACTGGCGCACAGCCTTGTCGCCAGCATAGACGGCATCTTGCTCAGTCATCCCGGCGGCGAGCGCGTTGTCATAGGCCGCCATCCACGTCGGCACGCTGACCATCAGGTCCATGAGTCCGATGCCGTGGAAGAAGAATTTGCGCCCGTCCATCACCAAGGCCCCCGCCTTCGACGCCGGGTTCGTCAGCGACAAGCGGGCGATCTCGGTGCGAATATCACGGTCCAGCGTCCCCATGCGGTGACGTACCTCACCCGATCGCTCCATTACATAAGCAACCATGGGGGGCATCTCGATGCCCTGGAAGGTTACGGCCTTGGCCGCTTTTCCGACGAGCTGCGCCTGAAATCGCGTGATGGCCTTCACCATGGCCGCCTCGCCCACGACCTCGATCGAATTCGAATAGCCTGCGATCTGGGTAATCATCGTGGTCGCGCGCAGGCCCATGCCCACTGCCGTCGCGTTGGCGCGCAGCTTGCCCAGCCACCGGCCGATGCCTTCGTTCCCCGCGCGCTCGAGCGCCCAGCTATTCGCCACGAACTTGACCCACGGGCGGAACTGGTTGCCGATCTCCTGCCCCAGCGCGGCGTCCACGGCGCGGCGAACGCGCTCGCTCGAAAGGAAGCGGTTCGCGGTGATCACGGCCTCGCGGTGCGTGATGTCATGGATCACCTCGCCGAGGTGACGGTTGATCACGCCGAGGTCGAGCAGGATCGGGCGCTTGACCTGCTCGTCGCGCGCCTTGGTGGACGAGGCCCGCGTGGTGGCCTTGGTATAGCCGCCCTCCAGGATGTCGCGCTCCTTGCCCGCATTCTCCTGCGCTCGGTAATCCCGGCTCGTGTCGTAGACGGCAGGGTAGTAACCGCCGCGCATCTGGCCGTTGCTGTTCGTGTCGAACTTGCGGGCGCGCACCTTGTCCGGTGCCACGCCGTTGACCTTCTTCTCGATTTCCTTGATCGACGGCCACAAAGTGTCGATCTCGTCCCAGACCGACTGGACGAACTGCCACTCCTCCTTAGTCAGCGTCTCGTCGAGATATCCGACAAGCGCGCCGCCATTGAGGCGATAGCCGTCGGCAAGGCGCTGCAGGTTACCTTCGTTGCCCACGTTCAGCGCCATCGCAACGAGCTGCTGCCGATTGAGCACCATGTGCCGTCCGGTCTCGAAGTCGATGAACGGCAGCACCATGCGATCCTGCCACCGCGCGGCGATCTCCTTGGGCACCGCCTCGAACAGCTTTTTGATCCGGCCCTGGTAGTCCTTGACCATGTCGGCCTCGCGCGCCTGCGCGTCGGCGATGGGGCGGAACACGATGCGGTTGAAAACGCCGTTGGAATTGCCACCGTCGAGCCAGTCGAACACGGTCTCCATCTTGAGGAGCGAGGCGTCGATACCCGCGATGCGGCGGCCAAGGCTCTCCCACCAGCGCGGCTCCGCCAGATCAGCGGGGAGCTTGCCCTTGATGCTCGCGGCCGCGTCGATGGCCTCCTGCTCGATCGCCTCCCACTCGCGTTCCTGCTGGCCGTCGAGAAGCGACTGCTTCAGGCGGCCGAGGTGCATGATCTGCTTGATGGCCTCGTCGAGCATCAGGATGTCGTCGATCGACATCTTGCTCCAGTTGGTCAGGCCCAGCGTCGCCTCGAAGGTCTCGGGCACGACGACGTCAAACCCCTCCGCTTCGCGCGCGGCGGCCCACGCCGCGAAGCTGCCCTTCCGGCGCTCGTAGATCTGGGACCGGCGCTTGAGGTCCACCGCCTCCAGCAGCATCTGCGCCTGTTCCAGATAGTCCTGGTCAACGGCCTTGCGGGTCTTTGCCTCCGCGATGTCCTGCATGCGCTTGCGCGCCGTCTCCACTTCGTCGGCCGCCGCGTATGCTTCCGCCGCCATGGCGTTGTTGAGCATCTGGAACTGCTTCTGCCGGTACGCCTCGGTATGGTCCCCAGATAGCAGCGCGGCTTCCGCAGCCTTCGCCGCGCGGGAAGCGTTGCGGCCGTGACGCACAAGCGCGCCGGGAGACGCGACATCGATCCACTTCCCAACCCGGACCTTGCCCCGCGCCCAGTCGCGGGCAACCTGGTACGGCAGCGGACCCTGACCTGTGCGCTTACCGAGTGCGCGGATCTCGGAAGAGATGACCTCGCCCAGCATCTCCGACTGGACGGCGGCCAGTGCCTCCTGTTCAATAGAGCCGTCGTTCAGCGGGTCGCCGTACCGGCGGTTCATCTCCACATCGGTGGCGGTCTCGATCGCGCGCTCGCGCATGGACCGCTTGTCGCCGTTCTCGCGCTCCTGCCGGTGGACGCGCTCCGCGCCGATCAGGGCCTCCAGCATTTCGGTGGCCGACGAATAGCCTGCGATCTCGGCGATGCTTTCCGGGTTCACGCCGCCATCGACGTGGAGCGGCGGCACACGGCGAGGCAATAGGTCGAGCGCATCAAGGCCCAGGCGATCAGCGATCCATTCCCGGCTGATGCGGTTTCCGCCCTTCTTCGTGTCCATGGCTGCAATGGCGCGAAACAGCGGGCTGGCGTCGATGCGCTCCTCCTCTTCGGCGCGCACACCCTTGCGGGCCTCGCGGTATCGCTCCGTTTCGCGGCGCCGGATCGTCGACATCACCCGGTCGAGCAGCTTGGCATGCGCCGCGGCATTCGCGTCCAGCGCCTTCTCCTGGTACGCGGCGAACTCAGCCTGCGTCATGCCTGCCTCGGCGGCATCCTTGAACAGATCCTCGATGCCCTGCCGGTCCCGCGCCGCCGCGATCTCCTCGTCGCTGGCGAGCATGCGGTCGAACACCTCGCGGATCTCAGGCGTGATCTCGCTGCGCAGCTGCGACACCGACCGATAGATCGACATCATCCACTGTCGCACGTTCTCGAAGATTCGGTTCAGCGCCGTGGTGGGCGCCTTGCCCTCCATGAAGTAGCGCTCGATTCCGCGCGCGAACAGCTCGTGCGCCTCTACCGGGATCGTGCCGTCCTCGGCGATGGCGTGGCCGGAGTGCGCGAACCAGGAGCGCACCGCGTCCCAGTCGGCGCGCAGCTGGTCAGGGGCATTGTCGAGCGCGGCGTCTGCGGCCAGCTCCTCAAGCCAGACGTGGCCCAGCTCGTGGATCGGCGTCGACAAATCTCGAGACTTGAATAGCTCGATGACGCGGCGGTTCTCCTCGAAGACGGTGCGCCCACGCGCCTCCTGTTCGTACGCTTGACCCTCCTGGCTCGGCTGCGACATGGCCTCGACCGCGTCGCGGATCTCGTCGTCGGTCATGTTCGACGGCGAATAGCCCGCATCCTCCAGCGTCTGGCGCAGGTCGTCGGCCGATGCGCGCACGTCGTCAGTGCGCCACTCAGTATAGGAGGGGTTGCCCGCCAGTTCATCGCCGATCGCATCGAGCAGGCGCTGGGTATCAAGCGTGGATGGCCCCTGTTCGTTCTCGACGTTGGCGAGGTCAGGGAAGTAGCCGGCGGTGATCGCCGCCTGCAGGGTGTTGTCGATGCCGAGATCGCCCATGCCCGAAACGCCGCCGACCATGTCGCCCTGCCGGGGATCATATCCGGTCAGGAAGCGGCTCGGCACCCCCATTGAAGCGAGATCGCCGCCGACGTCATTGATGCCGCCACGCTCGCGAATGAACTCCAGCAGCGTCGGGCCGATGCCATAACGCGGATTGGCGCCAGTGCGCAGCGCGTTGATGACGAGGTCGAGGCGATCGGCGCTGACCGCCTCCGCAACGCCTTCGGGCAGGATCTGGCGCACCTGCAGGTCGCCAAGGTCCTCGGGCGATAGCTCCATACCCAGCCGCTGGGCGCGGGTCTGGGCGCGCTGCACCGCGATCTCCGCGTACTGGCGGGCCACGGGCGACGTGAAACTCTGGCCGAACATCCCCGCTACGCGGTCGACGAGCTGGTCACGGGTCGAGCGAGAGGCGCGGTCCTCGCGGTCCCGGCGAGCCAGTTCGTCGGCGGCATGCGCAACGACGTCGTCCATGGCCTCCTCGAAGGTCTGGGCCTCGCGGGTCGACATGCCGCCCTGCGTCAGGCGCACATCGTCCTTGATGGCTTCCCACGCCGGAGTGCCGACCACATCCGTGAGGAAGTCCTCGATCGGCATGACGACATCGCCGCCACTGACCGCCGCCTCTTCCGCATCGGTGGCGCGCAGCGGGTCGTTGTCCGGGTCGTAGGCTTCCGACTGGTTGTAGGTGCGGATCGCCTCGCCGGGGATGAACACCGACGTCGCGCCCGCGTCGGCCGCCTGTTCGCGCACCAGCGTGCGGAAGGACTCGGGGTCGCGCTGCTTGAGCTTCGATGCGCCAGCCGCCTTGGCCGCCTGGTCAAGGAACGAGCGCTCGCGCTTCGCCTGACGGGCATCGCTGACGCGGCCTGCGACAGAAGCGGTCGCATCGGTGGCGCGGTGCAGGGCGCCGACGATGCTCGCATTGCCCGCGACGCCGCCGATGGTCGCGAGGGTGGTATCGAGCGCAGCTTGCGGCCGCTCTTCCAGATACTGCCCGACCGTCTTGTCGCGGTTTTCCGGCAGGTACTGCCAATCGGCGAGATCCTGTAGGATGGTGGCAACGTTCTCGCCCGCAACTTCCTGACCAAGCTCGCGGATGAACGCTTTGCCCAGCGGCGTCTTGCGGGAGATCATGTCGACGAGAGTGCTGGCAGGCAGGCGCTCGGTCACATATTCCGTGCCGCCCTGCGCAATGCCATACCGGATCGCCGTCGGCGCATCGAGGCCCGCCTTTCGGGCATCGTAGTAGGCAGGGCCGCCCACCGACGTTGCCATCAAGCCCGTGGCGAGAGCGGGACTGCGGGTCAACGCGCCGATGGAGCCAGCACTAAGGGAGGGAACGAGCGATTCCAGACCCTGTCCGATGATGGTCTGCTCGAAATACCCGCTGTACTGCTGTCGGCGGCCTTCGGTCTTCGAGGTGGCGCGCTGCACACCGGTATCCCAGTATCCTGAGCGCGCGGCGGCGCGGCGCTGCATCTCGCCGACCGTGATGTTGCCGGGCTGCGCCAGCGCTTCCAGCTGCTCGTAGGCCGAGTTGAAGGTGTCAGCGATGGCGGCGTTTACCTTTGCGCCTTGGACGCCGAGCGTATCGAAGGACGTGCGCACGGCGCCGGGAACCATGGTGATAGCGTGCCACGCCTTCCCGAGAAGGCTCAGGTTGTCGTAGTCGTCCTGCGCCATGGCGGCGCTACGAGGATTGTTTGCCGCCCATCGCCCCGTCGCAGGGTTTCGCCCAGCAAGGTCAACCATCTTGCGAACCTGTAGGCCGCGCTCCGCGGTGTCCTCATTCCCCTGCACGTCCGCGACGCTGGTACCGGTATCGCGGGCCAGCCGCTCAGTGCGCGCCACCGCATCAGGGGACGGGGCGGAGAGAAGGCCGTCGCGGATCTGCGCATCGCGCTGCCGCTCCATCTCGCGGTCAAGCCAAGTGCTCGACGGCTTCGAAGTGGATGGAAGGCGGGGCTGGCGCGCCCCCGGAAGATAGGATTCCAGTTCGGGGAATGGCGTCGACATAGGACCTCGCTTGACGAGGCGACCCTATGGGCGGCATGCAGCGGGTTGAATCGGGGTCACATGCTCACTTCATTGCTGCATTTCATCGGGGCATACATCGGTGCCGTCATCATCTGGAGCATCGTTGTGGTGGTGCTCAATTTGATGATGCCCGAACATAAAGGCCCAGAACGTCGTGCTGGCTGTTTTCTTTATGGCGTCTTAGCAATCTCGGGGCTCGCCGCACTTTCAGGAAATTATGCGATGGCGGCCCTTGGATGGCTGACGGGCGGCGTTACAATTTGGTATGTTTACCGCGCCATCTTGCGACGCAGGGCGTCGCGATCAACGCGAACACCGTTCGATGAGTAAAATGCGCCCGGAATGGGATGGAAATAGTTATCAGTTCTGGTGCCGGGCTTGCATTGTTTGCGGTACGATCGGGGTATCGTTCTGCATCGATGACTGGAACGTCGCCGCTATTTTCGTTTTATTTTTAATATTGGCGGTGCTTTTAGTTCCAGAAGGCCCGCAACCCCCAAAAAGTCACTGACTACCCGGCTTCCCCATTGCCTCCCAAGCCGTAACGATCTCGTCCTCGCTTGGATCACGCCCGTTCGCACGGCGGAAGCTGGACACGATGACAGACCGGTAGTTCGGCGATAGCGCCTCGCTCGACCGCTTCGTGCCCTTGCTGGTACCGATGCCGAGGAACGTGTTCTGCCAAGCGAAGTCGCGCGTCGCGTCACGGAACAGCCGGTCATAATCGGCATCGCTCAGCGTCTTGCCGCCAACCGCCTCATCGGCCGCACGCGATTCCATGTAGCGCCGGACGCGAAAGCCCTCGGTCGGGTTTTTGTCGACCTCGACGCCCACCCACTTCTTGGCGCGTGTGATTGCGCCGTCAATCTTGCCACGCGTGTCCTGCGCCTTCGGGTTGCGCAGATCCTGCTGCGCCTTGACCTGTGCGGTAGCGATCTCGTCGTACTCGCCCGGCGTCATGTACGCTCGATACTTGGCCAGGTTGAGACCCGCGAACTTGGCCTGATCGCCAAGGCCGCCCGCCGCCATGCGGTGCAACGCGACAACCGCCTCGCCGTTCGCCGTAGGCGCCTCCGCCTTGGTCAGTTGCTTCTCGATGTTCTGGAACTGGATCTTCTGGTCGGGGCTCAGCTGCGACCAGGTGGCTGGCGGGATCATCGAGGTGCGGAACTTGTCTCCCGCACCAGCAAGCAAGGTGGTGGCCGCTTCGTCGGCCGAGCGCCGCTGTTCGGACAGCAAGCCCTCGTCGGTCGACATGCGACGCGCCCAGACGTTGCGCACCCGCTTGGTCTGCTCCGGGGACCATTCTTCCTTGGCTGCATATTCATCAATCTGTGCGAATTTCGCCGCCTTGTCCCACTGCCGGGGCGCGTTGCTGTAGACGCCCGCCCCGCCCAGCCAGCCCTTGGCCTTCTCCTTGTGGGCTCCAAGAATTTCGGTGACGTGGCTGGTCACCGTGCCGTTGCCGTCGCTGGCATTGTACCGGCCGGGCTGGCCCGCGTTGATGGTGGAGTAGAGGTCCATCATGCCCATGCCGCGCTTGAACCCGCGATCCTCCAGGTAATCGCCGACGGCCTTCGTCCACTTGGCCGGGTCGGACGTCTTGTCGATCCCGTACTTCTTGCGTTCCGCCGGGCCGAACTGGATCAGCCCCATGTACTGACCGCCCTTGCCGCCCATGATGGTCGGGGAGAAGGTGCCGCCGGTCTCGTAAGACATGACGGCGGCGACGTCGGAGGGATCGAGACCGAAGCGTTTGGCCACATCGACGGCAACGCCCTGCCATGGCCCCGGGGCGGAACCGGCGGGAGCCGTGCCCTCGACCGGCCCCCCGGGGATTAGATCCGCGCGGTAGTCGTCGACACGCTCCTGCAGCGGCCCCTGCAGGCGGGCGAGCGTCTTGGTGTAGAGATCGCTGGTGATCTCGTCGCGGTAGGCGCCAAGGTACTGACCGACCTCGTCAATATCAGGATCGGCCTGCGCGAACATGCGATCGAGCACGCCCGCGTGCATCTTCGACATCGCCGCCTTCTCCGCGACGGCGTAAGCGTCTGGCATCGCAGCCTCGTCGAAGCCATCGAACTGCAGCTGGCGGCGCACGCTGTCACGCAACTGGAGCCCGGATTGGTCGCGGAACTGCGGGCTATCTGACGAGACCGCTGCATCAATCAGCGAATCCTGCTCGATCTGGAAGCTCGCGGACGTCTCCGCCCGGCTCTCGCCCAGGGCATGGCTGGCCCCCATGCGGCGCGCGGTGCCGTCGATGTCGAGCAAACCCTCCTCGATCATGCGGCGCATGCGGGGAGAGGTGGCAGATTTGAGCGCGCCCTCGCGGATCTGGTCTAGGCCCTTGTCGAAGCCCTCCTGCCCGGCGCGGGCAGCGCCCAGCTTGGTCCCCTTGTATTGGTCGACGGCGCTGGCGTACTGGTTCCGGGCCTGCGCGAGCGCGAGACGCGACTGGGTCTCGTCGTTCTCGGCGTTGATTTGGTCCTGCTGACTGAAGATCCGCGATGCGCCAGCCAGACCCTCCGCGAGGATGCCAGCCGCGCCGGGGCCGCTCGGTGCCTGAAAGCGCTCGCCCGTGGTGCGAACGGGGCCGACCTGCCCAGGCTGATAGTTAGGGACGCGGGGCAATTACTGGCTCCCTGCCTTCATCTTGCTGTACTGGTTGGCGGCGCTGAGAAGCGAGGAGCCCGCGTCGAACGCACCTTTGACCAAGGCCGCCTTACCTGCCTGGCGCGACGCAGCGGCCTGCCCCTTGTAGTTCGAGCCGGCGATGTCATGACCGCGCAGGTTCTCCGCGCCTTGGCGGTAGATACGGCCGACGTCCTCGCGGCTCAGCATCTCGGTATCGGCAACCACGTCGGCGGCCGTCCCGAAATCCACACCGACACCGGCGGCAGCGGCCCGCGCGCGCTGGGCACCCTTGAGCTGGCCGACCTTGCGATAGTGGTCGAGCGCGGCCTCGCGGGTGTTCTGCAGCTCCTGTTGACCCGCCTCGCGTTCCATGGCCGCGTTGCGATCGGCGATCTTCGCCTGAAACCGCGCCTGCGCGTTGGCCGCGAGCGCGCCGGTCGCAGCGCTGGCGGCAGCGAGGCCAGCCGCAATGATTGGTGCTGCGGGCCCGCACATCAGGCGCTCACCTTCTCGAAATGACGGAATGCCACGCCGCGCACGACCACCTCGTTCTCCTCGACCGTGAAACCCCAGCGCTCCAGAAGGCGGATCGCCTGGCGGTTGCGGGCCGACACTAGGTTGCGCAGCGTCGGCGATGAATCGCTCAGTCGCGAGACGAACCCCGGCCCCCACATCAGCAGCTCGCGCCCGTGGCGATAGACCTCGTCGGTGCCGAGAAACCACGGCGTGCCGATTCCGCTGATCAGATCTTCGACGACGACGCCGAACATCGCCTCGGGGCGCCCATCGACGATCGCGGTCCACGCCTTCGCGCTGGTCGTGTGCGCCAGCCGCAAGGCCGCCTTGGCGGTGCGGCCCATGGCAGCGCATTCCTCCTGGTCGATGTCACGCAGGCGGTTGGCGATCGTGGTGATGTGGCGGCGCTCCGCCGGGACCACCGTGACGCGGCTATCCACCGTGGAGCACCACGTCGGGCGCGATACCAAGGACGGTGAGCGGAAGCGGCGCGGTGGAGCGGATCAGCACGTTGATGCCATCCGTCGTGATGTTCTCCATCGTCGCGATGTAGTCCCCAGTCATCAGGTCATCAGGCGCGCCGTATGCCTCGTCGACCCGGCTCTTGATGAGGTTGAGGTGCTGCTCGCTGATCCCGGCCATGACCGATCGGCTATCGCGCAGCGTAAGCACCACGTCGCCGGGCTGCTGGATGCGACCTACGTTCCAGCCGCTGCCCGGCACGTTCATGCGCAGCGGCAGGGTCTGGATATCCGCGGTGAACGGGATGCCGAAGGTGACCTTGCTGGCAGTGGGCTTGATCGACGGCAGCGTGACCGAGCCGTTCGCAACGACCAGGTTGAACACCGCGACGCCGTCGGCGAGCCCGGCGATCGTGCGGCCCTCCAGATGCCACAGACCGGTGAAGGTGGCGCGCGGCTCCTCAAACTGAGCCGAGACGGCGCAGTCGAGAAACACGCAGTCGGACACGTCGGACCACAGGTGCGGCGCCAGCCGCTCGACGAAGCGCTTGGTCGTGCCCTGCACGTCTCGCTCGACGATGAAATACACCCGGTCCTCGCCGTCCTCGGAGATCGAGATGCAGTCGAGGAACTTCCCGTCGGTCTCGCACAGGGTCCAGCCCCACACGTTCTGCTCCTGCTCCCAGGTGAAGCACAGCAGCGCGCCGTCGGAGCGGCAGGCCCAGATCATCGACCGGGGCTCCTGCGCATAGCACCACGACACGATGGAGAAGCCCTCGAAGAAGTGAGGGGAGAAGATCGACACGTCGTTCGACTTCTGGCCGTCAACATCGAACGAGTAGAAGATGGTGCGCACGGTGTTGCCGACCGACGGGCAGTAGAACACCACGTTGTCGACGACGATCGCCGGGAGCCGCGAGGCGCCGCGCCCGATCTGCCGCTTCGGCGACGGCGGCGAGTTGCCGACGAGGATGCCGCCCTGGCCGTCGCCATCGATCGTGAAGATGGAATCGGACGAAAGCGCGAGCAGACCGGTGGTGCTGACCAGCTGGTTGATCGAGTTCACGCGCCCCGCGACGATGGTGAACGAGAGGCTGTCATTCTCGCGCAGCGGCTGCGAGCGATCCATGTTCTCCAGCTCGGCCGATCGCGAGGTGTAGACCGCGTTGGGGGCGTTGCGGGTGCGTGCCCACATCGAGCGCTGCTCGAACAGCGTCACGGTCGAGGGGTAGTCGGACGCGGTCTCGCCGAACGGGTTGTAGGCTTCCGGCGGGGCCTGATCGAGCGCGGGTCCGATGTTGTCGTCGCGGAACGTCAGGCTCTCGGTCGTGCCGATGTATCCGAAGAACTGCGAGTTTTCCGCCTTGTAGACCTTGTAGCGATCCCCGCCGCTGGCAGGCGCGGTGAAGGTGATCGTGTTGTAGTTACGCTTGAGCGTCAGATCGTTGGTCGCGGCGGCCACGTTGGAAGCGCGGCTTTCCAGCCCGTTCTCGTCGATGGTCGTCACGCAGTACCGCGCCGGCTGCGGGAAGTAGTTTTCGCCGTCGTTCTCGTCGTCGACGTTGGGCGTGGTGGCGACGGCCGCGCAGCCAGTCGGCGGGTCCAGCGCCGGGCCGAACGTCACGTCGATGAACTCCCACTGCGTATGACCCTCGCGAACCAGCTTGGCCGGGGCATGATCGATGTGGGCGAGGTACATCGTATCGGCGGTCTGCTCGTAATCGAGATCCGCCAGCTCGCTGCCGTTATAGGCCGAGCCCACCTGATAGACGCGCGCGACACCCATCAGAGCGGATCCGGTTCGGCGTAGTAGTCGCGCTTCCAGCTGCCACCGGGCGCGATGACCGGCGGGGTAGGAGGCGGAACGACCGGCGGAACAACGGGATCGACCGGATCGGGGTCGGGCGCCTCGGTGCGGGTGACGCCACCCTCCGCCGTTGTGAAGGCTGCAAGGCCGGTCGTGTTCGCGTTGATGGTGAAGCTCCCCGCATCGATCACGCTGGTCACCTTCCACACGCGGCCATTGAGGAAATCGCCCAGCGCGCCCGCAATGCCGGTCAGGAAGACGCGGTTGCCGACAGTGTAGCCGTGAAACGCGGCGGAAACCCGGGCCTGCGCCGCGTTTGTGATCGCGGTGATGGTCAGTTCCGTCTCGATGAGGCGGCCGCCGAAGGCGCAGGGGCTCATGTACCCGTGCCCCATCTCAAGGGCATAGGTCTGGGTCAGGGAGAACTGGAACGGGAGGAGGCGGTTCGGCATGCTGTAGTCCAACACCTCCGCAACCAGGTGCGTGCCGGGCCGCTTGGTCAGGCCGCCGTACTTGAGCACCATGACGTTGCGGGCACGCTTGACCGCCGAGGTGTAGGCGTCGACATCGAACCGTCCGTGGAGGTGCGGAGCAAGCTCGCCCTTGCTGAAATTCGGCTGAGCGCTGCGGAAATTCGCCATCAGAGCATGCCCATGCGGGCCAGTTCCGCCTCGGACACATAGGTCACCTGGCGCTGCGGCATCTTGTTCTCTTCGTGGGCGATGGCATTGCCGCGCGATTCGCGGGCGAGCGGGATAAGAGCCTGCTTGACCTTGGGGTCCTTGGTCAGCGGCATGGAAATCCGCACCGACAACTCGTTGACGAATGCCTCCTGCATCAACCCGCCCAGCTCGGATGCCTGCAGGCTGTTCGCCGTGTAGATGAGCGTAGCGGTGGCGACGTTGCTGTAGAGCTTGTCGCCCTCCAGCATGAAGCGCAGGGCCTGACCGTCCTGCAGTGGGAAGTTGTATGGCCCGCCCTCCGGCAGGCACGTGGCCGGGTCGTCCTGTCGGCGGATCGCGAGAGGCGTCTCCATGTCCGACGGCTTGGCGTAGGCGTAAAGCCATTCGGACGGGCGATCGTTCACCAGCTCGGCGAGAACCACGCGGCGGCGGCCGAGTGGCATGTTGTCCGACCACGCGATCATCTCGTTGAGGAGCGGCTGCGCGAAGCGGACGCACTGCTTCGATTCGGGCGTTGCCTCGTTGAGGCTGGCGATCTCGCCCTTGGCGATGTTCGCGAGCGCCCGGTTGCAGAGTTCGATCAGGCTGGCCATGGGGCGGGTGTATGGCGCAGGGCGGGGACGTTGAATCGCGACGCCCATACGAAAAGGGCGGCCATCGCTGACCGCCCTCCCTCAAGCTGTAGGCTGGCCCTCAGGCCAAGCCGGCGCGCCGGGTCTCGAAGATCGAGCGGGGGTGCGAGTTGGCGAAGCGGAATTCATCGCCGGTGGCGAAAGCCGGGACAAGGTCGACCAGAGCGGCGACGGCGCTGAGAACCACTCTCGAGATATCGGATGCGACGACCGCCACGAAATCGATCGAAGCTCTTGCGAGGGCGCAGACCCCGAGGGCGGCGGCGGCGATGTGGGTGAAGATGCGATGCATGACGTTCTCCGGGACCATTGGTGAAAGATGCCAGTGCGGCGGATGTACGGCGATGCCCGCGCCCGTTGAATCGCTCAGGTGGCCGCCACGTCCGAGCGGGCGACGGCAATAACGGATACCGTCGCGCCGACGGCCGGGCCGCCGAAGACGTTGTAGCCGGTCAGGGCGGTAACGATGGAGTTCACGCCGGTGATGACGGCGGTCAGAATTCCGGACACAACCGAGAGCTGGGGCAGCGCGCGGGCGCGCATGCCCTCGACGGTGACGCCGTAGTACTTGCCGTTGGCATCCTGCTGCCAGGTCAGGCCGCGCAACGATAGCGGCTGCGAACCCGCCGCTGCATCGGTCTCGGTGAGGTTGAGCCCCGGCTTGTTGGTGAAGCTGCGCGAGAACAGGGCAAATGCCTGCCCGTTGCTGCCGAGCGTCACATAGGTGGTGCTGGTCAGGCGCGGATGGGCGTGGCCCTCCTGCGAAAAGCGCATGGGCGCGCTACCGGCTGCACCGCCGATCTGCTCCGTCGCCGGGGTCGCGGTCGATGCCTGCGGGATTGCGCTGATGGAGGCGGCATCCGGCTTGAAGGTCATACGATCCACCACGTAGCGCCGTCGCACATCACGGTGAGACTGGCGTACTGCGGGGTGATCGCCTTGGAGGCAGCGCCGTCGATGTTCGCAGCGGCCGCTATCGACACCGTGTTCGCGCTGGCATCGATGCGCTTGACGCACAGCTGCCGACCATTCTGCGGCGCGGGCATGGTGACGGTGACGTTTCCGGCCGTGGCATCGACGAGGATGAGGTAGTCGGTGGCATTGACTGCCGTGTTGGCGGTGACGGCGCGGACACTGAGGGTCAGGTGCCCATCATGCGCGGCCACCATGGCGGCCTGCAGCGCATCGATGTCGGCCTCCGCCGTGTCGAGCCTGCCGTCGAGGGCAACGACCCCGGCTTCAAGCGCATCGGCGCGGCTGTCCAGCGCGGTGATGCTGGCCTCGGCCGCGTCAACTCGCTCCGAGAGTGCGTTAACCTGCTTCACCGATGCCGCTCGAACCGGCCCTGGTGTGACCTGCTCGCGCCGCACCGGCTGGCTGGACTGGTTGAGGGGGTTGCTTTGACGCTGCTGCATAGCGAAGTCGGCCCGGGCGGGAGAGGGTCGCCCGGGCCTTCCCTCGTCAGCCTTCCGCGTCGGCTTCGCGGAGGGCCTTGATGATCGCTTCGTCGTCGAGACCGTCGGCCGCGATCTTGCGCTTCACAGCTTCGGCCTTCAGTTCCTCGGGCTTGAGCTTGCTGTACGCGTCAACCGGTTCCGACGGCGCAGGAGCAGCGGGCGACTTGCCTGCCTTCCCGGACTTTTTCTTGTCCGGAACCGGCTTGCCGTCCTTGTCCAGCTCCTGCATCCATGCGCCCTTGGGGCCGTCGTCGTTGAAGACTTCGCCCGCCTGGCGCCACCGGCCGTCCGAGGACTGGCCACGGGTGATTGCGCGATACTGGGTCATCAGACTGCTCCCGGACGCGAGGCAACGATGCCGGCGAAGACCTTACCGGCCGTCGCGGGGCCACCGGCCACGACATAGTTGAGGCTGGCGTAGCGCTCCAGCGCACCCTCGGGGATCTGGGCGGGCACGCGGAACTTGTAGCCTACCTTCAGGTTGGCGACCGGAACCGGCTGGCTGGTGATGAGCGTCGTGGGCGAGCCGAACGCAACGTCATCGTCGAACTGGATCGCGACCGCGAGCGAGGTCAGCCCCACGAAAGCCTCGGTGACCTGCACCAGGATCTCGATCTCGGACAGCCCAAGGTCGCCGACGACCGGGCCAACGTTGCCGATGGGGGTTTCCGGCGCGCCGAAGTCGATGATGTTGGTCGAGCGCGCCGTTACGGTGATGGCCTGATCTTCGCTGAACAGGCCGGCTTCGTCGAAAAGAGCCATTGTCTTGTCTCCCTAGAGGGCTCCGGGGCGGCGAACCACACCCGGAGTAATCGGCCTGGCTTACGCCGCGGCCAGCGGCGCCTCGGCATTGGTGATGCCGTCGGTGACCCGAATCGGACAGCCGCGGAACATGGTCACTTCCTCGCCCTGGATCTCACGAATGGTGAGCTGCAGGGCAGGGTTGAGCGTCACGTTGCGCGACTGCTTGTCGAGGATCTCGAACATGGTGCTGTTCATGTACCAGCACGCCTTGGAACCAAGGAACGCAGAGTCCTTCACGTCCCAGTTATGCTTGGGCATGCGGGCGCGGTGGTAGGCGCTGACCATGTATTCCATGACGTCAACGGTGCCGTCCATCGCAGCCGACACGTCGATGTTGGCGACGCGCGAATTCGCACGCCAGTCCTTGACCGCGACGCCCGAGTGCAGCGTGAACTGCTCCTCCTGCACGTAGCGGATGCCGCCATCGCCGTCCTCGTCGCGCTGCTGGCCCTTGTCCTCGCGCTGGATGCCCATCGGAATGTTCTTGGGAACGAGCAGCGAGGTCTGCTGTTCGCCGTGACGCACGAGCCAGATCGAAGTGTTGTCAGCGCCGACGCCACCGGCACCGATCACCTGGTTCGAGGCGTTCTTGGTCGCTACCGGCAGCGAGTTGTAATACGCGGCGAGGCCGTCGAAGCCCTTGGGGTTCGTGCCCGTGTTCCCGTTGAAGAACATGAACTCGAATTCCTGGGCCATCGCCTCCAGATGCGTGCTGGCCTCGGAAAGGCGCAGCGCCGCCTCGTCGTCGGCGAGGTCGAGGATATCCTGAGGAACCTGCGACATCGAACGCGCGAAGCCGGTGGCGAACTTCTGCGGACGGGTCGCGCTCTTGGAGGGCGTGACGTAGCCGCCGATCGTCATCCATGCGACGTTGGGCAGGCCGGTGCGCACGAGGGTTTCGTGCTCGGTGCCCTTGTTGCAGGTGACGAAAGCGCCATCGCGCATGATGACGTTGTGCTGGTTGAGCACTTCGGCGACGGGTGCAATCTTGCCGTCGGCGCCCTGCTTGGTCAGCAGGTCCGCCCACGTCAGCGCAGTGGATGCGAGAAGAGCCATAGCTACTTGCTCCTACGGTTGTTGGGGTACATTTGAGTGAGCGGATCGCTCTTGGCTTCTCCCGCACCGGAGCGCGGGAATCCGTCTTCCGACAGCATCTCGCCGACGCCGCGCATGATGCGCACCATCTCGGGATGATTGCCGAAGCCGGTTTCGGTGAGCAGCTTGCGGAAGTCCGACCCGGCCTCGATGCCGAAGTGATCGAACGCCTTCCCCGCAAGGTGCAGCGTCTGTTCGAGGTTCGCCCCGCCGATGTCGGGGTGATCCTTGGTTTCCTTGAGCCAGCCAGCCTTCTGCACCGCGCCCGCGTCGACGAGCTGCTGCAGCGTGGCGGTTTCGACCCGCTCCTTGAACTTCGCGGCGGCGGGCATCAGCTTCACCGCCTCGTCGTTGGTCAGGCCTACTTCCTTGAAGACTTCGCTGGCCTCATCGAGCGCGGCCTGGTCGAGGTCCATGCCCTCGATCGCGATCTCGTACTTCTCGGGCACGATGCGCTCGGCCGGGGCCTCTTCGTCTCCTTTGGCGCCTTCACCGCCCTTATCGCCGCCTTCCGTCAGATCTCCGCCGAGGAGCGAGGTGTCGGTTTCGGTGCCGGTCTTGTCCTGCGCTGCTTCGCCGGGCGCTGCGTCGGTCTGGGCCGGCTGTTCGGTGGTCGCTGCATCGCCGCCATCTCCCTGCGCTTCTCCGCCTTCGCCGCCCGACTGGCCTGCGTCACCGCCGCCGGTGGACGAATCGTGATCGGGTGCGCGGAGCAGGCGGCCGCGAGCACGCTCCATCGCCGTCGGACGGATGCCGCCGAAGGGCGTAGCGAGCGAGGCGGCGCTAGCCATCCTCGTTGAGCTCATCAAATCTGCGAGTGTCGTTGTTGCGTTTGCCACGGGCCTTCTCCTTGGAAATGTTCACAGCTGCGAGGATCGCTGCATTGAGGGTCACGAGCGCACCGGGATCGGAGGCGCGGACCTCTTCAGGCTGGCCGCGATGGGCCAGCTGCAGAATGTCGAACCCCAGGCTGCGACGTCCCTCGGCAAAGCTGAGATCACGCGGTGTGTGCCCATGAGCAGGACCCTCATGGCCGAGGATTCCAGCGCTTTGAATCGCGGCGAAAAGAAAGCGGCGAAACTCAGGGAGCTTGAGCAGGACAGCCATGTCCTCGTGGGTGGCGTCGCTCATTTGCTGTAGGAATTCGGATAGAGCTGCGCAGCAGCGGGGAGGTCTAGCTCGGCGTCAGGCTCGCGCTCCTGGAAGTATCGGGAGAGGCCGTCGACGCCCATGTTCTTCAGGTTCGTCGAGCTGGGCACGAATGCCCACTTGCCGCTTTTCTTCTCAACCCAGCGCCCGCCCTGCAGCTCGTGAGTGCTGTATTTGCTCTCCTGCGAGAACGTGGGGTGGTTCGGCTTCTTGTAGGTGTCGGGAAGGTGGCCGTTAGCTGCCTCCTGAGCATTGTCCTTCCATGCACCTCGCAGGTCATAGTCGAACGTGTCACGCTCGCGGCCGCTGGCCTTCGCCCACGCCTGAAACTTCGCTTCATCTTCGGGTGAAAGCTGGGTGTTATAATCGCCCGATAGATCCTGCGGTTCGCGCAAGTCAGGCTCCAAGCATGGTATCGAGCACCGGCACGCCGCCCGCGCGGGTCTCGGAAAGGAGGCGAGCCGCATCGGCGCCGTCCTTCGCTGCGGGCATCATCGCGGCGGCCTGCTCCATCTGCTGCTGCTGGGCGCGCTGGGCGCGGATCTCGTCGACCGCGTTCTTGTCGCGCAGGGCCTTGCCGGTGACGCCCAGGCGCTCGAAGTATTCGCGGGTGATCTCGTCCTCGTCGATGTTGTCGAGCACCTGCGGCTTGGCGCCCGCGACGTTGCCGACGAACCCGACGGCGCGTTCGAGCTGGCCGATGCCGACGGCGCGCTGCATCTGGGCGAGGATGGGGACGAACTCGACGCCGATCTCGGCGCCAGGCATCTCGGCGAGCGAATCGGGTGCCGGCGGCAGGAGCCGGCCGCGCGACATGATGCCGAAAGTGCGGTCGATCACGACCTGCAGCTTTTCGTTGCTGGCGCGCTCGACTACGGGGCCGAGCTGGGTCAGCTTCTCCTCGTTGCGGCTCGCGATCTCTTCCATGTTGCGCGGCTGGATGCCGCGCATGTTGGTGATGGCGTTGAACAGGTCAGCGAACGAGAGGCCGTCGATCTGCAGGCGGCACTTCTCGATCTCCTGGCTGATGGCATCGACCGCCTGATAAGGCATCTGGTACGCGGGCATCGCCGAGTACTGATCCATCGCCTGACCAACGCTGATGACGTTGCCGGGCTGGCCTGTGAGGCGAACGCCCTGCTTCGCCAGCATCTCCGGCTTCACCAAGCGGTCGATGGCCTCGTTGCGGCGCTTGGCCTGCATCTGCAGCTCGCGCAGCGCGGGCAGGCATTCCATGCCGGGCGACACACCATAGGTATCGCCGCCGACGACGTCCCAGCGCGGCGCCCAAAACGGCTGTTCGTCATAGCCGCGCACGTCGATGATGGCGTCGGCCGCATCGCCGTCCCACCAGTAGACAGATCGCCACGCCTTCGAACCGATTCGCATGGGATTGTGCGACGGGTTCGGCTCGATGAGGTTGAAGTACGTGAACGTCTCGTCGCCGCGATTACCCTTGTAGGCATCCATGATCAGCTGCGGCGTCTTCGACTTGAACGTCTGGACGATCTGCCGCGCCGTCATGGTGCATTCGCGGGCGAGCGTATCCGGCACCAGCGCGTCGGACAGGGCGATCCAGTATTCGCCAGCGGTCAGACTGTGGCACACGGCGCCGTGGAACCAGTGCTCCACCATGACGCACGCCTCAGTGCCGAACAGGCCCATCTCGCCGTAACCGGCTTTGGCCGCGCCGTAGAAGTTTGTGCGAGCGAGGAAGGCGTCGATCGCCTTGTCGCACTCCGCGAGCCAGGTGCGCACGCCGGGGAGCGCATTCAGCTCCTCGTTCGCCATCTTGAGCACCTTCCACGGCCGCGAGGCCGAGGTCAGGCCCGACGTCATGCCGTTGGTCAGCGTGCGGAAAGCCTCGATGCCGTGCGGATCGAACAGCTTGTTGTTGCGGATGCGCCGCTTGGTGCCCTTGTTCTGGTCACTGCCGAGGAAGCGCGAGCGCGCCGGCTGCGCAAAGCGGGCGATGTCGTTCCACTCCGCCACGTAATCGGCGCGGACTGACTTCATCGCCCTCAGGCGTTGGTCGCAATGCTCGCGCAGCTTCTCCATCAGCCGAGCGTCGGCGTCCCGACCGACGGCGAGCCGATGGTGCCCTGCGGCGACGTCATCAGCCCAGCGATGATCGCGCGGCGCTGGCGGCTGTTGTCGGTCGAGCCCTCAGGCGCGCCGTTGTCCGGCAGCTTCATCGCCTGCCGCTCAGGGACAGACGCGATGTCGGGTGTGCTGGTGCACATCAGCGTGCTCCCATGATGAGCCCGGCGAAGCCAAGGGCGAGGATGAAGCAGATGCCGAGGTGGAAGGCCTGGCGCTCGAACTCGATTAGGTCGGCGCGCGAGAGCCTGGCGCGGTCCTGGATCATCACGAC
Source organism: Novosphingobium resinovorum (assembly GCF_001742225.1). NCBI lineage: Bacteria > Pseudomonadati > Pseudomonadota > Alphaproteobacteria > Sphingomonadales > Sphingomonadaceae > Novosphingobium > Novosphingobium resinovorum. The sequence goes on along the minus strand of NZ_CP017075.1, from coordinate 2,329,915 downwards.
GACGATCCAGAGCCACATGCCGCCGCTGTAAAGGGCGGCCAGCAGCAGCGCTGCGATGAGCAGGGCGGCGAACACTAGTCCACCAGCTCCCAGTCTTCCGCGAGCACATCGCTCTGCGACGCGAGCCAGGGCACGACAGTGTCCTGCGCCGTTTTCATGTCGATGTGCGGCTGATAGCTGATGGTCGTGCCCTCGGGGTAGATCCCGAGGAGAGGTGCGCGGTTTACCTGAAACTGCGAACCGGGGACGAGGAAGAGGAACATCCCCTTGCCGTTCCAGCCCTCGCGGGCGACACGGCGGCCCGCCTTGAGGGCCATGATAGCTGCGCCGAAGTCCATGAATGCCTCCTGTGGTCAGGAGGCGGTATGCGTCGGGTCAGCTGGGCGTTGAATCGCCGCGAGAATTGCCGCGCGGAATATACAGGCGCATCTCTTCGCCCATTATCTGAGATAGCCCGGGAAGTTCGTCACGCAACGCATTTGCTAGATTCGCTATCTTCTCCTTTTGTTGATAATACTTCGATGACGGCATCAATCTTTTAGCCTCCGAGCTGGCAAGCTGAAGGAGAATAATCCGTTCTTTTACAATTGCGTCAGCGCGCTTCGAAACTTCTCGTATTTCATTTCTGACATCACCGGCAAACAAGAACTCCGCTTCTTCAAGCCGGTCACTTATTTCCTGAGCGGTCTCGAAAGATGCCTCAAAATCGAATGGCACGGATGTCGTTTCACGAACGTATGCTTGGCACGCCTTAAACACCGCGAGGCGGCGATCATACAAGTCAGCTCGAAGTTTCGCTCGCTCGACTTCCACCTGATGATCCATAATGTCCGCTTGCCTGCCGGTAATTCGCGCCTGCTCCTCCGTGACTTTAACCTGGCGGCGACCGATCACGACCGCTCCTGTCACGGCAGAGACGCCGGTCGTTAGTGTGGCGAACGCTTCCCAAGTGAATGAAGACCATAAAACCGAACAAACCACACGACCCCCGCGTCAAAGCCCCTAGTAAGGTTCATATGCGGGCCGCAAAGGCGCCGGGCAAGGCGGTACCTAAAGCTCCTCATACCGATCACGGATACGCGGCACTGGCGGCATGGGCATGAGCTGCATCTCGATGCCCGCCTCCCAGCGGCGGCGCAGCAGATCCATGTTTCGCCCGATCCACTCGTCGTCGTAGCCCTTGGGCGCGAGCTGGGCGAGCCAGGACTCGAACGGCAGCCTAGTCGAGTTCATCATAGCGTCCGTCGCTTCCGCCTCGTCCGTAGTTCGCAGGATTGAGATAGCCCGGCACGTTGCGGGGTGCGACAGGCTCCGCGAAGGTGCAGGCGATCGCGTCGCCATCGTCCGGGGACGACAGGCCGCGCTTCTTCATGTCCTTCTTGCGCTCCAGCATGATGGAGACGTCATCACCGCCAAAGCTGTAGAGCGGGCCGGTGAGATCGTCCTCAAGCACCTGGTCATCGGGGATGCACCCGGTGCGCAGCCAGTCGCGCAGGTTCGTCCAGATCTCGGTGCGCTTGTTGTAGACGTTGGTGGGCGAGCCGTTGAACATGGCCTGGCGGACTTTCGTGGAGCCGAACCACACCTCGAACACCGGGATGTCGGGCAGTAGCTGGCGCAGGCGGTCGATGATAGCCGCGCCGATGTTGCCAGCATCCACCATGATCGCATCGGGGTGCTCGGACTGTGCTTGGAGCGCGACGTCGGCCGCGATCGTCATGCTGTCCATGTGATGCCACCGCTTCCACGGCCGCGTGCGCGCGTCGCGGCCGCAGCGCTTGGCGAGCACGCTGGTGTCGTCGCCGAAGCGGGCGCAGTCGAGGCCATAGATCAGCGGTTCGGTGCCCAGCATGACCGGGATCGGGCGGCGCTGGGCTTCCTGCACCAGCTCGGAGCCGATGAACTGCATCGAGGACGCGGACGGGAACATGCCGCGCACGCGCACCTTGGCGATGTCGCTGTTCTCGCCGTAGGTGTCGACGATCTCCTGCAGGTACTTCTTGTTCGTGCCCTCGACCGTGCGGCTGTCGATCTGCTTCGTCTTCCAGAGCTTCCGGTTCTTGCCGAAGCACTCGCGGAAGTCGCCGGTGTTCTGGGTCGGGTTCCCGAAGGCGAGCCAGATGATCTCGGTGTTGGCGTCGGTGAGCGCGCCGAGGGCGACCTCCCACACGGCCGGCGGGATACCGGACGCCTCGTCAAAGATCAGGATGATCCGCTTGCCCTCGTTGTGAAGGCCCGCGAATGCTTCGGTGTTGTGCTCCGACCAGGTGGCGAGGTCGAGGCGCCAGCCCTTGTCGTGCCCGACCATGGTGGACGCGATCGACGTCGCGTTGACCTTGAACCAGTCGTTGTTGATGGCGAGGCGGAACCACTTGGCGATTTCCGGCCCCGTCTTGGTGAGGAGCTGGCCTTCGGTGTTGGCCGTCACCACGATGCGCGTATCAACGCAGGTATCCATGCCCCACTTGGCGAGCATGGAGATGAGCGCCGACTTGCCGATACCGTGGCCCGAGGCGATGCCGATGCGCAGGGGATCGAACCGCGTCTCGGGATTGCTCAGGTGGTCGCGGATCTCGCCCATGACCCAGCGCTGCCACTCGCGCGGGCCCTCCTTGTCGGCCAGCTCGGTCCCCGCCTTGCCCCACGGATAGGCGTACATCGCGTGGCCGAGCGGGTCGTGCGTGAACGCGCCGATGTCCTCGGCGACCTGACGCTTGAAATCAGCCTTCTGCAGTTTAGCCGCGGTTGCCAATGGCACGCTCCCGTGCGGCCGCAAGGACGGCGGCAAGGTCGTCGGTTACCTCCAGCTCCAGCTTGTCCTTGAACATGCCGAGGTGGCGCGCGACGTTCTCCAGCGCCTTGTCCTGATTGCGCATCTGGATCTCGAAGCCTGACTGCGTGAGCTTCACCCCGGCGTAGAGCAGGCGCGCAGCACCCTTGAGGTGGCGCGTATCCTTCCCATGCACCTCCGCCTTGCCCTCGCCGAAGCATTGCGGGCAACCGGGATGCGGGTCAGCCTTGTTGTCGTAGCCGAAGCCGCCGTCGTCCTTGGGGATGGCCTTCGGGCCGTCGTCTGCGGCCGTCGACATAGCCAGGCGCACCGAGGCGGTGAACTCCTCGACGTCGATCCATTGGAACTGGTGGCCCTCGCCATGGCAGTACCGGCAGCACGTGCGGCGGAACTGCACCACGTCGTTCGGATCGGCGGTGGCGATCATCCACCACCGTTCCAGCACCATGTCCTGCGTGATCTCGGTGCGTTCGCTCAACGCCTCCCGCGCCGCCGCGATAGCCGCTTGAACCTTGGGATTTCTTAGCAATTTCGAGGCGCTGGCCTCGGCGCTGTTGCCCCGCGCGCGATATCCCGCGCGGATGTAGGCCGCCGTCGCGTTCAGATCGACAAGGAACTCCTCGACGAACCGCTCCTGTTTTGGCTGGAGTTTCACCGAGGAGCGCCCTCCGGTAGCGGCGGGAGATGTCCCGCGTCACGTAGGCGCGCGATCTCAGCCGACACGACTTCGTTCGCCCAGCGCTGCAGATCATAAACGCACCGGCGGTGCCAGTGCTCGATGAGCTCGCCCGTCAGCGGCTCCGGTGCCACGAACGGCTCCATATCAGATCGCCCCTCGGCTCACGCGCACCTTGCCACCCGCGCGAGAGCCCGCGCCGCAGCCGCGCGGCACGTGGGCACTGGTCGTCTTCTGGTTCGGCGCCTTCATGGTCCAATGGCCCGTAGCGCAGATCTTCACCTGCCTGAATCGCTGGAACCGGATCACCGTGATAAGCCCGCGATCCTCAAGCCGCTTCACGATGCTGGGCGACGTCGACGACGACTCGGCGCCGATCAGCTCGTTGAGGTCGAGATAGTTCGGGCACGCCTCGCCCGCCTCTGCCACGCGGCAAAGCTCGTCATAGATGATGGTCTCGTTCGGCGTCATTTCCGTGCCGGTGCGCGGATTGATGGAGCGCATGGTCATTCCCCCTCGTAGTATCTGCTGGATTCGCTGCCCCGACCGTATCGACCAAGGCCATGCCGCCGGATCTGGCGACGGTATTGCTCAACCGGCATCACGGTCACGACGACACCGGCGTTGATCAGGATGCGATGGCCCGTTCCGAGCCGGACATACCGCGCGCCGAACGCGGCAGCGGCCTCGATCAGCGGGGTTGATAGGGCGGCGCGCGCCTCCTCGTAGCTGACCATACGGACCCGCTCGCGATAGCGGTCCAGCGCGTGGGCGCTGACGCGGATCATGCCCGTACCCGCGATGTGTACCGGCCATCCTCTTCCCGCCGAAGGTGCGAGCGCGTCTCAGCGATCTTCAGCCAGCTGACCGGCAGCGTATCGATCTCCGCCTGCTCGACCTCACCGGCCGCGAGGCGAGCCATCATCTCATCGAACCGGGCTTGCCGCTCATGGCGTACGGCGGCCGATGCCTCGCGCCGCACGCGCACCGCCTCGTCACTACGCTCCCAACGCGACAGGATCGCGATGCACTCGGCCGTGCTCGGGTAGAACCGGCAGGTGCGCAGAGCTTCTGCGACCATGAACTCGATGGCGTCCTTGGGGCGCACTCCGATCGCGATCTGGTAGGCGCGGACTCGAAGCTTGCCGCCTAGCTCGTCGTCCCGGCGGCGAGGGAGAACATCCAGCATCAGAAGAGACTGTGCGAGGAACTGGGCATCGGCCTGGGCAATGGCGGGCAACGGCGCGAACGCAACGGCCTGTGCGGTAGCCAGCTGGCTATTTGTGAGCCGGGCGACCAGTGCCGAAGGCGAGTTGCTCAAGCTCGGTTCGAAAACCGTCCGCGGGCGGGGAAGAACGGCTGGCAGAACCTCGCCAAGCGTCCGGGTCTGCGTTGGGTGATTGGCCATGTCTGTCATTGCGGGTTTCCCTCGGGTCGTATGCTCCAGCCCATCCACGGGCGACGATTTCCTGCAGCAGGCGGCCAGGCGGCCACTCGTCGTCGACCAACACCTCGACGGCCTGCACGAATTTGCGGTGCGCCGTCGCGGTGTTGGTCAGGCCCCGCGTCTTCCGGTTCTTGAGCAGATCGGCCCAGACGCTCGGCTCCGCCCAGTCGGGGCACGGAAAATCCTTCGGAAATCGGTGGGCCTTACGCGGGCGCGGAGATTCCCCCTCCGGGTGGGTATGGGTGGGTGGGGTTTGTTGGGGGGTCTGGGGGGAAGAAAGGGGAGGGAGGGAAAGGGAGGTGTTGTCCGGGATGTCCTGTGACGTCCCGTGACAGGGCGTGACGTCACGTGACGTCACGTGACATGCTTCCGAAGCCTTCTCATCGGCGCGCTGCTTTGCCTTACGGCGGCGCTCGCCATCCCGGCGCTGCTCCAGCACCTTCTGTTCGGCGAGCAGCATCGCCACCTCGCCAACGAGGTCGGCGGGCGTTCCTGCATGGATGAGGCGGGCGAGAAGATCGCTCAAAACGAGACCTCCACCCGCCCCGGCTTCACCGGATCGGCGTATTTGTAGACCGGCACAAAGCGACGGTCGTTGACCTTGAGAGCCTCGGCGATCCCGTCGAAGATCGGCTTCATGCGGTTGGCGAAGTTGGTGCGATCACTGCGCCTGTTGGGCGGGTAGAACGTAACGGTGATTACGATATCGCCGTCGGCTGGAAGGCCTGACACCTTGGCAACGAGCGTCGCGGCGAACGCCCATGCGCGCCACTTCTTCGTGAGCTTCGCCTTGCTGGCCCAGTGTACGCCTTCGGCGTGTCCTGAGAGCGACGACGGCGGGAAGGGGAGGGTGATCACCCGCGCACCCCCATGAGCATGTCCAGCTCCTGGGGCGAGCGCGCGAACTTGGTGACACAGGGCGCCTCCGCCATCCAAGCCGTGACGAACGCGGGATCGCGCATGTTCACGAAGAAGGTTGCGCGCACGGCATGGATCACGGTGCTGTGATCCATGTCATTGAGATAGCGGCCAACCTGCGGATAGCTGTTGCCCCGGGCGCGAAGCACTGCCGCCGTGAACTGGCGGACACGAGCGATGGGACGCTTACGTGACCCTCCCAGCAGCGCCTCTGCAGTGAGATCGAACCTCCGCGCGCAGCGCTCAATCACCTCGCGATGGTTGCGCGCCGACGTGTTGATGGGCTCGTCGTCCATGCTCCGGCCGGGCGGAGCGAACTCCGCAGCCGGGGCTGGCGCGGCTGGCACAGGAAGCGTGAACGGATCGACGACGATATGCGCGGCAAGCTGGGCAAAGACCTCGTCAGGATCTTCATCCGGGATGTCGGAGGAAAGGCCCGCCTCTTCCTGAAACTCCTCCGGCGCGCGCATGGATTTGCGATGCTCGACCAGGCGCTCCCAGTCGCTGCGCCACTGGCGGATGTTCTCGATCGGCGGTGCCGAGGAGAACCGATCCATGACGCGGGCGCGCACGGTCGATGGATCTCGAATATACCGGATCAGCCGCTGCGCGTAGCCGTTGGCCGTCGACGGTTCCTCGTCGGTGAACCCGCTGCTCGCGAACCATTCGGTCGTGGTGTAGACCTGCGGAGTGTAAGCTGTAGCCATAGTCGCCTCAGAACATCATCATCTGGGGATCGCGGCTGTTGGCGATCCATTCGGTGCGCGCGGCGACGGCGCGCTCGTGGGCGGCATCGGCGGCGATGATCTCCGCCTCCAGGGCGGCCATCTTCTTGCGCGCGCGGCGGCGACGCTTCTCGGCAAGCGCGACGACCTGCTCCAGCCCCTCCAGCGTCGGGGCCGGCGTCGGAATCTCGGAAAGGCGATCATCCCCCACCATCGTCCTACTCCCCGACGTAGCTTTGAAGCATGGTGATGGTCTCGCGCGCCTCGTCCTTGCTCTCGGCATCGTCGCGGTGACAGAACTCGCCATCCTCAAGGCGCCGCGCCACTCCAGCCGCGAACGTCGCGGTGGCGGCCATGGCCCGCACCGCACATGCGGTCTCCGCTCCATCCCTCTCGACCAGCCGCAAGCTCGTGCCGCCGATCAGGAAGTCAGCATAGTGGCGGGGTAGCTCGTCCAGCAGTGCCACCAGCACGTGACCGGGCAAGGTCGTGCCTCGTGCCCAGCGCCGAATATCCCGAGCCTCTTCATCCACCTTGCGGGCGAGATCGTGGACAGCCTCAGAGCCGCCCGCCCGCTCGATCTTGCGAACGACCTCGGCGAGCCTGTCAGCCAAATTTTGCTGCGATGCAGAAATGCCAGCCATGTTTTTGATGCACCTGCGAAGTAGAGGGAGCCCATGAGGGCGAACGAAACGAAAACCTGTGATCGGCCGGCAGTCAGCCGGAGCGGCGTCGGCGCGCAGCCAGCCGCACCAGCAGCGGCCCCGCGACGACATCGAGCACGAGCCAGAGAAGGATGGCGGCCCCGGCCCACTTCATGCGCCAGCCGCCCAGCGGTATCCGCGCCCACGCACGAAGGTGACGGGGCAGCGCTCGCCGAGCGCCTTGCGGATCATGCGGTAGCGGTACGCCAGCTCACCCTCGCCCACGCCGGGCATATCGTGATGGGTGACGTACTCGCCGTTGCCGCGGGCGATGGCGTAGAGCGCGAGCGAAGGCCCGCCCCGGAGCGGCTGGCACTCGCCGTCGTGGTAGATCATGCCAGGCAGCAGCGCCCAGCGGCCGCGCTCAATCAGGGCACCGTCGCTGATGTCGCGCTTGCAGTGGGGGCAGAGCGCCGTCATGCGCCCATTCCTCGCGATGCGGAGGAAATCCGAAACCGATCCCAGTCAGCCGTGATCCAGCCACGAATACGCTCGCGCATCACTTCGGAAGCGCCGCCTTGCATCACAGCGAAGTCGATGATCTCCTCACGGATCATCTCGCGAATGCGCTGGTCGGACTCCGCGCTCGCCGCCCCCCGGGACGGACGCAGCATCTCGGGCTTCATCATGTCGGCGGCGGCGCCTCTATGATCGACCTCCTCGATTTCCGACGTCTTGCATCCTCGCATCGCAGTAATTGCGTCGAAGAGGGGAGAGACCTGCACGTCAGCGAGCAGCGCGGCCGAAGCGAGCCACCGATCGTGCCTGAGTGCGTCACGTTTCATCGCGCGGCGATCCACGAAAGTCTCGAGACCGGTAGCGCGGCGGGGTTTGCGGCGGCGCGTCACGCGTCTTCCCCTTCGCGCCTGATGCCGAACTCGGGATCGATCACCACGCGCCAGCCGCTCACCGGCCGCTCGATGCGGATCTGCCCGCTCGCTTCCAGGCGCTTGAGGCAGGCCGCACCAGCCGCAGCCCCGCGCGCGCCGATGGCGGCGGCGATAGCGTCGTTCGACGGGCAGGCCGTGCGCCGGAAGATCAGCTGCAGCGCCGCATGGTCCGTCGCGTCTCGGGTGCGAGGTCTCATGCAGTCTGCCTCGGCCGGACCGTGTTCATCAACCAATCGCTGCTGATCGACGAAAGGTCTTTCGCGTGAGCCATCCGAATGATGTCGGGCCAGTATTCAACGGGAATGCGGTTCCCGATCTTCCATTGCCCGACGCGCACTGCTGTGCAGCCCTCGATCCCGTTGGCGACGGCAGTGTTCCCGCCGAGGGCGTCGATAAGCGCCCGGTGAGTGCTAGGTTTCATAGCCACGAACTACCACTCGCTAGTTTTTCTAGCAATAGGATTTCTAGCGTCGAGGTGGGCTATGCCGTGGAAATGACAGACGACGATTTATCGAGCCCTGGCAGGCGCCTCGCATGGGCTCGAACGCAGGCCGGATTTAAGAGCAAGGCGGCGGCAGCCAAAGCCGTTAAAATGAACGAGGTGAGCTATCGGGCGTTGGAGAACGATCAACACGGCTTCACGAAGCACGCGGCCCAGCTCGCCCAAGCCTTCAACGTTCCTGTCTTGTGGCTACTTGAGGGCGGCCATAACCAATCACCTGCAGACAAGTGGGCTCAAAAAGCACAACTCCTCCCGCAAGGAATTGAAAGCGTAGGCGACGAGAACGTCGTCACCCTACGCTCGTTCGACCTCAGCTACGCGATGGGGCCAGGCACCAACATCGACGACTATGTCGAGGAGGGGACGTACAAGTTCGACCCGGACATGCTCTCCCGCCTTACCCGCGCGCCCCACGAGAAGCTTTTCGTGGCCCGGGGCGACGGCGACAGCATGTTCCCGACGCTCATGAACGACGACACCGTAGTCATCGACACGACTCAGCGCGTGGTGAACCTGCGGGATCGTATATGGGCGTGCTCCATCCACGGCGCCGGGGCGATCAAACGTCTTCGTCCAGCCGCCGATGGCAAGGTGGAAATCATTTCCGATAACCCTGCGGTGAAAGATGATTTGGTCGATGCGACGGACATTCACATTGTTGGCCGCGTCATTTGGCTTGGTCGCCGGGTTTAAGGTTTGCTGAAAAATACGGAAACATTCCATTCGGCCAACGTTAACCCTTCGTACGGCATACGATTATCGCAAAGGTGCTTGTGACATAGGCACCGGTAACCTATACCCAGTACGTGCAGAGGGAGATTGACATGCGCATCCGTGAAGGCGTTGGCGGCTAACCCGCTAATGAGCGTAATCACCACCAGTTATCAGTTTTGGCATACCTACGGCTCCGACATTCAAAACGGGGCCGTAGTTTTGTCCGCCATCGCCGCATTTGCGGTGATCAACGATAACCGCGCGCTGGCGAAGCGTCGCGGAACGATGGACCTCATACTTCACCAGGAGTCCGATCGCGAACTCGTTGATGCGCGCACCGAGTTCAACAAGATCAAGGCTGGTGACGTGCGGCCATCAACGTACGGCAAATCGGACCGAATCAACGACAAGGAGGCGCAGTACATCAGGCGCGTCCTGAACGTTCACGAATTGACCGCCGTGGCGATCCAGCAGGGCGTCATCGACGAGTGCGTGTACCGTACCTGGTTCAACACCACGTACATCAAGGACTATGAGGCGATGAAAGATTACATCGTCCAGGCCCGCATAACGTACGGCAACCCCTGCGCATTTTCCGAATTCGAAGCGACCGCAATACGCTGGAAAGAGGATCGCGCATGGGGAGCGCCGCCGTCCATCATCAAGCGGAAATGGAAGGCGCTCAAAGGCATCTTCACTGCCTGATGCCGCCCCAGCAATCCCTCGCCGTCGTCGGCATGGCGTTCCCGAACAAGGGGCGCGGGCCGACGCGGCAGTTTGAGATCGCCATGTGCGATCCAGGCGATCCGGTCGAGCTGCGACCCGAGCCCAAAAACCCCGCCGACGAACGCGCGATCGCCGTCTACTCCGAACGTGGGGTCCAGATGGGATACCTGCGCGCCGAGCACGCCTATCGCATGGGTAAGCACATGGCGGCCGGGCACACGATCACAGCCATTTTCCAGGAGGCGACGAAGTACGGGGCGGCGATCCGCGTCGCCTTCGATGACGAGGAGCCCGCGCTCCCGACACCACGGCGCGAAGTTACTTCCGAATCAGTGGTAGAGAATGACGACGGTTTCTGGCCGGACCCCGTCTGGGACGACTGATAGGTACGATAGAAAAGCTATTGACGCGCTAGAAAACCTAGCGTAGCATTCTCTCCATCAGGGCACACCGCCCTTGTGGAGACAGCCGATGCAGTGCGCATCCTCACTCACCGTCACCCGTGGCACCGCGACCGGCAGCGAGACTGCTGTGTTTGTCGAGCGCCGGGCCGCCGATAACGACCGCGTCGACGCGGCGCGGGTTATCGCGAACCTTCTGAGCGCACTCGAACTGCAGGGCGTGAAGCCCGAGTACGCGCTCGATTACGCCATCATCGCGGCGGAGATGACGCTCGAAGACTGGGGCTTCGACGTTCCCAGCGCGATCAAGGCCCGGATGGCGTCGTGAAGATCCCGCGCCTCCGCACCCGCAACGGCCGGTTCCTGCGCAAGCTGGTTCCGACCCCGGCCGATCAGCACTGCTGGCTCATCTGGTCGATCAAGTGGCACATGTGGCACCGGCGCGGCTCGACGGGTGGCGCCAGCGGATACACCCGCGACATCGCCGAGGCCGGACTGTTCCCGTTCTCGAAGGCCAGCGCCTACCACGACGGCATCGTGAACGAGGCTTTCCACGCCTCGGAGAAGGTCGACCTCGTGTCGATGCGCATGGAAGACGTGCGCCGACTGCTGACCGGCCTCGAACAGAAGCGCGACGCCGCGCAGGCGGTGGCGGCGTGATCCGCCTTACTCTCACCAACGGCCGCACCGAGATCTTCGACAACGCCTTCGACATGATGATGTTCGTGGCTAGCCGGATGGGAGTGCTGTGATGCGCTGGCTTTACGCTCTCGTGCTCACCGTCGGCCTCGCGATGCTGTTCGGTATCGACGCCTGGTCGCATCAGCTGACCGAGGAGAACGAGCGGGCGCGCGCGTTCATCCTGTCGGATGCCTTCTGGCTGACGCTCGGCGGCGGGATCGCTGCGGCCGTCGCGTCGATGGGCTCCCTCTTCCTCCTTTGCCTTTTTGTCCCGAGCCGATCGGGTCGCAACGTGCCGGAGCGCGGCGAATGATCGCGCCCGGCACGCCTCTCTCCCAAAGCGCCGGCCGGAACTCCCCCACCCCCCGCGTTCCGGAAGTCCCCACCTTGCCCGCGGCCTCCGGTGCTGCCGCGGGCACCCTTCATCTGACCCAGGCCGAGGAGGAGCGCGTCGCCGCGCATGTCCGCCGCGTCTGGAAGGGGGTGACCGGCCTGCCGGAGGTGCCCAGCTCCGAACAGCTTGCCGCCCTGATTTCCATCGCTCTGCGCAAGGCCCGCGACGAGATCGCCGGGCGCGCCCACTGACACCCAGCCGAGAGGTATCCCTGTCATGATCCAAGTTGACCGCAAGCAGTTCTCCCGCGCCCTCGATCTGGCGGCGGCCGTCGTTGCCAGCCGCTGGACCATCCCCATCCTTGGCAATCTCAAGGTCAGCGCAAACGGCGTGCTCCGCCTCGAAGGCACCGACCTCGACAACTGGACCTGCGCCGAGATGCCTTACACCGGCGATGCGGGCGACTTCACGTTGCCCCAGCCGCGCCTGGTCCGCAGCGCCATCAATACGGCGGGCGGGGACACCGTGTCGCTCAAGCCTGACGAGGGCGCGGCGGTGCGACTGGAGGCCGGAAAGCTGGCGAGTGATCTGGGCACCTTGCCCGCCGACGACTTCCCGTTCCCCGATCGCGTCGGGATCGAGGAGTTCGGCGCGACGCTGGGTGCGGGCGAACTCAAGCAGCTCAAGCGCGTGATGGCGGCCATCAGCACCGAGGAGACGCGCTACTACCTCAACGGCGTGTGCGTCCGTCACCTGTCGGACTGGACCTATCGCTTCGCCGCGACCGACGGCCACCGCCTGCTCGTCGTCGATATTCCCCTGCCGGATGCAGACGGGGTAATCCCGAACGATACGATCATCCCCCGCGCCTGGCTCAATCTGGTCATGGCCCGGTTCGCCCGCACCAAGGACGGCGTGCGCTTCTCCTACGGCCGCACGATGGTGCCGAACAAGGAAGGCCCCACGCTTCCCCTGCAGGCTGGCGGCACGCGTATCGCCATGCGCGGCGATCTCGACGGCATCGGCTTCTCGGTCACGGGCAAGCTGGTTGACGGCAAGTACCCGGACTATCATCGGATCATCCCCACCGACCTCAAATACTTCGCACGCTTTCGCCGCGCCGACTTGGTGCAGGCCGTCCACGCGGTGGCCGCGCTGAACATCGGCAAGTACCGCGCGGTGAAGCTGACGTTCCCCAAGGGGAAGATCTGCTGCGAGCTAGTCAGTGCCGATCTCGGCAAGAGCGTCTTCGACATCGAGGCCGAGCACGACGTGCCCAAGGACGTCGAGCACATCGGGTTCAACGGCCGCTACCTGATTGACACTCTGCAGGCACTGCAGGGCGAGGAGGTCGTGCTCCAGCTCAATGACAGCGCCGGGCCGGCATTGCTGACCGATCCGACCGACACCGCCTTCAAGGCGGTCCTCATGCCGACGAGGGTTTGAGGCGATGGCCGCCGACACCAAGATCGAATGGTGCGACCACACCTTCAACCCGTGGATCGGGTGCACGAAGGTCTCGCCGGGTTGCGATCACTGCTATGCGCAGACCCTCATGGAAGTGCGCCACAAGCGCGCCGTGTGGGGCCGCCGCCCGGTCCTGACGGGTGATGGCACGTGGTCCCAGCCGCGCAAGTGGCAGCGTCGTGCGGCGGAGTTCCGCGCCAAGCACGGCCGTCACCAGCGCGTGTTCTGCTCGTCGCTTGCCGACGTGTTCGACAACAAGGCGGATGACTCCTGGCGCGGTCGCCTCGCGGCTACCATCCTCCAAGCGCCGGATCTGGAATGGCTGCTGCTGACCAAGCGAATCGGCAACGCCGTCGACATGCTGGCGAACATGTTCTCCTACGACGTGCCCGGCAACGTCCGCATCGGCGCGACGATCGTGAACCAGGACGAGGCCGCGCGCGATCTACGCAAGGTCCGCGACGCGGCGGCGGTCACGAAGCTCAAGCCCTTCCTGTCCATGGAGCCGCTGCTCGGGCCGGTGCGCCTCGCGGATGCGGACCCGGACTGGCACCGGTACGTCGGGTGGGTGATCGTGGGCGGCGAGAGCGGTCCCGGCGCGCGTGCGATGCATCCTGACTGGGTTCGTGCCCTGCGCGATGAATGCGCCGAGGCAGGCGTGCCCTTCCTGTTCAAGCAGTGGGGCGAATTCCTGACGGTCTTCGACCGCGACGTCGAGGACCCGGACTGGCGCAACTGCGGGAGGTGGGGGCGAGCCCACCCCAAGGGGCACTGGTGGAATCTGGCTGGCGGAACTGGCTTCCACGGCGAGCGCGTCGTCTACGTTGATCTGGTCGGCAAGAAGGCCGCTGGTCGCCTGCTCGACGGCATCGAACACAACGGCTTCCCTGAGGCGATGGCCGCATGACCGACATCGAAACCCTCCACCGCTGGACTGCCCACATCACCTATCGCCGGGATGCGGGCGACGAGACGCGGCAGCACTCATTCGAGGAGATCGAACAGCTGCACGACATCGTCGAACGCGGCCCCAATTTCTACGCGATCAAGAGCATCGTCATCGTGCCGAACGGCCGGTGCGAGCCCATGACCATCGAACAGGCAGAACGCGCATGAGCTACGCGACCATGGACCACGCCGGATGGGTCGAGGAGAACAACGGCTACTGGAACGAGGGGAACAAGGCCAAGCGCGGCTTCACGCCTCGCCCCGCGAAGCTGTCGACGTTTCAGGCGAAGGTGATCGACATCTGCGGGATGGTCGGCGACGGGATCTACAACGCGCCGATCAACTGGGATCGTGTGAAATGGGGCAACCCTGACAGCGCTTGGTCCGGAATGTGGGTGCCGTGGCGCGATGGCCGCATGTCGACGTTCGACGGCAACCAGCTGACGAAGCTCGTCTTGCTCGCGCACGAGGCCCGCATCCGCGTCGAGATCCAGGCGCGGGCGAACGGGCATTTCGTTCTGTCGTTCTTCCCGCGTAGCCACGATGGCGGCTGCACGGGGCGGCATCCGAACATCGAAGACGCAGTTGCCGCCTTCCGGCGCTGGCTACCCGACGATCACCGCATTTCCTATCAGCTTCCAGCCGCCGAGGCCGCAGCATGAGCAAGCCCGCATCCTTCTTCATCGTCTGGAACCCGGAGGGCCATCGCCCGCCGCGATACCGCCACGAGGAGTTTGCCCGCGCAGAGCGTGAGGCTAAGCGCCTCGCAGCCGAGCAGCCCGGCCAGCAGTTCTTCGTCATGGAGGCGCGCGTCATGGCGACCCGGCCCGATCCTGTCGTGCTCCAGGAGTTCGAAAACTACGAAGACGGGATTCCCTTCTGATGGATCGCCAGTCCGACGAAGCCCTCCTGCGCCACGCGGTGAAGATCGCCTTGCCCCGCCGCTCGCGCGGATACCAGCCGCGCTGGGTTGCGGTGATGGACACGTTCGCCGTTGGCAGCACCGTCGCGCACGAGCTGTGCGTGCGGTTCGACCTCAACCCTGATGAAATGGTGCGCCAATGACGACCAAGGGTATCATCTTCTCCGCGCCTATGGTGCGAGCTCTGCTCGACGGCCGGAAGACGCAGACGCGACGGCTAATCAAACTGCCGCCTGCGCCTGAGCATCTTGGCGAGTGGCAGGCATCGACCGTTGGCGGGCCTGGCATCCTCGACCGGCATGGAAACGAGACGCCGGAATATCCCTGCGTTTGGCACACCCGCACCGGCGCGACGATCGTGCCGCCCTATGCCGTCGGCGACCGCCTCTATGTGCGCGAAGCATTCCGGGGACCGTATGCTTATGAGGCACACGGCTACAAACTGAAGGACTGGGGAAACAAGCCGTGTTGGTACACCGCCGACGGCGAACCTGCAGGGCGCGGTGCAGCTTTCTACTGGCCCAAGGGGCGCCCCTCCATCCACATGCCGCGCTGGGCCAGCCGCCTCTGGCTTGAGGTGACCGCCGTCCGCGTGCAGCGCCTGCAGGACATCAGCGAGGATGATGCCGAGGCCGAAGGGGCCGAACGCCTCGTGTTCGACGGAGAGGCTTTCTACGCCGGGTCCCCCGAGGGCACATACCGGTGCGGCTTCGCGGGCATCTGGTCCCACCTCCACACCGCTGAGGGGGAGCACTGGGACGATAACCCGTGGATCGTCGCCGTCACCTTCGACGTGCACCGTGGCAACATCGACCAGGTGCAGGCATGAAGCGCGCGAAGTCCGAAAAGCCCATGCTCGCCTATGCCGTTCTGGAAGAGGGCGAGAGCACCGGAGGTGTGATCTACGCGCGCTCGGCCATCGCGGCGCGGCGCGAGGGTGCCAACGAGTATGCGGACGGCGATTTCAGCTATGTCACGTGTCACCGTGCTCCATGGGCTGACGCGTACCACGGCAAAGCGCTCGACGTCGGGCTGATGATCTTGCACGGCTGGCACTTCGAGTGCTCCGGCTGCGGCGGGCGCATCGACGAGGATATGCTCGACGAGAAGCAGATCGAGCCGGACGACGTGATCGGGCACCAGCATAGCGCGGCTTATTGCGATGCCCGCTGCGAGGCAGGCGCCGCGCTGGAGAAGGCGCAAGCAGAGCATGTGCAAAAGCGCTGGCTTCGCCGGTTCGCCAAGATCGTAAAGCGCCGTTTCCCTGACGCCGTGCCCGAACTGAAGCACGCATATGCGATCCTGCGCGATGGGCGACACGTCATCGAGCAGGTGACAGTTTCGTTCGACTTCCCCGGCCGCCAGCATTGGCCCGCCGAACTGACGTGGCGGCGCAGAAGGGACTATGCGGGCGGTTACCGGCGGCGCGCCCCCCAGCCGCACGCATCAAACAAGCCGACCTGGCAGTGCGCCAGCGGCGATCGCGAGGCGTTCGAAGCCTACGCCGCAGCCACGAAGGTCCAGCCGCAGGAGCAGCCTTTATGACCGGGCGCGTCATAGTTCGCGGCGAAACCACTATCGGGGAGGGCGGGACGATCCACCACGATGACCAGCCGCTGACGTGGGGGGAGGCCGACGCCCGCGCGGGCCGTCGGCTGGACCGACGCCGAAACTGGGCATTCGTTGAGGGCAAGCTCTGTGTCACCGTTTCATGGACACAGCCGTGCTCCGGTTGCTCGTGCCCTTACGGTACGAACGAAGGCTGCGACGAGTGCGGCTATCACGGCAAGGTGCGCAGGGCCTGCTGGGCTCCCGCATCGGCTTTGGAGATCGAGGCATGACGCACGAGCGACGCGGCAAGTCAGACGAGTGGTATACTCCAAAGTATGTCTTTGACGCACTCGGGGTAGTGTTCGATCTAGATGTCGCCCATCCGCGCGACCACTCGTACACTAGCGTTCCGGCGCGCCGCTTTCTTTACGAATACGGTCTGGAAGCGGAGTGGTCCGGCTTCATCTGGATGAATCCACCTTTCGGGAACGGCGACCGGGCGAAGTTGCTCTGGATGGAGCGATTCTTCGACAATGGGGACGGTGTCGCACTCACGCCTGATCGCACGTCGGCAGGCTGGTTTCAGCAGTGCTGGCAGCGTGCGGACATGGTGATGTTCGTCTCCCCCAAGATCAAGTTCGTCGCCCCGGACGGCTCCCGCGGCGAGCAGCCCGGCAACGGAACGGTCCTTTGGGCAGCCGGGGAGCGAGGCGTGCAGGCTCTGTGCGCGGCGCACGAGCGAGGATTGGGGCAGATCGCGAGGCCCATCAGAACGGAGGCAGCATGACCGCCCAGACCATCGCCAAGAAATTCCGCAGCGCCCTGCGCACCGGGCGCGGCGCCACCTTTACCCTCACCCAGCTGCAGGAGATGGCCGGATACGGCTTTCTCAAGCGCATTGCCGAGATCGAAGCAGAAGAACTATGTCCCGTGACACCTCCCCCTTCATCGTCGGCGACTACTGGCTCGACAAGCGCCGGGACGGCAAGGCCCCGGACGTCTGGCAAATCGCCGGTCGTGAGCAGGGGCGACTTGTCTATCGAAGCACTAAGTGCCGGGATGTAGCGAAGGCCAAGGAGGCGCTGCGCACCTTCGACGCGAACCTGCGCTCGAAGACAAAGCAGGACGTCGAGGACGCGGAGCTGCTGCCCCACCTGTTCCTCTACCTCAAGGAGCACGGCCCCGACGTCCATCGGCTGGATACGGTGAAGTCGTCGTTCCGCGCGTGGATCGGGTTCTTTCGTCAGGACGAACTGGGCACGGGCGTGAAGGTGGCCGACATCTCCAAGAGCACCGTGGCTCGGTTCCGCCGCTGGCGCATGGGGCCGCACGAGTGGGACGTGCCATGGGGCGGCCGCCAGTTCCGACACATCAGCACGGGCGTGTCGGGCGAGGCGGTGCAGAGGAACATCGACGACCTGCGCGCCGCTCTGCGCCACGCCGAGGACGAGAAGCGAATCGCCGCCGCGCCGCGCATCCCGTCGGTCGACAAGACGCTGCGCTCCAAGCCGCGCAAGCTGACGCTCACCCCGGCGGAGCTGGGCGCGATCGTCGCCTATGCGGATCACGAGCCCGACGTGCAGGCCTGGCTATGGCTGTTGATCGGCACCGGCGTGCGCCCCGACGCGGGCCTCGCCTTCAATCCAGCCGCCCAGTGGCACGGCGCGGTCGCGGATATGCACCCCGTCGGCTGGCCGGAGACGAACAAGCGCAACCCGGTCGTGCCCGTGATCGAGCCCCTGCAGAAGCTGATGGCCGCATGGCCGGGCGGGAAGCCGGTGAAGTCGCGAAAGATCTGGTGGCGCACCATGCGGGCGAAACTGGGCCACCCAGTCAGCGTGATCCCCAAGACGATTCGCCACACCGTCGCGACTCACCTGCGCAGCAGCGGGGTGCCCGGCGAGCAGATCAGCGCCTTGCTCGGTCACAAGGACGAGGGCGACACGTTGGAGACGACGACCACGCGCTACGCCCACGTCGACCCGAACAAGATGAAGGCGGCGATTCGTGCGCTGGGCAAACTGTGGGATCAGGTAGAGCGCGAGGCCACCAAGTGGAGGCGTGTCCACATCGTGTCCATCACCGGAGATAACAACAAGGTGGTGGAGCGCAGGAGCAGTGAAAAACCCAAGGAGGTCGTGGGTTCGAATGGTGGGCGGTGAGGGGCTCGAACCCCCGACCCTCTCGGTGTAAACGAGATGCTCTACCAACTGAGCTAACCGCCCGCGCCTTGCGCTGGAGGCGCTATTGGCGCTTCGCGGGCTCGGCGTCAATGGTGCAACGTGGCCTGGCTGGCACCGAGGCGCTTCCCGCGCATTTCTTCCACGCACTCCCGCCTGCTTCCGAGGCCCGATGACCTTTCAGCAATATCTGTCTATCGCCCTGCTTTGCAGTATGATGGCCCTCTTCATCTGGGGCCGCTTCCGCTACGACGTTACTGCAGTCATCGCCCTGTTGGCCGGCTTGGCTCTGGGGCTCGTCAGCCCCGAGAAGGCGTTCGCCGGTTTTGCCGACGATATCGTCATCATCGTCGGTTCGGCGCTCGTGCTTTCGGCTGCGGTGCAGCGGTCGGGGCTGATCGAGAAAGCCGTGGCATGGGCGGGCCGGTGGCTGGGGCGCACGGGATCGCAACTGCTGGTGCTCACGGCGTCAGTGGGCCTCGCCTCGGGGCTCATCAAGAATATCGGCGCGCTGGCGATGCTGATGCCTGCCGCCGGGCAACTCGGCCGCAAAAGCGGAACCAACCCCTCGCGTTTTCTCATGCCGATGTCGTTCGCCGCCCTGCTGGGCGGGCTGACAACGCTCGTCGGGACCTCGCCCAACATCATCGTCAGCCGGGTACGCGAGCAGATGACAGGCGAGCCGTTCGCGATGTTCGACTACCTGCCGACCGGGCTCGGCCTGCTGGCCATCGGGCTGGTCTTCCTGCGCCTGTGCTACCGCCTGCTCCCGGCCGACCGGCGCGCGGTGGCGACGATGGGCGAGGCGCTCGACATCGCCGACTACACGATCGAGGCCCGGGTCCGCGAGGATGCCCCGGTGGTGGGGAACACTGTTGCGGCTTTCCTGAGAGAGCATGACGGCGAGGTCGATGTGACGGCGGTGCTGCGTCATGGCCTCTCCGGTGAGGTTCGGCCGGACCTCGTGCTGGTGGAGGACGACGTGCTGATCCTTGCAGGCGAGCCCGATGCGCTGGAGCGCGCGGTCGCGGCGGGTGGCCTGGATCCCAGCGGCCGTGACGCGGACGACGACGGGGCCGAGAGCGAGCATACGGCGCGCGCCCGCGACGACGTGGGCGTGATCGAGGGTGTCGTCACCGCGCGCTCCGCGCTGGCGGGAAGTTCGGCAAGCCGGTTGATGCTGCGCGAGCGCATGGGGCTGCGCCTCGTCGCCATCTCGCGAGAGGGGGAGAGCCTGCGCGCCAAGCCGGCCAGCATCCTGATGCAGCCCGGCGACGTGATCGTGCTGCAAGGAGCGCTTTCCGCCATGCCGGGAAGGCTGCGGCAGCTTGGCGTACTGCCGCTGGCGCAGCGTCAGATCGCGCTGGGAGCGACGCGCAAGGGCTGGCTGGCGGTTGGAATTCTTGCCGCCGCGATGCTGGCAACGGCGACCGGGCTGGTGCCGGTGGCCGCAGCCTTTTTCGCCGGAGCGGGCCTCGTGGTCATCACCGGAGCCCTGTCTGTCGACGACGCCTACGAGGCCGTGGAATGGCCGATCCTCATCATGCTGGGGGCGCTGATCCCGGTGAGCGGGACGCTTCAATCGACCGGGGCTTCCGATGTCATGGCGACGGGGCTGGCGGCACTCGCGCGCGACATGCCGCCATGGGGCGCGGTGGCGCTGGTGCTGGCGGCGTCGATGGCGGTGACGCCGTTCCTCAACAATGCCGCGACGGTGCTGGTCATGGCGCCGATCTCGGCCGTGTTCGCCGGCGATCTCGGCTATCGGCCCGATGCGTTTCTGATGGCGACCGCGATCGGCGCGGGATGCGATTTCCTGACGCCGATCGGGCACCAGTGCAATACGCTGGTCATGGGGCCGGGGGGCTATCGTTTCGGCGACTATGCGCGGCTTGGGGCACCGCTCTCGCTGCTGGTGCTGGTGCTGGGCACGCCGCTGATCATTCACTTCTGGCCGCTGCGGTAAGTCCGCAGCGGCAAGGCCCATCGACTTTACCAGTCGAACCAGCGGCGGTTGCGCCAGCCTGTACGGCGCACTTCGGGCACGCCGTCGTGGTTGACGTCGGTGACAACGGTGCGCGGTTCATGCGCCGTCTGTCCCTGCGCCAGCACATCGGCGCGGGCTTCGGCACGGGCGGCACGCAATTCGGCGTCGCGCACGCGCGCATCCGCGTCGCGCGCGGCGATCTCGCCCCGGCGCTCGCGGGCGATGGCGTAGTAGTGGCTCCACATCTGGCTATGCGCGAAGGCCAGCGCGAGGCCGCCGATGATCGCAAGGTTCTTGAGCGCCATGACCCGCTGCATCGGGTCGCCGAACTGCGCGTGGAAGAACAGGATCGTCAGCGCGGTGAATCCGGCCAGCAGCACCGCCACCAGCCGCACCATGAACCCGGCGGCAAGGCACAGCCCCGCCAGCAGTTCGAACAGCCCGGTGGGAATGGCAAGGCCCGAGGGCAGACCGGCGGCGACGATCATCGTCTCGGTCGCGGATATGTCGGCGAGCTTGCCCGCCCCGGAAAATATGAAGATGAGGGCGATCAGAATCCGCCCGATTATCGCGGCAATCTTCGACACGGCTTTTCTCCCGGCCTGTTTTATGCCGGGAGAAGCGGGCGTGCGCGGGGTTTGTTCCCTCTCAGAGCCGGGGCAGCGTCACTCCGCGCTGGCCCATGTACTTGCCCGCGCGGTCGGCATAGCTCGTCTCACACGGTTCGTTGCCCTTGAGGAACAGGAACTGGCAGGCGCCCTCGTTGGCGTAGATCTTCGCGGGCAGGGGGGTGGTGTTCGAGAATTCGAGCGTCACGTGGCCTTCCCAGCCCGGTTCCAGCGGCGTGACGTTCACGATGATGCCGCAGCGCGCATAGGTGCTCTTGCCCAGGCAGATGACCAGAACGTCGCGTGGGACGCGGAAGTATTCGACCGTGCGGGCCAGCGCGAAGGAGTTGGGCGGGATCACGCAGACGTCGGTGGTACGGTCCACGAAGGAGTTCGCCGCAAAGTCCTTGGGATCGACCACCGCCGAATCGACGTTGGTGAAGATCTTGAACTCCGGCGCGACGCGGGCGTCGTAGCCATAGGAAGACAGGCCGTAGGAAATGCACCCGTCGCGGCGCTGCGCCTCCACGAACGGCTCGATCATGCCGTGTTCCTGGGCCTGCTGGCGGATCCACTTGTCGCTGAGGATAGACATGGCGCGGGTGTTACCCAAGCGGTGCGGGCGGGCAAGAGCCTCGTGCGGGGTTGTCCACGTGGAAAGGCGGGGATAGGCTGAGCCCCGTGACGATGCTTCCCCGCCGCTTTGCCCTGACGCTGGTTTCGCTGGCTGCTCCATTGCTCGCTTTGACCGCGTGCAATCCCGAATCGGATGCGAGCGCCGAGCCGCCGGCCGCCGCGAAGATCGACCCGAGCCCGCAGGCCAAAACCAAGGCAGCCGAACTGGCCAAGCGGGAGGACGCGCAACTCGCCTGGCTGAAGACAACACTCGACAAGCCCGAGCATGCGCAGGTCTATTCGGCCGCCATCGGCCAAGCACGCGGCCGCGCCGAACATTGCCAAGACCAGCACTGCATCAACCGCGCCCTGAAGCGCCGCGAAAGCCGTCTGAACTTTGCCGAGGGCAAGCACGCGCGTATCCCTTTCCTGCCGTTCCCGTCGGGGCAATTCGCGCGGGGAGAAGCGGGCTATTCCGGCCCCGTGCGGATCGTCCCGCTGATCGACGGCAAGGCGATGCTGGTCATCTCGCTTGCCTTCAAGGGCCGCCGGTCCTGCACGCTGGACGGCGTCATGAGCCGCGACGACGACAAGCAGACCTGGACCGTCGCCTCACTCGAAGAAGGACTGCCGATGCTGGTCTTCACCCCCAGCGGCAAGGACGCCTTCCAGCTGTCCTATGCCGAAGCCGGGCACCAGCCGCACACGGATGATTATTGCACGGCGGGCACGAGTATCGACGGACGCTATACTCTGGCGAAATGAAACGGCTTTAGTCTCCATTTAACACACGGCTGCTAAGCCCGCCGCATGACCGCACGCATCCTCGTCGTTTTCGGCACGCGCCCGGAAGCCATCAAGCTGTTCCCCGTCGTCCATGCGCTCAAGGACGATCCCCGGTTCGAGTGCGTGGTCTGCGTCTCCGCGCAACACCGCCAGATGCTCGATCAGGTGCTGGAGATCGCCGGGATCGTGCCTGATCACGACCTCGACGTGATGCAGCCCGACCAGACGCTCGACGCGCTGACGGCGAACCTGCTCACCGGGCTGGGCAAGGTGATGGACGAGGTGAAGCCAACCCGCGTGATCGTGCAGGGCGACACCGCCACCGCCATGTCGGGCGCTCTCGCGGCCTATTACCGCAAGCTGCCGGTCGATCACGTCGAGGCAGGGCTGCGCAGCTACAACATCTACCATCCGTGGCCCGAGGAGGTGAATCGCAAGATCATCGGCGCCATGGCGAGCCTGCACTTCGCGCCCACCACCACCAGCGAGGCTGCCCTGCTGCGCGAGAATGTGGCGGCCGACCGCGTCCACGTCACCGGCAATACCGTGATCGACGCGCTGCATTGGGTCACCGCCGAGATTGAGCGTAATCCCGCTCTCGCGTCAGGCCTCGCCGACCTCGAAACCCGCTTCGCAGGAAAGCGCATCATCGGTGTCACCAGCCACCGCCGCGAGAACTTCGGGGAGGGCATGGAGCAGATCGCGCAGGCCATCCGCGAAATCGCATCGCGCCCCGACACGGCGGTGATCTTCCCCGTCCACCTGAACCCCAACGTGCGCAAGGTGATGAACAAGCGTCTTTCCGGCCTCGACAACGTCGCGCTGATCGAGCCGCTCGACTACCCGCACTTCGCCCGGCTGCTGGCGATCAGCGAGATCATGCTCACCGATTCGGGCGGCGTGCAGGAGGAAGCCCCGGCCCTCGGCAAGCCGGTACTGGTGATGCGCGAGACCACCGAGCGGCCCGAAGGCGTCGAGGCGGGCACCGCGAAACTCGTCGGCACCGATGCGCGCCGGATCGTTACCGAATTATCAACCCTGCTCGACGATAAGACCGCCTACGAGGCCATGGCGCGCGCCCACAATCCATTCGGAGACGGGCAGACCTCGCGCCGCATCCTGGAGCTGCTTGCGAATGAAATCTGACAAGAGAGCTTGTCCTGCTCATTACGATGCTCCGGGACGGAGTCGATTTTGGCCCAGCGCAAGGCGCGAGGAGGGCGCAATGCCGGCACATTGTGCCCGACGAGCAACGCAGCGATGGGCCAAAAGCGGCCCGCCCCTTCGGGGTTTTGCTGGGAAGCCTGCTGGCGTCGTCATGACGCTTGCACGGGGCAACCAGCCCGGGCTGCGCGCCATTCCTAGCCAGCAGGCTTCCCAGCAAAATCACGGAGCATCGTAATGAGCAGGACAAGCTCTTCACCCTCGGTCTGCGTCGTCGGCCTCGGCTACATCGGACTTCCCACCGCCGCCGTGATCGCCCGTTCGGGCAGCAAGGTGCTGGGCCTCGACGTGTCGCAGAAGGTGGTCGACACCATCAATCGCGGCGAGATCCATATCGAGGAAGTCGATCTCGACGGTCTCGTGCAGGGTGTGGTTTCGCGCGGGCTGCTGTCGGCCTCGCTGGAGGTGGCGCCCGCCGACGTCTTCGTGATCGCGGTGCCCACGCCCTTCGAGAAGGACGAGAAGGGCGACCACGCTCCTGACATCTCGTATGTCCTTGCGGCGGGCCGCACGATCGCGCCGGTGCTCAAGGCGGGCGACGTGGTGATCCTGGAATCGACCTCGCCGGTCGGCACCACCGAGAAGATGCGCGACATGATCGCGCAGATGCGGCCGGACCTGAAGATTCCGGGCCTCACCCGCGAGACCCCGGACATCTCGATCGCCTATTGCCCCGAGCGCGTCCTGCCCGGCCGCATCCTTGAGGAACTGACCAACAACGACCGGTCGATCGGCGGCATCACCCCGCGCTGCGCGCGCAAGGCGCTGGCGTTCTACAAGCGCTTCGTGCGCGGCGAATGCGTCACCACCGACGCGCGCTCGGCCGAGATGACCAAGCTGGTCGAGAACGCCTACCGCGACGTCAACATCGCCTTCGCCAACGAACTGTCGATCGTCTCGGACCGCATGGGGCTGGACGTGTGGGAGGTGATCCGCCTCGCCAACCGCCACCCGCGCGTCAACATCCTCTCGCCGGGCCCGGGCGTCGGCGGCCACTGCATCGCGGTGGACCCCTGGTTCATCGTCCACGGCGCGCCCGAGGAAACCCCGCTGATCCGCACCGCCCGCGGCGTCAACGACGGCAAGATGCACCACGTCATCGCCAAGGCCGAAGCCCTGATCGAAGCTCATCCGGACGCACGCATCGCCTGCCTCGGCCTCGCCTTCAAGGCCAACATCGACGACTTCCGCGAGAGTCCGGCCCGCTTCGTCGCCAGCCGCATCGCGCGCAAGTTCGGGGAGCGCGTCTCGATCGTCGAGCCCTATGCCGCCGAACTGCCGATCGAGTTCACCGACACCGGCGTCACCCAGATCGACATCGACGAAGCGCTGGAGACTTGCGAGATCCTGATCGTGCTGGTGGACCACGACGTCTTCCGCGTCGTGCCGCTGGCCGAACGCGCGACCAAGCTGGTCTACGATACGCGCGGCATCTGGGCCGACCAGCCCCGCGTCGTGCGCGAGGAAGCGGCGAAGCTGGCTCTGGCGAACTGAGGCGGCCCAACCTGCGTCACCCGCGAACGAAGAAGGCCGGGGCAGCACTACGCTGCCCCGGCCTTCTTCGTTTCGCTGATGGATAAGGCCGATTCGGCGCCACCCGGCAAAATTTGCCTAGCTGTTCCAGAATCTTGCGACCAAACACTTCATCGCATTTCGTCGCTTGTGGACAGTGCGACGAACCGTGCGAGAGGGACGGTGACCGCCTGCCCCCTTCGCTATCGCAGCAAGAGTTGCGCGTTATAACTCCTGTCCATGAAATTCGTTCCCGCACTCGCTCTGGCCGCTGTCGCTCTGTTCACCCAGCCGGCCATGGCCCGTCCGCTCCAGTGCGCACCTTATGCGCGGGAACATTCGGCCATCGATCTGCACGGCAACGCTGCAACGTGGTGGGGTCAGGCCGAAGGCACGTATGCGCGCGGCAAGACCCCGATGACCGGCTCGGTCCTGGTGTTCAAGGCGACCGGCGCGATGCCGGTGGGCCACGTGGCCGTCGTCAGCAAGATCGTCGATGAGCGCCATGTGGTGCTCAACCACGCCAACTGGTCGCGCCCTGGCATGATCGAGAAGTCGGCCATGGCCGAAGACGTCTCGGCCAACGGCGACTGGAGCAGTGTTCGCGTGTGGTACGCCCCGACTCAGTCGCTGGGCCTGCGCACCAGCCCGACCTTCGGCTTCATCTACGCGCCTGGCGCCGCTGCCGCCGATCAGAAGCCCGGCCTGCCCAGCGACACCTTCCAGGCCGCTTTCGCGCAGCTTCCCTCGCAGGGCTGATCTCTATTTATCGCCGCTGTTGCCGTCCCGGACTTGATCCGGGACCGTAGACGCGTGTGCGCCCGATCCTGGGTCAAGCCCGGGACGGTACAGGATGCGAAAGCGGACGCCTCCCCTGCCGAACGCAGGAGGTACTCGGTGGCGGCCCGCTTTCGCAGCCTGATTACTTGCAGACCCTGACCTTCTTGCCGCGCTGCACCTGATAGCGGCAGGTCACCTTCTTCGCGGGCTGCTTCTTGGTAACGCCAGTCTTGCGCACGGTGGTGGTCTTCTTCACCACCGGCCTGGCGGCGGTGTGCGTATCATGCTGCGCCGTCTGCGCACCGGCCACGGACGGTGCGAAAGCGCCCAGCGCAAGGGCGGCGAGGATGGTCATGCTGGTCTTGTTCACGGGTAGTCCCTGTTCTCGGATCGGCCGAATGGGCCAAGGGCGTCGCACCCGCCTTGGGACGGTGAAGACACCTGCGCGCCTGAAGTTCAGGTGAACGGGAGCGGAATTTACAAGAACTTACGTAGCATTACAGGCCGTGCAGGTCGGTCATTTGGCCGGGTCTATAAGCGCCAGCCTGCGGACCGACCGCGCGGTCTGCACCACGAACACGCCGATCAGGATCACGCCCACGCCGCCGACGAACCAGTCGAAAACGGTCATCGCCTCCATGTCGCGCTGCTTGTCGCCGAGGATCAGCATCGCGAACGTCAGGGAGATGAGGATCAGGCGCAGTTCGGTCGGCCCGGCGTTGAGGTACGACAGCCGCAACTCGCCCAGCACCCGCACCGCCAGGAAGGCGTGAATGCACAGCAGCAGGTAGCCGACCATGGCGATCAGCGAGACTTCCAGCCGCACATAGGGGCTCACGCCGATGCCGAGCAGGATCAGGAAAGTCGCGATACCGTCGCAACTGTGGTCGAGGAAATAGCCGTAGCGGGGCCGCTCGATATGGCGAAAGCGGGCGAGGCTGCCGTCCATCGAATCGCCAAACCAGTGCAGCAGGTAACCCGGCATGCACAGCCACAGCCAGTCCTCGTCGAGCAGGCTGGTGGCGTATCCGGCGAAGATCAGGACCGCGCCGACCATGCCCAGCGCCGTCAGCAGGTCGGGCTTCACCCAGGCCGGCATGCGTGCGCAGAGCCAGTTGAGCAGCCGCCGCTCCCCGATGGCAAGGAAGTTGCCCTGAATACGGACGGGGGGCGCAATACGATTTTCCTGCATGGGCCCTTATTGTGACAAGCGGATGGCTTGGCAAGGTAAACCGCCGCCGTGATGGGCCATTCCGTCGCGTCTGACGGTTATTCCCCCATCAAATGCACCGCGATCTCCCGGCAATGCGGTCGGCGCCGGTGTTCGGCCAGATAGATGCCCTGCCAGGTGCCCAGCGCCATGCGTCCGTCGATCACCGGGATCTGCAGGTTCACGCCCGTCAGCGTCGCCTTGAGATGCGCAGGCATGTCGTCCGGCCCCTCGTCGTCATGGGCATAGTGCGCACCCTCGGGCGCCAGCCGGTCGAGCCAAGCGGCGATGTCCACCCGCACCTCGCGCGCGGCGTTCTCCTGGATCAGCAGCGAGGCCGAGGTGTGGCGGCACAGCAGCGTCAACAGACCCTCCTCGATGCCGGTCTGCGCCAGCCACTCGGCCATCGCCCGTGTGATTTCGGTGAACCCGCGGCCCGGCGTATCGATGGAAAGGATGGTCGAGGCTTGTCGCATTGCGCCACGGTGCCCGCTTGCGACGCCGCTTTCAACCACGGCGCGAAAGGAAGAGGACATCCATGGACACGCAGTTCTGCAAGGTGGCGACGGACGGCCGCGTCATGACCATCACCATCGACCGCCCCGAGATGCGCAACGCCCTTCACGCCGAGGCGCATTTCGAACTGTCCGGGGTGTTCGACCGCTTCGAAGCCGACCCGGCACTCTGGGTCGCGATCCTGACGGCCTCGGGCGACAAGGCGTTCTCGGCGGGCGCGGACTTGCGCACGCCGTCGAACAAGGACGATCCGCGTGCCTTCAGGGGCATGCCGGTGCCCGAGACCGGCTTTGCGGGCCTGACCTGGCGCTTCGCCCGGCGCAAGCCGGTGATCGCGGCGGTCAACGGCCTGGCGCTGGGCGGCGGGTTCGAGGCGGCGCTGGCCTGCGACGTGATCGTCGCGGCCGAGAGCGCCGCCTTCGGTCTCACCGAACCCCGGGTGGGGCTGGCGGCGCTGGGCGGCGGCATCCAGCGCATCGTGCAGGAACTCGGCCCCAAGCGCGCCCACGCCATGCTGCTGACCGCAAGGCGCATCACCGCCGCACAGGCGCACGATTGGGGGTTGGTGGCCGAAGTCGTGCCCGCAGAGCAGCTGCTCGAGTGTGCCCGGCGCTGGGCGGAGGAGATCGCCGCCTGCTCGCCCGCGGCGATCGTCGCGACCAGGGCGGTGATCGGGTCCTATTATGCACTCGGCATGGAAGGTTCCAACCGCGAGATGTTCGCATTGCCCGAAGTCCGCGCCATGCTGACGGGGCCGGACGCGCGCGAAGGCGGCAAGGCCTTGTTCGAAAAGCGAACTCCGGCCTGGGCCGAGCCACAGTAATACCCAGGTCGCACGGCAGTAGGAATTAACTTCGATTAAAGGTGCCTGTGGCAAAGATCATCGAAAGAGTGCCCCGCCCGAGGGAATGACATGCGGCACGGATCGAGGATCATCACTGCAGCACTTCCCGTCCTGTTCCTTGCAGGGCACGCCGGCTCGCTCCTGCTAGCCGGAAGCGCGGGCACGTCGGCCTCGTTCGCATGGCTGATCGCCGCTCCGGTCCTCGCGGGTCTGGCCTGCCTGTATCGCGGCTGGAAGGACGGTTTCGAGGGCTGGCTACCCGCAGGCGCGGCGATGCTGTGCTGGGCAGGCGGCATGACATCGACGATGTTCGCCACGCTGTTCCTCGACATCGTGCGCGAAGACCGGCTGAGCATGCTGCTATACGTGCTCTACGGCGTGCCGCTGATCTTCGCGCTGGCCAGCCCTGCGGACGAGAAGTGGCAGGTCCGCCTGGTCGATGCCGCGCTGGCGACGGCGCTGGGTTATCTCTACTACATCCACGTCGGCAAGCTGATCTCGCAGTCCCGCACCCCGTTCGAGACGGTCGATGCGCTGCAGCTGATGTTCGACATCGAGAACCTGTTCATCGCAGCTTTCGCGACGATCCGCTTCCTCGTGCGCACCCGGCAGCGGGCGCCGTTCTTCCGCGCGATGACGGTCTATGCCGTGGTCTACATGCTCTGCGCGGGCTACATCAATCACTACCAGTCCGCGACGGCGTACGGCGGCTGGTCCGACCTCCTCGTCGACCTGCCGTTCATGGTGCTTGCCTGGCATGCCGTCGGCGAGCCCTACCGGCAGGGACTGGGGGCAGCCGGAGGCGCACGCGCGCCCAGGATCGTGCGCGCCGGAGGGCCGCTGCTGATCCCCGCGACACTGCTGACCGTATCGGTGCTGCTGGTATCCTACGACCCGATAATCGCGATCAGCGGCTGCGTCGCGGCTTCGCTCGGCTATGGTCTGCGCACGATGCTGGTGCAACTGCGCAACTTCGAGGAGCAGGACGAACTCGCCCGCCTCTCGCACGTCGATGCGCTGACCGGCATCGCCAACCGCCGCCGCTTCGACGAGGTGCTGGCCCGCGAATGGGCACGGCGCCGGGAAAGCCCCGAGCCGCTGGCCCTGCTGATGGTGGACATCGACCATTTCAAGCAGCTCAACGACCAGTTCGGCCACGCTGTGGGCGACCAGCACTTGCGCACCGTGGCGGCCGTCCTGTCCGGCTGCGCGCGGCGTGACAGCGACCTCGTCGCGCGCTACGGCGGCGAGGAATTCGCCGCGATCCTCACCGGCATCGACCCGCAGGACGCCGGCATGATCGCCGAACGCATGCGGGCATCGGTGGAAGCGCTCGGCCTGCCATCCGGGACGGGCGAGGGCGTCGTCACGATCAGCATCGGCGTCGCCTGCACCCAGGCGCTCGACACCGAGGTCGCCGTATTCGTCTCCGCTGCCGATACGGCGCTCTATGACGCCAAGCACAGCGGTCGCAACCGCGTGGCCCGCCGTAGCGCCGTGCGCCTGCGCGCCGTCGATACGCCTCCGGTCTCCACCACCGGCGGCCGAGCGGCCTGAAGCGCCTTCGCGTCGACGCTCGATAACTTATCCCTGGGGCCAGGCCGGAATCATTGACCCCAAACGCCGATTGCGCCCATCTCCGGCGCGAACGCGGTGTCGACGGAGGACGTGGAATTGGATCGGTGGCAAGCCATGAGGATTTTCGTCCGGGTGGCAGAGACCGCAAGCTTCGCCGAGGCGGCAAGGCAAATGCACCTGAGCCCGCCGGCCGTCACGCGCGCGATATCCTTTCTGGAAGACGAGATCGGCGTGCGGCTGCTTGCCCGCACCACCCGGTCGGTGAAGATGACCGAGGCCGGGCAACGCTATTTCGACGACTGCCGGCGCATCCTGGCCGATATCGCGGAGGCAGAGGCTTCGGCGGCGGGATCGCACGGCAACCCCGCCGGCACGCTCGTCGTCACCGCGCCGGTCATGTTCGGGCAGATGCACGTGCTTCCCGTCCTGCTGGAATATCTCGATCTCTACCCGCGCGTGACCGGCAGAAGCCTGTTCCTCGACCGCAGCGTGAACATCATCGAGGAAGGAATCGATGTGGCGATCAGGATCGGCAATCTGCCGCCGTCGGGCCTGACCGCCACGCGCGTGGGCTGGGTGCGCCGCGTAATCTGCGGCGCGCCGTCCTATTTTGCCGAGCACGGCGTGCCCCGATCCCCCGCCGATCTTGCCGAGCACCGCGTCATCATGCCGACCGGCGCCTGGGTTTCGCCCGAGTGGCATTTCGGCCCGGATTCGCGCACCAGCGTCACCGTTCACCCGCGCCTGCTGTGCAACACCAACCAGGCCGCCATAGCCGCAGCCGAACAGGGCTGGGGCATCACCCGCGTGCTGTCCTACCAGATCGATCCGGCACTGGCGCAGGGCCGTCTCCAGTCCGTGCTCGACGATCATGCGGAAAGCCCGATGCCGATACACGTGGTCCATGGCGAGGGCCGACGCGCGACCGCCAAAGTACGCGCGTTCGTCGATCTCGCCGTTGAAACGCTGCGAAACAATCCCCTTCTTCAATAGCGGCCATCGCGCGATAATTCCATTTATCGGAACAATGACTTTCAAAATTGCCGAATTATCGCTTCGATCAGTAAGAATTATATCTCCCTCCAGAAGCTGACGCAGATCGCTCAGCGGTTTCGACGAGGGTGGAAAAAATGACCAAGCAACTGATCCTGTCCCTGATGCTGGCGGGCGCGGCCATCGCCGCTCCTAGCGGTGCAATGGCGGCAACTACGCAGCAGATCACCGCGTCCAGCACGGCGCCGGCGACCGTTCACTACCGCACCGCGACCATCGAGGGCGTGAAGATGGCCTACCGCGAAGCCGGCCCGGCCGATGGCCCGGTGGTGCTGTTGCTGCACGGCTTTCCCACGTCCTCGCACATGTTCCGCAACCTGATCCCGTCGCTGGCGGATCGCTATCACGTGATCGCCCCTGACTATCCCGGCTTCGGCGAGAGCGATGCGCCCGATCACAAGCAGTTCGCTTACAGCTTCGCGCACTATGCCGACATGGTCGATGCGCTGATGGGCCAGATCGGTGCCCAGCGCTATGCGATGTACGTCATGGATTACGGCGCGCCCGTGGGCTACCGGCTGGCGCTCAAGCACCCCGAGCGGGTGAGCGGGCTGATCGTCCAGAACGGCAACGCCTATGACGAAGGGCTCGGCGCGTTCTGGGACCCGATCAAGACCTACTGGAAGAGCGGATCGGCCAAGGATCGCGCGGCGCAGGCCTGGCTGGTGACGCCGAAGGCGACCAAGTTCCAGTACACCGACGGCGTCCGTGACGTATCGCGGATCAGCCCGGACAACTGGGTCCACGACCAGGCGCTGCTCGACCGGCCGGGCAACAGCGAGATCCAGCTCGACCTGTTCTACGACTATCGCACCAATGTGCCGCTCTACCCGCAGTTCCAGCAGTTCTTCCGCGAGCGCAAGCCGCCGACGATCATCCTGTGGGGCAAGAACGACACGATCTTCCCCGAGCCCGGCGCGCACCCGTATCTGCGGGATCTGCCCGAGGCCGAACTCCACATCCTCGATACCGGGCATTTCGCGCTCGAGGACAAGCTGGACGAGATGGCGCCGCTGATCCGGGATTTCCTCGATCGCAAGGTCGCGCCGCGCTGAACGAGGGCGGGGGCAGTCGCGAACTGCCCCCGCCTCAAATCGGAAGATACGCCATGTCTTACGGATTTCTCGATATCGCCATGACCCCCAGCGTCCGCGCGGCGCAGGCGGAGATGGGCGCGGACAGGCAGTGGGCCGATTTCGAGGGGAACCGCGAATTCGACCGGTTCACCGCGAACGAGGCCGCCTTCATCGCCGCGCGCGACAGCTTCTACATAGGGTCCGTCTCGGAAGACGGCTGACCTTATGTCCAGCACCGCGGCGGCCCCGCCGGGTTCCTCAAGATGGTCGACGAGCGCACGCTGGCCTTCGCCGACTATCGCGGCAACCGCCAGTACATCAGCACCGGCAATCTGGCCGCGAACGACCGGGCCTCGCTGTTCCTGATGGACTATCCGCGCCGCATGCGGCTCAAGATCTATGCCCATGTCGACAAGCTGTCGCTTGACGAGGACCCGGCACTGACCGAACGCGTCATGGACAAGGGCTACAAGGCGCGGCCCGAGCGCATCTTCCGGTTCCGGCTGAAGGCGTTCGACTGGAATTGCCCCCAGCACATCACCCCCCGCTTCACCGAGCGGGAGATCGAACAGGCGGTGCGCCCGCTGCACGAGCGAATGGCCGAACTGGAAACGGAGAACGCAGCCCTGCGCCTCCGGCTCGAAAAACGAGGAGAAGCATGATGGAAAGTCCGCGCCCGCCTTTGCCGCCCTTCACGCTGGAGACGGCGGCCGAGAAGGTCCGCCTTGCCGAGGATGGCTGGAACAGCCGTGATCCCGAAAAGGTCGCGCTGGCTTATACGCCGGACAGCCAGTGGCGCAATCGCGGCGAATTCCTGAACGGCCGCCCCGCCATCATCGCGTTCCTGACGCGCAAGTGGCAGCGGGAGCTGGATTACCGGCTGATCAAGGAGCTGTGGGCCTTTCGGGACAACCGCATCGCCGTGCGCTTCGCATACGAATGGCATGACGACAGCGGCAACTGGTTCCGCTCGTATGGCAACGAGAACTGGGAATTCGACGAAACCGGGCTGATGCAAAGGCGCCTTGCCTGCATCAACGACACGCCGATCGCAGTGGAAGACCGGCGCTTTCACTGGCCCCTGGGCCGGCGTCCCGACGCACATACGGGTCTTGGCGATCTCGGATTTTAGAGGGTGACGGCATCGGGGCCAGTCACCGGATCGTCGGTCCGGATGACGGGACGTCGGTGGCAGGCGGCGGTGTTGGGCTGCAATCCCTTGCCATCATCCGCCCGCGAGCCCGCCGGCGAAGCCCGCGGCTCATCTCGAGGATGCTACGTCCAGAACCGCTTGGCGCCGATCAGGCTGTCATGATGGGCGGCGGCCTGCTCCAGCAGGGCTGCCTTTGCCTTCGGGTCGCCCGCGCGTCCATCCGCATCCCCGCCGGTGATGCCGAGCCGCCGCAGCGTTTCTGACGCCGCGGACAGGTCGTTGAGGTCGCCGAGGCTGTCCTGCAGGTCTTCGAGGGCCGACAGGAAGCGCTTGAACCCCCGGCGATCGCGTTTGCGGTCGTACAATGCAGCGAAGAACTCCGTGGCGTAGCGCAGCTTCTTGGCCGATTTGCGCAGTTCGTGGCGGCTCTCGTCGTCCAGCGCCTCAAGTCCGTGGCCCTGCCGCTTTACCTTCTTGCGCAGTTTGCGCAGGGTCCTCGCCGCGAAGCCGGGCACCGGTGTCGCCGCGACCTCGGCGTTGGTGTCATCGCGCAGCCACTCGCCCATGCTCAGCCATTCTACGAGATCGATCATGAGCCCTCGCGCCCGCGCCGATTGCAGGGCGATGCCCACCGCGTCGTAGGCCGCGGCCCGGGCTTCCAGCAATTGCGTCCTGATCGCACTCTGCCCGGTCCGCTTGAGCAGCACGTCGATGTCGCGTGCCTTCCCGAGTTCGGCCGCCAGCCAGCGCAGTTCCGTGTTCAGCCTCGGCACGGTACGATCGACGAACACGCTCTTGTGGATGGTGAGCGCGGACCGCAGCCGCCGGATCGCCACGCGGGCCTGATGGAGCGCTGAGGCATCCCGGTGATCCAGCACGAGCGGGAGGTTGAGGCGATAGTGGTGCAGGCAGGCGAAGCCGATGGCCTGAAGCGCACTGGCCACCGTCATGCTTTCGTCCAGCGCCACGCGGTGCGCCTTGGTGGCGGTCAGTGCGGGGCCGAGAAGCCGGTAACCGCGTTCCGCCTTGCTCATCACGCCAAGCTGGACCGGAGCCACCGCGTCGATTTTCCGGGCAAGCGCGAAGATCGCGGCCGGATCGCCGCTCTTGTGCTCCAGCTCGACCTCTGCGAACGACGTCTTGCGATCTCCGGCGATCACGCGGCCGTCGTCGAGCGAAATCTCGATGCCGCCGTCCATCCACTGGCGGCGTTCGTTCTCGACGGCGAAAACAGGCGCGATCGCTTCGGTGCCGGTGCCGATCAGGGCGCGGACCGGGCTGGTATGATCGAGCACGGGCTGGTCGTCCGCGACTTCGAATTCCCATTCCGGCCGAACGAACAGGCCCGCGGTGGCGCCGGAAGCCTTGACCGTCTGGACCCGGCGGTCGCCTTCCCGGCGGATGCGCAGCGACAGCGCGCCGCGCAGCAGGCTCTGGTCGGGCGTGTCGAAGTAGATGGCGCGCTGTGACACGGCGCCCGGCGCAGCAGCCAGCAGCTCCGACGCGCCGAGGGCATCCATGCCCGCCGCATCCAGCTCCAGCTTCAGTTCCATTTCCATGCCTCTGGACGGCTTGGGGGTCATCGGTTCGCCTCTTGTCCTGCCTTATCGGTGACCAACGGGCGAGCCGGCAAATCGTGACAGCGCGTACACCGATCGATCGCTTTTCCGGCTCATGCCGGCACGATCTCTATATTGGGATGGTCTGCGAAGACCTGCATCACGACGTCGAAGTAAGTGGTGCCCAAGCCGCTTTCCAGCGCGGCCAGTTGATCGACGATGGGAGAGCCGTTGAACATCGTTCTCGTCTTCAGCCGTTCGCGCAGGAAGGCGCAGGTCGCCTCGCGGCCCAGCGCGGCGCGCGTCGCGGCGATGTCCTTCCAGACGAAGCGGACAGGCTCGCGCCCTGCGATGGCGCCGTAGCCGCCGTAGAGCACGTCGTTCAGGGCATCGAGGCTTTCGGCCAGCGCCCACGATTCTCCGTCCATGAGCAGCCGGTTCATCTGCGCATAGAACGAGGCGATGTCGGTCATGGTGCTGCCGTCGATCTCGAACTGCCTGGGCGCCATCGTGCCGCCGTCATCCCGGTTTCGCGGCGGCTCCGGCGTCAATTCGCCCTCCTTTGCGAGAGGAAGAAGCGCATCATTTCCCGCGATGCGTTCGGCCCCAGCGGATCGGTGTAGGATGCGGAGGCGCTGCCGCCCGACCATTCATGGCCGCTTCCGTGAATGGTCCAGTCCTCGAGCAGCGTGTTCCCGCTCGACGAGCGATAGACCTTGCGCGTGAAATCCCGGCCCTTGTCGGATTTTCCATAATACGTGCGCGAAATCAGCGGGCCGGGCTGCGAGCGTTCCAGGGTGTTGAGGAAACCCGCTGCATTGGACGGATGGACGACGCGGTCCTCGTCGCCGTGGAAGACGATGGTGGGCAGGGGGCGGGTCGCCCTGCCGGTGAATCCGGCCCGCCTGTCCCCGCGCATGGCGGCGAGCGCCGAGGGCAAGGTCCGGATCGTGCCGCGTGCGACCCCGGAATGGACGCCCACCGCGATGAACAGGTCCGGATAGGCCGCCCCGACGATCGCGGCGGCCGAGCCGCCCGCCGAAATGCCCGCGATGAAGACCCGTTCCGAATTGCCCGCGGCAATCGCGAGGACATGGCGGGTCAGGGCCGCGATCAGCGCCGGCTCTCCTTCGCCGCGCGCCTGGTTCCTTGGACGGTGCCAGTTCCAGCACCGCGCCAGGTTCGCCCGCTGCGACTGCTGCGGATAGAGCACGAGGCAACCCAGTTCGTCGGCCAGTTCGTTCATGCCGGTGCCGGTCGCGAAGTCGGATGCGGTCTGCGAACAACCGTGCAGCATGACGACGAGGGGGCGGTTCCGGCGCTTCGGGCCGCGCGGCGTATATAGCCGGAAGTGAATCGCGCCGTGCCGGCAATCGAACTCGTGCGCGCCGAAAGTTCCGGGCGCCGGACGCGGCTGCCGGGCCGCTGCGGGCTTTGCCTGCTTGCGCCGGGGTGCCTTCGGCAACCTGGTTCTGGGCGCCGCCGTCGGCTTGAGCCCGTCCTGCATGGCGATCAGCGCCGACATCGGGCGGCCCTTGCGGACGAGGCGTGCTGCCTTGGAGAGTGTCTTGAACAGGTCGGCCATCACGCCTTGGTGAATCTTCGTTGCTTGCACGCAAGCGCC
Organism: Novosphingobium resinovorum; assembly: GCF_001742225.1. Taxonomy (NCBI): domain Bacteria; kingdom Pseudomonadati; phylum Pseudomonadota; class Alphaproteobacteria; order Sphingomonadales; family Sphingomonadaceae; genus Novosphingobium; species Novosphingobium resinovorum. Next base: position 2,293,213 of record NZ_CP017075.1, on the reverse strand, counting down.
AGAAGCGACGAACATCGCAGAGCCGGCGCCAACTGTCACCCTCCGGCGAATGGCGCCCGCTCCCCACTCCCCGCGGCCCGCATCATCCGGATGCAGCTTTTTTCCGCCACCCCATCCACAGGTGCAGGCGCGGGGCGATGCGGCCGAGCACCGCCTCCGTAATCGCCGCCAGCCCCAGCGACAGGCCGAACAGCGGCATCGCTGCCGCCAACGCCAGTACCAGCAGGACCAGCGCCCATGAATGATGCAGCGGGGCAAGGCTCTGCGGGGCGCCGAGGCCCCCGCCGGGGCGGCGGCGCCACCACAGGACCGCGCTCGATACGCACAGCAGGACGAGCCCGGCCAGCACCGCGAGGTTGAGCAGCTGATTGGCGAGACCGGCCCAGGCGCCCTCGTGGATCGCCACGCCGTAGCCCACCGCGCGGTCGATCCAGTGGCGGTCGGCGAAGCGCTCCACGCCGACCACGCGGCCGTCGGAGGCGATCTCGGCGCTGTCGCGGCGGGGGCGGTTCTCGGCCTGGCTGCGGACCTGCCACGGGGTGCCGGGCGCTGTCGGCGGGCTGACCTCGACCGGAGCGGCGAAGTGCAGACTTGTGGCCCTCGTGATCACCGCGTTGAGGGCGGCGGGCGGCGGGGCCATGTGCGCCATCGAGCCCATAGTCATTTGGCCGTGATGCTCGGCATGTTCGGATATCATCGCGCGCATCGCGGCGTCTTCGCGGGCGCGGCGGGCGCTTTCGGTGGTGGAGCCGGCGGACCAATCCTGCCGTCCCGACGCTGTGCCGGTCACCACGCGGACCTGCCGGAAATAGTCGCCCCATGCATTCGCCCATGGCAGGCCGGAGACGATCAGGAACAGGGCGCCCAGCGATATCCAAAGGCCCGTCACGGCATGGATATCGCGCCAGAACAGCGCGCGGCCCCGGCGCAGGCGCGGGTAGAGCAGGCCAGCCAGCCTCGCCCCGCCGCGCGGCCACCACAGGAACAGGCCGGTCAGCAGCATCACCAGCGTCCAGCACGCGGCCGTCTCGACCAGCGCGGAGCCCAGGTTCCCGGCCAGCAATTCGCCGTGGAGGCGAAAGACGACCCGCATGAGGCGGTCCTCCTCGGGCACCTGATGAAGCACCGCGCCGGTCTGGGGATCGACCCAGACGCGCACGTCTCCGGCGCCCCTGCCGACGAGGATTTGCACCGCATCACGCGGGCTTTCGGGCAGGACGTACTTGTGCAGCACCGAACCCGGCACCGCCGCGACGGCGCTGGCGGCGATCGCCTCGGGCGCCAGCGACGGTCCGGAGGCGACATTGCGGTAAGGTGCGTAGATCACGGCTTCGATCTGCGGCTTGAACAAGTAGAGGCCGCCCGTCACCGAAAGCCAGAGCACGAAAGGCAGGCAGAACAGCCCCGCGTAGAAATGCCAGCGCCAGACCGCACGATACCAGCGTTCGGTGCGCGGCCCGGCAGGGATCGTCGCGGTGCTCACAGCGTCCATCCCGCTTCGAGGAGGAAGCTGCGCTGCGGGTAGGGGTGGTAGACCCAGGCCCTGTCGTTGGTGATGTTGTCGATGCCGGCGCTGACCCGAAGCTGCTGCGTCACGTCCCAGCTGACGCGGGCGTCGAGCGCGAACAGCTCGGACGTATAGCCGTAGGTATCGCCGCGCTGGAGGCCGAACAGGTCGGTGTTGGGGCGGCTGGCATAGCGCACGCCGATGGAGACGAGCACCGGCTCGGCCACCCGGTAGCGCAGGTTGCCGTTGAGGCGCCAGCGCGGGATGCGGGGGAACTGCACGCCCTCGGCCGCCCTGGCGGCGTCGTTGCGCAGGGTGACGGAATCGATCCAGGCGGCGTTGGCGTCGATGTCGAGTCCGGGGATGAGGACGTCGCGGGCTTCGGCGATCAGTTCGAAGCCGTACTGGCGAGTGACGTCGACGTTCTTGAAGTTCGAGGTGCTCACCCCGTTCTGGTTGAAGCCGTAGAACGCGAAGATCGTGTCCTTCACCCGCTGCCAGAACGCCGAGCCGGTCAGCTTCACATGGCCGAAGTCGTGCGCCACGAGGAGGTTCGCGTCGGTCGAGCGCTCGGGCCTCAGGTTCGGATCGAAGCTGTCTTCGTTGAAGGTGCCGTCGCCGTTCAGGCTGCCCTGGAACAGTTCGCCCACGGTGGGGAAGCGCACTGCTTTCGCGAGGCTCAGCTGGACGCGGGTGTCGGGATCGGCGGCCCATTCCAGCGATGCCTTGGGCTGGAAGCCGGAGGCGTGGCGGCTGGCGTAGCGGTTGGCGACAACGGAGCCTGTGAGGCCGCCGTCGAAGGCGCGCCAGTCCTCGTAGCGCGCGCCGAGGGTGAGCGTCACGGGATCGAAGGGCACGCGCACTTCGCCCCAGGCGGCGAGGTTGCGGGTCTTGCCGAAGGTGCGGGTGGAGAACGCCTTGCCCGCATCGCTGCGCCAGTTGGCCAAAGTGTAGTTGGTGAGGTCGGTCTTGTAGAGGTTGGCGCTGCCGCCGCCCGAGAGTTCGACGCCGCCGAAGTGCGCGGTGGCCGAGAGTTCTCCGGTCCACCAGTAGGTCGGCCCCTGCCGGGCAAGGCGGCCCGCGCCGTCGCTGGCGCCGTTGGTCCAGCTGCTGGAGGTGAAGCCGTCCGAGCGCAGGATCTGGTACGTCGAGATGTTCGCTTGCACCTCCACCGCATCGGACAGCGGCGCGGCCAGCTTGAGGCCCGCCAGCAGTTCGTCCCGTACGGTGCGGGACCAGTTGGCGCCGCTGGCGGTGTATGTCTTGCCGCCGCTTGAGACGAGGCCGTCGCATACCGCGTTGCCATTTGCATCGCGCAAGTAGCAGTCGGGGGCGGTCTGGCTGTCGAGGTTGTGCCAGTAGGCCAGCAGGAACTCGCCGGTCACGCCCGATGCGCCGTCGTAGCCGAGGCGCAGCTTGGCCTGATCCTGCGTGGTTTCGGCCGGGCTCTGCGCGGCGAAGATCGGGTTGGTGCTGGTGCCGGGCGACCCGGCGACGGCCTGCTTCGGATCGAGCATCGCGCCGGTCACTGCGGTCACGGCGGCGGTGCCGGTGGAGGGCGTCAGGCCGTAGAACATCTGCGGATGGCCGGTGTTGCGGAAATGGCGGCCCGAGATGCGCACGGACCACGGGCCTTCTTTCTGCCGAAAACCGAACCCGGCCTCGGCGGAATAGCCGTAGTACGTGTCGTGGGTGCCGTACTGGTCGTAGGGCTGGGCCATGGCCTGCATGGTGGCGAAGGCCTCGGTCTTTTCGGGCGAGCGGGTGGTGATGTTGACCACGCCGCCCATCGCATTGCCCGCATAGCGTGCCGAGTAAGGGCCATAGACGACGTCGAACTGCTCGACCTCGCCGGGGCCGACGACGCCCCACTTGGGCGCATAGGCGAAGGAGTTGCCGAGGAAGTTGGACACGGTGAAGCCGTCCACCATCACCACCGTCCGGGCGCTCTGGGTGGAATGGGTGCCGCGAAAGCCCGGTACGCCATTGGAGTCTCCGGCATAGCGGGTGCGCACGAAGAAGTCGGGCGCGTACTTCATGAGGTCTTCGACGTTGCGGGCGTTGACGCCCTCGAACTGTTCGTCGCCGAGACTGACCGACAACCCGCGCGCGTCGAGGCTGATGTCGCGATCACGCTGGCCGACGACGAGGATGGTGGATTCGTCCGCCTCTTCGGCGAAGGCATGGACGGGAAACAGGGCAAGCGGAGCCGCGCCGAGCGCGAGCAATCTACGGAGCATGGAAAATTCACCTGAACGGCCCGCACTGGAGGCGGGCGAGTAGCTGTAGGCCGCGAAACGGCCGGGCTTTTACGGGTTCAGATGAAGCGCGGCGGCGCCTGACTGGGCGGCCTGATCCGGGCGCCGGTCGCAGGCAGTGCGAGGTCGCGGCGCAGGATCGCGGCGACGAAGACGAAAGCCAGCGCCGCCAGCACCAGCGGCGCGAAGTCGGCGCCGGTCAGTGCCGCGCTCAGCGGGGCGAAGGCGCACGGGTGGTCGGCGGTGGTGGCGCCATTGTCCGGATGGGCGCCCTTGACGGGAATCTCCACGGTCATCGTCGTGCCCGAACAGAGCATGACGACTGTGCCGGTCTCGGACGCGGTGGGCATGTAGCCGGTGGGGACCAGCGCCTTGAGGCACAGCGCGGCGGCCAGCAGCAATGCCGCAAGCGCCGGACGGTGCCGGAAGAAGTGCCTGATGGTGCCCACGGGCGGGTTCTTAGCGGGTCGGAAGGAGGAAGGGAAGAAGTCCTGGGGCCATTGCCCCAGACCCCCATACTGTCGTCGCTGCGCGTGCAGCCACCTCAGCTCCTCATGGCGCCGCAGGCTATTTGTCTTCCGGCTCGAAGTGGGCGCGAAACGCGGCCGCGCGCATATCCTCGACAGTAAAGGGGTCTGGGGCGCCAAAGTGTTCGGGGGCCCCAGGACTTCCTCTTAGTTCCAACCGATGACCGATTTCACTTCCAGATATTCGTGGAACCCGAACTCGCCCCACTCGCGCCCGTTGCCCGAGCGCTTGTAGCCGCCGAACGGCGCGTGGAAGTCGAAGCCGCCGTTCACCCAGATCGCCCCCGTGCGCATCCGGCGCGAGACGGCGCGGCAGGTGTCCAGATCCTCGCCCGAGACGTAGCCGCCGAGGCCGAAGTTCGAATCGTTGGCGATCCGCACCGCGTCGTCGATGTCGTCGTAGGGGATGATCACCAGCACCGGGCCGAAGATTTCCTCGCGCGCGATCACCATGTCGTTGGTGCCGACGAACACGGTCGGTTTCACGTACCAGCCCTTGTCCAGACCCTCGGGTCGGCCGAGCCCCCCGGCGATCAGTTCGGCGCCTTCTTCCAGGCCCTTCTCGATGTACTGCTGGATGATGTTGTACTGGGACTTGGAGACGACCGGCCCCATTGCCACGTCGCTCTGCGGGTCGCCCACGGTGACGCCGTTCGCGGCCTCGGCGGCGGCGCGTTTCACATCGTCGAGGCGGGAGGCGGGGACCAGCAGGCGCGAACCGGCCGAGCAGGTCTGGCCGGAATTGCCCATCATGCCCGCCGTCGCGCCCGCGACGTTCGCCGCGAGAGAGGCATCGTCGAGCACGATCCACGCGCTCTTGCCGCCGAGTTCGAGGCCGACGCGCTTGACGGTGTCGGCGGCGTCCTTCTGGATCTGCACGCCCACGGGTTCCGAGCCGGTGAAGGAGATCATGTCGACGTCCTCATGCCGGGTCAGCGCCGCGCCGATCACCGAGCCCTGGCCCTGGATCATGTTGAACACGCCTGCCGGGACGCCCGCCTTGTCGAGGATCTCGGCGAGGATCTGCGCGGAATAGGGCGCGAGTTGCGGGGGCTTTAGGATCATCGTGCAGCCTGCCGCCAGCGCCGGGAAGATCTTCACGCAGGTCTGGTTCATCGGCCAGTTCCACGGCGTGATGAGGCCGCAGACGCCGATCGGTTCCTTGCGGATCAGGGTGACGCCGCGCTGTTCCTCGAACTTGAACTCCTTCAGCACCTCGATCGCGGTGCCGAGGTGGCCTTTGCCGAGCAGGGTGTGAAAGCCGTTGGCGAGGCCCTTGGGCGCGCCCATCTCGACCATGATCGCTTCGCCGAGTTCAGCTTCGCGGCGGACGTATTCGGCCTGGATCGATTCGAGGAGGTCGAGGCGATCCTTGACGCTGCTCTCGCCATAGGTGGCGAAGGCGCGGCGGGCGGCGGCGACGGCGAGGTCCACGTCGGCGGGGGAGCCCAGCGAAATTTCGCCGGAGACTTCCTCGGTGGCCGGGTTGATGACTTCGGCGGTTTTCGGGGTGACGGGGCTGGTCCAGCGGCCGTCGATGTAGAACTGCGTGTAGCTGCGCATGATGCTCTCTCCCATCCTCCCCGCGGGCGGGGAGGGGGACCGCCGCGCAGCGGGGGTGGAGGGGCACCATCGGATTACGAGACGTCACGTAAGCCGCGCGTGCCCCTCCACCATGCTTCGCATGGTCCCCCTCCCCCGCAGGGGGAGGATCTTGGTTGTTACTGCGTGCCTTCGGCGTACCAGGTGCGGAATTCCGAATAGTTCGGCATTTCCTCCGAGTTCGCCGCCGGGTCGATCGGGACGTGGATCACGGTGCAGCCGCCGCGTGCATAGGCCCGCTCGATGGCGGGGCCGATGTCGGCGGCCTTCTCGACATATTCGCCCGCCGCGCCGAAGCCCTCGGCGATCTTGTCGAAGCGGACCTTGTCGGACCAGTGGACGCCGGTTTCCTTGGTGCCGTGGCCGAAGGTGCGCTTGTAGACGCCCACTTCGAGCCCCCACTGGAAATCGACGCCGACGACGATTACCAGCGGCAGGTTCTTGCGCACTGCCACCTCCAGCTCACCGACGTGGAACAGGAACGAGCTGTCCGAAGTCAGCAGCATGCCGGGGCGCACCTTGCCGGTGGCGGCCTGGTCGGCGAGCATGGCGCCGGTGGCGTAAGGCAGGCCGGTGCCGATGTGGCCATAGTTCTGGTTCCAGATCACGTCATGCGGCTTGGCCTGCGAGTAGGTCCACTGGAAGATCACCGTGGCGCCGCCGTCGCGGATCAGGATGCCGTCCTTGGGGAAGGCCTTGGTCGCTTCGGTGACGAACTGGCTGGTGTGCATCTTGGCGGTGGAGCCATCGGACTTGGAGCCCGCGTCCTCGGCCAGTTCCTCCAGCTGCTGCGCATCGCGCTGGATATATTCGGAGAGCGAGGGCGAAGCGCTGCGGCCCCCGAGCGCCTTCAGGGCGCGCGAAAGCTGCGGCACAACGGCGCGCACGTCGCCGACCAGCGGCACGTCGATCGGACGGTTCACGCCGATCGCGGTGGGGTCCTGCTGGACGTAGATCCACTTGCGGTTGGCCTCGTTGTCGACCCAGTGGCGCCAGCGGCCGTAGTGGCTCGGCTCGCCCAGTTCGGTGGCGAGCGCCACGCAGCAGTCGCTTTCGACCACCGCGTCGATCGAGGCTTCGGAGAAACCGTAAGGAAAAGTGCGGTCCTCAAGCCCTTCGATGAACGAGGTGCCGCCCGAGGTCTGGATCACCGGGCACTGCATCAGTTCGGCCAGTTCGCGCACCGCCGCGCCCGACTTCGAGGTGTGGACGCCGTGGCCGACGAGCAGCACCGGGTTCTTGGCGTTCTTGATGATCTCGGCCGCTTCGGCGATCCGGTCGCCGTCGGCGCCCTGGTCGGTCAGGCGATAGCGGTGCGGCGGCAGCACCGGCGGCAGGTCGAGTTCTTCCAGGATGATGTGCGCGGGGAACTCGATGTAGGCTGGGCCGGGGGTGCCCGACAGGGCGACGCGGATCGCCTCGCGGACGATCTCGTCGGTCTGGTCGGCATATTCGATGGAACTGGAGAACTTCACCGAATCCTCGATCATCGGCTCCTGCCGCACGAACTGGATGCGGCCCCGGCGCACGCGGCGCTCGGTGATGCGGGCGCGCTGGCCGCCCATGATGATGATCGGATCGTTCTCCACCTTGGCGCACTGGATCGCCGGCATCAGGTTGGCCATGCCCGGCCCGAGCGTGCCGATGCACAGCGCCGGCTTGCCGGTGATACGCGCGGCGGCAGCGGCCATGTGGCCTGCGGACGCCTCGTGGTGCGGCGACACGACGGTCCAGCCGCGCGTTTCCGCTTCGAGGAAGAGGTGAACGAAGTTGGGATCGGGAATGCCGAACAGGGTGCGGATTCCCTCGGCCTCGAACAGGTCGAGGATGCGCTTGAAGACGGGCGTGCCCTTCTTCTTCGCACCGGCCGGAGCCTCGGGGGCGAGCGTGTCAGCCGCAGGCTGGTCGTCGTACATCGTGAGTGCCTTTCTTCTCGATCCGCAGGTCGCGCTCTGAGGCGCTTTGAACAGGTGGTTAGCGTAAGGTTCCTAATGCTGTCAGGTGAAATCAACAGGGGTGTTCACTGCGACTCGCCTGCTATCGCCGGGGCGACGCTCGAAGTGACTTTTGTGAGCAGTTCGGAGTTGTCCTGACCGAGCGTAGGAGCGGGGCCGCGCACTTTGCCGGGGGTCTTCGAGAACCACGTCGGCACGCCGGGGAAGCGGACGGGGCCTTGCTCGGTCTCGACTTCCTCGAAAAAGCCGATGGCATTGAGGTGTTCGTTGTCGAACAGTTCGTCGGTCGATTGCAGGCGGGCGCAGGGGATGTGCAGCGCCTGCAGGGTATCGAGCCATTCCTGTGTGGTGCGGGTAAGGAACGTCTCGCCGAGCAGGCCGTAGACGCGGCCGATCTGCTTCGCGCGCTGGGCGAGGGTGGCGAATTCCTCGCTGGCCCAGGGCGGATTCACGGCGGCGACGAAAGCGTTCCAGTGCTTGTCGTTGTAGATGAGTGCGGCGACGTGGCCGTCCTTCGTTTTATACGGCCGCCGGTTGGGCTCGACTGCGCGGTGGTAGTGCGCAGGCGTCGTCGGCGGGGCAAACATCGCGCCGTTGGCATGCTCGACCAGCATGAACGAGGACATCGCCTCGAACATCGTGACTTCGACTTCCTGCCCCTCGCCCGTCCGTTCGCGGTGAAACAGCGCCATCATCGTCGCGTAGAGCGCGTGGAGGCCCGCCACTTTGTCGGCCATGATCGTGGCGACATAGCCGGGCTCGCCGTTCATCAGCCCCTGCACATGGGGGATGCCGCACTCGGCCTGAATGGTGTCGTCGTAGGCGGGCTTGTCGGCCTCGGGCCCCCGGCGCGAATAACCGTAGCAGTTGGTGTAGACGATGTCGGGCCGGATCGCGCGGACCGACTCGTAATCGAAGCCGAGCCTGGCGATCGCCTTGCCGCGCATCGAGTGGATGAAGACGTCGGCGGTGGCGATCAGGCGGCGCAGCGATTCGCGGTCTTCCTCTTGCCGAAGGTCGAGCATGACCCCGCGCTTGCCCCGGTTCACGTTGACATAGATGCCGCCCATGCCGGGTACGGGGCCGGTGGTGATCCAGCGGGTATTGTCGCCCTCGGGCGGCTCCACCTTGATCACTTCGGCGCCCATGTCGGCCATGATCTGCGTGGCGTAGGGTCCGAACACCACGCTGGTCAGGTCGATCACCCTGAGCCCCGCCAGAGGGCCGTTAGGTGCCGTTATGGTATCGTTGAGTGCCATTGTGTCGATCTCCCGCGAGACTTGTATATCTATACGCATTACCGTTCAACGTACGCATATCGGAACAATCAGTTGTCTCGGCGGCGCGGCGCTGCTAGCCTTCTCGCAACGGTAAAATGGGCAAGAGGGCCGGAAAAGCGTGGATTTCTCCCTGAATCAGGACCAGCAGGACATTCGCGAAGCGGTCCTGAAGCACTGCTCGCAGTTCCCGGACGAGTACTGGCTCGAAAAGGATCGCTCTGGCGAATTCCCCTTCGAGTTCCACAAGTCGATGGCCGAGGCCGGCTGGCTCGGCGTCGCCATGCCCGAGGCGGTCGGCGGCGCGGGCCTCGGCATCACCGAGGCGGCGGTGATGATGCAGGCGGTGGCGGAAAGCGGTGGCGGGATGACGGCGGCCTCGGCGATTCACGGGCCGGTGTTCGGGCTTGAGCCGGTCACCCTGTTCGGCACCGAAGAACAGCAAAAGCGCATGATTCCGCCGATCCTGTCGGGCGAGGAGAAGATGTGCTTCGCGGTGACCGAGCCCAACACCGGCCTCGACACCACCAGCCTCAAGACCCGCGCCGAGAAGGTGCCGGGCGGCTACAAGGTCAATGGCGAGAAGATCTGGATCACCAACGCTCACGTCGCCGACCGCATGCTCCTCATCGCCCGCACCACGCCGCTGGAAGAGGTCAAAAAGAAGACCGAGGGGCTGACGCTATTCTATTGCAGGATAGACAGAAAATCGGTCGAGCACCGCCTGATCCCGAAGATGGGGCGGCATGCGGTGGGCTCGAACATGCTGTTCATCACCGACCTCTTCATTCCCGAGGAGGACCGCATCGGCGCGGAAGGGCAGGGGTTCAAGATCCTCCTGCAGGGACTCAATCCCGAGCGCGTCCTGCTGGGCGCCGAGGCCACCGGGCTGGGGCGCGTGGCGATAAAGAAGGCGTCCAAATATGCGCAGGAGCGCGTGGTTTTCGGCCGTCCGATCGGCCAGAATCAGGGCATCCAGCACCCGCTCGCCAAGGCCTGGATGCAGGTGGAAGCCGCCAGCCTCATGGTGTTCAAGGCCGCGACCCTGTTCGACAAGGGCCTCGAATGCGGGACCGAGGCGAACGCCGCCAAATACCTCGCCGCCGAGGCCGGTTACGAGGCGTGCCAGACGGCGGTGATGTCGATGGGCGGCATGGGCTACGCGCAGGAATACCACGTCGAGCGCTACCTGCGGGAAGTCATGATCCCGCGCATCGCTCCGGTGAGCCCACACCAGATCATGAACTACATCGCCGAGAGGGTTTTGGAACTGCCGAGAAGCTATTGAGCGTTACCGTCGTCGTCTCGGACTTGATCCGGGACCGGTGGCTGTCTTTAGATAAGGTCCCATCGGCAAGGCGCCCCGGCGCAAGCAAGGCTGGCCCCGGCCAGCGGTCCCGGCCTTCGCCGGGATGACGAATTTGGAGAGACGATGACTTTGGTTCACGCGCCCGCCACCGCCCGTTCCTGGCTGTTCGCGCCGGGCGACAGCGAAAAGAAGATGACCAAGGCGATGGAAGGCGAGGCCGACATCGTCCTGATCGACCTTGAAGACGCCGTCGCCCCTGACGCCAAGGCCGCCGCGCGTCCGCTGGTGCATGACTTCATCAAGGCCAACCCCGAGCAGCGCGCGCGCCTGTGGGTGCGGATCAACCCCTTCGACGGGCCGCACACGCTGGCGGACCTAGCGGCGGTGATGCCCGCGCATCCCGGCGGCATCATGCTGCCCAAGGTCTACGGCCGGGCGGACGTGGAGAAGCTGGACCACTGCCTCTCAGCGCTGGAAGTGGCGAACGGGATCGAGGAAGGCTCCACCCCCGTCATCGTCCTCATCACCGAGACGGCCGAGGCGATGTTCCACACCGGCAGCTACAAGGGCGCCCCGCGCGTGGTGGCGCTGACCTGGGGCGCGGAGGACCTCGCGGACTCGATCGGCGCCTCGTCCAACCGCAACGATGATGGTTCCTATTCCTTCACCTACGAACTGGCGCGCAGCCTGACGGTGCTTGGTGCGGCGACGGCCGGGGTCACCGCGATCGAGACGATCAGCGCCGACTTCCGCGACCTCGAAGCCCTGAAAGCCCGCGCCGAGAAGGTCCGCCGCGACGGCTTCCGGGGCATGATGGCGATCCACCCGGCGCAAGTGCCCGTCATCAACGCGGCCTTCACCCCCACCGAGGCCGAGATCGCCGAGGCGCAGGAGATCGTCGATGTCTTCGCCGCCAACCCCGGCGTCGGCGCGATCGGCTGGAAGGGGGGCATGCTCGACCGGCCCTATCTTGCGCGGGCCGAAAGGCTGCTGCGACAGGCAGGTAAGCCGTGAGCGCGCCTCGTTGTCCCGGACTTGATCCGGGACCGCTGGCCACGAACAGCCCAGAGCCCAGCAGGGCGTCTTGCCGAGAAGGTCCGGCCAAAGATCGCCACCGGTCCCGGATCAAGTCCGGGACGACGGCATGATCGACCTCACCCCATACTTGCGCCCCGGCGACCACATCGTCTTCGGGCAGGCTTGCGGCGAGCCGACCACGTTGGTCGAGGCACTGGCCGAACAGGGCGCGCGCATCGGCGATCTCCACGCCTTCATTGCCACCAGCTTCTCCGGGCTGTTCACGCCCGAGACCGCTGCCGCCTTCCGCCTCTCGTCGATGGGCGCGATCGGGGCGCTGCGCGTGATGGCAAAAGCGAACGCGCTCGACGTCATTCCGGTCCACGTCAGCCAGGTCGCGCCGCTCATCACCGCAGGCGTGATGCGCTGCGACGTGGCGATGATCCAGGTCAGCCCTGCCAATGCGGCGGGCGAGCACTCCTGCGGCCTCATTTCCGACTACGTGCGCGCCGCCGTGGACAAGGCCCGCGTGGTCATCGCCGAGGTCAACGAGCAGGTGCCCTTCGTTCCCGGCGAGACGATCCCGGCCAGCGCGATCGACGTGGCAGTGCCGGTCTCGCGCATGCCGGTCGAGGTCATGCCCGCAAAGATCAGTCCGACTGATGAGGCGATCGCGCGGCTCTGTGCGGAATTCATCGGCGACGGTTCGGTGATTCAAACCGGCGTGGGCGCGGTGCCCGATGCGATCCTGCGGCTGCTGCATGACCGGCGCGACCTCGGCGTCCATTCGGGGATGCTGGGTAACGGCCTCGTCGATCTGGCCGAGGCGGGGGTGCTGACCAATGCGCGCAAGGAGATCGACCGGGGCGTCTCGATCAACGGCGCGCTGATCGGCACGCGGCGGCTCTACGACTGGGCGCAAGGGAATCCGGCGATCCGCATGACGCCGACCAGTTACACCCACGATGCGGGGGTGCTGGGGCAGCTCTCTCGCCTCGTCACCATCAATTCGGCGCTGGAAGTCGATCTCACCGGGCAGGTCAATGCCGAGCAGTCCGGTGCGGCCTACATGGGAGGCACTGGCGGGCAGGTGGACTTCGTGCGGGCGGGCGCGCGCTCGCCGGGCGGTGCTTCGCTGATGGTGCTGGCGGCCACGGCAAAAGGCGGAACGATCAGCAAGATCGTGCCCGCGCTGTCCGGTCCCGTCACCAGTGCGCGCAGCGAGGTAGACGTAGTGGTCACCGAGTTCGGGGCCGCGCAGCTCAAGGGCCAGACCCTCGCCGAGCGCGCGCGTCGGCTGGTCGCAGTGGCGCATCCGGACTTCCGCGAGGGGCTGGAGCGCGAGGCTTTCGAGATCGCCAGAAGGGGTTTCTGACATGCAGGATGCGGTGCTTTTCGATGCGCGCGACGATGGCATCGCGGTCATCACCATCGATCGCTCCGAGCAGCGCAACGCGCTCACCCGGGAAGTTCGCGAGGGTCTGCGCGGCGCCTGGGAGCGCTTCGAGGCCGATGACGCCCTGCGCATCGCGATCCTTACCGGCAGCGGCGACAAGGCGTTCTGCGCCGGGGGCGATCTCAAGGAGATGGTCGAGACCGGTATGGCCGTGCCTCCGCGTGACATGTACGCATTGCCTTACGACACCATCGAACTGTCGAAGCCGACCATCGCCGCAGTGAACGGCGTCGCTTTCGCGGGCGGTTGGATGATCGCGCAGGCCTGCGACTTGTGCGTGGCCTCCACCGCTGCGAAGTTCGCGATTACCGAGGTCAAGGTCGGGCGCGGCAGTCCATGGGCGGCCCCGCTGATCCACATGATTCCGCAGCGCATTTTTATGGAGATCGTGCTGACCGGCAAGCCGATCAGCGCCCAGCGCGCTTACGAGATCGGCCTCGTCAACCGTCTTGCCGAGCCCGGCGCGGTGCTGGATGCCGCACTGGATCTTGCGCGCGAAGTGCTGGAAGGCGCGCCCCTCTCGGTGAAGGCTGCGCGTGAGACGGTGATGCTCTCGACCGAGATGGGTCGCAGCGCGGCACTGGCGGCGGCGCGGGCGGCGCATGAGCATGCCTACAACTCGCACGACGCGCAGGAAGGGCCGCGCGCCTTTGCGGAAAAGCGCAAGCCCGTTTGGCAGGGGCGCTAGCTCAGGCCGTCTATCGCTGCCCAGCGGGCGATCCGCGCGGTTCGGGCGCGGCGCCGCGTCATTCCGCCCAGTGCGATGACGGGAACCCGCGCCCGTGCGGACAGCAGTTTCAGCCCCACCGCGCCGAGTGTTTGTGCGCCGGGATGCGAAGCGGTTGGAAAGACCGGGGAAACCAGCAGCGCGTCTGCTCCGGTCCGATGCGCGATGGCCAGCTCACGCAGCGAATGGACGGTCGCCAAGCGTAGCATGCCTTGCTTGCGGCCCAGCCTTTCGGGCGAGGCATAAACCCCATCCGCCCGCCAGCGACGGGCCAGCGCAATATCTCCCGCCAGCACCGTGCGATGCCCGTATCGGCGCGCCAGCCTGAGCAGTGCGTCGAACCGCGTCTGCCGCGCCTCGGGCGAAAGATGATAGTGCCGGAACACCAGCCCGGACCCGCGCGGGAGCCGCGCCAGTGCATGCTCCAGCCGCGCATCGTTGCGGGCATCGCTGATAAGCCAGAGCTTGGGAAGGGACGGCTGGCGGTTCTTCACGAGGACGCTATAGCAGCGCGCCATGGATCAGCTACAAGACATCCGCGCCCGCATCGCCAGGTCCGCCGAGATCGCCGGACGCAAGCCCGAGGCGATCGAACTCATCGCCATCTCCAAGACCCACGACGCCGAGGCGATCGAGCCGCTGCTCGCTGCCGGCCAGCGCGTCTTCGGGGAAAACCGCGTGCAGGAAGCCGAGGCGAAGTGGCCAGCCCTGCGCACGGCCTATCCCGAGGTTAAGCTGCACCTTGTCGGCCAGCTTCAGTCGAACAAGGCGGAGGATGCCGTCGCGCTGTTCGACTGCATCCATTCCGTCGATCGCCCCTCGCTGGTCGCGGCGCTGGGCAAGGCGATGGAAAAGGCGGCCCGCAAGGTCCCGTGCTTCATCCAGGTCAACATCGGTGCGGAGGACCAGAAGGGCGGTTGCGCCATCGCCGATGTCCCCGCGCTCCTCGCTTCGGCGCGGGAAGCGGGCATTCCCGTCGTCGGCCTGATGTGCGTCCCCCCCGCCGGGATCGAGGCGGCGCCGTTCTTCGCGCTGCTGGCAAAGATCGCGGCCGACAATAACGCCGATGGGGGGCTCGACCAGCTCTCGATGGGCATGAGCGATGATTTCGAGACCGCCGTGCTGCTCGGCGCTACACAAGTGCGCGTCGGCAGCGCACTGTTCGGCAAGCGCGCGTGACAATGGAGCGCACCGAAAAGCAGAAGATGCTGGCGGGCGAGCCCTACCGAGCATCCTGCCCCGAAATCGTTGCCGACCAGCGCGCGGCAGCCGAATGGATGGCCGCGTACAACCGCACCATCGACCTTGCCGACCGCGATGCACTGCTGCGCGAACGCTTCGCCGCAGTGGGCAAAGGGGCGACCATCCGGCCGCCGTTCCATTGCGACTATGGCTACAATATCAGCCTGGGGCGCGGGGTGTTCCTGAACTTCAACTGCGTCATTCTCGACGTGGTGGAGGTGACCATCGGCGACGGAACGCAGATCGGCTCGGGCGTGCAAATCCTGACGGCGGACCACCCACGCGATCCGGTCGAACGGGCGAGCGGCCTCGAATGGGGCGTGCCCATCCGCATCGGACGCAATGTCTGGATCGGCGCCGGGGCGCTCATCATGCCGGGCGTTACGATCGGAGATGACGCGATTGTCGGTGCAGGGAGCGTAGTGACGCGCGACGTGCCGGTTGGGGCTACGGTCGTGGGAAGTCCGGCCAAAGCCAGAAGGTGAGAGAGACGCAGGGGTTTACCACCCCTGCACCCCGTATACCGTCGAGGTCGCGCGCGTAGCTTCGTTACGCACTTAGGATGCGTCGGAAGACCAAATAGCCTGCGGCGCAATATGTGCCTCACGCCGCTACACGCACGGCGACGACAGTAACGGGGTCTGGGGCGATGGCCCCAGATTCCCCTTTCTTCTTCTTACTTCGGCGTATCCAGCTCGTTGCCGGTCAGCGTCACGATATGCAGCAGGTTGGTGGAGCCCGGCACGCCGAACGGCACGCCAGCCAGCGCCACCAGCCGCGATCCGGCCGCGCCGAAGCCGTGGCGCAGGGCCATGCGCTTGCCTTTGGCGATCATCTCCTCGAAGCTGCCGATGTCGCGGGTGACGACGGCGTGTGCGCCCCACAGCAGTGCGATGCGGCGTGCGGTGGGCTGCGAGGGCGTGAGCACCAGCATCGGCGCGGCGGGGCGTTCGCGGGCCACGCGGCGGGCGGAGCCGCCCGAGCCGGTGAACACCACGATGCCTTCGATCGTCAGGGTATCGGCGATCTGCGCGCAGGCTTCCGACAGGGCGTCGGCGCTGGTCGCGTCGGGCGGGGTACGGGTGAGGTGGATGCGTTCGCGATAGGTCGTGTCGCTTTCGACCTTGGCGGCGATGCGGTCCATGATGGTCACCGCCTCGACCGGCCACTGGCCCGCTGCCGTCTCAGCCGAGAGCATGACCGCGTCGGCGCCGTCGTAGACCGCGTTCGCGACGTCGGAGACTTCGGCGCGGGTGGGCGAGGGGCTGGTGATCATCGATTCCAGCATCTGCGTGGCGACGACGACCGGCTTGCCCAGCGCGCGGGTCTTTTCGATGATGTGCTTCTGGATCGGCGGCACTTCCTCGGGCAGCAGTTCCACGCCGAGGTCGCCGCGTGCGACCATGATGCCGTCCGACAGCTCGATGATCTCGTCGAGGCTTTCGACGGCTGCGGGCTTTTCGATCTTGGCCATGATCGCGCCCTGGCCGCCCGACAGGCGGCGCGCTTCAGCGACGTCCTCGGGGCGCTGGACGAAGGAGAGACCGATCCAGTCCGCCTTCTGCTCGACCGCGAAAGCGAGGTCGCGGCGATCCTTCTCGGTCAGGGCCGGGATCGGGATCAGGGCATCGGGAATATTGACGCCCTTGCGATCGGAGATCGGGCCGCCGACTTCGGCGCTGCACAGTATCGCGTCCGGTTCGGCGCGGATGACGACGAGGCGCAGCTTGCCGTCGTCGATCAGCAGGCGCTGGCCCTTCTGGAGGATGCCGAAGAGTTCGGGATGCGGCAGGCAAACGCGTTCGTCGTTGCCCGGGGTCGGGTCACGGTCGAGCGTGAAGTGGGCGCCGTGGCGCAGGAAGGCCTTGCCGCCCTCGAACTGGCCGACGCGCAGCTTGGGGCCTTGCAGGTCGCACAGGATCGCGACGGGGCGCTCCAGGTCCTTCTCGACCGCGCGGATGTTGGCGATCGTCTCGCGGTGGGTGTCGTGGTCGCCGTGGCTCATGTTGACGCGGAAAGCGTCGGCGCCGGCCTTGAGCAGCTTGGCGATCGTCTCCTTGTCGCGGCTTGCCGGGCCCAGCGTTGCGAGGATCTTTACCTTGCGCTGGCGCTTGATGCCGCGATGGTGGGGAGAACGACGATAGGGCCCATTTGCGTTCAGGGCGCCCGAAGGAATGGTGCTGACCAAGTTTACTGCCTCTTCCGGAAACTGGGCCCCATATGGCAAAGGCGTGATGACAAACCAAGGACGATCGGTGCGATTATGAACGGCAAGGATAACATTGATACGATAGATGACGCCGTGGCCGCTGCCGCGTTCCGTCGCCTTGTGCGCCACCTCCAGCAGCGCCACGATGCCGAGAACATCGACCTGATGGGGTTGGCGGGCTTTTGCCGCAATTGCCTGGCCGACTGGATTCGCGATGCGGGGTACGAAGGCGACAAAGCTGCCGCCCGCGCGGTGATCCACGGGATGCCGTTCGACGAATGGAAGGCAAAGCACCAGAGCGAAGCCACGCCGGAACAGATCGCGCGGATGGAAGAGAGCCTGAAGAAGAACGGCGGGATGCATTGACCTTTACGTCGTCCCGGACCTGATCCGGGACCGCTGGCCGTGAACGGCCCACTTGGCTGCGCGCGCTGCGATCTCTCACCTAAAGACAGCCACCGGTCCCGGATCAGGTCCGGGACGACGAGCCTGCCTGTCAGGGCGTCGCCACCTTCATCAGCACGATCCCGCTGAGGATCAGTCCGGCGGCGAGCAGGCGCATGGCGCTCGCCGATTCGCCCATGAACGCGATCCCCGCCGCGAAAGCGCCCACCGCGCCGATGCCGGTCCACACGGCATAAGCCGTGCCCAGTGGCAGGGACCGCATCGCGGCGGCGAGCAGGCCGAAGCTCGCCAGCATCGCGGCCAGAGTCACGACGCTGGGCCACAGGCGCGTGAAGCCCTCCGACTGTTTCATGGAAAACGCCCAGACCACTTCGAGCAGGCCGGCGATGGCGAGAAGAACCCAGGGCATTCGGCAATCTCCTTATGAGGCGATTCCCGGGCCGTCCCGGACTTGAAGCTCCGTCGAAGGAGACGCACGAACGTGGTCGGCGCACTGGCCAGATAGGAAAGTGCGGCTTTGGGGGCAACCCTTTGCGCGTCCTCCACATGATTTCCACAGGGGGGCGCTTTGCCCGAATCCTGTTGTCTCGCTATCAGCGCCGCCAACCGATTCACCAGCATTTACCGGAGCACGTACCCCCATGGCCGAAACCACCGACGATCGCCTGCGCCTGCTGATCGAGCGCGTCGAGCGCCTGGAAGAGGAAAAGAAGGGCATCTCGGACGACATCCGCGACGTCTACAACGAAGCCAAGGCCGTCGGCTACGACGTCAAAATCATGCGTGCCATCGTGCGCCTGCGCAAGATGAAGCCCGACGACCGCCGCGAAATGGACATGCTGCTCGACACCTACAAGTCGGCCCTTGGCATCGACTGATCCTCATTCCTCCCCGAGCCTGCTCGGGGAGGGGGACCGCCCGCGCAGCGGGTGGTGGAGGGGGCGTCAGCTCCCTAGTTGCACCAGCACCATGGCCGCCGCATTGGCGCAGCCGTGCTGGAGCATCGAGGCCGGAAGGCCGATGCGCTGGCGCGTGAAGCCCAGCAGCACGCCTGCCCACAATTGCGGCAACACCATCGGCAGCGCGAGCGCGGATATGGTCGGGTAGTTCATCAGATGGACGCCTGCGAACAGCAGCGCCGCCAGCCAGAACACCGCCGGATAAGCCGCCGCATAAGTGGAAGACGTCGGACGCTTGCGCAGCCACAGCCACCCTCCGACAGCGGCGACCACGAGCGCCAGCAGCGATCCTGCCAACACCAGCGGCTGCAGTGATTTCGCCATGACGGCCAGCCCCGCGAACAGGCCGAAGCACGGCAGCAGCCATAGCGCGCGGGGGCGTCCGGTCTGCCAGCCGCGGAAGATCATCTCCTCCAGCACCGGTGCGATCACGATGGTGATCGGCAGCAGCCAGCCTGCCGGCAGCTTGTCGAAGGCGTCGGGCAGCGGCTGGCCCATCGTCTTCTGGTAGAGCCCGAGCAGCGGCAGGATCACCAGCAGAAGCCCGCCGATGTGCAGCACCGTCAGCAGCGCCAGCCGGGGCCATGCCTCACGCGACCGCAGGCCGATGGGCGCAAGTATGCGCGGCCGGGCGACGAAGCTCGCCAGTTCGCGCAGCAGGGCAGAGGGTACTGAGGAGCTTGTTTCGATCCGGGTCGCCATGCTTCGTTCTATCCCCGATTTCCTTGCCAATTCGTTGTCTTGCCAGCACCGTGAGACGGTGCAACCTTGGCGGTCCAGCGAAGGAGAGCGCGCCGATGATCGTCACCACCACTCCCACCGTCGAAGGCCAGCCAGTCCGTGACTATCTGGGTATCGTCACTGGCGAAGTCATCGTCGGCGCCAACCTCGTGCGCGATCTCTTCGCCGCCGTCACCGACATCGTCGGAGGTCGCTCCGGCAAGTACGAGGAAGTCCTCCAGCGCGCCCGCCGCGAGGCGTTGAAGGAAATGGAAGCGGAGGCGGAGAAGCTGGGCGGCAACGCCGTGGTCGGCGTGGACATAGACTACGAGGTGATCGGATCGCACGGTTCGATGCTGATGGTAAGCTGTTCCGGAACTGCCGTCGTCGTGTAGCAGGCCGACTCCGGTTGCCCTTTGGGGTGCCCCTGTTGTAAGGCCCGCGCCACTTCATTCATCGCAAAGACCCGTGGACTCATGGGCAGGCAACGAGCGGACCGATGGCAGGCCATTCCAAATTCAAGAACATCATGCATCGCAAGGGTGCGCAGGACAAGAAGCGCTCGGCGCAGTTCTCCAAGCTCAGCCGCGAAATTACCGTCGCGGCGAAGATGGGCATGCCCGACCCGGACATGAACCCGCGCCTGCGCGCCGCCGTCAACGCGGCCAAGGCGCAGTCGATGCCCAAGGACAACATCCAGCGCGCGATCGACAAGGCGAGCAAGGGCGACGCCGAGAACTACGAGGAAGTGCGCTACGAGGGCTACGGCCCCAGCGGCATCGCCATCATCGTCGAGGCGCTGACCGACAACCGCAACCGTACTGCTACCAACGTGCGCACCGCCTTCGCCAAGAACGGCGGCAACCTCGGTGCCTCGGGCGCGGTTTCGCACGGCTTCGAACGCCTCGGCCTGATCGAGTACCCCGGCAGCGTGGGTGACGAGGACAAGGTCCTCGAAGCCGCGATCGAAGCGGGCGCCGAAGACGTGCAGAGCGACATGGGCGACGGCGACGAGAACCCTGGCAGCCACCAGATCTGGGTTTCGGTCGATGCGCTCCACGAAGTCGCGCGCGAGCTGGAAAAGACCCTGGGCGAAGCCGAAGGCGTCAAGCTGGCATGGAAGCCCAACCTCACCGTCGATGTCGACGCGGACACCGTCAGCACGCTGATGAAGCTGGTCGACACTCTCGAAGACGACGACGACGTCCAGACCGTCTGGGGCAACTACGAGATCTCGGACGAGGTCATGGAAACGCTCGGCTGATATGCTGGCACTGATCGCCCGCGCCCTGCTTTCGGGCGTTCTCATCGTGGCGATCGCGGAAATCGGCAAGCGCCTGCCTGCTCTGGGTGCGCTTGTCGCTTCGCTGCCGCTGGTCTCAGTACTGGGCATGATCCTGCTGTGGCAGGCGCGCCCGGATGCCGAGAATATGGCGGTTCATGCCGGGGCGACGTTCTGGTACGTGCTCCCCTCGCTGCCGATGTTCCTGCTGATGCCGGTTCTGTTGCGCAATGGTCTGGGGTTCTGGGCCTCGCTGCTGGCCGGGTGCGTGCTGACCGTGGTGCTCTATTCGCTGATGATGCATTTCGGGCCGCGGCTCGGGCTGAAGGTCTGACACCATGATTATCCTCGGCATCGACCCCGGCCTGACCTGCACGGGCTGGGGCGTCGTCGCCAAGAGCGGCAGCCGCCTCAGCCACGTCGCCAATGGCCAGATCCGTACCAACGCCAAGGCCGGAATGGCCGAGCGGCTGGTCGAACTCGACGCCGCGCTGACCGATGTGATCCTCCAGCACCGGCCCGATACCGGCGCGGTGGAGGAAGTCTTCGTCAACGTGAACCCGCAGTCGACGCTCAAGCTGGGGCAGGCGCGGGGTGTCGCGATGCTGTCCGTGGCGCGCGCCGGGATTCCGGTGGCGGAATATTCGACCAAGCTGGTGAAGAAGGCGATCGTCGGCACCGGCGGAGCGGCGAAAGCGCAGATCCAGGCGATGCTGATGGTGCTGCTGCCGGGCGTGAAGCTGGCAGGTGAAGATGCCGCCGATGCTCTGGCGGTGGCGATTACCCATGCGAATATGCTGGGCAGTCACAGGTAAAAGGGAAGTCCTGGGGCCATCGCCCCAGACCCCCAAACTGTCGTCGTCGCGCGCGCAGCAGCGGCGGCCTCACATTGCGCCGCAGGCTTTTAATGTCTCCCGGCTCACCGTCTGACATGACGAAGCGGCGCGCGTGGCCTCGACAGTTCACGGGGTGCAGGGGTGGTAAACCCCAGCCTTCTTCTCTTTTCCTCTGGCGCCCCGAATCCCTTCCTGCCATAGGAACAAACCATGATCGCCAAGCTGACAGGATTGCTCGACGACACCGGCGCCGACTGGGCCATCATCGACGTCAACGGCGTGGGCTACCTCGTCCATTGTTCGGCGCGGACGCTGGACCATCTCGGTATCCGGGGTGATCGCGTCGTCGTCCATACCGAGATGCAGGTTTCGGAAACCGACCAGCGCCTGATCGGCTTCACGTCCGGGGCGGAGCGCAACTGGTTCCGCCTGCTGACGGCGGTGCAGGGTGTCGGCTCGAAGGTAGCGCTGGCGATCCTCTCCGCTCTGACGACCGAGGAACTCCAGCGCGCCTGTGCGGGCGGCGACAGCGCCATGGTGGCGCGCGCGAACGGCGTCGGGCCGAAGCTGGCGAGCCGCATCGTCAACGAACTCAAGGACAAAGCCGGCGGCATGCCCACCGCGCCGGGGGCGTCCGGCATCGCGGCGGTGGCGCCTGCGGGCTCGGCCAGCGCCGATGCGGTCTCGGCCCTGCAGAACCTCGGTTTCAAGCCTGCGGTGGCGGCGACGGCGGTTGGCAAGGCGGTCGAGGAATTGGGTGACGATGCGCCGTTGGGTGATCTCATGCGGGTGGCGTTGAAGAGGGCAGCGGGATGATTAGCCCTGAGATCGTTGCTGCAGCTATTGGTGCTTTGCTCGTTTGGATATTCCAACTGTTTGATAAACTCCGTGATCGTGGGCGGCGAAGGCAATCCACTCTCGTTGCTGTGGCATCAGAAGTACAAGCAATCTGTTTTCTGATCCGAAAGCAGGGATATCTCGAAGCATTTCATGCTCAAGCGAATGCAATACGTGCAGGTCACTGGGATGGTATGAGCTATGTGATTGACATAAGAGGGGAGTATTCGAAAGTTTTTTCGTCAAATGCAACTCACCTTAGTGACTTGCGGCCTGCTCATGTGTCGAAAATTGTAAGTTTCTATACTTTCTGTCAGTCGCTAATCGATAGCACTAGGCCTGATGGCCCAGGAGCAAATACAGAAGATCGTGATGAAAAGGCGCAGCATGTCATTGGAGTAGAGGCTGGACTGACAACTATTCTAATGCTGGGCGATGAGATTGTGCAATTTCCGAAAATCCGTTTGCCAGTGCTTGCACAATGACCGACAACCCCATTCTTTCCCCCAATCGCCAGGTCGAGGACGCCGATGCCGCGCTTCGGCCCAAGACGCTCGCCGAGTTCGTCGGGCAGGCGGCTGCCAAGGACAACCTCCACGTCTTCATCGAAAGCGCCAAGTCGCGGCGCGAGGCGATGGACCATGTGCTGTTCTTCGGGCCTCCGGGCCTTGGCAAGACGACGCTGGCGCAGATCGTTGCGCGTGAACTGGGCGTGGGTTTCCGAGCTACTTCCGGTCCGATCATCGCCAAGGCGGGCGACCTCGCCGCGCTGCTGACCAATCTGGAGCAGGGCGATGTCCTGTTCATCGACGAGATCCACCGTCTCAATCCCGTGGTCGAGGAAGTACTCTATCCGGCGATGGAGGACCGCGCGCTGGACCTCATCATCGGCGAAGGTCCGTCGGCGCGCTCGGTGCGGATCGACCTGCCGCCTTTCACGCTGATCGGCGCGACGACCCGGCAGGGCCTGCTGCAGACGCCGCTGCGGGACCGTTTCGGCATCCCGGTGCGCCTGCAGTTCTACACCGTCGAGGAACTGGAGAAGGTCGTCAGCCGCGGCGCGGGCCTGCTCGGCATCGGCATCGACAAGGGCGGAGCGACCGAGATTGCCCGCCGCGCACGCGGTACTCCGCGTGTCGCGGGGCGCCTTATGCGGCGGGTGCGCGATTTCGCGCATGTGGCGGGATCGGACACCATTACCCGTGCGATCGCCGACGATTCGCTCACCCGGCTGGAAGTGGACGCCATTGGCCTTGATGCGCAGGATCGCCGGTATCTGCGGATGATCGCGGACATCTACAAGGGCGGCCCGGTGGGCGTGGAGACGCTGGCGGCGGGACTGTCCGAACCACGCGACACGATCGAGGAAGTGATCGAGCCGTACCTCATCCAGTTGGGCCTCGTCGCCCGCACGGCACGGGGGCGCTGCCTCAATGATCGGGGCTGGAGCCACCTTGGCATGACGCCTCCTGCGGGGCCGCAGGGCGGATTGTTCGATTCGGAAGGGTAAGTGCGCCAGGCGGCACATTCGCCGCAAAAGCGTCGGTCTGCTTTACAACCCACCGAACCAACAGTCCCGTTTCGGTACACCCTCTGAGTTAGAATGATAAATTAACCCAGTTTCCCGCATCGGGACGGTGAATTGCGGGTGAATGACGTTGCCGCATTAACGTGTCTCTGCGTTGTTTCTGGCAGATGGATGCACGGTAGCCCGAAAGGGCCTTCGGGCCTCCGGTGCGAAACAAAGAGAGCAACGCGTTATGTCGGTTCGGATGGCCCTTGCTAAACTGTCTGCCTGTGCGGCGGGCTGTGCCGTGATCGGCGGCGGTGCCGTTCACGTCGCCGAGACGCAGTCGGCGAAGACCGAGTACCGCAAGGTGAAGATGGCCAAGGCCGCTCCGGTAAAGAAGCGCCCGGCCCAGCGCCTCGTCCGCAAGGACCAGCCCCGCACCACCAAGCGCGTGCGCAAGATCATCAAGCGGACCTGCTGCGACCAGCCGCAGATGGCGATGGTGCCGATGCCCGCGCCGTACATGCCGCCCGCGCCGGGGCCGTCCTACTCGGGCGGCAGCGGCGGCGCGCCGGTAGTGATCGGCGGCGGCGGTGGCGGCTTCGGCGGCTTTGGCGGCGGGTTCTTCGGCGGCTTCTTCGGAGGCAGCGGCGGTGGTGGCGGCGGCAACGTCGTGATCACCTCGACCAGCAGCGGCGGCGTGACTTCCACGACCGGCGGCGTCACGTCCACCACGGGCGGTGTGACCTCGACCAGCGGCGGCGTGACCTCGACCTCCAGTTCGAGCACCGGTGGCCTGACCTCCACGACGACCACGGGCGGGATCACCTCGACCACGTCGACCAGCTCGGGCAACGTGACCAGCACCAGCAGTTCCAGCTCGTCCTCGTCCTCGTCGTCTTCCAGCTCCAGCTCCAGTTCGTCCTCCAGTTCCTCAAGCGGCGGTGACGATCATTCTTCCGGCGGCGCGACCTCCACGGGATCGTCCAGCGGTTCATCGTCCAGCTCGTCTTCGTCGTCGGGGTCTTCCTCGACTTCGGGCGGTTCGACCGGCTCGACTTCGTCCAGCAGCTCAAGTTCGTCTTCCTCTTCGTCGTCCAGCTCGTCCTCGGGTGGTTCGACCACGAGCACGTCGGGCGGCACCGACGTACCCGCTCCGCCGATGCTGATCCTGTTCGGCGCCGCAGCGGCAGCGATCGTCGGACGGCGCCGGCTGGCGCGCGCGAAGGCGGCCTGACATCTGAACACGGGGAGGGCGACGCCAAAGGCGGTGCCCTATGTGGAAGGGCGAGGTTCGCGGACCTCGCCCTTTTCATATGTTTTGCAAGGCCAGGCGTCTTTTACGGCCGGTTAACCAGAAATGCCCGATACGGCCTCTCGAAGCACAGCCGAGTTTCGCGGGGCCGATTCATGAAGATGGAACCTATCCTGCCGTTCGCCGAACGGACCTGCCCACGCCTCTCGGTGGTGGTGCCATGCTATAACGAGGAGGCCGTTCTCCTCATGCTGGAAGCACGGCTCGCGGCCGCCTGCCGGGAACAAGTGGGCGAGGACTACGAGATCGTTCTCGTCAATGACGGCTCCACTGATCGCACCTGGCCGCTGATCTGCGTGCTGGCCGAGCGCAACCCGCGGGTTCTCGGCGTCGATCTTTCGCGCAACCATGGGCAGCAATTGGCGGTGACCGCCGGGCTTCAGATATGCCGCGGCGAACTGATCATGATGATCGACGCGGACCTGCAGGACCCTCCGGAACTTCTTGGCGCAATGATCGAGCGGATCGAGGCGGGCGCGGACGTCGCATATGGCCAGCGCGTGGCGCGGCACGGTGAAAGCGCTTTCAAGCGGGGAACCGCATCGCTTTTCTACAAGTTGCTCAACCGATTGTCGGAGCAGAACATCCCCGTCGATACCGGCGATTTCCGGCTGATGACCCGGCGCGTGGTCGATCAACTCAACGCCATGCCCGAGCGCTGTCGGTTCATGCGCGGCATGGTCAGCTGGCTGGGGTTCGAGCAGGTTGCCGTGCCCTACGAACGCGATGCGCGCAGGGCGGGTGAAACCAAGTATTCCGTGCGGCGCCTGATGAGCCTTGCCATCGACGCCATCACGAGCTTTTCGACGGTGCCCCTGCGGCTGGCCTCTCATCTCGGCGTCCTGTCGGGATTTGCGGGGTTCGCACTCCTGTTCTGGGCGATCTGGCGCTGGTCCGAGAACGGGGTGATCATCGGCTGGACCAGCACGATCGCGGTCATGCTGATCATGGGTAGTATCCAGCTGATCATCCTCGGCGTTTTCGGCGACTACCTCGGGCGGCTCTATATCGAAAGCAAAGGGCGGCCGCTGTTCATCGTGCGCGAGGTGCGCAGCCAGTCGCGGGCGAGCGAGCGCGGACCTGTGGTGATGCCGCTGACGGTCGGCGCCTTCGATCCGCGGGTCTGACGTCCTGCCGATGACCCTGACAATGGCCGCGTTGCGCTTCGGGCTGGTGGGTGTGCTGAACACGATCGTCGGCTTGGCCGTAATCTGGGCGCTGCTGCGGCTGGGGGTGGGCGACTATCCGGCCAACGCCTGCAGCTACGGAGTGGGTGTGTGCTGCTCCTTCGTGCTCAACCGGACCTGGACATTCGAGGTGCGCGGGCCGGTCGCTTCCACGGAAGTGGCGCGGTTCCTGACCGTCTTCGCGCTGTCCTACGGCGCGAACCTGGGCATGCTGACGCTGATGCGCGGGCTCGGCTTCGCGCAGAGCCTGATCGGGCAGGGCGCGGCGATGGCGGTTTATTCGGCCTGCTTCTTCCTCCTGTCCCGCCATTTCGTCTTCGCTCCGGGGCGCGCCGCGCGATGACGGGGCAGTCGGGAACGATCCCGCTGCGCTGGTGCGCGGCGCTGGTGCTGCTGGCCGCCGTGCCGCTGTTCTGGCCGGTGGTGCCGCCGCTGACCGACCTGCCCGGGCACATGTCGCGCTACATGGTGCAGATGGACGGCGGACGCAGCGCCGATCTGGCGCAGTGGTACAGCTTCCGGTGGGGCCTGCTCCCTAACCTCGGCGCCGATCTGCTCGCCTGGGTGTTCGAGCCGATCGTCGGCCTGAGGCTGGCGGTGAAGGCCATTGCGATCCTGATCGTGATGCTGCAGGTCGCGGGTTACCTTTGGCTGTCGCGCGCGGCGCATGGGCGGGTGGCGGTGACCGCGCTGTTCGCGGTGCCGCTGGCGCTGGGCAATCCGTTCCAGTTCGGGTTCCTCAACTTCACGCTGGGCATGGCGCTCGTCACGCTCGCACTGGCCTGGTGGATCAGTCCGTCGATGGCGGACAACCCGCGGCGGCGCTGGCTGGTGTTCTGCCTGGTCGCCTGCGTCATCTGGGTGTGCCATCTGGCCGCATGGGCGACTTTGTGCGTGCTGGTCGGGTGTTGTGAACTGGCCGGACGTTTCGAGCGATCCGGGCGCCTGTTGCCGGCGCTGTGGGGCGGGTTCCTTGCCAGCACCTGCCTGTTGGTGCCGCAGCTGGCGAGCATGGCGTGGCCGAACCCGGCCGGGCACCTGCCGAACGAGAACTGGTTCCGGCTGGGGCTCAAGATCTATCACTTCGCCAACGTTCTGGCGGATCGATGGGACGCCTGGGATTACCTCTGCGCGGCCGGACTGCTCGCCCTGATCGTGGCTGTCTGGCGCTCGCCGCGCTTTGCCCTGCACAAGGGGTTGGCGCTGGGCACGATCGTGCTGCTGGTGGTGTTCATGGTCATGCCGGGCACGATCTACGGGTCGGCCTATGCCGACATGCGCCTGACGCCCATGATCTATGCGCTGGCGCTGATCTGCGCGCGGCCGCTCGACCTTGGTGCGTGCAGGCAGCGGATGCTTGTGGTCGCCGGGATCGCCTTCGTGGCCTTGCGCCTCGTCGGCAACACGGTGAGCATGGCCGCCTGGGACGAGCAGATCCGCAAGGAGCAGGCCGTGGTCGAGCAAATCCCGCGCGGCTCGCAGCTGCTGACCTTCATCGCGCTGCCTTGCGTCAATTTCATCCGGCAGCAGGCGCGGGTGCGCGATGTCCACGTCGCCAGCTATGCGATGATGCGCCGCCATGCCTTTGCCAACGACCAGTGGGCGATGCCGGGCGGTCAGCTCATGAGCATCGACAACCCTGTCGCCGGTCCCTTCATCGACGCGCAGACCGGGGCGCTGGTCGGCGAGAGTTGCCAGGGGTTCAACCAGCTGCTCACGGCGATCGACCGGGTGCCTGCCGGCATTCCCCGGTTGTGGGTGGTGTGGCACGTGCCCGAACTGCCGCTCGCCGGGTGGCGGCCGGTGGCGCGCTCGGGAGATTCCGTGCTGTACCTTCGTCAGATGCCATAGCGGCGCTTGACCGCACGGTAGCGTTCAAGGCGCATCACCTCGCGCTCGGCCGGATCGACCAGGGCGGTGTCGGCGGGGAGATGCTCGATCAGCCGGTTCCTCGATACGAGCCGGGTCCGGAATCTTGCGGCGTCCTGCGTCAGCAGGTTACGATAGGTCAGGTTGCCCTCCCGGAACCGCTGCGTGTCGAGCCAGTTGTGCACGCCCGGATCGTCATGGGCGAGCACCAGCCGCACCACGCCGTCGCCGTCGACGCGGGTGCGCGCCGGGGTGTAGCTGACCGGCCGGTGCAGGAAGTCCATCGAGCCCATGAAAGCGCCGCCCATGCCGAAGATCCAGAAGCCGGAGTGCGCGTCCATCTCGACGATCAGCGCCTCGTCCGGTTCCAGCCGCCAGACCATGTGCGCCGCCATCCGCCCGCGCTTCGCGTCGGAGGCATCGTTGGCAGTCCGGTCGGGAGGGAAGGCGCCCAGCGCATGCGGGTCGCACACGCCGCGCGAGGTCAGCCACGAATGCTCCGGCCAGTCGTGCATTAGGCCGGTGACGAAGGCACCCGCCCAGTCCATCGCCTCGATCATTTTCGCAGGTGTGGGCAGCGGCTTTGCGCCTGCGGTGTCCAGTGCTTCGATGGTCAGGGAGGTGGGGGTTTCGTCCCAGCCGTCGAAGGCTTCGCGGATGAACAGCTTGCGGCTGCCCGGCGTGGTCGGGAGCCAGTTGCCCGGCCGGGGTTCACCGCCGACGAAGAGTTCGAAATCGCCTCGCGCGTCCGCCTCGATCTGTGTGCCGAGGATATTGCACTCGGGAATGTCGCCGAAGGGCTCGTGCAGGGAGGGCCAGTCGGTGCCGGGGATGGTCTCGGGGCGCGGGCCTTGCACGGTGATGTTCAGCCAGCGCGCGGTGCCCTTGCGGCCGGTCAGGCGGTACGTGCGGTTTCCGTCGATCCAGGCCTGCCGATACGTGAAGTCGGCGACGTCGCCCCCCAGCTTGCGTGTCGGCGTGACGAAGGGGTGTATCTGCGGGAACGCGGTATCGCGCGTCTCCAGCGCGAGGTCGAAGGCCTGCCCCAGATTCTGCGTCAGGAAGCGAAAGGCGTCCGCGCGCTGGAGCGGATTGGCGGGATTAGCGTCCTTGAAGGCACTGTGACCAGCGCTTTTCAGGCGGTCGCAGAATTGCTCCCATGCCATGCGCAATAGGACATCGTCGGGTCCATCGCCAAAGGCCATGTCAGGCTCCCAGTCGGTCTAGCAGGTCGGAAAGATGGCGGGCTGCCCGTATGCAGGCTTCGCGCGGGCCTTCCGCCTCGATGCGCGGGCCTACGAGTTCGAGGTCGAACAGCCCGGTGTAGCCAAGGTCGAGCACATCGCACAGGATCGCCTCGAGCGGGATCGCGCCATCTCCCGGCACCGCGCGGCAGGGCGTGCTGCGATCGCCGAGCACATAGTCGCTGACTTGCACCAGCCCCGCCAGCGGCATCGCGTCGGCCAGCTTTCCGCGCAAGTCGGCCTCGGTCCAGCATGCATGCAGTTCGACGCAGACATCGATCGCGGCCATCCGGGCGAGGCGGACGGCATCGGGCAGGGTGTGGGCCATGTGGATGTCGGCGTTGAGCGGAGAGGCGTTTTCCACCAGCAGGCGAATCCCCGCCCGCTGCGCCGCATCGCGGCAGGGGGCGAGCAGGTCGGCGAAGCGCTGTGCTGCGGCCTCCCAGGACAGTGCACCGCGTCCTCCGGTGAGGAGATAGATTGCGGGCGCGCCCACTTCAGCCGCGACCTCGATAACACCGAGCAGGTTCGCCGCCGCCTTCCCGGTGTCGCGTTCAAGGTCGGGATGGAGGGCGAAGAGGTGGTTGATGCACCCGATCTGCACCGGGCTTTCGCGTGCCGCCGAGCGGGCTTCCTTCGTTTGCAGGCACGGCGCGGCGAGTGTGCAGTGCTGCACGCCGATGCTGCGGCAGAAGTCCAGGAAGTCCGCGGTTGGCTCGGTGATCAGGGCCACCTGATGCAGGCTGACGCGCGGGTGCATCGGCGGTTACCTGCGCACTTCGATCGGCACGCCGAAGCGCTCGCGGAAAGGCGCGAACTCGGCGTTGAGATCGTCGATGCAGTAGCCGGCGTCGATGAGCACCCGCGTCGAGTAATGGAACTTGCCGTGGCGATCGCCGCGATTCTCGGCGAGGTAAGCGCGCATGGCGTCCTCCTGTCGCGGCCCGAATGCGCGGTCGGCGAATCGGTAGTAGCCGCGCACGGTGCCGATGGGATCGGCGACGAAATCGGCATAGCGCACGTGATGGATGCGCGGGTCGTCAACCAGTGGGTCGGTCATGGTATGGCCGATCGACCAGCGCACGCGTTCGACGTGCGCGCGCGCCTCTTTCACGAGGTCGATCTGACCGACGATGCCTTCCATGATGTCGGCCATCATCATCGTCGAACTGGCCGCGACCATCACCGGGTCGCGGTGCAGCCAGACCAGCGTGGCGTCGGGATAGGCGTCGAAGAACGCCGCAAGGCGCGTGGTGTGAAAGCCCTTGAGCACCCAATACTTGCCGGGGCGACGGAACTGGAAGGCCTGCAGCATGGCCTTGTGGATGCGGTACTGTGCGACTGGATCGGTAGGCAGGCCCATCGACAGGTTCTGCATCGGCACCCGCCACCAGGCGGTGGGCGTCATCACGCGAAAGTCGAAAGCCCAGGTCCGCTCGTCTTCGGGCAGGCCGTGGCCGAGCATGTCATTGTAGGGGTGGCAGTGCAGCCACTTGGCCATCTTCGCGTTGATTTCCCGCCATTCCTTGTCGGCGAGACGGTAGCGAGGGTCATCGCCCGTAACGGTCCCGGGCGGCGGCGATGGATGCATGACCTCGGCGAAGCGCAGCGCCCGCGCGTCCGGGTCCACCGACATCAGCGCATGCATCAGCGTGGTGCCAGATCGAGGCTCGCCGCTGGCGAACATCGGCCGTTCGATCACTTCGTCCGCCAAAGGAAACGCGCTGCGATCGTGGAAGAAGCGCAGGCGGTCGGTGAGCAGCCAGTGGATGTTGCGCGCTGCCGACTGCCGGCCCGCCTCGTCCATGGGGATGGTGTCGATATGCGCCACGGCAAGGGCGAAGCGTTCGGGAAAGCCTTCATCCGCCCAGTTTGTCAGACCGGTTTCGTCGATCGCATGCTGCAGCAATTGCTGCGGTTCGAGCGCAGCCATCGGATCAGCCCTCCACCAGCCGGGTGATCTCGTCCTCGGTCTCCCGTACCTTGGCGGCGGAAGTGGCGGCGAACTTCATGCCGCCCATCGCGCCGTATTCCATCAGCTTGTAGACGCGCATTCCGGCATCGGCGAAGGCCTTGATCTTCAGCGCCACTTCCTTCGGTGTGCCCACAGGGAGTATGTCGCGGATGGCCTGCGGGTTCATAGCCTCGCAGAATTTCAGCATCGCCTCGCGGCTGAGCTTGACCGGATCGAAGTCCATGATCCCGCGCCAGTCCGGACCCATCGGGTGGTCATGCCCGAACTGGGCAAGGTCCTTCGCGGTGATCATGAGCACGATCGACTTCACCATCGGCGCGCGCAGCATTTCGTCGATCTCGTCCGGCTCGCCGATCAGCGCCATCTGGGTGATCGCGGGCGTGAAATGGCTCATGTCCCGCCCGGCCGCGTCACCCGCATCGAGGATGACCTTGAGCTTGGCCGCGTAATCCTCGGGCGTCCACGCACCCGCCGGCCACCAGCCGTCCGCCTCGCGTCCGGTGATGCCCAGCATCCTTGGTCCTGCCGAGCCCAGCCAGATCGGCGGGGCCTTGCCGTCGTAAAGCTCGGTGTCCATGCGGGCGTGGTGGAGGTGAAAGAACTCCCCTTCGAAATCGACCGGGCCATCGGCATGCCACAGCAGCTTGATGACCTTGATCGCTTCTTCCAGCCGTCCCACCGGCTTGGCGAAGTCGAAGCCGTAAGGCACCGTGTTCTCCAGTTCGCCCGAGCCGAGACCGAGGATGAAGCGCCCCTTCGACAAGTGGCTGATCGTCAGCGCCGACTGCGCCAGCAGCGAGGGATGCCGCCGCACGGTATCGACCACGGTGGTCGCGAGCGGGGTGTTCTTCGTAAGCACCGCCGCCGCCGCGCTGACCGCCATGCCGTCCAGATGCCGGTGCGGGCTGGGGGAGGAGAGGGCGAGGTCGGTGAACTCCGGCGTCCAGATCGAGTCCGGCCAGAAGCTGACCATGTGGTCGGGCAGCCAGATCGAATGGTAGCGGCCCGAATCGTACTCCCCCACCATGTCGATGCCCAGCGGAAGCGTCGTGCGCAGGAAGGCGGCAGGCTGGACTTTCATCGGCTCATCTCCCTGAGGCGGCGGCTGCAGTGCATCGCAGGCACGATGGGTGCCGGACGCCTCTTTGTTCGGGGGCCATGGGTGGGCTAGGCGCCGGCCGAAGCAAATTCCCATTTGGGGATGAGGCGATGTCCTGTGAGAGCGTGTCTGTCGAAAGTCTGATCGTCCCGTTGATCGCCCCCCTGATCGAGGGTCTGGTCGAAGATCCGCCATGGCGCGGTTTCCTCGACGCTTTGCGCGCTGCGGTTGCGGGTGACTACGCCAGCCTGGTGTTCCGCCCGCTGCCGCTTGGTACGCCCGAGGCCCGCGTGATCCACCTCTATTCGGGGGCGCCGTCGCCGCCGCGGGTGTCGCGGCACTATCGCGAGAACCTCTACTTGCGCGATCCGATGCCCTATCATGAGATGACGGAAGGGCGCACGTATCGGCTAGACCAGCTGCTGCATTTCGGCGAGCCCGCCCACGACGCCTATCTGACGCAATTGCTGGTGCCATCGGGCATGAACCATATGCGGATGATCCGCTTTGCCGAGAAGTCGGGCACGAGCGGCTGGATCACCGTCACCCGGCGCGAGGGCGATTTCGGCCGGCAAGTCGACGGCCTGCTCGAAGCGCTGGTGCCATACATGCGCGTAGCGTTAGGCAGTTTCGTGGCGCTGGAGCGGGAGCGTATGACCGCTGCCGTCGCGCGCGAGGCCGTGCGGCGTCTGAACTTCGGCTGGCTCACGCTCGACGGCGAAGGGCGCGTACTCGACGCAGATGCGCAGGGTTCCCGCATGTTGCAGGCGGGCGATCGCATCGCGCGGGCGAAGGACGGCAGGCTAACCGCCCGCGACACGGCGCTGCGCCGCCAACTGCTTGCTGCGGTGCGAGAACTGGCGATCGATCCACAGGCGCGGCCGCGTGCGATCGTGCTGTCGCGTGAGCCGTGGCTCGACCTGCTGCTGGTGCCTTCGGGCCAGCGGATGGGGACGACACAAGCTGCGCCGGCGATCGTGTGCTACCTGCATGCCGACAACTGGTCGTCCGCCGATCGCTGCGAGCAGCTAGCCCAGCTTTTCGATCTTGCGCCCAGCGAGGCGCGGCTGGCGCTGGCCTTGAGCCGAGGCATGTCGATCAGCGAGGCCGCGCCGGAGCTGGGGCTGACGGTGGAATCGGCGCGCACCTATTCCAAGCGGATCTACGCCAAGACCGGCGCGCGGGGGCAGGCGGACCTCGTGCGGTTCATCCATCGTTCGGTTCTGGTGATCGCGTGATCGGATACATCATTACGGGGCCGCCTGAGCGATTATAACAGGTGTTCAGCATTTTTCGTTGACTGTACGCCCCGCGGGCTTCAGCGAATGCATACGAAACGAATGGGAGAATGCCGCCGATGACCAAGCTCCTTGCAGGAAAAGTCGCGCTCGTGACCGGGGCATCGTCTGGCATCGGCGAAGCGGCGGCGCTTTGCCTGGCAGAGGCAGGTGCGGCCGTCGCCATGTCGGCCCGGCGGGCTGAGCGGCTCTCCGGCCTCGTCGCCAGGATCGAGGCGGACGGCGGTACGGCGCTGGCCATCCCGGGCGACATGACGGTGGAGGACGATGCCCGCCGCGCGGTGGCCGAAACCGTCGAGAAGCTGGGCCGAATCGACATCCTGATCAACTCGGCCGGGATCATGGAAGCCGGGGGAATCGAGAATTGCGATACCGCGATCTACCGCCGGGTCATCGACATCAATCTGATGGGGACCGTCTACACCTGCACTGCCGCCGTGCCCCACATGCTGGAACAGGGTGGCGGTGACATCATCACCATTTCATCGCTCGCGGGCCGTAAGGGCGGTCCGATGACGAGCGCTTATTCCGCCAGCAAGCACGCGGTGAACTTCATGACCGATGCGATGCGGCAGGAACTGGGCGGCCGCAACGTGCGCGTCACCACGCTGATGCCCGGCGCGACCGAGACCGAGGTGGGCGACAACATCTCCGATCCAAACTGGCGCGCCGCGATCCAGGCGCACGTCGCCAAGGAAGGCGCGGTGAAGCCGAGGGACATCGGCGAGGCCATCGTCTTCATCGTGGCGATGCCGCGTCGCACGAACATCTCGGAAATAACGATCCGGCCGACGATCGACACGTCGGCCTGAAGGGAGAGGGAAGATGGCCGGAAGGCTTCAGGACAAGATCTGCATCATTACCGGCGCCGGGTCCGGGATGGGGCGCGCGATGGCGCGGCTGTTCCATACGGAAGGGGCGAAGCTGCTGCTCGCCGACATCTCGGGCAAGGAGGACGAAGTGGCTGCCGATCTCGGCGGCGAGGTCGTATCGATCCATTGCGACGTCTCCAGCGAGGCGCAAGTCAAGACGATGATCGCAAGGGCCGAGGAGAGCTTCGGCAGGCTCGACGTACTGTGCAACAACGCCGGTTTCGGCGGCGGGATGGCGCCGCTCCACACCCAGACGACCGAGCTGTGGGACAAGGTGCACGCCACCAACATCCGGGGCGTGTTCCTCGGCATGAAGTACGGCATCGAGTCCATGCTGAAGACCGGCGGCGGAGCGATCGTCAACACCAGTTCGGCTTCGGCGGTGATCGGGTGGAAGCACCACAGCGTCTACAGTTCCGCCAAGGCGGGCGTGCACCAGCTCACCAAGGTCGCGGCATTGGACTATTCGGACAGCAACATCCGCGTGAACGCCGTGGCGCCGGGGACGATGTGGACGGGGCTGGTCGAGGCATCGAAGACGCATGATGCGCCGCCAGAGGGTTTTCCGACGCTCGCCGGGATACCGATGGGGCGCTGGGGCCGCGCAGAGGATATCGCATTGGCCGCGCTGTTCCTCGCCAGCGACGAGGCGGCCTACATCACCGGGGTGATCCTGCCGGTGGACGGCGGCTATTCGATCGGATTTTCCGGCATGGGGGCGGAGCGGCCCGGGATCGTCAGCGCCAACAGCGACGGGTAGCTGGGCGCCGCCCTAAAGCCAGGGCGCCACCGGTATGCCCGTCAGCGAGGGATCGGCCCACAGATACTCGGTGAAATGGCCGATCCTCCTGCGCGTATCGACGTAGCAGAAGCACAGCTTTGCTTCGTCGGACGGCTTGGCCGGGAACCGCAAGGCAAGCGCCTCCCCGCTGGCGCGCACGTCCTGCAGCAGGGCCTGCCATTCAGCGTAAGGCCCCGGCACCGCGATCCCGATGTGGTGGAAGGCGAGGACCTGCGCCGACAAGTCCGCCGCGTCCGTGTAGATTTCGGTGACGCCCGAGATCGGCTCGATGATCTCGAACTGGCGCAGGCCGCCGGGGCCGCCGATATTGGCGATCGCTGACTTCACGCCCAGCCTGCGCGTTTCGCCGTAGGAGAGGACCTCGATCTCGGATTCGCTGCGGCGCAGGCCGGTGATGCCCAGTTGCGTCTCGGCGTGCATGATCGCCGCGTCCATGTCGCGCGTGGCGTAGCTCATCTGGATGAGCCGCCCGTAGCGCCTGCCGATATGCGTCATGGCGACGCCTCTCCCTGTTCTCATCGTCCCGGCGGTGATGACCGGCGGCCTTGGCGATTGCAAGATAGTGTCCGCTTCTTCAAAATTCCCACAAGGCGGCAAGGCCGCGCTGAGGAGAGGCAAAACCCATGGATTTGAGCGAAGCAGGCCACGCGTTCGTCACCGGCGGCGCAAGCGGCATCGGCCTGGGTATCGTCGATGCGATGGCCCGCAAGGGGCTCAAGGTGACGATCGCCGACATCGATGCCGAGCACCTCGCCGCAGTGCTGGCCGATCGCGGTGGGGCCGTTCGCGGCGTCGTCCTCGACACCCGCGACCGTGAGGGCTGGGCGCGCGCGAAGGCCGAGGCGGAAGGTGTCTTCGGCCCGGTCGATGTGCTGGTCAACAACGCCGGCATCGCTCCCAACGGCCGCGAATTCGCGGACATGGACCCGGCCAGCTTCGACCGCATCGTGGCGATCAACCTCACCGGCATTGCCAACGGCGTCTTCACCTTCGCCGCCGATATGCGGGCAAGGTGCAAGGGGCACGTGGTCAATACCTCCTCGCAGGCCGGTCTCACCGCGAGCGTGCCGGGCGTCGGGGCCTATGCGGTCGCCAAGTTCGGGGTAACTGCGCTCACGGAGGCGTTGAGGCAGGAGATGGCTCCTCATGGCGTGGGTGTGTCGCTGCTTTGTCCGGGTTATGTTGCCACGAACCTGGCCGAGAACACCCGCAAGGTCGGAGGCGAAATCCGCCAGTATGCGGGCGCCATGCCGCCCTCCGGCGTGACGGCCGAACATATCGCCATGATGGTGCTGGCGGGCATCGAGGCCGACGAACCGTGCATCGTCACCCATGCCCGCGTCTGGCGCAGCGTGGAACCGCGTTTCACGGCGATCCGCGCGGCCTGCGAACGCCGCGACGCAGTGCAGGGCGCCGCTGCATGACCGAGGAACGGTTCGCCCGGATCGAGGCGCAGATCGCCATCGCCGACCTCGTCCACGGCTACGCGCGGGCCGTGCGGCGCGAAGCCTATGAGAGCATCCCCGCTCTTTTCGCCCCGACCGGGACCTTCGAAGTCCGATCCGGCGCGCCCGATCGCACCGAATATGCCGTGCGCCAGCGGTTCGAGACACCCGAGGCGCTGGCCGCCTTCCTCCTCGAAGGGAAGGGCCGGCCGCATCCCGTGCCGCTGATCCATAATCTGATGGTCGAGGTCGCCGGAGACACCGCGCGGGCCAACGCCATGATGGTGGCGCCGATCACCGGCACCAACAAGCAGGTGACCGGCGAATATCACGACAGCTTCGTGCGGCTGGACGGCTGCTGGCTCTTCGCCGCGCGCATCTACACCATCTTCGCGGCCTGACGCGCATTGCATGACGCCTGCACGGCGCGTAGCAGGCGTGCATGATCGCGCACGTCGAACCCTTCCACGCCACGACCATCGGCCGTCTTGCCTACGAACTCGCCGCCGAGGGGCGCGACGTGATCCACATGGAATACGGCCAGCCCTCCACGGGCGCTCCGGCCGCGGCCATTGCCGCGGCCCATACGGTGCTCGATGCCGAGGCCGGTGGCTACTGGGAGAGCCCGGCGCTGCGCGAACGGATCGCGCGGCACTACGCCGAGGCTTATGGCGTAGTGGTCACGCCCGAGCAGGTATTCCTGACCTGCGGTGCCTCGCCTGCCTTCGTGCTGGCGCTGTCCTGCTGCTTCCGCCCCGGTGCGCGAGTGGCGCTGGCCCGGCCGGGATACGTCGCTTACCGCAATGCCATGCGCACGCTCTATATCGAGCCGGTCGAGCTGCCCTGCGGCCCGGCCGAGCGCTACCAGGTCACCGCCGCCGCCCTCGACGCGCTCGATCCGGTGCCCGAGGGGCTGATCCTTGCCAGTCCGGCCAACCCCACCGGCACCGTCATCGCGCCGAAGGAACTTGCGGCCATCGCGCAGGTCTGCGCGCGCAAGGGCATCACTGTGATCTCCGACGAGATCTATCACGGCCTGACGTACGGCATGACGGCCGACTCCCTGCTCCAGCACGTGCCCGAGGCACTGGTGGTGAACAGCTTTTCCAAGTGGTTCTCGATGGCCGGCTGGCGGCTGGGCTGGCTGGTGGTTCCTTCGCGTCTGATCGAGGCTGCGCGCGCACGGATCGCCAACCTGTTCCTGACCCCGCCGGTGCTGGCGCAGCACGCGGGGCTGGTCGCCTTCGACTGCACCGAGGAACTGGAGGGGCACCACGCCAATTACGCGCGCAATCGCGAACTGCTGCTGGCCGCGCTCCCCCGTCTCGGCCTGCAGCGCATCGCGCCGCCGGACGGGGCGTTCTACATCTGGGCCGACATCGGCCACCTGACCAACGACAGCTTCGCCTTCTGCCGCCAGCTCCTTGCCGACACCGGCGTCGCCACCGCGCCGGGCATCGACTTCGACCCGGTCGATGGCAACCGTTTCATCCGCCTCAGCTTCGCCGTCTCCACGCTGGAGATCGAGGATGCGATCGAGCGCATGGTGCCTTGGTTCGCTGCGCGCGGGAACACTGCCGGCGTTTGACATTGGTTCGCTGATACGATCCTGCATGGCTCATAGTCGAGAGAAGGGCAGTATGATCGTCACCGGCCGCGGCCTGCGCGCGCGGGGGCGAATCACTTTGCGAGCAAGCCTGCGAGACTGCCGATAGAGCGCGGCAAAGGCTGCACGAGGTCGATGGAGTGCGATTCGCGATGGCGCCGATGCCCGGCATGGCGGCATTTTTCGGAGTGATGGATTCTGTGCCGGTACCACAGTCCGGTGACCGGCCGACCACGTGCCCGCGCCCATGCTTCGCGCAGATGCGGATGCTCACCCGGGCAGCCGTCATGCGCACGATTCCAGAAAGTCATGTGATCTGCACCTGGACAATATCGGGACGCGACATGGAGTTACTGCCCCAACGCTCGCAAGGACGGGTGCGGGGCGTCGATACCGGACACGATCTGGGCCCCGCCGAACCGGCCCGGTTCGCGGATAAAATTGCCGCGACAACCCGTCCCTAGCGGCGGTTTGCCTAAGGAAATTTCCGCAAGGGGTCTGCGCAGCCGTGAATACACGGGTGTTTCACCTAGCCTCTATAAGATGTAACAAGGCGGGACAGCGAATCCGGGCTACAGGGAACTGCGTATTGACGCTGGGCCAAGTCTGGGGACTGTGGCGCACCCTTCGGACGCGAAAGACAACGATAAGGCAATGGCAAGTACTTCGTGTCGGCAGCGATCGCGTTCATGCGCGCCGTCTGCGTGACTTCCTCCACGATTGCGCGGGCAGTGCCGCCTGCGAGGAGATCGACCGTATTCGCGAAGCGCTACACCTGCTGAGCGGCAGTGGCGTCGACGGAGCCGTACCGCTCGACCGCGTACGCATCAACGCCATGCTGGACTGCGGCGCGGGGATGAGCGCCGTGCTGGAGATCATCGGTCCGGACATGCCGTTCATGCTTTCGCGGGGCGGTCACGATACTTGTCTTGCGACCGTGGTGCCTCCGGGCGGCTCCGAGGAAGCTATCGCGGAAGGTTCGACGCTCGCGCTCGCTATGCTGGCGGGCCATGTCGCGGCGGTGCTGGCGAAGGGTGAACGCGGCGCTCATGCCGCAGATGTTCCGCTGGCCTCGGCCTCCATCCGACTGCACTGACACCGCCGGCCCCAAACGATCCCGCGACAGGCCCGGTCGGGAGGGGAATACGACCGGGCCCGCATCGTCGTCCGGAGATCAGGCGACTGCGGATCAGGCGTCGGCGCCTTGGCAACGGGTGGCGCCGACAGCTTTGATGTACCGCGATCGTGGCTAACGGCTCGTTCACGCACGCCTAGGGATATTGCCGGATTGGCGTCAGTTCACGAGGGATGCCTCGATCGCGATGCGGCTCGCGTCGGACGTGTGATTGGCGCCCAGCTTGTTGAGCATGTTGGCGCGGTGGGTTTCAACCGTTCGCGGGCTGATCGAGAGTCTTTCTCCTATCAGGCGGTTGGACAGGCCGCTGGCGACGCTGCCCAGCACTTCGCGTTCCCGCCGGGTCAGGCGATGTAGTCGATCGCGCCATCGAGGATGGCCTGGACGATGCGCTGCGCGCCGGACTCCTCGAAGAAAGCGATGTTCGGAAACCATTCGCCGTGGCTGGCCATGCTTTCGATCAGATCGTCGATCGCGCCCGCCTGGTCGTGGATCTCCGGATTGGCGGCGATCGGGTCTTCTGGGCCGGCCATGGCGGCGAGGATCATCGCCAGCGACGTCTCGTTGACGGGGGCGGCGTAAGTGACGGAGGTGTGGCTCGCGCCTTCGCGCACTATCCCCGGCATGTTCCCACGCGAAAGGCTGACGCGGCGGCGGCGCGGTTTCCCGGGTGTGTGATCGGCCGCATCGCGAAAATCGATTGCAGCGGTGTCGAAAAGAGAGGCGGCAATGGCGCTCGCGCGCTGCATCACCGGGCCGTGTAGGCGGAGCTTGTCGTGGATGCCCGGCAATCCGGTCATATCGCGCTCCTTCTAGAATTAACCGTGTTCTGAAGGTGCTTATGAGGAGCGGACGGCAAAGAGAGCGGTAATTTAGGGGGGGAGATGTGCTTAATAATTACCGTCAGAAGGACGATCTAAATGGGCCGTCGTCCCGGACTTTATCCGGGACCGCTGGGGTTTCTTGGGGCAATCGCAGGCCGCGCGCGGCGATGTGGGCGGTTCACGGCCAGCGGTCCCGGATCAAGTCCGGGACGACGAGTCGAATCGCAAGCGCTTGTTGAACCCCGTACTTAAACTTCCTCGCCCCCTGCCGGTTTAGGGGCTGGCGGCGCTGGAAACCCACCCGCCGGGACCAACGGGACACTTCACGGGAACACGCACAATGTTAGTCATCAACACCAACATCAGCGCGATCCGCGCCTCGAACGCATCGAATTCGGCCAACAAGGCCCTTGGTACCGCAATGGAGCGCCTGTCGACCGGCAAGCGCATCAACTCGGCCAAGGACGACGCGGCGGGCCTCGCCATCTCGACCTCGATGACCTCGCAGATCCGCGGCATGAGCCAAGGCATCCGCAACGCCAACGACGGCATCTCGCTGGCCCAGACCGCCGAAGGCACGCTGTCGGAAGTCGGCAACATGCTGCAGCGCGTGCGCGAACTGGCGATCCAGTCGGCCTCGGGCACTTACCAGACCTCGGACCGCGCGGCGATGCAGCAGGAAGTCTCGGCGCTGACCACGCAGATCAACGACAGCTTCACGCAGGCCAAGTTCAACGGCAACACGCTGATCTCGACCACCGCCGGCGCCGACCTCACCTTCAACATCCAGACCGGTTCGCAGGGCGGCCAGCAGGTCGGGCTGACCTCCAAGGCGATCGACGGCACCAAGGTTTCGGCGACCGCCCTCGACGTGACCGACGCCACGAAGGCGGCGACCACGCTTACCAACGTCGATGCCGCGCTGTCGGACGTCAACGCCACCCGCGCCTCGCTGGGTGCCGGCCAGAACCGCCTCGAATCGGCGATCAACAACCTGACCAACACCACCACCAACTTGTCCGACGCCCGCAGCCGTATCGAGGACGCCGACTACTCGGCCGAAACCACCGCGATGGCCAAGGCGCAGATCCTCAGCCAGGCATCCACCGCGATGCTCGCACAGGCCAACCAGAGCCAGCAGAACGTCCTCTCGCTGCTGCGCTGATAACGGACTGAAATATAGAACCTTCCTATCCCGGAAGGTTCGGAAAGCCCGGTGGTTCCCCATGACCGCCGGGCTTTCTTGCGTGGTAAAAGACCCACCCCCAGCCCCTCCCGCAAGCGGGAGGGGAGCAGAAAGGGATTGCCCTCCCGCAAGCGGGAGGGGGGCGAGACTTGCTCGTTTACGCCCTAGTCGCAGCGGGGTGGGCTGGCCGCCGCCCCCACTTCCACCGTGTCCAGACCGCCCCAGCGGTACACGGCCCAGCTCAGCAACCAGCACACCACGAACAGGCCGACGATCAGGAAGCCCAGCGTGTTGAACTGCTCCGAAAGCGAGGCCGCCCCGGACCACACGCCGCCCTCCAGCCCGAATTTGTCCGACAGCAGCGCGGCGGTCTGGATCGAGCCGATCACCAGCGCCACCATGGCCGAGATCGCGGTGATGACGATGTTGTAGTAGAGCTTGCGGATCGGCTTGACGAAGGCCCATTCGTAGGCCCCCAGCATGATGACGCCGTCGGCGGTGTCGAGCAGGGCCATGCCCGCCGCGAACAGCACCGGGAACACCAGCACCGACCCCAGCGAAACGCCGTCCGCCGCATGCGCGCCCGAGAGGCCGAGGATGGCGACTTCGGTGGCGGTGTCGAAACCGAGGCCGAACAGGAAGCCGAGCGGCGCCATGTGCCAGGCATGGCGCACCAGCCGGAACACGGGGCGCAGGATTCGCGCGATCAGCCCGCGTCCGGCGAGCAGCATGTCGAGGTCTTCCTCGGCATAGGTCCCGCCGCGCCGCACCTCGACGAAGCGTTGCCAGACCCCGCGCAGGATCGCGAGATTCATGATCGCGATCAGGAACAGGAAGCAGGCGGAAATGATCGTCGCGATCACCCCGCCCGAACGGCCGAATGCCTCGAAATCATCGAGAGTGCCTGCTGCCAGCGCGATGGTGGTCGCGGCGATCAGGACGATGGCGGAATGGCCGAGCGCAAACCAAAGGCCCACGGTGATCGGGCGCTGGCCTTCCTGCATCAACTTGCGAGTGACGTTGTCGATGGCGGCGATGTGGTCGGCGTCCACCGCGTGGCGCAGGCCGAGGCTCCAGGCGAGGAGGGCGGTGCCCAGCATCACCGGGCTGGCGTGGAACAGGCTGAACGCCCAGCCCCAGACGACCAGGTTGGCGGCGACGAGCAGAAAAAAGAGCACGGTTATCCGGCTCTTGAGAGAGGTTTTCGCGGGCGACATCGGCGTTCTGATCCGTCTTCGCGTCAGCGACCTGACGGGGGCGTGCCGCGCACTCGGCGCGGTCGGCACGGGAGGCCCCGGACGGACGCGGCAGCGCCCGGCGTCCCTCGCGCCGATGCGGCCCCCGCCGCACGTTGCGTCGCTCAGACGGAAGTTACCGTGCCGCGGCCATCCCCTGGACCAAGGCAAGAGCGACCGGACGCAGGCAGGTCTCCTGGCTCGCGGGTCATCGCTTGATGCATGGCCTTCCCGTGGCCTCGCATGTCGCAGCGTCCGGCCCAGTGGCTGCCGGCGACCACCTTCGGGGCACCGGCCTATGCATCGCGCTCGCCACTTACAGTTGCAGGGACAGCCCCGGATTCGGATGAGAACATCCTCACCGCGTTCCCTTTTAAGCCCCTTGCGGGGCACCGGCGCGATCTTTCGCCGAAATGCTCAAGGTGAACGCTTCGGCGCGGCCTTCCTAATCGCGCGCCTGCTCCGCCGCAAGAGGGGGCTATTCGGCGATGTTCATCGCGTATGTGCGCCGGGCGAAGCGCCAGCGGCCGTCGTGGCGGACGAGGTCGTCGAAGTAGCGGGCGGCGAATTTCATCACCTTGCCCTCGATCCGGGCGATCTCGCGTACGTGGCAGCGGCCCTCGGCGGTGTCGCCCGAAACCTGGATCGCGCCTGGCATGGCGAAAAAGACCATCGCGTCCATCGTGGCGAACAGGTCGTCCCAAGTGCGCGAGAGGGCTTCGTGGTCCGCCGCTTCCTGCCGATGGTCAAGTGGCCGGCTTGGCACGTTCACGGCACCGGGCGTCCGGGGATCGAACTGGAGGATCTGGTGGAGGTCGGCCTCGTCGCGCTCACCGAATGCGCGCAGAAACACGATCTGCCGACCGAGGACGGCTTCGCCGCCTATGCCAAGATGCGGGTGCGGGGGGCGATGGTCGATCTTGTGCGCCGCAACGTGCAGGGCACGCGCGGCACGTCCGAGCGCCGCCGCATGCTGGCGCACAAGGAGACGCAGCTTCGGGGCTGGCTCGGCCGCGATCCCCGGCCTGACGAACTGGCGCAGGCGATGGGCATGGGCGAGGGTGAGTTGGTCTCGCTGCAGGATGCTGCCCGCCCGATGCGTTTCGAGCCGATCGATGAGGTCTATTCCGACCAGTGGATGACTTTCGCGACGGAAACGCCTGACAGCTTCGCGATGCTGGTCGACGCCGAGATGCGCGGCGCGGTCATCGCGGCGATCACCGACCTGCCGGACCGGCTCAAGCTGATCGTGCAGCTCTACTTCGTGGAGGAACTGAACCTCGCCGAGATCGCCGAGGTCTTGCAAGTTTCGATCCCGCGCGTGCATCAGCTGAAAGCGCAGGCGATCGACAAGCCGCGAGAGAGCCTGAAAGGCGTCGCCGAAGTCCTCTGACCGGCACAATCCGGGGATTCATGCGAGGGCGGCGAAATTAATCACACCCACAACCCCTTGGGGCTGCACTTTTTCCTTGCCCCCACATATTCCTGTGGGAAGATGATTCACGCACTCGATTTGCGCGCGATCTTGCCTATCTCTGGCCTTTCCGCCCAAGCGTGAAAGCGTTGTGGGCGAACGCAATTTCAGACGATCCACCGGAGCCGCCCATGTCCCTTCTCGAAGCCCGCAAGACCTACAAGCCCTTCGAATATCCCTGGGCTTACGACTACTGGAAGATCCAGCAGCAGGTCCACTGGCTGCCCGAGGAAGTGCCTCTGGGCGAGGACTGCCGCGACTGGGTGCAGAACATCTCGGATCATGAGCGCAACCTGCTCACCCAGATCTTCCGCTTCTTCACGCAGGCCGACGTGGAAGTGCAGGA
Organism: Novosphingobium resinovorum; assembly: GCF_001742225.1. Taxonomy (NCBI): domain Bacteria; kingdom Pseudomonadati; phylum Pseudomonadota; class Alphaproteobacteria; order Sphingomonadales; family Sphingomonadaceae; genus Novosphingobium; species Novosphingobium resinovorum. The sequence goes on along the minus strand of NZ_CP017075.1, from coordinate 2,248,666 downwards.
CTGCTACCATGAGAAGTACGCGCGCGTCTTCAAGCCGACCGAGATCAAGATGATGCTCACCGCCTTCTCCAACATGGAGACGGTGCACATCGCGGCCTATTCGCACCTGCTCGACACCATCGGCATGCCCGAGAGCGAGTACGGCGCGTTCCTTGAGTACTCGGAACTCAAGGACAAGCACGACTACCTGCAGAAATTCGGCGTCGACAACGACGAGGACATCGCCCGCACACTGGCGATGTTCGGCGGCTTCACCGAGGGCGTGCAGCTGTTCGCCAGCTTCGCGATGCTGATGAACTTCCCGCGCTTCAACAAGATGAAGGGCATGGGCCAGATCGTCTCGTGGTCGGTGCGTGACGAATCGCTGCACTGCGAAGGCATCATCAAGCTATTCCACGCCTTCTGCGAAGAGCGTGGCTGCCTCACCAAGGCGGTGAAGGACGATATCGCCGATCAGTGCCAGACCACGATCCGTCTCGAGGACAACTTCATCGACCTGGCGTTCGAGCTGGGCCCGGTGCCGGGCATGACGCCCAAGGATATCAAGAAGTACATCCGCTACATCGCCGATTGGCGCCTTGGCCAGCTGGGCATGAAGCCGATCTACCTGATCGAGGATCACCCGCTGCCCTGGTTGCAGCCGCTGCTCAACGGCGTCGAGCACGCCAACTTCTTCGAGACCCGTTCGACGGAATATTCGAAGGGCGCCACCCGCGGCGACTGGAACACCGTGTGGGCCAACTTCGACTCGCGCAAGAAGGTGCGCGCGAACGACGAGCCGCTGGTGGACGATGGTTCTGAGCCCGGCCTGTTCGGCGAAGTGGCGGCGGAGTAAGTCGTATCGGATCGGGAATGGGGGCAATTTTTCCTCCATTCCCGCCGGATTGGGGCTCATTCCTCGTATTTCGCCGGATGTTTCCGGCCTCCCGCAGCGGGTAGCTCTTGGCAACCGGCTTGCTTCATGCGCATTTCTCCTGAGAATTCTGTCCGGAGAAACGGTCTTGCCCCGTACTATGCTGCTGCTGAGCGCGCTTGCGCTCGCTCCTGCAATCACCGCCCCGCCGGCGCTCGCCCAGACGTCGGCTCCCGTCTCCGCCGACAGCAAGGCGGGCAAGCGCGCCCTGCTTGACGAGAACGCGGTCACCGTGCGCAATGTGTCCCGCGAAGAACTCGTCCACGGACTTCCGCTCGTCGATGACGACGGCTTCGCCATCGGCACCGTTGAACGCCTCGCCGGTAACGAAGTGGTCGTCTCGGACGGGACGGCCGAGTACCGTGTGCCGTTCACGCAAGTCTATGCCTTCAGTAAGGACGGCGCCGATCATTACGCCAGCCGCACCCCGAAATCCCGGCTCAAGCCCGAACCGATCGTCGCCTCCGCTCCGCCTCCGCCGCCGACCGATGCCGACGAGGACTGGGAGAAGCTGGGCCCCGAGGGTGGTCCGCTCCCGGACGAACAGGACGAACCGGAGGCCGCTGCGCCTGCGGACGTAGCGCCGGATAGGGCTGCAACGCCCAGTAACTGACCGGGCGATTCCCGCTCCCTTACGCGGAACCATCATGAAGGAGGCCGCCGCATGTCCCATAACCCGACCCTAATTTTCCTGCCGATGCTGGTGGTGGTCGCGCTGACGTTCGTGGCTTTCGTGCGCATGGCGGTCGCCCGCACCGGTATCATCAAGTCGATGGATCCCGACTACTACCGTGCGCACATCGGCCCGCCCGAGCCCGAAAGCGCCCGCGCGGCGGTGCGGCACTATGACAACCTGTTCGAACTGCCGACGCTGTTCTACGCCGCCTGCCTCACCGCTTTCGTGGTGGCGGTCGTGGGACGCTGGACGCTGATCTTCGCCTGGGGCTACGTCGCCGCGCGGGTGGTGCAGAGCTTGATCCACATGACCTACAATAACCCGGCGCACCGGGGCGGGGCCTTCGTTCTGGGCATGCTGTTCACGCTCGCCTTGTGGATCAACCTTGCGGTGTCGATCTTCGCCCGCCTGTGACCGGCCTGAATTTGACGGACGTTCTGTGGGTGCTGGCGGCGGGGCTCAACCTCGTCGCCTTCGCTGCTTTCGGCATCGACAAGGCCCGCGCGCGGCGGGGAGAACGGCGTATCCCGGAATCGCGGCTGCTGCTTCTCGCGCTCGCGGGCGGGACGCCCGGCGCTTATGCTGGGCGCCGGGCCTTCCGGCACAAGACGCGCAAGCAACCCTTCGTCGCTCAGCTCCACACCATCGCCGCGGTGCAGGCGGCGGGTCTGGCGTACCTTGCGTACGGGGCGTTCTAAACCAGCCAGCTGCCCGGATTGGGCATCGGCACCTGCTTCTGCGCGTTGAGGATACTCATCACGCAGCGCACGATCACCAGAACCGACACCGCGATCAGGATCGGGATGCCGATCAGCACGAGCGTCAGGATCGTGCCTACCACCATGCCGAGGAAGAACAGCCAGAACGTGCGGATCGCATATTCGTAGTGCGACACCTCCCATGCGGCCTTCGCGTCCCCGCGCCAGGCATAGGCGAGCACGACGCCGACGATGCCCGTCACTCCGGTCACGTAGGATGCGAGATAGAGCAGGTTTATGATCGTCGGCTGGTTGAAGTCGAAACCCGACTTGGGCGCCGAACTCGCGGGTCTTGGGTCGAAGTCGGTCATTGGTTCTTCCTCCTGTTTTCCCCTGAAGGGAGGGTGCCTCCATTGGGCCGGGCTGGCAAGTTCACTGCGACTTCTTCCGTTCGCGCGCCTTGACGCGGCGGATCTTGGCGAGGTCGCCTTCAAGGATCGTCAATGCGTCGCGCTCCGCCTCGGAGAGCCGGGCCGTGTCGAAATGGGCGATCAGCACTTCCAGGGCATCGCCGATCCGGCCCAGTTGGCGGCCGTAACTGCCGACTTCATCGAGGATCGCGCGCTCGGTCTCGGGGTACCTGGTTTCGCCGATGTTGACGTTGACCAGCCCGACCTGCGAGCCCTCGAACGTCCAGGTCCAGGGATTGATCGCCTGCCACAGCTTCTCGGGCGCGAGGCTGAAGGTGGGCTGGAGGGACATTTCGGCCATCGCGTTTCTCCGGGAATGGGGACGCGGACAAGAATGCCGCAGGCGGCGGCGCCTGTGCATGACGAATCCCGTCACATCCTTGCGGTAAAAGCGGTGGCGCAGGCGCGCCCGGCCGTTTAGAGGACTGCGCCATGAGCAGCGAAATCAGTGGCCAGGCCGGCCCCGAAACCGGCAGCGAAACCGTTTCCTTCGGCTATGAAGACGTCGCGGCCGAGGACAAGGAAAGCCGCGTCGGCGCCGTCTTCTCCTCCGTCGCGCGCAAATACGACGTGATGAACGATGCCATGTCGGTGGGCATGCACCGCTTGTGGAAGGACAAGTTCGTGCGCCGCGTGCGTCCGCGGCCCGATGAGCAGATCCTCGACATGGCGGGCGGTACGGGCGACATCGCCTTTCGCATGGAAGCCGAGGGCGCGGTGGTCACCGTCTCGGACATCAACCAGGACATGCTCGACGTCGGCATCGAGCGCGCCATGGAGCGCGGCATCGACACGCTGGTGTGGTCGCGCCAGAATGCCGAGGAACTGAGCTTCCCCGCCCACTTCTTCGACGCCTACACGATCGCCTTCGGCATCCGCAACGTCACCCACATCGACAAGGCGCTGGCCGAGGCGCACCGCGTGCTCAAGTTCGGCGGCCGCTTCTTCTGTCTCGAATTCTCGACCACGGAGTGGCCGGGCTTCAAGGAAGTCTACGACGCCTATTCGCACAAGCTGGTCCCGAAGATCGGCTCGATGATCGCCGGGGACGCGGAATCGTACCGCTACCTGATCGAATCGATCCGCCGTTTCCCGCCGATGCCCGAGTTCGAAGGCATGGTGCGCAAGGCCGGGTTCAAGCATACCAAGGTCGAGCCGATCCTCGGCGGCCTCGTCGCGATCCATTCGGGCTGGAAGGTCTGAGATGATTTTCGCAGCTTCCCCCCTCCCGCTTGCGGGAGGGGCAGTGAGACTTGGCAGCTTGCTGCCTAGTCGCAGCGGGGTGGGCGCTGGCGCCGACCTTGCGTTCGGACGCGCCCGCCCCCTCCCGCAAGCGGGAGGGGAGAAGTGACCACCACCCCCGTCCACATCGCGCGTCTCCTCAAGTGGGGCCGCGTCCTCGCGCGCCATGGGGCGCTGCGCGGGATCGAGAACGACCGCAATGCCCCGGCGCCGGTCAAGCGCCTGTGCCGGATCGCGCGCTTCGGCACGCGCCAGCCGGCCGAGCCCGACTATGCCGGCGCCTTCCAGGAGATCGGCCCCGCCGCGATCAAGCTGGGGCAGGCGCTCGCCACCCGGCCCGACCTCGTCGGCGAAGGTCCTGCGCACAACCTGCTGACCTTGCAGGACAGCTTGCCGCCCGTGCCCTTCGCGGCGATCCGCGCGCAGATCGAGAGCACCTTCGGCCGCCCGCTCGAGCGCATCTTCGCCTCGATCGAGGAAACTCCGGTAGGCGCCGCCTCGATCGCGCAGGTCCACCGCGCGGTTACGCCGGACGGGCGCGACGTCGCCGTCAAGGTGCTGCGTCCCGGCATCCGCGAGCAGTTCGCGCACGACGTCGAGACTTATGAATGGGCCGCCGCTCATCTCGAGGCGCTTGGCAACGAGGCGGCGCGGTTGCGTCCGCGTGCCGTGATCGCGAACCTCAAGCGCTGGACCCAGCGCGAGTTCGATCTTCGCCGCGAAGCCGCTTCGGCCTCCGAACTCGCCGATGCGATGAAGGGGATCGAGGATTACCGCGTCCCCGACATCGACTGGGACCGCACCAACGGTTCGGTGCTGACGGTCGAATGGATCGACGGCATCAAGATGAGCAACCTCGCGGCGCTGCGCGAGGCGGGGCACGACATGCCCAAGCTCGCGCGCAGGCTGGTACTGACTTTTCTTACGCAGGCGATCTCCTGCGGGTTTTTCCATGCCGACATGCACCAGGGCAACCTGTTCGTGCAGGGGGCGCCCAATGGCGAGAACGGCCATACCACGATCGTCGCGATCGACTTCGGCATCATGGGCCGGATCAACCGTCAGGCGCGGCTGTGGCTGGCGGAAATCCTCTACGGCCTGACCACCGGCAATTACCGCCGCGTCGCCGAAATCCACTTCGAGGCGCAGTACGTCCCCAGCTATCACACGGTCGAGGAATTCGCGACCGCGCTGCGTGCCGTGGGCGAACCGATGCGCGGCAAGCCGGTGTCGGAGCTGTCGGTCGGGCAGATGCTCGACGGGCTCTTCGCGATCACCCGCGATTTCGACATGGCGGTGCAGCCCCACCTGCTGCTGCTGCAGAAGACCATGGTGATGGTCGAGGGTCTGGCCACCGCGCTCGATCCCGAGATCAACATGTGGGACGTCGCGGCGCCTTTCGTAAAGGACTGGATCCGCGATGAACTCGGCCCCGAGGCGGTGATCGTCGACCGGGTGCGCGAGGATATCGAGACGCTGATGCGCCTGCCCGCGCTGGTTCGCCGGATCGAGGACCGCTTCCCGCCCAAGGGCGGCGCGCCGGAACAGGCCCCGCTGCCGGAGGTGGAGCTGATCTGGGAGCGCCGTAAACGCGAAAGTAACCACTGGGGTGGCTATGCTCTGGCCGCAATCCTAGGGGGCGCGGCGGCGTGGGCACTGACGTACTGGACTCTTCTGAACTGACGGACAGGGGCCGCTTCGCGCGGCTCTCGCCCGGACTTGCCCGGCTGGCGCTGGCGCTGCTGGCGCTGGTGCTGGTCGCCTCGATGATCGCGCCGACCAACAAGCCGGGCAATCGCTCGCCGTGGGAGGGTGCGGTCGAAGGGCCGGTGGACGCGGGGGGCCAGGCCGTCATCACCCCGGACAAGCCCTATGACGAGGACCTCGCGCTGTACGAGGTCGCCATCGCCCGCATCCAGAAAGGCGAGAACTACTACGACTTCATCGTGCCCGAGCAGAGGGCGCGCAATTATCCGGTCAACCCCGGCATCGCGGTGCGCCTGCCGACGCTGGCCTATATCGACGCGATGCTCGGCGAGCGCGGGCAGATGGCTGCGGCGATGGCGCTGATGTTGGCGATCATCGCGGTGTGGTGGCGCCGTCTGGGCGAAGACACGGACGATGGCGGCCGTGTGCAGCGTCTGGGTGCCGCTATGGTATTCGTGGGTGCCTCTCTGCAGCTCAACCGGCACTATTTTCCGTTGCATGAATTGTGGGCGGGGGGACTGATCGCGCTGTCCTTCGGCCTGCACCGGATCGGCCGGGAGGGACAGGGCGGGCGCTGGATCGCGGCCTTCCTCTGCGCCGCGCTGGCGCTGGCGATTCGTGAACTGACGCTGCCTTACGTGCTACTCATGGCCGCTTTCGCGCTGTGGAACCGCAACTGGCGCGAAAGCGCGGCGTGGGCCCTGCTGATCGCGGTATTCTTCGCGGGGCTCGCCTGGCACCTCTCGATCATCGCGAGGGACGTGCTGCCGAGCGACCCGCACGGCCCGGCATGGCTGGTCATGCGCGGCATGGCGGGCTGGCTGGTCAATGTGGTGCAGTCGAGCAATTTGCGCTGGCTTCCGCACTTTCTCGCGGGTCCTGCGGTGGTGCTGATGACTTTCGGCTGGCTCGGCTGGCGCAGTCGCTCGGGGCTGGTCGGGTTCCTGCTTTGCGCCGGATACGGGCTTGCGTTCATGCTCGTCGGGCGGTGGGACAACTTCTACTGGGGGGCGATGATCGCCCCGGTCATGTTCGCCGGGCTGGTCTTTGCTCCGCGCGCGGTGATGCAACTGGTCGCTGCGGCCAAAGGGCCTGTGCCAAACTGATTGCGCCCATGCTCACGCTGTTGCAGAAGCCCCAGTCATGAACGGACCGCGCATTCTGCTGATCGTGGGCGGCGGCATCGCTGCCTACAAGGCCTGCGAACTCGTGCGCATCATCCGCCGCGAAGGCGGCTCGGTGACTTGCGTGCTGACCGAGGGAGGCGCGAAGTTTGTCACTCCGATGACGCTTGCGGCGCTATCGGAAAACCCCGTCCACACGACGCTCTGGGACCTCAAGAACGAGGCCGAGATGGGCCATATCCAGCTCAGCCGCCAGGCCGACCTCGTGGTCGTCTGCCCGGCGACGGCGGACCTGCTCGCGCAGATGGCGGCGGGCCTGGCGGGGGATCTGGCCACCACACTGCTGCTGGCGACCGACAAGCCGGTGCTCGCGGTTCCCGCGATGAACGTGCGCATGTGGCTCCACGCCGCGACACAGCGCAACGTTCAGACCTTGCGCGATTCCGGCGTCGAGGTGATGGAGCCCGACGAGGGCGCGATGGCCTGCGGCGAATACGGCCCAGGCCGCCTGCCCGAACCGGCGGAAATCTGGGAGCACATCGCCCGCTGCCTCGGCCATGGCCCCGAAGGTATCGTCGGTGACGAGCCGGGCGGCCTTTCCGCCACGATGATCCCGCGCGGGCCGCGTGCCATACCCGCCAGCACTTCGCCGCTGGCGGTCAAGGGCAGTGCCCGGGCGGCGCCCGCCACTGATCCCGGCGCGCTCGAACTGATCCCGCTCTCCGACGAGCCGCTGCGGCTTTTCGGCAAGCACGTCCTCGTCACCGCCGGACCTACGCACGAGCCGATCGATCCGGTGCGCTATATCGCCAACCGTTCCTCGGGAAAGCAGGGCTTCGCCATCGCTGCCGCCGCCGCCGAGGCGGGCGCGCGGGTGACGCTGGTGGCAGGGCCAGTCCATCTGCCGACCCCGCCGGGCGTCGATCGCGTCGATGTCGAGAGCGCGCTGGAGATGGCCGAGGCCGTCGACGCCGCGCTTCCGGCTGACGTTGCGGTGATGGTTGCCGCCGTTGCCGACTGGCGGGTGGTGCGCTCGGCCGATCAGAAGCTCAAGAAGGACGGCGGCGCCATCGCGCCGCTCGAACTGACCGAAAACCCCGATATTCTCGCCGGCCTTGCCCATGGCCTGCGCCGCCCGCCGCTGGTCGTCGGCTTCGCGGCGGAGACGCAGGACGTCATCCGCTATGCCCAGGCCAAGCGCGTGCGCAAGGGGGCCGACTGGATCGTCGCCAACGACGTCTCCGGCGACGTCATGGGTGGCGATGCCAATACCGTCCACATCGTCATGGCCGACGAGGTGGTTTCCCTTCCCGAAATGCCCAAGGGGGACGTCGCGCGCGCCCTCGTCGAAAGGATTGCCGATGCACTCGCCGAATGAAGTCCCCGTCATGGTCAAGGTCCTGCCGCACGGGCAGGGGCTGGACCTGCCCGTCTACGCCACCGAAGGCGCGGCGGGCATGGACGTGGTCTCGGCCGAGGACGTGACGATCCCGTCCGGTGGGCGTCATGCGGTGGCCACCGGCCTCTCGGTGGCGATCCCGGTGGGTTACGAAATTCAGGTACGCCCGCGTTCGGGCCTTGCGCTCAAGCACGGCATTTCGGTGCCCAATTCGCCGGGGACGGTGGATTCGGACTACCGGGGCGAGGTCAAGGTCATCCTCATCAACCACGGCGCCGAAGGCTTCGACATTCGCCGCGGCGACCGCGTCGCGCAACTGGTTCTGGCGCCCGTGACGCGCGCCTCGTGGGTGGCCGTCGAGGAACTTGACGAGACGGCGCGGGGTGAGGGCGGTTTCGGCTCCACCGGCGGCGTGGTCGCGCTGGGGAGCTGATTCAGGTGGCGGAGCTGAACACTCCGCTCCACCACAGCAAGGCCCCGATCACCGCGACGAGCGACAGGATCAGCGAGGCGCATCCACCCCAGCCATAACGGTGGTGGATCGCTTCGGCGGTTGCTTCGATAAGACCTTCGAAGATCCATTCAACGAGCCAGGACAAAAGCGTCAGTCCTTGCCCTTGCCGTCCCGCTCACGCCGGGCCTTACGCCACTTCAGGCCATACCAGCCCGCACCGCCGAGGCCGCCCAGCATCATCGCGCCCTTGGCCAGCGTCTCGAACGCAGCGCTCAAGGCGCCGATGGTGACGCCCCAGAACAGCTGCGAGAGGATGGCCATGAAATTATGCATCAACAAATCCTATGGGGCGCCAGATAGCGCCTGAGGCCCCATAGCAAAAGGACGGGCCCGCAATATTTCAGCGGACCCGTCCCTCGGTGTCTCCCACTCTTCGCAGGGGGGAGCCTGTCTGATTTCGTGCTTATTTCTTCTCGGGCGCGACTGTAATGCGCACGGTCTCTCCGGAGTTCCCGGGGAAATTCGTGAACATCGCTTCCACCAGATTGGGCACGACATACTGCAGGCGATTGGAGGTCGAGACGGCTTCCGCCTTGCCTTCGAAGAGGCGCTGGCCGTCTGCGGCGCGGTCGATCTTCAGGTCGATGCCGCTGGTGTAGATGGTGTAGGACTGAATGCCGTTGTCGAAGAACGGGTCGTACCAGCCATAGCGCCACGGGCCGCCCCAGCCGAAGCCGCGACCGTAGAACCCGCGGCCGTAGAAGCCGCCGCCATAGGGACCCCAGCCGCCCCACGGGCCGAACGCGCCTGCGCCCACACCAGTGCTGCGCACGCGCTCACGGCCATTGTCGACGCCGTAGTCGAAGCGCACGATCAGCGTGGCCTTGGCCGGGTCTTCCACCGGGGTGTAGCCCAGCTTGGCCATGCGATCGCCGACCATCGAGGCATACTGGCTGAATTCAAGCCCGCCAGCGAGCTTGGGATTGTCCGCGACTATCGCGAAGCTCTGGCCCTGCGGGGCGGGGAGCTGGGTCGCGAAACGCGAAACGTCGGCCTTGAACGGCGTCGCGCACGCGGCGAGCGCCATGAGCAGCACGGCGGCAGCGGCCATTTTCAGCCTGCCGAGCTGCGATCCGGAATGGTGTGTCATCATCTTTGCTCCACGAACCCGAAGAGATCCAGACGCCCCACTCCGGCGCGGCCTTCGATTCTTTTACGATACTGTCGTGAAATCAACGCCCTGAATAGAGGTTGAATGGACTTGGACGAGCGACGGACCGTTCCGCCGGTTCATCCCGCATCCACCGCCCTCGGGCCGGCTTCACGACTTGATCGCGTTTCGTTCATGTAGGAATAAAGCCCGGTCATGACGAGTCCGTTCCCCATTCTTTCCGTACTTTGCGGCAAGGTCGCTCCGTTCCGCGCGGCCGACGAGCCGAGCGCCATCGCCAAGACGGCGGTGCAAGGTCGGGTGAAGGTCTACCGACTGGGCCTCGAAGGGGACAGCCAGGCCGATCTTTCGGTCCATGGCGGGCCGGACAAGGCCATCCACCACTACCCCCACGACCACTATGACTGGTGGCGCGAAGCGATCGGCGACCATCCGCTGCTGGCCGATTACGGCGCCTTCGGGGAGAATATCGCGACCGATGGGCTGACCGAGGAAGACATCTTCATCGGCGATCGCTGGCGCATGGGCAGCGCGCTCGTCGAGGTGAGCCAGGGGCGCCAGCCGTGCTGGAAGCTCGATCATCGTTTCGACGGGGCGAAGGTCAACGCCGGGTGCGTGAAATCGCGCCGGGCGGGCTGGTACTACCGGGTGATCGAGGACGGCGAGGTCGGTGCGGGCGATGCGCTTGAACTGATCGACCGGCCTTTCCCCGACTGGAGCGTACGCCGCGTCTTCGGCCTGCTCATAGCCGGAGAGCACAAGGGCGACCCGGAAGGCCTGGAAGCGTTGGGCGCAGTCTCCGCGCTCGCCGAACCGTGGGTCCGGCGACGCGCGAAGCTGCTGGGGCTTTAGCGCCTGTCTGCAAATCCGCCGCAGGCGGATTTGGCGGCACCGCCCCACTCCCCCACCTGACCACCCAACGATAGTACCCTATGGGTGGTCGGGTGGGGGAGTGGGCCCGGTGCCGCTACGAAAATGCCCACCGGGCATTTTCCAGACGAATTTTAACCCCGCACGAGTCCGAGGGCGTTGTAGGTCTTTTCCAGCGTCGGGATCGCCAGTTCGCGGGCCTTGGAAGCACCCTTGCACAGGATCGCGTCGAGGCGCTCGCGGTCCTCGCGCAGTTCGAGGAAGCGGGCGTTGATCGGCGCCAGCTTCTCGACCAGCAGTTCGCCGAGCGCGGGCTTGAACTTGCCGAAGCCTTCGCCGCCGAACTCGGCCAGCACCGCCTCGACCGTGGTGCCCGCCATGACCGCGTAGATCGCAACGAGGTTCTTCGCCTCGGCGCGGCCTTCGAGGCCGCCCTTTTCCGAGGGCAGCGGCTCCGGATCGGTCTTGGCCTTCTTCACCTTTTGCATGATGGCATCGGCGGTGTCGGTCATGTTGATGCGGCTCATGTCCGAGGGGTCGGACTTGCTCATCTTGGCGGTGCCGTCACGCAGGGACATGATGCGCGCGGCCTCGGGCGGGATGAACGGTGCGGGCAGGGTGAACAGCGGCGCGTCTTCCGCACAGAAGTCGTTGTTGAATTTCTGTGCGATGTCGCGGGCGAGTTCGAGGTGCTGCTTCTGGTCCTCGCCCACCGGCACGTGAGTCGCCTGGTAGAGCAGCACGTCGGCGGCCTGCAGCACCGGGTAGGTGAACAGTGCGACGCTGGCACCCTCGCGGTTCTTGCCCGCCTTGTCCTTCCACTGCGTCATGCGGTTCAGCCAGCCCATGCGCGCGGTGCCGTTGAGCAGCCACTGCATCTCGGAGTGCTGGGGCACCTGAGCCTGATTGAATAGGATCGAGCGGTCGGGATCGAGCCCGCAGGCCACCAGCGCCGCGACCATCTCGCGCGTGTTCGCGGCGAGGTCGGCGGGGGTGTGCGGCATCGAGATCGCGTGGAGGTCGGCCAGGAAGTAGAGGCACTGGCCACCCTCGGCGGTGACCTCGTCCTGCATCTTCACCCAGTTGCGGATCGCACCGAGGTAATTGCCGAGGTGCAGGTTGCCGGTGGGCTGGATACCGGAGACGATACGCATGGTCGCGTCCTTAAGTCAGTTGTCGATGGATGTGAGGGTTGCGCCCGTACAGGGCACGAATGCAGGTACGGTCAGCGGGTGACCGAACGCCATCGCCATGAACGCGGCGCAAAGGGGCGCAGCGTGGGCGGGAAAAAGATCGCACGATCCTGCATGGCCGGGGCTCATAGCACGTTCGCGCATCGATGGAACCCTTCAGGCGGCGCGCTTGCGGCGGCGCAGGAGGGCGAGGTCGGCGCGGGTGAAGGCGCCGGTCGCCACGGCAGCGATGCCGTAGACCGCGCAGCCCGCCGAAACGAGCACGACCAGCGCCAGCCCGCGTACCAGCCAGGTGCCGTGCACATAAGGCATCATCAGGTCCTGCCCGAACCACAGCGCCGCGCCCATCGCCACGGCGGCGAGCGCCAGCCTCGGTCCGCGCCGTTTCAGCCGCGCATCGACGGTGAAATGTCCGCGCTTCACCAGCGTGCGGTACAGCATCGCCACGTTGAGGGTGGAAGCCAGCGCCGTCGCCAGCGGCGGCCCCATGTGCTGCAGCGGCACGATCAGCACCAGATTGCCGACGAGGTTCGCGACCATCGAGATCGTCGCGTAGCGTACCGGCGTCCTCGTATCCTGCCGCGCATAGTAGCCGGGCGTCAGAACTTTCACGAGGATGTAGCTCGGCAGGCCGATCGAGAAGGCCGCGAGCGCCTCGGCCGTACGGGCGACGTCGCCCGCGTCGAACTTGCCGTAGCCGAACAGGGCGGCGGCGATCGGCTCTCCGCAGACGATCAGCGCGACGGCGGCGGGCAGGGTGAGCAGCAGCGCCAGTTCGAGGCCGCGGTTCTGCGTCTCCATCGCCTCGGCTTCCTGCCCCGCGCCGAGCTGGCGCGAGATCGTCGGCAGCAGGACGGTGCCGAGCCCGATGCCGATGAGGCCGAGCGGCAGCTGGTTCAGCCGGTCCGCCATGTAGATGTAGGTCACCGAGCCGTGCGCCAGCAGATAGGCGGCGAGCGCGGTGGAGATGACGAGGTTGATCTGCACCGCTCCGGCTCCGGCGGCCGCAGGCAGGATCAGGTTGAGCAGCTGCTTCACGTCGACGTTCCACACCGGCATGCGCAGCCGCATCGACACCCCGTTGGCGCGGCAGGCGAGCACCAGCCAGAGCAGCTGGAGCGCGCCGGAAACGGAAACACCGATCGCCTGGTTGCGCGCGGTGATCAGCGGGTCGTCCGAATGGAAGCCGAGGAGCGCCACGATCAGCGTCAGGTTCAGCAGGATCGGCGCGGCGGCGTTGACCCAGAACTTGTTCAGCGAATTGAGGATGCCGCCCAGCAGCGAGACGAGGCTTATCAGCGCGAGATAGGGAATCGTCAGGCGGCTGAGCATGACCGCGAAGGCGAACTGGTCGTGCGTGACGTCGTTGAACCCGCCCGAAAGCAGCAGCGTCACCGGCCAGGCCAGCACTTCGAGCAGCACGGTCATGACGATCAGGACGGGCAGCAGCACCGACAACGCCTCTTCGGCGAAAGTGATGCCGGCCGGGAGGCCGGGGCCGTCCTTGTCCGTGACCTTCTGGTTGAACATCGGGATGAAGGCCGAGGCGAAGGCCCCTTCCGCGAAGAGAGCCCGGAACATGTTGGGCAGGCGAAACGCGATCAGGAAGGCGTCGGAAGCGAAGCCCGCGCCGACGAAGCGGGCGAACAGGCTGTCGCGGGCAAGCCCGAGCACCCGGCTGGCGAGCGTCAGTCCGCCGACGCTGGCGAGGGCTTTTGCGAGGTTCATGCCGCGCTTTCCAAAAGGCAGGCGCCGTGTCTCGCATCCTTCGACAAGCTCAGGATGAGCGGAGTGGAAAACGGGCGGGAAGTGACACCGTCTGGTTTCATCACCCCCGCCCGCTCATGCTGAGCTTGTCGAAGCACCGGCGCGACGCCCCGACCCTCAGCAACTATCTCAGGCGTTGCCGACCGGCTCGCCCATGCCGGTCTCGGCCTGCTGCTGCTGCGCCTGCAGTTGCTGCACGTAGAGGCCGTTGAAGTCGATCGGCTCGAGCATGAGCGGCGCGAAACCGGCGTCGCGCACGGCGTCCGACACGATGCGGCGGGCGTAAGGGAACAGGATGCGCGGCGCCTCGGCGAAGAGGAACGCGTGCGACTGGGCCTCTTCGAGGTTGCGCATGCCGATGAGCGCGCAGTAGCTCAGCTCGACCGCGAAGGCGACGCCCAGGCTGGTGCGCGACGAGCAGGTGATCTTCAGCTCGACTTCGTGGACTTCGCCCTCGATCGCGCGCGCGCCGATGTTGAACTGCACGTCGATCTGCGGCTGTTCCTGCCACGAGAACGCTTCGGGGGCGTTCGGATTCTCGACCGAGAGATCCTTGATGTACTGCGAAATGATGCCTGCGGCGGGGGCGGTGTCTTCGCCGTTGCCGAGGTCGAGGTCGGAAATGATGTTGCCTTCGTCGGCCATCTGATCTGTGTCCCGCAATGGAATCTGAAACGTTCAGCGGGGGCGGGTAAAACATTTTGCGGGCGCGGGGAACACCCGAGCGTCGGGAAAATTGTAGAGGTTGTGTCCCGAAGTTGCGCGCACATCGCTTCGAGGGGCTCGATCCGCCGGGAAAATGCCCCGAACGAGCCACTCACGCGTTGTTCATTTGTAATGCGTACCTATCTGGGGCTATGTTCGAGTGCTAAGCCGAAGGCACGTTCGAGTCTTCGGAACTGCGCCGGAGTGCGATGGGGCTTCAGGCCGGTCTTTGATCGGTTGCGGCCACGGTGCCACAGACGGGGCGCCACAGAAGGATGGAATTAGGGACGTGACACCGGAAATAGTGATCCTGGCCATGATCGCAGCCTTCCTTGGCTTGCGGCTGTACTCCGTGCTCGGCCGCCGCGCCGAGCATGAAGAGGAGCCCATCCAGGGACGCTTCGAAGGTCGCCAGGGCCAGAAGCCGGGCGCTCCGCGCGTTTCCGCGCCGCCGCGTCCCGATCAGCGCAGCGATGACCGCGCCCGCGCCGAACAGCCCCGCCAGCGTGCGATCCCGCTCGCGCCGCCTTCGGTCGAGCGTGGCCTTGCGGAGATTTCGCAGGCTGATCGCCGTTTCGACGCCGCCGCCTTCCTCGACGGCGCGCGCAGTGCTTATCGCATGATCCTCGAAGCCTTCTGGAAGGGCGACAAGGCCGAACTGCGCCAGCTTTGCGATGATGACGTCTATGCCGGTTTCGCCGCCGCCATCGACGCCCGTATCGAGGCCGGCGAGACGCTCGACAACCGCTTGATCCGCATCGAGGAAACCGGCTTCACCGCTGCCGGCGTGGAAAACGGCTATGCCCGCATCACCCTGCGCTTCCGTGCCGATATCGCCGCCGTCACTCGCAACGCCGAGGGTCAGGTGGTCGCCGGTTCGCTCGACGACGCGATCGAGACAATCGACGTCTGGACGTTCGGTCGCGCCGTGAACTCGCCTGATCCCGACTGGGTCCTCGAAGAGACCGACGAAGGTTGATCCGGGGTTGATCCCCCCTTCTTTGGACTGCTAGCCGACAAAGCCTGATCCGCCCCGTGCCACCCCCGGCGCGGGGCGTCTGCTTTGCGGGGAGGGTTTGTTTTGGCGCTGGAGACTATGGCACCTGCGGTGGTGTCCGGGCGGTCGATCCGGGACGCCTGGCGCGCTCTTCTGATCGGCGGTCTGCTGGCCACGCTCGCGGCTTGCGGCGGCGTAATCCCGAAGACCGGCGGCCCGCGCCCCACGCTTCCGCCGACCGGGCCGACGACCCTGCCTTCATCTCCCCAGAACGCGCTGGCTGCCGGTGTGCGCCGTGGTCCTGCGCTGTCGGCGCTGCGGATGGGCGCGGCCGATGCGGCAGGCGCTCTCGCCTCGTTCCGTGAAAGCTGCCCGAAGCTCATCGTCCGCAAGGACGGCAGTGGCCTGACCCGGCCCGAGGACTGGCGGCAGGCTTGCACCGCCGCCGTGAACTGGGGCGCGGGATCGCCCGCGCTGTTCTTCTCCAGTTTTTTCGAGGCCGCCCGCATCGGCGACGGCAGTTCCTACGCTACCGGCTACTACGAACCGGAGATCGCCGGCGGGCGCACGCCGCAGCCCGGTTATACGGTGCCGGTCTACGCCTTCCCGCCCGATCTCGTGCGTGCGAAGCCGGGGGATGCGCCGCCGCTCAGCAGCGGGCGCATGCCGCTTGGCCGCTATGCGCCGGACGGCACCTTCACCAGCTATTTCGACCGCGCACAGATCGATGCCGGGGCGCTGGCGGGCAAGGGGCTGGAGATTGCCTGGGCCGCCGATCCCGTCGAGTTCTTCTTCCTTCAGGTGCAAGGCTCCGGCCGCCTCGTCGCTCCGGACGGCACGGTGACGCGCATCGGCTATGCGGGCCAGAACGGCTTGCCCTATACCGGCATCGGCGGGGTCATGCGCGATCAGGGGCTGGTCGGCTCCGGGCCGGGTCAGTACTCCGGCTCCATGCAGGGCATCATGCAATATGTCCGCGAGCATCCGGTCGAGGGGCGCGCGCTGATGGAGCGCAATCGCTCGTGGGTTTTCTTTAAAGTGTTGAACGGTGATGGACCGCTCGGTGCCCTCAATGTGCCCGTGCGAGCGGGCAATTCTGTGGCCGTAGACCCCCGCTATGTGCCGTTGGGTGCTCCTGTGTACCTCGATATGGACCGCCGCGAGGCCAACGGCCTGTGGATCGCACAGGATACCGGCGGCGCGATCAAGGGTGCGAACCGTTTCGACACCTTCTGGGGCGCCGGGTCCCAGGCCCGCCTGACCGCAGGCGGCATGAGCGGCCGGGGCAATGCCCTGATCCTCTTGCCCAAGGGCGTCCTGACCCGCCTCGGCGCCCGATGAAACGGCCGGGGCGCAGGCTTACGGAAGAGGAGAAGGCGGTCTGGGCGCAAGTCGCCCGCACCGTCAAGCCGCTTGTCGCGCCTCGCAAGCTGGTCGAGCCCGAGGCGCCTGTGATGCCGGTCCCGGTTGCTCCGCCACCACCTGTGAAAAAGGTCAAGGGCCGGGTTCCGCCGCCGTCGCTGCCTAAAGCGGCCCCGCCCAAGCCGCGCGTCGATGTGCCGGTCAATCTCGACGGATCGTGGGAGAAGCGGATCTCCAAAGGCACGTTGCTGCCCGATTTCAGCCTCGACCTGCACGGTTCCAACCTCGATCAGGCCTACATGCGTTTGATGCACGGGCTGGTGCAGGCAAAGGCGATGGGCGCACGAGTAGTGCTCATCGTGACCGGTAAGGCGCGTCCTGTGGATGCCGCAGACCGGGGCAGCGCGCGCGGTGCGATCCGCGCGAAGATCGCCGACTGGCTTGCCGCGAGCGAGCACGCATCGGACATCGTCGCCATTCGCGGCGCCCATCGGCGTCATGGCGGGCAGGGTGCGATCTATCTCGTCCTGAAGAAGCGGCGCTAGGCAAAGCGCGGCCCCGAAGGGGAAATAAGCACCAATTTTCAGAAGGATGTGGAGGCCCGAGCCGGAATCGAACCGGCGTGCAAGGATTTGCAGTCCTCTGCGTCACCACTCCGCCATCGGGCCATCCGTGTGGAGGAATGCGCGCCTAGCAACCGATCGCTGGGAGTGCAACGGGATTCGCGCAAGTGGCCGGATTTTGTTTGTGCCTCATCGCTCTCGATACCCGTTTCGTGCGCTTCTTCCCTTGCCGAAAGCGCGGACGGAGCGCTGTAATAGCCGTTTCCTTGCATGAAGGGGTTTTGGCATGATTCTTGGAGCAGTGCTTGCAGGTGGGCTGTCGAGCCGCTTCGGCAGCGACAAGGCGCTGGCCGAAATCCAAGGGCGCACGCTGATTTCGCTGGCGGTCGATACGCTGTCGGGCTGGTGCGAACATGTTGTCGTCACCGGGCGCGAGACCGCACCCGCCCCGACGCTCCCCGACTGGCCGCGCGCTGGGATGGGGCCGCTTGGCGGGCTGGCGGCTGCCTTGCATCATGCCCTGGACGAGGGTTACGAGGCTGTGTTGAGTTGCGGCGTCGATGCAGGGCCGCTACCGGATGATTTGCCCTTGCTGTTGGGGCGAGCGCCGGCCTGCCTTGCCATGCAGCCGGTCATCGGCTTGTGGCCTGCGTCGGCCGCCCCGCAACTTGAAACCTTGCTGGAGAGCACGGAGCGTCATTCTATGCGCCGGTTCGCGGAAATGATCGGCGCGCGTCTCGTCGAGATCGATACGCCGATCGCCAATATCAATACGCCCGATGACCTCGCCCGGATCGCCGACAGCCCCTTGTCCTGATCGAGGTTCGTGTTTCAGGCGACAGCCTGTTGCGGATGGGAATATGGTCCGCCGTTCGGGACGAACGTCGTCCGCGCCTCGTCCTCGGCAGTTGATCTCAGGCAATAGCCGCCTGCCGAGGCTGTGGCGATGATGCCCGCCATGCCTACGAAGCCCAGCTTGCGGCGCAGGCGGGACATGTGAACGGCAATGCTGTTGGTTTCGGGTACAAAGCCCATCCGCCAGACGTCCTGAATCAGGTCCTGCTTGCTCACCGGCTCTCCGGGCGTGTCCGCCAAGCGCCAGATAAGTGCGAATTCGCGGGGGTTGAGGTTGAGGGACTTGCCCTGCCCATAAGCCTCGCGGGCCAGCAGATCGAGTTCCAGATCGCCGAGGCGACGGTGGCGGGGTAGCCAGCGTGTCAGTTCGGCCAACCTGCAGGCACGGGCCTCGAACTCGCTGGGATCGACAGTATCGGGCACGGCTTCGCCGAAGCCGGCTTGCAAAAGTTCAGCGCGCTCACTTGCGGATGCGGGGCCGATCACCAGCACGAAACGGCGTACGTCGTTGCGGACGGCCAGCAGCCTTTCCCATCCGGCAGGATCGAGATGACCTGCGTGCATGACCCCCATGCTGTCGCTGGAGGGCTCTCCACCAAAGTCGAGTGTCCAGCCGCAAACCCTGAGATCGAAGTCGATCGGGATTCTGTCAGACCCGAGCCATCGAAAATGATACGGCGATTCTCGCCGTGAAAGAAGGTTAGCCATCTGCCCCCCAAATAGCTCAGTATTCCAATGCGAGGGGCGAGATGGCGTAATTTTACCCTCTGTTACAACACGTATATTATTACAGGACTACGCGTGCGTTAACTTCGATATTCCGCAGAAATCCTGAATTTTTGCCGTTACAGGCGCTCAGGATGAAGGGGTATTAACCCCCATCGAGCTGAGGTAACGCTTCACGTTGCGCGCGGCTTGTCGAAGGCGTTGTTCGTTTTCCACCATGGCGATTCTGACGAAGCCTTCTCCGTCTTCACCGTAGCCGACGCCCGGAGCGACGGCGACTTCGGCGTGGGTCAGGAGCTGCTTCGAGAATTCCAGGCTGCCCATGTCCTTGAGGGCCGGTGGCAGGGGCGCCCAGGCGAACATCGAGGCCTTTGGTGCGGGAATGTCCCATCCGGCTCGGCCGAATGCCTCGACCATGACGTCGCGGCGCTTCTGGTAGAGGTCGCGGTTGCGCTGGACGATGTCCTGCGGGCCGTTCAGCGCGGCACAAGCAGCGGCCTGGATCGGCGTGAAGGCGCCGTAGTCGAGGTAGGACTTCACGCGGGTCAGCGCAGAGATCAGCTTCTGGTTGCCCACCGCAAAACCGATGCGCCAGCCTGCCATCGAGTAGGTCTTGCTCATCGAGGTGAATTCCACCGCGACGTCCTTGGCGCCCGGCACCTCGAGGATCGAGCGGGTCGGGTTGCCGTCGTAATAGAGTTCCGAATAGGCAAGGTCGGACAGAATCCAGACCTTGTTCTCCTTGGCCCAGGCGACGAGGCGCTCGTAGAACGCGAGGTCCACGGTTTCGGCTGTCGGGTTCGACGGGTAGTTGACGATCAGGATCGAGGGCCGCGGTACCGTGAAGGCCATCGCGCGGTCGAGCGAGCGCCAGTAGTTCTCGTCAGGCGTGGTCGGAACCGAGCGGATCGTGGCGCCGGCGATGATGAAGCCGAACGTATGGATCGGGTAGCTCGGGTTGGGCGCCAGCACCACGTCGCCGGGCGTCGTGATCGCGGTTGCCAGGCTGGCCAGGCCTTCCTTCGAGCCCATGGTCACCACGACCTCGCGCTCGGGGTCCAGTTCCACGTTGAAACGGTTGGCGTAGTAGTTCGCCTGGGCGCGGCGCAGGCCGGGGATGCCCTTGGACTGCGAATAGCCGTGAGCGTCGGGCTTCTGCGCCACCTCGCACAGCTTGTCGAGCACGTGCTGGGGCGGGGGCAGGTCGGGGTTGCCCATGCCGAGGTCGATGATGTCCTTACCGGCCTGGCGGGCTGCGTGCCTCATCGCGTTCACTTCGGCGATGACATAGGGCGGCAGTCGCTTGATGCGGTAGAACTCGTCTTCCATGACCTCTGGTATCCAGTAGCGTTGGCGGCAGGATCGCCGCCTGGCCCCTGTAAGGGATTCGGGCTGCCGCGCAAATGGGGACTGGCGAAAGATAATTGCAGGAAATGTCACGCTGAAGCGAGCGAAGGGGGCTCGACAGGAGTCCGCAGGGTTGCCAACCTGCGTGCGAATCCCAAGGAGAGCGATTGCCGATGGCTACCGACGCCGACCTCATCAGCGACGTCATGAAGTCCCAGGTTCAGAGCCTGACGACGTTGTTTGGCCAGATGGTCCCGGCGGAGGGCACTCCTGAAGCCGAAGCGACGGTGCAATGGGCCGAGGTGGCCGGCCGGCTGCATTCGATATGGACTGAGTTTCAGGTCGAGCAGCTGAACAAGGCATCGGCAGACAAGCCTCCGCACTACGCCGACCCCATGAAATGGATCGCCACGGTTGAGGGCGTCTTTCGCCAGCTTCCGCTCGCCAATCCCGAGATGCAGCAGAAGCTGTGGAACGAGGGGCTGGCGTTGGTGAATGCCGTGTTCGGGCAATATGGCATCGGACCGCGCGGCGAGGAAATCCGGGAACAGCCGGAGCTGCCGCGCCGCGACCATCGTTTCTCCGATCCGGAGTGGCGCCGCCAGCCGTTCTTCGCGATGCTGCACCAGCTTTATCTGCTCATGAGCGAGCAGGTCACCGGCCTCGCGGAATCGATCGAGGGGCTGGAGCCTGCGCGCAAGGCGCAATTGCTGTTCGCCACCCGGACCGTAGTGGATGCCCTGAGCCCCGCCAACTTTCCGCTGACAAACCCGGTCGCTCTCGCGAAAGCGTCGGAGACGCGCGGCGAAAGCCTGGTGCGCGGGTTCGAGAACCTGCTCGACGACATGCGTAAGGGGCAACTGACGCATACCCGGCCCGGCGCCTTCGTGCTGGGCGAGAACATCGCTGTGACCCCTGGCAAGGTGGTCTTCGAAACCCCGCTCTACCAGCTCATCCAGTACACTCCGACCACCGACAAGGTCCTGAAGACTCCCTTGGTGATCTTCCCACCATGGATAAACCGCTTCTACATCCTCGACCTTAATGCGCGGAAGAGTTTCGTGCGCTGGGCAGTCGAGCAGGGCGTGACAGTGTTCATGGTCTCCTGGAAGTCGGCCGACGCCTCGATGGCCGATCTTCTGTGGGATGATTATATCGCAGCGCAGATCGAGGCCGTGGACTTTGCGCGCAACCGTCTTGGTGTGCCTTCGGCGCACACGATCGGCTATTGCGTCGCCGGCACGACGCTGGCGGCCACGCTCGCCGTGCTGGCTCGCAAGGGCGAGGCGGACAAGATCGCCAGCGCGACCTTCTTTACCGCGCAGGTCGATTTCGAGGATGCGGGCGACCTCAAGAACTTCATCGACGACCAGCAGATCGAGACCGTCGGCCGTCTGTCTCCCGAAGGCTACCTCGACGGGCGCTATCTTGCCGCGACGTTCAATATCCTGCGCGGTAACGACCTCATCTGGAATTACGTCGAGCGTAATTACCTCAAGGGAGAGGACTACCCGGCGTTCGATCTGTTGCACTGGAACGGCGATGTCACCAACCTTCCGGCGCTCTGGCATCGCAACTACTTGCGCGACCTCTATCGTGACAACCGGCTGGCGGTGGCGGATTCGCTATCGGCCTGCGGCGTGCCGATCGACCTCCATCGCATTGCCACGCCCTGCTACATCCAGGCCGGGCGAGAGGATCATATCGCCCCGCCGACGAGCGTATGGAAGCTGACGCGCTATCTGGCCGGGAACTGGGCGTTCCTTCTTGCGGGTTCCGGTCACATCGCGGGGGTCGTCAATCCGCCCTCGACGGGCAAGTACCAATACTGGACCAACGATGGGTCACCAGAATCGCTGGCCGATTTCGTCGAGGGCGCGACCGAGCATCCCGGGTCATGGTGGCCGCATTGGGCCGAGTGGCTGCGCAATCTCGATCCGGCGGAAGTTCCGGCACGGGGCAGGCGCAAGCCTGGCGGGCGCGGTGACAAAATCGTCGAGGACGCTCCGGGGCGCTACGTCTCCGCACGCTAAACAAGGTCCATTCCGGCTGTTTAATCACGTGACCTGCGAGTGCGGGCGTGCTGACACACGGCTGTAATCTGCGACAGACACTCTGCGTGGACCTGAAAAGCAAGGCGAATTTGTGCGGTGCAGCATAAATTGTGCATCGCAGCATAGAAGTGTTGACTTCGCGTCTGCAAAAACCTATTTTGCAACGCAGCAAAGGTTGATGCGACTCGTGTTTCGCATGAATTGCCCGGGGTGACGCCCGGCTCCTACTCGAAGTTTTCAAATAAGGCTGGATGCACAGATGGCCGACAATGAAGACCCGAAGAGCAATATCGCTCCGGTAACGACACCCAAGCCCGTGGAAGCCAAGCCGGCTGCCCAGGTCAAGGCGCCGGAAGCTGCGGTGCCGGAAAAGCCGAAGGCGGAAGTTTCAAAGCCTGCAGTAGCCGCTGTCGTGCCGAAGGTGGCAAAGCCTGAGGTGCCTGCACCGGTAAAGGTGGAAGCGCCCGCGAAAGTTGAGGTCCCCAAGCCGGTTGCGGCAAAGGTGGCTTCGGCTCCCGCTAAGGTGCCGGTCGCCGAAGCGGCTCCGATCAAGGCTCCCGCTTCAAAGGCTCCGGCAGCGAAGGTTGCAGCGCCGAAGCCCAAGATTAAGACCGCCCCGGTCGCACTCGCGAAGCCGAAGCCGGTCTTACCAGTTGTTCCGGCAAAAGTCGCTACGGCCAAGCCGGCCATCAAGGTTGCCAAGGACGTGAAGGAAACGGTTGCTGCCGTTCCGGTTCCGAAGGCGGCCACTCCAACGGCGGCACCAAAGACCGCACCGAAGCCCGTTTCGGGCAAGCCCGTCTTCGCAGGACTGTTCTCCAATTTCATGCTCGAGGAAACGACAATGGACATGAGCGCTAACTTCACCGGATTCCAGGACGCCATCACCGAAGCTCAGGCCAAGGCCAAGGCTGCTTTCGAGAAGAGCACCAGCGTGCTGGGCGAAGTCAGCGACTTCGCCAAGGGCAACGTCGAGGCCGCCGTCGAATCGGGCAAGATCTACGCCGAGGGCGTGCAGGCCATGGGTTCGGAACTCGTCTCGGAGAGCCGCGCCGCGTTCGAGAAGATGTCGGGTGACATCAAGGAACTCGCTGCCGCAAAGTCGCCGACCGACTTCTTCAAGCTGCAGAGCGATCTCGTTCGCAAGAACTTCGACACGGCTGTTGCCTACAGCTCGAAGAACAGCGAAGCGATGCTCAAGCTGATGAGCGACACGTTCGCACCGATCTCGGGCCGCGTGAGCATCGCCGTCGAGAAGGCGCGCTCGGCTGCTCCGTTCTGATCTAAGGCAGGTTCGACCGGTCGGATGACGCAGTTATCCGGCCGATTGAGCCGCTGAACCGAGAATATAGGCCGGGGCATCTTGTTATCGGACGCCTCGGTACGATATTCTGGGCACCATGATTCCCCCGATCGCCGATTCTGACCTGTCGCCCTTTCCGTTCGCGCCGCTTCCGGTTGTGATGGCGGACGATGGCGACACCGATCACGGTACTGGCGACGACCATCAGGTCGGCATAGCCACCAAGACCCGTGCTAAGCCGAAGAAGCCGAGCCAGTTCAAGGTACTGATGCTCAATGACGACTACACCCCGATGGAATTCGTGGTGCTGGTCCTCAAGCGCTTCTTCCATATGGACCTCGAGCAGGCCACGCGCGTCATGCTGCATGTCCATCAGAAGGGCGTAGGCGTCTGTGGCATCTTCCCATACGAGATTGCCGAGACGAAGGTAAACCAGGTGATGGATTTTGCCCGTCAGAACCAGCACCCACTACAATGCACGCTGGAAAAGGCCTGAGCGCATTCTTTCTCCAGCCGGAAACCTTGCCGCTCCAGCGACGTTCAACGGCTCACCCGACACTTTCAGGAAGATGTCGGATCGCCAGCGACAAATCGCTTTGCCCTCCTGGCGTGAGCCGTTAAGGGCGGGGGAGAACGGTTGAGTGACGACGCCTAAGTGAAGTTCATCAGCGCCCTAGACCGCTACATCCTGCGCCTCGTGCTAATGCCGATGCTGGGCATATTCCTGCTCGCCGCATCGCTGCTCGTGCTCGACAAGATGCTCCGGCTTTTCGACTTCGTCGCGACCGAAGGCGGGCCGATCGGCGTCGTCTTCAAGATGCTGGCGAACATGCTGCCCGAATACGCCAGCCTTGCGATCCCGCTTGGGCTGATGCTCGGCATCCTGCTTGCCTTCCGCAAGCTGGCGACCAGCAGCGAACTCGATGTCATGCGCGCGGTGGGGCTCAGCTATACCCGCATGCTGCGCGTGCCCTACATGATCACGATCGCGCTGGTGATCGCCAATTTCGCGATCGTCGGCTATCTTCAGCCGCTGTCCCGCTATTACTACGAAGAGCTGAATTACGAGCTCAAGTCCGGCGCGCTCGGGGCCTCGATCAAGGTTGGCGAGTTTACCGCCCTCAAAGACCGCATCGCCCTGCGCATCGACGAAAGCCGTGACGATGGGCGCAAGCTCATGGGCATCTTCGCGCGCCTTTCGAACGACAAGGGCCAGGTGCTCTCGATCTCCGCGCGGGAGGGGCGTTTTCTTGCGCTCAAGGACAATCCCGACACGATCATCTTCCGACTCGAGCAGGGCCAGATCATTCAGGACGAGCCCGGGCAGCCGTCGCGCGTCCTGACCTTCACGCGCCACGACCTGCCGATCGAGCTTCCCGCAATCGAGAAGTTCCGCCAGCGCGGCGGGCAGGAGCGTGAATACCTTCTGCCCGAACTTCTGAAGCTCGGCTGGGACAAGAATGCGCCAAGCGACGAGCGCGTATCCAGTCAGGCGAATTTCAACTACCGCATGGTCGAAGTCGTGATGATGCTGCTGTTGCCGCTGCTTGGCGTTGCGTTGGCGATCCCGCCCAAGCGCTCCACGTCGGCGCTGGGTCTGTTCGTGTCGATCGTGATGGTCGTGGCCTACCACAAGGTCAATCAGTACGCGAACGACGTCGCCTCGCTGGGCAAGATGAACCCCATCATCGGGCTGTGGGGGCCGTTCTTCGGCTTTGCGGCGATCATCGTCTGGATGTACTGGCGTGTGGCCTACATACCGGGCGGTCAGGCGATCGGCTGGCTCGAGACCGCGTCCGACAAGGTGGTCAAGCGCCTGAAGTCGCTGCTGCGTCGTAACCGGCGCGGGCCTATCCTGCCGACGCCAGCGGACCAGAGCTGATCCATGAACCTCGAATTCTTCCCGTCGCGCACCCTGACACTCTATCTTGCACGGCTGTTCCTGACGCGCATCGTCGCCGTGCTTATCATGCTGGTGCTGGTGCTGCAGGTTCTCGATCTGTTGGGCGAGAGCGGCGATATCCTAGCCTACAAGGGCAACGGGCAGATGCAGTTGCTCTATTATGTCTCTCTGCGCGTGCCGCAACTGGTGGCGCGGTTCCTCCCCTATTCGGTGCTGCTCGCCACGATCATCACGCTGGCGACCCTGAACCAGAACAGCGAGGTCATCTCGATGAAGGCGGCGGGGCTGTCGGCGCATCAGGTGCTGGCGCCGCTGATTCTGACCGCGCTGGTGATCTCCGGCTTCAGCTTCGCTTTCAACGAGCGTGTCGTCACCCGCGCGGCGCGGACGCTCGATTCCTGGCAGGCGGTGGACTACGGGCCGATCCCGAAGAACGCGAGCCCCAAGGCGAACCTCTATCTTGCCGAAGGCAGCGACCTGCTGCTGGCGCAGTCGCTCTCCGGCGAGGGCAATGCCATGATGCTGCACGGCGTCACCTACTATCGCCGCGACGCTAACGACATGATCGTCGAGATGATGCGCGCCGGCACTGCGACTTACGCGAATCCCGGCTGGAAGCTCGACAAGCCGACGAAGTTCCAGGTTTCCGATACGACGACGACAAAGCTGGTCGCGGCCACCGTTGCGCCGGGCATCACGCCGGCCAAGATCTTCATCTCCAAGGTCGATGCCGATGCGGAGGATATCTTCACGCTTACCGGCTCGATCCAGGCTGTGCGCGAGGCTGGGCAGCGGACCAGCGAGCTTGATGCCGCGTGGTGGCACAAGCTGTCGGGGCCGCTGTCCTCGGCGCTGATGCCGCTGCTCGGGGCGGTCGCGGCGTTCGGTCTTGCCCGCTCCGGCGCACTGCTGATTCGCGCGGTGACCGGCATGGCGCTGGGATTTGCCTACTTCGTGTTCGACAACGCGGCATTGGCGATGGGCAATTTCGGCGGCTATCCGCCGCTGATTGCGGCCTGGGCGCCTTTCCTGCTGTTCGCGCTCATCGGCGAGACTGTGTTGATCCGTACCGAGGAGTAAAGGGTTACCTGACCTTCATCGTGCTGCGCGCCAACCTTCCGAGCAGCGGGGCAAGGCCGGGATAGCTGGCCTTGCCGTAAGTCGAACCCTCTTCCAGATGAGCGGTCAGGCGGCGGTGCGCCTCTGCCAGCGAGTGGTAGGGCATCGAAGGCAGCAGATGGTGCAGCGCATGATAGCGCAGACCCACCGGAGCCCACATCGCCGCGACGAAGCCGGGCGGCGGCACGTTCACCGAATCGAGATACTGCGCGGTGACGGTCATCGCTTCGCCGTCGTTCTCCCAAAGGTGGGCGACAAGGGTGCGGACCTGGTTGAGCAGTGCGGTGAACGAGACGACGCACAGCGCGATCAGAAGCGGCCTCCAGCCCCAGGCAAAGCTCGCGGCGACGAGGCCGATCGCCCAGACCGAGCAGGTGAGTTCCTGCCAGAACACCATGCGGGCGAAGTCGCCCTCCGGCTTGCGGCGCTTGTACTGCGGGTTGATGGCGAGCGCCGAGACACGTTCCCACACCAGCGTACGTAGCGGCGGCACGATTGCGCCCAGCGGCACGAGCACCGCCGAGCGGATCAGCAGCGCGGGCGGCAGCAGTATCGCGGTGAGCGCGAAGACCGGCAGGCTCCACGGCTTCATCAGCGCCAGCGGCAGGTATTCCGGGTCCTCGACCGTGCCGTAGCGGGTGCGGGCGTGGTGCTGGGTATGCACGCCCTCGTACATGAACGAGGGGATCAGCATTGGCACGCCGACCAGCAGGTTCCAGCCGAAGCGGAAGCCGGGCAGGGCGTCCTTGTGGATGTGCGTCAGTTCATGGATGAACAGCAGCGCGCGGTAGAGCGCCAGCGATGCGACCACGCCCAGCAGCACCGCGACCACCGGATTGCCTGCCAGAATCGCCCCCGCCAACGCCGCATAGCCGAGCGCGGCGCTGCCCAGCATGTCCGGCCAGTAGATGCCGGGGCGGGCCGCCGCGATGTCGCGCGTCAGTTCGACGGCGGCGCGCAGCATGGCCTTGTCGTCGGGCATCTGCGAGTGCCACGTCGATCCCTGCGCGGAATTACGCGCATCGGCGGGGGGCAGGTCGATCGCATTCTGGGCATTCATCGTGCAAGATTTCCAAAGTGTTTCCGGGCATAAGGCCGCCCGGTCCGCGCTCCACCGCAATTCGCCGTGCGGTCCGACTTGACAACCTGCCGCCATCGGCAGCACGTCGCGCTCATATTCCGTTACGCCAGAACAAAGGCAGCATCGTGGCCGAACTAGTCATCACTCCGATCTCCAGCAAGGCCGACATCGCCGCTTTTGTCGATCTCGCTTATCGACTCAATGCGTCAGATCAAAACTGGGTGCCGAATCTGCGCTCGGAGGAAATCTCTAAGTTCACAGCGGGCAAGAACCCGTTCTTCGAGCATGCCCGCGTCCAGCTTTTCCTGGCGAAGCGGGACGGCCAGATCGTCGGCCGCATATCGGCGCATATCGATGAACAGGCGCTGAAACAGCCGCTTGAGCAGGGGATGGGGCCGGGCACCGGCAACTGGGGCGCGATCGAGGCGGAGGACGCCGAAGTCGCCCACGCGCTCATCGCCCAGGCCGAGCAGTGGCTGCGCGAGCAGGGTATGATCCGTGTGCTGGCGCCCATGAACCTGTCGGTCTGGGAAGAGCCCGGCATCCAGACGGTGGGCCACGATCATGCGCCGATGGTCATGATGGCGCACCACAACGCCGCTTATCAGGGCTGGATCGAGAGCCAGGGCTACACCGCCGTCAAGACGCTGAAGACCTACGAACTCGACGTCACCAAGCAGTTCCCGCCGCTGATCCAGCGCATCGTCTCGTCCGGCGAGAAGAACGCCAAGATCAACGTGCGCGGCGTAGAGCTGAAGCATTTCGACCGCGAAGCCGCGATCATCTGCGAGATCCTGAACGATGCCTGGTCGGACAACTGGGGCTTTGTGCCCTTCACCGACAAGGAAATCGAGTATACCGGAAAGGCGCTGAAGCCGCTGGTGCATCCCGAACTGATCATGATCGCCGAGTACGAGGGCGAGCCGGTGGCGTTCATGATGACGCTGCCGGACCTCAACGGTATCCAGATGAAGGTCAACAAGCGCACCGGCAAGCCGTCCATCCTCGGCTTGCTCAAGCTGCTCCTTTGGTTGCGTAAGCCCCGGCCCGCCGACATGCGCGTGCCGCTGATGGGCGTGCGCAAGAAGCTGCAGTCCTCGCGGCTCGCCAGCCAGTTGGCCTTCATGATGATCGAGTACATCCGCCGCGCCGCCGTCGCCAAATTCGGGGCCAAGCGCGGTGAGATCGGCTGGGTTCTCGAGGACAACCAGGGCATGGTCGCTATCGCCGACGCCATCGACAGCACCGTCAACCGCGAATACGTGATCTACGACAAGGCGCTCTGAGCGCCGGAGGTTTACACGGTTTACACGGTCCAGGGGGATCTGCCAGGCCGCTGCTTGCGAGGGTGAGTGGCGGATTTCCGGGGTTTTCTGGCCGAGGCGCCTGTCACAAGGTGACACCTTTCCATGGGAGAGTGTCACCTTGGGGCGCCATGTGTCACTTTGCGCGCGGAAAGTGTCACCTTGTGCGTGAAAAGTGTAACCTTGCGCGATGAACCGGCTGGACATCGTGCACGGAGAAGGCGGGGCAGGGGGCGCATCGGGCGAGAATACCGCCGTGCTGACGCTGTAGGAAAACGGTTTCGAGCTTCACCTTGAATCGTCATTGCGAGCGCAGCGAAGCAATCCAGGGCCGCGCAAACCGCACTGGATTGCTTCGCTGCGCTTGTAATGACGAAGGGAGGGGCGATCCATTGTCTATACTGCTCAGAGCTGCGGATTCGATCGCTTACCGCCCGGCCTGTTCGAACACCGCCAGTTGCGCGGCGAAAGCCCGCTGGAAGGCGGGGCGGGCCTCGCCGCGTGCGACGTAGGCGCGGATCGTTGGGAAGTCCTCCAGCAGCCCCGAGCTTGCGAGGCGGCGCAGTACAGAGATCGTCATCAGGTCGCCCGCGCTGAAGGCGCCGTCCAGCCATTCCGTATCGCCCAGCCGCGCGGCGAAGTCGCCCAGGCGGGTGCGCACACGGGCGTCGAGCATGGTCAGGCGCTCCTCGTGCCAGGGCTTGTCGCTCTCGAACAGGGCGGCCATCGAGCGTTCGACGATCGGCGGCTCCAGCGTGGAGAGCGCGGCGAACATCCATGTGACCGCGCGGGTGTGAGCTTCCGGGTTCTCCGGCAGCAGCCCGGTATGGCTCTGCGCGAGGTGCAGCACGATGGCGCCCGATTCGAACAGCACGAGGCCGCCTTCCTCATACGTCGGGATCTGGCCGAAAGGGTTGCGGGCGCGGTGTGCGGCCTCCTTCATCGCCGTGAACGAGACGAGGCGTACGGTGTAAGGCTGTGCCACTTCCTCCAGCGCCCAGCGAACCGGCATGTCCCGCGCAAGGCCGCGGCCGCGGTCGGGCGAGGTTTCGAAGACGGTGAGGGTGGGCAGCATCGCGGGTGGCTCCGGTTTGGGAGCGATGATGCGCCTGATGGGGATTGGGGCGCAAGGGGGGCATCCTCCCCGTCGCGAAGCGATGGGGAGGGGGACCGCTCGCGGAGCGAGTGGTGGAGGGGGTAGAAACCCTCCGTCAGCCCTGCGGGCTGCCACCTCCCCATTGCTTCGCAACAGGGAGGATTTTGCCTAAGGCTGCGTCGGCGTCGCGGAAGGTGCCGGAGGCGGCGGGGCTTCGATCACCGTCGCGGGCTCGTCGCCCTCGACCACATCATCCGCCACTTCCGATGGCGGAACCGCAGGGCCGCCCGCGCGCGGAAGGCCGAGCCCGGCGTTCGGGTCGACAAGCGAGGCCTGCGACTTCACCGTATCGTAAGGCAGCATGTCATCGCTGACCGAGCGCGGCAGCAATTCGCCGCCCGCCGCCGCCTTGGGCTGGTCGTCCGCCTTCTTGCTGCAGCCGCCGAGCGCCAGCGCCGTCAGGGCAACGGGCAGGATCAGGTGCGCGGACTTCATTTACGCGGTCTCCGGTGCGGAAGGCGGGCAGGGGCTTTCCAGTGAGGCGAGGAAAGCCGGGGCGCGTGCGATCAGCGCGGCGTCGAAGGCGGCGAGGTTCACGTCCTTGCCGAGTCGCTTGAGGCTGGTGACGCCGAATTCCTCGATGCCGCAAGGCACGATGCCGGTGAAATGCGAAAGGTCGGGCGCGACGTTCACCGAGAAGCCGTGCATCGTCACCCACTTGCGGATGCGAACGCCGATCGCGCCGATCTTCGCCTCGCGCCCATCGACGTCGGTGGTCCAGATGCCGATGCGACCTTCGGAGCGGAAGGTCTCGACGCCGAAATCGCGCAAGGTCTCGATAACCCAGCCTTCGAGGCCGTGGACGAAGCCGCGCGCGTCGCGGGCGCGCTTCTTGAGGTCGAGCAGCACATAGCCGATGCGCTGGCCGGGGCCGTGGTAGGTATAGCGCCCGCCGCGTCCGGCCTCGACCACCTCGAAGCGAGGGTCGAGCAGTTCGGCGACGGCGGCGCTGGTGCCGGCGGTGTAGACCGGCGGATGCTCCAACAGCCAGACCAGTTCGCGCGCCTCTCCGGCGGCGATGGCTGCGTTGCGGGCGGTCATCTCCTCCAGCGCCTCGCGGTAGGGCACCGGATCGGCGGAGATGCGCAGTTCGATATCACCGGGTAGCGAAGTCATGCCGCGTTGCGTGGCGTCATTCCATGCGGTTATCAAGTGCAAACGCGCCAACCGGCGTCTATGGCGAGATCATGGAACCCTTGATGAAGTTCGACAGCAGCCGGGCCTGGAGCCAGGCGTCCCAGGCCGTTTCCGCCAACCGCGAGGTCGTGCTGGCGCTGGCCGGGGTGTTCTTTCTCCTGCCGCAGCTGATGTTCTCGATCTTTTTCCCGCCGCCGGAGACCGGCGCGGGAATGAACGAGACGCAGATGATGACCATGCTGCGCACCTACTATCTCTCGGTCGCGCCGGTGCTGATCCCGATGGCGCTGTTCCAGGCGCTGGGCTCGCTTTCGCTCCTGTGCCTGCTCGACAGCGATCGGCGACCGACCGTGGGCGGTGCGATCCGCGACGGGCTGAAGGGCGTGGTGCCTTATCTGCTCGCGCAGATCCTCACCGGCATGGCGCTGGCGCTGATCGCGCTCGTGGTTGCGGGGCTGCTGGGCGTCGTCGGAGGCGTCGTCGGCGGGGTGATCGGGCTGGCCATCGTGCTGCTCTTCGCCATCGTCATGGGCGTGCGCCTGTCGGTGGCGGCGCCGGTGATCGCGGTGGAGAACGTGTTCAACCCGGTCGCGGCACTGGTGCGCTCGTGGAAGCTGACCAAGGGCAATACCGCGCGGCTGCTGGGCTTCTACGCGCTGCTCGCGGCGGCCATGATCGTGCTGCTGATCTTCGGCAACGTTCTGACAATACCGATCACGCTGCTCGCTCCGGCCGAAGTCGCACGCTTCGTCGCGGCGGCGGTGGAGGCGGTGCTGGCGACGGTAATGGCGGTGTATTTCGTGGCGGTGATCGCGCAGGTGCATCGCCAGCTGGCGGGGCCTTCGGCGGAAGCGCAGGCGGACCTCTTCGGGTAACGCCTTATCCTCCCTGTCGCGCAGCGATGGGGAGGTGGCAGCCCGTCAGGGCTGACGGAGGGGGCTTCTCCCCTCCACCACCGACTGCGTCGGCGGTCCCCCTCCCCATCGCTTCGCGACAGGGAGGATTTTCAGGTCAATCCTCGTCCTTCCAGCCCCACCACATGAAGCAGGGCGGGACGTTGATCGGTTCGATCGCGTCGTCGATGCGCTTGAAGTGCGGGGCCATGTAGCTGCGCGCCTTGGGGCGGAACTGGTAGACCAGGAACGCGCCGCCCTTGCGGATCACGCGGTAGGTGGCCGAGGCGATGGCGGGCGCCACGCCCTTGGGCAGGGTCGAGAACGGCAGGCCCGACAGGACGTAGTCCGCCTTTTCGTGCCCGTGCGCGCGCACGATCTCCTCGACGTCCGCCGCCGAGCCGTTGACCGCGACGAAGCGGCTGTCGCTGATCGTGCGGCGCAGGTAGTCGATGAACATCGGGTTGGTGTCGATGACGATCAGCATGCCGTCGCGCGGCAGGCGGTCGAGCACCGGCTGGCAGAAAGTGCCGACGCCGGGGCCGTACTCGACGAACAGCTTCGTGTTCGCCCAGTCCACCTTCGACAGCATGCGGTTGATGGTGAAGCGCGAGGACGGGACGATCGAGCCGACCATCACGGGGTTGCGGATGAAACCTTCGAGGAACACGCCCCAAGGCCCCATGCCCTGCTTGATCTTCTGCCTGATCCGGTGGGCCAAAGGCTGTCGGGCAAGCTCGGTGCTGGTCATGCTGAGGAAGGCTCTCGCAATATTGTCATGTCACGGATTTGCCATGCGGTGGCAGATTGTCCCTGCCAATGCAAGGCGATGGCGCGTTGCCGGAACGCGCCGGATGGGGAAACCGGGTCAGAGAATCTGGTGAACCGTTTCCTGTGGGCGACAAAGCCGCACGCCCTTGTCGGTCTCGACCAGCGGGCGCTCGATCAGGATCGGGTCGGCGGCCATCGCGGCGAGGACGGCGGCGTCGTCCGCTTGCGGCAGGCCCCGCTCCTCGGCATCGGTGCCGCGGATGCGCAGGCCCTGCTGCGGGCTGATCCCGGCGTCGCGGTAGAGCTGCGCCAGCTTTTCAGCGCTCGGCGGGGTCTTGAGGTATTCGATCACCGTAACCTCGACGCCCGGCGTTTCCTCGAGGATCGCCAGCGTCTTGCGCGAGGTGCCGCACTTGGGGTTGTGCCAGATGGTGGCTCTCATGGGGTCTGTCCTTTCGTGTCCGGGACCATCGCCGGAATTCTGCCAGAGCCGCCGGGGACCGGCGCGGCGTCGATCTTCTCTTCGCGGCGGGCGACGGCGGCGGCGCGCTGGATGGCGCGCACGAGCCGGGGCTGGACGCCGCAGCGGCACAAGTTCGGGATCGCCGCCTTGACCTCGGCCTCGCTTGGGTTGGCGTTGCGGGCGAGGAGGGCGGCGGCGCTCATCACGATACCGGGCGTGCAGAACCCGCACTGAACCGCCTGCTCGGCCACCATCGCCTGCTGCACCGGATGCGAGCGGTCGCGCGACAGGCCCTCGACGGTGACGACGAAGCGGCCCTCGCACTCGGCCAGCGTGATGAGGCACGATCGCAGCGCGGCGCCATCGACCATGACGGTGCAGGCATGGCAATCGCCCACACCGCAGCCGTACTTGGTGCCGGTGAGGTTGGCCGCATCGCGCAGCGCCCACAGCAGCGGCGTGCGCGGGTCCATCTCGAACTGGACGGGGCGGTCGTTGACGGTGAAGCGGGTCATCTCAGGCGTATCCCGTGGCCAGCGCGCGCGCCCAGTCCTCGCGCCCGCCCTCGGCAGCGCGGCGGGCGGCGGCGGTCCAGTCGTAAGCGACGGCGCGCAGCTCCGCTTCCCAGCCATCCGGCCCGCGCTCGATCACGGCATAGCGCGCTTCGGGCGAACCCGATTCGATGACGTAGGGATGCGGTTGGTCGTCGGCGAAGGCGGGCAGGCCGACCGAACCGGGGTTCACCACCAGCCGCCCGTCATCGAGGCGCACCGCCCGCTGCTTGTGCGAGTGGCCGCAGAGCACCAGCGGGGCGTCGATCCCGCCCAGCCGCTCGGCGATCTCTTTTGGGGTGGCGGCGCGGCAGCCGGTGGGCTCGACCGTTTCCAGCAGGAATTCCAGATCGCCGCGCGGGGAGCCGTGGCAGGCGTAGAGGTCGCTCTCCAGCCACATGTCCACCGGCAGCGAGGCCAGCCATTCGCGGTGGCGCGGCTGCAGCACGGCATCGGTGGCGGCGTCGGAAAGGTTCATCTCGGCGCGCGATTGTTCGAGCAGCTGGCGCTCGTGGTTGCCCCGGATCGTCTCAAGCCCGAGTGCCATCAGCCGCTCCGCCGTGCCTACGCTGTCGAGCGGGCCGCTGAGGATGTCGCCGAGGTTCACCACCCGGCGCACCCCGCGCGCGGCCACGTCCGCCAGCACCGCGTCGAGCGCGCCGAGGTTGCCGTGAATGTCGGAGATCACCGCGATGGCCATGCCCTCGCGATGCCCCGCCTTGCCGATCAGCGCAACCCCAGTCAGTTCAGGCCCAGTCAGTTCAGGCCCAGCTTGAACCCCGCCCACAAGGTGCGCGGCTGGCCCAGATCCATCGAGCCGCCCGCATTGCGCGTCACGATCGTCTCGTCGGTCAGGTTCTCGGCGCGCAGGACCAGCGAGGCAAAGCGCGTGATCGGCACTTGCGCGTAAAGGTCCAGCGTCGTCGCGGCGGGCAGGGTGTCGACCTGAAGGTCGTCCTCGTACTGCGCACCGGTGCGGCGCAGGGTAGCAGCAAGGCGCCAGCCGTCGGCGGGTGCCCATGCCACCGTCCCGCTGGCCGCGAGCTTGGGCACCTGCGCCGGGCGCATGCCGTCGAGCGCGATCTGCGCGGCGGTCGCCTTCACCTTGGCGTCGGTCCACGACAGCGAGCCGGACAGATCGACCTTGCCCAGCTTGAGGTCGGCGCTTGCCTCGATCCCGCGCGCATGGATCGAATCGACGTTCTGCCGCTCGCGCACGGTGGAGGACAAAGTGACGTTGGCGATGGCGTCCTTGAGGTAGTTGTCGAAGGCCGTGATCGACAGGTTCAGCGCCTCGGAGGGGTGGAAGTCCACGCCCGCCTCGTAACCGCGCAGGCGTTCAGGCTTGAGGCCGGCATTGGCATTGGTGGTGATCGGGAACACCACGAAGGGCCGGTACAGCTCGTTCAGCGTCGGCAGGCGCAGCCCGGTATAGGCGGCGGCGCGCAGCGACACGGCGGTGCCGGCATTCCACACGATCCCGCCGCGCCCGTTGGCGTTCCAGCCGTCGCGGTCGGCGTAGCGGGTGTCCTGCGTCACCACGCCCGCGGGGTTCACCTGATGGTAGTAGCCGTCGGTGATGGTCCAGCGGTCGAGGCGGCCGCCAGCGGTCAGCACGAACTGGCCGATGGTCCAGTCGTCCTCGATATAGAAGCCGAGGTCGGACTGCCGCCCGCCCGCCTTGCGGAACGCGGTGGCGAGGCCGGTGACGGCGCTATAGGGCGCTTCCACGAGGTTCCCGCGCGAGAGCTTCACGTCGGTGCCGATGCGCAGCACGTGGTTTTCGCCCACCGGCGGGCGCAGTTCGGCCTTGCCGCCGACCGCCAGCGTCGGGGTCTTGGCCTGATCGAGCGTCTTCTTGTAGCTCGTCGAGCTGATGACGATGTTCGAGAAGTCCTGCGCCTGCACGAAGCCCAGCACGTCGAACTGCCAGTCGCCCCGGCCCACGAAACGCAGCGAGCCCTGCTGACCCGAGGACGTCGAATCCGCGCCCTTGAAGCGCAGCGTGCGCGCATCGTCATAGACGAGGCCCGATGCCTGAACCTCGATGTTGTCGGTCAGCGGCGCGACGGCGCGCAGCGAGCCCGACAGGCTTTCATACTTCGCGCGCGCGGTGGCGGCGACGCGCTGGTCCTTCGGCGTGGTCCAGAAGCCCTGGCCGCGATCCCACTGCACGCCCGCCACGACGAAGCCTTCGCCAAGGCGCGGCGCCACCGTGAGCGAGCCTTGCGTCTCGCCCCGGTTGTTGACCAGCGCCTCCGCGCTTACCGGGCCGAGTTCGTCAGGGCTCGCGCTTTCCATCTCGATCGTGCCGGAGACCGCGCCCGTGCCGAACGCGCCCATACCGCCGCCGCGCGTCACCCGCACGGAGCCGAGGCGGTCGGGGGTGAGGGCGCTCAGTGGAATATAGCCGAAGAACGGGTTCGCCACCGGCACGCCGTCCAGCAGCACTTGCGCGCGGCTCGATGCATTGCCGCCCAGTGCACGCAGGGTCACGCCCTGGTTCGAGGGGTTGGACGATCGGCTGTCGGAGCGGCGGAACTGCTGGAATCCGGCGACAGAGGCCAGCACATCCTCGATCCGGCCCGAGGCACTGGAAACCAGCTTGTCGCGGGCGATCGTCTGGACGTCGTAGGCGGGCGTCGCCGGACCTTCCGAAAGCCCGCGCCCGGTGACGACGATGGGCTCGCGCGGGGCGGCGTCATCGTCCTCGGCCAGCGCGGGATGCGCGAGCGCGACGAGGGGCAGGGCGAGCAGCGACCGGCCCACGGATGGCAAAATGCGACGTCGAATCGTTGTCATGTTCTTCCGGCTTTTAGGCATCGTTCTCCGCCCGGGTATGTCCAGCAACGCGCGGCGGCTGACAAGACGGACAAGAAGCAGGCGACCCAAGGGATAATCCCCCCCCGATTGGGGGAAGGAACGTCATTCCGCCTGGGCGATCTCTAGCCGCAGCGGGGTCAGGCCATCGATCGTGCCTTCCAGCACGTCGCCCACCGCCACTGGCCCGACGCCGGCCGGGGTGCCGGTATAGATCAGGTCGCCGGGCGCGAGGTGGTAGAGGCGCGAGAGGTCGGCGATCAGCTCGGGGATCGACCAGATCATGTCCGAGAGCACGCCGTCCTGCCTGACCGCGCCGCCCTGCGTCAGTGCGATGCGCTGGCCTTCAGGCGTGAACGCAGCGGCGGGCGTGATCGGCGCGATAACCGCGCCATTCTCGAAGTCCTTGCCGGTGTCCCAGGGATAACCCTTGGCCTTGGATGCGTTCTGCAGGTCGCGCCGGGTCATGTCGAGGCCGCAGGCATAGCCGTAGACCACCTCCATTGCCCCCTCGGGGGCGATCCGGAACGCGGGGGCGCCGATGGCGACGACCAGTTCCATCTCGTAGTGGCAGCTTTCGGTGCCCGGCGGATAGGGGATCGCCCCGCCGTCGAGGCACAGCGCTGCGGGCGCCTTGTTGAACCAGATCGGCGCCTCGCGGTCGACTGCGTTGCCCAGTTCCAGCGCGTGCGCGGCATAATTGCGCCCGACGCAGAAGATGCGGCGCACCGGATAGGCGGCCGCTTCGCCGACGACGGGCACGGTGGGGGCGACGGGAAGGTCGAAAAGCAGGGTCACGGGGCTGGGTTCTCCTTTGTGCCGGGGCATAGGCCGCTCCGTCGCATCGGGAAAGCGCTCTCTCGGATACGGGGGTTGTAGTCGGCGCAAGGGGGCATAGAGTGGGCGGGTGACGACGCAGCAGTATCTTGCAGGCCGCATCCTATTGGCAATGCCGGGGATGTTCGACCCGCGCTTCGAGCGCTCGGTCAACGTATTATGCGTGCATGACGAGGACGGCGCGCTCGGCGTCGGCATCGGCCATGTGCGTGAAGGCGTGCGTTTCCACGACGTGCTGGAGGAACTGGGCCTCGACCCGGGCGTCTCGCCCAACCGCGAGATCATGCACGGCGGCCCGGTTGAACCGGGGCGCGGCTTCATTCTGCACTCGACCGACTGGGGCGGCAGCGACACTATCGAGGTCGCGCCGCTTTGCGGGCTGTCCGCCTCGATGGACGTGCTGCGCGCGATCGCGGCGGGGCAGGGGCCGTCGCAGTGGATCATGGCGCTGGGCTACGCCGGATGGGGCGCGGGCCAACTGGAGGGCGAGATGCGGCACCACGGATGGTACGCCGCAGAGGGCCACCGCGAAGTCCTGTTCGAAACGCCGCCGGAGGGGCGCTGGTCCGCGACATGGCGGGCGGAAGGGATCGATCCCGCGCTGCTTTCGAACGAGACGGGGCGGGCTTAGGCCCCTTCGAGATCGCCCGGGCGGTCCACGTCGAAGTGGATCGCGGGCGAGGAGACCTCGACTCTCACCACGTCATCGCGGCTGCGCAGCAGGCGTCCCGCGCCCTCGTCTCCGGTGAGCGCGGCGATGGCGGGGAAGGCGGCGGGGGACAGCAGGACCGGATGGCCGGGCTTGCCCCCGTGGCAGGGCATCGCGGCATAGGCATCGCCGATCGCGGAGGCGAGTGTCGGTGCGACTTCTGCGGGAATGCGCGGCATGTCACCGAGGAAAACGAAGGCGGCCTTTGCCTCTCCGGCCGCCGCGATGCCGGCCTTCAGTGTCTCGGACAAGGCATCGCTCTCCAGCCGCAGTGTCTCCACCGCAGGCGTGCCGGGCCATTCGCCCGTATCGAGCCCGGGCCGCGCGACGACGATCACTCGCTCGACAGGTGCGGCGCGGGCGATGCGGATCGCGTGATGGAGCAGGGGCTCGCCATCGAGCCGGGCGGAGAGCTTGTCGCTGCCGAATCGGGTCGAGCGCCCGGCTGCGAGCACCAGTGCGACCGCGCTCAAGCCCGTTCCCGCGCCGGGTTCAGCGCCTGCATGATTTCGGCGATGATGCCGGTGGCGACTTCCCAGGGCGACTTGCCCAGCCCGGGGACGCCCGGCGAAAGCTGCAGCCGCGCCAGTTCCTCCGCGCTCGCGCCTGCCGCTTCCAGCGCGCCGAGGCGTTGGGCCGCGCGCGATTTCGCGCCGATCATGCCGACATAGCCCGCTCCGCCGCGCAGTGCGGCAAGGCAGCCGCCGAGGTCGTGGTGATCCTCATGCGTGGCGCCGAGGTAGGCAGTCCAGCGATCGACCTTCAGGTGGGCGAGGGCGTCTGCAGGCTCTTCGCGCAAGTAACGCGAGACGGGGAAGGGCGGCGGCGCATGCGGGCCGCCGGGGCGCAGCAGGATCGTCTCGAACTGCGCCATCGCCCCGAGCTTCGCGGCGGCGAGCGCGCCGGGATCGCCGCCCGAGACGATCAGGCGGCGCGGCGGATCGTATCGGCGGGCGATGCGGAACGGGTCTTCGTGAAGCGCGAGCAACGGGCCGTGGTCCTCGCGCGCCTCTTGCGTTTCGCCGTCGCTCGCCCAGAGGCAGGTGCGGCGCTCGGCGGCGTGGTCCAGCAGCGCGGCGGCGGCGGGCGAATCCGGCGCGATCCGTTCCAGCAACACGTGCAGCGCGCCGCCGCAGCGCAGGCGAAGGTCGATCCAGGGGCTGCCCATGCCGTAATGCAACCGCTTCGGCTTGCCGTCGGCAAGCACTTGCGCGGCGTGGTTGGCGACGTCGCCCTCGATGCAGTCGCCCGAGAAATAGCCGGTCGCCGCCACGTGCCCGCCGGCCCCTGCCGCGAACAGCATCTGCGCACCGGGACCGCGCGGGGCGCTGCCCGCGACCTTGTAGAGTGTCGCCAGCGCCACCGGACGGCCTGCCGCGAGGGCCGCGCGCAAAGCGGGGCGCACGTCGTCGATCCAGCCGAACTCGGGCCAGTCCGCGTCCTCGATCATGCCGCTGAGGGCAGGGTTAAGGACAGGGTCTTCGGTCAGCGTCATCACGCGCGCGCCGCCTGGCGCTCCACAGTGTCGCCGATCAGCGGGGCGATGACCAGACGGTGCAGGATCGTCGCCACTTCCTCGGGGCTGCGGGTGGAGGCAGGCTTGTCCCCGCCCTGCGCCAGCCACCACGCAAGGATGTCGATGGTCGCGCCGGTGCCGTGAATGGTCCCGAGGTCAGAGGGCAGCCAAGGGTGGTGCGACTGAGCGCTTTTCGCAAGGCCCAGCGCCTGGCGGATGAACTCCTCACGTACGATGCCCGCTGCACCGCCGGTCAGCAGTGCTGACCACAGCATCGCGTGCTCGTGGACATGGCGGCAGACTTCCAGCGTCGATTCGTAGCTGTTGGCGGCGTAGAGAATCGGAATCGTGCGGCCGAGCAGATCCTCGATCTCGTGCGCGGCGACGTCGGCCAGCAGCGCTTCCTTGGTCGGATAATGTCGGAAGAAAGTGGCGTACCCGGTCCCGGCGCGGGCGCTGATCTCGCGGATCGTCAGTTGGTCGAACGGCTTGATTTCAAGCAGCGCCAGCAACGCCGAGGTCAGCGCCTGCCGCGAGCGGACCTGTCGTGCATCGGTGGGAGCCTCGCGCTTGAGGCCGGTCAGGCTGGTGTCCATGATACGATGCGTATCATTGCGACGGAGGCGTGTCTAACCGCAGGCGCCGTGAGACAGTCGCAACGCGGCGTTGAGATTCATCCTTCGCCGATGCGATCCGCGAACAGCAGGCGACCGCCGGAAAGGTGCCAGAGCGCTTCGTTGAAATCGTTGTCGCTCATGGCGAAGCAGCCCTCGCTGCGACCGAGCTTGCCCCACTTGTCGATCATCGAGGAGCCGACGTACCAAGCCGGATGCATGACGATCGCGCGCGGCAGCGCCATCGAATTGTCGTTGTCCAGACCCATCAGACGGATCGAGGTGCCGTACTTGCCCTTGTACCACTCGGCGGTGAGGTAGGCACCGCGCGAGGTCGCTTCCGAGCCGGGAACGTTGGAAAAGCTCTGCAGCCAGCCGCTGTGTGCCGGGTCGGAACCGCGCCCGTGCGCGACGAGGAACGAGCGCATCGTCCCGTTTTCCAGATTGGCGAAGTGGAGGCGCGGTTTCCACGAAGGCTGCGCAAAATCGACGATTCCGACCACGTCGGCGCGCCACAGATGATTGCGCACGCGCCCGGCCTGCTTCGACGCGACGTCGAGTACACGGCGCTCGTAAAGCGATAGTCCAGTGGGCGATGCGGGAACCGATGTCAGGCTGCTTGGAAAGGCACCGGCGAGCGGCGCAAGAGCCTCACCGGGCGCGGTCGAATCGGGAAGGACACCTTCGGAGGCGAAAGCCCGCGCGGGCAAAGCCAGACCGATGCCGGCGACAAGCCCGCCCTTCAGTATTTTCCTTCGACTATGTGCGCGATCCATAGTGGCGGTAATACCACAATCGGTCCCGGTGATCCACCATCTCGTCGCGCGATCGGCGCTGGGCGGGAGCGTTCCGCCGCAAAAAACGTTTGACGGGGCCGCGACTTAGGCGCGACCCCACCACAAAAATCAGGCAACCACCTTGAGCGCCTTGCGCTGGTGCTGGGCGATCCAGTCCTCCAGAACCGGGGCGATTCGCGTCCGCCACTTGCTGCCGTTGAAGATGCCGTAGTGGCCCACCTCGGCGGCGAGGTAGTACTTCTTGCGCTTCTCGGGCAGGTGGCTGGCAAGGTGCAGCGCGGCGCGGGTCTGGCCGATGCCGGAGATGTCGTCCCTCTCGCCCTCGATCGCCAGCAGCGCCGTGTCGCGGATGCCGGACAGGTCGATCCGCTCGCCGCGATGGACGAACTCGCCCTTGGGCAGCGAGTGGTTCTGGAACACGTGTTCGATCGTCTGCAGGTAGAATTCCGAGGTCATGTCGCAGACCGCGCGATATTCGTCGTAGAACGCCTTGGTGGCATCGGCGCTGTCACCGTCGCCCGCGACCATGTGCTTGAACATGCCGTAGTGGCTCATCATGTGGCTGCCGAGGTTCATCGCCATGAACCCGGCAAGCTGCAGGAAGCCCGGATAGACGCGGCGGCCGCCGCCCGGATAGGTCGCCGGAACTGTGGCGATGACGTTCTGCTGGAACCACGAAAGCGGCTGCTGCATCGCCACGTCATTGACGCTGGTGGGCGCCTCGCGCGTGTCGATCGGGCCGCCCATCATGGTGAGAGTGGCGGGACGGCAGGGGTGCTCCTTGGCGCCCATGATCGCGGCGGCGGCGTAGGCCGGAACCGAGGGCTGGCACACCGCGAGGACGTGGGTGCCGGGGCCGATGTGTTCGAGGAAAGAAATGACGTAATCGATGTAGTCGTCGAGATCGAAGCGCCCGGCGCTCATCGGCACCAGCTTCGCGTCGGCCCAGTCGGTGATGTAGACTTCGGCGCTTTCCACCATGCGCGCGACGGTGCCGCGCAGCAGGGTGGCATAGTGGCCGCTCATCGGTGCGACGATCAGGAGCTTGGGCGCGTCCTTGCCGAGTCCGGGATGCTCGAATCGAAGCAGGTTGCCGAACGGCTTGTGGAGCACGATCGATTCGGTGACCGGCTGGATCTTGCCGTCGACGGTCACGGTCTCGATGTCGAAGGAGGGCTTTCCGCGGGGGGAAGCGGCGTGCGCGAAGACGTCCAGTGCGGAGGCCATGACCGGGCCGAGACCCGAATAACCGAATGGAAGCGAGGGGTTGGTCAGCAGTTCGGCGCCAACCGACGCCCATGCGGCAGCGCTGCTCATCATGGCGCGCTGCAACTCGTAGGCATTGTAGAGCAAGTCGATTCTCCTGGCCGTTTCGGGGGCGAACGCGGCCTGTGTGCGGGGGTCTTACCTCATGATTAGGGAACTAGAGGTTACCGTTGCAACGCGGCAATTCCGATTTCAGGCAGGTGATCTTCGCAAGAGAGACACGTTTCGCCGCGAATCGGGCAGTATGTCCATGGCTACAAGGAAGCCTTTTCCTCCGCTTCGCTAGGCTGTAAGGCGCGGCGCCATGGATGGGACGCAAGGCAATGCCCCGGGGCAAGAGACCATGATCGAAGAGCCGAAGCGGCCCCGCCGCAGTCTCGGCCCGCTGCGCATGGTCTGGCGCGAGATGCTCAAGTATCCGGGCCGGATGGCCACGGCGGGCGGGGCGCTGATCACGACGGCGACCTCGACGCTGGCGATCCCTTATGGATTCCGGCAGATCATCGACAAGGGCTTCGCGCAAGGCGCCGACCCGAACGCGATCCGCTCGTGGTTCCTGATGCTGATGGGCGTGGTCGTGGTGCTGGCCGTTGCCACCGCGATCCGGTTCTACTCGGTCTCGTGGCTGGGCGAGCGCGTCGTCGGCGACATTCGCCTGCGCGTGCAGCGCCACCTGCTGACCTTGGCGCCGAGCTTCTTCGAGGAGAACAGCCCCAAGGAAATCTCCTCGCGCATGACCGCCGACACCGCGATCATCGAGCAGATCGTGGGCACCACCGTCTCGGTCGCGCTGCGTAACGCGATCATGGCGCTGGGCGGGGTGATCTATCTCTTCGCGCTGGAGCCGGGGCTGACGGCGTGGCTGGTCATCGCCATTCCGGTGGTGATCCTGCCGATCGCCGCTTTCGGTCGCAAGCTGCGCGCCGTCTCGCGATCCAGCCAGGACCGCGTGGCAGACATCGGCGCGCTGACTGCCGAAGTGCTGGGCGCATTGAAGGTCGTGCAGGCGTTCAACCAGGAAGGCCGCGAGCAGGGCCGCTTCGCCGCCGCTGTGGAGCGCACGTTCGATACCGGCCGTCACCGCATCATGATCCGCGCGATCATGACCGCGGTGATCATGTTCCTGATCTTCGGATCGATCACCATGATCATGTGGCGCGGCGCGATCGGCGTGGCCGAGGGCTCCATCACCGGCGGCACCATCGCCGCCTTCGTGGTAACGGCGGGCATCGTCGCAGGCGCGTTCGGCTCGCTCACCGAGGTCTACGGCGATCTCGTGCGCGGCGCGGGTGCGGCCAGCCGCCTCGCTGAACTGCTGAGCGAACATCCGACGATCGCCCCTCCGGCGCGCGCTCTGGTGCTGCCGAGCCCGGCGCGCGGCAAGCTGGCGTTCGAGCGCGTGACCTTCCGCTACCCCTCGCGGCCCGAACTTCCGGCGCTGCACGACTTCAATCTGACCATCGAGCCGGGCGAGACCGTCGCTATCGTCGGCCCCTCGGGCGCGGGCAAGTCGACGCTGTTCCAGCTGGCCGAGCGGTTCTACGATCCGCAGGGCGGCGCCATCAAGATCGACGGCGTGCCGCTCGCCTCCGCCGACCCGGCCGAGATTCGCGCGCGCATCGCTCTGGTCCCGCAGGAAGGCGTGCTGTTCGCCGCCTCCGCGCGTGACAATCTGCGCTACGGCAATTGGCACGCCGATGACGAGGCGATCTGGCAGGCGGCCCGCGCGGCCAACGCCGAAGGTTTCCTGCGCGCGCTGCCGCAAGGCCTCGACACGTTCCTCGGCGAAGACGGTGCGCGCCTTTCGGGCGGCCAGCGCCAGCGCATCGCCATCGCCCGCGCGCTGCTGCGCGACGCGCCGATCCTGCTGCTCGACGAAGCCACCAGCGCGCTCGACGCCGAGAGCGAGCGGCTGGTGCAGGACGCGGTCGAGACGCTGATGGCGCAGCGCACCACGCTGGTCATCGCTCACCGCCTCGCCACCGTGCGCAAGGCGGACCGTATCGTCGTGATGGATGGCGGCCGTATCGTCGAGCAGGGCACGCATGAAAGCCTGAGCGGGCAGGGCGGCCTCTATGCGCG
Organism: Novosphingobium resinovorum; assembly: GCF_001742225.1. Lineage (NCBI taxonomy): Bacteria > Pseudomonadati > Pseudomonadota > Alphaproteobacteria > Sphingomonadales > Sphingomonadaceae > Novosphingobium > Novosphingobium resinovorum. The sequence continues at coordinate 2,204,051 of NZ_CP017075.1, read as the reverse complement.
GCTGGCCTCGCTACAGTTCGACGCTGTCGTCTCGGGGCAGCCGATCGCGCCGCTGGGCTGAGGCGCCCCTTTCGTCATTGCGAGCGCAGCGAAGCAATCCAGGGCAGCACTACGCCGCCCTGGATTGCTTCGCTGCGCTCGCAATGACGACGTGAGGGGAGCGTCCTCCCTGCCAGACAACGCGCGATTTACCTCCATCACTGCTGCTTTTTCACTGGCGTTGCGCGCGCGTGTAACTAAGTTACGCGCCATCGCCGGTCGTCCTGATCCGGCCGAAATATCCTGTCGCCCCCGTCCGAAAGGTCACGACATGCTTCGTTATGCCGGCAAGGCGCTCCTTGCGAGCGCCGCGCTTTCCGTTCTCGCCTTCTCCGCTCCCGTCTTCGCGCAGGACGCTGCGCCCGCAGCCAAGCCTGCGCTCGCGCCCTCGGCCGACTGGGGCAAGTTCGGCGTCCAGACCCAGTGGATCGACACTGGGGCCAAGCCGGGCGACGACTTCGACGCCTACGTCAACGGCGTGTGGAACAAGACGGCGGTGCTTCCCGCCGACCGCACCCGCTGGGGCTCGTTCATCGAACTGAGCGACCTTTCGGAAAACCGCGTCCATGGCATCCTCGACGATCTGCTTGCCGCCAACCCGGCGCCCGGCAGCGACGCGGCGCGTATCGCGGCGGCCTACAAGGCGTTCATGGACGTCGATGCAATCAACAAGGCGGGCCTCGCCCCGGCGCAGCCCTACCTCGCCGCGATCAAGGCGGCGAAGACCCCCACCGACATCGCCACGCTGTTCGGCAAGCCCGGCTATGCCTCGCCGATCGGCCTCTATGTCGGCGCCGACGACAAACAGAGCGACATCTACGCGCTCAATGCCAATATCTCCGGCATGGGCCTGCCCGACCGCGACTACTACCTGAAGACCGACGCACGCTCGATCGAACTGCGCGACAAGTACAAGGCCTACCTGACGTTCGTGCTCGGCAAGGCGGGCTACGCCGATGCCCCGGCCGCCGCCGCTTCGGTGCTGGCGTTGGAAACGCAGCTCGCCAAGGCCGACTGGGACCGTGCCGCCGCCCGCAACCCGGACCTCACCTACAACAAGGTGCCGCTCGCCGAATTCGAAGCAATGGGCTCGCCCGGCGTCGTCAAGGCGTTCCTGTCGGCCGTGGGCGCGGATAAGGCCAGCTACGTGCTGATCGGCGAGATGCCGCCGACGGCCGAGGAGTTCAAGGCCGCCGGGATCGACCCGACCAAGGCGGGCGACCAGTTCGGCCCCGGCATGCCGGCCGTCGTCAAGCTGATCGAGACCACCCCGATCGCCACCTGGCAGGCCTACCTCGCCGCGCACTTCCTGCGCGACAACGCCTCGGTCCTGCCCGGCGACATCGATACCGCCACCTTCGATTTCTACGGCAAGACCCTGAGCGGCCAGCCCGAGCAGCGCCCCCGCTGGAAGCGCGGCATCGCGGCGGTCGAGGGCATGGCGGGCGAACTCGTCGGCAAGCTCTACGCGGCGAAGTACTTCCCGCCCGCGCAGAAGGCGGCGATGGCCGACCTCGTCGCCAACTTGCGCAAGGCGATGGCCGCCAACCTCAAGGATCTCAAGTGGATGAGCCCGGTCACGCGGGTAAAGGCCGAGGAGAAGCTCGACGCCTTCACCCCCAAGATCGGCCAGCCGGACGTGTTCAAGACCTATGAGGGCCTGACCTTCTCGCCCACCGACCCGTTGGGCAACACCATGGCGGCGGGCAAGTGGCAGACCGCCTTCGACATGAACCGCATCGGCGGTCCGGTCGATCGCACTGAATGGGGCATGCTGCCGGAGACGGTGAACGCCTACTACAACCCAGCGATGAACGAGATCGTGTTCCCGGCGGCGATCCTGCAGCCGCCGTTCTTCAACCTCTCGGCCGACCCGGCGGTCAACTACGGCGGCATCGGCGCGGTCATCGGCCACGAGATGAGCCACGGCTTCGACGACCAGGGCGCCAAGTACGACGGCACCGGCAACTTGCGCGACTGGTGGACGCCGCAGGATCTCGCCGCGTTCCAGAAGCTGCAGGCGGCGCTGGCGGCGCAGTACGATGCCTTCTGCCCGTTCGACGACGGCAAGGATGGCAAGGCCTGCGTCAACGGCAAGCTGACGATGGGCGAGAACATCGGCGATCTCGGCGGCCTCAGTCTCGCCTACCGCGCCTACAAGCTCTCGCTGAACGGCAAGGAAGCGCCGGTGATCGACGGCGTCTCCGGCGACCAGCGCTTCTTCATGGGCTGGGCGCAGGTCTGGCGTTCGAAGGTGCGCGAGGCGCAGGCGCGCCAGTTCCTCGTCACCGACCCGCACTCGCCGCCGCAGTACCGGGTCAACGGCATCGTGCGCAACTTCGACGAATGGTACAAGGCGTTCGGCGTGAAGCCGGGCGACAAGCTGTACCTCGCGCCCAAGGACCGCGTGCGGATCTGGTAAGGCGGAAGAAGGCCGACCCCTCCCGCAAGCGGGAGGGGAGCAGGTGAAGTACGCCCTCCCGCTTGCGGGAGGGCAGGGAGGCTTGAGAGCGAAGCGAACTAGCCGGACGGGGTGGGCACCGCCGCGCAGCGCCACCCCAACCCGTCTTCCACCTCACATTTCTGCAATGCAGCACGTCCCCGGTTGACTTGCCCGCCCGGTGCGGCATGACCTCCAGCTTATGGACCTGACCCTAACCGCGATCCTCCTCGGCATTGTCGAGGGCCTCACCGAGTTCCTGCCCGTCTCCTCGACTGGCCATCTCATCCTTGCCACCCGCCTGTTCGGCTATGATTCGAGCCAGTGGGCGACCTTCAACATCGTCATCCAGCTGGGCGCGATCCTGGCCGTGATCGTGCAGTTCTGGCGCACGTTCTGGGCCGTGGGCATGGGGCTGCTCAAGCTCAACCCCACCTCGATCCGCTTCGTGCGCAACGTGCTGCTGGCCTTCATCCCTTCGGCGGTGCTGGGCCTGCTGTTCAACAATTATATCGAGGGCCTGTTGGGCGAGCCCGCGGTGGTCGCCTGGGCGCTCATCATCGGTGGCATCGCGATCCTCGGCATCGAGAAGGTCGCCAAGCCCGGCCCGCTTACCGGCGTTTCGGAACTGCCCGCAGTCAAGTGCATCGGCGTCGGTTTCGCGCAGTGCCTCGCCATGGTGCCGGGCGTCAGCCGCTCGGGCGCGACGATCATGGGCGCGCTGTCGATGGGGATCGAGCGCCGGACGGCGGCCGAGTTCAGCTTCTTCCTCGCCGTGCCCACCATGGTCGGTGCCACGACTCTGGAACTTCTCAAGCACCACAAGGAACTGATGGCGGGCGCGGGGCCAGTGGGCTGGAACGAGATCGCGGTCGGCTTCGTCGTCTCGTTCATCGTCGCGCTGGTGGTGATCAAGGCGTTCATGGCCTTCGTCAGCAAATCCGGCTTCGCACCCTTCGCGTGGTATCGTATCGTCGCCGGCGCACTGGCGCTGTTCCTGCTGTCGAGGATCTGAAGACATGAGCAAAGAGGAGAAACTCGGCCGCAAGGATTACGAGAAGCTCCTCGAGCCGATGGAGGAGGAACTCGTCGGCATGGCGCGCTGGGCGCAGAAGAAGGGCGCGCGCATCGTCATCCTGTTCGAAGGGCGCGATACGGCGGGCAAGGGCGGCGCGATCAAGGCCGTCTCCGGCCAGCTCAACCCCCGCCAGTGCCGCACCGTGGCGCTGGCCGCGCCGAGCGAGCGCGAGCAGGGCCAGTGGTACTTCCAGCGCTACGTCGATCACCTGCCGGCCAAGGGCGAGATCGTCCTGTTCGACCGCTCGTGGTACAACCGCGCCGGGGTCGAGAAGGTGATGGGCTATGCCACCGAGGACGAGGTCGATGCGTTCCTGCGCCACGCGCCCACCTTCGAGAAGATGCTGATCGACGACGATATCCTGCTGTTCAAATACTGGCTCTCCTGCGATCAGGACAAGCAGGAGGAGCGCCTGCACGAGCGGCTGGACGACCCGCTCAAGCGCTGGAAGCTGTCGCCGGTCGATATCGCCGCGCGCGACAAGTACGGCGAATATACCAAGGCGCGCGAGGCGATGCTCAAGGCCACGCATACCGATCATGCGCCGTGGACGCTGGTGGACTTCAACGACCAGCGGCTCGGCCGTCTGATCCTGATTCGCGATCTGCTGGCGCGGCTGCCCGATACGAAAGTGGAAGCGCCCGAACTCGACCTGCCGCCGCTCGATGCCGAACCGAAGCGCGAGAAATTCGGCGTCCTGGAGCCGATAAAGCCGTTTCCGCTCTCCTGAGCATCACGCGAATCGGTGCCGCGCCCTTGACTTTGCGAGGCCAATCCAGCAAGGGGCGCAACCTTGAAGGGCGGCGCCTCGGTGTCGCCCCTTTATAGTTTTTCGTAACGCCGGCCTGCCAGGGCGGCTGCAACTTAGAAAGTACAGGATACCGCCATGGCGAAGCCCGCAACCGTCAAGATCCGTCTTGTCTCGACCGCCGACACCGGCTTTTTCTACGTGACCAAGAAGAATCCGCGGAACACGACCGAGAAGTTCAGCTTCAAGAAGTACGATCCCGTCGTGCGCAAGCACGTCGAGTTCAAGGAAGCCAAGATCAAGTAAGGTTCACGGTCGGTTCAAGGCTGTGGACCCAACGGGAAAGCCATGAACCACGTGACAAAAACCTTTCGATCCTGTGTGAGCGCGGCCGCTTTGGCCGCGCTTTCCGTGTCCGCCGCTCTCGTCCCCGCGCAGGCTGTCGCAGCCGCGCCCGATGACGCGAAACAAGTCGAGCAGGCCGTCGCGGCCTTGCGCGGCATCGGCACGATGAAGGCGGACTTCGTCCAGACCGACCGCTCGGGCCAGACCGTCAGCGGCGTGCTGACGATGAAGAGCCCCGGCAAGATCCGCTTTCAGTACCAGCCGAGCGCCAAGATGCTGATCGTTGGCGACGGCAGGGCGCTGAACTTCATCGACTACGAAGTGCGTCAGGTGCAGCGCTGGCCGATCAAGAACAGCCCGCTCGGCGCGCTGCTCGATCCCAGCCGCGACGTCGCGAAGTTCGGCAAGCTGATCCAGACCGGCAATCCGGGCGTCGTCAGCATCGAGGTGCGCGATCGCTCGCACCCCGAGTACGGCGTGATCACCCTGATCTTCACGCGCAAGGCGTCGGCCCCGGGCGGGCTGGAACTGACCTACTGGGTCTCGCTCGATTCGCAGAACAAGCGCACCACCATCAGCCTGTCCAATCAGCGCTATGGCGTCCCGGTGACCGACAACGACTTCCGCTGGAACGACCCGCGCCCGCGCAATCGTCGTTAAGAGCGTCTGGAAAATGCCTGCAGGGCATTTTCCACTGCGGCACCGGCCCACGCCCCCACCCGGCCTCCCATCAAGTATACTTCCGTGGGAGGCCGGGTAGGGGCGTGGGCCGGTGCCGCAAAATCCGCTTTCGGCGGATTTCAAACCCAACCCCTGATCGTCGATGACGGAAGGCGTTTTATCGCCGAATGTGCGGCTCTAGCGACAAACGGCGACAGTTTTCTTAACTTCGTTCACTTGGCAGTCAGGAGCCACGCCCCATATAGGTCTTGTCGGAACGGTTGTGAGGCGGGTTTCCCCCCTGTTGCCCGCGCCTCCTGAGTGACCGCTCTGATACTAGCGTGACGAACGCTTACAGGAACCCTCGAGCCTCTGCCCCCGGCTCGAGGGTTTTCTGTTTTCTTGGGTCAGGATTGGCCCATGCCGGGCTGCGAACGGCACCGTTCTCGCTCCGGCCTGAGCCAATCCTGACCCAAGAAAAGCACACGCATCCTCCCCGGAACGGGGAGGGGGACCATCCGCAGGATGGTGGAGGGGCACCCTCGGTTTATGCGAGGTCGGGGACTGGCAATTCCCGCAGGCGATGCCTAAAGCCACGCGCATGAAGATCGCCACCTGGAACATCAACTCCGTCCGCCTGCGCATCGACCAGGTCGAACGTTTCCTCACCGAGCAGGCCCCCGACGTGCTGTGCCTGCAGGAGATCAAGGTGGCGGAGCCCCTGTTCCCCCACGAGATGTTCGAGCGCCTCGGCTACACCCACCGCGCCATCCACGGCCAGAAGGGCTATCACGGCGTCGCGACGGTCTCGAAAGTGCCGTTCCGCGACTTCTCGAAGCACGACTGGCAGGACAACGGCGAGGCCCGCCACATCGGCGTCGAACTGCTCGGCCCCGGGCAGGGCATGGTGCTGGAGAACGTCTACATCCCGGCAGGCGGCGACATCGCCGACCGGGAGGTGAATCCCAAGTTCGGCCAGAAGCTCGACTTCCTCGAACGCATGTCCCGCTGGGCCGACAAGATCGACCGTCCGACCCTGATCGTCGGCGACTTCAACATCGCCCCGCTCGAATCGGACGTCTACGATCACAAGGCGCTGCTCAAGGTCGTCAGCCACACACCCATCGAGGTCGAGACGCTGAAGCGCCTGCAGGACGCGGCGGGCTTCGATGATCTCGGCCGCCGCTTCATCCCGGCGCCGGAACGCAACTATTCCTGGTGGTCCTACCGCAGCTACTGGCGCCAGAAGGACCAGGGCCGCCGCCTCGATCACATGTGGGCCTCGCCCGACCTCGCCCCGCAGGCGCGCGGGCACCACTTCGTCGAGGAAACGCGCCGCTGGGACCAGCCGAGCGACCACATCCCGCTCGTCACCGAGTTCGAACTCTGAGCGAGGAGGTCGCCTCGACGCGCCGCGTGGCGCTGGCGCTCGACGCGCTGCGCCATGGCTGGCCGGTGCGGGTGGCCGGCGCGGTGCTGCTTCCCGCCGAGACGGCCTTCGCGCCCGGCGTCACCGCCCCGCGCATGCTGATTTCGGCCGCCCGCGCGGCGACGCTGAAGCTCGCCAACCAGCGCGAGGCCGCCGTGCCCGAAGCGCCGGTCCTGATTCGCGCCGCCGAGCCCTTCGACCTCGACACCGGGCGCGCGGTGGCCGATCCTGCGCTCGACCTCGCCTACCCGATGAAAGGTCCCTTCGCGGCCGAGCATATCGAGGATGGCAATGCGGCGCACACCGCGATGGAACTGGCGCGGCTTGCCGGTATCCTGCCCGCCTTCCTCGTCGCGCCGAATCAGGATGGCGAGGCGCAGGACGTTTCCAGTGCCGACCTCGCCGCGTGGAAAGACACCGCGCACCTCGCGATAGCCTCGCGAGCGAAGCTGCCCGTCGAGGCGGCGGAGAATGCCGAGATCGTCGCCTTCCGCGCGCTCGACGACTTGCGTGAGCACGTCGCGCTCGTCATCGGCACGCAGGACGGCGACCGGCCGCCGCTGGTGCGCCTCCATTCCGAATGCCTGACCGGCGACATTCTCGGCAGCCTCAAGTGCGACTGCGGGCCGCAACTGAACGCGGCGCTGCGGGCAATGTCGGCGGAGGCCGGAGAGGGGGGCTGGGGCGTGCTGCTGTACTTGCGGCAGGAGGGGCGCGGCATCGGCCTCGTCAACAAGCTGCGTGCCTATGCGCTGCAGGATGCGGGCTACGACACGGTGGACGCCAACAACCGTCTCGGTCTGCCGACCGAGGCGCGCGATTTCCCGGTGGCGGCGCGGATGCTGGACCTGCTGGGGGTGCGGGCGATCCGGCTGATGACCAACAACCCGGCCAAGGTCGCGGCGCTGAAAGGCGTCGGTGTCGAGGTAGTCGAGCGGGTGCCGCACCAGTTGCCGCCCAACCCGCACAACGCGCGCTATCTCGAAACCAAGCGCGACCGGACGGGGCATATTCTCTGACCCTTCGACAAGCTCAGGGTGAGCGAGTTTGCGCTATACTCCCAGTCCCGCTCAGGCTGAGCTTGTCGAAGCCCCATCGGCAAAGCGCCGCGTTCACGATTGGCGTCCGGCCTCAAGCACCCTATCTACGGTCCGATGCCTGAACTTCCTGAAGTCGAAACCACCGTGCGCGGCCTCGAGCGCTTCCTCGACGGTGAGCGAATCGCGCGCGTCACGCTCAACCGTGCGGACCTGCGCCGTCCGTTCCCGCCCGATCTGGTGCAGGTACTGACCGGCGCGCGGGTTACCGGTATGGGGCGGCGGGCCAAGTACGGGCTGATCCATACCGACCGCGAACAGACCATGGTGTTCCACCTCGGCATGTCTGGTCGCTGGCGGATCGAGCCGGAGACGCCTGACAAGCACGACCACCTCGTGCTGGAGACGGGCTCCGGTCACGTATTGGCGCTCAACGATGCGCGGCGCTTCGGTTCGGTCGATCTGGCTCCGACCGCGACGCTCGACGCCTGGGGCGCGTTCGCTTCGCTCGGGCCGGAGCCGCTGGGCGAGGGCCTGACTCCGGCGCATCTGCGCGCGGCCTTCGCGGGGCGAATCGCGCCGATCAAGCAGATGCTGCTCGACCAGACCATCGTGGCGGGGCTCGGCAACATCTACGTGTGCGAGGCGCTGTTCCGTGCCGGGATACGGCCGGACAAGGAGGCGGGGCGCGTCAGCCTGCCCGCGCTGGCCCGGCTGGTGCCCGCGATCAAGCAGGTGCTGGGCGAATCGATCGCGGCGGGCGGCTCGACCATCAAGGACTACGCGCAGCCGAACGGCGAACTCGGCTACTTCGCGGCGTCGTGGCAGGTCTATGGGCGTGAGGGCGATCCTTGCGGTTGCGGCGCGCCGGTCCTGCGCTTCGTGCAGGGCGGGCGGAGCACCTTCTGGTGCCGGCGCTGCCAGCGGTAGCGCCGCACCGGAATGTACTATGGCCGCGCGGCGTCTGAGCGTGGCCGCTTGCGGCCACGAACGCCAGAAACAGGCGGTTTCGCGCCGCCGCCTCGGCTTGACGGAACCCCGCCCGAACTGTAAGGGGCGCGCTTTCCGGCGAGTCCGTTCGCCGAATAGATTCGTTAGGCAATTGGGGCCGCTCACCGTGTTGGCCGCCCAGACAGAGGAATATCGATGGCCAATACGCCGCAAGCTCGCAAGCGCATCCGTCGCAACGATCGCCGTGCAGAGATCAACACCAACCGCGTGAGCCGCATCCGCACCTTCCTGAAGAAGGTCGAAGGCGCCCTGGCCGGTGGCGACAAGGACGCGGCTGTTGCCGCCCTCAAGGAAGCGCAGCCCGAGCTGGCTCGCGGCGTTGCACGCGGCGTGCTCCACAAGAACACCGCAGCGCGCAAGATGTCGCGTCTGACGAAGCGCGTCGCCGCTCTCTGATTCGAGCCACCCTCTCCGATTCGAGAGGGTGATTCGCCGACTGGGATAGGTTGCTAGCTACCTGTCTCAGGACGAAACAAGAACGGAGCCGGGGTCGCCTGACCTCGGCTCCGTTCTCGTTTTTGCGGCATCGCAACATGGGGCAAAGCAAAGCCCCGGAAACACTGCGATTCGGAGTGCTGCAATGCGCAACGCGCTGATTTTTAAGCGTATTACAGTTTGGCTACGGATTTTAGGCACTCCCACGTGAGTCAACCTTCATAATTTTTTTTATTTGGGGATCGCCGTCTTGCCTGCGCTGCAAACCGGTTCCTAAAAGGGTCCCCGGCCGTTGCGGAACGGGCCGGGGATACAGCGATTCACAGTGGAACAACCGCCGCGGACAAGCGTTCGCGGTGAGGGGAAGTTTTTACTTTGGATGCGCTGGTCGCTCTGTTTCGCGTCACCGGCGGGATCACGCCAACACACGCGAACAAGGGGGTTCGAAACGATGTCGAATACATCAGCAGGACACCCCTCGGTGAATCCCCCAGTGACCGCGATGGTCGAAGGTACGAACTTGAATAGGAAGTCGAAGGCGGTGCGAGTGGCGATGGAAGAGGATCAGGAAGCCGTAAACCTGGCGGCGGACTGGGCGGACATCAGCCAGGGCCTGCGCAAGGATCTTGGGCATCAGGCTCACAGCCAGTGGATCAAGCCGATCCAGCCGGGCAACTGGTGCAAGGAAACCGGTACGCTCGATCTGTATCTGCCGACGGAGTTCTCGGCGAACTGGGTCAACGACCGCTTTGCCGATCGTCTGTCGCTGGCATGGAAGATCGCGCGGCCCGACGTGCGTCACGTGCGCATCCTCGTGCATCCCGGCCGTCGCCAGCTGCCCGAACTGCGTCTGGGTGGCGGTGGTGGCCGTCCCGCCAGCGCACCGGCCAACGATTCGGCCGCCGGCGTCGCGGACCCGCTGTCGGTTGCGCTTGCAGGCGAATCGTTCGCCTCGCTCGGCCAGGGTCCTGCAGGCATCGACGCTTCGCAGACCTTCACCAGCTTCGTCACCGGCACCTCCAACGTGCTGGCCTGCAACGCCGCGCAGCGCATGGCCGCTACCGAGCAGCCGCAGTTCTCGCCGCTCTACCTCAAGGCCGCTACGGGTCAGGGCAAGACGCACCTTCTGCACGCGATCGGTCACGCCTATCTTGCAGCGCACCCCCATGCGCGAATCTTCTACTGCTCGGCCGAGCGTTTCATGGTCGAGTTCGTGCAGGCGCTGCGCCAGAACCAGATGATCGAATTCAAGTCGCGCCTGCGCGGCTTCGACCTGCTGCTGGTCGACGACATCCAGTTCATCATCGGCAAGGCATCGGCGCAGGAAGAACTGCTCTACACGATCGATGCGCTGCTGCAGGAAGGCAAGCGTCTGGTCTTCGCCGCCGACCGTGCGCCCCAGGCGCTCGACGGCGTCGAGCCGCGCCTGCTCTCGCGCCTGTCGATGGGCCTCGTTGCCGACATCCAGCCCGCCGACATCGAACTGCGCCGCTCGATCCTCGAGAATCGCCTCGGCCGCTTCGCCTCGGTCGAAGTGCCTGCCGACGTCATCGAGTTCCTGGCGCGGACCATCAATCGCAACGTGCGTGAACTGGTCGGCGGCCTCAACAAGCTGATCGCCTATGCGCAGCTGACCGGGCAGGCGGTTTCGCTCCAGCTCGCCGAAGAGCAGCTGACCGACATCCTCTCGGCCAACCGCCGCCGGATCACCATCGACGAGATCCAGCGCACGGTCTGCCAGTTCTACCGCATCGACCGCACCGAGATGAGCAGCAAGCGCCGCGCGCGCGCCGTCGTGCGCCCGCGTCAGGTGGCGATGTACCTCGCCAAGGTGCTGACGCCGCGTTCCTATCCGGAGATCGGCCGCAAGTTCGGTGGCCGCGATCACTCGACGGTGATCCATGCGGTGCGCCTGATCGAGGAATTGCGCACGCGCGATGCCGACATGGACGGCGACGTACGCTCGCTGCTGCGCCAGCTCGAAAGCTGAGGCTTGTCCCGGCGCCATGCCGGGATATGAACGCCTTTGCACGGACTTGTCCGCGCATTTGTCCACAGGGGCCGAGGACGTGTTCCTCGGCCTTTTCGTTTGGGCGCCGTCAAAGGTTAACCGCCCGTTTCATCACGTAATTTAACGTTTGCATAAGATTCGGCTCCGTAAGCGGGAGGCGGCGCAATCGCGTTTCATTCTCAGCTTCAGCAGAAGAGGCATTCCCCCCATGCGCTTCTACCAGGCCACGACTTTCCTGTTCCCCCGCAGTTATGAGCGGCGGCTTCTTTTCGTATGCTTCGGCGCCGTTCACGTGCCTCTGATCGCCTGCATCGTGCTGCAGGCGACGACCGGGCATTGGCAACTCGATACCCTGCTCACGCTCCTCGTCGCCACGTTGGTGGGCACGGGCCTGGGGCTTGCGGCAATTCATGCGCTGCTCGCCCCGATCGCGCAGGCGACGACGATGCTCCAGTCGATCCAGATGGGCGAGCGGATCCCGCTGATCCCGCAAGGCGCGGACGATCTCGTTGGCCGCCTGCTGACCGGGGTGACCACGGCTGCGCATGAAAACGCGGCGCGCATCGAGCGCCTTGTCGATGCGGCCGAGCGTGATCCGCTGACCGGCATCCGCAACCGCCGCGGGTTCCTTGATTCGGCCAAGCAGATACTGCGCGGGCGCTCCAATGCAGTGCTGGCGCTGATCGACATCGATCATTTCAAGCGCATCAACGACGAGTGCGGCCACGATGTCGGCGACCTCGTGCTCAAGGCGCTGGCCCGCCGCATCGAGGACCACGTGCGCCGCAGCGATGTCGCCGCGCGCTGGGGCGGCGAGGAATTCGCCGTGCTCCTGCCCGACACCACGCTCGACGAGGCGCGCCTCGTCATGGAGAGGCTGCGGGCGACGGTCGCGCTCGATACCAATCTGGGCGTCGAGGATCGCGCCGTGACGTTCTCCTGCGGGCTGGCGTCGGTGCGGGACTTCGCGCTGCTGGAAGATGCCACGAAGCATGCGGACGCGGCGCTCTATGCGGCCAAGCACGGCGGGCGCAACCGCGTCCACGTGCTCAGGCCCTGACCCTTTTGCCGCCGGCGCAATCTGCTTCACCGTCCTGCCCGTATGATGTAGGCGCTTGGACATGATTCCCGCCACGTTCTCGCAGGCCCTGCTTCGCGGCCTTCGCAGCCGTTGCCCGCGTTGCGGCGAGGGCAGTCTGTTTTACAAGTGGCTCAAGCCGCGCGAGCGTTGCCCGGTCTGCACCATGGACCTCACGCCGCAACGTGCGGACGACTTTCCGGCATACATCTCCATGATCGTCACCGGCCACCTGATGGCGCCGCTGATCATAGCGCTTTCGGTGGACTACGACCTGGGGCCAATGGCGATGTTCGCGATCCTGGTGCCGCTGGCCATCGCGATGATGATCGGCATGCTCCAGCCCGCCAAGGGCGGCGTCATCGCGGTGCAGTGGTGGTTCGGCATGCACGGGTTCGTGAAGGAGCGGCTTGTGGAAGCGGCCGTGCCTGAAGCGCCCGGAGACGAACAGGCGAAATGACGCTCACCGCCGATCGTCTCGGCCGCTTCGCGCGGCATATCGTCCTGCCCGAAGTCGGCGGGGCCGGACAGGTCGCGCTGAGCGAGGCGCATGTGGTGCTGGTCGGCTGCGGCGGGATTGGCAGTCCTGTCCTGCAGTATCTCGCCGCAGCCGGCATAGGCCGTCTCACGCTGGTCGATGATGACGTGGTCGACGTCAGCAACTTGCAGCGCCAGACGATTTATACGCCATCGGATATCGGCAGGCCCAAGGCGGAAGCGGCGGCCGAATGGGTGCGGCGTTTTGATCTTGGCCTGAAGGTCGATCCCGTCGTTGCGCGGCTGGGGGATGACAACACGCGTGACGTCCTTTCCGGCGCGGACCTCGTACTGGACGGCTGTGACAACTTCGCGACTCGGCTCCTCGTGTCAGATACGTGCGTAAAATTGGGCATTCCGTTGACGACGGCGGCGATCGGGCGGTTCCAGGGGCAGGTCGCGAACTTCGCAGGTCATTTGCCGGGGTACGCCTGCTACCGTTGTTTCGTGGGCGATGCCTTCGACGCGGTGGACTGCGATACCTGCGCCGCCGACGGCGTGCTCGGGGCGATGGTCGGCATGGTCGGCACCTTCGCGTCGATGCACGCGATGCGGGTGCTGCTGGCGGGACACACGGTGCTTGGGGAGCCTCAGTTCGGGACCTTGCATCTGATCGACGGGCTGGCACCGTCGATGCGGCCGCTCAGGATCGCCAAGGATCCGGCATGCCGGGGCTGTAATGCGCATGGGGCTTCGACAAGCTGTGCTTGACCCTTCGACAAGCTCAGGGTGAGCGGAGGTAGTGCAAGTTTCCCAATTCCGCTCAGGCTGAGCCTATCGAAGCCCCGTGCGGCAGGGCGCCTTACCGTGACAGAACCTCCTCCACCCACGCAGGCACCAGTGCGCTTGCCGGTCCATGCCGCGCCTCGTCGAACCATCCGGTGCCTTGCGAGGGTTCGAGATTGAGTTCCAGCGTCTCGACGCCCAGTTCCCGCGCGTTGCGCACGAAGCCCGCCGCCGGATAGACCGCGCCGGACGTCCCGATCGAGACGAACAGGTCCGCCTCTTCCAGCGCCGCGAATATCTCGTCCATGCGATAGGGCATTTCCCCGAACCATACGATGTCCGGCCGCAGCGCCGCTTCTCCGCATTCGGGGCAGGCGGGGCGGTCGATCAGTGGGCCGGTCCAGCGCGGGCGTTCGTCGCAGGCCATGCACCAGGCGTTCAGGTGCTCGCCGTGCATATGGAGCACGCGTTTCGCTCCGGCGCGTTCGTGCAGGTCGTCCACGTTTTGAGTGACGATCAGCAGGTCGCCTTCCCATTCCGCGTCCAGCTTTGCCAGCGCGCGGTGGGCAGCGTTGGGCTGCTTGGTCTGGATCGCTTCGCGGCGCATGTCGTAGAAGCGCAGGACGAGGTCGGGGTCGCGCGCGAAGGCCTCGGGCGTGGCGACGTCCTCGACGCGGTGCTGCTCCCAGAGACCGCCGCCGTCGCGGAAGGTGTCGATGCCGCTCTCGGCCGAAACGCCCGCGCCGGTGAGAATGACGATGTTGCGGATGCTGCTCATGGCTCACCTTAGCGTGCGCGCGGCGCTTGTCGAACCGGCGCGTTTGCGCCATGCGGCCGTGACAGGACTTTACGCCCGGACGGAGACAGCAGCGTGGCACGAATCGGAATCATCGGCAGCCAGGGGCGCATGGGGCAGGCGATCGCGGCCGCCATTGCCGATGCGGGCGAGGATCTGGCGGGCGGCGTCGACAAGGACGGTGACACCTCGGCCGTCGCAGCCAATGCCGACATCCTGATCGATTTCTCCAGTCCCTCGGCGCTCGAAGGCAACCTCGATGCCGCCATCGCCGCCAAGCTGCCGATCGTCATCGGCACCACCGGGCTGGAGGAGCGCCACCACTGGCTGATCGATTCGGCGGCCGAGCACATTCCCGTCCTGCAGACCGGCAACACCTCGCTCGGCGTCACGCTGCTCGCGCATCTGGTGCGCGAGGCGGCGACGCGGCTGGGAGAGGACTGGGACATAGAGATCGTCGAGACGCATCACCGCATGAAGGTGGACGCTCCCTCCGGCACCGCGCTGCTTCTGGGTGAGGCAGCCGCCGACGGACGCGGCGTCGGGCTGGCGAACAGCGCGGTACGTGGCCGCGACGGCATCACCGGCAAGCGCGAGGCGGGCACCATCGGTTTCGCGGCCCTGCGCGGCGGCACCGTCGCGGGCGACCACACCGTCCATTTTCTTGCCGACAACGAGCGTCTCTCGCTCTCGCACCTCGCCGAGAACCGGGGCATCTTCGCGCGTGGAGCGGTGAAGGCGGCGCAGTGGCTGCTGGCGCAGGGGCCGGGCCGCTACACGATGCCGCAGGTGCTGGGCCTTTGAAGAAGGCGGACGTCTTCGAGTTCTTCCGCCGTCTGGCGGAGGCCAATCCCTCGCCCGAGACGGAGCTGGAATTCGGCAACACCTATCAGTTGCTCGTCGCCGTCACGCTCTCGGCGCAGGCGACCGACGTGGGCGTCAACAAGGCGACGCGTGCGCTGTTCGAGTATGTGAAGACGCCGCAGCAGATGGTGGACCTCGGTGAAGAGGGGCTGAAGGAGCACATCAAGACCATCGGCCTGTTCAACACCAAGGCCAAGAACGTCATCGCCCTTTCGCAGATTCTGGTGGACCGGCACGGCGGCGAGGTTCCGGCGGATCGCGACGCCATGGTCGAGCTGCCCGGCGTCGGCCGCAAGACTGCCAACGTGGTGATGAACTGCGCCTTCGGGGCCGAGACCTTCGCGGTCGATACCCATATCTTCCGCGTCGGCAACCGCACGGGGCTCGCCAAGGGCAAGACGCCGCTGGCGGTGGAGAAGCAGCTCGAGAAGAAGGTGCCGCAGCCATTCCGGGTCGGCGCGCATCACTGGCTGATCCTTCACGGCCGCTACATCTGCAAGGCGCGCACGCCCGAGTGCTGGCGATGCCCTGAGGTGGACTTGTGCGCCTTCAAGGACAAGGTGCTCGACCGGGGTGCGAGGAAGGCTGCGGCCTGAGGCCTACGTCCTCTTGACGAAGGCGGCATTCGGGGAGCCAATGGGGCTTGCCGGACGTTCGCCCAGCGAGAGGATGAGCCGATGAGAACTCCCGTTGCCCTGCTGCTTGCCACCGTTGCCCTCGCCGCCTGTTCGCAGGAAGGTCCGGGTGAGACGCTGCCTCCCGAACCTGCCGCAGAGGCGACTGGGGCCGCCGTCGATTGCCTGTCGGTGACGCGTTTCAATACCACCCGCATTCGCGACGATCACACGATCGACTTCATCGGCGGTGCGGGCGGGCAAGTCTGGCGGGTGACGCTGCCCAACCGGTGCAGCGGGCTAAAGTCGGCGGGCACGTTTACGTATGAGACGTCGCTCTCGCAGCTGTGCCGACAGGACATCATCTATCCGCTGCAACAGATCGGCAACCAGTGGCAGCGCATGGGCGGCTGCGGCATGGGACCGTTCGTGCCGGTGAAGCTGGCGAAGTAGCGGGGCTTTTCGATCAGCGGATGACCGAGGGGGCTTCGACAAGCTCAGCCTGAGCGGGATTTAAAGACCTGCTCTCAAAACCGCTCAGGCTGAGCCTGTCGAAGCCCCCTCGGCCTATCCTTACCCCTCGTACTGCTCGGGATCGATGTTGAGCCCGCGCCGCCCGTCGGCGACGGTGTGCGAGGGTGAGTGCAGCACTTCCGCATCGGGGTCCATCAGCGGCTGCAGCATGCCTTCCGAGCGGGTGATCACCGCCGTCGCCACTGCGTTGCCCACCACGTTGGTGGCCGAGCGGCCCATGTCGAGGAAAGTGTCCACGCCCAGCAGCAGCGCGATGCCTTCGACCGGCAGGCCGAACTGCGTCAGCGTCGCGGCGATCACCACGAGGCTGGCGCGCGGCACGCCGGCGATGCCCTTGGAACTGACCATCAGCGTCAGCAGCATCAGGATCTGCGTCATAATCGGCACATGGATGCCGTAAGCTTGGGCGATGAACATCGACGCGAAGGTCATGTAGATCATCGAGCCGTCGAGGTTGAAGCTGTAGCCCAGCGGCAGGATGAAGCCCGAGATGCGGCGCGGCACGCCGAAGCGGTCGAGCTGCTCGAACAACTTGGGCAGGCTCGCTTCTGAGGAGGCAGTCGAGAACGAGAGCAGCAGCGGCTCGCGGATATAGCGGAACAGCGTGACCACGCGCTTGCCCAGGAACAGGCCGCCCGCGCAGAACAGCAGCACCCACAGGAGAGCCATCGCAAGGTAGAACTCGCTGACCAGCACACCGTAGGTCACGATGATGCCGAGGCCCTGCGTGCCGATGACGGCGGCGATCGCGCCGAACACCGCGAAGGGCGCAAAGCGCATGACGTAGCCGGTGATCTGCAGCATCAGTTCGGACAGCGCTTCGGTGGCGCGCACGATCGGCGCGCCGCGCTCCCCGATGGCGGTGAGGCCGACGCCGACGAAGACCGAGAAGACCAGGATCTGCAGGATGTTGTTCTCGGCCATCGCCGCCAATGGGCTGGCCGGGAAGATCTCGAGGATGAAGTGGCGCAGCGTCAGCTCGCCCATCTCGAGGTCCCCCACGTCGGCGCTGCTTTCGAGGCCGACACCGACGCCGGGCTGGAACAGGTTGACGAGGATCAGGCCGAGGCTGAGCGAGACGAGGCTGGCGGTGATGAACCAGCCCAGCGCCTTGCCGCCGATGCGGCCGAGCGCGGCGCTGTCGCCCATGCCCGCGATGCCGGTCACGATCGTCGCGAAGACCAGCGGCGCGAGGATCATCTTGATCAGCTTGAGGAACACGTCGGGCAGCAGCCGGAAATAATCGGCCCACTGCTTGAGGTGCGGATCGTCCGCCGGAAGGCTCGCGTGGAGCATGTAGCCCGCGGCGATGCCGAGGACCATGCCGATGAGAATGTAGAGCGTCAGGCGCCTGCCCATTGCGAACCCCTTGTTAATGGTGGCGTCGTGAAAGCGCCGGAGCCTATCAGTGTGGCCGGTGCGGTCAATGACGGGGGCGAGGTTTCACCCGGTTGCAAGACGCAGGGCCTTGCGTTTCGGCCCGCTCGCCTCCGAAACAAATCCCCCGTCAGCCCGCCAGAGCGGCCAGCGTCACCTGCTCGTAGATGCGGGCGAGGGCCTCGAGGTCGGCCACGGCCACGGCTTCGTCGCGCTTGTGCATCGTCGCGTTGCACAGACCGAACTCGATCACCGGCGAGAGATCCTTGAGGAACCGCGCGTCCGAAGTGCCGCCGCTGGTCGAGAGTTCGGGCTCTACCCCGGTCTCGGCGCGGATCGCTTCGGCCAGCATGGCGGAGAACGCGCCGGGCTGCGTCAGGAACGCCTCGCCCGAGATCACGGGGCGGGCGGTGCCGCCGTGCCGCTGCGCGATCTCGGCGACGCGCGCGGCAAGGCCCTCGCCGGTGTGCAGGTCGTTGAAACGGATCGAGATGCGCGCCGAAGCCTTCGCCGGGATCACGTTGGTGGCCGGGTTGCCGCAGGAAACGTCGGTGACTTCGAGGTTGCTCGCCTGGAACCAGTCGGTGCCCTCGTCGAGCACGATGGCGTCGAGTTCGGCGAGCATCGCCACCAGCTTGGTGATCGGATTGTCGGCGAGGTGCGGGTAGGCGACGTGGCCCTGCACGCCCTCGACTTCCAGCCAGATGTTGACGGAACCGCGACGGCCGACCTTCATCATGTCGCCGAGGCGGTTCACCGAGGTCGGCTCGCCGACGAGGCAAAGGTCGGGAATCTCGCCCTTTTCGCGCATCAGGTCGATGAGGGCGAGGGTGCCGAAGCGCGCCGGGCCTTCCTCGTCGCCGGTGATGATGAAGCTGACAGTGCCGGTTTCAGGCGGGATATGCGTGACGGCCGCGACCATGGCCGCGATCGAGCCCTTCATGTCCACGGCGCCGCGCCCGTACAGCAGTTCCTGCCCCTCGGGACCGCGCCTCTCGGGCAGGAACGGCGCGCTGGTCCAGCCTTCGCCCGGCGGCACCACGTCGAGGTGGCCGGCGAAGGCGAAGTGGCGCGAACCCTCGGGGCCGCGACGGATCGCGAAGAGATTCTCGACCGGGCCGTCCGGCGCTTCTCCCGCGATGAAGCGGGTGACCTCGAAGCCGAGCGGCGCCAGCTGGTTTTCCAGGCAGTCGAACACCATGCCGGTGGCCGGGGTAACGCTGGGGCAGGCGATCAGCGCCTCGGCGAGATCGGCGACGGTTGCGGCGAGAGGAGCGGTCTGGGACATAGGGGCAGCGCCATCGCATAATAGGCGCACCATGACCATAGGAGACCGTCCATGCCCCGGCTCGACATCGAGGCCATCCCGCAGGCCAACCGCACCGGCTATCCGGCGCCTTTCGACGCGGCGGTGGAGGGCCGCTGGTGGCGGCGCCTCGCTCCTGCCGGCGGACTGACGCAGATGGGCGCGAGCCATGTGGTGCTGAAGCCGGGCGCCTGGTCCAGCCAGCGCCACTGGCACGACGACGAGGACGAATTGCTGGTCATGCTCTCGGGCGAGGCGGTGCTGGTGGAAGACGGCGGGCGCACGCTGCTGCGCGCGGGCGACGTCTGCGCCTGGGCGAAAGGCGTGCGCGACGGGCACCACCTCGTGAACGAAAGCGAGGCCGACTGCACCTTCATCGCGATCAGTGCGGGCGATCCGAACGGCAGCGGCGCCTATTCGGACATCGACATGAAGTTCGACGGCGAGGGCTACTTCCACAAGGACGGCGCCCCGTACTGATTGGTCGTCGTCCCGGACCTGATCCGGGACGACGGACTCACTGGAATTTGGCCTCGTTCCGCCCCATATCGGCGCCAAAGGAGAGCCTCCCCGATGACCGACAAGATGCACCTCACCGACGAAGAATGGCGCGAGCGCCTGAGCCCAGAGCAGTACTATGTGCTGCGTCAGGCAGGCACCGAGCGGGCCTTCACCGGCAAATACGACGGCAACAAGCAGCAAGGGCTCTATACTTGCGCGGGCTGCGGTGCGCCGCTGTTCGAATCCGATGACAAGTTCAATTCGGGCTGCGGCTGGCCGAGCTACACCGCGCCGGTGGACGAAGCCGCGATCGACGAGCACCGCGATACCTCGCACGGGATGATCCGCACCGAAGTGACTTGTGCGAAGTGTGAAGGACACCTCGGCCACGTGTTCCCGGATGGCCCGGCGCCGACGGGGCTGCGGTACTGCATCAACAGCGCCTCGCTGGACTTCGAGCCGAAGTGATCGGTTCCTCCCCGAGCTAGTCTCGGGGAGGTGGCAGCGCGTCAGCGCTGACGGAGGGGGAAATGCCTCGCCTCTTCCCCTCCACCACCGCTTCGCGGCGGTCCCCCTCCCCGAGACAAGCTCGGGGAGGAAGTTCTTGCTCTGCCCTTTCCCCCGCACCCGTGTTCACCTCGGGTTACAAATCGCCATGCAAAGTGTAGGAGCGACCCGACACATCCGTCCTTATTGGGGTTTGCATCCTACCCATGGCCAAGAATTCCGGCCGCAGCCGCGCACCCCGCGGCGCATCGTCGCAAGCTGAAAGCAAGCCGCTCTGGCGCCGCATCCTGCGCGGCGTGTTCGTATGGGGCGGCGCGCTGGCGCTGCTCGGCGCGATCTTCCTGGGCACCGCCGTGTTCTTCACGATGCGCGAACTGCCCGACTATTCGGCGCTGAAGAGCAGCCAGAACGGCCAGATGATCGTCGTGCGCGCGCGCGACGGGCGCGAACTCGTCTCGCTCGGGCCGAGCTACGGCAAGTGGATGCCCTATGACGAGATCCCCGCGATCATGCGTGATGCCATCGTCTCGGTCGAGGATCGCCGCTTCCGCGAGCATCCCGGCGTCGATGTGATCGGTCTGGCCCGCGCGGTCTACATGTCGATCACCACCGACAGCCGCGCCAAGGCGACCTCGACGCTGACGCAGCAGCTGGCGCGCAACATCTTCCTCACCAACACCCGATCGTGGAACCGCAAGGCGCGAGAGATGGTGCTGGCGCTGGCGCTCGAGAGGAAGTTCACCAAGGACCAGATCCTCGAACTGTACCTCAACAAGGTCTACTTCGGCGGCGGCGCCTATGGCATTGACGCGGCGAGCCGCAAGTTCTTCGGCCACCCGGCCACCGAACTTTCGACCGCCGAATCGGCGATCATCGCCGGACTGGTGAAGGCTCCGTCGAACTACTCGCCGACCGCCGACGTCGAGGCTGCCAAGGGGCGCGGCAAGGTCGTGCTCGGCCTGATGGCGCGCGAAGGCGTGATCTCGCAGGCGGAGGCCGACAGCGTCGATTTCTCGGACGTGCAGGTCGCCAAGGAAAAAGGCCAGAACTCGGTCCGCTATTTCACCGACTGGGCGCTGCCGCAGCTCGACATGTTGCTCCCTGAGAACAACGAGCCGATCGAGGTGTGGACCACGCTCGACCCGGCGATGCAGGACGCGGCGACCAAGTCGATCGACGCCAACGTGCCCAAGGGGGCGCAGGGCGCGCTCGTCAGTCTCGACAAGGATGGCGCGGTGCTGGCGATGGTCGGGGGCACGGATTACGTGAACTCGAACTACAACCGCGCCACTTCGGCGCTGCGCCAGCCGGGTTCGTCGTGGAAGCTGTTCGTCTACCTTGCCGCGCTGGAGGCGGGCTACACCCCCGACGACCGCGTCGTGGACGAGCCGGTGACGATCCAGGGCTGGAGCCCGCAGAACGACGGCCGCAACTTCGCCGGCCAGATCGACGTGCGCACCGCCTTCGCCTATTCCAAGAACACCGTCGCCGCGCAGCTGGGCAACGAGGTCGGCTTCGGCACCGTCGCCAGCATGGCCAAGCGCTTCGGCATCACCACCAATATCAACACCAAGCCGGCGATGGTGCTGGGGACCTCCGAAGTGCGCGTGATCGACATGACACGCGCTTTCGCGGCGGTCTCGGCGGGCGGCACTTCGGTGGAGCCTTACGGCATCACCAAGGTCACCACGACTTCGGGCGAGCTGCTCTACGAGCACAAGTCGGTGCAGGGTCAGGTGCTGGTGCCGCATTACGTGGCGGCTGGCATTACCGACCTGCTGCAGACCGCCGTGGCGATCGGCACGGGCCGCGCCGCGCAGATCGGGCGGCCGGTGGCGGGCAAGACCGGCACCACCAGCTCGAACAAGGACGGCTGGTTCCTCGGCTTCTCCAGCGGCATCACCACCGGCGTGTGGATGGGCCGTGACGATGCCAAGCGGGTTGCGGGGCTCTCCGGCGGCCATGCTCCGGCGCGGGCGTTCTCGGACTATATGAAGGTCGCCGTCGCCAAGCGCCCGGTCGAGCAGTTCGACACCGAACTCAAGCTGCCCGAATGGCAGCTGGAGCCCGATGACGAGCAGATGCAGGGCAACCCTGACGACTATTATTACACCGACGAGAATGGCAACCTCGTCCACCCTGACGGCGCCACGCCGGACCAGCCGCCTTATGGAGGGGTTCCGAACGGGCAGGCGCCGAACGGCGGCGTGGTTCCGCCGGACTACGGGCCGCAGGGTGCGCAGGCCGGGCCGCCGCCCGCTGCGGGCAACGACTTCCTCGACCGCGCCACCGGGCGCGAGCGGGAAGATCCGGGCCTGCGTCCGGGGCAGGGCACCGGGGCCTATCCGGGGGCGCGTCCCACGCCGGTCCCGCGCGTGATGCCGACGCCGCGTCCTACGCCGACCCGGATACCCGGTACAACGCAGCCCTGACCGCCGCGTCGTTTCAAGCCAAACCGCGTCATCCCAGCGAAGGCTGGGACCGCTCGCCTATTACTGCCAACTATCGTTAGGGCGCCCTGCCGGTGGTTGGGTTTTACGCGGCCAGCGGTCCCAGCCTTCGCTGGGATGACGTTGGCCCATCTCCCACACACGAAAAGGCCCGCCGGATCGCTCCGGCGGGCCTTTTCCATTTACGCCTCGGCGCGTCGTGTCAGCGCAGGCGCACCGGCACGAAAGTCGCCTGCTGGCCACGCGGCTGGACGCGCAGGAGGAGGGCCGAGCGGCCTTCCGCCTTGGCGGCGTTGATCGCTGCGGTCAGGTCCGCTGCGGTCGTCACCGGACGGCCGTTGGCCTGCAGGATGATGAAGCCGCGCTGGAAGCCCTTCTGGCCCGCGTCCGAGTTCGGATCGACCGCGACGATGACCACGCCCTTGGTGCCGTCGGCCGCGCCGAGCTGGCGGGCGATGGTGGCCGTCAGCGGGGTCACGGTCAGGCCCAGCGAGTTCTCGATCACGCCCTTTTCCTGCTTCTGGGGCGGATTGTTGAACGCATCGCCGTCTTCGTCGCCATCGGGCGTGAAGGACTGCGAAAGCTCGTCCTCGCTCGGGCGCTTGGCGACCGTGGCGGTCAGCGTCTGGCGCTTGCCGCCGCGGATCACCTCGACCGGGATGCGTGCGCCCGGCTTGGTGTTGGCGACGATGTAGGACAGCGTCTGGTCCTTGGTGACTTCCTTGCCGTCGACCGTGACGACGACGTCGCCCGCCTGCATGCCGGACTTGGCCGCCGGACCGTCAGGCTCGACCATCTGGATGAACTCGCCCTTGTTGTGAGCGATGCCCAGCGAATCGGCGATGTCCTCGGTCACCGGCTGGATGCGCACGCCAAGATAGCCGCGCTCGATCGCCTCGCCCTTGATGAGCTTCTGGACGAGCGGGGCCGCGATCTCCGCCGGAATGGCGAAGCCGATGCCGACGCTGCCGCCCGTGGGCGAGAAGATCGCGTTGTTGATGCCGATCACCTGCCCGTTCATGTCGAACATGGGGCCGCCCGAGTTGCCCCGGTTGATCGCCGCGTCGGTCTGCAGGTAGCGGTCATAGGCGCCGCCGCTCTGGGTGGAGCGGTAGACGGCCGAGACGATGCCCGAGGTCACCGTGCCGCCGAGGCCGAACGGGTTGCCGATCGCGATGATCCAGTCGCCCACGCGCGCCTTGCGGCTGTCACCGAACTTGACGAACGGCAGGCTCTTGCCCGCGTCGATCTTGAGCACCGCAAGGTCGGATGCGGCGTCCTTGCCGATCAGCTTGGCGGGATACTCGGCGCCGTCGGGCATGGTGACGGTGATCGATTCGACCTGGCCCTTGCCCTCGGCGGTGATGACGTGATTGTTGGTCACGACATAGCCGTCCGCCGAGATGATGAAGCCCGAGCCGAGCGACTGGGCCTCACGCGTCTGGGGCGCGCCGTTACCGCCACCCTGTCCGCCGAACAGCCCCTCGAACGGAGTGCCCGCGAAGGGGTTGGCGCCGCCGCCCGCGACCTGCACCTTCTGGCGGGTCGAGATATTGACGACGGCGGGTTGCAGCTGCGCGGTGAGATCCGCGAAGCTGGCGGGGGCACCGGCACGCGGCACCACCTTCGAAATTTCGCTGGCCTCGTTCTGGGCCACCTGGGCACCTGCGGGGTAGCCGGTGACGAGCGATGCGGTAGCGCCTCCGATGAGGAGCGCTGTGGTCAGTCCATAGGCATATCGCACTGGCTTCACGTCCTTTGATTCCTCCGTTTCGGCGGCTTGCGCCAAGATCCGACTGGTAACCCCGAAGCGGTTTCACGCCCCGCGAGCTTAACCGGATTTGAATGATGCGGAAATCCGCCACTTTTACGAAGTTCCGGCCGCCAACTCCCGATGGGCAACGGCCGAAACCGCTCACGGCTCCCTGAAATGATTCAGATAGGCATTGTCCGGCGAGAGCAGGATGGTCTTGGCGCCGTTCGGGCTGCCGGGCGCGCCCTTGCCGAACGACACCGCGTAGCTCTGCATCGCGCGGTAGAAGTCGTAGAACTGCGCGTCCTTGCCGAAGCTGTCGGCGTAGATTTTCGCGGCCTGGGCCTCGGCTTCGGCGCGGATGATCTGCGCGTCGCGCTGGCCCTGCGCGGCGATCGTCTTAGCCTCTTCCTGGCGGCCCGCTTCCATGCGCACGAAGGCGGCGGCGAGCGCGCCCTCGGGCAGGTCGGCGCGCTTGATCCGCACGTCGACGACCTGCGCGCCGTATTCGGCGGCCTCACGGTCGAGCAGCTTGCGGATGTTCTCCATCGCCGCGCCGCGTTCGGCGGTGAGCAGCGACTGGAAGGTCCGCTTGCCCAGTTCCTGGCGCACGACCGAGGAGAGGATCGGTTCGAGCTGCTGCGTCACCCGCTCGCTGGTGCCGGCGGAGCGGACCATCTTGATCGGATCGACGATGCGGTAGCGGGCATAGGCGTCCACGTTCAGCCGCTGCTGGTCGGTGGAGAGCACCTGCTGTTGCTGCATGTCGACCGAAAGCAGGCGCTTGTCGATGCGGATCACCTGCTCGACCAGCGGGATGCGCCAGTGCACGCCCGCGCCGGTCTGCCCGTAGGCCGCGTTGGCGATATAGGGGTTGTAGACCCGCACCGGGCGGCCGGTCTGGACGACGACCGCCTGCTCGTCCTCGGGAACGACGATGGTGCTCATCATCAATCCGACGACGACGACGCCCGCCGCGATCCACGCGGCCTTGTAGTCATGCCACAGGTTCATCACTGACCTCCCGTGCTGGTCGGTACGCTGACCGAGGTGTCGGGAGCGGGTGCGGCACGGCGCTGCATCTCGGGCAGCGGCAGGACGGTGTTCACGCCCTTTTCGCCGACCACCGTGTCATTGTCGCGCAGGACGCGTTCCATCGTTTCGTAGTACATGCGGCGCTTGGTCACTTCGGGGGCGAGCCTGTATTCCTCGTAGACCTTGTCGAACGAGCTGGCATCGCCCTGGGCGCGGGCGATCACCTGCTGCGCCCAGGCGCGGGCTTCGGAGCGGTCGCGTTCGGCTTCCTGCTGGGCGACGTTGACGTTGTCGAACGCGCCCTTGGTCTTGGCCGGCGGATCGGCCTTCTTGATCTCGACGCCCTGGATGGCGATGCCCGAGCGGTAGAAGTCGAGGATGCGCTGCATGCGCTCGCCCACGTCCTGCTCGACTTGCGCACGGCCTGCACCGGACAGAGCCTGGCCCAGCGAGACTTGCGCGATCGAGGCGCGCATCGCGGCCTCGGCCACTTCCTGTACGGTGCCGTCTGGGTCGGCGAGGCGGAAGGTGTAGTCCTTCAGGCCCTTGATGTTCCAGCGCACGAGGTAGCTGAGATCGACCAGGCTCTTGTCGCTGGTGAGCATCAGCTTCTCGTTCTCGTTGTCGGGCACGGCCACGACCTGGAACGAGCTGACGTCGACGACCTTCACCTGCTCGATCGGCCAGGGGAGGGTCAGGCTCACGCCCGAATCGACGGTGCGCGAATACTGGCCGAGCGTGGTGACCACGCCCTGTTCCTTGGGGCCGAGCATGTGGACGCTGGAGAAACCGAGCACCACCAGCACGGCGGCGCCGATGCCGAGCGGCAGCCACGACTTGCCGTCCGGACGGCGCGGCAGGTTGGGGAAGCCGCCGGGGCCGCGCGGGCCGCCGCCTCCGCCACCGGGGCGCCGCTGGTCGCCGCGCCGAAAGATATCTTCGATGCTGGCCGAGCGGCGGGGCGGGGCGCCCTCTCCGCTGGGGAGCCAGGGATTGCGGGGGCCTTTGCGCTCGGGGGTTTCGGACTGCGGCTCGTCGGGCTGGCTGCCGGATGCGTCTGCGCCGTCGGACCCGTCGCCGTCTCCGCTACCGCCGCCGTCATTGCCGCCGCCGCCCCACGGGCTGTTGCGTCCCGTCATCTGGGAAATTCCCGTTCCGTCCCCCGGCACGCCGCCAGGCGTGTCTGCACCACCGATAGCTGTCATGAGGCTATCTATAAGAACCCCTCGGGCAAATAACAGTGCCTCTCTTGCCCTTTTTCCCCGCGTACGCCACCTGAGCGGCGAGCGCCGGGGTATCCCTCGGCCATGACGGACACGCCGGAAACGAACCGGCAATCTACTGGAGACGACGAGTGAGCAGCGCCGAAGGTCTTGGGGCAGGCACCGAAAGCGACGATCTCAAGGCGCTGCTTCGGCCCGATGCCGCAGCGCGTGTCCAGTCGCTGCGCGCGGCGGACGGCCGCGCGACGCTGGTTCTCGATGCGACCGGCCTCGATGCGGCGGCGCGGGCAGGACTGGAAGCGCATGTGCGCGATGCGCTTGGCGGCAAAGTCGCCGAAGTGCGCGTGGCGATGATGGCGGATAAAACTGAGCCCGCACCACCCAAGGGACCACGCATCATCGCGGTTGGATCGGGCAAGGGCGGCGTCGGCAAATCCACGCTTTCGGCCAATCTCGCGGTGGCGCTGGCCCGGATGGGACGGCGTGTTGGCCTCGTCGATGCGGACATCTACGGCCCCTCGCAGGCGCGTCTGCTCGGCACCGAGGGCCAGCGCGCCACGGCGCACGAAGGCAGGCTGGTCCCCGTCGAGAGCCGCTGGGGCGTCCCGGCGCTGTCGATGGCGCACCTCTCCAATGCCGGGCAGGCGATCGCCTGGCGCGGGCCGAAGATTTCCGGCGCGCTGCTCCAGCTGGTCGAGGGGCACTGGGAAGGCGCCGAAGTGCTCATCGTCGATCTGCCGCCCGGCACCGGCGACGTGCAACTCACCATGCTCCAGCGCTGCAAGCCTGCGGGCGCGGTGATCGTCTCCACCCCGCAGGACCTCGCGCTGATCGACGCGACCCGCGCGGTCGAACTGTTCGAGAAAGGCGGCGTCCCCGTCGTCGGCGTGGTCGAGAACATGGCGGGCTATGCCTGCCCCCACTGCGGCGAAGTCAGCGATCCCTTCGGCTGCGGCGGCGCGGAAGCCTCCGCGAAGGAGATGGACGTGCCCTTCCTCGGCCGCATCCCCCTCGACATCGCAATCCGGCGCGAGGCTGATGCGGGCACGCCCACCGCGGCCGGGACCGGCCCGCAAGCCGAAGCCTTCACCGGGCTCGCCGCGCAAGTCGCGGCCTGGCTGGACGCCAACCCCTGATGGCGGTGAGCCGCCGTAACGTGCTCATCGGAGCGCTGGCAGGCGGCGGGCTCGCGCTCGGCTACATGCTGCGCCCACGCAGCTATCCGCTGCCGCTGCAGCCGCGCGAGGGTGAATTCGCTTTCGATGCGTGGATCAGGATCGGTACGGACGGTGTCGTCACCGTTTCGGTCCCGCAAGTGGAGATGGGGCAGGGCGTCACCACGCTCATTCCGCAGATCGTCGCGCATGAACTCGGCGCGGACTGGCGGCAGGTCGCCGCCGAGCCAGCCCCCGTCAGTGCCCTTTACGCCAACCTCGCGCTGGCGGCGAAGTGGGCTCCGCTCTGGATGCCGCTGCTGCCCTCGCTGGCGGATGAACCGGACGACCTCCTGACCCGCCGCTGGGCCGAGAGCCACGTCTTCGACGTCACCGCTGACGGCACGGAAATCGCCGCCTACGAAGCCGGAGCCCGCGCCGCCGCCGCCTCTGCCCGCGCGATGCTGGCGCAGGCCGCCGCCGCCCGCTGGAGCGTCGCCTGGGAGGAGTGCGAG
Source organism: Novosphingobium resinovorum (assembly GCF_001742225.1). Taxonomy (NCBI): domain Bacteria; kingdom Pseudomonadati; phylum Pseudomonadota; class Alphaproteobacteria; order Sphingomonadales; family Sphingomonadaceae; genus Novosphingobium; species Novosphingobium resinovorum. The sequence goes on along the minus strand of NZ_CP017075.1, from coordinate 2,175,848 downwards.
GTCGCGAACGGCTTCGTCACGCACGAAAACAAGAAGCTGCCTTTCGGCCCGCTGGCCTCCGAGGCTGCCCGCTTTTCCCCGCCCTCGACCCCGCCGCTGCGCCCCGAAGCCATGGCCGAGCGTCCCGGCGAATTCCCGCCCGGCGGGCGCCTCAGCTATCCGCGTCTCGACCTGCCCTCCAAGGTCGATGGCTCGTGGACTTTCGCAGGCGACGTGCGCCTGCCCGACATGGTCTTCGCCGCGATCCGTCACGGGCCGATCGGCAGGAAGACCTTCCTCTCCGACCTCGACGAGAGCGCGGCGAAGGACATGCTCGGCTTCCTGCGCACCGTCCGCAGCCCGGAAGGAGACGCCGCATGGGTCGCCGCCGTCGCCACCGACGGCTGGGCCGCCGAGCAGGCGCTGACCCGCATGGAACCGGGTTTCCGCGTCGCTGCCGGGGCTGAATCCGACGCCGTGGACACCGCGATGGACGAGGCGCTGCACAATGCCGACGCGCACCGCATCCATTCGGCGGGCGACATGGCGCTGGTGAAGGACCGCCTGCCGATCCAGCTCGGCTACGAAGTCTCTCCCGCAATCCACGTCACCATCGAAACCGCCGCTGCGACTGCGTGGCTCCACGACGGCAAGCTGGAACTCTGGGTCGGCACGCAGGCCCCGCAAGCCACGCGCGAGGCTGTCGCGGCGGCACTCGGCATGGCGGTGCGCGACGTCGTGCTCTACCCCGTCGCGATCGGCGGCAGCTTCGACCGCCGCCTTGAATTCGGCCATGCCGTGGAGGCCGCGCTGATCGCCAGGGAGGTGGGCAAGCCCGTCCAGCTCACCTGGTCCCGCCGTGAGGAATTCCGCGCCGGACTGCCCCGTGCGCCGGTCTCGGCGGTCATGGCCGCGCGTCCCGATACCGATGGCCAGATCGCCGGCTGGCGCGCGCGCATCACCGTACCCGCGACCGCGCGCGAGTTCGGCCGCCGCCTGCTGGGCGGCGCCGCGCCTTACGAAGCGCTGGAGTCGGTCGCGCTCGATGCCGATCCGATGGCGCTCGAAGGTGCAGTGCCGCCTTACGCCATTCCCAACTTCGCGATCGACCACGTTCCCGTGCGCGTCGACCTGCCCACCGCCCGGATGCGGGGCAATGCCCACGGCTGGACCGCCTTCTTCAACGAGAGCTTCGTCGATGAACTGGCCCACAAGGCCGGGCGCGAGCCCTTGTCCTATCGCATGGCAATGCTGGGCCACGACCCGCGCCTCGCCGCCTGCCTCCAGCGCGTCGCGGCGCTGGCGCAATGGGGCGGTGGCTCGGATGCCAGCGGGCAGGGGCTTGCCTGCCACGTGATAGGAAACGGCCGCATCGCCGTCATCGCCAGCGCCCGGCGCGAGGCCGAGGGCGTGCGCGTCGACCGCCTGAGCGCCGTCGCCGACGTGGGCCGCATCGTCAATCTCGACATCGCCCGCCAGCAGATCGAGGGCGGGCTGGTCTTCGGCCTCGGCCTCGCGCTCGGCTGCGCGGTGCGTTATGCAGGCGGGCGACCGGACAGCGAGAGCCTCGCCGCAATGGGCCTGCCGACGCTGGCCGACTGCCCCGCGATCGAGGTGGACTTCATCGAGAGCAAGGAAGACCCCGCCGATCCGGGCGAGCTGGGCGTCGCCGCCGTCGCCCCGGCCGTCGCCAACGCACTTTTCTCGGCGACGGGCCTGCGCCTGCGCCGCCTCCCCTTCTTTGCCGAGGACGTATGAAACCGCCTGAGCTTCCGCCAGAACACCCGTCCGTCGCGACCGGAGGCGTCGGCGTCCTTCTCGTCAACCTCGGCACGCCCGATGCGCCGACGCCCGATGCGGTGCGCCGCTACCTTGCCGAATTCCTCTCCGACCCGCGCGTGGTGGAGATCCCGGCGATCGCGTGGAAGCCGATCCTCCACGGCATCATCCTGCGCACCCGTCCGGCGAAGTCCGCCCATGCCTACAGCCAGGTCTGGACGCCCGAGGGTTCGCCGCTCGCCGCCATTACCGCCGCGCAGGCCCGCGCGCTTCAGGAGCGGCTGGGCGATACGGTCACCGTGGATTGGGCAATGCGCTACGGCAATCCCTCGCTCCCCTCGCGCCTGCAGGCGATGAAGGATGCAGGGATCGATCGTATCCTCGTTGCCTCGCTCTACCCGCAGTATTCGGGCGCGACGACGGCCTCGGTGATGGACAAGCTGGGCGACGCCCTGCGCGCCATGCGCTGGCAGCCCGCGCTGCGCACGCTGCCGCCCTACCACGACGATCCGGCCTATATCGCCGCGCTGGAGGAAGACGTCGTCGCGCATGTTTCCGCGCTCGATTTCACGCCCGAAGTGCTGCTGCTATCCTACCACGGCATGCCCGAGCGCACGCTGCACCTCGGCGATCCCTACCATTGCCACTGCCGCAAGACTTCGCGCCTGCTGACCGAGCGGCTGGCCCTGCGCCTGCCGGACCTGCGCGTCGAGACCAGCTTCCAGTCCCGCTTCGGCCGCGCCAAATGGCTCGAACCCGCGACCGAGACCGTGCTTGCGGCCGAGGCAAAGGCCGGCACCCGGCGCCTCGCCATCCTGGCCCCCGGCTTCTCGGCCGACTGCGTGGAAACGCTGGAGGAACTGGCGATCCGCGGCCGAGAGGTCTTCGAGGAAGCGGGCGGCGAGCGCCTTGCCGTCCTCCCCTGCCTCAACGCCCGCGAACCGGGCATGGCGATGCTCGAAGCCCTCGCGCGGCGCGAGTTGTCGGGCTGGGTTGCAGCAATTTAACTGTCGGTAGCGGCGCGTTTGTTCCAATTCTGTTCCCGTTCAGAGCGAAGGATTTGGATCATGCGCGCGGCGGACTATCTCCAGCCCGACTTTGCCTATGGCGGGCCGGAGAAATCGGCGTCCGGCGGCCCGGGCGTGGCGCTGTCGATCTACGCCAACCGCGCTCACTTGCGCGCAACCTTGCGCGAGGATGCCGACGCGGCCGGCATGCGCATCGTCGCTGCCGCACCCCTTGCCGACCTCGTTACCATGGGGGAAGGGCTGGCGCAGGCCCGCCTTGCCGACGTTGTGCTGGTCGATTGCCCGCAGGTCGATGCGGGGGTGCTGGCGGCGCTCGCTCGGCTGGACTTGCGCGCGGCAGGCGGCGCGACGCGGCTGATCGTCTCGACCGGGGTGGAGGCTCTGGACGATGTCTTCGCCTGCATGGACCAGTCCTCGCCCGTCTTGCTTGTCGATCCCGACCGCGCGGAGCGGGTACTGGCGCTGGGCCGCGTGCTGGCGACGATGCCCTCCGGACGTGTTCGCGAACTTTCCGACGACGACCGCCTGATGCTGCTGCGCCTGACCGAGCAGGTGGGCCAGATCGCGGGCCGTATCGATCGCCTTGATGCGGGCGGTATCCCCGCGCCGCTCCCCGCCGTCCCCGCCGCCGGTTTCTCGCCGGGTCAGCTTCCCGATGCGAGACTGGTCCGGCGGATCATCCGCCAGCGCCAATTGCGCGCGCGGTTCCTCGACAACGATCTCTTCGCCGATCCCGCCTGGGATATGCTGCTGGACCTCACCGCCTCGCGCCTCGAAGGCAAGCGGGTCTCGGTGACCTCGCTCTGCATCGCTTCCGGAGTGCCGCCGACCACGGCGCTGCGCTGGATCGGCCAGATGGTCGATGCGGGCCTTTTCGTGCGCCTCAGCGACGGCGCCGACAAGCGCCGCGCCTTCATCGACCTCAGCGAAAAGGCGCTGCAGGCCATGGCCCGCTATTTCACGGAGATCGCCCTCACGGCCCCGGCGCCGATCTGAGCGCCGCATACGCAGCCATGGCGTTCGGGCGCGCCAGCGTATAAAGGCGCGCGGATGCTTCGCCTCACCGACATTGCCCTGCCGCTCGACCATACGCCCGCCGACCTCGACGCGGCGGTCGTCCAGCGCCTCGCCATCACGTCTGCCGACCTCGAGCGCGTCACAGTGTTTCGCCGGGGCAACGACGCGCGGCGCAAGAATGCGATCAAGCTGGTCTATGCGCTCGACGTCACGGTGAAGGATGAAGCCGACGTGCTCGCCCGCTTCGCCGACGACCAGCATGTGCGGCTCACCCCGGACATTGCCTACAAGTTCCCCGTCCGCGCGCCCGAGGGCTGGGAAGGACCGCGCCCGGTCGTCATCGGCGCAGGCCCGTGCGGCCTTCTCGCCGCGCTGATCCTCGCGCAGATGGGCCTAAAGCCCATCATCATCGAGCGCGGCAAAGCGGTGCGCGAACGCACCAAGGACACCTGGGGCCTGTGGCGCCGCTCGGAACTGAACCCGGAAAGCAACGTGCAGTTCGGCGAGGGCGGGGCGGGCACGTTCTCCGACGGCAAGCTCTACAGCCGCATCAAGGACCCGCGCCATCTCGGCCGCAAGGTCCTGACCGAATTCGTCAAGGCCGGCGCGCCCGAGGACATCCTCACCGAAGCGCACCCGCACATCGGCACGTTCCGCCTCGTCACCATGGTCATGTCCATGCGCGAGACGATCGAGCAGCTCGGCGGCGAATACCGCTTCAGCACCCGCGTCGAGGATTTCGAGATCGAAGGACAGGGCGACGAACGCCGGCTCAAGGGCCTGCACCTCTCGACCGGCGAATACCTTCCCGCCGAGCACGTCATCATGGCTGTGGGCCACTCCGCGCGCGACACTTTCGAAGTGCTGCACAATCGCGGCGTCTCGATCGAGGCCAAGCCATTCTCCATCGGCGTGCGCATCGAACACCCGCAAAGCTGGGTGGACAAGGCGCGTTACGGGGCCTGCGCGGGCAACCCGATCCTCGGCGCGGCGGCCTATGCCATCTCGCACAAGGCGAAGAACGGGCGCACCGTCTATTCGTTCTGCATGTGCCCGGGCGGCCGCGTCGTCGCGGCGGCGAGCGAGGAGGGCGGCGTCGTCACCAACGGCATGAGCCAGTATTCGCGCGCAGAGTTCAACGCCAATTCCGGGCTGGTGGTGGACATCAGCCCCGAACGCGACTTCCCCGGCCATCCGCTCGCCGGGATCGCGCTGCAGCGCAAGTTCGAGAAGCTGGCCTACGTGGCGGGTGGATCGGACTATCGCGCGCCGGGCCAGAAAGTGGCGGATTTCATGGCGGGCCGCGCCTCGACCGAACTGGGTGAGGTCAACCCCAGCTACCAGCCTGGCATTCGCCTGACCGATCTGGCTGAGTGCCTGCCCGACTATGTGGTCGAGGCGATCCGCGAGGCGCTGCCGGTGTTCGGCCGCCAGGTGCCCGGTTACGATCATCCCGACGTCGTCATGACCGGGGTGGAAACGCGCTCCTCCTCGCCGGTCCGGATCGGTCGCGGCAAGGGCTGCCAGAGCCTCAACACGCGCGGCCTCTACCCGGCGGGTGAAGGCGCCGGCTATGCGGGCGGCATCCTCTCCGCCGCCGTCGACGGCATCCGCGTGGCCGAGGCGCTGGCGCTGGAACTGGTCGGTACGCCCGAATGATCGCGCATTACGATGCCATCGTTCTCGGCGCCGGGGCCGCCGGTCTGCTGTGCGCCGCCACCGCCGGGCAGCGCGGCCGCCGGGTGCTGCTGATCGACCACGCACCCGAGCCGGGTCGCAAGATCGTCATTTCCGGCGGCGGGCGGTGCAACTTCACCAACATCCACACCGCGCCCGACCGCTACCTGTCGAGCAACCCGCACTTCGCCAAGTCCGCGCTCAGCCGCTACACCGCCGCCGATTTCCTCGCGCTGGTCGAAAGCTACGACATCGCCTGGCACGAGAAGACGCTGGGCCAGCTGTTCTGCGACGGTTCGGCGAAGCAGATCGTCGCCATGCTGCTGGAGGAATGCGCCAAGGGCATGGTCGAACTCCGCTGCGGCGAGGCCGTGGGCGAGGTCGAGCATGCTGACGGCCTCTACCGCGTGCGCCACGGCGAGCAGTCATCGACTGCCCCCGCAATGGTGGTCGCCACCGGCGGACCGTCGATCCCCAAGATGGGCGCGAGCGGGTTCGCCTATGACCTCGCGCGCAAGTTCGGGCTCAAGGTGGTGCAGCCGCGTCCGGCACTGGTGCCGCTGACCCTGCCGGGCGACGAAGCGCTGTTCCGCGAACTCTCCGGCGTCTCAACCGAAATCGTGGCGCGATGCGGAAAGGCGGCGTTCCGCGAGGCGGCGCTGTTCACCCATCGCGGGCTGTCCGGTCCCGCCATCCTGCAGATTTCCAGCTACTGGAAGCGCGGAGACACCGTGACCGCGCAGTTCCTGCCCGACCGACCCGATGGCTGGCTACGCACGCTGAAGCGCGAGCGTCCGCGCCTCTCGTTCCGCAAGGCACTGGGTGACGGCCTGCCCGAGCGGCTGGCCGAAGCGCTGTGTGGGCGGCTCGGTCTCGAAGGCGAACTGGGCACCCTGACCGACAAGGCGCTGGGAAGCGCGGAAGCGCGGCTGGCGCGGTGGCCTTTCCTGCCCGATGGTTCGGAAGGTTTCGCCAAGGCGGAAGTCACCGCAGGCGGCATCGACACCGCCGAACTCTCGTCCAAGACCATGGAGGCGAAGCGCGCGCCGGGTCTCTACGCGATCGGCGAGGCAGTGGACGTCACCGGCTGGCTGGGCGGTTACAACTTCCAGTGGGCCTGGGCTAGCGCGCGGGCAGCGGGGCTGGCGCTTTAGCGCGCGATCTCGTTTAATCGAAATATGCGTAGTCATCCCCGCGCAGGCGGGGGCCCATCTGATGCCGGTGAAATAGGCTCTATTAGAAGATGGGTTCCCGCCTTCGCGGGAATGACCAAGATGTAATCCTGGCGATCACGCCCTGTTTCGTGGTCACGACCGCGTCGTATCGCGCGCAATGAGCGTCGGGGGCATGACCTTGCTGTGGCGCGTCTCGCCCTCGATCAGGGCGCGGATCTTCTCGACCATGACCTTGGCGCCCTGGCCGATCTCCTGCCGCACGGTGGTCAGCGGGGGGGAGGTCAGGCGAGCGAGCGGAAGGTCGTCGAAGCCCACGATCTGGACGTCGCCGGGTATCCTGCGGCCGCTTTCGTGCAGGACGTGCAGCGCCGACATGGCGATGAGGTCGGATGCGGTGACAATGCCGTCGAAGTCCGCTTCGGCGTCGGCGAGGGCGGCTTCGAGCTGCGGTCCCATCTCGGCGTCGGCGAGCTTGATGGGGACGTGCTTGATATGCAGGCCCGCAGCCTCTGCGGCCGCGCGCGCGCCGCGCAGGCGCATGGCGATCTCGATGCCTGCCGTATCGCCGAAGAAGGCGAGGCGCCGGGCGCCGCAGGCGATCAGGTGCTCGGCGGCGAGGCGGCCGCCCAGTTCGTTGTCGGTGCCGACGACGACGTGCTTCTGCCCTTCGCGGTGATTGCCCCAGGCGACGAGCGGGCGGTAATGCGAGACGACCTGATCGATCACGTCCGACTGGTCGGACTGGCCGATCAGCAGCACGCCGTCCACCATGCCCGAGCCGGTGATGCGCTCCAGCCAGTCGGTCGTCCCGTCCGGGATCGCGCGGCTGAGCATGAGGTCGTAGCCCGCCTCGGTCAGCTGGTCAGCAAGGTGGCCGAGCAGGGTCAGGAAGAACGGGTCGGAAATCTGCTGGCGCTTCTCATGCCCCAGCGGAATGACCACGCCGATGACGCCCGTGCGCCGCGAGCGCAGCTTGCTGGCCATCTGGTTGGGACGAAAGCCATATTGCCGGGCGAGGGCCTGGATCCGCTCACGAGTCTCGGCGTTGACGAGGGACTTGCCCGCCAGCGCGCGCGAAACCGTGCCTGCGGAAACGCCGGCCACGCGGGCCAGATCGGCAAGCGTGCGCACTTCCACATCAGGACCGGGTACATCCGGGCCAGACGCGTCCGTGCCGTCGTTCCCCACGTTGTTCTCTTCCATCCCTGCCGCCATGTTGCACAATGCCTTAGCACCCGGATTGGCGCGCCGGAAGTAACTTGTTCAGTTAGTTGCCAGTTTCGGCTCCGGCCTGCCTCCGGCCTCGACGAAGACGGTGGCAATTGCACCCGCCACCATCAGCAATCCGGCAAGTATCAGCGCATTGCGCGGGTCGTTGCCGAGAATGGGGCCGTAGATGAGCGGCATCGTCAGTGCCTCGATCAGCATGGGGATGACGATGAACAAGTTGAAAACCCCCATGTATATGCCGTTGCGCTGGGGAGGGATCGAATCGGCGAGGATTACGTAAGTATTGCCCATCATGCCCGCCCATCCGAAGCCGATGCCGATCATCAGCAGGCCGAGCAGCGGCAGTTCGCTGGTCGAGGGGATCACCAGCATCGACAGCCCCGATGCGGCGAGACAACCGACGTGCACCGATCGTGCGCCAAACCGGCTAACCACCGGGATCAGCCCGATCGCCGCGACGAAGGCGACCGAATTGTAGAGCGCGCCCAGTTGCTGCTCGGTCAGCACCGCCTCGCGGAAGCGGGCCGAATGGACGTCCCCGGTGCCGAACAGCGAGCGCGAGATGGCGAAGGCGATGTATTGCCAGTAGACCATCATCGCATACCACTGGCACAGCATGGCGAGCGCCAGCTGCCGCATCGGCCGCGGCATCTCGACCACGGCGTCGCGTACTTCACGCAAGGTGGCGGGCAGGGTAAGGGGAGAGGCGGCGATGCGCTCCTGCTCCTCGGGTGTGAGCGGAAGCTCGGGCACGCGGGTGATCGACCAGATCACCGTCGAGATCGACAGCACCGCGCCGATCACGAAGGCCATGCGCACGATCACGGGGATGCCGTTCGGTCCTAGCAGGTCGCGGTCCACGAACGTCGCCATGATCGAGGGCGCAAGGTAGGACAGGGTATGCGCCAGTCCGGTGAAGGCGCTCTGCACCATGAACCCGGTGGGCCGCTGGTGCGGTGCCAGTCGGTCGGCGACATAAGCGCGGTAAGGCTCCATCGTCACGTTGTTGCCGGCATCGAGCACCCAGAGCAGCCCCGCCGCCATCCACAGCGTGGAAGAATTGGGCATCGCCAGCAGGCTGAGCGAACACAGGATCGCCCCGATAAGAAAGTAAGGCGTGCGCCGTCCGAGGCGGGAGCGGGTACGGTCGCTCATCGCGCCGATCAGCGGCTGGATGATCAGGCCCGTCACCGGTCCCGCCAGCCACAGCAGCGGCATGCGCCCCTCGCTCGCGCCGAGGTAGCCGTAGATCGGCCCCATGTTCGCCTGCTGCAGGCCGAAGCTGAACTGCAGGCCGAAGAAACCCAGGTTCATCTCAACGATGCGGGGCAGCGACAGATGCGGCTTGAGGCCGAAGGGCATCCGCTTCTCCGAGTGCGACCGTTCCATGCCAGGCACCCCGGCAAGAACCCGTTGAATACCGGATGATATTCGTAAAGGCCAAGAAGAGATTGCACCACTTTCCCGCACTGCGAGCGCAATAATGGAGCAATTAACATTTGCAGATATTGCAAACGATTGTACATCAGCCGCCCATGAACCCTCACCCTGCGACGCTCGAGTCATATCCCACCTTGCAATGGACGGCTCGGGATCTCGCCCGGCTACGGGACATTTCAATCCCGCGCGCGCCCGTCTTCACGCCTTCCGACGTGCGCCGGATTGCCGGGAATCTCGACGTCTGGGACGCATGGCCGCTTGCCTCCATGCACGGAATTCCGGTGCGCTGGCGCGGCGGTGAACTGTGGTTCGCACTCGCCGCTCCGGCCTTCGATGATCCGGAGGAGCGGCACGGCGCCGCGCGGATTCATCACTTCCACCGGATCGACGGGCAGTTCCGCCATATTGGCGCGACTTTCGAGGAAGGGTTCACGCCCGGCAGCCGCGAATGGTCCGGTTCGGCGCTATTCGAGGACGGAGTCGTGACCTTCTACTTCACCGCCGCCGGAGAGCGGGGCGAGACGGAGCCGACCTTCCGTCAGCGCATCTTCGCCTGCACGACCGGGCTGGCCGAGACCGGCGACGCGGTCTTCACCGGCTGGTCCGATCCGGTCGAGCAGGTGATCCCCGCCAATATCGTCTACATGACTCGGCACGACGGCACGGGCGAACTCGGCGAGATCAAGGCGTTCCGCGATCCCGCGCCGTGGCGGGCCGAAGACGGCGTGGATCACCTCCTGTTCACCGCGTCATCGGCGCGGCATCTCGGGCTTCACAATGGCCTCATCGGCTGCGCGCGGCGCGGCGATGCCGATCCGGAAGGCGGCGTGTTCGAGAAGAGGCCGCCTCTGGTCGATGCCACGGGCGTCAACAACGAACTGGAGCGCCCGCATATCGTCGCGCATGGCGGGCGGCTCTATCTGTTCTGGTCGACGCAGGCGAAGGTCTTCGCGCCCGGTATCGACGCGCCGACCGGGCTCTATGGCGCGGTCGCGGACGGGTTCGCGGGGCCGTGGCGCCTGCTCAACGGCCATGGCCTCGTCTTCGCCAACCCGCAAGGCGAGCCGTTCCAGGCCTATAGCTGGTGGGTGCTGCCCGACCTTTCCGTGACCAGCTTCGTGGATTACTGGGGGATCGACGATGCCGCAGCGAAGCGCAAACCCGAAGGGCGCGCGCACTTCGGCGGAACCTTCGCCCCCTTCCTGCACTTGCGTCTGGAGGGCGACGTCGCCACGCTGAGGTGAAGGACGGAGAGCGATCATGCACAAGCTCGCGGGGATCGAACTGGGCGGCACCAAGACCGTAGTGGTCCTCGGCGCGCCGGGCCGCATCGACGAGCGGCTGGAATTTCCGACTACCGACCCGGCGGAGACGCTCGGCCGTGCGGTCGAGGCGATCGAGGGCTGGCGCGACGACAAGCCGGTGGACGCCGTCGGCATCGCCAGCTTCGGCCCGATCCGCGTCTCGCGCGAGGCGGCGGACTACGGCACCATGCTCGACACCCCCAAGCTGGGCTGGGCGGGGGCCGAAGTGCGCGCCAAGGTGGCCGAGGCGCTGGCCTGTCCGGTCGCGCTGGACACCGACGTCAACGGCGCCGCCATGGCCGAGCACCGCTTCGGTGCCGGGCAGGGCTGCGAAACCATGGTCTACCTCACCATCGGCACCGGCCTTGGCGGCGGCGTACTGGTCGGCGGGGTGCCGGCTCATGGCATGCTGCACCCCGAGATCGGCCACGTGCGCCTGCGCCGCGCCGCTGCGGATCGCTTCGAGGGTGCCTGCGCCTTTCACGGCGACTGCATCGAGGGCCTGTTGAGCGGCCCCGCGCTCGCCGCGCGGCTCGGCACGCACCCCTCGCGCGTCGATCCCGACAACCCGCTGTGGGAGCCGGTTGCGCACGATCTTGCCGAACTGCTGGCGATGCTGGTGCTGACCGTCTCGCCCCAGCGCATCGTCATCGGTGGCGGGGTCGCCGGTCGCCAGCCGCACCTGCTGCCGATGGCGGTGGCGCGCATGCCCGGCCTGCTCGGCGGCTACTTGCGTGACTGCACGCGCGAGCGGCTCGCGGGCATGGTGGTGCCGCCGCTGCTGGGCGACGACGCCGGGCCGATGGGCGCGCTGCTGCTGGCGGCGAAAGCGTTCGAAGGGCATGTCGTGGCGGCTTGAGGTCGCGCTGGCCTACTCCCGACCCCTCCCGCAAGCGGGAGGGGAGAAGAAGAGATCAGCCCTCCCGCGTGCGGGAGGGTTGGGAGGCTTGGCCCGAAGGGCCTAGCCGGACGGGGTGGGCATCGCGCAGCCTCACCAAAACGCCCGCGAACGAATATTGCGCGGTCAAGAAATCGTGTTACACCCGCCACCCATTGAAAAATCCTGCCATCACACGGATGCAGGATCAGTCCTATCGGCCTATATGGTCACAAAGCCGCAGTCCTGACGCGCAAGAAGCAGGCACGGCACACGTTGGAAGATCGCGGAGAAAGCAATGAGCGCAGGCGAACTGACCGTCCCCAAAAAGGCTTCGAAGAAGCGGGGGGCTCTCTCGCCCGCCGCCTTGCACAAGGCGCTTGCCGGAGAGGTCTGCGACGCGCTGCTTCCCGGCGATGATCCGGAAGGATCGTGGATCGACGAGGCCGTGCGCTTCCTGCTCGCCACCGCCGAAGTGCGCGAGGCGGGCGAGCCGGTCATCGACCTGACTTCCGCCAGTGAGGAGCGCCGCATCCTGCGCATCGCGCTGATCAACGACGACATGCCGTTCCTCGTCGACTCGGCCGCCGCCGTGCTGGCCGAGGCCGGGCTGGTGATCGATCGCCTCGCGCATCCGGTCGTGCCCGTGCGCCGCGACGACAAGGGCCGCCTGATCGACATTCCCGCCGACCCGGCCGAGGCGACCGGCCGCGAGTCGATGATCTACATCGAGACGCCGCGCGGCGATGCCCGCCAGCGCCGCGAACTGCTGCGTGCGCTCGAAAGCGCCATGGCCGACGTACGCGCCGCCGTCACCGACTGGCCGCAGATGGTCGAGGCGATGCGCGCCGATGCGGACCGGATCGAGGATACCGAGGGCGCCGAACTGCTGCGCTGGTTCGCCGGGACCATGCTGACCCAGCTCGGCCACGTCACGCGGGGCCGGGACGGCAGCCGCAAGCAGCGCCTCGGCATCTGCCGTCGCCGCCAGGAGGACGTGCTCTCCGACGCCAGCTACGACCGCGCTTTCGCGGCCTTCGACGAGGCGCTTGCCGCAGGCAAGGTCAGCGCGCCGCTGGTGGTCAAGGCCAACCGCATCGCCACCGTCCACCGCCGCGTGCCGATGGACCTGTTCCTCGTCCCCGTGATCGAGGACGGCAAGGTCGCCGCGCTGTCCGTCCACGCGGGCATCTGGACCAGCGCCGCGCTCGCCACCCCGCCCGACCGCGTGCCGCGCCTGCGCCGCCACCTCGCCGCCTTCGCCGAGCGGCTGGAGTTCGACCCCAAGGGCCACACCGGAAAAGCGCTCGCCCATGCGCTGACCAGCCTGCCGCATGACCTCGTGCTGGGGCTGGGCGAGGCCGACGTCGAGCGTCTGGCGATGACCATGACGGGCCTTGTCGACCGTCCGCGCCCGCGCCTGCTGCTGACGCGCTCGCCGCTGATGCGCCATCTCTTCGCCTTCGTGTGGCTGCCGCGCGACCTGCTTTCCACCCAGATGCAGCGCCGCATCCAGACCATGATCGAGGAGGCCGCGCAGGCCCCGACGCTCGACTGGAGCATGCAAGTCGAGGCGGGCAACCTCGCGATGCTGCGCTATACCCTCGATATTCGCGACGGCGTGCACGAGCCTTCCGAAGAGGAACTGGACCACAGCCTCCAGACCCTGCTGCGCGGCTGGACCGAGGCGGTCGAAGCGGCGCTGGCGACGATGCTGGAGCCGGGCCGCGCGGCCGCAGTCGCGGGCCGTTATGCCGAGGCGTTCCCGATCGGTTACCGCACCGATTTCGGCCCGCACGAAGCCGCGACCGACATCGCCGTGCTGCGCCGCATCGCGGTCGGCGAAGGCACCGAGGGTGAGGCCGCCGCGCACCGCGACGTGCGCTTCCACAAGCGCGAGGGCGATCCTGAAACCTGGGTCCACCTCAAGATCTACCAGTCCGAAGGCGGCTTGCCGCTGTCCGATGCGGTGCCTGCGCTGGAAAACTTCGGCTTCCGCGTCATCGCCGAAGTGCCCACCGCGCTGGAGAAGGGCAAGCTGGGCGTGATCCACGACTTCGTGCTCGAAACGCTCGACGGCCGTGCCCCGGCTGAAGTGCTGGATCAGGCCGCCTCGATCGAGGACGCGCTGCGCGCCGTGCTTAACGGTTCGGGCGAGAACGATGCGTTTAATCGCCTCGTCCCCGGCCTCGGGCTCGATAGCGGCGAGGCGAACTGGCTGCGTGCCTGGTATCGCTACTTGCGGCAGGCGGGAACGCATTTCGGTATCCCCACCGTGGTCGATGCGCTGCAGGGTGCGCCTGCCGTCACGACCGCGATCATCGCGCTGTTCCGCGCCCTCCACGACCCCGCGTTCGAGGGTGACCGGGCCGAGGCGCGCGCGCGATCTGAAGAGGCTATCCGGGTCGGGCTGGCGAACGTCAACGCGATCAACGACGACCGTTTGCTGCGCGCCTATCGCGACATCGTGCTGGCCATGCTGCGCACAAATGCCTTTGCCGCAGCAGGCGAGACGGCGCTGGCCTTCAAGTTCGATTCCGCCCTTGTCCCGGGCCTGCCCAAGCCGGTGCCATGGCGCGAGATATTCGTCTATTCGCGCCGGGTGGAGGGCATCCACTTGCGCGCGGGACCGGTGGCGCGCGGCGGCCTGCGCTGGTCCGACCGCCGCGACGACTTCCGCGTCGAGATCCTCGGCCTGATGAAGGCGCAGCGCGTCAAGAACGCGGTGATCGTGCCGACCGGGGCCAAGGGCGGGTTCTATCCCAAGCAGTTGCCCGACCCTTCGCGCGACCGCGCCGCATGGGCGGCCGAAGGTCAGGCGAGTTACGAGGTCTTCGTCGACACGCTGCTGTCGATCACCGACAACATCGTCGGCGACAAGGTGGTCCACCCCGAGGGGGTCGTGATCCGTGACGGCGAGGACCCGTATTTCGTCGTCGCCGCCGACAAGGGCACGGCCAAGTTCTCCGACGTCGCCAACGGCATCGCCGACCGCCGCGACTTCTGGCTTGACGATGCTTTCGCCAGCGGCGGCTCGAACGGCTACGACCACAAGGCGATGGGCATCACCGCCAAGGGCGCGTGGCTCTCGGTCCAGCGCCACTTCCTGGAAATGGGCGTGGACGTGCAGGTCGATCCGGTCCGCGTGATCGGCTGCGGCGACATGTCCGGCGACGTGTTCGGCAACGGCATGCTGCTGTCGAAGGCGCTCAAGCTGGTCGCGGCCTTCGACCACCGCCACATCTTCCTCGACCCCGAACCCGATCCGGCGAAGGCCTGGGCAGAGCGCCAGCGCCTGTTCGACCTGCCGGTGTCGAGCTGGAACGACTACGACAAGGCGCTGATCTCGAAGGGCGGCGGCGTCTTCCCGCGCAGCCTCAAGTCCATCCCGCTGAGCGAGGAAGTGCGCGCGGCGCTGGACATCTCGGCCACCGAGATCGACCCGGATTCGCTCATCACCGCAATCCTCTCGGCGCCGGTGGACCTGCTGTGGTTCGGCGGCATCGGTACTTACGTGAAGTCCTCGGCCGAAAACAATGTGCAGGTCGGCGATCCCACCAACGACGCCTTGCGCGTCAGCGGCAACGAGCTGCGCGTGAAGGTGATCGGCGAGGGCGCGAACCTCGGCGTCACGCAGACGGGCCGCATCGAGTTCGCATCGAAGGGCGGGCGCATCAACGCCGACTTCATCGACAACTCGGCGGGCGTCGACTGCTCGGACAACGAGGTCAACATCAAGATCGCGCTCGCCGCCGCCAAGCGCGCGGGTAAGCTGCCCGAAAAGAAGCGCGTCGAACTGCTGCGCGCGATGACCGACGAGGTCGCGGCACTGGTGCTGGAGGACAACCGCCTCCAGGCGCTCGCACTCTCCATCGCCGAGCGGGGCGGGGCGCAGGCGATCCCCTCGCACATCCGCCTGATCGAGACGATGGAGGAAAGCGGCCACCTCGATCGCAAGACCGAGGGGCTGGCCGACAACGATGTGCTTAGCCGCCGCGTGCAGGACGGGCGGGGCCTGACCCGGCCGGAATTGGCGGTGCTGCTCTCCAGCGGCAAGCTGCAGCTTCAGGCCGCGATCGAGGACAGCGCGCTGGCCGCCGATCCGGCGCTGACCGGGCTGCTGCTCGCGGCGTTCCCGCAGCCGATGCAGGACAAGTACGGCAAGTTCATCAAGGGCCACCGCCTCGCGAAGGAGATCATCGCGACCAAGCTGGCCAACCGCATCGTCAACCGCCTCGGCATCGTCACGCCGTTCGAACTGGCGGAAGAGGAGGGCGCGCACCTCTCGCAGGTCGCTGCCGCCTTCGCGCTGGCGGATGGCCTGTTCGGGTTGACCGCGCTGTGGGAGACGCTGGAAACCGCGCCCATGGCCGAGACGGCGCGCGTTGCGCTGTTCGATACCGTCGCCGTCGCGGTGCGGGGGCACATGGCCGACCTGCTGCGCGCGGGCGCGGGCCAGATCGCCCCTTCCGAACTTTCCGCAAGGCTGCAGAAGGGCATTGCGGCGCTCTCGACCGACACGGCGGAACTTCTCGGCGAGCGCATCGCCGCGCATTCGCGCAAGCTGCGTGACGGGCTGGTCGAACTCGGCGCGCCCGAGGATGTGGCGACCGAAGTGGCGCATCTGTTCGACCTCGACGGCGCGGTGGGGATCGCCTCGCTCTCGGCCGAGACGGGGATTGCGCCGCGCCGTCTCGTCACCGCCTTCACGCGGGTCGGTGCGGGGCTGGGCCTCGACTGGGCGCAGGCTTCGGCGGCGCTCATGAGCCCGTCGGACCCGTGGGAGCGCTTGCTGGTTGCGGGCCTCGCGCGCGATTTCCAGCAGATGCGGCTGGACTTCCTGCGCGGGCTTGCCCGGACCAAGGCGGGCAAGAGCGATCCGCTCGCCGCCACCGAGGAATGGGGCCGCCAGCACAAGAGCGCCATCGATGCCTTCCGGGGCATCGTCCACCGCGCGGAGAATGCGGTGGCGATCACGCCCGCGATGCTGGCGCAGATCGCCAGCCAGGCGCGGAACCTGCTGGGGCGGTGATTCCGCCCACCCCCAACCCCTCCCGCTTGCGGGAGGGGTTGGGGGTGGGCCTTTTCTATATTTCCACCGGAACCGCGCGGTCTTCCTTGATCGTCTCCAGCACGATGATCGACTTCACGTCGCGCACCCCCGGGATCCGCAGCAAGGTGCGCAGCGTGATCTGCGAGAGATGCTCCACGTTGCGCGCGATCACCCGGACCAGATAGTCCATGTCCCCGGTCACCGCATGGCAGGCGATCACGTAGGGATTGTCGGCGATCGCCTGCTCGAACCGGGCGATGTTCTCGTCCACATGGGCGACGAGGTTGATCAGCACGTAGGCTTCCAGCTCGAAGCCCAGCCGCCTCGGGTCGAGCACAGGTGCATAGCCCCGAATCACACCTTCATCCTCCAGCCGCTTGATGCGGCGGCTGACCGGCGTTGCGGAAAGCGCCACCCGCTCCGCCACTTGCGCCACCGGCATGCGCGCATCTTCCTGCAACGCCGCGATGATCCCGCGATCGAATTCGTCCAGTTGCACGGATCACCTCTCTAGGCTGGTTTTATTGGGTGATTCCACCAATAGCACGTCTCTATGCCCTCGCAATCGCACGGAACTGAAGCGGGGCCTCTGGTATTGTACTCCTATGAAGAAGCCGTCGACGATCACGTCAAACAGCGGCCTTCGGGGAGAGTACGACCGGGCCGCCGACGACTATACCGTCGCGCAGGACTGGCATGCCTATACCCCGGAGATGCATGCGCGCTGGCGCCGCCTCTACGCGCGCCAGTCCGCGCTGGTCCGCACCCATGCCTGTGCATCGTTCCGCGAGGGGCTGGCACGGCTGGACTGCGCCGAGGGCATCCCGCGCTTCGCCGACGCCAACCGCGTGCTTCAGGCGGCGACCGGCTGGCGGCTGGTGGCGGTGCCCGGCTTCATCCCCGATGCGGTGTTCTTCGACCACCTCGCGCACCGCCGCTTCCCGGTGACCCGCTGGCTGCGCGAGGAGCACGAGCTGGACTATCTCGCCGAGCCGGACGTGTTCCACGATTTCTTCGGCCACGTGCCGATGCTGCTCGATCCGACCATAGCCGATTTCCTGGAGCTTTACGGCAAGGCCGGGGCGCGGGCGATGGCGATGGGCGCGCTGGACATGCTGGCGCGCATCTACTGGTACACCATCGAGTTCGGACTGGTGCGGGAGGACGGCGCGCTGAAGGTCTTCGGCGCGGGGATCATCTCGTCGGCGGGCGAGACGCGCTTTTCGATCGAGGACCGCGAGGTGCTGCGGCTGCCGTTCGACCCGGTGCGGGTGATGCGCACCAGCTACATGATCGACAGCTTCCAGAAGACCTACTTCGTCCTCGAAAGCCTGCCGCAACTGATCGAGGCGCTCGTCAGCCTCGATTTCGGCCCCGTCTACGAAACCTGGCGGCACGAACCGCCGTTACCGGCAGGCGAAGCGTTGCCGGAAGAAACCCCGATAGGAGCACTCGCATGACCGACCTTTTCGACAATCCCATCGGTCTCGACGGGTTCGAGTTCGTGGAATTCTCCGCGCCGGACAAGGGCGTGCTGGAGCCGGTGTTCGAGGCCATGGGCTTCACCCGGATCGCGCGCCACCGCTCCAAGGATGTGGAACTGTGGCGGCAGGGCTCGATTAACTTCATCACCAATTACGAACCCGGCAGCCCCGCGTGGTTCTTCAGCCGCGAGCATGGCCCGTCCGCCTGCGGCATGGGCTTTCGCGTGCGCGATGCGCGCGCCGCCTATGCAGAATTGCTGGCACGCTCGGCCGAGCCGGTGCAGGTGGCGACCGGGCCGATGGAACTGCACCTGCCGGGCATTCGCGGCATCGGCAATTCGATCATCTACCTGATCGACCGCTACGAGCGCGGCGGGGACGGCGCGCTGTCGATCTACGACATCGACTTCGATTACCTGCCCGGCGTCGATCGCCACCCGGCGGGCGCGGGCTTCGCGGAGATCGATCACCTCACGCACAACGTCTACGGCGGGCGCATGGCCTACTGGGCGGATTACTACGAGAAGCTCTTCAATTTCCGCGAGATCCGCTACTTCGACATCAAGGGCGAATACACCGGCCTGACCAGCCGCGCGCTGACCGCGCCCGACGGCAAGATCCGTATCCCGCTCAACGAGGAAGCCGAAGGCGGGAAGGGCCAGATCGACGAATTCCTGCGCGCCTTCAACGGCGAGGGCATCCAGCACATCGCGCTGATCTGCGACGATCTTCTCGGCGCGTGGGACAAGCTCAAGGCGCTCGGCGTGCCGTTCATGACCGCGCCGCCCGAGACGTACTACGAGATGCTGGAGGAGCGCCTGCCCGGCCACGGCCAGCCAGTCGAGGCGCTGAAGATGCGCGGCATCCTGCTCGACGGTACGGTCGAAGGCGGCCAGCCCCGCCTCCTCCTGCAGATATTCGCCGAAGCGCGCGTCGGGCCGGTGTTCTTCGAGTTCATCGAGCGGCGCGGCGACGACGGTTTCGGCAATGGCAACTTCAAGGCGCTGTTCGAGAGCATGGAACGTGATCAGATCCGGCGCGGTGTGCTCAAGGTTAGCGAGCCGGCGGAGTGACATGACCCACCCCCTCTCGTCATTGCTTCGCTACGCTCGCAATGACGGGGCAAGGGGGAAAGATCGGGAGAGAACCTATGACCAATACCGCACCCACCCTCGGCGGCATCCATCACGTGGCTTACCGCTGCAAGGACGCCAAGCAGACCGTGGACTTCTACCGCGACGTACTCGGCATGGATTTCATGCTGGCGATCGCCGAGGACACGGTGCCCTCCACCGGCGCGCCCGATCCCTACATGCACGTCTTCCTCGACTGCGGCGGCGGCAATGTGCTGGCCTTCTTCGAACTGCCCAATGCGCCCGACATGGGCCGCGACGAGGCCACCCCCGCATGGGTCCAGCACATCGCCTTCAAGGTGGAGAGCGAGGGCGACCTCGTTTCCGCCAAGGCCCGCGCCGAGGCCGCCGGGCTGGAGGTGATCGGCCCGACCCACCATGGCGTGTTCAAGTCGATCTACTTCTTCGATCCCAACGGCCATCGCCTCGAACTCGCCTGGCAGTTCGGCACCGTGGACCAGATGGCGTTCCTGCGCGCCGTCGCCGACGACATGCTCGACGAATGGGCGCGCACTCGCAAGGCGCCGCGCCATGCGGCGTGGCTGCACGAGAAGATCGCGGCGGAAAGCTGAGTGCCATGCTGCGGCTCCACGGCTACTGGCGCAGTTCGACGAGCTACCGGGTCCGCCTTGCGCTGAACCTCAAGCGGCTCGATCATGAGAACGTGCCGGTGAACCTGCTGGCGGGAGAGCAGCGGGGTGAGGGTTATCGGGCGCTGAACCCTTTCGCGGGCGTGCCGGTGCTGGAAGCGGACGGTGCGGTGCGGGCGCAGTCGATGGCGATCCTCGAATGGCTGGACGAGCGCTATCCCGAACGCCCGCTCTTGCCGGAGGGCATCGAGGAGCGTTTCGCGGCGCGCGAACTGGCCTCGGCTATAGCCACCGAACTGCACGCACCGCTCAACCTGCCGGTGCTGCAGTACCTAAAGCACGACCTCGGCCATGCTCAGGCGGACGTGGACTTGTGGTACTGGCACTGGCTGGAGAAGACCCTGACCGGCGTGGAGGCGCGGCTGGCGCAGCGCGGCTCGGGCGATTTCCTGTTCGGCGCGCCGGGCTACTTCGAGTGCGTCGCCTTGCCGCAGCTCTACAATGCGCGGCGCTTCGCGTTCGACCTCTCGGGCTATCCGCGCCTCACGCGGATCGAGGCGGCGTGTCTGGAACTCCCGGAATTCCTGGCGGCGCACCCGGACCATCAGCCCGAAGCGAGCGGGACGACAATCAGCCCTCGACCGGCGCCATGAGCAATTCGCGCAGGGCGTCGAGGCTGGGCAGAACGGTCGCTCCGGCAGCCGTCATAGCCTCGGTCGCGGGCAGCAGATCGGGAACCATGACCGTGGCGATGCCCGCCGAGGTGGCGGACAGCACGCCCGCGTAGCTGTCCTCGATGGCAACGCAGTGCGCCGGATCGACGCCGAGGCGCTCGGCGGCCAGCAGGTAGGGTTCGGGGTGCGGCTTGGCCTGCGACACGTCGCTGCGGGTGACGATGACGTCGAAGTAGCCGAGCAGGCCCGCCTTCTCCAGTCGCGGCGGCACCAGTTCGCCCGCCGTCGATGTGCAGAGCGCCAGCGGGATGCCCGCCGCGAGGAAATGTTCGAGGATCGGCACCGCGCCGGGGCGCAGGTCGACGCCTTCGTCCAGCATGGCCATGAACAGCGCGTCCGCCTCTTCATAGAAGCGCGCCAGCGGGAACTCGGGGCCCAGGCGCTGGGCGAGCATGACCTCGTTGAGATCGCGGCTGACGCCCACCATCGTATCGAGAATCTCCTCCCCCAGCGGCCAGCCGATCGCCTGGGACGTCAGCGCATAGCTGCGATGGTGCGCGGCCTCGGTGGCGATGAGGGTGCCGTCCATGTCGAAGATGGCGGCGCGGATGGGATCGGGGAAGGACTTGGGCATAGTCTCAATATGTAGGCGCGGTGCGGCGGGGCTATTGCAAAAAACGGAACTTGGCGGAGGGTTTGTGCAAGTGAGGCCACCCCGTCCGGCTAGGCCTGAACCTTACCCCGCGAGTTCCTCCAGCCCCAGTTCCACGCACAGGGCCGAGCGTGCTTCCACGCAGGCGGCCCACAGCGCCGGGCTGGCGAGGTCCCCCACCGCGATGTGCTCGGGCCACAGCCTTGCGACCAGTGCCTCGATCCGGTCCAGCTTTTCCGGCGTCGCGATGAAGCGCGGGTCTACCGTCGCCGGGTCCGCCACCACCCGCAGGCGCAGGCAGGCGGGGCCGCCGCCGTTGGCCATGCTTTCGCGCAGGTCGTGGACGAAGAGGTGGCGGATCGGGCCGTTCCCGGCGACGTGCGCTTCCAGCCAGCGCCAGACCGAGGGCGTCTCGCGCGCCTCGCCGGGGAGCACCAGCGCGGCCTCTCCCGAGGGCAGCGTCACCAACTGGGCGTTGAACAGGTAGGAGGTGATCGCGTCCGCAAGGCTGACCTCGGCGGCGGGGACTTCGACGATCTCGATCTCCGGCAGCTTCGCACGCAGCTCCGCATAGAGCGCATCGCGGTCAGCGAAAGCGAGTTCGTGGGTGAACAGCACCCGCTCGTTGGCCACGGCGACGACATCGTTGTGGAACGCGCCCGCCGCGATCGCCTCGTCCGACTGGCGGGCGAAGACAGTGCGCGTCGGCGAGAGGCCGTGAATGCGCGCGACGGCTTCGCTTGCCTCGCGATGCTGGCGGGCGGGGTAGGGGCCTCCGGTCACGCCATAGACGAAGACTTCGATGCCCGGCGTGTCGTGGCCCGCGCACAGCCGCATGTGGTTGGCCGCGCCCTCGTCGCCGAAGGGCGCAGGGATCGGCGCGTGGACGGCGAAGTGCGCCTCGTTTGCGAAGGCGATCTGAAGTTGCGCCAGCGTTTCGCGCCATTCGTGGCTGCGGTGAGGCATCGTCACGAGGTTGGCGACGGTGAGGTGGCAGCGTCCGTCCGCCGTGTCTGCCGCGGGCGAGACAGTCGCCGCGTTCGCCGCCCACATCGAGGAGGCCGACAGGGAGTTGGCGCGCAGGACCGCGTCTGCGGCCTCGACCGTGGTGCCGAGCTGGTGCAGCCACACCTCGTCGGGGCGGCGCTGGGGGAGGAAGAAGCCCTGCGCCAGCCCGCGCTCGAGATTGGCGCGCATCTTCGCCAGCCCCTGCAGCGCGGCGGTGCGCGGGGCGGACACCTTGCCGAAGTTCTTCGTCGAGGCGAGGTTGCCCAGGCTCAGTCCTGCATAGTTGTGGCTGGGGCCGACGATGCCGTCGAAGTTGATCTCTGTGCGCATGGAATTGAGCCTAGCTGGATGGGGTTATTGCGCAAGGCCCACCCCGCTGCGACTAGCGCGCGAGACTTGGCAGCTTGCTGCCTAGCCGCAGCGGGGTGGGTTAGGCGTTCACGCCGGAGCGACCGTCACCGCATCGCCCACGCCGAGGCCAAGCAGCGCCGCCGCCGCCTCGTCCAGCGCGCCATCCTCGCTCACGCAGCCGAGGCAGGCACGGAATTCCGCCAGCCGCCCGGTCGCGATCAGGTGCGTCGGTTCGTCCTCCCGCACCGGGACCACCGCCGATACCGTCACCGTCTTCGCCTGTTTCACCGTGCGGATGCCATCGGTCTTCGCGATCATCGTCGGGCCGCCGTCGAAGATGTCGATGTAGTTCTGGAAGGCGAAGCCCTCGCTTTCCAGCATCCGCATGGCCGGGCGGCCGGAATAGTGCGGCTGGCCCATCACCTGCCGTGCGCCTTCGGAGAGCAGCGCAGTGTAGATCGGGTGCTTGGGCATCAGGTCGGCGATGAACTGGTTGCCGTGCTTGGCGTTGAACTCGTCGGCGTCGCGGAAACTCATGTCGAAGAAGCGGCCCGCGAGGCCGTCCCAGAACGGCGAGTTGCCCGCATCGTCGATGGCGCCGCGCAGCTCGGCCAAGGTCGTCTCGCCGAAACGCT
This sequence comes from Novosphingobium resinovorum, assembly GCF_001742225.1. NCBI lineage: Bacteria > Pseudomonadati > Pseudomonadota > Alphaproteobacteria > Sphingomonadales > Sphingomonadaceae > Novosphingobium > Novosphingobium resinovorum. The sequence goes on along the minus strand of NZ_CP017075.1, from coordinate 2,152,762 downwards.
CGCGGTGCATGGCGATGAACAGGTAGCGGCTGCGGGCCAGCAGCTTGCCGACACCCGCCGAACGCTCGGTAGCGTCGAGATAGAGCCCGCCGACTTCGCTCGCCCCGTCGAGGTCTGTGGACAGGGTCAGCATCTCGGCGCGGAAGGTGCGGTCGAGTTCCTTGGAATGCTGGGTGATGCGGCCGATGCGGTAGGAGTAGAACGGCAGTTCGGTGCCCACTTGCGAGAACGCCTGACAGGTGCCACGCACCTTCCCGGTTTCGGTGTCTTCGAGGATGAAGGCGAAGAGGTCGTTGGCGATTTCGCCGTCATCGCGGGCGAAGCATTTGGCGGCGCGTTCCAGCTTGCCTTTCAGCGTCGGCTTGTCGGGCGGCAGGTTGGTGAAGCCGCCGCCGGTGCCCTTGGCCATGCGGTAGAGCGCTTCGAGATCGCCCTCGCGCGCGGTGCGCAGCAGGAAGGTCATGCGTGTAGTGCTCCCCTGTCGAGACGGTGCAGGACGAGGGCCGTAAGGCGGGCGCGGGCGTCTAGCGAACTGGCGATCATGAACTCCTGCGGTGAATGGATCGAGCCCCCCAGCGCGCCCATCGTGTCGAGCACGGGAACGCCGCAGGCGGCGATGTTGTTGCCGTCGCACACGCCGCCGGTGTCCTGCCAGCGCATCGGCTGGCCCAAATCGGCGGCGGCCTTGCTGACGAGGCCGAACAGCGCCTCGGTCTTCGGCGTGATCGGCTTGGGCGGGCGCGAGACGTGGCCGTGGAGGTGGATATGGACGTCGTGCACCGCGCTGACCTCGGCGACGGCGGCCTCCAACAGCGCGCGGGCGACTTCCGCCAGTTCCGGTGAGCGGGGGCGCAAGTTGAAATGCAGGATCGCGAGGTCGGGCACAGTGTTGTTGGGCGCGCCGCCCTCGATCCGGGCAGGGTTGATGGTGAGGCCGTCACGAATGCCCGCCGCAAGCCGCAGCCCGAGGTCGCCGGCGGCGAGCACGGCATTGCGCCCGTCCTGCGGATTGCGCCCGGCATGGGCGGAAAGCCCGGTGACGACGGCGGCGTAATTGCCCGAACCCGGCCGCGCGCGGGCCATCGAGCCGTCGGGAAGGCCGGGCTCATAGGTCAGCGCGGCCAGCTTGACTTGCGCCAATTGTGCGATCAGCGCGGCGGAGGACAGCGAGCCGGTCTCCTCGTCGCTGTTGATGAGCACGTCGTAGCCCATCATCGGCGTACCCTGCTCGAAGGCGAGAAGTCCGGCGAGCATCAGCGACAGGCCGCCCTTCATGTCGGCGGTGCCGGGGCCGTTCAGGGTGTCCGCGTCGAGCCAGGTGCAGCTCTGGAACGGGTGCTCGCGGGCGTAGACGGTGTCCATGTGTCCGGTCAGGATCACCCGGTGGTCGGCCTCGGGGCGGACCGACAGGACGAGGTGGCGACCGTGGCCGACCTCGCGCAACTGGCCCTTGCCGTCGACTTTCTCGACCGGCGCGGGATCGACGAGGCGGACCTCGCCCGGCAGCGCGGCGAAGGCGTGGGCCAGCCGGTCGGCCATCGCCGCAAGGCCGTCCAGATTGCCCGTGCCGCTGTTGATCGCGGCCCAGTCCAGCGTCCGGTCGAGGATCGGCGCGTGCTCGATCGCTTCGAGCAGGTCCAGTTCCTCGCCCGACAGCGCGCTCATGGCCTGAGCTTGCCGTTCAGGGCGCCTGCGTTGCCCGAGGCGTCCGTCGCCTCGAAGCTGGCGACTGGGTAGGCGCAGTAATCGGCGGCATAGTAGGCGCTCGGCCGGTGGTTGCCGCTCTCGCCAAGCCCGCCGAAGGGCATCGAGCCCGCCGCGCCGGTGGTCGGGCGGTTGCGGTTGACCACGCCCGCGCGGCATTCGACGAGGAAGCGCTCCCACAGTGCGTCGTCGGCGCTTACGAGCCCGGCGGAGAGACCGAAGCGGGTGTTGTTCGCGGCTTCCATCGCGGCGTCGAAGTCCGGCACGCGGCTGACCTGCAGGACGGGGGCGAAGATTTCCTCGTCCGGCACGAACACGCCGGTCACGTCGAGCATGGCGGGGGTGACGAAGGCGGCGGAGCGGCCCTCGACCCCGGTGAAGGGGCGGATGACCTGCGCGCCGCGTGTCACGAGGCCGTCGAAGCGGGCCTTCGCGGCGGCGGCAGCAGCATCGGAGATCAGCGGGCCAATCCACGGCTCGGGCGTCTCGTTCCAGGCACCGATGACGATGCGGTCGGCGAGGGCCGCGACGGCCTCCACCAGCGCGGAGCCGAAGGCGGTGTCGGGCACGATCAGCCGCCGTGCGCAGGAGCAGCGCTGGCCGGTGGTGATGAAGGCCGATTGCACGACGACCGACGCGGCCTCGTCGACGTCGCCGTCCCAGGCCACCAAGGGATTGTTGCCGCCCAGTTCGAGGGCGAGGATCACGTCGGGCCGGTCGGCGAAGACGCGGCGGAAATGCGCGCCCGCGCCCGCCGAGCCGGTGAAGAGCAGCCCGTCGATCGCGCCCGCGACCAGCGCCTCGCCGGTTTCGCGCCCGCCCTGGATGCACTGGAAGACGTGGGGGTGATCGGCAAGGGCCTCGGCCCAGCACTCGGCCATCAGCGCGCCGGTGGCGGGCGTCATCTCGGAGGGCTTGAAGACCACCGTGTTGCCCGCGAGGAGGGCTGGCACGATGTGGCCATTGGGCAGGTGGCCGGGAAAGTTGAACGGACCGAGCACCGCCATCACGCCGTGGGGACGGTGACGCAGCACGGCCTGCCCGAACGGCATGTCGGTGCGCTTCTCGCCCGCGCGCTCAGCCTGCGCCGCGATCGAGATACCGACCTTGCCGATCATCGAGGCGACTTCGGTGCGGGTTTCCCAGAGCGGTTTGCCGGTTTCGCGCGCGATGGTCTCGGCGAGCGCGTCCTTGCGGACTTCAAGCGCGCTTCTGTAGCGTTCTGCCGCCTTTGTGCGGGTTTCCACAGGGAGTGAGCCCCAGTGAGCAAATGCCTTGCGCGCGCGAAGAAGCGCGGCCGAAACCACTTCGGAATCGGCAACTTCGCCTTCCCAGACAAGCGTGCCGTCAACCGGATCGAAGGATTTGAGGGTGGTCATGCCTGCTGCCTCGTCACCGCGAAGATTCCGGTCGCATTGCCACTGTCGAACGTGAGGTCGAGCAGGCCGGTTTCCGGGTCGATGTCGCGCGAAATGAACTCGTAGAACGACCCCGGAACTTCGCGGATGACCTCGCTGCCGTCGGGCAGGCGGAAGGGCCGGGCGACTTTGTCGGCCAGGATGGCGGTCTGCCGCACGCGGCCATTGCGGGAAATCTCGACGGCCGGTTTCAGCGGATAACCCTCTGATTTCAAAGACTCGGAATGAGCCTCGACGTCGGGGACGCGGGTGGTCGCATGGTTGAAAGCATTGCCCTCGGTGGCGATCCAGGCACCTTCCTTGCTATGCTCCAGCAGCGCTTCGTAATCCGCCAGCGTCGGGGCAGCGTGCTGCCGGTCGAAGGCACGCAAGGCCCCGCGCAGAATGGTCACCCCGTCCTCGATCGAACAGTCCCCATCGCGCGCGAGCACATCGAGTGCGGCCCACTCGGCCTCCCCCAAGGGATCGACGGAAGCGCCGAATATGGCGGCCGCGGCGGCCTGTGCGGTGTCGGGAAGCTGGTCGATGTGAAGTTCGGAGACGAAGAACTGCGGCACGGAGGCGGGCAGGTCGACCTGCACATAGGCGCGCCCGGTCATCGTCAGCGCGGGCAGGGGGTAGAGCCCGCGCACTTCATAACCCAGCGGAGCGAGGAAACGGCCGAATGCCTCATGTCCCGAGGGGAGCGCGCCGGTCGCACCGTCGATCGTGCGCAGGGCGCCGTGGTCGAAGACGATCGGTTCACCGGCGGCGCGCATCCGCTCGATATAGCGCGCGGCGGTCGGCACTCGCTCCAAAAGGTCGAGGAAAAGCACGGCGTTGAGCGCCATGGCCACTTGCGCGCGGCTGGCGCGCTCGGCCGATCCGGCCAGTTCCGGTGCGATCCGAAGCGTCTCCAGAGCGTCTTGCGCCTTGGCCTCACCGACAATCGGCCCGAGCAGGCGAGCGAGCGTTCCAAAGTCCGAAGATACAGGAATCATCGATCCCCCGTTGTTCATTTATTGCGTGTACGGGAAACATAGGAAAGCCATTTGCGGAAGTCCATGCCCCTGCGAAAGAAGCCTGCGAGGCAGCATCTTTGTGTTTTCACGGTAGGCGCTTAGAAGGCCATCAGGTCAATGGATGGAGCGGGTTATGGTGTTTCTCGAAAGGCTCGGCGTGAGCCTGCCCCTCATTCAGGCACCGATGGCTGGGACCAGCACTCCGCTGCTGGCGGCGGAAGTCTCGAACGCCGGGGCGCTCGGCTCGATCGGCGTCGGCGCGACGGATGCGGGCGGCGCGCGGGCCATGATCGGGGAACTGTGCGAGCGTACGGATCGCCCCTTCAACGTGAATCTGTTCGTCCATCGCACGCCAGTTGCCGACGCCGCATGCGAGGCGGCGTGGCTGGACTGGCTGCGCCCGCTTTTCGCCGAGTTGGGGGCCGAGCCGCCACAAGCTCTGCAATCGCCTTATACGAGCTTCGCGGACGATCCTGCGATGCTGGCGATGTTGCTGGAGACCCGGCCGCCGGTGGTGAGCTTTCATTTCGGCCTGCCCGCTGCCGATGCCATCGCCGCGTTGCGCGAGCGGGGCATCGTGATGCTGGCGACGGCGACGAATATCGATGAGGCGCGCGCCATCGCGGCAGCCGGGATTGACGCCGTGGTCGCGCAAGGAATCGAGGCGGGCGGTCATCGCGGTATGTTCGATCCCGGAGCGCCCGATCCCGGGCTCGGCACTATGGCGCTGACGCGGCTGCTGGTGCGCGAAGCCGGACTACCGGTGATTGCCGCGGGCGGCATCATGGACGGCGCCGGGATCGCCGCCGCGCTCGATCTCGGCGCGGTGGCGGCGCAACTCGGGACCGCCTTCATCGATTGCCCGGAATCGGCGGCGGACGAGGGCTATCGTGCAGCGCTCAAGGGGCCGGGTGCGTGGCACACGACACTGACGCCGCTGGTGTCGGGGCGCCCCGCGCGGGCGCTGGCGAACCGGTTTACGGCGCTCGCAGCAGAGGTGGGCGGGCGGCAGGTGCCGGACTATCCGATCACCTATCACGCCGGGAAAGCACTGAATGCTGCGGCCAAGGCGAAGGGCGAGTACGGGTTCGGAGCGCAGTGGGCCGGTCAGGGCGCACCGCTGGCGCGGACAATGCCCGCAGCCGAGATGGTCGCGGTTCTGATGGCGGAACTGAAAGCCGTGAGGACGCGGGGCTAGCCCGGACCCGCGATCTTTCACCCATTTCCCGTTACCCTGAACTCGTTTCAGGGTCCATTTCGCCGATAGCGCGGTAGCTGGATCAGCAAACCGACAGCGCGGCGTAAGCAGCGACGCTCCGGCACCAATTGCTCGATGGACCCTGAAACGAGTTCAGGGTGACGGGGGCGTTACAGGTGTGGGAGGGCGTGGTTCCGGCTCGGGAACCACGCCCTCAAATCCCCATCACCCGTGCGCGCCGAACTCGTTCGCCAGCGCGGTGGTGATCCGCAACGACAACGCATAGGACCGCGCGATCGGGTCGATGAAGTCCTTGTGGATCTGCGCATAGCCCGTCGCGCTGGAATCCGGGTAGTCGCTGGGGGCGTCCACCGCGAAGTCGCTGATCGAGGGGAAATGCACCGGGAAGGCGCGGCGCAGCTGGGCCAGGCCGTCCTCGACGCGCAGGGTGAAGAACATCTCCAGCACGTCGTCGCGGCTGATGTCGTTGGCGCGGCTGAACTGCGGGGTCATCACCGAGCGCAGGAACATGTGCTGGAACAGCGCGATGCGCAGCGCATGGAGCACGCCGAGCGAACGGCGCGTATGCTCGCGGTCGGCCTGCGGGGCCTCGTCCGGGACGAGATCGAGCAGGCGGTGCAGCTTCAGCGCATCGACACGCAGGCGCGAGGCAAGGCGGCGGTAGACCCCGGCACGGTCGTCCTTGGTCAGGTACTCGGCCAGCTTGAGGCAGGCGTCGGCGATGTTCTCCTCACCACCGCGATAGGGGCGGCTGGCCCAGTAGGCCGAGTTGAACAGCTCGCCATAAGCCGAGACGGTCTTGATCGAGGCCAGCGCATTGGCGGCGCGGGCAAGGCGCACGATCTGGCGGCCGCGTGCGGATTCGCGCAGGAGCCCGGCGATTTCCTCGCGGTTTCCGTCCGCCGCCGTGCCGATGCCGGCGATCACGTTCACCGGGTAACCCAGCTGCTGCAGGATCGCGTTATGCGGGATCGCGCGAATCTGGCGCAGGTTCATCGAGCGGTCGGAGGCAAGGTCAGACTGGCGGCGCGACTTGCGGCTGCCAGTATCGTTCAGCAGGCCGAGGCCGAACGCGGTGATCGCGCGGCTGTAGGTCGAGCTTTCCAGATGCTCATGCTGGACCGAGCGGATTGCGCGGTAGAAGTCGAGGCTGAGGTCGGTGCGGCGATAGAACAGGTCCGTCGGCACGTTGACGTCGGCATCCCACAGCGGGCGCTCGGCCATGCGGGTGAGGGTGGCCAGCGCCAGTTCGTCCGAGCCGAACCAGAGGTAGCCGTCGCCGCCTTGGAAGCTGACTTCGGGCTCCAGCCTGATCCCTGCACGCAGGAAGCGGCGGCGGGCCCAGGGCGACATCTGCCAGTCGAACCGGTCGTCGATGCTGGAGGGGTGGCAGCCGCGACCCATCGATTCGCCGCCGGTGTTGAAGATCAGCGCGCAGACGTCTGACAAGCCGTTGGCGGCCATGGCTTCCGACAGTCGGCCCTGCAGGCGTTCGATGGCTAGCGCGGCAGGCACCTGACCGACGAAGCGGCCTGCGTCGGAGAAGCCGGTCTGGATTGAGACGCGGCCACGCCGCCTTGCGTAGTCGCGGTAGGCGGGCTCGGCCAGCACCGCGTCGAGGAAGCGGCCGCCGTGTTCCAGCGCGGTTTCGGTCTCGAACAGCGGGGAGACGTCGACCTTCTCGTCGATCCCGAACATGCGCGCGAAATAGAGCGCGGCAAGCACGGTGGTCGGCTCCTCGCACTCGGCGACCAGCATGCGGATCGGCGCGTCGGCGTCGATGTGGCCGAGGATCTGCGCCATCGCGAGGAACTGGCGCACGGCGGTGCTGTTCTCGATCGCGAGCGCGGCGAAGTTGGACTTGAGCGGCTTCACTTCGGCCAGCAGCTCGCGCATGCGCACCAGCGCGGCCTGACTGGCAAGGCTGAGCTTGCCGTCCGGATCGATGCGGCGGCGGATCGCGTTCTGCAGCTGCGAGGCGTTCACGCGGAAGTGGATGCCGCCCATGCCGAGGCCGTCGGCGCGCATCGCGGCGGCGGTGACGAGGAGGGCGCGGGCCTGCTCCTGATCGGCGTGGCGGGCCTCGTCCTCAAGCCGGGTGATGATGGTTTCGAGGCTGACGATCTTGTCGGCGTGCTCGGCGGTGAGGCCGTTGGCGGCGGCGGACAGCGCCTCGGGATCGGTGAGATCCTGCCTGAACGCGGCCACGGCCTCTGCGGTGTGGGCGTGGGCGCGGGAGAGCTGCGCCGCGATTTCCGGTGCGGCCTGCTCCAGCGCCTCGGCGTAACCGGCCAGACGCTGGGCCTTTTCCTCCAGCCGGTAGCGGATCGAGGTGGACCACGAGATGTCGGTGCGGCCGTCCATGTCGTAGCCGACCCAGTGGGCGAAGCGCACCGGCATCGGGTTCAGGCCCTTCCAGCGCTTCGGCCAGCGGGCGGCGGCAAGGTCGAACAGGCGGGCGTTGATGCGATCACGCGCCTTCTGGCCGCGCGCCATCGCCGTCATGGCGGCTTCATGCTCGGAATCGAGCGTGATCGTGTCGCGCGCAGGCGAGGCGACGCAGACCGAGGCCACGCTGAAATCGCCGTTGGAGGCGGACGTGGTGACGGCTTCGGTCTGCGCGGCGGTCAGCAGAAAGGTCGGGTGCGCGGTGAAGACGACGTGCGCGGCCGGGCGCTGCCAACGCACGGCGAAGGCGGTGAAGTCGTCGTCATCGGCGGTCTTGGCGGCAAGGGCGTCGAGCGCCTTGTCGTTCTCCGCGATGGGCATGGTGCCGAGAATGCGGTCGAGCCGGGAAGCGCGGGCGCGCAGCCCCTCGCAGTCCATTTCGGAAACGAGCGCCTCGATGTCGTCGAGGGACATCTCGCCGTTTTCCAGTGCCCGCGACAGTTCCAGCCCAAGCTGGAACACCGGGTTGAACAGCGGCGTCACCGCCGTGAGCTTGTGCAGCTCCTTGAGGCGGGCGTCGAGAGCATCGACGGTGCCCAGCGCCAACTGGCCCGACCCGACCGCCATCAGCGGGCGAGGCCCGCTGCGAGGCGTGCTTCGGCCTCGATCTTGGCGACGTCCGGCTTGCCCTTGGGGACCATCCAGCTGCCACCGACGCAGATCACCGCGTCCAGCGCCAGCCATTCGGGCGCGTTCTGCGGAGTGACGCCGCCGGTCGGGCAGAACTTCGCGGCCATCAGCGGGGCGGAGATCGCCTTCAGCGCGGGCGGGCCGCCAGCTGCCATCGCCGGGAAGAACTTCAGGCGATCGAACCCGCATTCCAGCGCGAACATCACGTCGCTGGCGTTGGCGGTGCCGGGAAGGAAGGGGATCTTCGACTTGTAGGCGGCTTCGGCCAGATTCGGCGTCAGGCCGGGCGAGACGATGAATTCGGCGCCCGCGTCGATCGAACGCTTGAGGTCGTCAGGCGTCAGCACCGTACCCGCGCCGACGACGGCGCCGGGGACCTGCTTCATGATCTTGATCGCCTCGATCGCGCATTCGGTGCGCAGCGTCACCTCCAGCGCGGGCAGGCCACCGGCGACGAGCGCCTCGGCGATCGGCAGGGCGTGCTCGATGTCCTCGATGACCAAAACCGGGATCACCGGGGCGAGGCGCATGACCTTTTCGACGGCTTCGGATACGGTAGTCATTACTGGAGGTGCTCCCTTGCGAAGGCGGCCGCTGCGCCGAACAGGCCGGGCTGCGGATGAGTGATGAGCTTGACGGGCAGGGTGGCCATCAGGCCGGCGAAGCGGCCTTTGGCGCGGAACCGCTCGGCAAAGCCCGAGGTCTTGATGGTCTCGCGGATGCGGTAGCCAAGGCCACCGGCGATGACGACGCCGCTGGCGCCCTGCGCCAGCGCGCAGTCGCCCGCCGCCGCGCCGAGCGCGAGGCAGAAACGGTCCACGGCGGCGACGGCAAGGCTGTCCGTGCCTTCCGCGGCGGCGGTCCAGATCTGCACGTCGGTCAGTTCGTGGATCGCCTTGTGCTCCATCGCGGCCAGCGTCGCGTAGATATCGACGATGGCCGGGCCGGAGACGACGCGCTCCACCGAGACGCGGGTGTGGCGCTTGCGCAGGCGGGCGAGGATGGCGTCCTCGATCTGGTCGAGCGGGGCGTAGTCGGTGTGGCCGCCTTCGGTCGCCTGGACGTGGTAGCTGCCCTTCCCATCGCGGTAGAGGTGCGCCACGCCAAGGCCGGTGCCGGGGCCGAGGATGCTGAGCGTGCCCGATGCGGGCAGTGCCTCGTCCGGGCCGGTCAGATAGAGGAAGTCGCTCTCGTCCGCGCAGGCGACGGCGTGGGCGACGGCCGCGAAGTCGTTGATGATGGTCTGGCGCGTGGGGCCAAGCATCTCCTGGATCTTCGCGGGGCGCAGGATCCAGGGATTGTTGGTGAACTTGATGACCTCGTTGCCGACCGGGCCCGCCACCGACATGGCGACGGCATCGGGCAGGGTGCCGCCGTTCATGGCGCGGAACGCCTCCCACGCCAGCTGGAAGCTGCCGTGGTCCTTGGTGTGCAGGGTGGCGGGTTCGCCAAGCGTGATCCGGCCGTCATCGCCGATAGTGGCGATGGCGAAGCGGGCGTGAGTGCCGCCGATGTCGACGGCTACGATTTCCGTCGTCACAGCCCGGCAACCTCCAGCATCGACGAACCGCCGTGTTCGGCGCTCGACGCGTTGATGCGGAACATCGCGAAGAGTTCGCGGCCGGTGCCCATCGCGGGCGGCGGGGTCGGCGCGGGTTCGCGGCCCGAAAGGTCGGCGGTGGTGGAGATCGTGCCGTCCTCTGCCGAGAGACGCACGATATCGCCATCGCGCAGGTACGCCAGCGGGCCGCCTGCGAAGGCTTCCGGGGTGACGTGGATGGCGGCGGGCACCTTGCCCGAAGCGCCCGACATGCGCCCGTCCGTCACGAGCGCGACCTTGTGGCCGCGATCCTGCAGGACGCCCAGCGGCGGGGTCAGCTTGTGCAGCTCGGGCATGCCGTTGGCGCGCGGGCCCTGGAAGCGGACGACGACGATCACGTCCTTGTCCAGCTCACCGGCCTTGAACGCCTTCGCCACGCCTTCCTGATCGTCGAACACGCGGCACGGGGCCTCGATCGTCCAGCGTTCGGCATCGACCGCGCTGGTCTTGAAGGTGCCGCGGCCCAGGTTGCCGTCCACCAGACGCATGCCGCCATCGGGCAGGAACGGGTTGGAGACCGGGCGCAGCATCGTGTCGTCGCCGCTGACCGCCGGGGCGGGGGTCCAGCCGAGTTCGCCATCGACCATCACCGGCTCGTCCGCGTAAGCGCTCATGCCGCCTTCGGCCACGGTCAGGATGTCCCGGTGGGCGAGGCCGCTGTCGAGCAGCTCGCGGATCACCCAGGCCATGCCGCCCGCCGCGTGGAAGTGGTTCACGTCGCCCGAACCGTTGGGATAGGCGCGGGTGATGAGCGGGACCACGCCCGAAAGCTCGTCGAAGTCCTGCCAGTCGATCAGGATGCCGCCCGCGCGCGCCATGGCGGGCAGGTGGATCGCGTGATTGGTCGAGCCGCCGGTGGCGAGCAGACCGGCGATGGCGTTGACGATCGCCTTCTCGTCGACGACCTTGGCCATCGGGCGATAGTCCTCGCCCTTGCGGGTCATCGCCGCCAGACGGTGCGTGGCCGAGCGGGTCAGCGCGGTGCGCAGCGGGGTGTTCGGCGGCACGAACGCGGCGTTCGGCATGTGCAGGCCCATCATCTCCATCATCATCTGGTTGGAGTTGGCGGTGCCGTAGAAGGTGCAGGTGCCCGGCGAGTGATAGCTGGCGCTTTCGCTGGCGAGCAGTTCCTCGCGGCCGACCTTGCCTTCGGCGTAGAGCTGGCGGACCTTCTGCTTCTCCTTGTTGGAGATGCCGGTGGGCATCGGGCCGGACGGCACGAAGATCGCGGGCAGGTGGCCGAAGCGCAGCGCGCCGATGACGAGGCCGGGGACGATCTTGTCGCAGATGCCCAGCAGCGCCATGCCGTCGAACATCGCGTGGGACAGGGCGACGCCGGTGGACAGCGCGATGACGTCGCGGCTGAACAGCGACAGCTCCATGCCGTCGAAGCCCTGCGTTACGCCGTCGCACATGGCGGGCACGCCGCCCGCGACCTGGGCCGTGGCGCCCACTTCACGCGCGAACAGCTTCATCTGCTCGGGGTAGCGGCCATAAGGCTGATGCGCCGAGAGCATGTCGTTGTAGGCGGTGACGATGCCGAGGTTGACCGCCTTGTTCCCGGCGATCGTCGCCTTGTCCTCGCCCGAGGCGGCGAAGCCGTGCGCGAGGTTGGAGCACGAGAGGAAGCTGCGGTCGGAATGGCGGTCCGTCTCGCGGGCGATCATGTCGAGATAGCGCGCGCGGCTGTCCTTCGACCGTTCGATGATACGATCGGTGACGCGCGCGACCACCGGGTGGAGGTTGGTCATGGTCTACTCCTGGTCTTTCGCGACATCCGGCTTCTTCCCGCCCCGCATGTGCGCGGGACGGTAACCGGTGTCAATCGCTATATTCCGGCCCGTATGGGCCTGCTCAAGCAAACTTCGGTGCTGGCACGAGGTCACTCGTGCCAGGTTACTCCGTCACGTTCGGCGAGGGCGATCGCGGCGGACGGCCCCCAGCTTCCGGCAGTGTAAGTCTTGGGCTCCTGCGCCTGTTCCTCCCAGCCGGAGCGGATCGCGTCGATCCATTCCCATTGGGCTTCCACTTCGTCGCGGCGCACGAACAGGGTCTGGTCGCCTTCGATGAGGTCGAGCAGCAGGCGTTCGTAGGCGATGCGGCGCTGGTGGTCGGCGAAGGCGTCGGGGCGGGTGATCGCCAGCGGCACCGAGCGCAGGCCGTAGCCGTCGCGGTCCAGCCCGGGCACCTTGGCCATGAGCGAGAGGGTGATGTTCTCTTCCGGCTGGATGCCGATGACGAGGCGGTTGGGCACCGTCTTCGCGCCGCGACCGTGGAAGATCGAGTGCGGCACGTCGCGGAACTGCACGACGATCTCGGTCGTGCGCTTGGGCAGGCGCTTGCCGGTGCGCATGTAGAAGGGCACGCCCTGCCAGCGCCAGTTGTCGATGAAGCCCTTGATCGCGACGAAGGTTTCGGTGTTCGAATCCTTGCCGAGTTCTTCATCATAGCCGGGCACGGCCTTGCCGGTGATCGCGCCTGCGCGGTACTGGCCGGTGACGGTTTCCTCGGGCTTCACCTTGCGCAGCGAGTGAAGGACCTTGACCTTCTCGTTGCGGATCGAGGTGGCATTGTACGAAACCGGCGGCTCCATCGCCACGAGCGCGAGCAACTGGAGCATGTGGTTCTGCACCATGTCGCGCAGGGCGCCGCTGTCGTCGTAATAGGCGACGCGCGATTCGAGGCCCACGGTCTCGGCCACGGTGATCTGCACGTGGTCGATGTGCGCGGCGTTCCACAGCGGCTCGAACATCAGGTTGGCGAAGCGCAGCGCCAGGATGTTCTGCACCGTCTCCTTGCCGAGATAGTGGTCGATCCGGAAGATCCGGTCCTCGGGGAAGGCGCTGGCCACCGCGTCATTGATGACCTTGCTCGATGCGAGGTCCACCCCGAGCGGCTTTTCGAGCCCGATGCGCACGTTGCCGCTGGCAAGGCCGCTCTTCTCCAGACCGTGGATGGTCGGTTCGAACAGGCTGGGCGCAGTGGACAGGAAGATCGAAAGGCCCTGCTTCGGGGTGCCCACCTTCTCGGCCAGCGCGTGAAAGCTGTCGATGTCATTGGCGTCGAGCGGCTGGTAGCTCAGTCGGTTGAGGAACTGCGCCAGGCTGCCTCGGCGACCGGCGGGCAGGAACTGCTCCAGCGATTCGCGCGCGAAGTTGCGGAAGCCCTGGTCGTCCATGTCCGACCGGGCCGTGCCGATGATTTCGATGTCAGGACCCAGCAGGCCTTCCGCGTCGAGCGCGCAAAGCGAGGGGAGGAGCATCCTGCGTGAAAGATCGCCCGTGGCGCCGAAGAGGAGCAGGCGATCGGAAGTGAATTGCGTCACGGTACCCTTTCCACCGGACGACCGCGCTCCTCCTCGCAGCCGTTGATGATTGTTCTCAAGGCTGCACGGCGTCATGTCCACTTGTGGGCGGACCGCCATGCGGTTGCGCCATAACAAAGGCCGCCGCCGAGCGCTAGGGCGCTGAAGGCATGCAAGCACGTTTTCCAAACTCGCCGAGGGGCGAATGGACACGGAAATGTCATTTCCGGCGTTGGTGAATACGAATGTTGCAACAATAGTGTCTTGGAACCATGTCACGCGCGGATTTGAATCTTCGGCGCACACCCACCGCGACCTCAGGAGCATTACAGGCATGAGCATCGAGGGCGTCCACCTCCTCGAACATCTCCAGACCCCCGCGATGATGATCGTGCGGGGGCAGGTGCGCTTCGCCAACAGCGCGGCGAAGGCACTGCTGGGCGCCCATATCGTCGGGCAGGACGTGCGCATCGCCATTCGCGAGCCGCGCGCGGTCGCCGCGATTCTCAGCGACGAGGGCGGTTCGGCGCGGGTCAAGGGGCTGTCCACCGGCGGGTCGGTGTGGGAAGTCGACTGCAAGGTCGTCGGCCTCTACGAGCGGCTGGTCAGTCTCTATGACTTGTCGGAGCGGGTCAGCGTGGCCAAGTCCCACGCCGATTTCGTCGCCAATGCCAGCCACGAACTGCGTACCCCGCTCGCCAACGTCATCGGTTATTGCGAGACGCTGATGAACCCCAAGGCGGGCGGCGACGAGGGGCTGCGCAACCGGTTCCTCGGCACCATCCGCCACGAGGCGCAGCGGATGCAGGCGCTGATTTCGGACCTCATGTCGCTTTCGCGGATCGAGGCGGTGAAGCACGAGGCGCCTTCTGACACCGTCGATGTCGTCGCACTGGCGCATGAAGTGGCGGGCGAATTCAAGGGCACGATGGAAGTCCATGTCCGGGCCAACCAATCCGAAGCGGTCATCGCGGGCGATCGCGGCCAGCTTTCGCAGGTCCTGCGCAATCTCATCGACAATGCGCGCAAGTATGCGAAGCCCGAAGGCCCCGTGGAAGTGTCCGTGGAGGCCGCCAGCACCGGCTGGGTGCTCGTCACCGTGCGCGACGAGGGCGAGGGCATCGGCCCCGAACACCTGCCGCGCGTGACCGAGCGCTTCTACCGCGCCGATACCAGTCGCAGCCGCGCGGTGGGCGGAACCGGGCTGGGCCTGTCGATCGTCAAGCATATCGTCGAGCGCCACCGCGGCCGCTTCGACATCGAGAGCCGGCAGGGCATCGGCACCACCGCCTCGCTGATGCTGCCGCTCAAGGGAGAGTAAGATACGGCCGAGGGAGCTTCGACAAGCTCAGGATGAGCGGAGGCAGGGTAAACTTCCCAATTCCGCTCAGGCTGAGCTTGTCGAAGCCCCCTCGGCGCACAGCGTCACCCAGTCTCAGAAATCAAGCTCGAAGCGCGTGCCCACCACGTTGGCATCGTAGCTGCGCTCGCCCGAGGGCAGCGCCGCCGCTCCGTTATAGCGCATCAGCGCGTAATTGACGTTGAAGCGCAGGTACTGGATCGGCGACCACACCAGTGCGGCGATATAGCCGTTCTGCGTGCCGCCGCGAATGTCGCGGTCGTTGAGGTCCAGCCAGTCGTAGCGCAGCGCCACCTGGATCGAGCCGGGGCCGTCCTTGTCGAGCGGATGGGCAGGCGCGTTGGTCGTGAAGATGCCGCCCTTGTACCCGCGCGAATCGCCCTCGGTGAGGAAATAGCCGACTTCGCCGTAGGCCCCCTGGAAGCCCACGGTTGGCAGGCCCACGCGGTCGGCGGCGAGGTGGTAGTATTCCGCCGCGCCCCACCAGCGGCCGGAGATCGCCGCCATTTCCGCGCCGTACATCGTCTCGTCCTCGACATTCATCGCGGGCGTGCCGATCAGGCGGGTGTTGGTGCCGTGGGCATAGGGACGCTGCCGATAGCGGGTGCTTGCCTCGGCGAGACGCCCGAGCCGGCGCCAGTGCGCCGAGCCTGCCAGATGCAGCTGGATCTCGCCCAGCCTGGGCGCGAACACCAGCCGTCCATCGACCGAATAGCTGTTGTTCTCGTCCCCGCCGTTGACCCCGTCGCTGGAATTGGCGAGCGAACTCGGATCGTCGGTGAACACGCCCAACTGCGCGATCCACGGACCCTTGCCGTACTGCATGCCAAGGCCGAGGCGGCGCTCGAAGTTGAAGGCGTCGGTGAAGGCAGCCCGCTCCATGACGCTGCCCGAGGTGTCGCCGGTCAGTTCGTCGAGCGACCAGAACGCATTCTGGTTGCCAATCTGCACCTGCCACGGCCCGTTCCTGTACGTGATGAAGGTATCGACGAGGTCCACCGCGTTGTCGGAAAGCTCGAACTCCAGTTTGTACGAGAGATTGCGGGCCAGCGATCCCTCGCCGCCAAGCCTCAGGCGGCGCATCTCGCTGGAGAAACCCAGTCCCCGGTCGTCGAGTCCCCCGGGGACGGAAACGAATCCGGCATCGGCCTGGATGCGGCCCTTGACCTTGAAGGCCTTGCCGCCTTGCGTGAATTGCGGACTGCCCTTCCATGCGATTGCGGTTTCGTCGTCGGACTTCACAATCGGATCGGTCGTGGCGGCGAGAATGGGCGCCGAGGTGTTGGTCTGCCGTGTGGCGGGGTCCGTTGCTGCGGTCTGCACGTCCGGTGTCGAACCAAGTCGGCGTTCCAGGGCTTCGAGCCGAGCGCGAAGAGCCCGGACCTCGGCACGCAGCGCTTCGGCGTCCTCCCCGTTCGCGGGGTGTGCAAAGGCAGGCACGGCCATGGTTGTCATGACGAGGGCCATGGCGGTTCCGGCAGCAAATGTGCGCATCGGCGTCGGTTTCTCTCGCAAGGAATCGGGTGTCTTGCAGGTGGCCAGTATGTCCTCAAAATGACGGTTAAATGACATTTCCGAGACAGCTTCTCGCATTCCGCCGGCGGATGGGGCCGTTTTTGCGGCGTTACGGAAGGTTTCGGTGCGAGAACGTTGCAAAATAATGACAGGTGCTTGCGTCTTCGACCGATGCGCGCCCTGATGCGTCAGGGCGATTCGAAGGCGGCAAAGCGCTTTCATCGACGTGCTTGCCATCGGTTGCGCTCACTCGTAGACCCCGTTCAAGCGCATGTATCTGCAAGGTCGGGCAAAACCCGTCCGGGCATGGCGGGGAAACGGCCGCCTGGGCACCGTTGGGACGGGCAATTTTATCAGGCCGCGCAACGATGTCATCTTTTTGTCATGGAAGTGTCATTGAAGCCCAATAGGGGCGTCCCAGGATAGAAGCCCAAG
This sequence comes from Novosphingobium resinovorum, assembly GCF_001742225.1. Lineage (NCBI taxonomy): Bacteria > Pseudomonadati > Pseudomonadota > Alphaproteobacteria > Sphingomonadales > Sphingomonadaceae > Novosphingobium > Novosphingobium resinovorum. The sequence continues at coordinate 2,136,128 of NZ_CP017075.1, read as the reverse complement.
GGGTTTATCAATGCGTACGACCAAGACTTTCATTTTCGCCGCCGTCTCGCTTGCCGCTCTCAGTGCTTGCGGTGGTTCGGGTGGTTCCTCGGCCGGTTCGCGCGATTTCGTGCGCGCCGTCGGTTCCTCGACCGTCTACCCGTTCGCCACTGCGGTTGCGGAAGGCTACGCCAAGGCTGCTGGCGTGAAGTCGCCGGTCATCGAATCGACCGGCACGGGCGCGGGCATGAAGCTGTTCTGCGCCGGCGTCGGCGCCCAGCACCCCGACATCGAGGACGCCTCGCGCCGGATGAAGAAGTCCGAGTACGAGGAATGCCAGAAGAACGGCGTCAAGGAGATCGTCGAGATCCAAGTGGGCATCGACGGTATCGCCTTCGCCGAATCGAAGAGCGGCCCCGGCTTCCAGCTGACCCCGACCGACATCTACAAGGCGCTGGCGGCCAACCCCTTCGGCAAGCCCAACACCGCCAAGACCTGGAAGGACGTCAATCCGTCGCTCCCCGCCGAGCCGATCCTCGTCTACGGCCCGCCCTCGACCTCCGGCACGCGTGACGCGCTCAAGGAACTGATCCTCGAGGCCGGTTGCAAGACCGATGCCGCCACCAAGGCGCTCAAGGACAGCGACAAGAACAAGTACGAGGCAGTCTGTCACGACATTCGCGAGGATGGCCCTTATGTGGACGCCGGCGAGAACGACAACCTGATCGTCCAGAAAATCTCGCAGAACCCCAAGGCCGTCGGCATCTTCGGCTACTCGTTCCTCGAAGAGAACCCGGACAGCCTGAAGGGTATCCCGATGTCGGGCGTGACGCCGACTTACGCGACGATCTCGGACTATTCCTACCCTGGTGCGCGTCCGCTCTACATCTACGTGAAGAAGCAGCACCTCGCGCCGATCAAGAGCCTGCAGGGCTACGTCGCCGAGTGGGTGAAGTCGTGGGGCCCCGATGGCCTGGCCCAGAAGAAGGGCATGGTCATTTCGCCGGACGACGTGCGCAAGAAAAGCGCCGACATCGTCGCGAACATGACCCCGCTCGACCCTGCCGAGCTGAAGTAAGCACTTGAGGAAAGGGCCGGGCGGCCAGACATGATACTCACCGGAGTTCTCCTGGCCGTCCTCGGCCTCGGCCTTGTCGGCTGGTTCGCCGCGCGCGGCCGGGCGCGGCTGCTCTATACCGGCCGGGGATCGATGCACTCGATGCCCGCCTATCACGGCTGGCATCTGGCGCTGTGGATCGTCGTCCCGGCGCTGGTCGCCTGGCTGGTATGGCAGGCGGTGATGCCCGGCCTCGTCCAAGGCGCGGTCTTCGCCACCCCCGCCGCGCATGGCCTGCCGACCGACCCGTTCCAGCTGGGCGCCATCGTCGCCGAGGCGCAGACCATCGCCTCCGATCCCAATGCCGTCGCCTTCAACCCGGAGGCGCAGGCGCTGGTCGAGCCGTTCCGGCAGGCGCAAGTGAAGTTCGGCCTGATCGGCGCGGTGATCGTGCTGATCGTCGCCTTTGCGGGCGGCGCCTTCGGCTTCACGCGCATCCGCCCGGATTTCAAGGCGCGCACCCACGTCGAGCGGCTGGTGCTGGGCGTGCTGCTGGCGGCTTCGCTGCTGGCGATCCTGACAACCTTCGGCATCGTCGCCTCGCTCGTGTTCGAGGCGGGCATGTTCTTCAAGGACGTGTCGCCGATCGCCTTCCTCACCGGCACCCACTGGTCGCCGGCGAGCACGATGGGCGACAACATCAACAACAACTTCGGCGCGGTGCCGCTGTTCTGGGGCACGATCTACATCGGCGCGATCATCGCCATGGTCGTCGCGATCCCGCTCGGCCTGATGAGCGCCATCTATCTGACCCAGTACGCCACGCGCGACGTGCGCAAGTGGGTGAAGCCGATGCTGGAGATTCTGGCGGGCATTCCCACCGTGGTCTACGGCTACTTCGCGGCGCTGACCGTCGCCCCGCTGATCCGCGACTTCGCCGCCTCGATCGGCATGCAGAACCCCTCCACCGAAAGCGCGCTGGCCGCAGGTCTGGTGATGGGCGTGATGATCATCCCCTTCGTCTCCTCGATGGCCGACGACGCGCTGGCCGCGGTGCCCCGCGCGATGAGCGACGGTTCGCTGGCCCTTGGCGCCACCCGCTCGGAGACGATCAAGAAGGTGCTGCTGCCCGCCGCGCTGCCCGGCATCGTCGCGGGCGTGATGCTGGCGATCAGCCGCGCCATCGGCGAGACGATGATCGTCGTCATGGCCGCCGGTGCCGCCGCCAACCTTTCGGCGAACCCGTTCGCCTCGATGACCACGGTGACCTACCAGATCGTCCAGATGCTGACCGGCGACCAGGAGTTCAACAGCCCCAAGACGCTGTCGGCCTTCGCGCTGGGCCTGGTGCTGTTCATCGTCACCCTCATCCTCAACATCGTCGCCCTGCGCGTCGTGAAGCGGTTCCGCGAAGCCTATGAGTAAGTCAGACTGGAATTCGCCCGAGGCGGTCCGCCGCCTCGCGAAGCGCCACGCCGCGGAGAAGCGGTTCAAGGTGATCGGCCTCGGCGCGATTGTCCTGAGCCTCGGTTTCCTGGCGCTGCTGCTCGTCATCATGCTAAAGAACGGCCTCGGCGGTCTCGACTGGGATTTCCTTTCGGGCTCGGACTCCACCGATGCCAGCGCGGCTGGCGTGTGGGGGGCGGCCAAGGGCTCGCTGCTCACCATGATGGTGACGCTGCTGCTCAGCTTCCCGATGGGCGTGCTCGCCGCGATCTATCTGGAAGAGTTCGCGCCCAAGAAGAAGTGGATCGAGTGGGTGGAGGTGTCGATCAACAACCTCGCCGCCGTGCCTTCGATCATCTTCGGCCTGCTGGGTCTGGCGGTGTTCATCAACACCTTCCAGATGCCGCGTTCGTCGCCGCTGGTCGGCGGTCTGACGCTGGCGCTGATGACCATGCCGGTCATCGTCATCTCGGGCCGTAACGCGATCAAGGCGGTCCCGCCCTCGATCCGCGAGGCCGCCTACGGCATCGGTGCGAGCAAGGTGCAGACGACGTTCCACCACGTCCTGCCGCTCGTGCTGCCGGGCATCCTGACCGGCACCATCATCGGCATGGCCCGCGCGCTGGGTGAAACCGCGCCGCTGCTGATGATCGGCATGCGCGCCTTCGTCGTCACCCCGCCCGACAGCCTGACCGCCCCGTCGAGCGTGCTGCCGATGCAGATTTTCCTGTGGTCCGACGAAATCGACAAGGCTTTCGTCCAGAACACTTCCGCCGCCATCATCGTGCTGCTGGTCTTCCTGCTCGCCATGAACGGCATCGCCATTTACCTTCGAAACAAATTCGAAGTCCGCTGGTAGAACCATGACCGAAGCCAAGATCACCGCCCGCAACGTCGACGTCTTCTACGGACAGAAGAAGGCGATCAACGACGTCTCGATCGACATCGACAACGGGATCGTCACTGCCTTCATCGGCCCCTCGGGCTGCGGCAAGTCGACGTTCCTGCGCACCCTCAACCGCATGAACGACACGATCGCCGGCGCCCGCGTCGACGGCCAGATCCTGCTGGACGGCGAGGACATCTATGCGTCCACCATGGACTCGGTCGCCCTGCGCGCCCGCGTCGGCATGGTGTTCCAGAAGCCGAACCCGTTCCCCAAGTCGATTTACGAGAACATCGCCTACGGCCCGCGCATCCACGGCCTCGCCAGCGCGAAGTCGGACATGGACCGCATCGTCGAGAACGCGCTGACCAAGGCGGGCCTCTGGGAAGAGGTCAAGGATCGCCTGACCGACGCCGGCACCGCGCTGTCGGGTGGCCAGCAGCAGCGCCTGTGCATCGCGCGCGCCATCGCCGTCAGCCCCGAAGTCATCCTCATGGACGAGCCGTGTTCCGCGCTCGACCCGATCGCCACCGCGCGCATCGAGGAACTGATCGACGAGCTGAAGGAGAGCTTCGCCATCGTCATCGTCACCCACTCGATGCAGCAGGCCGCGCGCGTGTCGCAGCGCACCGCCTTCTTCCACCTCGGCAGCATGGTGGAATACGGCGAGACCGACCAGATCTTCACCAATCCGCGCGAAACGCGCACCAAGGACTACATCACCGGCCGCTACGGCTGAGTGTTGGCATAAGCAGGGACACGCCATGGTAGACCATACCGTCAAGGCCTTCGACTCCGAGATCGGGCAGCTTCGCGGCCTCGTCGCCGAGATGGGCGGGCTCGCCGAAGTCGCCATCCGCGACGCCATCACCGCGCTCGTCCATCATGACGAGGAACTCGCCGCACAAGTCGTCGCCGCCGACGCCAAGCTGGATGCGCTGGAGGCCGAGGTGGACCGCCTCGCCGTGCGTACCATCGCGCTGCGTGCTCCCATGGCCGACGATCTGCGCGACGTCATCGCCGCGCTCAAGATCTCGGGCGTGATCGAGCGCATCGGCGACTATGCCAAGAATATCGCCAAGCGCGTCAATGCGCTGGAAGGCCGCACCAAGATCGACCCGGTAACGCTGGTCCCGGCCATGGCCGAGATCGCCGAGTCCATGGTGCGCGATGTATTGAACGCCTACGGCTCGCGCGATGCGCAGCTGGCGGTGGAGGTCATCAAGCGCGACCAGAAGCTGGACCAGTTCTACAACACGCTGTTCCGCTCGCTGCTGACGCACATGATGGAGAACCCCGCGACGATCACCAGCGCCGCGCAGCTTCTCTTCATCGCCCGCAACCTGGAGCGCATCGGCGACCATGCCACCAACGTGGCGGAGATGGTCTATTACGCCGCGACCGGCGAGTACTGCACGGAGCGTGACTCTTTGACGGATGATACCAGCTCGGGAATGCTGTCGTGAGCGCGGCCTCGATCCTCGTCGTCGAAGACGACGTCGCCCTCAGCGAACTGCTGACCTGGAACCTCTCGGCCGAAGGCTACGACGTGCGTTCCACGCCCGACGGTGAGGAAGCCCTCGTCATGGTGCGCGAGCAGACGCCCGATGCCATCGTGCTCGACTGGATGATCGAGCAGGTGCCCGGCATCGAGGTTTGCCGCCAGCTGCGCAAGGACAAGGAAACCGCCTCGGTCCCGATCATCATGCTCACCGCGCGCGGCGAGGAAGAGGACATGATCCGCGGCCTCAAGACCGGCGCTGACGACTATGTCACCAAGCCGTTCTCCCCGCGCGAACTGATGGCCCGCATCGAAGCGCTGCTGCGCCGCGCGCGGCCGTCGCTGGCGGGCAGCGTGCTGTCGTGGGGGGATATCGAACTCGACGCCACCAGCCACCGCGTGCGTCGCGGCGGCGAGGCGCTGCATCTGGGTCCGACCGAGTTCCGCCTGCTGCGCTATTTCATGGAACGTCCGAACCGCGTGGTCTCGCGCCAGCAGATCCTCGACGGCGTCTGGGGCATGGACTCGGATATCGACGAGCGCACGGTGGACGTTCACATCCGCCGCCTGCGCAAGGCGATCAACCGCGACGGCGAGACGGATCCGATCCGCACCGTGCGCGCGGCGGGCTATGCGATGGACGTGGCGTAAGGCCTGGGCTGAAGGGGCTTCGACAAGCTCAGCCTGAGCGGAATTGGGAGACTTACTCTACCTCCCGCTCACCCTGAGCTTGTCGAAGGGTCAGGCGCAGCCTGTCGAAGCCCCATCGGCATCAACCGACGCAATCATAAAGGGGCCGCCTTGCCGCGGCCCCTTTTGCGTTTCAGCCCAGCAGGCCCGCCGTCTGTGCGAGCAGCCACAGGCCGATCACCAGGAACAGCAGCGCCGCCACCGTACGCACGACGTTCAGCGGCACCTTCTTGATGAGGGCATTGCCGAGGAACACCGCCGGCACGTTGGCGATCATCATGCCGATGGTGGTGCCCATCATCACCGGCACCACGCTCTGGAAGCGGGCACCCAGCGCGATCGTGGCGATCTGGGTCTTGTCGCCCATCTCGACCAGGAAGAAGGCGATGGCGGTCGCCAGGAAGGGGCCAAAGCGGCTGGGCTTGGCTTCCTCGTCTTCGTCGAACTTGTCGGGGATCAGCGTCCAGCCAGCCATCAGGATGAAGCTGGCGGCGACGAGGTAGCGGAACCACTGCCCGTCGAGGAAGGCGGCCGCCTGCTCGCCCACGAGGGCGGCGAGGAAGTGGTTGGCGATCGTCGCCACGAAGATGCCCGCCACGATCGGCCAGGGCCGCTTGAAGCGCGTGGCGAGGACGATGGCGAGAAGCTGGGTCTTGTCGCCGATCTCGGCGAGGGCGACCACAGCGGTCGATGCGAGCAGGGCTTCCAAGGTCATGGTACTCCGGGCCGGGCGGAAACGAAACGCAACGACGCATTCGGAATCCGCCCGGCCGAGCGAAACCGCATGCGTCATTGGTCTCGCCCGGACGTTTGGAAACGTCCTCCTGCGCGCCATGGCCTCTCGACCAAGTGTGTTGACGGCAGGTCCCGCAAAATGCGCGGGCGGCTACTCCCCAGATGACGGACCCGCGCTTACCGATGTTCTGCCGTTTTGGGAAGCGCAAAAAGAAAGGCCCGGTCGCTGGGCGACCGGGCCATGAGGTTGCCGTCGGGAGGGCAGGTGCCTCCCCGGAAAAGACGGCTTAGAAAGTGATCGATGCCGAGAGCGAGAACATCCGGCCCACGTCGTAAGTGTTGTAGTTCACCCGCCCATCGTCGAACTGCTGGTATTCGAAGTGGCCGCGACCGGTAAGGTTGCGCCCTTCGGCCTTCAGTTCGATCTGCTTGTCGCCGATCATGATGCCCTGGCGGATCACCACGTCGATGGTGAAGCCGGGATACTCGAAGATGTCGGGCTGGTTCGAATTGGCAAGGCCGCGGCTGACCGCACGCTTGCTCGCGTAGTTGAGCAGGATCGTCTGCTGCGACAGGTTCTGCGTATCCTCAAGGCCGATCTGGACGTTGGCGATGTGCTCCGACTGGCCGGTCAGCGGCGCGCCGTCGCGGAAATAGTCGCTCGCCAGCGAGGCGCCGGTGCCCGCGCCGTAGACGCGTACCGTGTCACTGGCACCGACCTTCAGCTTCGACTTGGTGTAGGTGTAGTTGCCGATCAGGACGAGGCGGCGATCCGTGAAGAACTTGCCCATGCCATCGAGATACACGTACTTCTGCACTTCGGCCTCGGCACCGTAGAGGTCGGCCTTGGGGGCGTTGGCATACGAGGTGATGAACGCCTCAGGCCCGGTCAGGAACGATTCGATCGGTTTGTCGATCCGCTTCCAGAAGGCGCCGAACGCGAAACGCTGCTCCGGTGCGAAGTACCATTCGGCGCGGCCCTCCACGTTGGTCAGCTTGCTGTCGGTGAGGAACGGGTTGCCCTGGTAGGAGCGGTTGGTGTCCGGATCGAAGTACGGTTGATACAGCAGCTCGCGGAACTGCGGGCGCGCGATCGTCTTCGAGGCGTTCAGGCGAACCTGCATGCCGGGCTGGACTTCCCAGGTCAGCGTGCCGCCGGGCAGGAAGTATTCGTTCTTCAGCGCGGTCGGCTGGCTGGCGGTGCCACCGATCGGACGCAGGATGGTGGTTTCCTTTGCCCATTCCCAGCGCACGCCCGCATCGAACGACAGGGTATCGGTGAGCTGGCCGTCGATCTTGCCGTAATAGGCGTGGTTGAGCAGGCGCGAATCGAAGTTCGCCACGCTGGCTCCCGGCTCGCGCAGCTGCAGGCTGTAATCGACGCCGTTGTTGCCGAGGGCCCACATGCCCGGCTGGAGCAGGTAGTCGAGACGCAGCGTGCCGAAGCCGGAGATCAACTCGGGATCCCCGCTCGCAAAGATCGCGAACGAACGGCGCGAATTGGTGCGTGCGTTGAGCTGGTAGGCATAGCCGACCGTACCGGTCCATCCATCGAAGAAACGGTGCGAGACGTCGAGGCCCGCCGACCACACGTTCTCGTTCAGGCGCGAGAACGTGACGTTGGTGGGATCCTGGTTGCCGTTGCCGAGGCGGTTGACGAACATGTCGCCATAAGGATCTGCCGCCGCATTGGTGCGAAGGTACTGGGCCTCGATTTCGAAGGGCGCGAGGCGCTTCGAATTGGCATAACCCACACGCACGTCGATCGAGGTCTTGTCGTCCGGCTTGAACTCGCCGACCAGCTGCGTGTCGATGAGTTGGCGTTCATACCACGCGGTCGTCTGGTCCATGTAGTCGGCGGTGCGGTTGTTGTTGCGCTTGCCGATGCTCAGGCTGGAATGCTTGTCGGTGTCGTGGATATAGACGTTGGTCCAGCGGATCTGGTTCTCGTCCCATTCCAGGCCGACGGTGACGAGCGCGTTGGCGACGATGCGGTTGTCCGTGTTGACCGCATTGCCGTCTTCCCAGAGCTGTTCCGGGTTGGCGGTGGTGCCCTGCGCGCGCTGGCGCAGGATCGCCTTGGTCTGGGTCGAGTTGGAGTAACCGCCGGTGGCGATGACGCCCAATGTCGCGCCGCCCAGGTCGAACGACGTGCCGGCCGAAAGGCTCGCCGAGAAGTTCGGCTGGGTCTTGTCGATCCGCTGCAGCACCGCGTTACGGCTGGTGACGAGCGATCCGCCCAGTTCCTGCGCCTGCGTGCTGCCCGGGTTGATGACCGTACCGCTGTTGAAATAGTCCTGTAGCGCCGACGGGATCGAGCGGTTGCCGTTGTCGTAGCCCGTCCAGTCGGTCTTGCTGCCGTAATAGCCGTAGGAGAGCTTGTTGGTGCTCTCGGTGTCCCAGGTAACGCCGCCGCCGATCTGGAGGAAACTTTCGGTCGGGATCGCTTTGGTCGTCAGGTTGATGACGCCGCCGCCGAATTCCCCGGGGAAGTTCACCGAATAGCTCTTCTGCACCAGCGAGGATGCGACGATGCTGGTCGGGAACAGGTCGAGCGGGACCACGCGCTTGAGCGGCTCGGGGCTGGGCAGCGGCGAACCGTTGAGCAGCGCCAGCGAATAGCGGTCGCCGAGGCCGCGCACGTAGACGTAGCCGTTGCCGACCACCGAGAGGCCGGTGACGCGGCCGAGGGCGCCGGCGATGTCGCCTTCGCCGGTGCGGGCGATCTGCTCGCTCGACAGCACCGAGATGACCTGCGGCGCGGTGCGCTCGATGTTGCGGTTGCGCTGGCCGGTGACGATGATGGCGCCGCCCGGGATCGAGACGTCAGGCGCTTCCTCGCCACCGGACGCGTTTTCGTCGCCGATTGCCGGCGCTTCGGGGCTGGCGTTGCCAGTGGTGGTGGGTGCGCTCTCCTGAGCGGCGGCGATCGAAGGCGCCAGCATCGCGGTGGAGAGCAGCAGCAGCGAAATCAGCCGCGGCTTGGTCATTGGATGTCCCCCTGGAACAAGTATCGGATACGTAAGAAAGGGGCGGCCTGAATGGACCGCCCCCCCTTTCGTTATGCAGCGGGCGGTCGGATCAGGTGGTGGGCAGCGCCGTGCAGGCCTGGCCCGAGCCGAACGGCGCGGTAGCCGTGTCGCAGGTCCAGCCCTTGTACCAGACATCCGCGGCGTCCTTGACGGCGCCGATGTAGGTCACCTGGTCGAAGAACGAGGACAGCGCCTTGAGGCCGGTGTACCCGGCGACACCGCTTTCCGCCGAACCGTTGACGAAGGTGTTCGTTAGCGTCGAGGTGAAGGCGTCGTTGTTGAGGTTGCTGCCCGAACCGAAGACGGCAGCCGCCGAGGTCGCGTTGTACGAACCGCCGCCGATGTACTTGGGCGTGCCACAGGTCATGACCGTGCTGTACGCCTTGAGCGTGGCCGGGGTCGTGCCGGTGCCCTGAAGGCTGAGGCACTCGTTGTTCGGCGTATTGATGATGCCGTTGACCCAGGTGATGTCCGAGTTGCCGCGGATCAGCGTAGAAGCCTTGTCGCTGCCTTCGTTGTTCGAACTGGTCACCGGCTGGATCGCGGTGAAGTTGGCGACGATGGTCTTCTGGCGGGGGGTTTCCTCTTCCTTGCCGCCCGTGTCGATTTCCATCAGCGCGTCGCCCTGGCCGCTCTTCTGCAGCAGGAGCACGTACTGGAAGTAGCCTTCGAGGCCCGTGTCGATGTCGAGGCTGTCGTCGTCGGCGTTGACGGCGATGTAGTGCTTGAACTGCACCTTGCCGCCGAAGAACTCCATGCCGTCGTCCGAGCTGTTCACCGACTGGACGTAGTCCAGCGTGGTGCCGCTGCCGATGCCTTCGGTGGTCAGGGCCTGAAGTTCCTTGCCATCGCTCAGCAGGTAGCCCGAATAGCGGATCTGGACATACTTCATGATGCCGGCGTTGTACGTGTTGTCGATACCGCCGAAGACGGCCTTGGCAACAGCACCTTCGGTGTCGCGCTCGCACGTGTGCGATGCGAGCGAGGCATTGGTCGCGCCGTAGTTGCAGTCGGTCACGACGCCGCGGCCGAGCAGCACGATGCCGCCCCACTTGCCGTTCGTGGATTCACTGGCCGTGCCGACGACGTTCTCGCGCGCGGTGAAGATGATCGGCTTGTCGGCGGTGCCTTCGGCATTGATCTTGTTGCCGCGGTTGACCGCGATCCAGGCGGCCTCGGACGTGTTTTCGCCGTAAAGGATGACACCCGGATCGATGGTCAGGGTGACGTTGGTGTCGGCCGTGAGCGAGCGGCTGGCGCAGGTCGCGGTGGTGGTGGTGAAGGGAGCCGCAGCGGTCGGCGCCTTGAAACCGCCGTCGCAACCGACATCGACGCGGCCGTTGATGCGGTAGAGCACGCCGGCGAGCTTGGGCAGGCTGGTGCTCTTGTCGATCAGCGCGGGCAGGGTGCAGATGCGCCAGGTGCCCTCGGGTCCGGGGAGCACGCCGCCATTCGTGAGGCCGCCGGTAGCCGCGATGGTCGGGCAGCTGTCCGCAGCGACCACGGTGCCGGTGCCCGGCGTCGGGGTGGGTGCCGGCGTGGGGGTCGGATTCGGATTGACGACCACGCCGCCGTTGCCGGGCGAGGCGATGTCGTCGGCGCCGCAGCCGGCGAGAGCGAGAGCGCTGCAGCCCATGAGCAGCAGACCGGAAATTTTCTTCACGATGAATCCCCCGTGTTCAGGTCGAACAGATCGAACGGGGGCGATCACGATTCCGCCCCTCGCTGACCGAGGCGTCTAGGCTTCACGGGTGACGCTTTGTTGGCATTACGATGACAGTAATATGCACTTATACGACGGTAATACGACGTTGCGTATTAGCCGCAGTTAGCTGCGATTGAGTCGACTCAGGGTAAGGCGATCACAGGTTGATTGCATTTTTATGACACTAACGTCATTTTCTTGATGGGCAGCGGATTTGGGCGGACGATGGACGCATACCGACATAGTTCACGGGAGAAATCGCCATGTCCCTTACCGCCCTCGCCACCGCCGTCCTCCTGGGCCAGTCCGCGTTTTCACTCGCCGTGGAAACGCCCGCGCCGCCGCAGGCGCACGATGTCGCCTACACCGAGCTTGCTTCGGGGCGCACGCAGGAGGCCATCAGCAAGCTCGAAGCGGGCGGCGCGGCCAAATCCGATGATCCGGCCACGCTGATCAACCTGGGCGCCGCCTATGCCCGCGCCGGTGCGAGTGCCAAGGCCCTTTCCGCCTATCGCGCCGCCGTATCCACGCCGGTGCGCTACGATCTCGAACTGGCTGACGGCAGCTGGGTCGATTCCCGTTTCGCGGCGCGGCGCGCGCTCAGCGGCATGCTGGCGGCGAACCGGATGGCTTCGCGCTGAGGTCTTCTTTTCGATGGGGATGAGGGGCGTTCCGAGAGGGGCGCCCCTTTTCTGCGAGGCTTGCCCTGTCCAATTTTTCCCGAGTGCTTGATCCGCTCCCCTTCGAGGTCGCGGCAGCCACGACGGCGCGCATATAAACAAAGCCAAGCGCCGCGTGGATGCCTCTGAAATAAAACCGTCATCCGTTCATCATCTGCGACGAGATTTACGATCCGTTCGCAGCACTGTCGTCACACACCTGTCATCCTGCTAGCGCACTGCGCGCTCATACGGAGGGTATGGTGATTCGATACGCACATCTTCGCAGCCGTTTCGCGCGCTGCTTCTACGCAGTTTCAGCCGTGGTCGCGGCCCAGCTTTCGCCTTCGCTGGCCCATGCTCAGGCCGTTGCGGCCGATCCTGCCGGTTCCGGCCCCATCGTCGCGGCACTCGGCTGGCTGCAGGGCACGCTGCTCGGCAACGTGGCGACCGCGGTTGCCGTCATGGCGGTGGCGGCCGTCGGTTTCATGATGCTGACCGGCCGGATGAACTGGCGCTTCGGCGCGACCGTGATCATCGGCGTGTTCATCCTGTTCGGCGCGGGTGCGATCGTGACCGGCATCCAGTCGGCGGCAGTGGGCTGAGCCCATGAGCCCGATCCTATGACTTTGGCCCGCTATCCGGTTCACCGCGCGCTGACTCGCCCGCAGATGTTCGCGGGCGTGACTTACAGCTTTTTCATTATCAATTTCGCCGTGGTGACCGAGATATTCCTCATCACCAAGAGCTTCTGGACGCTGCCGGTCATGCTGGTGATCCACGGCATCGGCTATCTCGCGTGCCTGCGCGAGCCGCGGGTGTTCGATCTGTGGATCGCCAAGGTCAGCAAGTGCCCGCGCGTCGCCAATTGGCAGCGCTGGGGCTGCAACAGCTACGCGCCGTAAGCGACTGCGCGCGCGGGGGACGACAGTTTTTATGGCCAAGAGCTTCAAATCGCCGTTGAAGGGCTGGGGAGCCAAGGAAGTGCTCGCCGGCGACCGCCTGCCTTACGCCGGGCTCGTGGACGATAACGTCGTGCGCCTGCGCGACGGCTCGGTCATGCTCTCGCTCATGGTGCCCGGCCTCGCGTTCGAGACTGCCGACAGCGACGAACTCAACGCCCATGTCGCCACGCGCGAGGTGCTGCTGCGCTCATCGCTCGATGCGCGCTTCGTGCTCTATCACCACGTCATCCGCCGCCGCGTCGAGATCGAGATGGCGGCGCAGTTCGACGATCCGCTCGCCGCGCATATCGACGCGCGCTGGCGGGCGCGCACGGGTTCGGGCGCGCTGTTCGTCAACGACCAGTTCATTACCCTGGTGCGCCGTCCGGCGCGCGGCAAGGCGGGCTGGGCGGACAAGCTCAGCCGCTTCATGAGGAACAAGGGTTCGGAAAACGCCGAGGTCGATCCTGGCGACGTTCGAGCGCTCAAGGCCGCTGCATCGGCGATGGTCGCCTCGCTTGGCGCCTATGGAGCGCGCCTGCTGGGCGACTACGACGCGCCTGCGGGCCGCTGCTCGGAAGTGCTCGAACTGCTTTCCGCGCTCTACAACGGCGAGATGCGCCCGGTGCGTCGTCCCTCGGACGAGACCGACATCGGCCACATGCTGCCTTACCGCCGCGTGAGCTTCGGCATGGACGCGCTGGAACTGCGTGGCGCGACCGGCGGCACCTTCGGCTCGATCGTGAGCCTCAAGGACTACCCCGATTCGACTGCGCCGGGCCTCACCGACGCACTGCTGCGCCTGCCTTGCGAACTGGTGCTGACCGAAACATACGCTCCTGCCGACCGGCAGATCGCGCGCGAACGCATCGACCTCTCGATCCGCCGCCTGCGCAGCGCCGACGAGGAAGCCGTGGCCGAGCGCCGCGAAATGTCCGCCGCGCGCGATGCGCTGGGCACCGGCTCGGTCGGTTTCGGCGATCATCACCTCTCGGTTCTGGTCCGCGCCGATTCGCTCGATGCGCTGGACGAGGTTACCGCGATGTGTGCCGCCTCGCTGGCCGACGCGGGCGCCGTCGCGGTGCGCGAGGAAGTGAACCTCGAACCCGCGTTCTGGGGTCAGCTTCCCGGCAACGAGAGCTTCATCGTGCGCCGCGCGCTGATCTCCAGCGCCAACATGGCCTGCTTCGGCAGCCTGCACGGTTTCGCGATGGGACAGGCGAGCGGCAATCACTGGGGCGACGCGGTCACGCTGCTGTCCACCACCAGCGCTACGCCGTTCTTCTTCAACTTCCATCAGGGCGACCTCGGTAACTTCACCGTCATCGGTCCGTCGGGTTCGGGTAAAACGGTCGTCATGAACTTCCTCGCCGCGCAGGCGCAGAAGTTCGGCCCTCGCACCATCCTGTTCGACAAGGATCGCGGCGCCGAGGTGTTCCTGCGCGGCATCGGCGGCACCTACAGCCGCGTCGCGGCGGGTCATCCGACCGGCTTCAACCCGCTCGCGCTGCCTGACACCGCCCACAACCGCGCCTTCCTGCGCGACTGGCTCGGCGTTCTGCTCGCAGCCAAGGGACCGGAAGAACTCTCGACGATCGCCAGTGCGGTCGACGCGGCCTATCACAACGATCCGTCGCTGCGCCGCCTCTCGCACTTCCGCGAATTGCTGGCGGGCGCGCGCCGTCCGGAGCCGGGCGACCTCGCCTCGCGCCTCGACGCCTGGCTGCAGGGCGGCGAGCATGGCTGGCTGTTCGACAACCAGCACGACCGCCTCGACCTGAGCCAGCGCGTGCTCGGCTTCGACATGACCGCGCTGCTGGAAAGCCCGCGCCTGCGCACGCCGGTCATGATGTACCTGTTCCATCGCATCGACGAGCGCCTCGACGGCGAGCCGACGATGATCCTGATCGACGAGGGCTGGAAGGCGCTCGACGACGAGGTCTTCGCCGCGCGCATCCGCGACTGGCTCAAGACGCTGCGCAAGCGCAACGCGCTGGTCGGCTTCGCGACCCAGTCGGCGCGCGACGCGCTGGATTCGAAGATCGCCACCGCCCTTGTCGAGCAGACCGCGACGATGGTGTTCATGCCCAATTCGCGTGCGCGGGCCGAGGATTACTGCGAGGGCTTCGGCCTGTCACAGCACGAACTCGACGTCATCCGCACGCTGCCCGCGCATTCGCGCTGTTTCCTGATCCGCCAGTCGGATTCTTCGGTGGTGGTGCGCCTCGACCTTTCGGGCATGCCCGAGGTGCTCACCGTCCTGTCGGGCCGCGAGAGCACCGTGCGCAAGCTCGACACCCTGCGCGAACGCTACGGCGATGCGCCGGAAAGCTGGTATCCGGTGCTCACCGGCATGCAGTGGCCGGGGGAACTGGACGAAGACGCGCCCTGGACGGCGGCGGCGGAGTAAGCCTCATGGCGAACGCCTGCGAACAGCTCACCGAATACGCATCCGCCGGGGTCGCCCCTGCGCTGCGCGCGGTCGATTGCGTGGCGAACGAGATGGCGGCGGGCGCCTTCGGGCGGCTGTTCGGGGCAGGGGGCGCGATGGCCCCGGTGCTTACGATCGTCCTGACGCTCTACATCGCGTTCTTCGCGTTCTCGCTGCTGACCGGGCGTTCCAGCCTCGGCATCTCGGCGCTGAGCCCGCGCATGCTGCGGCTCGGCGTGGTGCTGACCTTCGCGACGAGCTGGGTTGCCTATCAGGGCGTCGTCTGGAACCTCGCGATCGGCGGGCCGGACTGGATCGCCGGCATGCTGATGGGCGCCAAGGGCTCGGCGACGCAGCTGTTCGGCGACCGCATCGACATCGTCTTCTCCGCGATCAACCAGATTTCCGAAGCGACCTCGCAAGGCGCGCAGGCGGCCAAGGAGGGCGGCGAAGCTGCTGGCGGAGCCGCAGGCGCGGCCATCGCCGCCAAGGGCGCGGGCGGGCTGTTCACGCCCGAAAGCGTCATGTGGATGGGCGCGCTGTTGCTGCTGCTCGGCACCGTGGGCGTGCTGCTCACGGCGCGCATCGCGCTGGCGGTGCTGCTCGCGCTCGGGCCGATCTTCGTGGTCATGGCGCTGTTCGGCGGCACGCGCGGCCTCACCGCGGGCTGGCTGCGCGGCGTCGTGCTGACCGCGATCACGCCGCTCTTCGTGGTGCTCGGCGGCGGTATCACGCTGGAACTGCTGGTGCCGATCATCTCGGGCCTGGTCGAAAGCGCCAATGCGGGCGAGATCGACGGGCGCGGTGCGATGGCGTTCTTCCTCGTCGCCTCGGTCCACGTCGCGCTGATGGTCATGGTGGTGAAGGTCGCCGCGACGATGGTGACCGGCTGGCAGGTCTTCGGCCTCGGCGCTTCCGAGCGTGATCGCGACGCGCCGCAGGGCCACGCCGCTGCTCCGGCCCCGGCCGCCGCGCCCGCATCCTCTGTATCCGCCTACCAGAGCCGCACCTCGACCGTATCTGCCGCTGCCGCGGCGGCGGCGGGTGCTTCGGTGACGGGTGGCGAGAGTGCAGCACGTTCAAGCGACCGGCGAACCGTGGTAACCCAAGTCGTGGGCGGGGGAATCGAACCTCTGCGTCAGGGCGATTCGGCCACGCGCGCCAAGGGGATCGGCAGCCGGTTCCGCAGTGCCTCGAACGACACCGGCAAGTTGCCGAAGGAGAAGACACGATGACCCGCGCAACGCTGCGCAAGACCGTCCTTGCGGGCAGCCTGATGGCGCTCGCGCTGGCGGCTCCCGCCCGGGCGGACGACCGCCTGCTCGCCCACGCCTACAGCGAGAGCGAAGTCGTGCGCATCGACGGCAAGGCCGGCGTGCAGGCGACCATCGCCTTCGGCGAGGGCGAGGCGATCGAGAACGTCGCGGTCGGCGATTCGCAGGCTTGGCAGATCACGCCGAACAAGCGCGCCGACCTGCTCTTCGTGAAGCCGCTCGAAGCCACCGCGCGCACCAACATGACGGTGGTGACCAACCGCCACACCTATTTCTTCGACCTCGTCGCCTCGACCAAGGCGAAGCCGCTCTACATGCTGCGCTTCACTTACAAGGATGAGCCCAAGCCGCAGGCCGCGCCTGCCGCCGCAGGGCTGGATGCATCCGAGGCCGGGCTGGCGCTGGGCGATCCTTCCGCCGTGCCCGCCGATCCGGCTGCGCTGAACTTCGCGTGGAAGCGCGTCGGGTCGGAAAAGCTGCTGCCCTCGCGCATCTATGACGACGGCCAGTCGACCTACCTGCTGTGGCCCGAACAGACTTCGGTTCCCGCGATCCTCGTAACCAACGAGAAGGGTGACGAAGGCCCGGTGAACTATGCGGTGCGGGGCGCGACGATCGTGATCGACGAAGTGCCGAACACGCTGATCCTGCGTTCGGGCAAGACCAAGGCGGAACTGGTGAACACGCTGCCGCTCGCCTCGCGTCCGGCCAAGCCCCTGAGCCAGCCTGCGCCGGTTGCACCAGCAGCGGTGCCGACTGTCGCGGCGAATTCACCTGCACCGCAAGCTGCGCCGACTGTCGCTCCCACTGCACCCGCCACTGCACCCACGTCACAGGGAAACTGATCCATGGCGCCGAATTCCTCGTCCAACTCGGCCTTTCCTGAGCGCTTTTCCGGCGATGCGGCTACCGACCCGCGTGAGGGCGAAGGTGCGCAGGTCATCGATCTGGCGACGCGCAACGTCCTGCCGCAAGTCACCCAGCGCAAGAAGGCCGACGGCCTCGGCCTTGCCGCCGGTGTGCTGATCGTGGCGGCGCTCGGCGGCCTGACGCTGTGGTCGATGGATTCGGCCCGCAACGGCACTGCCGACCTCAAGCCCGCCGCACCCGCGCCGCAGCCCGCAGCGCCCGTCGCCGTCCCCGCGGCCGTGGCGCCTGCCGTTCCGGCCCCGATGCCCGCGCCGCTCCCGGCCCCTGCGCCCGCACCGGTGCTGGCCGCCGCGCCGGGGACCGAGATCGCACCTCAGGCCAACCGCTTCGCCAGCCCGACCGTCGTGTTCGACGCGGGCACCGGCGCCGCCGTGCCCGTCGCGGGTGTTGCCGGAGAAGTCGCCAAGGCAGGCGGCGGGACCGCCAACGACGACTTCGCTGCGCGCATCGGCGGCCCCGGCTCGACCGCTTCGGCCGCACGCTCGTTCGATCCGGCCACCACGGTCACGCAGGGCACGCTGATCCCCGCCGTGCTGGAAACCGCGATCGACACCGACGTCCCCGGCTATGTGCGCGCCATCGTCTCGACCGACGTGCGCAGCTTCGACGGCAAGCGCGTGCTCGTCCCGCGCTCCTCGCGCCTGATCGGCCAGTACAAAAGCGGGCTGACGGCGGGCCAGAAGCGCGCCTACGTGATCTGGAGCCGCCTGATCCGTCCGGACGGCGTCTCGGTGAACCTCGGCTCGCCCGCGATCGCGTTCGGCGGCGAGACCGGCCTGCCGGGCAAGGTCAACACGCACTTCTTCGAACGCTTCGGCTCGGCCATGCTGCTCTCGGTAGTCGGCGGGCTGACGACGCTGGCGTCGAGCGGTTCCAACGTCGTCATCGGCGGCGGCACTTCGGCGGCCTCGGCGGCGGTGCAGAGCGGGTCGAGCATCGGCCCGACCATCCGCGTGCGCCAGGGCGAGCCGATCCGCGTGTTCACCGCCAAGGACCTGGACTTCAGCGCGGTTCAGTGAGCGATCATGGCCGAAGTCCTCACCTTGCAGCCTGCTGCTGCGCATGCGTCCGTGACTGTGGCGCCCATGGCTGACACGCCCATCCATGCGGAGCCGCGCAGCGTCTATCTCGACGCCTACCTCGCGCCGCTGCGCCCGTGGCTCGACAAGGAGACGGTGACCGAAATCCTCGTCAACCGCCCCGGCGAGATCTGGGTGGAAGACGCGGCGCTGTCCGGCATGCAGTGCATCGCGCTGCCGCAGATGGACAATCGCCTGCTGCAGCGTCTCGCCGAGCAGGTCGCGCGGATCAGCCACCAGGGCATCAACCGCGAGCATCCGCTGCTCTCGGCGACGCTTCCGGCTTATGGCGGGCACT
Source organism: Novosphingobium resinovorum (assembly GCF_001742225.1). Taxonomy (NCBI): domain Bacteria; kingdom Pseudomonadati; phylum Pseudomonadota; class Alphaproteobacteria; order Sphingomonadales; family Sphingomonadaceae; genus Novosphingobium; species Novosphingobium resinovorum. Next base: position 2,117,482 of record NZ_CP017075.1, on the reverse strand, counting down.
CAGGCGCGCGTATCCAGCTGGTCGGGCCGCCCGCCACGCGCGCGAACTGGGCGCTGGCGATCCGTCGGCATCGATTGCTGGAACTGCCGCTCGATGCCTACGATCGCGGCCCGATCCCGCCGCATATCGAGGAACCCGCGCCCGACGCCATGCTGGAGCCGATCGCCTTCCTGCGCGACGCGATCCGGCGGCGTCGGACGATCCTGATCTCGGGCGGCACTTCGACCGGCAAGACCACGTTCCTCAATGCGATGCTGTCCGAAATCCCGGAGCATGAGCGCGTGGTGCTGGTCGAGGATACCGCCGAACTGCGCCTGCCGGGCGCGAACGGCGTCGGCCTCATCGCCGTGAAGGGCGAACTGGGCGAGGCCAAGGTCTCGGCCAACGACCTCCTGCAAGCGGCGCTGCGCCTGCGTCCCGACCGCATCGTGCTGGGCGAACTGCGCGGCACCGAGACGGTCAGCTTCCTGCGCGCCATCAACACGGGCCACCCGGGTTCGTTCTCGACCGTCCACGCGAACACTCCGCGCGGTGCGCTGGAGCAGATCGCGCTGATGTCGATGCAGACCGGTATCGGCCTGACCCGCGCGGAGACGCTGGAATATGCGTCCTCGGTGATCGACATCGTGGTGCAGCTCGACCGCAGCGGCGGCAAGCGCGGCATCTCGGCGATCGCGGAGAGCAAGACGCTGGTGTGATGCGCTTGTTGGGTTTCGTTGATGGGGCTTCGACAAGCTCAGGCTGAGCGGGTTTGAGAGCGGGTCTTTAAATCCCGCTCAGGCTGAGCCTGTTGAGGCCCCACCAACGCGCAACGAGGTTTCCGGATCAAGCCGGGATCAACATCACGCCTCGATCGCGGACCCTTGTGCGTCCTGCACCCGGCATCCCAGTCTTAGCCAGTCGGCCAGCGCTTTCAGGTCCTTGCCGTTGCCCGCGCCGTAGAGCGGCCGCACGGCGTCCTGCACGGTCAGCACCAGCGTGCCCTGCTCCACGGCCAGCGAGGTCGCGGCAAGACCGCCCGCAACGCCGCCGGTCAGGCGTCGGCACAGGCGCACCGCGAGGCCCCAGCCAATCGCGCGGCGCAAGTCCTCGTCGCTGGCCAGCTTGGTGAACTGCGGCGGCACCTCGGTCTCGCCGGAGTTCGCAAAGACGGTCATCGCCATCATGCCGCGCCCGCGCATGTCGAGGCCGATCCAGCGCTTGCGCAGGGCCCAGGTAAGCGCTTCCTCGGTGCGCATGTTCGGTTCGGTGCGCATCGCGGCGAGGGCGAGCAGGCTGGCGGCCTTGCGCAAGTCGGCGTCGGTCCGGGCCTGCGTGCAGGCGGGGGCGGTCCATTCGGCGATGCGCACGGCGTCGTCGGCGCTGACGCGGGCGGTCTGCGCGAAATCGGCGACGCTGGCCAGCATCGGGCTTTCCTGACGGATGCTCTCGGGAAGCTGCATGTGCAGCAGCCCTTCGCGCAGGCCCCAGGACGAGAAGATCAGGCGTGAGGGATGCAGTTGCCCGACCATCTGCGCCATCAGCGCGGCGGCGTCGGGCAGTGTGGCAAGGCGCGAGGCAGAGATGCGCGGATCGGGGTTCTCGAGCTTGCCCTTGGCGAACTGCCGGGCGAGATGCATCGCCTCGGACGGGGCGAGTTCGAAGCCATGCGGATCGTCCACCGGCCAGTCGAGCACGCGCATCGCCTGCAGCGCCAGCGCGCGCCACGAACCGCCGACGATGTAGAGCGGTATCCCGCGGCCGCCGTGGTGACCATTGACGCCCCAGCCCCGCGCGGAAAGGCCGTCGCGCACGGCAGCGGCGAACTTCTGCTGGCCCAGCGCGCGCAGGTCCGGCAGGCGCAAGGTGCCGAAGGGAAGGGTGATCCCGCCCGGAGCGATGCCGCCGGGAACCGCCGCGTCGATCTCCACCAGTTCGAGGCTGCCACCGCCGAGGTCGGCCGCGATGCCGCGCGCGCCCGGGAAGGCGGCGATGACGCCGGTGGCGCTGGCGCGGGCTTCCTCCTCGCCAGAAAGCAGGCGGGGAGAGAGACCGAAGCCGCGCACGGCCTCAAGGAATGCAGGTCCGTTGGAGGCATCGCGCGCGGCGGCGGTGGCGACGCATTCGACGTCGTCCACCCCCTGCAGCCGCAGCAGCGTGGCGAATCGCGCCAGCGCGGCGAGGGCCGTGCGCATCGACTTCTCGCCGATCGCGCCGGTGCGGCCGAGGTCCTTGCCGAGCCGGGCGTTGACCTTCTCGTTGAGCACGACGACCGGCGAACGCGGCGGCCCGTTGTAGACGACGAGGCGTACCGTGTTCGATCCGATGTCGATGATGGCGCGCCGGGCGCTGGACTGGCTGATGCCGATCATTCTGGTCAATACTTACCACAAGGGCCCAAGGTTGCGATGCGCTCTTTAGAGCGGCGCTGACGCAAGGTGAAGTGTGAGGGGTCACATTTGTCCCCTCTCTCGTCATCTTTGCGCGGGAATGTGAACCTGTCGTTCGTCATTGCGAGCGCGGCTTCGCTGCGCTCGCAATGACGAAGGGGCTGGGCATCGTGTCAGATGTTGCCACGCCTCAGCGACAGCTTCGGCACCTTTCGTCCACTGTCGAGTGCTGCGCCGCGTCCGGAAAGCGACGGGTTGGTCATGAAATAGCGGTGGAGATTGAAGGGGTTCTCCACTTCGCCGACGCGGTCGTAGGAACCGTCCGGCGCCAGATCCCAAGACTGTTCGGAGTCCAGCAGGTTCGCCAGCATGACCTGGTCGAGCACCTGGTCGTGCACCGTCTTATTGCGGATCGGCAGCAGCACTTCGACGCGGCGGTCGAGGTTGCGGCTCATGCCGTCGGCCGAGGTGATGAACAGCTTGGCGCGGCGGTTTGGCAGGTAGGCGCCGTTGGCGAAAGCCCAGATGCGCGCGTGTTCGAGGAAGCGGCCGATGATCGACTTGACCGCGATGTTCTCCGACAGGCCCGGCACGCCCGGACGCAGGCAGCAGATGCCGCGCACGACGAGGTCGATGTCCACGCCCGCCCGGCTGGCGGCATAGAGGCGGTCGATCAGGTCGGGGTCGGTCAGCGAGTTCAGCTTGGCCCAGATCGCCGCGGGCTTGCCGGCTTCGGCATTGGCGATCTCGGCGTCGATGCAGTCGTTGAGGGTCGAGCGCAGTGAGATCGGGGAGATCGAGAGCATTTCGAGGCTCTTGGGCTCGACGTAGCCGGTGATGAAGTTGAACAGGCGCACCACGTCGCGTCCCGCCGCCGGTTCGGCGGTGAAGTACGACAGGTCGGTATACACGCGCGCGGTGATCGGGTGGTAGTTGCCGGTGCCGAAGTGGCAGTAGGTCCGGTACGAACCGTTCTCGCGCCGCACCACCGCCGAAACCTTGGCGTGGGTCTTCCAGTCGACGAAGCCGTAGATCACCTGGACGCCCGCGCGTTCGAGCTGGCTGGCCCAGAGGAGGTTCTGTTCCTCGTCGAAGCGGGCTTTCAGTTCGACCACGGCGGTCACCGACTTGCCCTGCTCGGCCGCCTGGATCAGCGCCGAGATGATCGCCGACTGCTTGCCCGCGCGGTAGAGCGTCTGCTTGATCGCCACCACGTCCGGGTCGAGCGCGGCCTGGCGCAGGAAGTCGATGACGACCTCGAAGCTCTCGTAAGGATGCTGGACGACGATGTCCTTCTCGCGGATCGCCGCGAAGATGTCGCCGTCATGTTCCAGGATGCGCTCGGGGTAGCGCGGGGTGTAGGGCTCGAACTTCAGCTCGGGCCGGTCCTCGTCGCAGATCGCCGACAGGCCCGAGAAGCCGATGATGCCGTCGGTCTTCATGATGAGGGCCTTGTCGAGGCCCAGCTGCGTGCGCAGGATTTCCTCGGCGGCCGGGTCGAACTTGCCCTGCAGTTGCAGCACGATGACGAGGCCGCGGCGGCGGCGCTGGATCGCGGTGCGGAAGTAGCGCACGAGGTCCTCGGCGTCTTCCTCGACCTCGAGGTCGCTGTCGCGCAGGATGCGGAACACGCCGTGGCCGTTGAAGCGGAAGCCGGGGAACAGCTCCTCGGTGTTGCGGCAGATCAGGTCCTCGATCGAGATCCAGGATGCCTCGGCGCCCGGAATGCGCACGAAGCGCGGCAGCGGCGAGGGGATCAGCACCATCTCCATCACCGACGCCTCGTCCGCCTCGCGCGTCAGCGAGAACAGTACGCCGATGCCCTGGTTGGCGACGAAGGGGAAGGGGTGCGCCGGGTCGATCGCCTGCGGGGTGATCACCGGCATGACCTGTTCGATGAAGTATTCGCGCAGCCACTTCTCGCGCTCGCGGTCGAGCTTGTCATCCTCGCCGACGACGGTGATGCCTGCTTCGCCGAGCTGGGTCTTGAGGGTGGACCAGGTTTCCTGCTGGATTCGCTCCAGCTCCATCACTTTTTCGTGCGTGACCGCGATCGCCTGCGACGGGGTGAGGCCGTCCATCGAGATTTCCTCGATCTGGCGGCGCACCTGCGCGTGGAAGCCGGCGACGCGCACCATCAGGAACTCGTCGATGTTGTTGCCCGAGATCGACAGGAAGCGCAGCCGCTCCAGCAGCGGATAGTTCGGGTTGCAGGCCTCGGCCAGCACGCGCTCGTTGAAGGCGAGCCAGCTCAGTTCGCGGTTGAAGTAGCGCGAAGGCAGGGTGGCGAGGTCTTCGGTTTCCTCCACGTCCTGCGCGGGTTCGTTGGCGGTCAGCATGTCCATGGTATTCACGAGAAGCCCTTTCGCACGCAAGAATGACACAAGTGCGACGGTGTGGGGAAGGTTTTACGCCCACTGTTGAACAATCGTTGCAGTGCAGCATTGAATCGCGCACACTCCGTTTCGATGATCAAGGCAGCCCTGCACCATCTCACCCGCTACCGCTATTCGCGGCGCATCCGTCTCGGCCCCCAGGTCATCCGGCTTCGCCCGGCGCCGCACAGTCGGACGGAGGTGCCCAACTACTCGCTGAAGATCAGCCCGCCCGAGCATTTCCTGAACTGGCAGCAGGACCCGCACGGCAACTGGCTGGCGCGCGTGGTGTTTCCCGATCCGGTCGATCATTTCTCCATCGAGGTCGATTTGCTGGCGGAACTTGCCGTCATCAACCCGTTCGACTTCTTCGTGGAGCCGGAGGCGGAGGAATATCCCTTCGCTTATTCGGAAGGCATGAAAGCGGACCTTTCCGCCTATTTCGAGGTCGAGGAGCAGGGCCCGCTGTTCGAGGCGCTGGTCGCCCAGCATGCCGACTACGAAGGCCGCACGGTCGATTTCCTCGTCGACATCAACAGCCGCCTGCAGCAGCGCATCGACTACGTGATCCGCATGGAGCAGGGCGTGATGACGCCCGAGGAGACGCTGAAGGTCGGCATCGGATCGTGCCGCGATTCGGCGTGGCTACTGGTGCAGCTGCTGCGGCGCCTCGGCTTCGCGGCGCGGTTCGTGTCCGGCTATTCGATCCAGCTGGTCGCCGACGTGCTGCCCAAGGAAGGGCCGGTCGGCGTGCTGGAGGACGTCACTGACCTCCACGCCTGGGCCGAGGCTTATGTGCCCGGCGCGGGCTGGATCGCGCTCGACGCCACGTCCGGCATGTTCGCGGGCGAGGGGCACATTCCGCTTTGCGCCGCGCCGCATTACCGCTCCGCCACCCCGATCGAGGGCATGGCCGAGCCCGCCGAAGTCGATTTCGACTTCAAGATGAACGTCAGCCGCATCGCCGAAGCGGTGCGCATCACCAAGCCTTTCACCGACGAGCGCTGGGACGGCCTGCTGGCGCTGGGCGACAAGGTGGACGCGGACCTCACCGCCTGGGGCGTAAACCTGACGATGGGCGGCGAGCCGACCTTCATCGCCGCCACCGACTTCGAGGCGCCGGAGTGGAACAGCGCCGCGGTCGGCCCGACCAAGGCTGCCTATGCAGACAAGCTGATCCGCCTGCTGCGCGCGAAGTTCGCGCCGGGATCGCTGCTCCACCACGGGCAGGGCAAGTGGTATCCCGGAGAGACGCTGCCGCGCTGGGGCTACTCGATCTACTGGCGCAAGGACGGCGTGCCGATCTGGCATGACGACAGCCTGATCGCAGGGGAGAAGCCGCTGGAGAAGGGCGGCGATCCCGATCCGGTGCCCACCATCGACGTGCTCGCCGCCGCCAACCTGCTGGCCGGAGCGGCGCAGGGGCTGGGGCTGGAGCGCGGCTACGTCCAGCCGGTGTTCGAGGATCGCGGCGTCTGGATGCTGCGCGAGGACGAACTGCCGGTGAACACCACGCCGCTCGACCCTGCGATCGAGGACGAGGAACTGGCCCGCCGCTTCCGCCGCACGTATCGGCGAGGGGTGGAGCAGCCGGTCGGCGTCGTACTGCCGGTGCAGCGCTGGAACGCGAAGGATAAGTCCACGCCGCGCTGGAAGAGCGAATACTGGCGCGTGCGCAAGGGCGTGCTGACGGCGGTTCCGGGCGATTCCGCGCTGGGTTATCGCCTGCCGCTGGGCTCGCTGCCCTATGTGGCGCCGGCCGACTTTCCCTACATTCACCCGCGCGACACGGCAGAGCCGCGCCAACCCCTCGCCGATTTCCGTCTCCAGGCGATCGAGCGCGGCAATCAGGGGCGCGAGGTCGGCACGGCGCAGCGTTCCCAGGCGGTGCCCGAGCCGCACAGCTTTACCGGTCCGGCGGTCGATCAGGACATCATCGAGGGCGCCGTGCGCACGGCCGTCACGGTCGAGCCTCGCGGCGATTACCTGGCCGTGTTCATTCCCCCGGTTGAGGCGCTGGAGGACTACCTCGAACTCGTCGCCGCGATCGAGGCGGTGGCCGAGGTGCAGAAGCTGCCGATCCGGATCGAGGGCTATGCGCCGCCGCCGGACCCGCGCCTGATGGTGCTCAAGGTCACGCCCGATCCCGGCGTCATCGAAGTCAACATCCATCCTTCCGCCAGCTGGCGCGAGACGGTGGAGATCACCGAGACGCTCTACGACTGCGCGCGCGAGATCGGGTTGACCGCCGACAAGTTCATGGTCGACGGCCGCTCGATCGGCACCGGCGGCGGCAATCACATCGTGCTGGGCGGGCCGACCTTGCTCGACAGCCCGTTCATCCGCCGCCCGGACCTGCTCAAGAGCTTCGTCACCTACTGGCAGCGGCATCCCTCGCTCAGCTACCTGTTCTCCGGCCTGTTCATCGGCCCGACGAGCCAGGCGCCGCGCATCGACGAGGCGCGGCACGACGCGCTCTACGAGCTGGAAATCGCGCTCTCGCAGGTGCCCGGTCCGCACATGCAGCAGCCCGCGCCGTGGGTGGTGGACCGCCTGTTCCGCAACCTTCTGGTGGACGTGACCGGCAACACCCACCGCACCGAGATCTGCATCGACAAGCTGTTCTCGCCCGATGGCCCGACCGGCCGCCTCGGCCTCGTCGAGTTCCGGGGCTTCGAGATGCCGCCCGAGGGCCGCATGTCCTGCGCCCAGCAGCTGCTTCTGCGCGCGCTGACGGCGTGGTTCTGGCGCGAGCCGGTGGAAGGGCCGCTGGTGCGCTGGGGCACGCAGCTGCATGACCGCTTCATGCTCGGCCATTACGTCTGGGCCGATTTCCTCGACGTGCTGGATGACCTGCGCCGTGCGGGTTACGACTTCGACCCGTCGTGGTTCGAGGCGCAGCGCATGTTCCGCTTCCCGGTCCACGGCGAGGTCGAGGGCGGCGGCGTCAACCTCGAGATCAGCCACGCGCTCGAACCGTGGAACGTGCTGGGCGAAACCGGCGCGATCGGCGGCACCGTGCGCTACGTGGACAGCTCCACCGAGCGCCTGCAGGTCAAGGCGACAGGGCTTGTCGAAGGCCGTCACGTCATCACCTGCAACGGCCGCCGCGTGCCGCTGACCAAGGTGGCGCACGGCGAAGGCGTGGGCGGCGTGCGCTACAAGGCGTGGTGGCCGTCGGAGAGCATGCATCCGATGCTGCCGCCGCATGCGCCGCTGACCTTCGACATCTACGACTTGTGGAACGGCCGCTCGCTGGGTGGCTGCGTCTATCAGGTCGCGCATCCGGGCGGGCGCAGCTACGACACGGTGCCGGTCAACGACTACGAGGCCGAGGCCCGGCGCAAGGCGCGGTTCCAGGATCACGGCCACTCTCCGGGGCCGCTGCCGGTGCCTGCGGAGGAGCTGCCGAGTGAATTTCCCTACACTCTCGACCTCAGGCGGCCCTCGCGGCTAATGTAGGGGCATGTTCGAGGGGTGCAGCGCGCATAGATCATTCGTCGTCCCGGACTTGATCCGGGACCGCTGGCTGTCTTTAGGCAGGTGCCATCGGCAAGGCGCCTCGATGCCAAGCGGGTTGGTCACGGCCAGCGGTCCCGGATCAAGTCCGGGACGACGAGGTTTGCCATGGTGACCCGTCCTGCTTCCGGCCCCGATCTCGCCCCGACCGCGAGCTGGCTTGACGGCTATGCCGCCGAAGCCTCGCGCGGGGACCTGTTCGGCGATGCCAGCCGTCCGGTCGCCGACGTGTGGCGCAAGGTTGCGGCCGGGCTCGCCGCGGCGACCGATGGCGACCCTTCGGCGCTGCAGGACGCCACCGCGCGCCATGCCGCCGACCTCGGGCTCGCCTTCCGTCTGACCGGGGACGAGGACGAGCGCTCATGGCCGCTCAACGCGATGCCGCTGATCGTCGGCGCGCAGGAGTGGAGCCAGGTCGAACGCGGCCTGATCCAGCGCGCCGAGCTGATGGAAGCGATCGCCACCGACATCTATGGCGAGCAGAAGCTGGTGGCGGACGGCCATCTTCCCGCCGCCGTCGTCGCCGGCAGCCCGTTCTTCGCGCGGCGCATGATCGGGCGCACGCCTCATGAGGGCCGCTTCATCCACGTCTACGCCGCCGACCTCGCACGCGGGCCGCGTGGGCAGTGGCGGGTGCTGCAGGACCGGGTGCGCGTGGCCGGCGGGATCGGCTATGCGCTGGAGAACCGCCTCGCGATGTCGCGCGCGATCGGCAACCTGCTGGCCGATGCCCATGCGCGGCGCCTGTCGGAGTTCTTCTCGGGCATGGTAGAGGGCATGGCCGCCGCCTGCCGCCGCGAGAACCCGCGCATCGCGCTGATGACGCCCGGCCGCTTCAACCAGACTTATGCCGAGCAGGCGCACCTCGCCCGCTACCTCGGCCTGCCGCTGGTCGAGGGGCGCGACCTCACCGTGCTCGACGAAAAGCTCTACGTCGGGACCATTGCCGGGCCCAAGCGCGTGGACGCGGTGTGGCGCTGGATCGATACCACCGCGCTCGATCCGCTGTCGTTCGACGCGAAATCGCAGCTGGGCGTGCCCAACCTGTTCGGGGCGTGGGCGGGCGGCGGCGTCGAGATGGTCAACTGGCCGGGCGTCGAAGTACTCGAATCCGCAGCCTTCGCGGCCTTCATGCCGCGCCTGTGCCGCACCCTGCTGGGCGAGGCGCCGATCTTGCCCAACGTCGCGACATGGTGGTGCGGGCAGGCGGTGGAAAGCTCCACCGTTGCCGCGCGGCTTGAGGAACTGGCGCTGGTTCCCGCATTTGGGCAGCCGGTGGAGGCGCTGGCGAACCGCAATCCGATCGCCGGGGCCGGGCTCGACGGCAAGTCCCGCGTCGCGCTGATCGACGCGCTGTGGCGCCGCCCCATGGACTATTGCGGGCAGGAGATCGTCCACCTTTCCACCACGCCCGCGATCATCGACGGGCAGATCGTGCCGCGCCCCTTCACCGTCCGCGCCTTCGTAGCGCGCACGGCCGAGGGCGGCTGGACGGTCATGCCCGGCGGCTTCGCGCGCCTGTCTTCCAGCACCGCGCTGCCGACCTCGCTAATGGGCGACGGCGACTTGTCGGCGGACTTGTGGGTGGTGGACGACAAGCCCGCCGCCGCCCACCTCGGCAGCCGGGTGGCCGGAGAGCCGCCGATCTCGCGAGGGGGCGGCATCCTCGCCAGCCAGGCGGCGGACAACCTGTTCTGGTTCGGCCGCTACAACGAGCGCGCCGAGGCGATGGTGCGGGTGGTGCGCGCGATCCTCGCCAACCCGGCGGACAGCGACGGCAACGTCGATGCCGAAGGCGCCGCGCTGCCGCGCCTCGCCGCGCTCCTGGTCGAAGGCGGAGCGATCGAGGCGGCGACGGCGAAGCTCCCGATCGCGAAGATCTGCGCCCGCGCGCTTACCGAGACGCGGCTGGCCGGCGGCGTCGCCACGCTCATGCGCCGCCGCCAGCAGGTCGGCATGGCCCTGCGCGAGCGGTTCGCCCGCGATTTCTGGCGCATCGTCAGCCGCCCCATGCCCTCGATCAACGTCGAGCGCCCGCAGTCGATGCTGTCGAGCGCGCGCTGGCTGACCGAGCATTTCAGCGCCCTCGCGGGGCTGATCTCGGAGAACATGGTGCGCTCGGCCGCGTGGCGCTTTCTCGAGATCGGGCAGCGGCTGGAGCGCGCGCAGGCGATCTGCCGCACCGCGCGGCAATTGACGAAGGCGGGCGACGTCACATCGCTAGGCCTCCTGCTCGACTTGTGCGACAGCCAGATCATCTATCGCAGCCGCTACCTCACCGGGCCGTCGCTCAACCCCGTGCGCGATCTCGTGCTGCTCGACCCCGACAACCCGCGCGCGCTGGTGTTCCAGGTGGCGCAAGTCGTCGCGCACCTTTCGGCGCTGCCGTCCTCCCGCGACGACAATATCCCCGAGCCCCCCTTGCGCGCCGCCCGCGCGCTGCTGGGCGAACTGCAGGCGCTGCTGGCGACCGACATGACGCCCGAGCGGCTGGCGGCGATGGAAGCGCAGTTGCTGGCGCTGTCGGATGCGATCTCGCTGCGCTACTTCCTGCAGCTGGACAACGAGGACGCCGAACGCAGGACCCCGCTGCTCTGATGCGCTATTCCGTAAGCCATATCACCACGCTCAAGTACGCGCAGGCGGTCAGCATGGCGCAGTTCAACGTGCGTCTGAAGCCCGCCCCCTGGAACGGGCAAGTGGTGAGCGACTACAAGCTGACGCTCGATCCCTCGCCTGCGCAAGTGGTGGAGGGGCAGGGCGGCTACCACGTCAACGAGGCGCGCTTCGCGCTGCGCGAGGTGACTTCGCAGGTCCAGATCGAGAGCCGCTTCACGGTGGAAGTCGAGCCGCTGCCGTTCTTCGTCGAGGATGCCGCCGGGCCGGGTCTTGCCGAACTGCGCGAGCGGGCGATGAAGAAGCCCGACCTCTCCGATCTTGCGCCCGCGTCGTACATCTTCGCCTCGCCGATCGCGCAGCCGCAGCACGAAATCGGGCGGTGGGCGGGGTCGCTGCTCAATGAGGCGATGCCGGTGATGGAGGCCGGGCGGGCGCTGATGTCGGCGATCCACGGCGAATTCACCTTCGATGCGGACGCGACCGAGACCGACACGCCGCCGATCGAGGCGTTCAACCGGCGTCACGGGGTCTGCCAGGACTTCAGCCACATCATGATCATCGCCGCGCGCGCGCACGGCATCCCGGCGGCCTACGTCAGCGGCTACTTGCGCACGCTGCCGCCGCCGGGGCAGGAGCGGCTGGTCGGCGCCGACGCCATGCACGCCTGGGTCAACTTGTGGTGCGGCGAGGAACTGGGCTGGGTCGGTTTCGATCCCACCAACGACAAGCTGGCGGACACCGACCACATCTTCCTCGGCATGGGCCGCGACTATTCGGACGTGGCGCCGCTCGACGGCCGATTCCGGGGCGCGGGGACGCAGGCGATGTACGCTTCGGTGGATGTCGCGCCGCTGGATTGAGGTTTGGCCGCAAGGAAGGCCCACCCCCGGCCTCTCCCGCAAGCGGGAGGAGAACAAGGCCCCCTCCCGCTTGCGGGAGGGGCAGCGAGACTTGGCAGCTTGCTGCCTAGTCGCAGCGGGGTGGGCGCGGTCGCGCACCCATTCGCGCAAGAGTGAAGCCGGACCGCGTCAGCGCCTATCTAGCACGGGCCGACTTCACTCTTGCGCGAATGGGTCAGTGGCTGATTTCAGTGGCTGCGGCCGGGATTGGCGACGGGCTCGCCGGGAAAGATCCCCGCGATGGCGAGCGCCGCGCCGATCTTCGACAGCGTTTCGAGCATGTCGCCCACGCTCTCCTCGGTCACCACCAGGTCCAGCGTCTCGCGAGTCGCGGTGGGGCCGCGGTCGCGCAGCGAGGTGATCAGTTCGAGAATCACCGCCTCGTGCTCCGACACATGGCTGCAGCCCATCGGGCAGAACGCCAGCGTATCGAGTGCGTCGCGGTTGAGCAGCACCATGGCGCGGTGGAACGGCTGCAAGCCCCCGATCATGCGCCAGCGCGCGAAAGCCGGGGCGAGAAGCTGCGCCGGGCACCGCTTGTGGCCGATCGCGGTGACCCACGCCCGCATGGACCAGACGAGGAACCGGCAGCCTTCGTCGAGGCTGCTGAGCGGGCGGTCGACGTACTTGTACATGGCGGGTCTCCTTTTAGGGCTTGCACATGCGAATGATTATCATTAGCTAGTGTTGCGCGGCTTGCTCCTCTCGTCAAGCCTGCACCAAGCCCGGAGAAACGCTTGTCATGGGGCGTTTCTCCCATCCTGTGACCTTGGCCGGGGCGGCTCCTTGCCTTGCCCGCCCCGGCCGTCTTTTCTTCAGGGTCACGGAGACGGCGAAAGGCCGCCAATTTCGCCAACATCGGCCAAATGTCGGTCGGATTATCGCCCAAATGCCGTCATCCCAGCGAAGGCTGGGACCGATATCAGTCTTTAGGCGCGAACTGTCGTGAGAAGGATTCCCACGCCAAGTGGGCTGTTCACCGCCAGCGGTCCCAGCCTTCGCTGGGATGACGGTTCGATTATGCTCCGATTGTCCGCTGCTTATCCACAGGGGTTTCAACAGAATCGGCCACAGCGTCGCCCACCGCCGAATCAGCGGTAGTCGAAACCACCCTTCGGCTGGATCTTGAGCGAATTCTGCTGCAGCGCCGTCATCAGGTACGAGCCGACGAGCAGCGGGAACTCCAGCATCTGCTTCTCGTCCCAGCTTTTCGCCAGCGTCGCCCATGTCGAATCGCTCAGGCAGTGGTCGGCGACCAGTTCCTCCACGCCGCGCAGGACCGCCGATTCGTGCTCGGTCCAGCCGGGCGCGGCGGAGCCTTCCAGCACGCGCTCGATTTCCTCGGCCGTGACCCCGAAGGCCTTGCCGATATCGACGTGCTCGCTCCATTCGAAGGGCGCGCGGGCGAGCCAGGCAAGGCGCAGGACTGCCAGTTCACGATCGCGCCCGGGAATCGCGCCCTTCGCCAGTTCGATGCCGAGCACCATCTGGCCCTTGAACATTCCCGGATGGCGCAAGGTGATGAGGCTGACGTCGGGGAAGGGGCGGCTGTCGGGGATGGAGAACGCGGCGCGGATGACCTGCACTTGCTCCATGCCCTCGGGGGTGACGTCCTCCAGCCGCAGCGGCGCGTAGCGCGGGCCATTGGCGACGGTCTGCGCCATGCGCGCGTCGGCGTCGAAGTCGTACTTGCCGGTGATCGGTTCGGGCATTCGGGTTCCTCTTATCAAGCGGCCCACTGGTCCATGTGGTTCAGGTAATCGGCGAAGCGTGCGCGCACGGCCTGAGGGTCGAGGCCGAAGCGGGCGGGATCGGGCTTGGCCATGCGCTCGGCGGCGGTGTTGCTCTCCCACCATGTGGCCATGGCCTGCGCGAAGGCGGGCGAGACCGTCTCGCCCAGCCAGTCGTAAAGGCGGCGCACTTCGCCGAGCGGGTCGGCCTGCATGGCGCGGAAGTGGATGTCGAAGAAGCGATGGTCGTTGCCGGCCTCGCGAAAGGCGATGGCGCGGGTCATCGCCTCCGACCAGCACTGGACGTTGAGTTCGCCGATGTAGGCATGGTCGACATGGTCGGTGAACTTGCCGATGATCTCGGCATAGACGGTCGCGACCGAGAGCATCACGTCGGTCGGATCACGGTGCGTCATCACGAAACGCGCGTCGGGATAGGCAGCGTCGAGCGCATCCAGATAGAGCATGTGCGTCGGCGCCTTGAGGCGCCATGGCCGCGCGGGCTCACCCCACTGCAGGAGCCTCAGGGTACGCTTATGGTACGCGTAGGTGCCGCTGTGTGCCGTCTCCAGCAGCCACTGCGAGTAACTGGGCACCTGGGCGAAGGCCTGGAAGATCTGGCTGCGGAAATCGAGCGCCATGAGATCCTGGCACTCCATGGCCCCGTCGATCCCGGAAGGCGTACGGCTGCCGCCCTTGAGCGTCTCGTCTGCGGCGCTGGCCGTGGCGCCCCGGCGCGGGTCCGGTCCCTCGACCGTCGAAGGCGGCGGGCAGGGCCGCGAACTCTCCCAGACGCGCAGGTAACGCACCCCCGGATCGCTGGAGAGCAGGTAGGACAGCGCCGAGGAACCCGTGCGCGGCAGGCTGACCCCGAACAGGGGGCTGCGAATGTCCTCGTACTCGATCTCGGGGTGGCGGGCGTACCAATCCTCGATCATCAGTCGCTGGCGCAAGTGCAGCAGGATGCGGTCGCGCAGCGCATGTTCCCCGGTCGAGGTAAGCCGCGCCTCGGTGTTCAGCGCCAGGACCAGCCGTTCGAGGCCCTCGCGAAAACCGTCATCACCGAAATCGGCGAGCCCGGTCTGGCCTTGCGCGGCGGCCATCAACTCTGTGGCGGTTTCCATGGCGCTCTCCCCTCGGTGGGCCGATGTACTCGGCTCGGGGAGGCACTATGCGCGGGGTCGGAGAGAGCGCCAAACGCTGCGGCGATTTCGCCTCGTCGTCCCGGATCAAGTCCGGGACGACGTCAGCCGCGCGAGGCTCTGACCGCAGCTCCGCCTGCGAACGGCGCGATGGCGATCAGTACGAGGCTGGCTGCGGCAGTGAGGGCAAGGCCGCTCTCGCCGCCGGTGCCGAGGCTTCCCGCGCCGAAGATCAGCACCGGGATGGCCATCGGGATGACCAGAAGGCCCGAAAGCGCCGCGCCTCCGCGCAGGCCGGACGTCAGTGCCGCTACCGTCACGCCGAGCGCCGCAAGGCCGGGAGTTCCCGCCAGCAGGCCGATCTCGACGATGCGCAGGCTATGGCCGTCCAGCCCCAGCAGGGCAGCGGCGGGAAGGGCGGCGAGCATCAGCGGCGGCCCGAAGCTCAGCCAGTGGGCGAGCACGCGCACCGCGATCACCAGCTCCTCGGAGATGCCGCGCAAAGCCCACTGGTCGAACAGGCCCTGTTCGATATCGGGCTCGACCAGGCGGTCGAGCGGCAGGATCGCGGCGAGCAGCGCGGCGACCCAGATCACCCCGCCGCCTGTCTTCGCCAGCAGCGGTGCATCCGGCCCGACCGCGAAGGGGTAGAGCATCGACACCGAGAGGAAGAACAGCACCGGCAGCAGCGCCCCGCCACCGCGCCCGCCGAGGAGCAGCCGCGCAAGGTCGCGGCGCAGCAGCGCCATGACCCGGCTCACGCGGCGAACTCCGAGAGGTGGAGCGTGCGCAGGCCCGGCAGGCGGAACGGCTGGTGCGAGGCGATCACCGTGACGCCGCCGCTCGCGCAGTGCTCGGCGGTGATGGCCTCGGCGAGTTCGACGGCGTGCCCGTCGAGGCCGTTGAGTGGTTCGTCCAGCAGCCAGACTTTCGCGCCCTGGCCCAGCAGACGGGCGAAAGCGGCGCGTTTCTTCTGCCCGGTGGAGAGGTAGCGCACCGGCACGTCGAGCAGCGTGGTGAGGCCGAGGCGCTTGAGGTGAGCCTCTTCGCCAGCGCTATCAAGCTGTCGCCAAAAGCCGAGCGCGCGGCCCAGCGGCAGTGCCGGATCGAGGGCGGGGCGCTCGTCGAGCAGGCCGACGGCGCCGTCTACCGCGACGGTGCCTTCGAACGCGGGCGCCAGTCCGGCGAGAATGCGCAGCAGGCTCGACTTGCCGATACCGTTGTGGCCGGCGACCTGCATGGCCCCGCCTTTGCCAAGCGCGAGCGAAAGCCCGGCAAACAGCAACCTGTCGCCCCGACGGCACGCGAGATCGGTTGCGCTGACCACTGCCCCTTGCATGGGCGGGAGCCTTAGGGGAAACGCTGCGGGCTGCCAAGGAGACCGAAATGGCTATTGTTCGCCTCACCGACGCCCAGCGCGATGCCGCGCTCGCCGAATTGCCGCGCTGGAACTTGCGGGCCGACGGCCTCGCCATCGAAGCCGAGCTTAAATTCGGCGATTTCAACGAGGCGTTCGGCTTCATGACCCGCGTGGCGATCTATGCCGACAAGGCCGACCACCATCCGGAGTGGTTCAACGTCTATTCCACCGTGCGTGTCACGCTGACCACGCATGATGCCGATGGCCTCAGCGAAAGGGACGTGGCGATGGCGCGTTTCATCGACAGTATTGCCTGAAGTCGCGGGTGCCATCCGCCTCTCGTATCGGGCGGGTGGTCAGCAGTGCTGTCGATTTTACGGGGCATGTCTCGCGATGCTGCACTATTCGTGAAAATCCAAAAGGTTGCATCATGAAGAAAAAAATATAATGCTCGTGGGGATCGCTACTCGTTGAATCGACCTGCTAACCGGCGAAGCAATGCTGGCCAGATATAGTGATCGATAGTCCCGGAGCATGATCGGATGCTTGCCGGGACACAGTCTGCAACGGTTCGTCGCACGTTGCTCTCCCATTACCGGCCTCGCGCTGCTGTTGCGGCGCGCGTTCATCTGCCCGCAAGGTGAACCTGAACACGCAGAACATCCATGGTGATCAGGTGTCGCTCCGCCGCACATCTTACGAAGCTGAATGGACGGGTTCCGGCAACCCGAGGCGCTTTCAAGCGCTAGGTGGCCGGACGAGAAAAGCTGCGAACCCGCAGGCCCGATTGGTCGTGTTTGAAGGAGTAACGCAATGAGTGTCATTTCAAAGAGCCCCCGGTTCCTCCTGATGGCTGCCCTGCTGGGCGGCGCCGCGTCGGTCAGCGTTTCGGCGCAGGATTCCGATCTCGCGGTACAGGTTACCGATACCAGCCCCGAAATGGTCAAGGGGCCGGAAGTAAAGGGTATCATCTCCGCACGTAGCGGTGACCGCATGCAGGTCACCTCGGACGACGGCACCAAGACGGTCGTGACCATCAACGATGCCACCAAGATCAAGGCCAGCAGCGGCTTCCTGGGTCTGGGCGGCAGCCGCATCGCCGCGACTTCGCTGCTCAACGGCATTCCGGTCGAGGTCGAGACGCTGCAGGGCGGCGGCGGTCTGCTTGCCAGCAAGATCGATCTGAAGGGCAAGGACTTCAAGACCGCCAAGATGATCCACAACGGCACCGACCAGCGCTTCGCCTCGAACGAGGCGGCCACCGAAGGTCTGAAGGCCCGCATGGGTGACATCGACAAGTACAACATCAAGGGCACGACCAACGTGAACTTCGACACCGGCGTGTCCAAGCTGTCGCCGGAAGCGAAGGCGAACCTGTGTCAGGCTGCGACCCAGGCGGAAGGCATGGACAATGCCCTCCTGCTCGTCGTCGGCTACACCGATTCGACCGGTCCGGAGGAAGTGAACCAGGTGCTCAGCGAGAAGCGCGCCAGCGCAGTGGTCAATTATCTGCAGCAGGCCTGCCACTGGAAGCCCTATCGCATGCTGACGCCGACCGGCATGTCGATGGCCGATCCGGTCGCTGACAATTCGACCGAGGAAGGCAAGGCGCAGAACCGCCGCGTGGCCGTGAACATCATGGTCAGCAAGGCCGTCGACGGCATCTGATAAAGTTGGGGTGGGCGTCGCGCCCACCCCTTTCTTTACGGCGTCAAAGCGCCGGATTGTTGTAGCAGTGCCAGGTGAAGATCGCCGCCGCCCCGCGATGCGGGCGCCAGGCTTCGGCGAGTTCCCGCGTCTGTTTTTCGCTCGGCCGCTCCGGCAGGCCCAGCAGTTTCCCCAAGCCCACCTGCACCGCCAGATCGCCCGCCGGCCAGATGTCGGGGCGGCCTTCCGCGAAGAGCAGGTAGATTTCTGCCGACCAGCGGCCGATCCCCTTGATCTGCACGAGATGCGCGATCGCTTCCTCATCGTCGGCGGGAAGACTGTCGAAGTCGAGGCTACCCGCCACCACCAGTTCGCACAGCGAGCGCGCATAGCCCTGTTTCTGGCGCGACAGGCCGCAGCCGCGTAGGGCGTCGAACTCGGCCGCCAGCAACGCTTCGGGTGCCATCGTCTCGCCTAGCAGAGCCTCCAGCCGGTTCCATACCGAGGCGGCGGCGGCGACGCTCACCTGCTGGCCGACGATCGTACGCAGCAGCGTCGCATAGCCGGTCGCGCGGATGCGCGGTTCGGGGTAGCCTGCAATTGCGATCGCTCGCGCGATCGCGGGTTCTTTCCCGGCGATGGCGTCGAGGCCAAAGCGTAGTTCGTCTGCCGTCAAACCCATGATTTTCGCCACCTTGCAAAACGGGGTTGCAGCCTTTAGCAGCCTGCGGCAAGTCCGCATACAAAGACAATTACGATACAGGGTGTATCACAAGGGGAATCGAGAGCCATGCCGCAGATCATCGTCGTCAATCATGCTGGTGAAGAGAAGTCCGTAGACGCTGCCGAGGGTCGCACCCTGATGGAAGTGATCCGCGACGACGGCTTCGACGAACTGCTGGCGCTGTGCGGCGGCTGCTGCTCGTGCGCGACCTGCCATGTCTTCATCGACCCCGCCTTCGCCGACAAGCTGCCCGCGATGAGCGAAGACGAGAACGACCTTCTCGACAGCTCTGACCACCGCAACGAAACCTCGCGCCTGTCGTGCCAGGTGCCGGTTACCGCCGACCTTGAAGGTCTGCGCGTCACGATCGCTCCCGAAGACTGACGTTTTTCCGCGCTGGCGCACGGACGCGGCACCGGCCCTCACCCCCACCCGGCCTCCCATCAGAATACACTAGTGGGAGGCCGGGTGGGGGTGAGGGCCGGTGCCGCAGCTTTCGACGGATGTCGAAAGCGCACCGAAACAGATTGCACCTCGCGCCTTGGCTTCCTAACTGTCGCGCCATGACCGCGACTTTGGCCACTGCCCCGCAACCCCGTGCTTCCACGCTCGACCTGATCGGCAATACCCCGCTGGTGCTCCTCGAAGGCCCCAGCGAGGCCGCCGGGTGCGAGATCTGGGGCAAGTGCGAATTCGCCAACCCCGGCGCCTCGGTGAAGGACCGCGCGGCCCTCTGGATCGTGCGCGACGCCGAGGAGAAGGGCCTGCTCGAGCCGGGCGGCACGATCGTCGAGGGAACGGCAGGCAACACCGGCATCGGTCTGGCGCTCGTCGCCAACGCGCTGGGCTACAAGACCGTCATCGTCATGCCCGAGACTCAGTCTCGCGAGAAGATGGACACGCTGCGCGCGCTCGGCGCCGAACTTGTGCTGGTCCCCGCCGCGCCGTTCTCCAACCCCGGCCACTTCGTCCACACCTCGCGCCGTTTGGCCGAGGAGACCGAAGGCGCGATCTGGGCCAACCAATTCGACAACATCGCCAACCGCAAGGCGCACATCGAATCGACCGCGCCCGAAATCTGGGAGCAGATGGGCGGCCGGATCGACGGCTTCACTTGCGCGGCGGGCACCGGCGGTACCATCGCGGGCACCGGAATGGGCCTGAAGGCCTTCGACGAGAACATCGTCGTCGCCCTGACCGACCCGCACGGCGCGGCGCTCTACAACTACTACGCCAACGGCGAACTCAAGGCCGAGGGCAACTCCGTCGCTGAAGGCATCGGCCAGGGCCGCATCACCGCCAACCTCGAAGGCGCGCCGATCGACACCCAGTTCCGGATCTCGGACGAGGAGGGCCTCGAATGGGTCCGCCGCCTGCTGAGCGAGGAAGGGCTGTGCTTGGGGCTGTCGTCCGGCATCAACGTGGCGGGCGCGGTGGCGCTCGGCCGCAAGCTGGTCGAGGAAGGTCGCGAGGACCCGCGCGTCGCTACGATCCTGTGCGATACGGGTTTCCGCTACCTCTCTTCACTGTACAACGCCGAGTGGCTGGAAGCGAAGAATCTCCCCGTCTTCCCTTGGCTCGCGAGGTGATGTAAACCTGTCACACACGGCAGGAAATCGTCCGCCCATATGATCGAGTCGCATTCTATTCTGGAACCCTTGCAGACGGCGCAGCACTTCGCGCCGCCCTCCGCCCGCGAACTGAGATCGCAGGCCGTCTATCGGCTGCAGATCGGGCTTTTCGGCCTCTGCGCGATGCTGCTGATCGTCGGTCTCGCCAACGTGATTCGCGACCGTATCCGGCTCACCGATACGGTCGATCCGATCCAGCAGGTGGTCGCGGTCGATGCCAAGCCGACCAAGGCCGCCAGTGATCCGCTCGCGGACATCGGCGTGGTCCCGGCGGCCGATCCCAGCCCTACGCCGACGCCTGCCCAGAATCCGGGCGCCTCGACGTCCCCGACGCCGGGTATGGACATGACCGGCTCACCCTCGGCGCAGACCGCGCCCTGACTCGTCCTTTCGGGGTTTCGTGCTGATGTGGCGGCGTGCAGCATCCCTGTTCGCCGTGGCCCTGCTCACCGCATGCGGGCAGGGCGCTGCGCCTCGGTCGCAGGGCGAGGAGGTGATCGGCCTCTACTCCAGCCTGCCCATCGCGTGGAACGAGAGTGAGGACATCAAGGGTCTTCTTGCCGACGACGGCGCGCCGCACTGGGCGCTGGAGGTCCTGCGTGCGCAAGGCCGCGTGATTCCGCTCGATACGCTGGCCAATGCGCAAGGCGTGCTGCCGCTGCCCGAGAATGGCGTGCTGGTGCTCGCCCAGCCGCGTCCATTGACGGCGCACGAGAACGTCGCACTCGACGCCTGGGTGCGTGGGGGCGGGCGGGTGCTGCTGTTCGTGGACCCGATGCTCACCGTGCATTCCCGGTTCGGCCCCGGTGATCCCCGGCGGCCGCAGGACATCGCAATGCTCTCCCCGATCCTTGCGCGCTGGGGACTGGACCTGCAGTTCGACGACACGCAGGAGGCCGGAGAGCGGCTGGAAGGCGACATTCCCGTCAATCTTGCGGGGCGGTTCCAACCTTTGGGGAAATCCGGGGGTGGCTCGGGGAAAGCCGGGGATGCGGTTGCCGAGTGCCGAATCGAGGCGCGGGGATTGCTCGCCGACTGCGTCTCGGGGAAGGGGCGCATTCTTGCGCTGGCAGATGCGGCCGTGCTCGAAAATCCTGATGAATTGGCAGATTTGGCCGCCAGGCAGGCGCTTCTGGCCGATTTTCTGCATCGTCTCGCCAAGTAGCAACCCGCCGGGAATATTGGGGACGAACTCCCTGAAACCGGGGATGGCGCGGGATCAGCGCGGGAAAGATGGAATCTTTCTGATTCTCAACGATATTGTGCGATAGCCGGCGCTCCAGATTCATGAAACGTTCCGCCACGGTTCGCCGCAAGTCCCACATTTCGGCGCAAAAGTGCCCGTTCATCCCCATATTTCCCTTTAATCCCCGACATTCCCGATATAGAACCACTGTCAATCGGAAAGGCTGATTCCTGCCGTGCCCGTCTCGGGTCACGGAAACCGGCGCGCATGCGTCGCCGGGCGAGGGGGTCTTCATGTTCCGGGACGGCAACTTAGGGGCGATTTCGGACAGTCATGGCGGGGCAGCCATACATCTACAGCGGACCGGGCTTCTCGCTTCTGCGCGACAAGAACCGCTTCGTGCTGCCCAAGGAGCTTCGCTCTCCCGTACGGGATTCGAGCGGCAAGGACGTCCTGTGCCTTGCCAAGCACGCCGACTGGAAGTGCCTCGTCGGTTTCGGCCTCTCCCGCGTCGAGGATTTCGAAACTCAGCTCGATGCCGAGCAGGTGCGTGCAGACACCGCCGGCAAGCCCTTCAATCGCGATAGCCGCGCGATGCAGCTCTACAACTTCCAGCAGGTGCCCTTCGACGGCAGCGGCCGCTTCACCATGCCCGAGGCGCTCGCCGGTCTCGCCGCGGTGGGGGAGCAGCTGTTCTTCCAGGGCATCGGCCGCACCGGCATCCTGATCTGGAACCCCGAAGAACTCTACAAGCACGCCGAAGACCCCGCGTTCGAGGCCGCCATCGCCACCTGCCGCTCGCTGCAGGAAGCCGAAATCGCAAAGGCCAAGAAGTCGTGAGTGCCCCCGGAATTCCGCATATCCCCGTGCTCCTTGAGGAGGTGGTCGCCGCCCTGAACCCCCGGGGCGGCGACCTCATCGTCGATGCGACGCTGGGTGCCGGTGGCTATACTCGCCGCCTGCTCGACGAGGGCGCGACGGTGCATGCCTTCGACCGCGATCCCGATGCGATCGCCGCTGTGCAAAACAATCCGGGGAAATGGCCCGAACTCGCCAGCAATCCGCCGCGCCTCGTGTTGCACGCCCGCCGCTTCTCCGAAATGGTCGAAGGCCTTGGAGATGTGGGGGTCGACAAGGTTGACGGCGTGGTGATGGACATCGGCGTGTCCTCGATGCAGCTCGATCAGGCGGGGCGCGGGTTCGCGTTCGGTTCTGACGGCCCGCTCGACATGCGCATGAGCCAGGACGGCATGTCCGCCGCCGACTTCGTCAACGAAGCGGACGAGGCGCAGATCGCCGACGTGCTCTATCTCTACGGCGAGGAACGCCAGTCGCGCCGTCTGGCCCGTGCGATCGTGGCCGCGCGGCCGCTGGAGACGACCGGCGACCTCGCCCGCGTGGTGCGCAAGGCACTGGGCTACAATCCCGCCTACAAGGGCAGCAATGCGCCCAAGGACCCGGCGATCCGCACCTTCCAGGCGATCCGCATCCATGTGAACGGCGAACTGGACGAACTGGACGCGGCGCTAGAGGCTTCCGAGACGCTGCTGCAGGGCGGCGGGCGGCTGGCGGTGGTGACGTTCCACAGCCTCGAGGACCGCAAGGTGAAGCGCTTCCTGCGCGATGCCAGCAGCGCCGGTCAGTCCACCTCGCGCCATCTGCCGCAGACGGCCACCGCGCCCGCACCTTTCGAGAAGGTGTCGAAGGGCGTGCGTCCCGGCGAGGCGGAGCTGGAAGTGAACCCGCGCTCGCGCTCCGCCACGCTGCGTAGCGCCGTCCGTACAACTACCCCCCCCAGGAATCCAAGCTCACCCGAGCCTTATGGCACCCCCGGCCGAAGGAAAGTCGCATGAACCTTACCAGTGATCGGATCCGATCGATCGGCTGGGTCTCGGTCCTCGTTGTCTGCTTTGCGGGCACTGTGGGCCTGACGCTGCGCGTGAACGCGGTAAAGAGCCAGGTCCACGATACCGACAAGAAGATCGTCTGGGTCAAGCGCGACATCGACTTCCTCCAGACCGAGTTCCAGACCCGCTCCAACCAGCAGGCGCTGCGCGACCTCAACGATCTGGAATTCGGCTACAAGGCGCCCACCGCCGGCCAGTACATCGAGGGCGAGCGCCAGCTGGCCGCGCTTGGCGTGCCCGCGGGCCCGGGCGCGCCTGCGCCCATCCGCTACGCCAATGCCGAAGTGCAGGGTGGCGCTTCGGGCGATGGCTCGAAGGGTGAGGGCGGCTCGCTCCTCGCGATGGTTTCGCCGGTCGCGGGGGCGACGGCGGCTGCCATTACCGACAAGCCGAAGTCGGAAACCCGCGACCCGGAGCGCGAGGCGATCGCGCGTGACGCCGCCGCGCTCGGCAAGCGTCTGGCCCGCATCGAAGTGGCGGAGGCTGCCCAGCAGTGAACGCCCCGGCGTTTCCCCTCGGGACGATCCCCACTACCGTCTCGGTCGGCCGCCGCCGTCTGGTGAACGTGCGCCAGCGCTCGCTGCTCACGGCGAAGGCGCGCATGCTGTGGATCCTGGCCGTCTTCATGCTGGTGACGGTGCTGGCGCTGTTCCGCATCGTCTATCTCGGCTTCACCGGCGTCGGCCCGCGTCAGGGCGATCTGGCGGACATGCTGATCCCCGCGCGCGGCGACATCGTCGACCGCAACGGCGTGCCGCTGGCGCGCGACTTCCGCGTCTATTCGCTCTGGTACAACCCCAAGGCGATGACCGAGGGTTCGGCGCTGATCCACTCGCCGGAAGAGGTGACCGCGGGCCTGCTGCGCATCTTCCCCGACCTCGACCGCGACGAGATCCTCGCCAAGCTGCGGGCCGGAAAGCCTGCGTACTTGCGCAAGTCGCTGCTGCCCGAGGACGCGAACAAGGTTCACGCGCTGGGCGAACCGGCGCTGGAATTCCCGCTGGAGGCGACACGCTTCTACCCGCAGGGGTCGATGGCGGCGCACGTGCTCGGCTATGTCGACAGCTACGGCAAGGGCAAGGTCGGCATGGAGGAGGCCTTCAACGACCAGCTCATCAGCCACGAAGGCCGCACCGGCCACGCGACGTTGTCGATCGACTTCCGCGTGCAAAGCGCACTCGAGGACGAACTGGCCCGCGCGATGCAGCTCAGCGCTGCCAAGGGCGCGGCGGGCGTCGTGCTCGACGTGGACAGCGGCGAGATCCTCGCGCTGGCCTCGCTGCCCTCGTTCGATCCGAACCACGTGAAGCCGACCGACATGGTGATCTCCGCCGAGGAAGCCCGCAACGGCGACGTGCCGCACGGCTTCAACCGCGTGACCAACCAGGTCTACGAACTGGGCTCCACCTTCAAGCCGATCACCGTCGCCGCCGCGCTCGACGCGGGCGTGGTGACCGACCTTGGCAAGCAATGGCCCGCGACGCCACTGCACGTCGGCCGCTTCACCATCCATGACCTGCACAACTACGGCGCCTCGCTGAACGTGCCGGAGACGCTGATCCATTCGTCCAACACGGTGACCGCGCGCATCGCCGACGAACTGGGCGGCGTGCGGCTCAAGAAGACGATGGAAGCGCTGGGCATGAACCAGCGGCCTTACGTGGAACTGCCCGCGAAGGGCTTCCCGATCTGGCCGCGCGGCGAGTGGCCGCGCCTGCGCACGATGACCGTGGCTTATGGCCACGGCATCGCGGTGACGCCGCTGCATCTGGCCTCGGCTTATGCGGCGCTGGTCAACGGCGGCATCTGGCGTCCGGCCACGCTCAAGAAGCTGGCCCCTGCCGATGTGCCCGCCGGTCGCCGCGTGTTCACTGCCGCCACCAGCGCCCGCGTGCGCCAGCTGCTGCGCATGATCGTGCAGTACGGCACCGGCCGCAAGGCGGACGCTCCGGGCTTCCGCGTCGGCGGCAAGACGGGTTCGGCCGAGAAGCCGGGCGTGGGCGGCTATCGCCATCACTCGCTGATCGCGACGTTCGCCTCGGCCTTCCCGATGGACAAGCCGCGCTACGTCGTCATCGCCATGATGGACGAGCCGCAGGGCACTGCCGCCACCTCGTACCAGCGCACCGCCGCCTGGAACGCCGCCCCGGTGATTCAGCGCGTGGTCCCGCGCATCGGGCCTTTGCTGGGTGTCATGCCCGACGAAACCCGCGACATCGACACTACCGATCTGCGGCCTCTGGTGCCGCAGGGGAGCGACGGAGAATGAAGCTTTCAGGCCTTTGTGCTGCTGCCGGACTGCCTGCGATAGACGGCGACGCCAACGTCACCGGTTTCGCGATCGACAGCCGCAAGGTCGCGCCGGGCACCGTGTTCGGCGCATTTCGCGGCACCAAGTTCAATGGCGAGGACTTCATCACCGCCGCCGTCAAGGCGGGCGCGGTGGCGATCGTCGCGCATCCCGACGCCGTGGTCGAAGGCGCGATCCACTTCGCTGCCGAGGAACCGCGCCGCCTCTTCGCGCAGTTGGCCGCGCCGTTCTTCGCGCCGGTGCCCGAAACGCTGGTGGCGGTGACCGGCACCAACGGCAAGACCTCCACCGTCGAACTGACCCGCCAGCTGTGGCGCATGGCGGGCGAACGCGCCGCCTCGATCGGCACGCTGGGCGTGACGACAGGGGACGAAACCGTCTCCACCGGCCTGACCACGCCCGATATCGCGACATTCCTCGCCAACCTCTCGGGGCTGGCGCGCGAGGGTGTCACGCATGTCGCCTACGAAGCGTCGAGCCACGGGTTGTCGCAGTTCCGCATTGAGGGGCCGCGCGTGATGGCGGGCGCCTTCACCAACCTCAGTCGCGATCACCTCGATTATCATGCGACGATGGACGAGTACTTCGCCGCGAAGATGCGTCTGTTCGACGAAGTCGTGGTTGACGGCGGCACGGCGGTCGTCTGGGCCGACGACGTGTGGTCAGACAAGGCGATCGAACATGCGAAGGCGCGCGGCCTCACGCTATTCACCGTAGGCGAGAAGGGTGAAGCGATCCGCCTCGTCAAGCGCACGCCCACGAGCCTCGGCCAGACGCTGGAGATCGAATATGCGGGCAAGGTCCGCAAGATCGACCTGCCGCTGATCGGCGCCTATCAGGCCGCCAACTCGCTTGTCGCTGCAGGTCTGGTGATCGCCAGCGGCGGCGATGCCGACGCGACGTTCGATGCGATGAAGCGCCTCGTAACGGTACGCGGCCGGATCGAGCGGGCGGGCCTGAACACGAACGGCGCGCCGATCTACGTCGATTACGCGCATACGCCCGACGCGCTGGAAGCCGCCATCGCGGCGCTGCGGCCGCATGTGACGGGCAGGCTCATCGCCGTGTTCGGCGCGGGCGGCGATCGGGATCAGGGCAAGCGCCCGCAAATGGGCAAAGTGGCGAGCGCGGGGGCGGACCTCGCCATCGTCACCGACGACAATCCGCGCGGGGAAGACCCGGCGACCATCCGGGCGATGATCCTCGCCGGGATGGAAGCGGGTGCGCGGGAAGTGGGCGACAGGCGCGAGGCCATTGGTCTCGCCGTCGCCGAGGCCGGTGCGGGGGACGTCGTCCTCATCGCCGGCAAGGGGCACGAACAGGGGCAGATCATCGGCAGCGGCGACAGTGTGCGCGTCCTGCCATTCGACGACGTCACCGTGGCCAGGGAAATGGCCGGTTCACTGGGAAGGTAGGACATGAACGCCATCACCCGGATCCTCGACTGGCCCGCCGCGCCGCTGGAGGACAATCCGCTGGTCCTGTGGGACGCAGACGCCATCGCGCGCGCGGTGAAGGGGGAGGCGAGCACGGACTTCACCGTCTCCGGCGTCGAGATCGACAGCCGCGACGTCCAGCCCGGCGACTTGTTCTTCGCGCTCAAGGGCGAGGCGATGGACGGCCACCGCTTCGTCGAGGCCGCCTTCGCCAAGGGCGCGGCGGCCGTGGTGGTGGACCGCCCGGTCGATGGCCCGCATATCCTTGTCGAAGACACGATGGAGGCGCTCGAACGCCTCGGCGCGGCGGCCCGCCTGCGTGCGCGCGGCCCGATCATCGGCGTCACCGGCTCGGTCGGCAAGACGGGTGTGAAGGAGATGATCTTCGCCGCGCTCGACCGCTCCAGCCGGGGGGACGCGCACCGTTCGGTCAAGAGCTACAACAACCACGTCGGCGTCCCGCTCAGCCTTGCCCGCATGCCCAGCCGCGCACGCTACGGCATTTTCGAAATGGGCATGAACCACGCGGGCGAGATCGCCGCGCTGACCCGGCATGTTCGCCCGAACGTCGCGCTAATCACCACGATCGCCCCCGCGCACATCGAGATGCTGGGTTCCGAAGAGGCCATCGCCGACGCCAAGGCGGAAATCTTCGAGGGACTGGAAGAGGGCGGAACCGCCGTCATCCCCGCCGACAGCCCGCACTTCCTGCGCCTGCGCGATGCGGCGCTGGCACTGGGAGCCAAGGTCGTGTCGTTCGGCAAGGCGGCGGATGCGGACGTGCGGCTGCTCGACGCGGTGCCCGCGATCGGCGGCGGCTCGCTCGTCACCATCGACATGGGCGACCGGCGCGTGTGCTACACCGTCGCCGCGCCCGGGGAGCATCAGGCGATCAACTCGCTGGCCGTCATGGCTGCGGTACGTGCCGTTAAGGGCGACTTGGGTGCCGCTGGGGTCGCGCTTGCCGAGATGGGCGGGCTGGCCGGTCGCGGTGCACGGATGGAGATCGATGTTGAGGGCGGCAAGGCCCTGCTGATCGACGAAAGCTACAACGCGAACCCCGCCTCGATGCGCGCCACGCTGGCGCAGCTGGGCCGTACGCCCGCCAAGCGCCGGATCGCCGTTCTCGGCGCGATGAAGGAACTGGGCAGCCACGGTCCCGACTATCACGCCGGCCTCGCCGAACCGATCCGCGAGGCGGGTGTCGACTATGCGATTCTTGTCGGCGATGAGATGAGTGCTTTGGCGGTGGAACTGGGGAAATCCGGGGCTTCCGGCCTTGGCAAACCGGTGGCATTCGCCCATTGCGCAACTGTGCGGGAAGCTGTCGAAACCTTGCGCGCTTTCGGCCTCGAACGGGATGACGCCATCCTCGTCAAGGGCTCGAATTCGGTGGGTCTGGCGGCACTCGTGACGGCGCTAGGAAAGACGGAAGGGTAGGGGCGAAAGCCCGCAAGATGCTGTATCTCATCGCAGAATGGTTCCACTACGAGGGACTGTCCAACCTCTTCCGCTACCAGACGTTCCGTTCGGGCGCCGCCTTCATGACGGCGCTGGTGATCGGCCTGATCATCGGCCCCAAGTTCATCAACATGCTGCGAGTCCGTCAGGGCAAGGGCCAGCCGATCCGCGAGGACGGTCCGCAGAGCCACCTCGCCAAGCGCGGTACGCCCACGATGGGCGGCCTGATGATCCTTACCGCGCTGATCGGCTCGATGATCCTGTTCATGGACGTGACCAACCCGTTCGTCTGGGCCTGCGTGGCGGTGACGGTGGGCTTCGGCGCAATCGGCTTCCTTGACGACTACGACAAGGTGACCAAGCGCCACCACGCCGGATTGTCGAGCAAGATCAGGCTGTTGCTGGAATTCGTGGTGGCGGGCATCGCGTCCTACATCATCGTCAGCCAGCTGAATACGAACCTTTACGTGCCGTTCCTGTCGGGCCGCTACATTCCGCTCGGCCCGTTCTACTACGTCTTCGCCGCCGTGGTAATCGTGGGTGCGGGCAACGCGGTGAACCTGACCGACGGCCTCGACGGCCTCGCGACGATGCCAGTCATCATCGCGGCGGGCACGTTTGCGATCATCTGCTACCTCGCGGGCCGCGTCGACTACGCCACGTACCTCGGCATCCCGCATGTTCCGCGCGCGGGCGAACTGGCGATCTTCTGCGCCGGGATCATGGGGGCGGGCCTCGCCTTCCTGTGGTTCAACGCGCCGCCTGCCGCCGTGTTCATGGGCGACACCGGCAGCCTCGCCCTCGGCGGCGCTTTGGGGTGCATCGCGGTCGCCGCGCATCACGAGATCGTGCTGGCGGTGGTCGGCGGGCTGTTCGTGCTGGAGGCGGCCTCGGTCATCATCCAGGTCTTCTGGTTCAAGCGCACCGGCCGCCGCGTGTTCCGCATGGCGCCGATCCACCACCACTTCGAGCAGAAAGGCTGGAAGGAATCGACCGTCGTGATCCGCTTCTGGATCATCTCGATCGTCCTTGCGGTGCTGGGCCTCGCCACTCTGAAACTGCGTTGAGGAGGGCAGGCGCGTGATCGTCTCCCCCATCTTCGCCGGCAAGCGCTACGCGGTCCTCGGCCTTGCGCGTTCGGGCCTTACCGCCGTCGCAACGCTGGTGGAGAGCGGGGCGCACGTCATGGCCTGGGACAGCCGCGACGAGGCGCGCCAGCAGCTGTGCGAGTGGACCGACTGCGGCAAGGTGGAACTGGCCGACCCGGTCAGCGCCGACATTACCGGCTATGACGGCGTCGTCGTCTCGCCCGGCATTCCGCTGAACCGCCACCCCATCGCCGAAGCGGCCGAGCGTGCAGGCGTGCCGGTGATCGGCGATATCGAACTTTTCGCGCTGGCCCGCGCCAGCCTGCCCGCGCACCGCGTGGTCGGCATCACCGGCACCAACGGCAAGTCCACCACCACTTCGCTGGTCTGCCACCTGCTCGAAGTCGCGGGCGTTCCGGCGCGCGCGGGCGGCAACATCGGCGTGCCGGTGCTCGGCCCTGAGCCTTTGCCCGAGGGCGGCGTCTACGTGCTCGAACTGTCGAGCTACCAGATCGACATCACCCGCAGCCTCGACTGCGACGTGGCGGCGCTGCTCAACATCACCCCCGACCACCTCGACCGCTACGACGGGTTCGAGGCTTACGCCGCCTCCAAGGGGCGCCTCTTCTCCATGCAGGGGCGCGAGCGGCAGGCCGTGTTCGGTGTCGGCGACAAGGAGACGCGGTCGATCGCCCATATCGAGGCCGCGCGCCGCGCGCCCGGTCTGGTGCGCTTTGCGGACGGGGCCGACCTCGTCGAGATCCAGAAGGAATGGCCCTCGCTGCAGGGGCCGCACAACCTCCAGAACGCCGCCGTGGCCGTCGCCATCGTCGAGGCGCTGGGGGTGAAGAAGGCGCAGTGGCGCAAGGGCCTGCGCACCTTCAGCGGCCTCCCGCACCGCATGGAGCGCGTCGCGGTGGCGAACGGCGTCACCTACATCAACGATTCCAAGGCGACCAACCCGGCCTCCACCGCGCCCGCGATCGCGGCATTCCCGCCGGATCCGGAGCCGCGCATCCACTGGATTCTCGGCGGTCTGCCCAAGGGCGACAACCTCGACGAGTGCAAGCCGTTCTTCGGCAACATCGCCGCCGCCTATACCATCGGTGACGCGGGACCGCTCTTCGCGGAAATCCTCTCGCCCTACACGCAGGTCCATCGCAGCGAGATGATGGCCGAGGCGATCCGTCAGGCGATGGCCGCGGCCAAGCCCGGCGACGTCGTCATGCTGTCACCGGCCTGCGCCAGCTTCGACCAGTTCCGCGACTATGAGGCGCGGGGTGACGTGTTTCGCCAGATCGTCGAGGCGCTTTTGGCCGAAAACGCCAAAGGGGAGCAGGACTGATGGCCACCCTTGCGCAAGGCCCGAACGCGCAGCGCTACAACCGCAACCGTCGCAGCCAGATCGCGATCTGGTGGCAGGAGATCGACCGGCCTACGCTGGTCCTCGTGCTGATCCTGATGGCGATCGGCGCGGTCGCCGTGGCGGCGGGTTCGCCCGCGAGCGCCAAGCGTCTCTCGACTTCGGTGGAGAAGCTGCGTTCGCTGCACTTCTTCTACCTGCACATGCGCTGGCAGTTGCTGGGCCTTGCGGCGATGTTCTGGGCCTCCAGCCTGACCAAGGAGAGCGCCCGGCGCTTCGGCATCCTGCTCGGCGCGGCGATGCTGTTCGCGCTGGTGCTGGTGCCGATCGTCGGGTCCGAGGTGAACGGTGCCAAGCGCTGGCTGCGCTTCGGCATCTCGCTCCAGCCGTCGGAGTTCCTCAAGTGCGGCTGGCCGATCCTGCTGGCATGGATCGTCTCGTGGCGCGCGCGTGATCCGCAGATTCCGGTCGTCGGCATCTGCTTCGCGGTGATGGGCCTGCTCGGCGCGCTGCTGATGCTCCAGCCGGACTTCGGCTCGACGATGCTGTTTTCCGGCGCGTTTCTGGTGATGATCCTGCTGTCGGGCATCGACGTGAAGCGCATCGGGATGTTCGCGGGCGCAGGCATCGCGGGTCTTGTCCTGATGTATTTCACTTATGACAACGGCCGCAACCGCATCGACAACTTCCTGTTCGGCGGCTCGGCCTTCGATCAGGTGGACCTCGCCCAGCGCACGCTGCTCAACGGCGGGTGGACCGGGCTTGGCTTCTGGATGGGCACGCGCAAGATGGCGCTGCCCGAGGCGCATACCGACTACATCTTCTCCGTCATCGGCGAGGAATTCGGGTTGCTCGCCTGCATGGTCATCGTGATCCTCTACCTGGCGATCCTGACGCGGGTGATCCTGCGGCTGGTGGACGAGGAGGACCTGTTCACGGTGCTCGCCGCATCGGGCTTCGCCGCGCAGTTCGGCGGGCAGGCCTTCATCAACATCCTCGTCAACCTGCAGTTGTTCCCGTCCAAGGGCATGACCCTGCCGCTCATCAGCTATGGTGGTTCGTCCACCGTGGCGATGTGCCTCTCCATGGGCCTGCTGCTCGCGGTGACCCGGCGCAACCCGTTCATCCAGCGCGAGAAGTTCAGCCTGCGCGCCATCGGAGATATGTCATGAGTTCGGTTTCGCGCCACTACGTGCTTGCGGCCGGCGGCACTGGCGGACACCTGATCCCCGCCTTCGCGCTCGCCGCCGAACTGCACGCGCGCGGCCACCACGTCGCGCTGGTGACGGATCAACGCGGGGCCGCGATCCCCGGCAAGCCTGATTACCTCACCACCCACGTCCTGCCGCAGGGCCGCATCGCGGGGAAGAACCCGCTCGGCTGGCTCAAGGGCGCGAAGGGCGTGCTGGCCGGTCGCCGCATGGCGCTGCGCCTGTTCGAGAGCTTCGAGCCGACCGCCGTGGTCGGCTTCGGCGGTTATCCGGCGATGCCGACGATGCTGGCCGCGCGCGCCGCGAAGCTGCCGATCGTGCTGCATGAGCAGAACTCGGTGCTGGGCCGCGTGAACCGCTGGTTCGCCAAGAAGGTGGACGCCATCGCCACCTCGGCCGAGAAGACCGAGAAGCTGGATCCGGCGCTGGCCGGCAAGGTCACCGTCGTCGGCAACCCGGTGCGCGAGGATGTGCTGCGCCTGCGCGAGCAGCCGTACCCCGAATTCACCGAGGACAGCCTGTTCCGCATTCTCGTCACCGGCGGCAGTCAGGGCGCGCGGGTGCTCTCTGACGTCGTGCCCGAAGGTCTGGCGATGCTGCCCCCGGCGCTGCGTTCGCGCCTGCAGGTGATCCAGCAGGCCCGCGCCGAAGACATCGAGCGGGTGCGCGAACGCTACGCCGCGCACGGCATTCCGGCGGAACTGGCGACCTATTTCGAGAACATGGCCGAGCGCCTTGCAGGGGCGCACCTGTTCATCGGCCGCTCGGGCGCCTCGACGATCGCGGAACTGACCGCCGTGGGCCGTCCGGCGATCCTGATCCCGCTGCCCTATGCGATGGACGACCACCAGAGCGTCAACGCGCGCGAGATGGTCGCAGGCGGCGGCGCGCGGGTGATCCGCCAGCCTGCCGTCACCACCGAGAATCCCGACGCCTACAAGGGCGACAAGCGCAATGCGCTGCTCAGCGAACAGGCCGAGGTCCATCAGAAGATGGCCAAGGACTTGTGCCTGCAGATCCAGGCGATCGCCCAGCATCCCGAGACGCTGGCGAACGCCGCGCATGCCTCGTGGAACTGCGGCTATCCGAACGCCGCGCGCGATCTGGCCGACCTCGTCGAGAGCTTCGGCGCGGCGCCGATCATGGACGTCATTCGCATGGAGAAGGCCAGTGCAGCCAAGGGCGGCGAAGCACTGGCGATGGAGAATATGAAGTGAAGGGCGTCGGCACCGAAATCGGGACCATCCATTTCGTCGGGATCGGCGGCATCGGCATGTCGGGCATCGCCGAGGTCATGCACAACCTCGGCTACTCGGTGCAGGGCAGCGACATTGCCGAGGGCTATGTCGTCGAGGGCCTGCGCGCGCGCGGGATCAAGGTGATGATCGGCCACGCCGCCGAGAACGTCGAGGGCGCGGCGGTGGTCGTCACTTCGACGGCGGTGAAACGCGAGAATCCCGAGGTCGTCTACGCCCTTGAACACCGCATCCCGGTGGTGCGCCGCGCGGAAATGCTGGCCGAACTGATGCGGCTCAAGAACACCGTCGCGGTGGCGGGTACGCATGGCAAGACCACCACGACCTCGATGGTCGCGGCGCTGCTCGATGCGGGCGGCGTAGACCCGACGGTCATCAACGGCGGCATCATCAATTCCTACGGATCGAACGCGCGCCTCGGCGCGTCGGACTGGATGGTGGTCGAGGCCGACGAGAGCGACGGTTCGTTCCTGCGCCTCGACGGCACGATCGCGATCGTCACCAACATCGACCCCGAGCACCTCGATCACTACGGCTCGTTCGAGAGGATCAAGGAATCCTTCGTCGAATTCATCGAGAACGTGCCGTTCTACGGCGCGGCGATGCTGTGCATCGATCACCCCGAAGTGCAGGCGATCATCCCCAAGGTGCGCGACCGCCGCGTGGTGACGTACGGCTTCTCCGCCCAGGCCGACATTCGCGGCGAGAACGTGACGCCGATCCCCGGAGGCAACCGCTTCGACGTGGCGCTGCGCCAGCGTGACGGCAGCTTCCGCCGGATCGAGGGCATCGAACTGCCGATGCCGGGCCGCCACAACGTCCAGAACGCGCTCGCCGCCGTGGGCGTGGCGGTGGAGATGGGCTGCTCGGACGCCTGCATCCAGACCGGCTTCTCCAAGTTCGGCGGCGTGAAACGGCGTTTCACCAAGGTCGGTGAAGTGGAACTGGATGGCGGCAGCGTCACTGTGATCGACGACTACGGCCACCACCCGGTAGAAATCCGCGCCGTGCTCGCCGCCGCGCGCGAGGGCGTCCAAAACCGCGTCATCGCAGTGGTGCAGCCGCACCGCTTCACCCGCCTGCGCGACCACATGGAAGATTTCCAGGGCGCCTTCAATGACGCCGACGTGGTCTATGCCGCGCCGGTCTACGCGGCGGGCGAGCAGCCGATCGAGGGCGTGGACAGCGCGGAGATGGTCTCGGGCATGAAGGCGCGCGGGCATCGTTCGGCGCAGGTCATCGCGGGCGCGGACGCGCTGGCGGAGGTGCTGGCGGGCTCGATCCAGCCGGGCGACATGATCGTGTGCCTCGGCGCGGGCGATATCACCAAGTGGGCAGCCGGCCTTGCCGACAGCATTCGCGTGCGGAGGGCGGGGTGACACTCACGTTCGATCAGACGGCGGTTCGGGGCAAGCTGACGGCCAATGCGCCGCTGGCCCCGCTCGTCTGGTTCAAGGCGGGCGGCCATGCGCAGTGGCTGTTCGAGCCAAAGGATCTGGCCGACCTGCAGGATTTCCTGCGCGCTCTGGACCCGGCGGTGCCGCTGATGGCGCTGGGCCTCGGTTCCAACATGATCGTGCGCGACGGCGGCGTTCCGGGCGTGGTGATCCGGCTGGGCAAGGCCTTCGCCAAGGTCACCAAGGTGGATGACGTCACGCTCGACTGCGGCGGCGGTGCCTCGGGCATCCTCGTGTCCTCGACCGCGCGCGATGCAGGGATCGCGGGCGTGGAATTCCTGCGCTCGATCCCCGGCACCGTGGGCGGTTTCGTGCGGATGAACGGCGGCGCCTATGGCGGCGAGGTCAAGGACATCCTGATCGACTGCGACGTGGTGCTGCGCTCGGGCGAGCTGGTGACGCTGGGCAATGCCGATCTCGGCTATACCTACCGCCATTCCCAGCTGCCCGAGGGCGCGGTGGTCGTCTCCGCGCGCTTCAAGGGCCGTACCGGCGAGCCTGCCGCGATCCAGGCCGAGATGGACCGCATCTCCGCCGCGCGCGAGGCGTCGCAGCCGCTGCGTTCCAAGACCGGCGGCTCCACCTTCAAGAACCCCGAGGGCCACGCCGCGTGGAAGCTGGTGGACGAGGCTGGCTGCCGCGGTCTCACGCTGGGCGGCGCGCAAGTGAGCGAGAAGCACACCAACTTCCTCCTCAACACCGGCGAGGCCACCAGCGAGGACATCGAGAACCTCGGTGACGAAGTGCGCCGCCGGGTGAAGGACACCTCCGGCGTCGATCTCGAATGGGAAATCCAGCGCGTGGGGAAGCGGCCGTGAGAGACGACCGCCTCAGCCGCCACGAACAGCAGATCCTCGACAATATCGAGGAATTCGGCTGCCACATCACCGTCGTCACCCCGCCCGATGAACCGGATGAGGACGACGAGGATGAGGGCGAGGAACGCTTCGCCTATTCGGTCGGCTTTCGCACCAGTGTCAGCCAGCCCGAGGTGATCGTCTTCGGTTTCTCGACCGAACTCTCCGCCGCCGTCATCAACGGCTTGCTCGACATGTGCCGCGAGGGCTTCGAGATGGAGGACTGGAAGGTCGTCGATGGTCTCCTCAAGGGCCACCGCTGCGTGCTGCGCGAAGTCGAGCCGGAATGCCTGATCCCGCACTACTTCAACTCGGCGATGTGGTACGCCGAGCATGAGGGCGAGGAGATGTCCCGCGCGATGCAGATCGTCTGGCCGGGCGTCGACGACGGCCTCTTCCCCTGGGACAAGGGCTGCTCCGAAGCCGTCCGCGACCTGCAAACCCCGCTTTACCGAACGAGTCTGAATTCATGAGCCTGAATCCCCTCCATGTCGCAGTCCTGATGGGCGGTTGGTCGAGCGAACGCCCGGTCTCGCTGATGAGCGGCGAGGGCGTGGCCAAGGCTCTGGAATCGAAGGGCCACACCGTCACCCGCATCGACATGGACCGCGACGTTGCGCTGCGTCTGGCCGAGGCGAAGCCCGATGTCGTGTTCAACGCGCTCCACGGCGCGCCGGGCGAGGACGGCACAGTGCAGGGCATGATGGACCTGATGGGCCTGACTTACACGCATTCGGGCCTCGCGACTTCGGTGATCGCGATCGACAAGGAACTGACCAAGCAGGCGCTGGTCCCGCACGGCGTGCCGATGCCGGGTGGCCGCGTGGTCAAGTCCGCCGACATTCACGTGGCCGATCCGCTGCCGCGTCCTTATGTGCTCAAGCCCGTGAACGAGGGATCGTCGGTCGGCGTCGCCATCGTCACGGCTGAGGGCAACTACGGTAACCCCATCGCGCGCGACGTGACGGGGCCGTGGCAGGAATTCGCCGAACTGCTGGCCGAGCCCTACATCCGTGGACGCGAACTGACGACTGCCGTAATCGGCGACCGCGCCCTGCTGGTCACCGAACTCAAGCCCAAGTCGGGCTTCTACGACTTCGATTCCAAGTACACCGACGGCATGACCGAGCATGTCTGCCCGGCCGACATCCCCGACGAGATCACGCAGGCCTGCAAGGACATCGCCTTGCGCTCGCACCAGCTGCTGGGGTGCAAGGGCACCAGCCGTTCCGACTTCCGTTGGGATGATACGCAGGGGATCGAGGGGCTGTTCCTTCTCGAAGTGAATACCCAGCCGGGCATGACTCCCTTGAGCCTCGTGCCCGAGCAGGCGCGCGCCTGCGGCATGGACTATCCCGAACTCGTCGAGGCGATCATCGCCGAGGCGCTAAGCGACAAAGCAAAGGCCAAATGAGCCAGACCATCCGGCGCAAGGGCACCACCGCCCGCAAGGCCGCCGCGCAGGCAGGCGCGCAGCGCAAGGTGCGCGTGGCCAAGGCGCGGACCGGGTCGGCGCTCGATTCTGTCATGGCCTGGCTGCCGTTTTCCGAAGGGCAGCTGCACAAGATCTTCCTCGTCGCCATCCTCGGCGGCGCGGCGGCGCTCGTCTGCGTGGTCGCCAGCTTTGCCGGGCTGCCGGGGCTGGCCGGGCACCAGATGGCGCTGGTCGCGGGCCAGACCGGCTTCGAGGTGAAGCGGGTCGAGGTGCGCGGCGTCAAGAACATCAATGAACTCAAGGTCTACGAGAAGGCGCTGGCCGAACGCGACCGGGCGATGCCGCTGGTCGATATCGAGGCGCTGCGGCAGGATTTGCTGACGCTGTCGTGGGTCAAGGACGCGCGCGTCTCGCGCCAGCTGCCCGATACGCTCGTGATCGATATCGTCGAGCGCGAGCCGCATGCGGTGCTGCGCAAGGCCGATCGCTTCGTGCTGATCGACGAGACGGGCCATGAACTCGAAGCCATCAGTCGCAAGGATGCGGGCGGCAAGCTGATCGTCTCCGGCCCCGGCGCGGGTCAGCAGGTGATCGCGCTCGGGCACTTGCTGGAGGCCGCGCCCGCGATGAAGCCGCGCGTCGCCGAGGCGGAATGGATCGGCAATCGCCGCTGGAACCTGACGTTCCAGTCGGGGCAAGTGCTTGCGCTGCCCGAGGGAGATCGCGAGTCCGCCGGGGCGCTGGTTACCTTCGCGCGGCTCGACGGCACCAACCGCCTGCTCGGCGGCAAGGTCACCGCATTCGACATGCGCGCCAAGGACCGAATCTACATGCGCGTGCCGGAGCAGGACGGGCAGGAACTGGCCTTGAAGGCGGGCTCGGTTCCGCATACCGGCGCCACCGAAACGACGGCGGGGGAAGAACAGTAATGGCCAACCAGCGCATCACCCGCGTGTTCGGCGCGGTCAACATCGGCTCCTTCCGGATTTCCGCGATCGTCGCGGGTATCAACGAGGTCGGCGACATGGTCGTGCTCGGCTCGGGCCACCGCGCCAGCCAGGGCATCAAGCGCGGCTTCGTCACCGACATGGCCGCCGCGACCTATGCCGTGCGCGATGCCATCGACCGGGCCGAGAAGATGGCCGACACCGCCGTCCAGAAGGTCTGGATCGGCTGCTCGGGGGCAGGGCTCGCCAGCCGTATCGACCAGTTCGACGCCGAAATCGGCGGTCGCCGCATCGAGCAGGAGGATATCGACCAGCTGCTCATCTCCGCCAAGGACGTGATCCAGCCGGATGGCCGCATGGTGCTGCACGCGCAGCCCGCGCAGTACCGCCTCGACGGCGCGCACGGGGTGATCGACCCCAAGGGCCTGCACGCAGAACGCCTCGGCGTCGACATTCACATCATGCTGGCGGACGGCGCCCCGATCCGCAACCTGACCGAAGCGGTGCAATCCGCGCACTTAGAGGTGGAGGCCGTCGTCGGCTCGCCCATCGCGGCGGGGCAGGCGTGCCTCTCGCCCGAGGAGCGCGATCTTGGCGTCGCCCTCGTCGAGTTCGGCGGGGAGGTGACGAACGTGGCGATCTATGAGCAGGGCATGCTCAAGGACATGATGTCGATCCCGATGGGCTCGGCCGATATCACCGACGCCATCGCCTCGGCCTTCGGTATTCGCCGCTTCCAGGCGGAGCGGCTAAAATGCGTGAACGGCTCGGCCATCGCCAGCCCGCACGATCACCGCGAGATGATCCCGGTCAACGCGCCGGGCGAGGAGGGCACCGGCCCGATCGCCCGCCATGCCGACGACAAGAACCGCATCCCGCGCGCCGAATTGATCGGCGTCATCACCGGCCAGCTCGGCATGCTGATGGAAGAGGTGAACAAGGCGCTCAAGACGATGCGCTTCACCGGGCAGCGCGGCAAGCAGGTGGTCTTCACCGGCGGCGGCGCGGAACTGGTGGGCCTGGCCGACTATGCGCAGGCCGCGATCGGCAAGCCCGTGCGCATCGGCCGCGTGGCGCACCTCTCGGGGCTGGCGGAAGCGCATGTGAAGCCGGGCTTCTCGACGCTGGCGGGACTGGTGCTTTACGCGGCGGCCGACCCGCAGGACATCCGCTCGCTGGGGCGCAGCCACCAGAGCACGGTGCGGCTCGGCAAGCTGGGCATGGTCGGACGGGTCTATCAGGCTTTGCGCGAATACTTTTGACCGTTTCGAAGGCCTTGAAGACCAGCCGTGCAAACCGGACGACAAACGCGGTGGAAATGGCGGAATTGGCGGCTTTGGCTGTGGACAAAGGGTTATGGTCCTTTGCCTAGACGAATCGAAGCGTGCAATCAGAGTGGTCAAGGAATTTTCTTCGCGCGACGTGCCTGCAGGAGAGCGAAATGAGCATTAACATCGGACCGCCGGCTATCGAGGAGCTTCGTCCTCGCATTCTCGTCATCGGCGTCGGCGGTGCGGGCGGAAACGCGATCGCCAACATGATCGGCGCCCAGATCGAGGGCGTGGACTTCGTGGTGGCCAACACCGACGCACAAGCGCTGAACAACTCGATCGCGGAAACGCGCATCCAGCTCGGCCCAGAGATTACCCAGGGCCTCGGCGCCGGTGCGCGCCCCGAAGTGGGCCGTGCGGCGGCAGAGGAAACCCGTGAGGAGCTGGAGCGCCTGCTCGACGGCGTCCACATGGTCTTCATCGCGGCCGGCATGGGCGGCGGCACCGGCACGGGTGCGGCCCCGATCATCGCGCAGGCCGCGCGCGAGAAGGGCGTCCTGACCGTGGGCGTCGTCTCCAAGCCGTTCATGTTCGAAGGCACGCGCCGCATGCGCGCGGCCGACTCGGGCATCGAGGAACTGCAGAAGCACGTCGACACGCTGATCGTCATTCCCAACCAGAACCTGTTCCTGGTGGCGAAGGCGGAAACGACCTTCAAGGAAGCCTTCACGCTCGCCGACGAAGTGCTCCAGCAGGGCGTCCGCTCGATCACCGACCTGATGATCATGCCGGGCCTCATCAACCTCGACTTCGCGGACGTGCGTTCCGTGATGGGCGAGATGGGCAAGGCGATGATGGGCACCGGCGAGGGCGAAGGCCCCAACCGCGCGCTCGAAGCCGCCGAACGCGCCATCGCCAATCCGCTGCTCGACGGCGTGTCGATGCAGGGCGCGAAGGGCGTCATCATCTCGATCATCGGCGGCGACGACATGAAGCTGCTCGAAGTCGACGAGGCCGCGAACCACATCCGCGAGCTGGTCGATCCCGATGCGAACATCATCTGGGGTTCGGCGTTCAACCCGGACCTGCAGGGCAAGATCCGCGTCTCGGTCGTCGCCACCGGCATCGAGCAGACCACGGAAATGGCCGAAATCGCCTCGCGTCCGCTGAATCTCGGCGCTTCGCGCGGGATCGCGCGTCCGGCGCTGCACTCGCCGCCGCCGGCGCCGACCTATCAGGCGCCTGCTGCTCCGGCACCCGCTCCGGTCGCGCAGCAGCCGGCTCCTGCCCCGGCGCCCGCGCCGTTCGTTTCGCCTTCACAGGCGTTCGAACCGTCGGCGGAGCTGGAACTCGGCGCCGAGGACGAGGCTCAGTCAGCGCCTGCGTCCACTCCCGGCTTCGCGGGCCTTCGCGGCATCCAGAAAGAGCCGCTGGACCTCAGCTTCGAGGCTCCGGCCGAGCCGGCACCGGCCCCGCGGCGCGCGCAGGACGAACTGCTGCTCGACGGCGGCCAGGCGGCTCAGTCTCCGGCTCAGGCGCCCGCCGCGCCCCGCGCCAAACCGGCTGGCGGCGGCAGCACCCTGTTCGAGCGCATGACCAGCCTGTCGCGTCCGCGCCCGGGCGCCGAAGCGGCTTCCGGCGAGGATGACGGTGACGCCGGATCGATCAGCATCCCGCGCTTCCTCGGTCGTCAGAACAACCAGTAAGTGGTGAAAGGCGGGGCAGCAGTGCTCCCGCCTTTTTCTCCTTCGGGTCGCAACCTGTCGAAGGAAGCTCGTCCAGCGCGGGCGCGTTCGCTTGAAGTTCATCTGCGCCGGTCCATGGGCGCAGGCGCGCGCAATCGGTGCGTATGGAGTCGTGCGACATTCCGGCCTGTCGTGCGGCCGTCCGGTTCATGAAGTGTCGGCAGCCGTCGTGGGGAGGGCTGCCTGCAGGGTCGGGAATGACAGAGGACGTGCGGGTGAATCACTTGGTTTCGCGTTTGCTCGGCGGCGCAGCGCTGGTCGGCGCGCTCTCGGGTGCTCCGGCATTCGCGCAAGGCGCGCCCAGCGTTTCGCGGCCGGTGGTCCAGGCCGTGCCCGGCGAGGACAACAAGAAGCTCAGTGCCGCACTAGCCCGCCTCGGTCGCGATTCCCGCGACGTCGCCGCGCTGATCGACGCCGGCGATGCCGCCCGCGCGCTGCAGGACAGTGCGGCCGCCATCGGCTTCTACCGCCGCGCCGACGAAGTCAGCCCCGGCAACCCTCGGGTGCAGGCCGGGCTGGGCAGCGCCTTCGTCCATAACGGCGACCCGGTAAGCGCGATTCCCTATTTCGATGCGGCCGAGAAGGCGGGCGCCGGTGCTGCGCTGATCGCGGCGGATCGCGGTCTCGCCTACGACCTCGTTGGCGACAATGCCTTGGCGCAGCGTTACTACGCGGCGGCGATGACGAGCGCTTCGGGCGACAAGGCCGACGAACTGCGGCATCGTCTGGC
Organism: Novosphingobium resinovorum; assembly: GCF_001742225.1. Classification (NCBI taxonomy): domain Bacteria; kingdom Pseudomonadati; phylum Pseudomonadota; class Alphaproteobacteria; order Sphingomonadales; family Sphingomonadaceae; genus Novosphingobium; species Novosphingobium resinovorum. The sequence goes on along the minus strand of NZ_CP017075.1, from coordinate 2,075,806 downwards.
AATCAGCCAGGCGATCGGCGGGGACGTCGATGCGGCCTATACGACGCTGCTGCCGCTGCTGAACAGGCAGGACAAGCCGGGCTGGCGGACGCGCGCGTTCACGCTTGCGATCGCAGGCGACGCAGACAAGGCGGTCGAGATCACCAACACGATCTTGCCCGGAAAGCTGGCGCAGAGCATTGCGCCGTACTTGCGTTACATGCCGCGCCTGACCAGGGCGCAGCAGGCGGCCGCAGCGGACCTCGGCCGGTTTCCGCGCGCCTCGGAGATCGGACGGGATGACGCCCGCATCGCGGCTTACGCACCGCCGCGCAGTTCGGCTGCCGGTGGAGGACTGATCCCCAAGGGCGAGCCGCTTGGCGGCACGAAGCTGGCCAAGGCGACAAAGACCTCGCGAACCCGCAGCGCGCGTACGGACACGGCGCAGGCGGCGCGGCAGCAGGGCCAGTCCACCCGTCCCACGAGTCTTGCGTCGGTCGATCCGGACCGGGTCGCGCCGCCCGAGCCGAAACCCGCGATCGAACGCGACACCGGCGAACTGCCCCCGGTCGGGCGCAGTGCCGAGCCTGCCAGGGTTGCGGCAGCGACGCCGGCGCCCGTTCCCGGATCGGCATCCGTTTCCACTCCGGCGGTCACGCCTTCCGCGGCGCCTGTGCGCACCGCTGCCCCCGCGCCCACCCAGGTTGCGCAGGCGACGGGGCCCTCCACGCCGCCGGCGCGGTCAACTGCTCCGGGCTTCGATCTCGGTCGTCTTCCCGCCTCGCAGGCGCCCGCTATGGGGGTCGCGCCTGCCAGCGCGCTGGCAGCGAAGACGCCGCCGGTATCCGCCCCGGCAAGCCCGCCGCCGGTTCCGGGACCGAACCAGCTTTCGCTTTCCGAGATATTCGCGGACATCGGCAAGCCGACCGTGGACGTGATGCCGACCTCGGGCGCCGTCGACATCCGGCTGATCACCCCTGCGGCGCCGCCACCCCCGCGTGTCCAGCTGCCGAAGGTCGAAGAGGCAAAACCGGCCGAGATAAAGCTGGCCGAGACAAAGCCGGTTGAAGCCAAGGCTGCCGAAGCCCCGGTCGCCGAAGTCAAGGAAGCCAGGGCGACCAAGGCCAAGACCGCCGCGGCCAAGGCTGCCGAGACTAAGGCGAAGGCCAAGGCGGACGCAGAAGCCAAGGCCAAGGCCGAAGCCGCGGAGAAGGCGAAGAAGCCCACGCATCCCAGCCGGATCTGGGTCCAGATCGGGGTCGGACGGGACAAGAGCGCCATCGCCTTCGACTGGCGGCGCTACACGCGTGACAGCGCCGCGCTGCTCAAGGGCCGCAGCCCCTACGTCAGCGAGATGGGGCGGACCAACCGCGTGCTGATCGGTCCTTTCGCTACGCAGAAGGCGGCCAGTGCTTTCCTTGCGGATGCCAGGAAGCAGGGCTTCGCCGACGCGCTGCCCTGGACCAGCCCGGCGGGTCAGGTCGTGGATCCGCTCTCCTCCAAGTAAATCTGCGGGTTTGTGGGGTTGGCGACGGCCTTGTGTTAACGCGTATTCACATTTATCCACACGCTGTGAACAGGCTTGTGCAGTTATGCGCAGGCGATGTCGGGCGGGTGGATTGTGCTCCCCCACCCACAGGCAGCATCCATGCACCCGTATTCTCGGAGGGCTGATGTCGCAGATTATGAGGACCGTTCAGGACGATATCGACCGGGACGAAGAGGCTGCCCCCGTGGAAATGCTCGCCTCGCTTTTCGAGGCGCGCGACTGGCCCTTCGAATATGCCGGTGAGGACGAAATCTCGGCCGAGATCAAGGGCGCCTGGGCGACGTACCAGTTGCAGGCGATCTGGCGTCCGGAAGACCGGGTGCTGCAACTCCTGTGCCTCCCCGACATCCGCGTGGCCGAGGCCAAGCGTTCCGCCGTGTTCGAGGCGCTGGCGCTCATCAACGAGCAGGTCTGGCTCGGACACTTCGACATGTGGTCGAACGGCGGCGTCGTGCTCTATCGCCATGGGCTGATGCTCGGGCCGGACGGGCTGCTCGGACCGGGGCAGGCGCAGATGGTGGTGGAGGCCGCGATCGAGGAGTGCGACCGCTTCTACCCGGTGTTCCAGTTCATCCTGTGGGGCGACAAGACGCCGTCCGAAGCGCTCGCGGCGGCCCTGGTGGACGCGGCCGGGGAAGCCTGACCGCTCGTCACTGCGGTTCGCAGCGTGGTTGGCTATGCCAGCCCGCTGGTCCCGCTGCGCATGGCACGCATGGCCCTTGTGGCCTGTGATCGGCTCGCCTAAGTCGCGGGCCGATCCAGTTTCAAGGGAATATGCGCATGGACCGGTTTCAGAACATCCTGCTCGTGGGCTGCGGCAACATGGCAGGGGCCATGCTGACGGGCTGGCTGGCGGGCGGCATTCCGGCCTCGCGCTTCACCGTCGTCGATCCGCACCGCGATAGCGTGCCTGAAGGTGTCGCGCTGCTGTCCGAACTGCCTGCGGAAGGCCGCTTCGATGCGGTGATGCTGGGGGTCAAGCCGCAGGGCCTCGACGCTGTCGCACCGGCAGTGGGCGCGCTCGTCGGACGTGAGACCGTGCTGTTCTCGATCCTCGCGGGCGTCGAATTCGACAGCCTTGCGGCGCGCTTCCCGCAGGCCGGCGCGCTGGTGCGGATCATGCCGAACCTGGCGGCCGCCATCGGCAAGTCGCCGATCGCACTCGACGCGCGCGGCCTCGACGAGACCGGCCGCGCGGCCGTGACTGCGCTGATGGAGCCGCTCGGCACGCCTGAGTGGCTGGCGGGCGAGCATCTGTTCGACGCGGTCACCGCGCTGGCCGGTTGCGGCCCGGCGTTCGTCTATCGCTTCATCGATTCCCTCGCCGCGGGCGCGGTGGCGCTCGGCCTGGATGCGGGCCAGTCGCAGCGGCTGGCGCTCGCGATGGTCGAAGGGGCGGCGCAGCTCGCCGGCGCTTCCGAGTTCTCGCCGGGCGAACTGGCGGACAAGGTCGCCAGCCCGGGCGGTTCGACCCGCGCGGGTATGAACGTGCTGGACGAGGGCGGCGCGCTGGCCGGCGTTGTGCTCGAAGCGATGACCGCCTCGCGCGATCGCAATGCCGAGATGGCAGCCGAGGCCCGGCGCGGCTGATCGTCGTGGTTTGAAGCCGGAGCCAAGAAGAAATAGGTCCGTTTTACACTTTGTCACAAATGGCGCGGGCCGGTTCTTCTTGAAACTTTCGCGTTCGAGCGCGATATTCCCTCCTGAGCGGGACCGCATTTGGCTGGCTTCTCCGCTAAAGGGAGTTTGAAATGGCGAATTGGAACGACCCCCAGCCCCGTCAGGGCTTCGGTGCGTCTCCGAGCCGTGACGGCAGCGATCTCGGTCGCACCGCCGGCCGGACCGCTTACGATGCGGGTCTGCGTCGGCACATGCTGTCGATCTACAACTACATGGCCTCGGGCGTGCTGCTTTCGGGCATCGTCGCGATGCTCTTCGCGCCTTACGCGATCGCTATGATGCAGTCGCCGATCAAGTGGCTGGTCATGCTGGCCCCGCTGGGCTTCGTCTTCGCGATCAGCGGCGGCGCGCAGCGGTTCAGCGAAGGCACGCTGAAGGTGCTCTACTGGGCGTTCGCGGCCGTGATGGGCGTATCGCTCTCGACGATCTTCGTGATCTACACGGCGACCTCGATCGCGACCACGTTCTTCGCGACGGCGGCGGCTTTCGCGGGCCTCAGCCTCTATGGTTACACCACGAAGAAGGACCTGTCGGGCTTCGGCACCTTCCTGATCATGGGCGTGGTCGGTATTTTGATCGCCTCGCTGGTGAACATCTTCGTGGGTTCGAGCGTGCTGCAGCTGGCGATTTCGATCCTCGGCGTGCTGATCTTCGCAGGGTTGACCGCCTATGATACGCAGATGCTCAAGAACCAGTACTATCACCTGCGCGGCACAGATTTCGTCGGCAAGGCCGTGATCCTCGGCGCGCTGAGCCTGTACCTGGACTTCATCAACATGTTCCAGTTCCTGCTGAGCTTCCTCGGCCAGCGGGACTAAGGGCGGCGGTTAATCGCAACCGGAATGGAGATAATTTTCCTCCGAAGCGATTAATCCACAGTGCAGTTTCACCTAAGCATGATGCCCGGTGCGTTTTATCGCACCGGGCATTTGCTTTATGACTCAGCGGGGTTAGACCGTTTGCCGCGATGGAGAACGATGCGTGTACCGAGGGCTTGAGATGATCGACAACGGGCAGGGGCGTCGTCGCCTTTCCTTGCTGGCGGGCTCGGCGGTGGCCGTCACGCTTGCCGCGCTGGCAGGCTGTGCGAAGCCGCCTCCGCCCCCGCCACCCCCGCCGCCGGTCGTGGTGATCCCGCCGATGCCGACGCCGCCGATGGGCGCGCCGCTCGAAATGCGGGTTCCGGCCAAGGCAGAGGATGGCACGCGCCAGACCGTGAATTACGGGATTTCCACGTCGCAGACGATCTGGAACTTCCGCTCGGCCTATAACGTGGCTGCGCTCAACTGCGTCGAGGTTCAGTTCACCCCGATCCTTGAGGGCTACAAGCGTTTCCTGAAGGTCTACGACAAGTCGCTCGACCGTGCGAGCAAGGAAATCGACGCGAGCTTCCGTACGCAGCATTCCGGCCGCGCCGCGATCGTCGCGCGCGAGACCTACCAGACGCAGGTCTACAACTTCTTCTCGCTGCCGCCGGTGGACTCCAGCTTCTGCCAGGCAGCGATGGAAGTGAGCGCCGAATTGAACACGGTGGAGCCGAGCCAGTTCGACAACTGGTCGTACACCGGCCTCGCCAAGCTGGAGGCGCCGTTCAAGGCGTTCTTCGATGCTTATGACCAGTACCGCGCCGATCTGGCCGCATGGCAATCGCGCTACGGATCGAACGGCCTCATCACCGTGCGTCCGAATGCGGAGCAGGTCATGGCCCAGCCCGTCGTCCAGCCGCAGGCGAGCGTGCCGCAAGCACAGTGACGTCGGCAGCGGGTGCGAGAATCTTCGCGCCCTCCCATTTTTGCTCTTCCGCGCGGGAGGCGTCTTCGCTAAGGGGACGCTCCCGAGCGCGGTGACGCAATCGGACTTGATACTGGAACGGGGCCGTAGCTCAGCTGGGAGAGCGCGTCGTTCGCAATGACGAGGTCAGGGGTTCGATCCCCCTCGGCTCCACCAGTATCGCACAATTCAGGCGTGTCCGGACGAACCGGGCATCACCCGGCCCGAGACACGGCCGGGTTTTTTGTTTATCTGCGGCCAGCGGCGTTCAGCGGAGGGAAAACCTCCGGCGACCGGGACCGGTCGCGAAGGGGCGCTTCATCAGCGCTGGAAGCGATAGGACCGATGCATTTTCTCGACCAGGCCAAGATCTACGTGCGTGCAGGCGGCGGTGGCCCCGGTGCGGTCAGCTTCCGGCGTGAGAAGTACGTCGAGTACGGCGGCCCCAACGGCGGCAACGGCGGCAAGGGCGGCGACATCATCTTCGAAGCCGTGCCCGGCCTCAACACGCTGATCGACTTCCGCTATACCCAGCACTTCAAGGCTCCGCGCGGCGGCCACGGCATGGGCCAGAACCGCAACGGCGCGGCAGGCAAGGACCTGGTCATCAAGGTGCCGATCGGCACCCAGGTCATCGCCGACGACGAAGGGCGCGACACCGTGCTGCTCGACCTCACGGAGCCGGGCCAGCGCGTCACCTTCATCGAAGGCGGCATGGGCGGGCGCGGGAACGCCAGCTACAAGACCAGCACCAACCGCGCTCCGCGCCAGCACCAGCCCGGCATGCCGCCGATCGAGCAGTGGGTGTGGCTGCGCCTCAAGCTGCTGGCGGACGTTGGCCTCGTCGGCATGCCCAACGCGGGCAAGTCCACCTTCATCAACGCGCTGTCGAACGCCAAGGCGAAGGTCGGCGACTACGCCTTCACCACCCTGCGTCCGCAGCTCGGCGTCGTCATGCACAAGCACCGCGAGTTCGTGCTGGCGGACATTCCCGGCCTGATCGCAGGCGCGGCGGACGGCGCGGGGATCGGCGATCGCTTCCTCGGCCACATCGAACGCTGCCGCGTGCTGGTCCACCTCATCGACATCTCCAACACCGATCCGGTGGAGGCGATGCAGGTCGTCGAGGAGGAACTGGAAGCCTACAGCGAACTGCTGGCCGACAAGCCCCGCCTGGTGGCGCTGAACAAGGTCGACCTGGTCGATGACGCACTGGCGGAGGAATACGCCAAGGAACTGCTCAAGGCCGGCGCGGACGAAGTGTTCCCGATTTCCGGCGCGACCGGCAAGGGCATGCCGCGCCTGCTCGACGCGGTGATCGACTACCTCCCCGCCGCCACCGTGACCGAACGTCCCACCGGCGAGCGCGAAGAGGCTGACGACACGCCCTGGTCGCCGATCTGACGGGTTGAAGGCCCACCCCCGACCCCTCCCGCAAGCGGGAGGGGAGAAGAGGGCTTTCGTCCTCTCGCTTACGGGAGGGCCGCGAGAGTTGCCGAGCCTCAGGCGAGGTTAGTTGCAGCGGGGTGGGCATCGCCGCCCAACCTTGCGCTTTCCTCAACTGCACCTTTCCCCTAGAGGCTGGCACGCCCATGCCTATTGCCCGACTCTCAGACCTCGCCGATTCCTCCCTCGCGCCGCGCCTTGTCATCAAGGTGGGTTCGGCGCTGCTCGTCGGGCCGGAGGGCGTCCGACGCGCATGGATCACGCAGCTGGTGGCCGAGATCGCCGAGGCGCGCGGGCGGGGGCAGGACGTGATCGTCGTCTCCTCGGGCGCGATCGCGCTGGGCGCGGCGACGCTGGGGCTGGAGAAGGGGGGGCGCGGCAGCCTCGCCGATGCGCAGGCCAGCGCCGCCGTCGGCCAGATCGCGCTTTCGGGCCTCTGGGCCGAGCTTCTGGGCGCGCATGGCATCACTGCCGCGCAGATGCTGCTGACGCTGGAGGATCTGGAGGACCGCCGCCGTTACCTCAACGTCACGGCCACGCTGACCCGCCTGCTCGATGCCGGCGCGGTGCCGGTCATCAACGAGAACGATTCGGTGGCGACCCAGGAAATCCGCTTCGGCGACAACGACCGCCTCGCCGCGCGCGTGGCGCAGGCCGCGCAGGCGAGTGCGGTGGTGCTGCTTTCCGATATCGACGGCCTCTACGATCGCCACCCCAAGCTGCCCGGTGCGAAGATGATCCCGGTGGTCGCGGGTGTCACCGCCGAGGTGCGGGCGATGGCCAGCACCGAATCGAATTCCGGCATGGGCTCGGGCGGCATGGTCTCCAAGCTGCAGGCGGCCGAGATCGCGGAGCTGGCGGGCATCTGCCTTGTCATCGGTAACGGCCAGCACGAACGCCCGGTGGCGCGCATCGTGGGCGCCAAGGATCGCGAGGGCATCGGCACCCTGTTCGTGCCCCGACGCAAGGCCGCCGCGCGCAAGGCGTGGCTGGGCGGCCGCTTGCGTCTCAAGGGTGAGATCGTGGTGGACGACGGTGCCGCAGCGGCACTCGGGCGCGGGTCCAGCCTGCTCGCCAAGGGCATCACGGCGGTCGAAGGCGTGTTCTCGCGCGGCGATCCCGTCGCCATCGTCGACGGCGCGGGCAAAGTGCTCGCCCATGGCCTTTCCGAATACGACGCCGCCGAATGCGCCGCCATCGTCGGCCTGCATTCGAGCGAGCAGGAACAGGTGCTCGGCTATTCGCCGCGCTCCGCTGTGGTCCACCGCGACCAGATGGTGTTGAAATGAACCGCCGCCGCAATCTCATCGACCGTCCGGTCATCGCGCTCACTGGCGCCACCGGCTTCGTCGGACTGGCCGTTCTGGAAGCGGCCATCGAGGCTGGCTTCGCCGTGCGCGCACTCACCCGCCGCAGCCAGCCCGAGCGCGAGCATGTCGACTGGGTCGGCGGCGAGCTGGGCAATCCCGCCTCGCTGGTCGAACTGGTGCGCGGGGCCGAGGCGGTGATCCACGTCGCGGGCGTCGTCAATGCGCCCGATGCGGCCGGGTTCGAGGCGGGCAACGTCACCGGCACCCTCAACCTCATCGAAGCGACCGTGGGCGAGGGCGTGCGGCGCTTCGTCCATGTCTCCTCGCTCTCCGCGCGCGAGCCGGAACTGTCGGCCTACGGCGCCTCCAAGGCGCGGGCCGAGAAGATCGTCATGGCCAGCCCGCTCGACTGGACCATCGTGCGCCCGCCCGCGATCTACGGCCCGCGCGACAAGGAGATGTTCGAGCTGTTCCGCGTGGCGCGCTGGGGCTTCATCCCGATGCCGAAGCAGGGCCGTGCCTCGATGATCCATGTCGACGACCTGGCGCGGCTGCTCGTCGCGCTGGAGCCGGGCGGGCTGTCGGTGACCGGCAAGGTCTTCGAGCCGGACGACGGCAAGCCGCAGGGGTGGGAGCATTTCGAACTCGGCCTCGCGATCGGCTGGGCGCTGGGCAAGCGGCCGCGCGTGATCGGGCTGTCTCCGGCGATGCTCCACCGGGCTGCGCGCATCGACAATTTTTTGCGCGGCCCCCGTGCAAAAATGACGCTCGACCGCGCCGCCTACATCAGCCATCCGGACTGGGTGGTCTCGCCCGAGGCCGCGCCGCCGGGCAAGCTCTGGCGTCCCCGCATCGAGACGCGCGAAGGGCTGAAGGCCACGGCGCAATGGTATCGTGAGCACAAGTGGCTCTGAAGAGGTAACGCCCCGCATGAACCGCCTGCTCGCCCGCCTGAACATCGACCCATTCCTGCTGATGCTGCTGGGCACGGTGGCGCTGGCGACGGTGCTGCCGGCGCAGGGCGTGTGGGCGCGGGTCGCGGGCGGCGTGGCGGATGCGGGCATCGCGCTGCTATTCTTCCTCCATGGCGCCAAGCTCTCGCGCGAGGCGATTCTCGACGGCGCCAAGGCGTGGAAGCTGCACCTGACCGTCGGCGCGACGACCTTCTTGCTGTTCCCGATCATCGGCCTTGGCGTGCGGGCGATCCCCGGTATCGAGCCCTCGCTGGCGACGGGCGTGCTGTTCCTGACACTGTTGCCCTCCACCGTGCAGTCCTCGATCGCCTTCACCGCGATCGCCGGGGGCAATGTCGCGGCGGCGGTGGTGAGCGCCTCGTTCTCCAACCTCGCGGGGATATTCATCACGCCGCTGCTGACGGCGCTGTTCATTACCGGCCGGAGCCATGGGTTCTCGACGGACCCGATCATCGACATCTCGGTGCAGTTGCTGCTGCCGTTCCTGGCGGGGCATTTCCTGCGCCCGTGGATCGGCGGCTTCGTCACCCGCAACAAGAAGGTGCTGGGCTACGTCGATCGCAGCTCGATCCTGCTGGTGGTCTACACCGCGTTCGGCGCGGCGGTGCTCGAAGGGCTGTGGCACAAGGTGACGGTGGGCGAACTGGCGCTGATTGCGGCGATTTCGCTGGGCGTGCTGGCGGTGGTGATGGTGGTGTCGAGCTTCGTTGGGAAGGCCATGGGCTTCTCGCGCGAGGATCGGATCGTGCTGCTGTTCTGCGGCTCGAAGAAGAGCCTCGCGACCGGCGTGCCGCTGGCGGGCGTGCTGTTCCCGGCGGCGCAGGTGGGTGCGATTATCCTGCCGCTGATGTTCTTCCACCAGATCCAGCTGATGGTCTGCGCCGTACTGGCGCGCCGGTTCGCGGCGGCGGAGGAAAAGGCGGCGTCGTCGTCCCAGACTTGATCCGGGACCGCTGCGCGTGACTGGCCCGCGTCGCTGGGCGCGCACCTGAAGACAGCCACCGGTCCCGGATCAAGTCCGGGACGACGCAGGAATTCGCCCGGGCGATGGGCAGCATCTCGTCAATCTAGATAGTGCATACTATCAAATTGGCAGGGAGAGCCTGCCATGCACATCGAACCTGCCATCCTGCCCTATCTCGCCGACCTCGAAGGCGCGGTCGCGAACCTTGCGGATACCTGGCGGCCTGACGATCCGGCCTACCGTGCCGACGTCTACCGCCAGACCATGGCGAGCCTGTCCTATTCCTACTTCATGTACTTCCACGCCGATGCCGAACATCCGGACTGGGCGCCGCTGTGGAACCCGGTCTACACGCTCCAGCCCAACCCGGACGACATCTACACGCAGTCGCCGATCCGAGGCGACCTGACCTACCGCGTTTCCGGCAACCGGGGGACATGCCGCATCCTGTCGTTCACCACGCAGGCCGCGCTGTCGGGCACGGTGGACGCCATGCCGCGCCCCAATGGCCACAACGAGTGCGACACCAACGACCTCGGCATCGCTCTGGGCGAGGACTTCTCCATCGTGTTCAGCGCCGAGCGGCCCGCCGGATACGAGGGTCACTGGGCACCGATCGACCGCTCCGCGCGCGGCATGTTCACCCGCTTTCGCATGTACGACTGGGAGCGCGAGGTGGACCCGGTGCTGTCGATCGAATGCCTCGACCCGGTGCCGCCCAAACCGCGCCTCGCGCCCGAGGAAATCCTGCGCCGCATCGGCGAGATGGCGAAGCTGCCGCGCCGCAAGACCGACCTCTACTACCCCATGCAGAACGGGGTGAAGGAGCGTGTCGGCTTCAACGTGTTCGAGCCGGTGCGCTATCCCGGCGCGCTGGTGAAGCAGACCTACTGGCCCGCCTGCTTCCAGCTGGAAGACGACGAGGCGCTGATCATCGAGACCGAGATTCCCGCCCGCGCGCCCTACTGGAACGTGCAGCTCAACGACCCGTACTTCAACGCGCTGGAATATGTGTACCGCCTCAGCAGCACGAATGGCGCGATGGCGCGGCTGTCGAGCGACGGGAAGTTCCGCGCCGTCATCGCGCTGACCGATCCGGGGGTGCCCAACTGGCTCGACCCCGCAGGCTACAACGAAGGCGGCATCTACGGTCGCTGGTACGATTGCGACAGCGAGCCGGTGCCCACGATCACCCGCGTCAGGCTGGCGGACCTGCGCTCCCATTTGCCCGAGGACACGCCCGTGGTCACCCCGGCCGAGCGCTCCGAGGAGATCCGCCGCCGCGTCGCCGCGTGCCAGCGGCGGCGGCGCTGGTGAGAGGCTGAGCGATGGACCTCGGCTACGATCCGCCCGAAACCTTCCGCCATGCGCTCGGCCAGTTGCACGATACCGTCATCGCCGAGACCGGCAGGGACGATTTCGGTACGGCCGACTACCTGCCGGGCCTCACCGTGCTGCTGCAGTCGATGGACTACGACCCGCGCTTTTCCGAACAGGGCAGGCGCGCTGCATGGGGCATGGTCGTCGGCGTGCTGCGCGGGCGGGTGCAGGCGGTCGCGGCGATGAAGGCGAACCCCGGCTTCGATGCGGCCCCGGTGCTGTCGCCGGTGGTCATCACCGGGGTGCCGCGCACCGGCACGACGGCGCTGCACCGGTTGCTTGCGGTCGATCTGCGCTTTCAGGGGCTGCAGACGTGGCTGCTCGACAGCCCGATGCCGCGCCCGCCGATGGCGCGCTGGGCGGAGTATCCGCAGTATCGCAAGACCCTCGCCGGGCTGGATGCGCAGTATGCGGCGCTGCCCGATGCCAGGGCCGCGCATTTCCGCGCTGCCGAGGAAGTCCACGAATGCTGCATGCTGCTGCGGCAGTCGTTCGTCTCGAACTTGTGGTCGTGCGGGTGGTCGGCGGCGACTTACGATGCGTGGTGGCAGTGCCAGAGCGAGGCGGCGGCCTATTCTCACTTCGCGCGGTGCGTCCGGCTGATCGGTATGAATGATCCCGACAAACGCTGGCTGCTCAAGAACCCCGGTCATATCGCGCATCTCGACCTGCTGCTGGCGGTGTTCCCCGACGCCCGCGTGATCCAGACTCACCGCGACCCGGGCAAGGCGGTGCCCAGCCTCGTCTCGCTGCTGATGAACATGAACGGGCTGATGGAGCCCGACCGCAAGCAGCAGCGCGCGGAAAACCTGCTGCGCCGCGAAGTCGCCAAGTGGGCCAATGCGGTGGAGAAGTGCGAGGCGGTGCGCGCGCGGTATCCGGGTCAGGTGCTCGATGTGGTCCACACCGATTTCCACGCCCGCCCGATGGAGACGGTGGAGGCGATCTATCGCTTCATCGGCATGGACATTCCCGAGGAAACCCGAGCCGCGTTGCACCGCCGGATCGAGGAGAAGCCCGAACTCAGCCACGGCGTCCACCGCTATTCCATCACCGACTACGGTATGACCGCCGATGAGGCGCGCGAGCCTTTCCGCGCTTACATAGAGCGCTACGACCTGCTGGAGACGCGGGCATGAAGGCGGCGATCTATCCCGGCAGCGGCCAGCCGATCGTGATCGAGACGATCGCCGACCCAAAGCCCGGCCCCGGCGACCTGCTGATCCGCGTGGACCGCTGCGGCATCTGCGGCACCGACCTTGCCATGACCAGGGGCGGCGCGTGGGACTTCGGCGCCGGTGTCCAGTTCGGGCACGAGTTCGCCGGAACCGTGGTCGAGGTCGGCCGCGGGGTCGAGGGCTGGAAGGTCGGCGATCCGCTGGCGGTGCTGCCCTCGGTCGCCTGCGGGGAGTGCGAGACCTGCCGCGCCCATGGCAACAATGTGCTGTGCCGCGAGAGCCCCGCGCGGGCCTCGGTCGGCTTCGCGCAATACGCCCGGATATCGGCTAGCGTCGCCACTCCGCTGCCGAAGACGCTTTCCATGGCTGACGGGGCGCTGATCGAACCCTTGGCGATCAGCCTTTACGGCACGCAGATGGCGCGAATACGGCCGGGCGAGCGGGTGCTGGTGCTCGGCGGCGGGACGGTGGCGCTCTATGCGATCTGGTGGGCGCGGCGGCTGGGAGCGGGGCGGGTGACCGCGATGTCGCGCTCGTCGCGGCGGCGGGACTTGTGCCTGCAGATGGGGGCGGACGCCTTCGTGGCCTTCGGGGACAACGAGGCGGGCGAAGTCGTCGAGGCGCTGGGCGGTGCACCGCAGGTGGTGCTGGAGGGCGTGGGCGCGCCGGGGATGCTTGGCCGCGCGGTCCAGCACGCTGCGCCGTTCGGGCGGATCGTCAGCCTGGGGTTCTGCACCGCGCCCGACCCGGTGATCCCGGCGATCGCGAGCTACAAGTGCGTGTCGATGCACTTCGCGGTCGGCTATTCCATGCGGGAGTTTCTTTTCATCGCCGACCTTCTGGGACGCGGCCATGTCCATGCCGATCCCAAGGCGATCGTCACCGACACCATCGCCTTGGAGCAGTTGCCTGCGATGTTCGAGACCCTGCGCGGCCCGAATGCGGAAACCAAGGTCCACGTGCGCTGCGATTAGGTCGTCGTCCCGGACTTGATCCGGGACCGCTGGCTGTCTTTAGGTAAGAGCTAGCTGCGCGCGCCCGCGAGGTGGGCTGTTCATGGTCAGCGGTCCCGGATCAAGTCCGGGACGACGTCAGGCCGGCACCGGTTCCCCCAACGCTTCCTCCACCTGCGGCCCCTTGCGCAGCATGAGCAGCAGCAGGGCGCCTGCGAATACCGACGTGCCCACGGTCACCAGGAACGTGTCGAAACTGCCGGTCCGCGCCAGCGTCCAGCTCAGCAGCGCTGCTCCCGAAGCGGCCGCCAGCGAGCACACCCCCGTCAGCAGCCCGAGCACGCTGGAATAGATTCGCGTCCGGAAGTGCCGCGCGACGAGGAAGGCGAGGATATCCCCTTCCGCCCCCACCGCGAAGCCGAGGCTGAAGATCGCCGCGGTCACCACTGCCGGCGCGTCCCAGTTGCTCGCCAGCACGAACAGCCCGAGCCCCGGCAGCGCCAGCATCACGAACGACACCACTTGCGGCGCGAAGCGGTCGAGCGCCACGCCGGTCACGAAGCGGCCCAGCAGCATCCCCACCGCCAGCGCGGTGAACATGATCGAGGCGCCTTCGCCGCTGATCCCCTGATCGAGCACCAGCATCTTGAGCTGCACGAGAATCAGCGTCAGTGGCAGGTTGCACAAGTACATCGCGCCGAACAGGATCCAGAACGCCCGCTCGCCGAAGATCTCGGGATAGTCGTCGCGCGCGCGGCGCTTGGGCGCGGTGACGAGGGCCGCATGCGCTCGTCCGCCGGGGATGAGCAGGAACACGACGATGCCGGTGAGCACCGTGAACAGCGCCAGCATCCGGTACGTCGCCGACCAGCCGTGCGCCTCGACGAACTCGTTGATGACCGGCCCGCCGATCGCGGCGAACAGGGCCGGGCCGCAGGCGACGATTGCAAGACCGAGGCCGCGCGCGTGCTCGATATGCTGGACGACGAGGCGCGTGTAGACCGTCGCGGTGGTCGTCACGCAAATGATGCTCTGGAAGATGAAGATCGCCAGATAGGCCTCGAACGAGCCGCCGATGAGGCTGAAGCCCAGCATCGTCAGCGGCATGGCGACGATCCCGATCAGCGCGGTCAGCTTGACCCCGAAGAGGTCGGCGAGGCGGCCGATGAAGGGCATCGACAGCGCCGTCAACATGCCGAGCATGCCGGTCATCGCGAACTGCGCCTTGGACCACCCGGCATCGGCGACGAGCGAGGGCGCGATCGCGCTGGTGACGGTGCCGATGATCGACATGCCCGTACCCATGCCCAGCGTCGCCGCCAGCAGCGGGCGCCACGCGGCACCGATTTCCGATAGATAGCGCAAGGTCAGGTCTCTCCGGGGCGATTTTCGTTATGCCCGCCAGCTTGCCACCTGACCGGCCGGGGCAAAAGCGCAGGACCGCCCCGCACGGGCTATTTCACGCCGGGGCAATCGGAAATCGCCGGAGCGTTTGGTTGCCGCGTTCCTAGGTGAACCACCGGGGAGGGCGTTGGAAGGCTGGGCAACCCTGACTTGGTAAACGATTGCCATGAGCAACGTTCACCATGCCCGCGGCGCTCGCCGCCTTCGCCCGCTTGCCGCAGGGTTCGCCCTTGCCGCAGGTATCGTCCTCGCGCCCCAGGCCGCGTCCGCCGCGACGGTGACCGACACCATCACGGTGACGGCCAACGTGCAGTCGGCCTGCGTCGTCGCCGCCAGCCCGCTGGCTTTCGGCAACTACAACCCGACGTCGTCCTCGAACGTCGACGCGACCACCACCGTCAACGTCACCTGCACGCAGGGCACCCCCTACAACGTCGGCCTCAATGCGGGCACGACGACCGGCGGCACGACTACCGTGCGCAAGCTCAATTCCTCCGGCCATACCCTCAACTACGCGCTCTATTCCGATTCCGGCCGCACCACGAACTGGGGCAACACCGTCAATACCGACACCGTCGCGGGCACCGCCGGGACTTCCGCCACCGCCTACACCGTCTACGGCCGCATCCCCGGCAGCCAGAACACCACGGCGGGCGCCTACACCGACTCGGTGACCGTCACGGTGACCTACTGATGACCTTTCGGCGCGCTCCGGTACTGCTGGCGGCCCTGTTTGTTGCCATGTGGGGCGGCTTTGCCGCCCCGGCGCGGGCGGGTTCGCTCAGCGTGATGCCGGTGCGCGTCGATGTACCTTCGGGCCGCCGCTTCTGCTCGCTGACGCTGGGCAACGATTCCGACCGCGCGGTGACCGTGCAGGTGCGCGGCTTCGCATGGAGCCGCGACGAGGGCGGTGCCGACATTCTCGATCCCGATACCGACTTCGTCGTCAATCCGCCGATCGCGACGATTGCGCCGCACGGCACGCGGCTGGTGCGCTGCAGCCTGCCCGCCGATACAGGGGCGCAGGCGGAAAGGCAGTGGCGCCTGATCGTCGACGAACTTCCCGACCCCACGCAGGCCCAGCCAGGCGTGGTGCAGACCTTGCTGCGCCTCTCGGTCCCGGTGTTCCGGGGCGCCGAGGGCGTGGCACCGCAGTTCACCGCCTCCACCTCGCCGCTGGGGCTGCGCCTTGCCAATACGGGCAGCGGCCACGCCCGGATCGTGGCGCTCACTCTGCAAGGGGCGAGCGAGACGGTAACGCTGGACAAGCCGTTCTATCTCCTTGCCGGAGGTGCGCAGCTGATCCCGGCCGAGCGCCTGCCGCGCGGTCTGTTCTCCATCCACGTGCGTGCCGAGGAGGGCGAGTATACCGTCGCCCTCCCTGCGCCGTGAGCTGATGGTCGCCTCCGGTGAAGCGCACCTCCCGCCGCCTTGCGGCAGCCCTTTCGGCTGCGCTTGCCCTGTCGCCTGCGATCGGCGTCGGAACTGCCTGCGCGCAGTCGGTGGCCGAGGCGGCGCCCATGCCGGTCGGCGTCGTCCTCAACGGGCAGGCGATCGCCGAGCCCGGCCTGCTCATCGTGCATGACGGCCACCTCCTTGCGCGGCGCAGCGACATCGAGAGCTGGGGCCTCGCCGCCCATTCCATGATCGCGTCCGAGACGCTGGGCGGCGAAAGCTACGTCGCGCTGGACCGCGTGAAGGGTCTTGTCGCGCGGCTCGACGCGGACGGGGCGACGCTGCTGGTCGATGCCGACGTCAGCCTGTTTCCGCGCTACACGTTCGATCCCGGCCGCCATGTCGTGCCGCTGGCGCAGACGATCCCGGCGCAGTTCCTCGATTACGACCTGACGCTGTCCGACTGGAACGGCCACGCGCGGCTTGGCGGTTTCGTCGATGCGGGCGTTTCCGGACCTTGGGGCGTCGCCGACTCCAGCTTTCTCGTCGACAGCGACCGGGGAGGCGTCGTGCGGCTGGATACCGCGCTGCGCCGGGACTTTCCCCAGCAGCGGATGCGGCTGGTGCTGGGCGACACCGTCGGCACCGGCGCGCCGTGGAGCCGTCCGGTGCGGTATGGCGGGGTGTTCCTCGGCACCGATTTCTCGCTCGATCCTCAGAGCATCAACTTCCCGCTGCCGGTGATCTCCGGGAGCGCGCTGACGGCTTCGACCGTTGAACTTATGGCGCAATCGTCGCGCCAGTCGATGGACGTCGGGCCGGGCGCCTTCGACCTCACCCTCCAGCCGCGCCTTACCGGGGCCGGGCAAGTGACGATGAGCGTGCGTGACCTTGCGGGCAATACCCGGCAGGTGACGCGCAGCTTCTACGCGAGCCCGAGCCTGCTGCGCCCCGGCCTCTCCGAATTCGCGATCGAGGCGGGCGCGCTGCGGAGGCGCTTCGGCTTCGACAGCTTCGCCTATGGCCCTCTGTTCGCGGCGGCCGGACTGCGGCGCGGGATCACCAATGCGCTGACCCTCGAAGGGCGCGTGGAGGTCAGCGGTCGCACGCGCATGGCGGGCCTTGGCGCGGCGATGGTGCTGGGCGCGGTGGGCGAGGTTTCGCTTGCAGGCGCGGTGTCGCAAGGGTCAGCGGGGACCGGGACGCTGGTGCGCGCGCAAATGCAGCGCGTCACGCCGGTCTATACCTTCACCGCCAGCTACGAACGCGCCGACGCGCAGTTCCGGCAGGTGGGCGAGGGCCGCTTCAACGGCGGCGGGCGCAGCGAACTGGCGGTCGCGGGAGGGCTTTCGCTCGGACGGATCGGCAGCCTCAATGCCAGCTATGCGCGGCTGACGCAGGGTATCGGCGGGGAAGGACAAACCCGCTACGATCTCGCCTCGGCCTACTACACGGCGAACCTGCGCGGCGGCTATCTCTCGGCGGGCGTGCAGTACACCGCCTATCGCGCGGGGCGGCGCGACGCGGGACTGTTCGGCTCGCTGACCATTCCGCTGGGACCGCGACGCAATGCTTCGGTGATCGCCGAGCCCGGCCGTGCGGCCGCGACTTTCACGCAGAACCTGCCCGACCGCAGCGGCTTCGGCGCGCGGGCGCTGGCCGGGCGCGATAGCGGCGCGGCATGGCTGGAGGGCGGGCTCGGCTATCGCAGCGGCGCGGGCGACATCCGCCTAGACGCGGCGCAGCGGCGTGGGCAGCAGGGCGTGCAGCTCAACGTGCGCGGCGGCCTGCTCAGGGTGGACGGAACGCTCGTCGCCAGCCAGCACATCGACGACGGCTTCGCGCTGGTCGACGTGGCCAGCGACGCCCCGGTCACCGTCACCGTCGAGAACCGCCCGCGTCCGACCAAGGCCGGGCGCGGGCGCGGCGTGATCGTCACCGGCCTCCAGCCTTATGCCGAGAACCACATCGGCATCGACGCCGCCGAAGTGCCGATCGCGGACGACCTCGACACCGCGCAGCAGGTCGTCGCGCCGGGCTGGCGGCAGGCGGTGCGGGTGCGCTTCGGCACCGTGGGCGGGCAGGGCGTGCGGCTGCGGGTGCTCGATACGCAGGGAATTCCGCTCCAGACCGGATCGAGCATCGCTTGGGCAGGCGGGGTGGGCGTCGTAGGCTACGACGGGGAAGTCTGGCTCGAAGGCTATCGCGGCGGTGCGGGCACGCTCAGCGTCTCGGGTGCGGGCGGGACGTGCCTGGCGCCGATCCCGGCGCTGGGCGAGGACGCGCGGCTTGCGGCAACGCCGGTCACTTGCGTGCGCGGGAACGAAAGGACGTGAAGATGCGGCTTGCCACTCGGTTCCTCGCGGCGCTGGGGGGACTGGCGTGCGGGCTCGCGCCCACTGCGGCGGCGGACGCGGCGGGGTGCCTCGTGTGCATCTGCTCGGTCTCGACCACCAATCTCAGCTTCGGGACGTACAACCCGGCCAATACCTCGCCGACCACGGCGACGGCGACGGTCACCGCCAACTGCATCTCGGTCAGCGTGCCGATGAACGCGACGGTCGATCTTGCGCTGAGTGCGGGCACGTCGGGCAACGCGGCGGCGCGGCAGATGGCGAACGGGGCCGCGCGGCTGAACTACAACATCTATCAGGACGCAGGCTACGCCACGGTCTGGGGGAACAACAGCAATGGCGGCTCCTCGCAGTCGATGCTGATCAACAACCTGCTGAATTTCAACGCGACCAAGATGGCCTATGGGCGGATTCCGGCGGGGCAGTACGCGAAGACGGGGGGCTATTCGGACCCGGTCGTGGTGACGTTCACGTTTTGACGTCAGGCCCAGCCCGTCCGGCTAGTTCGCTTCGCTCCCAAGCCTCCCGGCCCTCCCGCAGGCGGGAGGGCTGACGCGATTTTCCCCTCCCGCTTGCGGGAGGGGCAGCGAGACTTGGTCCGCAGGACCTAGTCGCAGCGGGGTGGGCAAGGCGTCCTCAGAAGATCGGCCACGACTTCCAGATGCTGAACACGCTGGTGGCGATCAGCACCACCGAGACGGCCGCGAGCAGCGTGCGCGGCTTGATGCGCTTGGCGAAGAGGGCGCCGAAGGGCGCAGCTACGACGCCGCCGATGATCAGGCCGACCGTCGCCACCGTGAAGGCCGAAAGCCCGATGGTGGAGATGAACGCGATCGAGATCGAGGTGGTCAGCAGGAATTCGGCGGTGTTGACGGTGCCGATCGTCTTGGCCGGTTCGCCGCCCTGCACCAGCAGGTTGGAGGTGACCACCGGACCCCAGCCGCCGCCGCCCGCCGCGTCGAGGAAGCCGCCCGCCAGCGCCAGAGGGGCGGTGTACTTGGGGTCCGCGAAGCTCGGCTTGCGCATGCGGATGGCGCGGAACATCAGGTAGATGCCGATGCCGGTGAGGTAGATCATGACGTAGGGCTTGGCCACCGAGGCGTCGATGCTCGACAGCAGGTAGGCACCGGCGACGCCGCCGATGATGCCGGTCGGCACCAGCCGCAGGAACAGGCCCCAGTTCACGTTGCGGTGCAGGATATGGCTGATGCCCGAGGTGCCGGTGGTGAACAGCTCGACCAGGTGGACGCTGGCCGAGGCCGCTGCCGGAGGAACACCGACCACGCTGACCAGCAGCGTCTGGGTGATCACTCCGAAGGCCATGCCGAGCGCGCCATCGACGATCTGCGCGGCGAAACCGATGGCGATGAAGGGAGCGATTTCGGCCAGTGTCGGCAGCGAATCGAGCATTCTTACTCCTCCTGGGGTGCAGGTTGGATCTGGTCGCGGCCTGTTGGCCCCATTTACTGGCCCATCTACTGGCTAGGCGAATGCCGCGCGGATGGGAACCGCGCGGATCAATCTCCAGGCAGAAGCCGCCCGGTCGTCCGGTGTGCTCGGCCTCTTCCGGTGACGTGGATCAGTGGTTGAAGCGGCGGCGCTCGGTGACGTCGACCTGCATCAGCTTGCCGTCGTGGACGGTCAGCTGGATCACGCCGAAGCGCAGGCGCTGCAGCGCCTCGATAACGTGCTGGACGCCTTCGTTGAGCAGCGGGTGTTCGGTTGCGGTCGCATCGGCGGGCTTGGCAATTCGCATGCGCATCTCCTCTCGCAGCGGGGGCGGATGCGGGCTTGGTATTCTCTATCGTAAAAGTTGACAATGGGGTCGCGGGAGAAGGTTTGCTTTCAGCCGCTAAAGCTCAGACGTCCTCGACCGCTTCCAGCCCTTCGGCGGCGGGCACAGGGTCGATCTTGTCCGACAGCCGCATCCCGTCGAGGAGGCCCGCCGTGGCGTCGCGGACCTGCAGCATCAGCGCGCGGGTGCGGCAGTCCTTTTCCTCGACGCAGTTCTTGCAGGTCTCGTGCGCGAAGCGGCTGGCGCAGGGCACCAGAGCCAGCGAGCCTCGCATCACGCGGATGAGATCGCCGTAGGTGATGTCGATCGGGGGCACGCCCAGCCAGTAACCGCCGTCCTTGCCGCGCTGCGAGGCGACGATGCCGTAGCGCGACAGTTCCGACAGGATGACGGTGAGAAACTTCGCCGGGATGTTCTGGGTCTCGGCGATGTCGGTCAGCGGGATCGGACCCTGGCCGTACTTGTCCGCGAGGTGCTGCATGGCCCGGATCGCATAGCGTGTTTTTTGCGAAAGCATCGGTGCAATTCTCGCGAGGACTTCGAAGGGGTGTCTTGGCTCCATTGGCGTGGGTGCGTCAAGCTGCGCCGTGTCGGATTACGGGGGTAACGCGCGGGGGAGGGGTTGGTGTCCCGATCTTGCCCACCCCTGCCCCCTCCCGCGAGCGGGAGGGGAATGAGAGCACTGCGCCTTGCCCTCCCGCTTATGGGAGGGCCGGGAGGCTTGCGAGCGCAGCGAACTAGCCGACGGGGTGGGCACCCCACCACTTTCAAGGCGTGTCCTCCGGCGGAAAATACCACCCGTGGGTCTCGACCATGATTGCAGCCACCGGCTCTCCCGCACGGTTACGCGAGGGCTTGAAACGGAACCGTTCAGTGATCAGCCGGCAGGTCGTCGCATCGAGGTCGGGGCGACCGCTTGAGGTGAGGATGCGGCAGTCGCTGACCCGCCCGTCCACGCCGATGCGGTACTGCAGCTTGAGTTCGCCGCCGCTTTTGGCTTCGCGCAGGTCCGGCGGCAGGTCGGAGAAATGCAGGCGTCCGCGGATCTGGCGCGGGCGGGTGAGGGTATCGTCGCCTTCGCCCGCGCCGTTGCCGCCGCCGCCGTCACCATCGCCGATCCCGCCCGCGCCCTGTCCGGGGCCGATCCGGTCCGAGGCGCCGCTTTGCGCGGCCGAACCGATACCGGCCTTCGGCGCGGTGACAATCGGTGGCGGCACGATCAGCGGGGGCAGCTTCGGCGGCGGGGCGACCACCTGCGTCGCCTTGTTGCGCAAGTTGGGAGGTGAGGGACGGCCCTTCGCGGCGGTGGAATCCGCCTTGGCCGGGATTTCCTTCGGCCGGGGTTTCTCCGGCTCCTCGCGCAGGGGAATGATCGCGGCGAGCGTCTCGCGGCGTTCCTGCGGTGTCATGCGCGCAGCAAGTCCCGCCATCATCGCCGCCAGCCCGCCCGCCACGATCAGCAGCGAGGCGAGGGCGGACGCCGCGCGGTTCCGGGCCGAAGTATACACGTCTCGCGCCTCCTTGCTGGCCAGAACCCGGCGGGCGCGCGGTTGGTTGCGGCAAAGTTCACGTTGCGACGAGGCGTTCGTATTGTTGCGGAACCTTGCGCGCTACTGCCCGTTATTAGGGTCAGCAAACTCAATTCGGAGACGGAAACCATGACCCTCCTTCTTATCCTCCTCGTCGGTGGCATCATCGGCTGGCTCGCTTCCATCCTGATGCGCACCGATGCGCAGCAGGGCATTTTCCTTAACATCGTCGTCGGCGTCGTCGGCGCGGTGATCGCCGGCTTCATCATCACCCCGCTCATCGGCGGTGCGCCGATCACCAGCGGTGCCTTCGACATCATGTCGCTGTTCGCCTCGTTCCTGGGCGCGGTCGTCCTGCTGGCGATCGTCAACCTCTTCCGTCGCGGCTCGGTTCGCTAAGAACCGCACGGTCCCGACGACCTCGAAGTGAGGCCCGCTTCGGCGGGCCTTGCGGCGGGAGGTGGCGCGTCCTCCCCTCGGCATCTTCAACGCGCCCGATACCATAAACAGGGAAAAGGATTCCTCGCCATGAAAGCCACTGCCACTTCGCGTCTTGCCATGATTGCCGTCGCTGCCGCTTCGCTGGGCCTTGCCGCCTGCAACAGCCCGCAGCAGGAAGCGACCGAGAAGGCGGCCGACGCCGTTGAGGCCCAGTCCGACGCCGCCGCCGACGCGATCGACGCGCAGGCCGATGCGACCACCGGAGCCGCCGAAGATGCGCTGGAAAACAAGGCCGACGCGGTCAAGAAGGCAGGCGACGCCAAGTCCGACGCGATGAAGGACGCTGCCGACAAGCAGAACTGACGAACCTGACGGCCGGATCACACGGCCGGTATGGGTTGGCTCGCCGGCGTTTGCTCCCCTTGCAGGACGACGGCGACCACGGGAGAGGATGGCGGCAACCCCGCCATCCTTTTTCGCATGAGAAATTCAAAATGCCGCGATTGCGCGCTTGAATTGTTGCGCTGCACGTCAGACATAGGCCGCGATCTTTTCTGCGCTTTTTCGGTTTCCCGCCGAAGTGCAGGCCAGCTTCAATAACCTGAAAAAGGACATGACCATGACCATCGCCCTCATGCCGCTGCCCTATGCGCAGGACGCGCTCGAACCGCACATCTCGAGCAAGACGCTGGAAATCCACCACGGCGCCCATCACAAGACTTACGTGGACAAGCTGAACGCCGCGATCGCCGGCACCGAGAACGAAGGCAAGTCGGTCGAAGAGATCGCCAAGTCGGCTTCCGGTCCGCTGTTCAACAACTCGGCCCAGACCTGGAACCACGGCTTCTACTGGCACTCGCTGTCGGGTGAGAAGACCGCGCCGAGCGAGAGCCTGGCCGCTGCCATCACCGCCGACTTCGGTTCGATCGACGCGCTGCTCGAAGCGCTCTCGAACGAGGCGGTGAACCACTTCTCGAACGGCTGGGCCTGGCTCGTCGTCGAAGGCGACAAGCTCAAGGTGATCTCGACCCACGACGCCGACAGCGCGCTCGTCAAGGACGTCGTGCCGCTCCTGACCGTCGACGTCTGGGAGCACGCCTACTACATCGACCAGATGAACAAGCGTCCGGCTTACGTGAAGGCGGTCCTCGAGAACATCCTCAACTGGAAGTTCGCTTCGGACAACTTCGACCGCGGCACCGCCTGGACCTACCCGGCGTAAGCCGAAGGCCAGACAGGCTTTTCAAGGCCCCCGCATCCGGCAAGGGATGCGGGGGTTTTGTTTTTTCGGGGTGCGGTTAGCCCACCCCGTCCGGCTAGGCAGCAAGCTGCCAAGCCTCCCGGCCCTCCCGCGAGCGGGAGGGCATGACGTTATTCTCCCCTCCCGCTCATCCTGAGCCTGCCGAAGGAGGGAGGGGTTGGGGGTGGGCCTTTCCTTAGTCCGCCGCACCTGCAACAAACCCGTCTTCCGACAAGGGGGACGGCTTCGATGAATCGCGCGTGGTTGACGCTGGCACTGGTCCTGTGCGGCACCATCATCGGCATGATGGGCGTCGATCTCGTCCTGCCCGCCGTGCCGCTGCTGCCCGAGGCGCTGGGCGGCGATCCGTCGCAGGCACAACTGGTGCTGGCAGCTTACGTCGGAGGCACCTGTATCGGCCTGCTCGGCTACGGCGCGCTGGGAGACCGGGTCGCGACATCGCGGCTGATCGTGGGCTCGCTGCTGGCGACCGCCGCCGTCTCTCTGGCCTGTGCGATGGCCCCGAATATCGAGGCGCTCATCGGGCTGCGCGCGCTGCAGGGCATGGTCGCGGCAGGTCCCGCCGTCTTTGCGCCGGGCATCGTCAAGGCCATGTTCGACGAGACCCGCGCGGTCCGGGCGATCGGCCTGCTGGGCAGCATCGAGGCGCTGGGGCCGGCCCTTGCCCCCGTGGCGGGCGCAGGGCTGCTGGCGCTCGGCGGCTGGTCGCTGAATTTCGAAGTCATGGCCGCCGGAGCCTTCGCGGCCGCGGTGTTGGTCATGCTCACCGGCGGCTTGCCGCAAGTGGGACGGCGCGGGCAGGGCAGCTTCATGGTGTTGCTGCGCGACCCGACGTTCCTGCGCTATGCGCTCAGCCAGGCGAGCGTGCTGGGCGGATTGCTGGTCTTCGTGTTCGGGATGCCCACCGTCTTCGTGCGCGTGCACGGCGGGACACTGGCGGACTTCATCACGATGCAGATGAGCGGCGTCGTCACCTTCATCATCGCCGCCAACACCGCCGCGCATTGGGGCGACAGGCTGGGCGCCGAGCGCGTCATCGCCTTCGGCACCGGTCTCTCCGCACTCGGAGCGGCAGGGCAGTTCGCCTACGCGCTCTCGGGCGGGACTTCGGCGCTGGTGATCACGGCGCTGTTCATCCCCGTCAACACCGGCCTCGGCCTGCGCGGTCCGGCGGGGTTCTTCCGCGCGATCCTGGCGAGCCGCGGCGACGATGCCCGCGCCAGCGCCCTGGTGATCCTGTGCATCCTGACCGCCGCAGCGCTGGGCACGAGCATCGTCTCGCCATGGATCGAGCGCGGCACCGTGCCGCTGACGGCAGCGGCGCTCGCGTTTCATCTGGCGGCGTTGGTATGTCTGGTCGCACTGCCGCCGTTGCGGCAGCCGGTCAGCCCGTCTTGCGCGCCTTGACCTCGACCTGCTGCGGCTGATCGCCGTCGAGCATCCGGGCAAGATCGGCGCGGGCACGGGCGACACGGCTCTTCATCGTGCCGATCGGGCAACCTGCGATCTCGGCCGCTTCCTCGTAGCTGAAGCCCGAGGCGCCGACGAGCAGCACCGCCTCGCGCCTTTCGGGGGCCAGCTTCTGCAGCGCGGCTTCCATGTCGTCGAGGTGAAGCGGGCCTTCCTGATCCGCTTCCATCACCAGCATCTTCTCGACCACGCCTTCGTCGAGGTCGGTCTGGCGGCGGGAGCGGCGCAGCTCGGACAGATAGTGGTTGCGCAGGATCGCGAAAGTCCAGGCGCGCATGTTGGTGCCGGCCTGATAGCGCTCGCGCGCGGTCCACGCCTTGATCGCGGCTTCCTGTACGAGATCGTCGGCAAAGTCCGGCCGTCCCGACAGGCCTCGGGCAAATGCGCGGAGATGGGGGAGGACGGAGAGCAGTTCCTTGCGGAAGCCTTCGTCCGCGGCGCTGGGCGCTATCCGGTCAGGCATCGCCGTCGTCGTCCAGCTTCTTAAGGAGATCCTTGAAGCTGTCCGGCAGCGGCTCTTCCACCACGGAGTTGTAGAGCTTCCTCAACCCCCCGGCCCAGCCGGGTTCTCCGTCTCGACGGACTTCGGGCGGCAAGCCGGGCACAGGGCCGGAGTCACCACGTCCATTGGGCTGATTCAACACGAACTCCCTTTCACCGAAAGCACACTTGCGGCGAGACCGGGGAGCGGTCAAGCCCGGCGCGCGGCCCAATGTCTTCGCGTGCAAGGCTGGCGGAAGGCGGGGCGCTGTCTCGGGCATCGTCCGGTCTGCAAGCCGAGCGGACGTCGTTTGCAGATGGAACAATCGATGCCGAGCATGGTTCCCCTCAGCGTAAAGTGTTGGCATAGCATGATGCTTGCGTTCATAAGTGATCGCAACGCGACGGAGTTTATGGTGCAGGACGTTGCCGGGTGATTGACCAGGCTCTGCTCGACAGGGTTCAGAAGCAGGCGTGGTTCCACAGGTATCCGCGCGGCTGGCCGTTCCTGCTGTTCCTCATCGCCAGCATGACCACGGCGGTCTCCGTCATGGCGATCGAGCGCGCGGACAAGCAGACGCGCGCGATCGAACTCGACCGTCAGCTCACCGAGATTTCCTCCGCCCTCCAGCGCCGCGTCACCGAGAACATAGCGCTGCTGCGCGCAGGCAGCGCGCTGTTCGCGACCCAGGACGTCGTTTCGCCCGAACAGTTCGCCGAATTCGCGCGCGACCTGCAAGGCGACGTTACGCTCTACGGCTCGCTCGGCATGGGCTGGGCGCCGCTGATCCCGGTGGACAAGCTGGCCGCTTTCGAGTTTGCGGTGCAGGGCGGCGGACGGCTGGACTTCAGCGTCGATCCGCGCCCCGAGCCCGGCCAGAACTATGCCGTTCCGGTCTATTACCTGGAGCCGCAATCGCCGGGCAACAAGCGCGCGCTGGCCTTCGACATGTACTCCGAGCCCGTGCGCCGACAGGCGATGGAGCGGGCCATGGCCCGGCGTGGCCCGGCGGCGACGGGTGTGGTCCACCTCGCGCAGGACGGCTTCCGCCACCCGGCGCGAGATCAGCAGACCGACGCGGCGTTCCTCATCTATATGCCGGTGACGCTGGAGAGAGGCGGGCGGCGGTGGGTCAAGGGCTTCGTCTATAGCCCGTTTCGCGCGCAGACTTTCCTCGGCTCGGCCAGTGAACTCTACCGCAACGACAGCATCGACATCGCCATCTACGACGACCACGTCGCGCCGGAGACATTGCTGGCGGAACAGCGCGGCGCCGACGGGCTGACCGGCCCCACCATAGAGCGACGCATCGACGTGGCGGGGCAGGCCTGGATCGTCGAGGTCGGCGACCGTCAGGCCAACGCGCTTTCGCCGCTCTCGCGCCTGACGCTGTTCTTCGGAGCGCTCGCCTCGCTGATGGTGATGGCGATCGGGCGGCTGATCACCAAGCGCGCCGCAGAAGACCGCGTCGTTCTGGAGTGGCTGACCAGCCAGGCCTCGATCCGTAATTCGCTGACGCGCGAGTTGAACCACCGCGTCAAGAACACGCTGGCGAACGTGCTGTCGATCGCAGCACTGACGCGGCGGCGCTCGAAAGGCATCGACGATTTCACCGAAAGCCTGACTGCGCGCATCCGGGCCCTGTCGGCCACCCACGACCTGCTCTCGCAGTCCGACTGGGGCCACGCGGCGCTGGGCGACATCGTACGCTCGGAACTGGCGCCCTACATGGAAGGTAACGAGAGCCACGTCGTCATGGCCGGGCCGGGGATCAAGCTGGCGCCCAACGATGCCATGTCGCTGGGTCTGGCCATCCACGAACTGGCGACCAATGCCGCCAAGTATGGCGCGCTCAGCACGATCGAGGGGCGCATTCACGTGCAATGGACGATGGCCTCGCCCGACCTCGCGGAGATTCACTGGCGCGAGGAAGGCGGCCCTCCGGTGGCCGAGCCGACCAAGCGCGGTTTCGGGCGCGATCTTATCGAGAAGATCGTGGCGCACGAACTAAAGTCGGAAGTGGATCTCAGGTTCGAGCCGGGCGGCGTGGAATGCCGGCTCAAGGTCCCGGTCCGCGCCTCGCGCGAATTCGTGCTTAGGAACGAGCGGCGCTAGCGTCGTTCTCCGGGCCGCACCAAGCGGGGCCATTATCGATTGCTTAAGCCGTGACGCAGTAATGCCCTCGCCAGATCATCGGGGGCAATTGCGATGGAAGCGCGTAACTGGAGCCGTCATATCGTCGAGAAGGACGTCGCCTGTCTCGTCGAAGGGGCGAGGGAACAGGTGTTCCTCTACGACCTTTCCATGGGCGGCTGTATGTTCGAGATGGCCTGCGACCGCGACATGCGCGAACGGTCGGCGACGCTCGATCTGCAGGGGCAGGGCATCGTCCAGGGACAGGTGGTATGGCAGGTCGGTCGCTGCATCGGCATGCGCTTCGAGGCATTGATCCCGCAAGCCGTCGTCCGGCGTCTGGGCTTCACGCCGCCGGTCGAGGATTTCCTCGGCCGCCCGGTACGTGAACCCAGCGGACACGCTCCCCAACCGCCGCTGTGATCGGGGTCTGGCCGGGCGCGATCCGGCTTGGACTGCCTGTACCTTGGTCCCATCGCGTAAGCACCTGACAGGCGGCGCATCTCAAACCTGACCCTGGCCTCCCGCCTTCGGAGATGACAAGGCACGGGGAGGGGACGCTAGGCCGCTGACCGAAGGCCGCGTTCGGCGCTGTCCAGCGCGCCCTCGATCGCGGCGAGGAACTGGTCGGTGGCGCGTTCCCACGAATAGAGCGAGCCCAGCGCGGCGGCGTCGGTCCGCTCCACCGTCAGTGCGCCCTCGACCGCGCGGGCGAGCGAGGTATCGACCGCGCCCGCCGCCCAGCCGACACGGTGGTCCACGCCCCGTCCGTCAGGCCCGAGGATGTCGATCGGCCCGGTCACCGGGTACGCTGCCACCGGAGTGCCGCAAGCCAGCGCCTCGATGACGACGAGGCCGAAGGTGTCGGTCAGGCTGGGAAACACGAAGCAGTCGGCGCTGCGATAGGCAGAGGCCAGCGCCTCGCCCGACAGTGCGCCGAGGAACAGCACGTGCGGATAGCGGCGGCGCAGGTTGTCGAGCGCAGGGCCGTCTCCGACCACCACTTTGCTGCCGGGCACGTCGAGGTCGAGGAAGGCCTCGAGGTTCTTCTCCGGCGCGACGCGGCCAACGTTGAGCAGGACAGGACCGGGCCGCATCGCCTTCAGCGCGGTCATCTCCGCAAGGCGCGGGCCGTCGGGGCGGAACAGGGCGTGGTCGATGCCCCGGCTCCACGCGCGGGTCGGGCCGATGCCGCGTTCTTCCAGTTCGGCGGCGAGGCTGCGGGTGGAGACCATGACCGCCTGACTCTGCGCATGGAAACGCTGCAGGATCGGCCAGAAGTACTCGGCGGAGAGCCCGGTGCGCACCGCGCAGTATTCAGGAAAACGCGTGTGGAAGGCCGAAGTGAAGGGCACCCCGCGCGCCAGGCACCAGCCGCGCGCGGCCCAGCCGATCGGGCCTTCGGTGGCGATGTGGACGATGTCCGGCGCCGCCTTGTCGAGCATCCGGCGTACGCCGAAGCGCGGCGCCATCGCCAGCCGGATCGAGGCATAGCCCGGCATCGGCATCGTCAGGAAGCGGTCGGGCGTGATCGTCTCGACCTCGTGCCCGCGGGCAGTGAGGTGTTCGACGGTCGAGGTGAGCGAGCGGACGACGCCGTTGACCTGCGGCAACCAGGCGTCGGTTGCCAGGGCCAGCTTCACGATACGGCCTCCGGGGTGGCTTCCTTGTCTGCGGCGTGCTCCTCGGCGGCCGTTTCGGCGATCGTGTGGCCGCCGGTTTCCTTGACCCAGTCGATCAGCGACATGTGGCCGGTGAAGTCTTCCGCCAGTGCGGTGCAGCTTTCGACCCAATCGCCGTCGTTGTAATACGTGATGCCGCCGAATTCGCGGATCTCGGCGCAGTGGATGTGGCCGCAGACGACGCCGTCGAACCCGCGCGAGGTGGCCTCGTTGGCGACGGCTTCCTCGTAGCTGCCGATGAACTGGACGGCGTTCTTGACCTTCTTCTTCATGTAGGCCGAGAGGGACCAGTACGGCATGTGAAAGCGGCGGCGCACGGCGTTGAACACGATGTTGGCGCGCAGCAGCATCGAGTAGGCCTGGTCGCCCAGGAACGCGAGCCACTTGTGGTAGAGCACGACGCCGTCGAAGGCATCGCCGTGCGTCACCAGCAGGCGGCGGCCGTCGACGGTGGTGTGGACGTATTCCAGCGCCAGTTCGACCCCGCCGAAGCTGAGGCCCGCATAGTCGCGCAGCATCTCGTCGTGGTTGCCGGCGATGAAGATCACGCGGGTGCCGCGGTGCGCCATCTTGAGGATGCGGCGCACGACTTCGTTGTGGGCGTCCGGCCAGTACCAGCCCTTGCGCAGCCGCCAGCCGTCGACAATGTCGCCGACGAGGTAGAGCGTCTCGCACTCGTGCGCCCGCAGGAAGTCGACCAGCATGTTCGCGTTGCAGCCGCGCGTGCCGAGGTGGATGTCCGAGATCCAGATCGTGCGGTACTTGCGCTTGGGCCGGAAGCCCTTGGGATCGGGAAGGTCGAGCCAAGCGGGAATCCCGCTGTTGTTGCCACGTCCGATGAAGTCTT
This sequence comes from Novosphingobium resinovorum, assembly GCF_001742225.1. Taxonomy (NCBI): domain Bacteria; kingdom Pseudomonadati; phylum Pseudomonadota; class Alphaproteobacteria; order Sphingomonadales; family Sphingomonadaceae; genus Novosphingobium; species Novosphingobium resinovorum. The sequence goes on along the minus strand of NZ_CP017075.1, from coordinate 2,045,831 downwards.
CGATCTGCTCGCGCATGGTCGTTCGTCCCCAAATTCCCTGCGATTTCGGGGCCTATGACAGCAGGCGGTTGCGGCGGCGTGACGGTTGCGGGTCAATTCGATGACAAGTGCCAAGCGGCGTGTTGATAAGCGATATTTCCCGATTGTTTCCGTCGTCGGGGCCGGTTTTGCGAATTCATGACCGTGTCACCGATATGTCACCGGGTCGTCATACTCGGGAGGCAAAAGCCGCGCGTACAAAGGGTCCTGACCCTGGGGGCAGACTATCTCGAAAAGGCGGACAACGGGGCGATGCGGCGGATCGACATATTGCTGGCGAGCGAACTTTCGGGTGGGCTCGCGCCGTTTCGGCATGACCAGTTCGATGTCATGCTGCATCGCTGGACCGACTTTGCCGAGCTGCCGCTGATTGAGGGGGCCTTGTGGGTCTTCATCGACTGGGTGCTACCCGAGATGTCCGGCCTCGAACTGTGCCGCCGCCTGCGCGCGGACAGCCTGACCGCCCATGCCCATGTGACCATGGTGCTGGAGGAGGACAACCAGGAAGACCGCAAGCGTGCGCTGCGCATGGGCGCGGACGACTACATGGTCGGCCCGCTGACGCGCAATGCACTGCTGGACCGGGTGCTCGGCGCCAACCTCGGCGAGCAGGACAGCGCGGGCATACGCGTCGTCACGCAGGGCGAGCTGATGGTGGACGTCGCCGCGTTCCAGGCGCGTTTCCAGGGCAAGCCGATCTCGCTCATGCCCAACGAACTGCGCCTGCTGCGCTACTTCATCGAGCACCCCGGCCGGGTATTCAGCCGCACGCAGCTGATCTCGGCGCTCGGCAAGCAGGAGCCGCCGGTGGACGAACGCACGGTGGACGTGTGGATCGGCCGCCTGCGCCGGGCGCTAAAGGGCGTGGGTGCGGGTAACCCGCTGCGTACGGTGCGTTCGCTGGGGTATGTGTTCGATACGGTTTGAGGGGAAGAGCCTGTGATGGCTCTGCCCACCCCGTCCGGCTAGGTCGCTTCGCTCCCAAGCCTTCCGGCCCTCCCGCAAACGGGAGGGCTGCAGGTCGCTTCTCCCCTCCCGCTTGCGGGAGGGGTTGGGGGTGGGCCTCGCCGCCCTACTGCAACGTCGCCCCATCCTCGTCACCATCGCCCGCGCGGCCGAAGAACTGCATCAGCTGCACCAGCAACTCGCACCGCGCCGAGAGCCCCGAGGCTTCCAGCAGCGCCTGCTTGGCGGCCGGATCGAACGGCGCGATCTGCGAGACGCCGTTGATCAGCGACATGTCGTCGAGCCGCCCGACCTGCTCCCAGTCGACCACATAGCCCTGCGCCTGCGCGAACCGCTTCGCCTCGCGCTCGAAGCTGGCGCGCTCGATCGGGGCGAGCACTTCCTCGGGCTCTTCCAGCAGCTCCGCCTCGACCTGACGGAACGGCGTCGTCACGTCGAGTTCGCGCAACACGCGGAAGCGTTTCTCGCCGTCGAGAATGATGTTGAAGCGGCCGTCTTCCAGCGCCTCGACATCGCCGATGCGGCCCAGGCACCCCACCGCGAAGAGCGGGGCGCCCTCGAAGCCCTTCTGCGGCTGGATCATGCCGATCAGCCGGTCGCGTGCGAGGGCGTCGCTCACCATCGCGCGGTAGCGCGGCTCGAAGATGTGGAGCGGCAGTTGCAGCCCCGGATAGAGCACCGCGCCGGTCAGCGGGAAGATGGTGATCCGCGCCAACCGCGTCAGCCGAACAGGACGGTCGAGAGCTTGCGGCGCGTGGCCGAAACCCAGGGATCTTCCAGCCCGATCGCTTCGAAGATCTGCAGCAGCTTGGCCTTGGCCGCGCCCTCGTTCCATTCGCGGTCGGCGGCGATCATGCGCAGCAGCGTTTCGGCGGCGCCGTCGCGCTCACCGGCGGCGAAGGCGGCACCGGCGAAGGCGAACTGCGCTTCCATGTCGGCGGGGCGCTCGGCTGCGGCGGCGCGCAGGGCGGCCAGTTCGCTGTCCTCGGGCTTGTCCTTGGCGAGTGCCAGCACGCCGCGCGCGCGCTCCACATGCGGGTCGGTGGAGAGCGGTTCGCCCAGCGAATCGAGAACCTGCTCGCCTTCCTCGATCCGCCCGGCGGCGACGAAGGCGCGGACCAGGCCGCCGAGCACTTCGCCGTTGTCGGGCGCCATCTCGAGGATCTGCATGAAGATGCTGGCGGCGCGTTCGCCGTCACCCTCGGCCAGCGCTTCCTCGCCCATGGCGATCAGCGGGGCGAGGTCAGGCGCGGGCTCGGCGCCGCCCGGCTGTACCGGCAGCTTGGCGAGCAACTGATCGAGCATGCCCTTGAGCTGCGATTCGGTGCGGGCGCTGGTGAGGTCCGCCACCGGCTGGCCCTGGAAGATCGCGTAGACGGTCGGGATCGACTGCACGCGGAACTGCGCGGCGATGAACTGCTCCTCATCGACGTTGACCTTGGCGAGCATCACGCCCTTGTCGGCGTATTCGGCGGCGACCTTTTCCAGCACCGGGGTCAGCGCCTTGCAGGGGCCGCACCACTCGGCCCAGAAGTCCAGGATCACGAGCTGGGTCATCGAAGGTTCGGCGACCGCCTTGCGGAACCGGTCCACGGCCTTCTGCTCGTCGAGGTTGAGACCCATGCTGGCCAAGATTCGTGCTCCAATTACGAAAAATCAATTCCCTAGATTGGCCTTTCGCGCGCGTTTGTGAAGGGAGAATGCGCCAATTCGGCCCGTTTCCGAGGCTGTCGCAAAAACTTTGTCTTTTATGCTTGCCGACCTTTCGAACCGCTGCTAGTGGGCCGCCTCCACACCGGACGGGCCGCTTTCCAGCAGGCCTTTTCGAAACGCCAGAGCGGGCGTAGCTCAGTGGTAGAGCACAACCTTGCCAAGGTTGGGGTCGAGGGTTCGAATCCCTTCGCCCGCTCCAGTTTCCCTACATCGCAAAAATACCTCCCTGAAGGGACCCGCGGTGTTCTGCGCGTCCGGGATCGGGCAAGTTCAGTTTGAATTTGCTGCGCCGCACCACGATAGTGGTGTCATGCAGAACCTCTTCCGAATCCTGTTCTGGCTGGCGCTGGTCTTTGCCGTGACGATGGCCGTGCTGCCGCATCCGCCGCACTTTCCCGGTGAGCCCAGCGACAAGTTCCAGCACATGATGGCCTTTGCGACGCTCTCGGTGCTGGGCGTGCTCGGCTATCCGCGCGTGCCCAAGCTGGCAATCGCGGCAGGGCTGGTGCTGCTCGGCGCGGGAATCGAGGTGGTGCAGATGATCCCGGCGCTCCACCGCGATGCGGAACTGATGGACCTCGTCGCCGACACTTTCGCGATCCTCGTCATGCTCGGCGCGATCAGCCTTGCGTTGGGGCTGCGCAAGGCTCGGTAAAATGTGTGACGCATTTTTTGTGACGGGGGGCTCTTGCAGAGGTCGCGAACCGCTGCTAGTGGCCCCTCCACCCGGACGGAAGCGGTCTTCATCGCGCTGTCCGTCAAACGCCAGAGCGGGCGTAGCTCAGTGGTAGAGCACAACCTTGCCAAGGTTGGGGTCGAGGGTTCGAATCCCTTCGCCCGCTCCAGTTTGACCTTCCAGACATCGATGGTGCGGAGGCGTTATACGCCGCCGCTTGAGCCAAGCGCCCGTAATCCCAGCTTTCGCTGGGATGACGGGGTTTGTTTGAGGCGTTGATGCGTACCGGCGAGGGAATCAATCCCCCGCCATGGTCATCCCGTCCACGCGCAGCGTCGGCACGTTGATCGCGCGGTGCCATTCGAGGTCGTTCGCCGCCGTCAGCTGCGCGAACATGCGCAGCAGGTTGCCCGCCACGGTGAATTCCGCCACCGGCCCGGCCAGCTCGCCATCGACGATGCGGAAGCCCGCGGCGCCGCGGCTGTAGTCGCCGGTGACGCCGTTGACGCCCTGGCCGATCAGTTCGGTCACGTAGACCCCGTCCTTCACGTCCGCCATCAGTTCTTTGGGCGACAGCGTCCCCGCCGCGAGGTGGACGTTGCCGGTCGATACGCCCGGAGCGCCGCCGCCGTTGCGCGCGGCGTGGCCGGTCGGCGCAAGGTTCAACTGCCGCGCCGAGGCCGAATCGAGCAGCCAGCCGGTCAGGCGCCCGTCCTCGACAATATTGCGTGCCGAGGTGGCGAGGCCCTCGCCATCGAACGGGCGCGAGCGCAGGCCGCGCGGGGTGTGCGGATCGTCGGCGATCAGGATGCCGGGGGCGAAGATCTGTTCGCCCAGCTTTTCCAGCAGGAAGCTGGAGCGGCGCGTGATGGCGCTGCCGGTGATCGCGCCGAGCAGGTGGCCGACCAGCGAACTGGACACGCGCGGGTCGAAGATCACCGGCATGGCGCCGCTCTTGAGCTTGCCGGAGCCGAGCTTGGCGACGGTGCGCTCCCCGGCAAGGCGGCCGATTTCGGCGGGGGAGGGCAAGTCTGCATGGTGGTGCGTGCTGCGCCAGGCGTTGTCGCGCTGCTTGTCCGAGCCGTCGCCGCCGACGACCGAAGCGCTCAGCGAATGGCTGGTCGAGCCGTAGGCGCCAGAAAAGCCGTGGCTGGTGGCGAGCGCGAAGACGCCGTGCCCGAAGCTGGCGGTGCCGCCGTCGGAATTGGTGATGCCGGATACCGCGCGCGCGGCGTCCTCGGCCTCCAGTGCGGCTTCGCGCAGGGCCTCGGGGCTGGGTTCGTGCGCGTCGATCAGATCGAGGTCGGGCCAGGGGCCGCGCGTCAGCAGTTCATCGGGGGCGAGGCCGGCATAGGCGTCCTCGGGCGCGGCGCGGGCCATGTCGATGGCGCGGGCGGCCAGTTCGTCGAGCGCGGCGGGGGAGAGGTCGGACGAGCCGATGCTGGCCGAGCGCTTGCCCACGAAGACGCGCAGCGCGATGTGCTCACTTTCGGAGCGTTCAACGTCCTCCAGCTTGCCGAGACGGACCTGGATGCCTTCGGAGGAACTGGCGCCATAGACCGCGTCGGCGGTCTCGGCCCCGGCGCGGCGCGCGCGCTCCACGAGGTCAAGCGCGCGGTCCCTTGCCTGATCCGGACTGAGCATGACCTGTGAAACTCCCGATAAAAAGCCGAACTTGCGGCCTTGCCCTAGTCGCGGTGCAGGCGAAGGGCAAACGGGAGTTGCGATCAGGCGAAGAGGAGGGCCAGTCCCTTGAACAGTGCGGTGAGGGCGAAAGGCAGGCCGATCGCCAGAAGCCACAGCGCCAGCCGGTCACGTCGGTAGTAAGGCGCGAGGGCCGGGTCGTGCGCCTGTTCGTCGGTCAGCCCGTTCCAGCGCGCTTCGAAGCGGCGGCACGCCGGGATGATCGCGACGACGAGGATCACCAGCGCGAAGTACGGCAGCAGCGAGCCGCCATGCGCCTTGAGCGCGCCGATGGTAACGAAGATCTGCAGCGCCGTGTAGACCAGCAGCGCATAAGCGATGTGGTCGCTCATCTTGCGGCGCCAGTCTGCAATTGGCGAATCCGTCACCGGTCCGCCGTATGATCCCGAGTGCGACTGCTCGGGGTGGGAACTGGAACCTCGCACCGGCTGGTGCGCTGCATGGTCCGTCATCCTGTCCATAAGGGCGATTCTCCTCGACCTCTTGATGCTGAGTACATCACCGAAAGGCGTTCATGACAAGTTCAGTTCCAGATTCCGCAAGTGCGAAGGGCTCCGCAGTCCGATTTCCCCCGAGTCATGCACGAAACCTGCCAGTCGCGTCGCCTAAGCGGAAATGCCGTCTTGCGGGGGCGTGCCTGCCTGCGGTAAGTGCCCGGCGATGACGGCAGAATTTCAGCAGGATCACGGCCCCGCAGCCACCGACTCCGCACTTCTGGCGGAGCGTGGCGGGCTGGAGGTCATCTCAATCGCCAAGAGCTACGACAAGCGCGCAGTTCTCACCGACATTTCGCTTTCGGTCGCGAAGGGCGAAGTGCTGGGCCTGCTCGGGCCGAACGGCGCGGGCAAGACGACGTGCTTCTACTCGATCATGGGGCTGGTCCGGCCCGACTCCGGGCGTATCCTGATGGACGGCGTCGATGTGACCCGCCTGCCGATGTACCGCCGTGCGATCCTGGGTCTGGGCTATCTGCCGCAGGAAACCTCGATCTTCCGGGGCATGACGGTGGAACAGAACATCAGCGCGGTGCTCGAACTGAACGAGCCCGACCGCGATGTGCGGCAGGCCGAGCTTGACCGCCTGCTCGACGAATTCGGCCTGACCCGCCTGCGCACCAGCCCGGCGATGGCGCTCTCGGGCGGTGAACGCCGCCGCTGCGAAATTGCCCGCGCGCTGGCCGCCAAGCCCTCGATCATGCTGCTCGACGAGCCGTTCGCGGGCATCGACCCGCTTTCGATCTCGGACATCCGCGACCTCGTGCGCGATCTCAAGACGCGCGGCATCGGCGTGCTGATCACCGACCACAACGTGCGCGAGACCCTCGACATCGTCGACCGCGCCTGCATCATCTACGGCGGCCAGGTGCTCTTCGCCGGCAGCCCGGAAGCGCTGGTGGCGGACGAGAACGTGCGGCGCCTCTATCTGGGCGAAGGCTTCACGTTGTGATTCTTCGGCGTGCCGGGGCCAATCGTGGTGCAGGTGCTTCGACAAGCTCAGCACGAGCGGGGTTGGGGGTGGATTTCCTTTTCCCGCTCATCCTGAGCTTGTCGAAGGATCACAGCACGGACCTCTGATCGATGGCGCTGGGGCCGCGCCTCGATCTCAGGCAGAGCCAGTCGCTGGTCATGACGCCGCAGCTTCAGCAGGCGATCAAGCTGCTGGCGCTGTCCAACCTCGAGATCGAGACTTTCATCGGAGAGGCGCTCGACGCCAACCCGCTTCTTGACGTGGGCGCGCAGGCGCCTGCCGCCGAGACGGTGGAGGCACCCGCCGAGGCGCGCGTAACGGCGCTGGAGACGTCCGGCGTGGATCGCCTGATCGGCGAGGGCCGCGCTGCTGACGATCGCCCGCTCGACATCGATACCGGCGCTTTCGACCGTGACCGCGACACCGGCGACGGCGCCGTCCGCGACGAGACATGGGGCGCGGACCTGCGGCTCAGCGGAGCATCGGGCGGCGAGGAAGGCCCCGGCATCGACGAACGCGCGGCCCTCGGCGGCACGCTGGCCGAACACCTCGAAGCTCAAGTCGGCGCGGTCGCGCGCGATCCCTTCACCGAGGGCGTCGCGCGCTACATCATCGGCCAGCTCGACGAGGCGGGCTACCTGCCGGTGAGCCTGTCCGAACTTGCGGGCGACCTCGGCGTCGATCCCGGCGAGATGGAGGAAGGGCTGGCGCTGGTCCAGGCGCTCGACCCCACCGGCGTCGGTGCGCGCAGCCTGTCCGAATGCATCGCCCTGCAGGCGCGCGAGGCGGACCGCTACGACCCGCTCATGGCGAAGATGATCGAGAACCTCGATCTGCTGGCAAAGGGCGAACTGCCCCGGCTCAAGCGCATCTGCGGGGTGGACGACGAGGATTTCGCCGACATGCTGGCGGAACTGCGCAGCTACGATCCCAAGCCCGGCCTGCGCTTCGGCGGCGAGCCGAGCGGCGCGGTGACGCCCGATATTCTGGTGACGCCCCGTGCCGATAGCGGCTGGGACATCGCGCTCAACCAGGCGACCTTACCGCGCCTGATCGTCAATCGCGGCTACTACATCGAGCTGAAGGGCGAGTGCGACGACAAGGCTTCGCGCGCGTGGCTGTCGGACAAGCTGGCGGATGCGAACTGGCTGATCAAGGCGCTCGATCAGCGGCAGAAGACCATCCTCAAGGTCGCGGCCGAGCTTGTGAAGCAGCAGGACGGCTTCTTCCGCAATGGCGTCTCGCACCTCCGGCCGCTGACCCTGCGCGCGGTGGCGGAAGCGATCGGCATGCACGAATCGACCGTCAGCCGCGTGACCTCGAACAAGTTCCTCAACTGCCCGCGCGGGACTTACGAGCTGAAGTACTTCTTCAGTTCGGGCGTCGCCTCGGCGGACGGCGAGGGCGGGGCCTCGGCCGAGGCGGTCAAGGCGGCGATCCGCCAGCTCATCGATGCCGAGGATGCGAAGGCGATCCTGTCCGACGACGCGCTGGTGGATCTGCTGAAGGGCAAGGGCTTCGAACTCGCCCGGCGTACCGTCGCCAAATACCGCGAGGCGATCGGGCTCGGCAGTTCGGTGCAGCGTCGCCGCCAGAAGGCACTCGCAGGCGCGCGTTGATTTCGCGCGCTATTGCAATGCAGCGCATGCTAACCACGCTGATCATGTGGGCGCCCTGTTAAATACTTGGCATGTTTAGTAAAAAGTAATTTGCAAGAATTATGACTGTGTTATCTTCTCGCTGACCGGTGCCGTACCTGCGGTGAACGGCAGGATACGGGCCGCTGTTGAGGAGAAGCCCATGTCTTATGTCGACGGGAATTCCGGAAGTACACGCAAGGCTCTGACTGGTGGTGCCGTCGTCCTGATCCAGGGCGGTCTGGCACTGGCGCTGATCAACGGTTTCGCGGTGACCTTCTTCGAGAAGGAGAAGCCGCCGCACCTTGCCAGCGAGTTCTTCCCCACCAAGCCCGTCACCCCGGACCTGCCGCCACCTCCGACCGCAGAGCCGGACCAGAAGCTGGTGCGAGACACGCCGATCAGCGCGCCGCTGCCGCGCTTGGACATCACGCCCAAGGCCGCGATCACCGGCGTCACCGTCGATCCGATGCCGGTAAGCGGCGCCACCGAGTTCAGCAGCGACTTCGTGCTGCCCTCCACCGCGCCGAGCGAACCGGCGGCCCGTTTCACGCCCAAGGTCGCCCGGCCGCGTGGAAATGTCGCGGGCTGGGTCACCACTGCCGACTACCCGACCGCTGACATTCGCGCAGGGAATACCGGGACGGTGCGCTTCCGCCTCGCCATCGATGCCGATGGCCGCGTGTCGGCCTGCACGGTCACGCAGTCGAGCGGCTTTCCCGGCCTCGATGCGGCGACCTGCCGCAACGTCACGCGGCGCGCCCGCTTCGATGCGGCGAGCGATGCCACCGGCGGCAGGGCTGCAGGGACTTACGACGGGACCATCCGCCGGGTGATCCCGAACGACTGAAGCGCCCTTGGCGGCCTTCGGGTCGCCCGGCCGGGGTGTGGCTCGTTCCGCCAACCAGAGCCCGCTCCGGCCGTCAATTATGGCGGGAACTTGTGGGGCGGACGCGGGTTTAGTGATTGTGTCCCCGGTCAAGGGCGGTCTTCAGGGGCCGCCCTTCCATTTTTTGGGGCCGCTTATCCTCCCTGTCGCGCAGCGATGGGGAGGTGGCAGCCCGCAGGGCTGACGGAGGGGTTTCTCCCCCTCCACTCCTCGCTACGCGAGCGGTCCCCCTCCCCATTCCTTCGGAACAGGGAGGATTCCTACAACAGCGATAACTGCCCGTCCTTCGCGGGCCTCGCGTCTTCCTCGCGCTGCTCCAGCGCCGAAAGCGTCAGGCCCATCAGGCGGATCGGCTGGGGCAGGGGCAAGTGGTCCTCCAGCAAGGCATGGCCGATCGCCGAGAACTCCGCCTTGTCCGCCACGAAATGATGCAAAGAGCGGGCGCGGGTGAGGGTCTGGAAGTCGGCGTAGCGCAGCTTCATCGTCACCGTCCGGCCGCGCGCGCCGGAACGTTCGATGCGCTCCCATACCACGTCGACGATGTGGTCCATGGTTTCGCGCAGGGCCACCGGGTCCTCGATGTTCTCGAAGAAGGTGCGCTCGCCGCCTACCGACTTGCGCGGGCGATCGGCACGTACCTGGCGCAAGTCGACGCCCCGTGCGGCGCGGAACAGGTACTCGGCGAAGCTGCCGAAGTTGGCGCGCAGGAAGGCGAGGTCCTTGCCCGCAAGGTCGGCGCCGGTCTCGATGCCGAGGCGCGCCATCTTCTCCGCCCCGCGCGGGCCGACGCCGTGGAAGCGGCGCACCGGTAGCCCGGCGACGAACTGCGCGCCCTCGCCGGGGCGGATGACGCAGAGGCCATCGGGCTTGTTCTGGTCGCTGGCGAGCTTGGCGAGGAACTTGTTGTAGGACACCCCGGCACTGGCGGTCAGCTGTGTGTCGGCCTTGATCCGGCGGCGGATTTCCTGCGCGATGCGGGTGGCCGAGCCGATGCCCTTGAGGTCGGCGGTGACGTCGAGATAGGCCTCGTCGAGCGAGAGCGGTTCGACATGGGGGGTATAGTCGAGGAAGATCGCGCGGATCTGCTGGCTGACCTCGCGGTAGACCTCGAAGCGCGGCTTGCGGAACACGAGGTCCGGGCAAAGGCGAACGGCGCGGGCGGAGGGCATTGCCGAACGCACGCCGAACTTGCGCGCTTCGTAGCTCGCCGCCGCCACCACGCCCCGTCCGGACGAGCCGCCGACCGCTACGGGAAGCCCCCGGATCGAGGGATCGTCACGCTGCTCGACGCTGGCGTAGAAGGCGTCCATGTCGACGTGAATGATCTTGCGCAGGCCGTCGGCCTCGTCCTCTCCCGATCCGGGGCGATGATCGTCCTGCGAAAACATGTGATATCATATAGCGCTGTTCGGGCCGAATGCGCCATCCGGAGCGGGATTTCACTGGCCATCCAATGCCAAGTGCGGCATGCGCCAGCGCATGACCTCCCCCGCACCACGCTCCGACAAGTTCCCGATGGGGGAGCTCGAATTCGTCGTCATGATGGCCTCCTTCCAAGCCCTGCAGGCGCTGGCGATCGACGTCATGCTGCCGGCGCTCGGCGCGATTGGCACCGACCTGCACCTGGCCGACCCCAACCGGCGCCAGCTGATCGTCGGCGTGTTCCTGATCTGCTCGGGGCTCGGTTCGCTGTTTCCGGGGGCGCTGGCCGACCGTTTCGGGCGGCGTCCGGTGGTGCTGACGGCGATCACTTCCTACGTGCTGCTCTCCATGGTCTGCGCGGTTTCGGCCAGCTTCGAGTTGCTGCTGATCGCGCGCGGCATGATGGGCTTCGTGACCTCGGCGATGATCGTCATGCCGATGACCATCCTGCGCGACCGGTTCGAGGGCGACCGCATGGCGCGCAGCCAGTCGCTGATCGCGATGACCTTCATGGTGGTGCCGATGATCGCGCCGATGCTGGGGCAGACGGTGCTGCTGTTCGCGGGATGGCGCTGGATCTTCGGGATCATGGGCGGCCTTGCCGCCTGCGTCTTCGCCTGGGCGTGGACTCGCCTGCCGGAAACGCTGCACCCCGATTTCCGCCAGCCCGTGCGCTTCGGCGTGATCGCGGGGAACATGGGGCTGGCGCTGAAGGAGCGCGCGTCACTCGGCTATTTCCTGGGCGCGGCCTTCGTGCAGGCGGCGCTGTTCGGCTACATCAACAGCGCGCAGCAGCTGGTGGGCGAGCACTTCGGCGCGGGCACGATGTTCCCGGTGATCTTCGGCTGCATGGCGCTGGTGATGGCCTGCACCAACTTCGCCAACGCCCGCATCGTCGAGCGGTTCGGTGCGCGGCGCGTCTCGCACGCGGCCCTGCTGTGCTACATCGCGGTGGGCGCGCTTCATCTCGCGCTGGCGATGCGGGGCGAAGGGCTGTGGACCTTCCTGCCGCTGATGACGCTGTCGATGTGCATGCTCAGCTTCATCGGCTCGAACTTCCAGGCGATCTCGCTGCAGCCTTTCGCGCGGATCGCGGGGGCGGCGGCCTCGGTCATGGCGTTCGTGCGAATGGTGCTGGGGGCGACGCTGGGGTCGCTGATCGGACAGGCTTACGACGGCACCGCGCGGCCGATCATGGCGGCCATGGTGATCTGCGGGCTCATCGCGCTGGTACTGGTGCTCTATTCGGAGGGCGGACGGCTGTTCCGCCGGCTCAACCCGCCGGAGTATTACCGCAATGCGCCTCCGCCAGTCGGTCACTGACGGGGCGCACGCGCTTTTTTATACCCTGCGGCCGCGGAACAGCTGCACGAGACCCACGACGATGGCGATCACCAGCAGCACGTGGATCAGCGCGCTGGAAACATGGAACACGACGAAGCCGAGCAGCCAGAGCACGATGAGGATGGCGGCGATGGTGAATAGCATGGACGTAGCTCCCAACAGTTGTGTGCGTGGGTAACGCCGGGTCCTACGGATTTGTTTCCGGTCTATTGCTTAGAGGGTTTCACGTCGTCCCGGACTTGATCCGGGACCGCTGGCCATGAACGGTCCACCTCGCGGCGCGCGCAGCACTGTTCCGGCCTAAAGGTCGCCAGCGGTCCCGGATCAAGTCCGGGACGACGAAAGGCCTGCCAGTTCGCGGCGCGATGGCCGGGGTATCGGCGCGGGTACGGGCTCACGCTTCGCTTCGAAGAAAGCGCCGGCAATCAGGCGGAGCTTTTGCGGCATGCTCACCCTAGCGCGGTGATCCCATGCATGGGCGCCGAGCCGCTCCACCTCCCGCGCGATGCCGCCGTAGATGCCTGCCGCCGAGAGCACGGCCCAGCGCTGCCGGAACGCCAGCTTCGCCGCGCCGACGCGGGCGGAGGCCTCGTATTCGCGCGCCATCGCGCAGGCCCGCGCGACTTGCGGGACGAGGGCGTGGCGATAGTGCGGCTTGGTGATCTCGCCGGGGGGGATGTCGGCCTCCACCAGCCATTCGACCGGCAGGTAGCAGCGGCCGTTGGCGTCGTCCTCCCACACGTCGCGCACGATGTTGGCGAGCTGGAAGGCGATGCCGAGGTCGCAGGCGCGGTCGAGCGTGTCCTCGTCGTCGGCGGGCACGCCCATGACGGCGGCCATCATCACCCCCACCGCGCCCGCTACGTGGTAGCAGTAGCGCAGCATGTCGGTTTCGGAGCGCGGGCGCCATTCGGCGGCGTCGAGCGCGAAGCCGGCGAGCACGTCCTCGACCATGGCGGGGGTGATCGGCGTCTCGCGCATGAGCTGGCCGAGTGCGTCGAAGGCGGGCGAGCCGGTCGCCTCCCCGGCCATCGCCAGTTCGGTGAGGGTGCGGATCGTGGCGAGGCGCGATTCGGGGTCGAGCTTGCCGGGGGTGGACATACCGCCGTGATCCTGCTCGTCGGCGATGTCGTCGCAGGCGCGGCACCAGGCGTAGAGCAGCCAGACCCGCTCGCGCGTTTCGCGGTCGAACAGGCGGCTGGCGGCGGCGAAACTCTTCGAGCCGCGCCGGATGGACTCGTGGGCTTCGGCCACGAGGGCGGCACGGTTAAACGGCATTCCTGCTCCCCTCCCGCTTGCGGGAGGGGCTGGGGGTGGGCTTGGGTGCCACTGACTTGCGGGAAACAGGCCCACCCCCGGCCCCTCCCGCAAGCGGGAGGGGAGACAGGCAGGCCACGCTTTTCACAGCGTGTTCGGGTCCATGTTCACGATCGGCACGATCGGCTGGTGCGCATGCATCCGGTCGAGCAGTGGGGCCAGTTCGGTATCGGCCAGCAGGATACCCTGGTGCGCCGGGCGCACGAAGCCGACTTCGGCCATGTGGCGGTTGAACGCCAGCAGTCCGTCGTAGAATCCGAAGGCATTGAGCACGCCGACCGGCTTGTTGTGATAGCCCAGCTGCGCCCAGCTGACCGCCTCCCACAGCTCGTCCATGGTGCCGACGCCGCCGGGCAGGACGAGGAAGCCGTCGGACAGCTCGGTGAACTTGGCCTTGCGCTCGTGCATGGTCTTCACGATCGTCAGTTCGCAATCGTAGTTGGCGACTTCGCCGCCCTTGCCGTCCTTGCCGGTGAGCGCTTCGGGGATGACGCCGATGCACTCGCCGCCCGCCGCCAGCGCGGCGCCCGCGACGGCGCCCATGAGACCCAGACGACCGCCGCCGTAGACGACGCCGATGCCCTGCGTGGCAAGCGCGGTGCCGACGTCCGCGGCAAGCTGCACGTAGCGGGGATCGGCGGGAGTGGCGGAGCCGCAGTAGACGGCGAGACGCTTCATGTCAGTCAACTACCTTGATATTAACCAGCGCGCCCTCCGGAAGATCGCGCGTCTGCCGGGCGAGGTCACCCGTGATTTGGATGAGGCGGACGAAATCGATCCGCACCAGATGTTCGTGGGCATAGTCCCCGGCGACGAGCGCCTGCGGGGTGAGGCTGTAGACCTCGCCCGATGCGGGAGGCCCTAGCCGCTTTACCGCCGCATCGACAAGGGCGTCCGCGCGCCAGATCGCCTTCGTCTCGTCCAGGGCCATGTGCGCCTTGGCCTCCGCCTCGGTGCCGAGCGGGGTGACTTCGCCGAGATCGGGATCGACGTAATGGAACGCGCCCGCATCGTCGGTGACGAGCATGTGCCCCATCAGGCTGTGCGCGACGACCTCGGCGAAGTGCACGCCGGTCCAGCCCCATGCGGCATTGAGGGCGTGGACTTCCCGGCTCACCTGAGGTCTTCCAGCATAAGCTTGGCGGTGGCCTTGGCGCTGCCGACGACGCCGGGAATCCCCGCGCCCGGATGCGTGCCCGCGCCGACGAGGTAGAGGTTCTTCAGCTTGTCGTCGCGGTTGTGGCCGCGGAAGAAGGCGCTCTGCGTCAGGATCGGCGAGAGGCTGAAGGCATTGCCCTTCCACGCGCCGAGGTCCGCCTCGAAATCGGGCGGGGCGTAGTGGAAGCGGGTGACGATGCGGTCCTCGATGTCGGGGATCAGGCGGCGGCCGACTTCGCGGATCACGCGCTGTTCCAGCACCGGGCCGACTTCCGCCCAGTCGATCGGCAGCTTGCCCATGTGGGCGACGGGGACGAGCGCGTAGAAAGTGCTCTTGCCCGGCGGCGCCATCGAGGGATCGGTGACGGTCGGGTGATGGAGATAGATCGAGAAATCGCGCGGCAGCACGCCATGCTCGAAGATGTCGTCGAGCAGGCCCTTGTAGCGGGGGCCGAACAGGATCGTATGGTGCGGGATGCCGGGCCAGGTGCCCTCCAGCCCGAAGTGCACGACGAAAAGGCTGGGCGAGAAGCTCTTCTTGGTCAGGCTCCTGGCCATCTCCTTGCCGCGCACCGTGTCGCCGAGGAGGCTGGCGTACGTATGCATGAGGTCGCCGTTGGAAGCGACCGCGTCGAAGCGTTCGCGCCAGCCGCTCTCGCATTCCACTTCGGTGACCTGGTCGCCGATGGTGTGGACCTGCCGGACCTTGTCGCCGATGCGCAGCGTGCCGCCGAGCCGCTCGAACAGGTTCGCCATGCCCTGCGCCAGCTTGTTGGTGCCGCCCTTGGTCCACCACACGCCGCCGTCCTTTTCCAGCTTGTGGATCAGGGCGTAGATCGCGCTGGTGCTCATCGGGTTGCCGCCGACCAGCAGGGTGTGGAAGGACAGCGCCTGCCGCAGATGCTCGTCCTTCACGTAGTGCGAGACCATCGAGTAGACCGAGCGCCACGCCTGATAGCGCATCATCGCGGGCGCGGCCTTGATCATGCTGGAGAAGTCGAGGAACGCCTCGTGCCCCAGCTTGACGTAGCCTTCCTGCCAGACCCCGGCGGCGTAGCGTTCGAACTCCTCGTACCCGGCAAGGTCGCCGGGGGCGACGCGGGCGATCTCGCGGCGCAGGGAACCTTCGTCGTTCGAGTAGTCGAAAGTGACGCCATCGGTCCAGTTGAGGCGATAGAACGGCATGACCGGCATCAGCGTCACGTCGTCGGCGATGTCGTGGCCGGAGAGCTTCCACAACTCGCGCAGGCATTCGGGGTCGGTGACGACGGTGGGGCCGGCATCGAAAGTGAAGCCCTCGCGCTGCCAGGAGTAGGCGCGGCCGCCCACCTTGTCGCGCGCTTCGATCAGGGTGGTGGCGATGCCGCTGCTCTGGAGCCGGATCGCGAGGGCAAGGCCGCCGAAACCGGCGCCGATGACGCAGGCCTTCTTCACGATACGGCTCCCAGATCAGCCAGCGGACGCCCGCGTCCGGTCAGGCTGGCGAGCGCCGCGCCCACCGGCACCGGCGGCTTTCCGGCCAGCACCCGCGCCATGTCGAGCGGGGTCGAGCGGCCTGCGTAGAACCGTTCGATCAGCCCTTCGGGCAGCGTGTAGAAGCGCGCCAGCATGCGCCAGCGATCCGGGCCGTGTGCGGCGCCGAAGAGCATCCTGCTCAACATTCGATAGAAGCGCCCTTGGCGCCAGTGCTGTGCGGCCCTGTCATGACTGGTCCTCAATAGGGCGGACCCGGAGAGATTGTCGAGGCTGGTCAGGTAAAGCGCGAATCTTGTCGCATCGGGAATCGAGTAGGATGTCAGCGGATGGCACAAGGCGGCGCGGGTTCCGGCACGCGGCAGGGGGCTTCCGGCGCGCCAGAACGCCTCGAAATCCCCCTCGGCGATGACGGGAAGGACGCCGGTTTCCTCGTAGGCAACACTCTCGACCTGCCAGCCTTGCGCGCGGGCATAGTCGGCGATGCGGGTGCGCAGGGCCGGGAGGTCGAGGTCGGAGGTATCGGAATAGTACGTATCCTCGACGAAGACCTCGGTATCGGAGAAGGGCAGGCAGTAGACGAAGCGGTAGCCGTCGATCTGCGCGACGGTGGCATCCATCACCACCGGCCGCGCCAGCCCATGCGGCGAAGCGAGGCGCAGCGACAGCCCGACGAACTTCTGCCAGCCGCCTGCCATGTGCGGCAGGCCCCGGCTCCCCCGCGCGTCGATCACCGCCCCGGTGGCGAAGCGGCGACCATCGGACAGGGTGACGCTGGTGGCGTCGGCGTGCCCGACTTCGAAGCCGGTGACGATGGCGTCGGCGGGCAGCGCTGCGCGCACCGCCGCGTCGAGCTTTGTGCCCGTTGCGCTCCGGTAGGGTGTCGTTAGGTGCCGCCTGGTGCCGGGAAAACGCACCTCGTAATCGTCCCAACGGGCAACGACGATGGGGTCCAGCAGCGCCTCGCCGCCTTCGGGCAGGTCGCTGGCGAAGAAGGACCAGACGTGTTCCCCGCCAAGTCGTTGATCACGCTCGAATATCGCCACACGAAGGTCCGGTCGCCGCGCCGCGAAGGCAAGCGCGATCAGCCCGCCGGCAAGGCCGCCGCCGAGTATCGCGAGGTCACAGAACGCCGGATCGGCCGATTTTTGCTGCATCGCGGCGTTGTTTAGGCACTGCGAACGATTGCTGCAACTTGGCAGACCCCTCGCTTTACTGCATGTTCGTGACGATGACAGGGCAACTGACAGTTTGCGACGCCGCGTCGGGGGATGCGGCCGCAATAGCCGAGATTTACGCGCACTACGTGCTGGAAAGCACCGCGACGTTCGAGACCGAGCCACCTGACGAGGCGGAATCGGAACGGCGGATCTGTGAGCTTATCAAGGGCGGCTATCCCTTCCTCGTCATGCGCGACGATGACGGCAAGGTGCTCGGCTTCGGCTTTGCCCAGCGCTACGGCCCGCGTGCGGGCTATCGCTACAGCGTCGAGACGACGATCTACGTGTGCCAGGACAGCCTGAACCGCGGGATCGGCAGCGCGCTGCTTCAGGAACTGCTCACCGAGTGCGAGAAGCGCGGTTTCCGGCAGGCTTTTGCGGTGATCGCGGCCTCGGAACCGGCCTCGGTCGTGCTCCACGCGCGGGCGGGGTTCCTGCCGGTCGGTACGCTGACGGCGGCGGGCTGGAAGCACGGTCAGTGGATCGACGTGTTCCTCATGCAGCGCCGCCTCGGCGACGGCAACGAGACGCTGCCCGAAGGTGCCGCGGCATCCTGAACCTCGCGGGACGCTCGCCCCTGCTGCCGCATCGTCCGGCGGCGTGGCTGGCGCTTTGTCTTGGCCTTGCGCTGCTTTTGGTTGAGCTTGCGATGGGCCGCCCGGGCATCTGCCCTTGCGGCGTCGTCCGGTTCTGGGCGGGGGATGTGCAGTCGGACCAGAACAGCCAGCAGGTGGCTGACTGGTACAGTTTCAGCCACGTCATCCACGGGCTCATCTTCTACGGAATCGCGCGTGCGCTCTGGCGGTGGACTGCGCTGGGCCGCGTCCTGTCGCCGCGCTGGGCCTTGCCGCTGGCGGTGGCGTTCGAGGGAGGCTGGGAACTGCTGGAGAACTCGCCCCTGATCATCGATCGCTACCGTTCAGTCACGATCAGCTACGGTTACAGCGGCGACAGCGTGCTCAACTCGCTGAGCGACGTGGGGTGGATGGCGCTGGGTTTCATTGTCGCCGCGCGCCTTCCGGCCCGTGCCAGCGTGGCTCTGGCGCTTGTGTTCGAGGCGTTCACGCTGTTCATGATCCGGGACAACCTGACCCTCAACGTCCTGATGCTGGTGCACCCGATCGAGGCGGTGCGTGACTGGCAGTCGTCGGTCTGAAAGCCACGCGAGGCAACTGTTAGGTCCCGCAAAGCGTTGGTCTCTCAAGATCTTCAGGGGACCGTCATGAATTCACGCCTTGTCTTACGGATTTGCACGGCATCTGCCGCCCTTCTTTCGATGCCCGCCATCGCGCAGGAGGCGCCGCAGCAACAGCCGACCGAGAACGTTCTCGACGGTGATTACCTGACGGTCGGTGTCGGCGCCGTCTATGTGCCCAGCTATCGTGGCTCGGATGACTACATCCTCTCGCCGGTGCCGCTGGTGCGCGGCCATTTCAAGGGCGTGGACATCAATCCGCGCGTTGCGGGCGTGGCGCTGGACTTCATTCCCGACGACAAGGATTCGGGCATCGGCTTTTCGCTGGGGCCGGTCGTCACGGCCTCGTTCAATCGCAACCGGCGCGTGCGGGACGAGGTCGTGCGGGCGGCAGGCAAGCTCGATCCGGCGATCGAGGTCGGCGTCAGCGCGGGCGTGACCAAGTACCGCGTGCTGCACGACTACGATACGCTCACGCTGTCGAGCGACGTGAAGTGGGACGTGAACGGCGCCTACAAGGGCATGGTCTGGTCCCCCGCGATCAGCTACACGACGCCCCTGAGCCCGGCGGTCGTCACGGTGCTGGCGGTCAGCGCCCGCCGTGTCGATGACAAGTTCGCGCGCTACTATTACTCGGTGAATCCGGGGCAAAGCCTTGCGAGCGGGCTGCCGGTCTACAATGCCAAGGGCGGCTGGGACAGCGTCAACACCTCGCTGCTGATGGCTTATGACCTCTCCGGCGACGTGCGCGACGGTGGGCTTTCGGTGTTCGGAGTGGCGAACTATTCGCGCATGCTGAACGACGGCAAGGACACGCCGTTCACCTCGCTGCGGGGCAGTGCGAACCAGTGGGTCCTGGGCGCGGGCGTGGCCTATACGTTCTGATGCGGGGAGCCTTCGACGGCTTCGATCACCTTTCGGCGCAAGTCAGGCAGCACTTCCGCTTCGAACCACGGGTGCTTCGCCATCCACAGCCGGCTGCGCCACGCCGGATGCGGAAGGGGGAACAGTCCTTCCGGTGCCTCGCGCCACCGTCGCACCGTTTCGGTGAGGTTGGGCGCGAAGCCGCGCGGCAGGTAGCGTTTCTGGGCGTACTGCCCCACCAGCAGGGTCAGGCGCCGCTGCGGCAGTTCGGCCAGTAGCGGCGCGTGCCAGCGCGGGGCGCATTCGGGGCGAGGGGGCTTGTCGCCGCCGCTCGCCTTGCCCGGATAGCAGAAGCCGGAGGGCATCTGCGCGACTTTCGCGGTGTCGTAGAACATGGCCTTGTCGAGCCCCAGCCAGCCGCGCAGCCGGTCGCCGCTGTCGTCGTCCCAGCCTATGCCGCTGGCATGGACCTTGCTGCCTGGCGCCTGCCCGATGATGAGCAGGCGCGCGGAGGGGCTGGCCGCGACGAACGGGCGCGGCTCGAAGCCCAGCGCCGTCTCGCACAAGCGGCAGGCGCGGATTTCGCCGAGGAGGGCGTCGAGGGTCGCGGAGGCCATCTACCGCAGATGGCCACCTTCCTTGCCTGAGACAAGGCGTGTCCTGTTACCCCGCCTTGTCGAGAGCGGCGATGGGGTCCTTGGCGATCTGCGGATAATACGTCTCGAGCATGGCGTGCCAGTCCGCCGGAAGGTCCTCGAAGCGCTTCACCTTGCCGCCGTTGCCGAACAGATTGAGCGTACCGGGGCGATCGCCCATCCGCAGCCATTCTGGCCAGCTGCGCACGTCATTGGACTGCACTCGCGTGTCGACGTTGGTGACCGCCGGGTCCAGCACCAGCGCGCTCGGCGCGGACAGGGTGCTCACTTCGTTCAGATAGGACACCGAGCCGTCGGGGGCGGTCACCCGGGCGTGCGAGCGGTCGCGTACCGCGATCTCGCCGGTGCGCAAGGTGAAGGGCACGGCGGGGGTGTGGACGTGCTCGAAGCGGGGCGTACCCGGGACGTCGGGAATGTCGATCTCGTTGGTCGCCGAAACCCGCACGCGCGTGGGGATCGGACCGCGACCGCCGACTTTCACGGTCTCTCCCGTGATCGGGTTGCGGAGGTCGGTGAGGCGACGGCCGGTGTCGATATCGACGCGGAAGCTGATCTCCAGGTCGATCAGCTCGAAACTGCCGTCGGCGTTGTGCGTGATGCGCTGGATTGATCCGAGATTGATCGCATAGACCGGGATCAGGTCGCCGCCCGTCGCGGCCATGTACGGACCCTTGATCCACGAGAAGACGAGGCCGTCGTCCGTGCGATAGCGCAGCTTGCGATAGATCAGCGAGGCATCGGCCGCATTGGCGGGATCGAGCAGGCGCTTCTTCGGCGTTGCGGCCGCCGCCGGAAGCGAGGCTGCGGCAAGCGCGGTGGCGCCCAGTCCCAAGGCGGTTCGTCGGTTCAGTTTTGCTGCGTCGTTCTGCTCGATCATTTTACACTCCCCTTACTGCGATCGAGAAAGTTGATCGTTATCGGAGGAGCAACAAGCATGCGGCACGGGATTGGTCGCGTCTCGGATAGCGATGGGCTCAGCCCGCCACGCGCATCTCCATGAGGGACGAGGAGTAAGGCACGATGAGGCTCTTCGCGCGGTCCCAGGCGCCGCGCAGCCAAGTGTCCTGCACGGCCGGATCGGGTGGGAGGATCACCGGCATCGTCTCTCGCCCCTCTGCTCTCAGTGCCGCGTTCGCTTCGCAGGCGAGGAGGGCGAAGGAGGGAATCTCGCTGTCCTTCCATACCGCCGCCATGGCGAAGACCGGTTGGTCGGCGCAGGCGAACCAGCACTGGCGGCGCTTGCCATCCGTGGGCGAGGGGCGGCCCCACTCCATGAAGGCGGTGGCGGGCACCAGGCAGCGGAACTCGCTGTTGCGCAAGTTGCCGATCCAGAACGGGCTGTCGAGGTTGCGCACCGTCAGGATGCCGCGCTGCTCGTGCACCGAGGGCGGCGGCGGTACGCCCCAGAGGCGCGGGATCATCCGGCGCGGGGTGCGATAGTGGGGCCTCGGCCCGGCGATCGCCTCTCGCCCAGCCGTGATGACCGGCGCGAACTGCCCGGGCGCGACGTGGCCGCCGTCCCACGGGTCATTGCCGGATTCGGCCCCGAAGGAGCGCGCGACATGCGGCGCGGGCGCGTCGAGGCGATAGAGCATCGGCATGGGCTCAAGCCTCTAGACCCCGCCGATATGCGCGTCTATCACTGCGCCGTCCCCGGGGAGCCAGCAAGTGGCTGAGAGTTGTGGGTATGCTCCACAAGACCCGTCGAACCTGAACCCGTTAGTACGGGCGGAGGAAGTGGAGCGTCGGGTTTGAGCACGAATCAACACCCGCAGTCCGTCTCTTTTTCCGTCCCATGGAGAGAAAGAGAGGCAATCCATGGCAGACATCAATTCCAAGCTCGAGATCGGCGTGACCACCGGCGCCATCCGTGGATCGAGGAAGATCCACGTCGGCCCGCTGGGTGTGGCGATGCGCGAAATCCACCTCGAACCCGGCAGCGGCGAGGCCCCGGTGCGGGTCTACGACACCTCCGGCCCTTATACCGATCCCGATGTCACGATCGACATTTCGGCGGGCCTCGCCCCCAACCGGCGCGAATGGATCACGGCGCGCGGCGACGTGCAAGATTACGCCGCGCGCGAGGTGAAGCCCGAGGACAACGGCCTCAAGGGGCCTGACCGTTCGGCAGGGGTTCCGGCCTTCCCCAACGTCGTCAGGCGGCCCTTGCGCGCGAAGGCGGGCATGAACGTCAGCCAGATGCACTATGCCCGGCGCGGGATCATCACGCCGGAGATGGAATATGTGGCGGAGCGCGAGAACCTCGGCCGCGCGATGCTCAAGGAATACGTGCGCGACGGGCAGGCCAGAGATGGTGAAAGTTGGGGCGCATCGATCCCGGACTACGTGACGCCCGAGTTCGTGCGCGAGGAAGTCGCGCGCGGCCGCGCCATCATCCCCTCCAACATCAATCACCCCGAAAGCGAGCCGATGGCGATCGGGCGCAATTTCCTGGTCAAGATCAACGCCAATATCGGCAACTCTGCTGTCGCGTCGGACGTGGCGAACGAGGTCGACAAGATGGTCTGGTCGATCCGCTGGGGCGCCGACACCGTCATGGATCTTTCGACCGGGCGCAACATCCACGACACGCGCGAATGGATCATCCGAAACTCGCCCGTGCCCATCGGCACCGTGCCGATCTATCAGGCGCTGGAGAAAGTCGGCGGCATTGCCGAGGACCTGAACTGGGAAGTCTTCCGCGACACCCTGATCGAACAGGCCGAGCAGGGCGTCGATTACTTCACCATCCACGCCGGGGTTCGCCTGCCCTTCGTGCCGCTGGCGGCGAAGCGCGTCACCGGCATCGTCAGCCGCGGCGGCTCGATCATGGCCAAGTGGTGCCTGGCGCATCACAAGGAATCGTTCCTCTACGAACGCTTCGACGAAATCACCGAGATCATGAAGGCCTACGACGTCGCCTACTCGCTGGGCGATGGCCTGCGCCCCGGCTCGATCGCGGATGCCAACGACGAGGCGCAGTTCGCCGAACTCTACACGCTGGGTGAACTGACCAAGCGCGCCTGGGAGCAGGACGTGCAGGTCATGATCGAGGGGCCGGGCCATGTGCCGATGCACAAAGTCAAGGAGAACATGGAAAAGCAGCTGGCCGCCTGCGGCGAGGCGCCGTTCTATACCCTCGGTCCGCTCGTCACCGACATCGCTCCAGGCTACGACCACATCACCAGCGGCATCGGTGCGGCGATGATCGGCTGGTACGGCACGGCGATGCTCTGCTACGTGACGCCCAAGGAGCACCTCGGCTTGCCCGACCGCGATGACGTGAAAGTCGGCGTGGTTACTTACAAGCTGGCCGCCCATGCCGCCGATCTGGCGAAGGGCCACCCGGCGGCCAAGGTCCGCGACGATGCATTGTCCCGCGCCCGTTTCGAGTTCCGCTGGCGCGACCAGTTCAACCTGTCTCTCGATCCCGACACGGCGGAGCAGTACCACGACCAGACGCTGCCTGCGGAGGGCGCGAAGTCGGCGCATTTCTGCTCGATGTGCGGGCCGAAGTTCTGCTCGATGAAGATCAGCCAGGAAGTGCGCGAGTTCGCCGCGAAGCAGAACCAGCCGGTCGAAACCTTCGTCGCAGCCGAAGAGGCGGAGGCCGGCATGGCCGAGATGAGCAAGGTGTTCCGCGAAACCGGCAGCGAACTCTACATGGGTTCGGGGGGGCGCGAGCACGACTGAAACGATACGTGTCCGCCGTCATTCCCGCCCGGGCGGGAATGACGGCGTCGCATCGGAAGGCGCGCGCTACCGGCGGTCTACGAGCGATGTTCCCGGAGGCGCCGGGCCTTCAGGCCTGCGGGCGCGTCGAGTTGAAGAACAGCGCCTGGCTAATCGTTGCGCGCACGGTGGTTTCCTGGAACGGCTTGGTCACGAGGTAGGTCGGCTCCGGCCGCTCGCCGGTCAGCAGGCGTTCCGGGTAGGCGGTGATGAAGATCACCGGCACTTCGCCGAACTTGAGCAGGTCTTCCACCGCATCGATGCCCGAGCTGCCGTCGGCCAGCTGAATATCGGCAAGGACGAGGCCGGCGGGGTGCTTCTCGAAGATTTCGATCGCCTGCTTGTGCGTGGCGGCGGTGCCGACGACGGTATGGCCAAGGTCGGTCACCAGGCCTTCCAGCTGCATCGAGATCAGCGGCTCGTCCTCGATGATGAGGACGCGGGTTGCGCTTTCCCCTTCGATCTCTGCAATCGCCTGGGAAACCAGCGCATCGACTTCCTCGACCTCGAGGCCGAGGATCGTCGCGGTTTCCTCACGCGTGAATTCCTCCACCGAGGTCAGCAGCAGGGCCTGGCGGTGCGTCGGCGCGACGGCGGCGAGGCGCTCCTGCGCGGCCTGCTCGTGCCCGCCGCCGATGTCGCCCGCGGGTTCCTCGACATGGCCGGTCGACCAGATGCGGGTGAAGGCCTCATACAGCGCGGCGCGGCTGCGGGCGATGGCATCGCGCAGCGAGCGGTCGGCGAGGGCCGCTTCCAGCGTCGCGCGGACATAGGCGTCGCCCGAGTGCTGCGAGCCGGTGAGGGCGCGCGCGTAGCGGCGCAGGTAAGGCAGCTGGATCGCAATCTGATCAGAGACGGACATTCAAGTTCCTCAAGGCCTATGGGGGAAGTTGGCTTCCCGATTGCACGTCGATGGGCGCCCTTTGCGCCTGAAGGCCGGTGTCGTTTGTCTGACTCCGCCGGGCGTATAGGGCAACCGGAAAATTTTTTGCGGTGAGACGCTTTTTCGGGAACCAACGAAGGGGCGCTACGTTCCCACAATATCACCACTGGCTCCCCCACCCCCCCCGCAAACCGGTGGTGATCCGATCCCGGAGGCCCTCGCCCACTCAAGTGGACGGGGGCCTCAATTTTTATGGGCCATGATTGTTCCGCCGATCCTGCGGAAATACGGCAAAGTTTTTCGGGAAGTTTTTCGGTCTGGCGCTGATTTCTTTCGCTTCCGCAACGAAATGGGCGATTTCAGGACATTGCCGGGAACTATTTTCGCCGCACTGCCGTTAGCTATCCGACTGGTTTTCTCAGAGGAGGGTAACGCAATGTCGACTGTTGTCGAAGCAGGCGTCGAAGGGGTCCAGCCCGAAAAGGTCGCGCTCAGCGACCGTGATTTCCGCCGCGCGCTGGCAGAGGTAGCGCCGCACCTGCGTGCATTCGCGCGCGGTCTGTGCGGCTGCCGTGACCGCGCCGACGATCTGGCGCAGGAAGCCATGCTGCGGGCATGGGCGGCGCGTGAGCGCTATGCCGCCGGCACCAACTTCAAGGCATGGACCTTCACCATCCTGCGCAACCACTTCTATTCCGAGGCCCGCCGCGCCCGCTTCCATGGCGAGTACGACGAACTGGCCGCGGAACGCATCCTGCGCGCCGAAGCCAGCCAGGAAAGCGCCGTCGAACTGGCGGACGTCCTGCGCGCGCTGACCGCCATTCCCGAAACCTATCGCGAGGCCCTCGTGCTCGTAGCGGCCGGCAACCTCTCCTACGAGGAAATCGCCGATATCTGCGGTATCGCGCTTGGC
The DNA here is from genome assembly GCF_001742225.1 of Novosphingobium resinovorum. Taxonomy (NCBI): domain Bacteria; kingdom Pseudomonadati; phylum Pseudomonadota; class Alphaproteobacteria; order Sphingomonadales; family Sphingomonadaceae; genus Novosphingobium; species Novosphingobium resinovorum. Next base: position 2,020,563 of record NZ_CP017075.1, on the reverse strand, counting down.
ACCGTTAAGAGCCGCATCTGCCGCGCCCGCGCGATGCTCTCCAAGATCATCGAATCCGGCCAGCTGCCGGACTTCCGCCACAACTTCGTGCTTGGCGGCGAGGCGATCGACGCCTTCTTCGGCGAACTGGTGAAGATCGCCAACGTCAATGCCGACACCGCTCGCCTCGCCCAGCGCGTGGCTGCCTGAACCGGGACAACGTACCTTGGATGCGATGGTGGCCAACTCCGGGAAAATCCTCATCGTCGAGGACGAGTTCCTGGTAGCGCTGCAACTGGAAGATATCCTTGCCGATGGCGGCCATGCCGTCGTCGGCACGGTTCCGGACATGGCATCGCTGGGGATGCTGGGTGATGTTCCTGATGTGGCGCTCGTCGATCTCAACTTGCGCGACGGGCTCACCGGCCCGGCCATCGCACGCGATCTCTCCGGCCGTTACGGCGTGCGGGTGATCTACGTCACCGCCAATCCCGGCCAGATCGACACCCCGGCGCCTACCGCGATCGGGGTCGTCCAGAAACCCTTTACACGACAGGCGATCCTCGCGGCGATCTCCTATGCCCTTGCCGGATGCCCCGACAGCGCCCGGCCACAGGAACTGGAGCCGCTGCAACTGCGCACCTGACGTTTCACGAGTAGGAGAGGGGCCGCAAGAGCCCGGGCCTGATGACAAACACAACAGGGCCTGAGAAGAAGGCGAGAGGATGAGCCAAGTCGTCCTGCAATGCCTGCAATACTATTGCGCCGCTGCGGGAACCGTGGCGGCGCTTATCGTATCGCTCGACCTCGGCCGCAAATGGACCGGCTGGGGCTTCGTCATTTTCGTCACCAGTTCGATCGCCCTGGTGGCCTGGGGATTCCTCGACGACAAGGCCGAGGGGATCGGGCTGCAGAACGTGGCGCTGTTCGCGATCAACTGCGTGGGCGTGTGGAGGTATTTGCTGCGGCGAAAAAGGCCCGGCTGACCCTTATCCTCCCTGTCGCGCAGCGATGGGGAGGTGGCGCCGACGAAGTCGGTGACGGAGGGGGTTTTGTATTCCCCAAGCCCCTCCACCACCCGCTGCGCGGGCGGTCCCCCTCCCCATCGCTGCGCGACAGGGAGGACAAGCGCGAAGGGCGTGGCGGCCTGAACCGCCACGCCCCCGCTGCTCAGGCATCGGTCCTAGAGGGTCTCAGACCGCGCCGAGCGCGTGCTCTCCGGCCTCGCCCTGCTTGATGGGCTTGCCGGTCAGGAGCTTGAAGGCGCCCTTGAGGCCCATTTCCGAAGTCCAGACTTCGGCGTCCTCGATCTCGAATCGCAGCATGACGACCGAAGCGTCGGCCTTGCCGCCGGGAAACCACGCCTCCACGGCGTTGTTCCAGTGCTTGTCGCGCACGGCCGGATCGGTTTCCTCGACCAGCGTACCGTCGATGCAGGCGAAAACCTCGTGCCCCCGCGTCATCACCTGACCCATCGCCTTGCCGCCGCCGCCGATGCGGTTGTCGCGCTTGGTGAAGAACCAGATCGCGTGATGGGCGTCCTTGTCGAGTTGTGCCGTCATCGGCTCGGCGTGGGCATGTCCGGCCTGAAGGCTCATCATGATGAACGGGCTGGTCTGGAACGCTTTCCAGAAATGCTCGCGGATGTCCTTGTCCATGGTCCTTCTCCGTTATGGTTGATCGAGAAGGCAACGCGCCGCCGGGGCCGGGCGTTCCCCCGCGTTCGCCGCAGGGGAGGCCCGAGCCGGCGTATTGCCGGCTTTATTCGCGCGCATCGCCGGGCAGTTCCTTTTCGGCCGTCGCCAGTTCCTTCGGCTTGCGCTTCTCGAACACTTCGGCGAGTTCCTTCTCGGTTTCGGCCGAGAGCTTTTCTGCCGCTTCGGGGAACATCTCCTCCTCTTCCTCGTCGATGTGGTGGAGGTAGCGGTGGCGCATTTCCTTGAACTTGGTCAGCCACGCGGACGAACTCATGTCGATCTCGAACAGTTCGCCGAGGAAGTCGTCGATTTCCTTGTGCTCGGACACCGAGTGGCGCGCCTCGTCGCGGAGGTCCGGGTTGCCCAGCATCGTCGCATAGAGCGATTCCTCCTCGGCGGCGGCGTGGGCCTGGAGTTCCTTACGCAAGGCTTCGAACAGGTCCTTGCGCTCGTCGCTGGCGCCCTGGGTTTCGCCCAGCTGTTCCAGCAACTTGCGGTGCTTGTCGTGGTCGGCCTTGAGATCGCGGAAGATGCGTGCGTCTGCCATGGGTGTCTCCTGTGGTTTGTCTTTGCAGGAAGGAACGGCGGGATCGCGTTCCGGTTTCCGACAACCCGTTTGCCCCTCGCGCGTTCTCGAAAGGGAGAGACAACGGACAAGACCCCATGCTGATGACGCGCCAGACGATTTCGCGCCTGAAATTCGCCGATGACGGCGCCCCCGGCATCACCCGCAGGCCGGTGCGCGGCAGCAAGTGGGCCTACTTCGACGCGGACGGAGCGCGGATAAAGGATCGCGCTGAGATCGACCGGCTCAACGCCATCGCCCTGCCGCCCGCCTACGAGCGGTGCTGGTTCTCCGCCGACCCCGAGGTACATCTGCTGGCGACCGGCTACGATGCGCGCGGGCGCAAGCAGTATCGCTATCATCCCGACTGGCGCCAGTCGCGCGAGACGATGAAGTTCGACCGCTGCGCCCTGTTCGGCGATGCGCTGCCGGTGCTGCGGGCGCGGGTGGACGCGGACATCGCTTCACGCAAGCTGACGCGCGAGCGGGCGATCGCCTCGGTCGTGGCGCTGCTCGATACCGGGGCGATCCGGGTGGGGAACGAGTGCTACGCCAAGGCCAACAAGAGCTTCGGGGCGACCACCCTGCGCAACCGGCACGCGAAGATAGAGCGCGGCGCGCTGATGCTGCGCTTCAAGGGCAAGTCGGGCAAGCTGCAGCAGATCACCTGCGACGATCCCGGCCTCGTGCGCTGTGTGCGCAAGATGCAGGACCTGCCCGGCCAGCACTTGTTCCAGTACGTCGACGAGGAGGGCGAGGCGATTCCCGTCCACAGCCACGACGTCAACGCATACCTTGCCGAGACGATGGGCGAGGGCTTCACCGCCAAGCACTTCCGGACATGGGCGGCGAGCACGATGGCCTTCGCGATGCTGGTCGGGAACCCCGGCCTGTCATTGCGGGCGATGCTGGACGAGGTTGCGCAGTGCCTCGGCAATACGCCCGCGATCGCGCGGAAGTCCTACGTCCACCCGGACGTGATCGCGGCGGCCAAGGGCGATCGGGGCGCACCCGAGGTGCCCGAAAGCCTGCCGCGCAAGACCCGCTGGATGAGCCGCGAGGAGCGCGGGTTGCTGGCGTTTCTCACTTCGTCGTTCCGGACCTGATCCGGGACCGGTGGCTGTCTTTAGGCGCGTCATGTCGCGGGGGCTTCGACAAGCTCAGGGTGAGCGGAGTTAGTGTAATGCCTCTCAAACCCGCTCAGGATGAGCTTGTCGAAGCCCCCGCAGTCTCAGCGCGACGACGTCCGGTAAGCCCCCAATGTTCCGATCAGCACCAGCACGCCGATGAGCGCCACTCCCGAGCAGGCGAGGGCGAGGTCGGAATTGCCGGTCGCGTCCACCATCCACCCGAACAGCGGCGGACCGAACGCGGCGCCGAGGCTGAACAGGCCAAGGATGGCGCCGTAGGTCGCTCCGTAGTTTTCCAGTGCGGCGTAGCGGCTGGTGAAATAGGCGAGCATGTCCACTTCCGCCCCGGCCGCGAGGCCGAGCAGCAGCGCGGCCGGGATCGCGGGGCCGTCGAGCCACAGGATCACGCAGGCGATCACCGGCGAAGTCAGGAACAGCACTGCCACGCGCGGGGCGTGGAAGCGGTCGAACAGCCAGCCGACGAAAGCGCGGGCGAAGACCACCGCGATGCCGATGAAGGCGGCCACTCCGGCGGCCTGCGCGGGCGGCACCCCCCGGTCCACCAGCATCGGCACGAGATGGACGATCAGAGCCGCGACGATGACGCCCAGCAGGAAGCCGATCAGGGCGATTTGCAGCGTCTTGCGGGTGATCTCGATGCTGCCGCGCTCGCGCTTGTCGGCGGCGACGCGCTCCCCGCGCCCGGTCAGGAGGCTGACGGGGATGCCGATCACGGCGATCACGATGGCGATGGCATGGAGGCCGGTGCGCCAGCCCTGCACCGCGATCACCGGGCCGAGCAAGGCGGGCGCGAGGATCGCCGCCATGCCGGAGCCCGTCAGCATCAGCCCCAATGCGAAGCCGCGCCCGGCATCGAAGCGCAGCGAGACGACGCGCGCCCAGATCGCCGGGGTCGTCCCGCAGCCCGCCAGAGAGACGAGCAGCCACAGGCCGTACCACTTGGTCAGCGACGGCCCGGTCTCGGCCAGCGCCACCAGGGCGAGCGGCGTGGCCAGATAGCTGGCGATGGCGATGGTGCGGTTGCCGAAGCGGTCGGCAAGGCGTCCCACGACAGGGGCGGAGAGGAAGATGCCCAGCTGCTGGAACGTCGCCGCGCCCGAGACTTCGGCGCGGGTCCAGCCGAACTCGGCCTGAAGCGGCGTGACGAACAGGCCCAGCGAGTAGAACCCGACGCCCATCATCCCCACCCCGATCGCCAGCGCGGCGGCAAGGACGGTCGGCCATCCGGCGGCCAGTTCGCTGCGGGCGGTAAGCGAGGGTGACGCAAGGGTGCTCATGGTCGCAGTGGTGCCATGGATCGGCGCGGTTGTGCAGATGCGAGATGGCGGGAGATCGCAGGGCGAATATCCGTGCGGCGTGTGCGGCGGGGGCTTCGACAGGCTCAGCCTGAGCGGAATTGATAGGGCATTACGCTACTCCCGCTCACCCTGAGCTTGTCGAAGGGTCAGGCACAGTCTCTCGAAGCCCCATCGGCAAAGCGCGCCCCTTACCTACGAAGGAATTGGAAACCCGCGCGTCCCGCAGTAAGGAACGCGCATGAACCAGGCACCCATTCTCGTCATCACCACCGGCGGCACCATCGACAAGCAGTACTTCGACGCGCTGAGCGAGTACCAGATCGTCGAGAGCGTGATCGGCAAGCTGCTGGCCACTGCCCGCGTGGCGCATCCGTTCCGCGTCGTCGAACTGCTGCGCAAGGACAGCCTCGAACTCACCGACGAGGACCGCGCGCTGATCGCCGCGACGGTCGCCGGGGCGCCGGAAAGCCATGTCGTCATCACCCATGGCACCGACACCATGACCGACACCGCCGCCGCGCTCGCCCATATCGAGGGCAAGACCGTCGTGATGTGCGGAGCCATGCAGCCCGCCCGTTTCGCCGAGAGCGACGCGGCATTCAACCTGGGCATGGCGTTCGGCTGCTGCCAATCGGCCGGCCCGGGCATCTGGATCACCATGAGCGGCACCGTGTTCGACGCGCTGAAGGTCCGCAAGGACCGCGAGGCAGGCAAGTTCGTCGCGCGCTGAGGGCAGTTCTTGGGTATTTGACGTCGTCATTCCCGCGAAGGCGGGAACCCATCTCCTGACGTTTCGTGTTGCACTGGCATCAGATGGGTCCCCGCTTTCGCGGGGATGACGAAAGTGCTGCGCGCGGCCCCGAGCGCATGGACAGCGGCCGCTCTCACACAAATTTAACCACTGCAATCGTTGCGACAGGCCGGGTCTAGGGACAGCTCCCTAGGTCTGGCTTCGCAGGTCGATAACCGCCCCGGTGTACCCCTCGTCGGGTACGGGGGCCGCAGCGCGGTTTCCGGCGCTCCACCCGGAGGCCGTGGCTGCAACGAAGTTCAAGCTCGTTCGGCATCACGTCTCCCGCAGGACAGGACACGCGATGCTGGCGACGCCGATGACGACAACCGACATCCACGCGCCGCTGGTCCATGCCCCGATCGCCGCGCTGATCGTCGATGCGGCGGGCGTGGTCGCCTTCGGCAATGCCGCTGCCGCCTCGCTGCTGGCCGAGCCCGATGCCGAGGCGCTGCGCAACAGCCTGTTCTTCATGTGGTTCGCCGAAGACGATGCCGAGACGCTGCGGCAGATGTTCGAGGTCTTCTTCAAGGTTTCGATGGAGACGCGCGGCACCTGGTCGCGCCAGATGGTGCTGCACGGCGCCGACGGTTCGCGCCCGACCGTCACGATGACCCTTGCGCCCGTCGCGGGCGAGGAGGGCGACCGCGCGGTCGTCTACTTGCGCAACATGACGCGCGAGATCACCGCCGAGCGCCGCTTCACCCAGATGTTCGAAAGCATGCCGCTGGGCGTGGTGGTGGTGGACGGCAAGGGCCGGATCGCGCAGGCCAACGCCATGCTCGCGGTCCAGTTCGGATGGAAGGTGGAGCAGATGATCGGCCAGCCGATCGACATGCTGCTGCCCGAGCGATACCGCGCAAGGCACGGCGAGCAGATCGCCGGATACGCGGCCGCCCCCAAGTCGCGCCTCATGGGCGGCGACCGCGACGTCACCGCGCTGCACCGCCACGGGCGCGAGTTTCCCGTCGAGATCGCGCTCACCAAATTCGAGAGCAGCGCCCAGCCGCTCTACATGGCGATCGTCAGCGACATTTCGCACCGCAAGCGCTCCGAACGCGCGCTGCAGCAGACCAATGCGCAGCTGGAGGAGTTCACCTATGTCGCCAGCCACGACTTGCGCTCGCCGCTGCGGGGTATCGCCGACCTGGTAAGCTGGATCCGCGAAGACCTCGAAGGCACCGAACTGCCCGAGGACGTGGTGCACAACTTCGACCGCATCGCCCAGCGCATCGAGCGCTCCGAGCAGATGATCGACGACCTGCTGGCTTACGCCCGCGCCGGGGTGCGCGATTCCCGCATGCACCGCATCGATCCGCACGAACTGGTCGAGGAAGCGCTGGAACTTACGGCAATCCCCGAGGGGTTCGAGGTCGATGTCGACGTGCAGGGCACCGACATCGTCGCTCCGCGTGCGCCGCTTTCCACTTCGCTGCGCAACCTGCTGTCCAACGCGGTCAAGCACCACGGCGGCAAGGAAGGCCACATCCGCATCGCCGTGCGCGAGGAGGGGCGCTTCACCGTCTTCACGGTGGAGGACGACGGGCAGGGCATCCCGCCCGGCAACGAGGACCGCATCTTCAAGCTGTTCCACCGCGCCTCGCCGGGGACCGACGGCGACGGGGTGGGGCTCGCCTTCACGCGCCGCATGATCAACGCCCACGGGGGCATGGTGACCGTCCAGGGCCGGGGTCCCCTCGGCGGCGCCAGGTTCGAAGTCCACTGGCCCCGCATACTTCTGCGAGAGAACGAAGATGATGATTGATCTGGTCGCACCCCGATCCGCACCAAAGAAAACTGCCAACTACAACGACGTGACCGTGCTGCTGGTGGATGACGACGACGTCGCGCGCGAAGGCGTGCTGCGCTCATTCCGCAAATACGAGGTGCCCTGCCGCACCGTCACGGCGGGTGACGGCGGGGAAGCGTTGGCGATCCTCACCGGCCGCCATCCGGACAAGCAGATAGAAACGCCGGTGATCGTGCTGCTGGACCTCAACATGCCGGGCATGGACGGTTTCCAGTTCCTCGACGCCCTGCGCGCCGACCCGGACCTGCGCCGCACGGTGGTCTTCGTACTCTCCACTTCGGCCCGCGATCAGGACCGCAGCCGTGCCTACGACGGGCACGTCGCGGGCTACATGGTCAAGTCCGCCGTCGGTCCGCAGTTCGCTCGCCTCGCCGATTTCATCGGCAAGTATGCCCGCACGCAGGAGCTGCCCTGACGGCGCCCCCCCTCACGCAAGGATTCCTTCCTCCCATGGACCACCTGCACAACGGTACTCAGGATATTCACGCGCTGATCGTCGATGACGACGACGTCGACCGGGAGAAATTGCTGCGCCTGCTGCGCCGCGTTCCCCGCAACATCACCGTGGCGCAGGCCGCCTCGCAGGCCGAGGCGCTGGGCATGATCCGCGATCCGCAGGCGCATTTCGACATCGTCTTCCTCGACTTCGGCCTGAAGGACGGCGACGGGCGCGACCTGCTGCCCGAGATCCGCGCCGAGATCGACCCCGACGTGCCGATCATCGCCGTCACCGGCCATACCGACGAGCAGATCGCGGCGGACTCGATCAAGTCGGGCATGACCGAGTTCCTGTCCAAGCGCTCGCTCTCTCCCGAGCGGGTCGCGGCGTCGGTCGAGGAGGGGATCGCCTGGCGCAAGTACCGGCAGGACATGCGCCGCGCGGAAGAGGAACTGACGCACCGCTCGCTCCACGATCCGCTGACCGACCTGCCCAACCGCACGCTGTTCGCCGACCGGCTCTCGCAGGCCTGCGCGCGGGCGCGGCGCAGCGGCGATCCGTTCGCGGTGATGATGATCGACCTCGACCGCTTCAAGGAGATCAACGACAGCCTCGGCCATGCGGCGGGCGATGCGGTGCTGATCACGCTGGGCCGCCGGATGCGCGAGCACTTGCGCGAGGTGGACACGATCGCCCGCCTCGGCGGGGACGAGTTCGCGGTCCTGCTGCAGAACGTCGATGGCGACGAGTCCGCGCTGGCCGTCGCCACCAAGCTGACCGAGCTGATCGAGCAGCCGATCGTCCACGACGGGCGGTTGCTCTACGTCGGCGCCTCGATGGGCATCTCGCTGTGCCCGCAACTGGGCTATTCGCCCGAGGGGTTGGTGGAGGCCGCCGACGAGGCGATGTACGAGGCCAAGCGTGGGGCCAAGCGCAGCACCGAAAAGGCGGTGATCGCGCGCGGCGAACAGCGCCGCACGGTGCGCGCCGACGAGCGCACAATGCTCCACGATATCGAGGACGCCATGGGCGCGCGAGCCTTCAACTGGCACTGGCAGCCCAAGGTGGACATGCGTTCGGGGCAGGTTCTCGGCTTCGAGGCGCTGGTGCGCTGGACTCACCCGGACAACGGCCCGGTCGCGGCCGACGCGCTGATCGAGACGGTCGAGCAGTCGCACCTCCTGGAAGACTTCACGTACCTGACGCTCGATACCGTGCTGGGCCAATACGCGCGGCTGGAGCCGGGGCTGGACGGCGCCGGTATCTCGATCAACGTCTCGGCGCGGATGCTGGAGCGGCCGGGCTTCGTCGGTCACGTCGTTGAGGCCATCCGCACGCACGGGGTCGATCCCGCGCATGTCGTGCTCGAACTGACCGAGACCGCGCTGATCGCTCACCCCTCGCAGGCCAAGCGGGTGATCGAGCAGTTGCAGGACCACGGCGTTTCGCTCTCGATCGACGATTTCGGCGCGGGGTTCACCTCGTTCGGCTACTTGCGCGAGTTCGCGGTGCGCGAGATCAAGATCGACCGCTCCTACATCGCGCGCTTTACCGAAAGCCGGTTCGACCAGTCGCTGGTGACTTCGCTGGTGGTGCTGTGCGACTGCCTCGGCATTCCGCTGGTGGCCGAGGGGGTGGAGAACCCGGAGACGCAGGCGATGCTGGTGGCGATGGGCTGCACTTGCGGCCAGGGCTACGGCATCTGCCGCCCGATGCCTTACGAGGACGTGCGCGGCTGGGTCGACGGCTGGAATGCCACGCATGGGGAGCAGCGGATGCGGGCGTGAGGGCTACTCGTCAGCCTCCGGAGCCAGCTGCTGGGGAATATCTCGCCGGGCATCGAGCACGCGCCAGACGTCGATGTGGTCGGGCTGTTCGATATAGAACACGATCTGCGGGAAGTTCCGCAGGCGGCGATGACGCAGCCCGGGCACGTCGAGTTCATGGGCATAGCGTGGTGAGCCGATGCCCGGGTGCTCGCCGATGGTGCGATAGGCCGCCTGCAGCGCGTCGATGAAATCGAGCACAACCGGGGCCCCCGCATCGCGCATGTAGTGATCGATGGTGTCCCGGACGTCGAGATGAGCCCGTTCGCGCGGGACTACGGGCTTGGCGGTCATTCCGAGTGGCGGACCCGGCTTCTCAAATCCTGAAAGTAGGCATCGTCCGCCGTTGCACCTGGAGCGGATCGGGCACCGTCAAGCAGCAGGTCGCGCAAGGACTGGCGGTCCTGTTCCTTGCGGATCAGGTCACGCACATACTCGCTGCTGCTGTCGTAGCCGCCGCCGGAAACCTGCCGATCGACGAACTGCTTGAGCGGTTCCGTAAGCGAGATGTTCATCGTGGTCATCCCGTAAAATCTACGCCCATGGCAGAGTTTGGCAAGGGGCTCCTACCGCCCCTTGATCACCCGCCCGATCGCCGAGCGCACGTCGCGTTCGCCGTAGGGTTTGGTCACTACCGGAACGCTCTTGAACGCGCCGGACTGCAGCGAGCGTTCGCCGTAGCCGCTGGCGAAGATGAAGGGGATCGCCCGCGCTTCCAGTTCGTGGGCCACCGCCTCGCTGGTATCCTTGCCGAGGTTCACGTCGAGCATCGCGAAGCTCACGTCGGAGCCTTCGAGAATGCCGAGCGCGGCGTTGACGGAGCCGGCGATGCGGCAGTCGGTGAAGCCGAAGCCGCGCAGCACGTCTTCCGCCTCCATGGCAATGATCACGTTGTCCTCGACGATCAGCGCCGCGCCGGAGCCCAGTTCCTTGGTGAACTCGGCGGGTTGCGGAGGCTCGCTCACCGGCTCGCGCAGGACCGCGCCGGGGGTCTCGAAGCCGGAGATATGGTCGGAGGGGATCAGGAACAGCGCGTGCAACCCGTCCACCGGGTAGATCACCGAGGCCGAGCCGCCCAGTTCGTGCGGAATCGTGCGCTCGATGATGGTCGAGCCGAAGCCGCGCCGGGTGGGTTCCCGGACTGGCGGACCGCCTTCCTCGCGCCAGTCGATCTCCAGTGCGCCGTCGTCGCTGCGGTTCAGCGTCACGGTGACTTGCCCGTGCGAATCCGACAGCGCGCCGTACTTGCACGAATTGGTCATCAGTTCATGGATCACCAGCGCCAGCGTGGTGAAGGCGGCGGGGGCGATCAGCGCGTCCGGCCCATCGATCACCACCCGGTCCAGCGAGTGGCTGGCATAGGCGTCGGTCTCGGTGCGGATCAGGTCGTAGAGCGAGGAGGGCGACCAGTCCTTGCGCGTCACCTGATCGTGCGCGCGGGCGAGGGCATGGATGCGGCTGCCGACGATCTCGGCGAATTCGTCGATCGTGCGCGCGCCTTCCTTGCTCTGGGCGACGAGGCCCCGGATCAGGTTGAGGATGTTGCGCACGCGGTGGTTCAGTTCCGCGATCAGCATGTCCTGCTGCTGGCTGGCCTGCTCGCGCTCGACGTTGGCGGCGTCCGACAGGCGCAGCACGACTTCGAGCAGGGTGATGCGCAGCGCTTCGGCGGAGGAGACTTCCTCGTCGGTCCAGGGACGCGAATAGCCGCGCCGTTCCTCGCGCCAGATCTCGAAGCTCTTGCGCGGGGTCAGGCGCGCGCCGTTGGGGCCGAGTTCGATGGCCTTTTCGGGGTTGCCGGCCCACTTCACCTCACGCACCGCCTCGCCCCGGAACAGCACGATGTAGTCGCGCGGGGAACGGCTGACCGGCAGGGCCAGCAGGCCCGATGCCTTGTCCGCCCATTCCGCCGCAGGCGGGTAGACCGCGGAAATGTTGTCCGATGCCCAGACCGTGCTGGCTCCGGCGGTGTTGAGGAACCGCGCGAGGGTGGCGAACTGCGTCTGATCGGGCACCGCACCGTGGCCGATGAAGCGGCCGTCCACCCAGCCGACGACGCCGTCGAAGGGGATCACCTGCCGGATCGAATCGGTGAAGTCGTCGAAGGCTTCCAGCAGCGATCCGCCGCCGGCGACGCGGGCCATGATCTCGTCGTGGAGGCGCATCGATTCCGCGCGCTTCTCGGTCGAGAAATCGGTCTCCTTCTGCTCCAGCAGGTAGGAGAAGAATTCGCCGAACAGCTCGCTCGCGGTGCGTACCGAATAGGACAGCGTCAGCGGCGAATAGTGGTGGCAGGCCATCAACCCCCACAGCTTGCCGCGCCGCATGATCGAGACCGACATCGACGCCTTCACGCCCATGTTGCGCAAGTATTCGATGTGGATCGGCGACACCGCGCGCAGGCCCGACATCGACAGGTCGAGAGGATCGCCGTTGGGATTGGTCGCGGGGATGATCGGCACCGTCGGGTCGTCGACGTCGCTGATGATGCGCAGCAGGTTGCGGGTGTAGAGCTTGCGCGCCTGCGCCGGAATGTCGGACGAGGGGAAGTGCTGGCCCTTGAAGCTGTCGACCATGCCGTTCAGGCTCTCGGCGATGACTTCGCCCGCGCCGTCGCCCTCGAAGCGGTAGACCATCACCCGGTCGAAGCCGGTGAGGCCGCGCAGATGGCGCGCGGCGCTGGAGCACAATTGCTCGATGGAGGGCGACTGGCGGAGCCGCTCGATCATCGGGCGCACGTAGGAAACGAAGTCGCGGCGCTTGCCGCCTTCGTGGGGCTCGATCTCCAGGATGAAGGAGCGGCCGGAATTGTGCACGGCGACGTCGAAGACGCGGCCGTCGCCGATCAGGTCCACCTCGAACATGCGCTCGACGGTGCCCGCGCTGCCGAGGATCTGCAGGCGCGTGCGGATGTCGTGCAGGGCTTCCTGCGACAGGAACTCGGTGGCGGAAAGGCCGACGAGATCGCGTGCGTCGCGGCCGAACAGGTCGGTGCAGTTCACCGAGACGTGGTTGATGATCCAGTCGCTGGAGAACGACAGCAGCCAGCCGAAGCTCTGGATGCGGCCGATGATGTGGATCGGCTCGAGGTCGCAGGTGGACAGGTCTACCTGGTGCATCGCGTCAGCCATCGACACGCGCCGCGAGGCCGGCACTGGCGGCGAATGCGCGCGAGAACGTCTCGAACGCGGCGAGGGCGGCGGTGCGCAGCGCCTCCGCCTGATCGGGCGCATACGCGCGGGTCCGCAGGACCGGGACAAGCGCCTTCCACGCGTCGTGGCCGCGCCCGTCGCTCATGTAGGCAGAGCGGAAGCCCTTCGACTCGCCCCAGTAGCCGCGCTGGCGAATGACCACGAGGCCAAGGCGCGAGCCGGAGACGACATAGGCGATGCCTGCCTCGCCGCCTGCCGCATCGAGCCCGGCAGGCGTCTCGATAGAGGGCACGGCATCGACGCCGAGAGCATCGAGATCGGCGCGCAGCATGGCCGGATAGTCCGGGCATTCGAGGCCGAGTTCGCTCTCCAGAAAGGCGCGGAAGGCGGGGAACATCGGCTCCAGCCCGGCGGCGTGCGCGGCAAGGAAGCGCCCGAGCCCGTCGCGGGTCATCAGGTCCAGCGCGCCGAAGGATGCGTCCAGCCGCTCGTGAGAGGGGCCGGTCGCTTCGCGCAGCACGGTCAGCATGTCGGGCATTACGGGCGATCCGAGGGCGTCTTGCATGATTATCCGAATAAGGCCGCGAGGGCCGTTTGCAAGCGGACCGACAAGGCACGCCTGGGTCCGGGAACAGATGATCCCGGATAATGTTCCTGAGTAACACATAGCATCTCTGAAACGGACGGTCTGTTCACTTATGACCGCATCCTGGAACCGTAGGCCCTTGGCTGGGTTGTCGTTTCCGGACGGCGCAGGATTGCGACCCTTTGCGTCGGCCCTTCCGGTCGTCACGCCCATGCGTCACGCCGAGCCGCCCAAGGAGCACAAATGAGCACGATCCCGCAGACAAGCCCGGTTTCCGCCGCCGCGATCGCCGGCAGCGACCTGCTCACGGCGCTGCGGCAGGACGACTTCGCGCTGATCGAGCCTAAGCTGGGCGAGTGCCGGTTGAAGTCGGGCGAAATCATCTACCAGCCCGGCGACAGCGTCGATTACTGTTATTTTCCGACCGGCGGCGCGATGTGTTCCTACTTCGTCGAGATGGAGGACGGCACGGCGGTCGAAACCATCCTCGTGGGCCGCGAAGGGGCGCTGGGCGGGATCGTCAGCCACGGCTCGCTCCCGGCCTATGCGCGGGCCAACGTGCTGCACGACGGGGTGTTCCTGCGCATCGCCTCGCGAGATATCGAGGCGGCCAAGGAGCGCTCGCCCGCGATTGCGCATCTTTTCGCACGCTATGCCGATTGCGTGATGGCGCAGGTGTTCCAGTCGATCGCCTGCAATGCCGTCCACACGATCGAGCAGCGCGCGGCGAAGTGGCTCTCGGCGGCCGTCGACCGGATCGGGCGCAACGACGTGACGATGACGCAGGAGCAGCTCGCCTCGATGATGGGCATCGGCCGCAGCTATGCCAGCCGGGTGCTGCAGCGTTTCAAGCGCGACGGCATGGTGCGCACCCGTCGCGGCGGCATCGAGGTGCTCGACCGCGAAGGGCTGAAGAACCGTGCCTGCGCCTGCAACGATCAGGTCGAAGGGCATTTCCGCCGCGTGCTCGGGGACGTCTATCCCAAGGAGGGATAAGGCCCGCGCGACGGGCCGCTTTGGGCCGTCGTCGCAATATGGTCAGAATAACGACATCGATTTGCCATCGAACCTGCACTTTCGCGTCATGAATGGCCCCTAGCACTCGCCCCTGCGACCAATAAGCGCGACCAATAAGGGGGCAATAACCATGACCGAGATGAATCCGGTCACCGCGTATACGGACGGTGACGTCGATACCAATGACACCACGCAGCGCTCGCTGGAGAGCATGGCCGCGGAGCGTTACTCGCGCCGCAACGCCATGTTCCGCGGCGCCGGTGCGACCACGATGGCCTTCATGGGCACCAGCCTTCTTTCCGCATGCGGTGACGACGGCCAGGGCGGCACCATCGGCGGCGCCGTCTCCGTCTCGGCGGGCAGCAGCGTTGCCACCAGCGCGGGCCGCGTCGTCACGCTGACCGGCACCGTCTCTGGCAACGGCCAGGATGCCGGCTGGACGCAGCGCACCGGTCCCGCAGTCGCTCTGAGCGGCGGCGGTGCCACCGTGAGCTTCATCGCCCCGGCCGTCGCGGCCGCCACCGACCTCGTCTTCCAGTTCAGCGCCAAGCCGCTGATCGGCGAGGCGGTGACCGCCACCACCACCGTGCGCGTTTCGCCTGCGGTTCTCGGTTTCAGCGCCGTCGCCCATTCGCTGGCCGACGTGGTCGTGGTTCCCGAGGGCTACTCGGTCACCGTCATGGGACGGCTGGGCGATCCGATCGTGGCCGGAACGGCTGCCTACAAGAACGACGGTTCGGACGCCGACTTCGACAAGCGCATCGGCGACCACGGCGACGCGCTGCACTTCTTCGGCCTGTCTGCCGCCAACAAGCCGGACCGCAACATCTCGACGCGCGGCCTGATGGTCCAGAACCACGAGAACATCTCGGAGCAGTACCTCCACCCGAACGGCCCGACCCCGGCGCCGCGCCCGCTGGCCGAAGCGATCAAGGAGATCGAGTGCCACGGCGTCTCGGTCACCGAGTACATCGACAACGGCAGCCGCAAGTGGAGCCTGGTACAGGGCGGCGCGCTCAACCGCCGCATCACCCCCAACACGCCGATGGCGTTCAGCGGCCCGGCGGCGGGCTCGCCGTTCCTGGTCACCGCCTACGGCAAGGACGGCAAGATCGGACGCGGCACCATCAACAACTGCGCCAACGGCGTCACCGGCTGGAACACCTACCTCACCTGCGAGGAGAACTACGCCGGCTACTTCCGCCGCGACGCTTCGGACGATGCAGCGCGCACGGTGGCCGAGATCGATTCGCTGAAGCGCAACGGCATCACCAGCCGCTCCGGCAACAACGACTGGTCGACCGCTTCCGCCACCGACGATCGCATCACCCGCTGGAACGCCACGATCAAGGGCGCCACTGCGGCCGACGACTTCCGCTACGAGCCGAACCAGTTCGGCTGGGTGGTCGAGATCGATCCCTACGATCCCAAGTCGACCCCGCGCAAGCGCACCGCGCTCGGCCGTTTCGGCCATGAAGGCGCCTTCGTGCGCGCGGTGGCCGGGCAGAAGCCGGCGTTCTACATGGGCGACGATTCGCGCGGCGAGTACCTCTACAAGTTCGTCTCCGCCGCGACCTGGGTGGAAGCCGATGCCGACGCCGCCGACCGTCTCGCGATCGGCGACAAGTACATGGACACCGGCACGCTCTACGTCGCCCGGTTCAATGCCGACGGCACCGGCACCTGGATGCCGCTGGTCTACAGCCCGACTTTCCCGAAGCGTGCCGCGAGCGGTTCCTATCGGGAGTACACGTTCACCAGCCAGGCCGACATCTGCGTCAACACCCGCTTCGCCGCCGACGCGCTGGGGGCGACGCCGATGGACCGTCCGGAGTGGACGGCGGGCAACCCCGCCACCGGCGAAATCTACCTGACGCTGACCAACTCGAACAATTCGTTCCGTCCGGTCACCGGCACCAACGCCGCCAACCCGCGCTCGTACAACGACCCCAAGGGGCCGTCGAACTCGGCGCAGACCGGCAACCCGAACGGCCATATCGTGCGTCTTCGCGAAGACGGCGACACCACCAGCGCCACGACGTTCAAGTGGGACATCTACCTGTTCGGCGCCGACGCGACCGATGCCAATCCCACCAACGTCAACATCTCGGGCCTCACTACCGCCAACGACTTCTCCAGCCCGGACGGCGCCTGGTTCTCGCGCGCCAGCAACCCGGCGGGGCAGATCAACCCGCTGCTGTGGATCGAGACCGACGACGGCGCGCTGACCGACCGCACCAACTGCATGCTGCTCGCCGCGATCCCCGGTCACGTCGGTGACGGCGGTGCCTACACGGTGAACAACGCGGGCAACACGCAGAACACCTTTGTCGGCGCCAAGGCGACCGCGGCCAACCTGCGCCGCTTCCTCGTCGGGCCGAGCCAGTGCGAAATCACCGGCATCGACTCGACGCCGGACGGCCGCACGCTGTTCGTCGGCATCCAGCATCCGGGCGAAAGCGGCTCGGTGACGGCGCCGGGCAGCAACTGGCCCGATACCCAGAGCAACGCCTCGGCCGCCAAGACGGTGCGTCCGCGCTCGTCGATCGTCGCGATCACCCGGAACGACGGCGGCGTGATCGGTCTCTGATCGAGGCTCCTTCGGGAGAATGCCCTAAGGGAAAATGCAGGGGAGGGGGCGCCGATGAGCGCCTCCTCCCTTGGCGTTTGTGGGCACGCCATCGCCCCGGCGTTGCGCGCATGGCCCTCTGGAAACCGGCGGAGGCTTGTCCTAGTAGACAGTGGTGTTGAATAATGGCGTGCCCGGCCACCGCGTCCCCGCCGCGAAAGGACGGGCCGGACGCCAAGGGAGACGACCATGAACAAGCCAGAGGCTTTCGAGCCCTCGCGCCTGACCGCCGCCGATATGGACGCCGAAGTGCTCGCCACTTACCCGACCGAGGCGTTTCTCTCGAAGGACTACCTCGCGGCGGAGAAGACGCTGCTGTGGCCCAAGGTCTGGCAGATGGTCGAGCGCGAGAGCGACCTGCCGAACCCCGGCGACTGGCTGACTTACGACGTCGCCGACGAATCCGTGATCGTGCTGCGCAAGGACGACGGTTCGCTGAAGGCCTTCCACAACGTCTGCCCGCACCGGGGACGCCAGCTCGTCTCTGTGCCGGACATGCTGCCGGGAAAGGTCCATGATGTCCGGGGCTCGAACCGGCGCAACTTCATCTGCGGCTTCCACGGCTGGACCTTCGATCTGGAGGGCCAGAACACCTACATCCTCGACCCGCAGGACTGGCAGAACAAGCTGACGGCAGAGATGACCTGCCTGTCGGAAGTCCAGGTCGATACCTGGGGCGGCTACATCTACATCACGATGGACCCCGACGCCGTGCCACTGGCCGAGTGGATGGGCCGTGCGGGAGAAATCCTCTCGCACTTCCAGCTGGAGAAGATGCACTACAAGTGGCGCCAGTGGGCGATCTACGACTGCAACTGGAAGACCGCGATCGAGGCGTTCCTCGAACCCTACCACGTCGCGGGCACGCATACGCAGCTGCTGGCCTATGGCGATTACTACGCGCTGAGCCGCCAGTACGGGCTGCACTCGGTCTCCAGCTACGACACGCGCGATGCCAAGTTCGAGATGAGCGAGAGCGCCGGCACCACCCGCGCCGGCAAGGGCGACGACCCGCGCGTTTCCACCTACGAGCTGATCCGCGAGAACTACGAGACGGTGAACTACTCCGCCTCCACCGAGACGCTGGTGAACGCCGCCGCTCGCCTCCAGATCGAGCTTCCGGAGGACGCCACCCCGCAGGAATGCATCGCCCACTGGCTGAAATCCGCCAAGGCCGCCGACGCCGCGCGCGGAGTGATCTGGCCCGAGGTTCCGCCCGAGATCAAGAAGGAAGGCGGCCTCGCCTGGGGCCTGTTCCCCAACCAGAACATCCTCCACGGCGAGACCTTCGCGCTGTGCTACCGCGTGCGCCCCTACAAGGACGATCCGGACAAGTGCGTGTTCGAAAGCTACGCCCTCGAACGCTTCCCGGAAGGGGAGGCGCCGCAGACCGAGTGGACCTATGCCGACCCCATCGGCGAGAACTGGGGATCGGTGCTGGCGCAGGACTTCTCCAACATGCAGTTCGTGCAGAAGGGCATGAAGTCCAGCGGCTTTCGCGGACCCTTGCCCAACCCGCACCAGGAGCAGAAGGTCATCAACCTCCACCGCAACCTGGCGAACTTCATGGGCGGGCGAGGGGCTCCGACCAAGCTGGACGTCTGGCCCCGGAACTGAGCTACATACTCGGGAGTTTTACGAGGGTTAACGGGCGCGCCGTCCATTTTTGACGCGCCTCCTCGAAAGGCTCGTCCATGAACACGAAGATTCTCGCCCTGGCCCTTGCCGGCTCCACCGTGGCGCTCAGCGCCTGCGCCACGGACGGCTATGGCGGCGGCTATGGCTACAGCTCGGTCGGCTGGGGCACGCCTTATGCCTATGACGGCTATTACGACGGGTACTACGGCCCGATCCACGACGGCTACTGGGGCAGCGACGACTACTTCTACTACCGCAACAACGACCGCGACCACCGCTACCGCCGGGGCGACCGCAACCACATCATGCGCGCGCCCCCGCAGGGCCAGCACAACTACCAGCCGTTCCGGGGCGAGATGCGCCCGCAGCAGGGCATGAAGATGCCGATGTGGCGGGGCGGCGGCGATCATGATGGCGGCGGGCGCGGCGACGGCCGCCGACCGGGCCGCGGCCACCGCTGAGGCGGCTCAGCCGTCCTCTTCCCGCGTGCGCCGCGCCTCGATGGTCCGGCGCAGCTGCTCCAGCTTGGCGTCGATCACCGCGCGCGTCTCCGCCACGGTGGGCATCTGCGCCTCGATGTCGCGCCGCACCCGCTCGTAGAGCGCCGAGCCCGGCCGCGCGTCCTGCGTAGGCGGCGCTGCATAGCGCTCCGGCATGCGCTGGCGCAGCAGGAACAGCATGAGCGCGGTGTCGTGGCGGGTATAAGTGGCGACCACCTTGCCCTGGCTCGCCACCGGGCGTTCCTCGCCCAGGATCGCGCGTTCGAGCGCGCAGTCCTGCAGCCGCAGCATGCCCCGGTCGACCGCCTTGTCCCACGCGGCCGAGAACCCTTCGGCGCCCTTCATCAGCCGCAGCTTGTAGAGCGCCTCGAGGCTCGCCCCGATCGCGCGGGCCGCCTGCGTGACGATCCCGCTGGCGGCGAGCGCGGCGATGAACATGCGCTGCCGATCGGGCGTGATCGAGTTGCGGCGCGGACGGCTGTGCAGATAGGGCGCGAAGCCGAGCAGCGGATCGTCCGCCTCGGGCAAGTCCTCGAAGAAGGCCATGGCCGAAGTGCGCCGCGAAGGCCGCACCGACCGGCACCCCACACGTTCCTCCCCGAGCTTGTCTCGGGGAGGGGGACCGCCGACGCAGTCGGTGGTCGAGGGGCCCATGGTTTTGGAGGGAGCGCGAGATCGCCCGGCCTCACCGCCGGGCGCGGGATCGTCAGAAGGTTTCACGCGAAGCCGCGAAGCCGCAAAGGATTTGCCGCCGCGCCGGCGCTCGGGATGTGCCGGGGGCGTGGAGGATCGGTCCGTCATAAGGCGTGGAACTCCATGGGGTGTTGGAGTGGATGCCCCTCATGGCGGACCTATGTATCGCGGGCCGGGGTGTGTAGGAAAGTGGTTTCACCAGTTGGAGAACGTTAAAATGTCCTCTTTGAGTACCAGCTCAGTATTTCCACCAAGCTGACTATCCCAAAACTCTACGCGGGCATCTTCAAATCCGGCGCCTAACCACTCTATGACCCTTACTTTTTTAGATTTTCGACGTTGATTAATTATCTGATTGAGATGAATGTCATTTCCAGAATATCCAAAAAGTACGATTTCATCAGACTCGTCGATTGCGATTTTAAGAAATTCCCAATATATTTTTAATATTTCTGAGGAATCTATAATGGACCTCTTATGAACGGCGTGTGTTAAAACGATGTGGCGGCCAACATTTTTTAGTCCTGAGGAAGACCTTCTTAGCGACGACCTTTTGAGTTTAGTGATTTTTGACTTGTCCGGACTTGAAAATAATGGGCATCCGTGAAGGTGCAAATACCAACTACCTTGCTCTGATTTCCTAAATAAATTGGATTTGTCGAATTTCTCGTTCAAAAATCCATCACGTAAAGCGCCTGATTTTGTCAGTATCTCGGCTTGCTCGAATGCCGACGATAGTAATCCGTCATAATTTAGTGTCGCTACATGAGACTCTGTCTTTCTGATGAAGGACGTTAAGTTATCGCAAAAGTTCTGTGGTAACGAGTATGGGGTGCCACTTGAGGTTTCGGCATTAAAGATGTGCCGGGCAACCTCAAAGGCGAAACGGTGGACTGCGTCAGGGAATGCTTGCCCTTGGCTCGATAGCCAATGTCCTGGGTGATTAGGTCTGATGCGCAGTAATTTCTCGCAAGCGCTAACTGTCTCTTGGAGTTGCCCAAGCTGTTCCTCAGAGACCGGCCTGTCAGCTTCCTCCGGAAGGCAGCTTCGAATCAGCTGCTTTTGATCGTAGGAAATTATATCTCCATCCCAAACTTTTGACATGGCAGAATAAAGGCTAAAAACTTCAGGGGCCAGTGCCATGCCAAGCCCGTTCCCGAATATAAGTAGCTTCCTCATATCCCGTGAGACTGCTCTAACCAGCTTGCAATAGTTCGAGATAGAGACTCGACTGCTACTGATGCTGTATTAGATATTTTTCCGTATACTTTCTTTTGGACTGTGTCGAAAATCTTATAATCATAGTTCGGCGCGCTTTTCCGGAAAGCCTCGCGTAAAATAAAGCATCCTATGCTTGCGCGACCTGCATCCATAGAAGGCGTTTGAGGAGTCCAAAAATGGTAGACGCTCATGCCGCTAGCGCTCTCCACCATAAAGGTTGGGCAAACCCTTATCCCTAACGCGCCATTTGCTAATCGCAGCACAGAGTCTTTATCAAACTCCGAAATCTTCTTAGTTTTTCCAAACTTTTTGTAAAATGCTTCGTATGCTAAGCTCGACTTTGTACGTTTTTGGTCAGGTCCAGGTCCAGAAGATGCTGTTTTCAGCAACGTGGTCGAGTGCTTGATCGAGGGGCAAGACGCATCCGCCCATATCATCGATATTTTCCCATTTTCGCTGGTGTGACCAGTAGCCGAGCCTGACTTCGTCACGCGTGCCGACAGGCTTGAGGCGGGCGATCGGTGCCTCGGTTGCCAGCAGATAGAGATGGTAAGCGCCTTTGTTCTCATACCATCCGACGCCGCCGCCGTTGGCCGCGTCGAACGTTTCGATGCGCAGAATGATTTCCTCGTCTTTCATGGTGCATCCATTGCCGCCGTCAGGTCACAGCATATCCGAGTCACCTCACCGCATGGCAACAGCCTAAGCGTTGCAACGTGCTTCAGTCAGGACTCGAAGCATGGGATGTTGGACCAGAACAAGGCCGTGATCGGCGATCCCGTCCCCCAGATCCTGCGCCAATGGCTGCAGGCATGGCGTCCCTGCTTTACGGCTCCCAGTTGGGAGCATGTACTTGTTCTTGTGATGGGGGGCGTGCTGGCCACGGGCAAACGGACCGTCACGTCTTGCCTGCGCGTGACCGGCCGGGGCGATGCTGCCAACTTTGCAACCTATCACCAGATCCTCAACCGCGCCCGCTGGAGCTCCCGTGCCGTTGCCAGGCGTTTACTGGGCATTGTGGTCGAACGGCTCGTGCCCGATGGTCCTGTGGTCATCGGTATGGACGACACCATTGAGCGGCGATGGGGGCGCCGGATCACCGCACGGGGTATCTACCGCGACCCGGTCCGCTCCAGTCACGGCCATTTCGTCAAAGCTAGCGGACTGCGCTGGCTCAGTTTTATGGTGCTCACCCCGGTGTCATGGACCCGCCTGATCAAAGCGCTGCCAGTCTTGACGTTGCTCGCTCCTTCGGAACGATCGAACCGTCAACGCGGCTGTCGTCATAAATTGCTGACGGACTGGGCGCGGCAGGGCGCGCTACAGCTGTCTCGCTGGCTGCCGGGTCGGCGGATCATCTTCATTGGCGACAGCAGCTTTGCTGTCCACGAACTGGCACATGCAATTGTCCGCCGGGCCACACTCATCAGCCGACTGCGGCTCGATGCCAACTTGTTTGCACAGCCTGCGGGGCGAACGGCACGCACGATGGGGCGCCCCGCACAGAAAGGGCGAGCATTACCAAAACTCAAGACCCTGCTCGCCAACCCGGCGACACGCTGGACCAGCATTCTCGTCTCTGCCTGGTATGGCCATGCGGGCGGCAAGACGCTCGAGATCACATCTGACATCGCCCTATGGTACAGGCCCGGCACCCCGGTCTTGCCGGTCCGCTGGGTCCTGGTTCGCGATCCTGACGGAAAGCGCGACCCGCAGGCCTTCTTCAGTACCGACATCACCCTCGAGCCCGCCGAGATGATCGCCCTCTACGTCCGCCGATGGCAGATCGAGGTCACCTTTGCAGAAACCCGCGCTCACCTTGGTGTCGAAACACAGCGCCAGTGGACCGACAAAGCCATAGCGCGAACCACGCCGGCGCTGCTGGGTCTCTACAGCCTAATATCGCTATGGGCCTGCGATCTGTTGACCATTAAAAGCACCCCTTATTCCGCCGCCTGGTATCGAAAAACCAACCTGACATTCAGTGACGCCATCGGAGCTGTCCGTCTCCAACTCTGGGTCGGCGACATTAATCAACACTCCCCGCCGCACCCAGAACCGAACTATATTCCCACAACCCGCCTAAAACGTATGGCTCAGGCACTATGCTTCGCTACCTGATCGTACAAAGTCGAGCTAAGTGTCTGATTCAAAATTGCGGGCGTGGCAATCAGGGCCTTGCGATGCGGCGAGCATATAGCTGGATGGATGCGATAAAGAGCCAAGCTGTGGCGGACGCGATGGTTTCCTCGAAGTCCTTTGCCAGACGCCGGTTGCGGCTCAGCCATGCGAACGTTCTTTCGACGACCCATCGTCGCGGCAAGACCTCGAAGCCCTTGGCAGTATCGGACCGTTTGATGATTTCGACGGTCCACTTTCCGATCCGGCGCAGGGCCTCCCTGAGCTTGTTTCCGGCATAGCCGCCGTCTGCAAACACGTGACGCAGCCAGGGGAAGCGCCTGACGATTTCTCCAAGGACCAGCGGTGCCCCGTCCCGGTCCTGAATGTCGGCGGCGTGCACAACGGCATGGACAAGATTTCCATCGGTGTCGGTCAGGATGTGCCGTTTGCGTCCTTTGATCTTCTTCGCTGCATCGTAACCGCACAGGCCACCGCTTTCGGTCGTCTTGACCGACTGGCTGTCGATCACGCCAGCGCTGGGAGAAGCCTCTCGCCCATCAGCTTCTCGGGCCATCATCAACAAGGTGTGGTTTATCGTCAGCCACAGCCCGTTGTCTCGCCACAAGTAGAACCAATGCCGCACGCTCGACACCGGCGGAAAGCAAGGCGGCAGCATCCGCCATGGCAGGCCTCCGCGCAGTAGGTACAGAATTGCCTCGACGATGCGTCGTAATGGCCATTTGCGGGGCCGTCCGACACGAGACGCAGGTGGAAGCAATGGCTCCAGCAGCGCCCACTCGGCATCCGTCAAATCGCTTGGCAAAGCTAGCCCTCTTCGCGCATGAAGGGCGCGAGTGGTATCGGTCCACATCGTTGAATCCATGGTAGTTTTTGGCGAAACCCATGAATCAATGACAGGCCAAAGCGTCAAGCTAACCTGCTGATACCACTCAACTTATTTTCTGATCAGGCTCTAATTTATTATAAATAACTTCATCGGGGCGTGAGGCGCTATTGAGAATATACTCAATTTCGTCGGACGATTTGCCTTTGATGTGTGCGCGCACCGAAGTCTCAAGATTTCGGTAGAAATTATACCCGCCGCTTTGCTGGAGCCTTCTGTTGACTTCAACAAACTGCTTTGCTGTGTCCAAAGCGTAAATCTTGATGAAGCTATTTAGTGAAAGTGTTAACAGCGGCTTTTGGTGTAGCATTAGTGGCATCCGGCTGCGGCAGAGGCTGTGCGAAGACTAGCTCTAAGTGAATGCCCTATGTAGCTGTTAAGGCAAGCTGTGTCCCGGCGTCTTCAAGATAATTCTGGAAATCTTAAGCTCATGGGTTCCCTTGACCCCATCCCCCCAATCCCCTAAAGGCGCGCATCCCTCGCGGGCTTGCTCGCGGTGGATATACAGAGCTGAACATTGCCGTTCCGGCGCGTTTCTCGCAGCTTTTCCGTGGCTTTCGGGCCTCGGGCAAGCGGTGAAGCACGGATCGCTCCTTTCATCCGAATCGGGTGAGGGCGCATCCCTCGGGCGGGCGGCAAAGTAATCCGGCAGCGCTCATCGGCGGCCGGGTGGAGTGTTTTTCGGCTCACGGGTGCGGCCTTCCTCGTTGAACGAGGGAGCAGGGCAAACCGATGGCGGTCCCAGCCTTCGCTGGGATGACGGCTTCGCGTTTTCCTCCTGCATCGCGTGATCGTCTACTCTTCTCCCGTCATCGCAGTTGTGGCCCTCCCGGCCCGGTGACCACCGGGGTGCGACGGGTCGATACCGATGGTTTCGGTGTCGATCCATCGCACTCCCATTTGAAAGAAGAGTATAGATGCCCACTATCAACCAGCTGGTCCGCAAGGGCCGCGAACCGCAGAAGGCCAAGTCCAAGGTTCCTGCGATGGAGCAGAACCCGCAGAAGCGCGGCGTCTGCACCCGCGTCTACACGACCACCCCGAAGAAGCCGAACTCGGCACTTCGCAAGGTCGCCAAGGTGCGTCTGACCAACAGCCGCGAAGTCATCTCGTACATCCCGGGTGAAGGCCACAACCTGCAGGAGCACTCGGTCGTGCTCATCCGCGGCGGCCGCGTCCGCGATCTTCCCGGCGTTCGCTACCACATCCTGCGCGGCGTGCTCGACACCCAGGGCGTCAAGGATCGCAAGCAGAGCCGCTCGAAGTACGGCGCCAAGCGTCCGAAGTAAGCCACTCACAAGGCTCGCGGCGGGGCACCCGTCATCCCGGCGCAGGCTGGGACCGCTGGCAGCCTAGAAGCGGCCTTGAAGTACTAACACTTACCGAGCGCCCAGTGAGGCCAGCGGTCCCGGATCAAGTCCGGGATGACGGCTGAAGACCTCCGCTACGCTCCGGACCATTTGGAGTTTAAAAAATGTCACGTCGTCGTCGTCCCGAGAAGCGGGAAATCCTGCCTGATCCCAAGTTCGGGGATCTCATCCTGTCCAAGTTCATGAACAACCTCATGTACGACGGCAAGAAGTCGGTCGCCGAAGCGATCGTCTACGGTGCCATGGAAACCATGGAAACCCGCGCCAAGTCGGACCCGATCCAGCTGTTCCACGACGCCCTCAACAACGTCGCGCCGCAGATCGAAGTGCGTTCGCGCCGCGTCGGTGGTGCGACCTACCAGGTCCCCGTCGAGGTTCGTCCCGAGCGTGCGCAGGCTCTCGCCATCCGCTGGCTGATCACCGCCGCGCGCAACCGTCCCGAGACCACCATGTCGGCACGCCTCTCGGGCGAGCTGCTGGACGCCTCGAACAACCGCGGCAACGCGGTCAAGAAGCGCGAAGACACGCACCGCATGGCGGACGCGAACCGCGCCTTCTCGCACTACCGCTGGTAATGTGCTGAGTGTGCGCCCGGATGAGTTGGTCATTCGGGCGTCACACTTTTATTTCAGGGGGCAAGGGTCTATCTGAAGGCCGCTCTCGCTCCCGAAACCCTCGCTAAGGATTCTCCCATGGCACGCAGCCATCCGCTGAATATGTACCGTAACATCGGTATCATGGCGCACATCGACGCTGGCAAGACCACGACGACCGAGCGCATCCTCTACTACACCGGCAAGTCCTACAAGATCGGCGAAGTCCACGACGGCGCTGCGACCATGGACTGGATGGAGCAGGAGCAGGAACGCGGCATCACGATCACCTCGGCTGCCACCACCTGCTTCTGGACCGCAGAGGGCCAGGAATACCGCATCAACATCATCGACACCCCGGGTCACGTCGACTTCACCATCGAAGTCGAACGCTCGCTGCGCGTGCTCGACGGTGCGGTGGCATGCTTCGACGGCGTTGCCGGCGTGGAGCCGCAGTCGGAAACCGTATGGCGCCAGGCCGACAAGTACGGCGTACCGCGTATGTGCTTCATCAATAAGCTGGACCGTACCGGCGCGAACTTCAAGTATTGCGTCCAGTCGATCATCGATCGTCTTGGTGCTACTCCGGCCGTGCTTTACATTCCTATTGGTTTGGAAGCCGACCTTAAGGGTCTCGTTGACTTGGTGCACAACCGCGCGATCGTCTGGAAAGACGAGTCGCTTGGTGCCGAATTCTTCTACGAAGAGATTCCGGCCGAGCTGGCTGACGAAGCCGCCGAGTACCGCATGAAGCTCATCGAACTCGCCGTCGAGCAGGACGACGAGGCGATGGAAGCGTATCTCGAAGGCAACGAGCCCGACGTCGCGACGCTCAAGAAGCTGATCCGCAAGGGTACGCTGGGCCATGCGTTCGTGCCGGTCGTCTGCGGTTCGGCGTTCAAGAACAAGGGCGTTCAGCCCCTGCTCGACGCCGTCGTCGATTACCTGCCTTCGCCGCTCGACATCGAAGACGTCCAGGGCGTCAAGGTCGATAGCGACGAGCCTGACAGCCGCCCGCCGGCCGACGACGCGCCGTTCTCGGCTCTCGCGTTCAAGGTCATGAACGACCCGTTCGTGGGCTCGCTCACCTTCGCTCGCATCTATTCGGGTACGCTCTCGAAGGGCACGTACCTGAACTCGGTGAAGCAGAAGAAGGAAAAGGTCGGCCGTATCCTCGAGATGCACGCCAACGAGCGTAAGGACATCGACGAGGCCTTTGCGGGCGACATCGTTGCTCTTGCCGGCATGAAGGAAACCACCACGGGCGACACGCTCTGCGCCGAACGCGCGCCGATCGTTCTCGAACGTATGGAATTCCCCGAGCCGGTCATCGAGCTGTCGGTGGAGCCCAAGACCAAGGCCGACCAGGAGAAGATGGGCATCGCGCTCAACCGTCTCTCGGCCGAGGATCCCTCGTTCCGCGTCTCGACCGACCACGAGTCGGGCCAGACCATCATCAAGGGCATGGGCGAACTTCACCTGGACATCATCGTCGACCGTATGCGTCGCGAGTTCAAGGTCGAGGCGAACGTCGGTGCGCCGCAGGTGGCTTACCGCGAATACCTCGGCAAGGCTGTCGATGTGGACTACACCCACAAGAAGCAGTCGGGCGGTACGGGTCAGTTCGGCCGCGTGAAGGTCAAGGTCACGCCGGGCGAGCGCGGTGCGGGCATCACCTTCAAGGACGAGATCAAGGGCGGTAACATTCCGAAGGAATATATCCCCGCGATCGAAAAGGGCATGCGCGAAACCGCTGCCTCGGGCTCGCTGGTCGGCTTCCCGATCATCGACTTCGAAATCGTCCTTTACGACGGTTCGTACCACGACGTCGACTCGAGCGCGCTGGCGTTCGAAATCGCCGGTCGCGGTGCCATGCGTGAAGTCGCCCAGAAGGCCGGCATCAAGCTGCTCGAGCCGATCATGAAGGTCGAGGTCGTGACCCCGGAAGAGTTCATGGGCGACGTCATCGGCGACCTCAACTCGCGTCGTGGCCAGATCCAGGGCACCGACAGCCGTGGTAACGCACAGGTCGTGGAGGCGAACACGCCGCTCGCGAACATGTTCGGCTACGTGAACTCGCTGCGCTCCTTCACCCAGGGCCGCGCGAACTACTCGATGATCTTCTCCCACTATGACGAAGTCCCGGCGAACGTCGCGGCTGAAGTCAAGGAGAAGCTCGCCTAAGGGCGGGCGGGATCAAGCATACTCTTGCCTGACGGCAGGATTGGTTATAGGGGCGGCGCCTGCATCCGCGGGCTCCGCTCCGATACCCCGCAGATTCGAAATCAAGACGAAAGAAGGTTTGAAAGATGGCCAAGGCTAAATTTGAGCGGAACAAGCCGCACTGCAACATCGGCACCATCGGTCACGTCGATCACGGCAAGACCACGCTGACCGCCGCGATCACCAAGGTGATGGCTGAAGCGTTCGGCGGCACCGCCGTTGACTTCGCGAACATCGACAAGGCCCCCGAAGAGCGCGAGCGCGGCATCACCATCTCGACCGCGCACGTCGAGTACGAGACCGACGCCCGCCACTACGCGCACGTCGACTGCCCGGGTCACGCTGACTACGTCAAGAACATGATCACCGGTGCCGCCCAGATGGACGGCGCGATCCTCGTCGTGAACGCTGCTGACGGCCCGATGCCGCAGACCCGCGAGCACATCCTGCTCGCTCGCCAGGTCGGCGTGCCGCAGCTCGTCGTGTACATGAACAAGGTCGACCAGGTCGACGACGAAGAACTGCTTGAGCTGGTCGAACTCGAAGTTCGCGAACTGCTCTCGTCGTACGACTTCGACGGCGACAACATCCCCGTCGTCAAGGGTTCGGCTCTGGCCGCTCTCGAAGGCCGCGACGACAACATCGGCAAGGAATCGATCCTTGAGCTGATGAAGGCCGTCGACGACTTCATCCCGCAGCCGCCCCGCCCGACCGACAAGCCCTTCCTGATGCCCGTCGAAGACGTGTTCTCGATCTCGGGCCGTGGTACGGTTGTGACCGGCCGCGTCGAGACCGGCATCGTCAAGGTTGGTGAGGAAGTCGAAGTCGTCGGCATCCGCAACACCCAGAAGACCACCGTCACCGGCGTCGAAATGTTCCGCAAGCTGCTCGACCAGGGTGAAGCCGGCGACAACATCGGTGCACTGGTTCGCGGTCTGAAGCGTGAAGACGTCGAGCGCGGCCAGGTTCTGGCCAAGCCGGGCACCGTGACCCCGCACACCGAGTTCTCGGCAGAAGTCTACGTTCTGTCGAAGGACGAAGGCGGTCGTCACACCCCGTTCTTCGCGAACTACCGTCCGCAGTTCTACTTCCGCACCACCGACGTGACCGGCGAAGTGATCCTCCCCGAGGGCACCGAGATGGTCATGCCGGGCGACAACGTCTCGCTGTCGGTCAAGCTGATCGCTCCGATCGCCATGGACGAAGGTCTGCGCTTCGCAATCCGCGAAGGCGGCCGTACCGTCGGCTCGGGCGTCGTTGCCTCGATCACGAAGTAATTCGTCGATCGGCCAACAACGGCTGAAAGTGATTGGCCCGGCGTCTCGAAAGAGACGCCGGGCTTTTCGCATTTATGGTGCGCATCGTCTCGTCATTGCGAGCGCAGCGAAGCAATCCAGGGCGGTGCAGCACTGCCCTGGATTGCTTCGCTGCGCTCGCAATGACGGAAGGGGAGGGCGTTCAGACGGTGCGGCTCAGGGCTGCCGCAG
Organism: Novosphingobium resinovorum; assembly: GCF_001742225.1. Classification (NCBI taxonomy): domain Bacteria; kingdom Pseudomonadati; phylum Pseudomonadota; class Alphaproteobacteria; order Sphingomonadales; family Sphingomonadaceae; genus Novosphingobium; species Novosphingobium resinovorum. The sequence goes on along the minus strand of NZ_CP017075.1, from coordinate 1,990,874 downwards.
TTCGCCCTGTGCGATCTTCCACGCATCCGACCCCTTGGGCGCCTCGGGAATGGACTTCAGGTCGATGTAATAGACGGGCTCCGGCACTTTGCCGAACGGTATGGTGATGCACGGGCCGAGGCAGCCCGGGAGGTTCCACAGGTCCGGCGGATGCAGCGCCCCTGTGCGCGTGCTCTCGTCGACGGATTTCGATGCGGGAACCCGCTCGCTGGAGCCGTCGCCGCCGTGGGAGCAGACGACGATCGTGCCGTCGTTGCCTCCATTGCTGGCGCGGGCTGCGTCGCGGCAGGCATCGTCTATCGGGCCGCCCCTTGGGTCGGGTATGTCGACGTGGGCCGTGAGAACGTCGGTGTCGTCGAGATCGATGGGAATTTCGCTTCCGGTGGGGCCGTAGGCAGAGCCTGCGGCGGCAGCGGGCGCGGAAGCAAGGCAAGCGAGGGTCAGCGCGGCAAGCACGCTGGAAATTGTCGTGGTAGTGGAGGGCATTGGCAGCGGCTTCTGTTAGGCGTCGCGATGCCAACCTAGGGAGTGCATCGGGCGCAGGGAAGGGCCGATGCGACGAACCGCGCTTCGTGCCGCCGAAAACCTGCCGATCCGCGTAAAATCAGGGCTTGCCCGACTCGCACTTGGCGTGTAGGGGCGCGGTTCGAATTTGACGGGACCTCGTGTCCTATGGCTCTTTCTCATCGGTAGTAGGTAATGGAAGCTCAGAACATCCGTATCCGCCTGAAGGCGTTTGACCATCGCGTGCTCGACCAGGCTACTGGCGAAATCGCTGACACGGCCCGCCGCACCGGCGCTCTGATTCGTGGCCCCATTCCGCTGCCGACCAAGATCGAGAAGTTCACGGTCAACCGTGGTCCGCACATCGACAAGAAGTCGCGTGAGCAGTTCGAAGTCCGCACCTACAAGCGTCTGCTTGATATCGTGCAGCCGAACGCCGCTACCGTCGACGCTCTGATGAAGCTGGACCTCGCGGCCGGCGTGAACGTCGAGATCAAGCTGGCCTGAAGCCGGTTTAATGGGGTGATCTGAAAAGGTCGCCCCGATGGTCCTTTCCGATCGGACCCTAACTAGATCGAGGACTATCTTGTCGGCTTCGCTAGCCGGCTTTGCGGGGAGAAACCCGCAGAGACAGCGCCCTGAGGGAAAAGCCCGAAGGGACACAAGGGATACCTCCGGCGACGCCTTCGGGTTTCGTTCGGGAATGCGTCCCCCGTCTCGCTTCCGTCAGTCCTTCGGGGCTTGCAGGGAGCACCTGACCCGGACGGGGTTCGTATCACACACAGGGTTGGACATGCGTGCGGGGGATGGTCCTGCGTACGCCTCTGTAAGGAGTAAGGTCATGCGTACCGGCGTGATCGCAAAGAAAGTCGGGATGACCCGCCTGTTCCAGGAGGACGGTCGCCACGTGCCCGTCACTGTCCTGGCGCTGGAGGATTGCCAGGTCGTCTCAGTCCGTACCGAAGAACGTGACGGCTACGTCGCCGTTCAGCTCGGTGCCGGCGAAGCGAAGCAGAAGAACGTTGCCAAGCCGCAGCGCGAACACTTCGCCAAGGCTCAGGTTCCCCTCAAGATGCGCGTCGCGGAATTCCGCGTCGCCGACGACGCCCTCCTCGAGGTTGGCGCGACGATTGCGGCTTCGCACTTCGTCCCGGGCCAGCTCGTCGACGTGGGCGGCCACACCCAGGGTAAGGGCTTCCAGGGCGCTATGAAGCGCTGGGGCTTCGGCGGTATGCGCGCCACCCACGGTGTGTCGATCTCGCACCGTGCGCACGGTTCGACGGGTAACCGTCAGGATCCGGGCAAGGTGTTCAAGAACAAGAAGATGGCCGGCCACATGGGCGACCGTCAGCGCACCCAGCAGAACCTCGAAGTCGTCCGCGTGGACGATGAGCGCGGCCTGATCTTCGTCAAGGGCTCGGTCCCGGGCGCGAAGAACTCGTGGCTGACCGTTGCGGACGCCGTCAAGGTCGACCGTCACGGCGAGGCTCCGTACCCCGCCGGCATCAAGTCGGTTGGCAACACCAACGACACGGCCGCTGCCGACACGCCTGCTGAAACCGCGGCGCCCGAAGCGACCGAAGGCCAGGAGGGCTAATCATGAAGGTTCAGGTCCTCAACATCGACGGTTCGACCGCCAACGGCGACATCGAGCTTTCGGACGACGTGTTCGGCCTCGAGCCGCGCGCGGACATCCTGCACCGCGTCGTCACCTGGCAGCTCGAGAACCGTCGCGGCATCGCCCGCGCGACCCGCGAGCGTTCGGAAGTCGCGCGCACCGGCAAGAAGTTCGGCAACCAGAAGGGTGGTGGTACCGCTCGTCACGGCGACCGCGCTGCTCCGGTGTTCATCGGCGGTGGTAAGGCTCACGGTGCCCGTCGCCGCGAGTTCAACATCTCGCTCAACAAGAAGATCCGTGCGCTCGGTCTGAAGATGGCCCTCTCGGCCAAGGCTCAGAACGGCCTCGTGATCGTCGACTCGCTCGACGTTGCCGACGCCAAGACCAAGGCTCTGGCCGGTCAGCTCGCCAAGGCGAACTTCGGCAAGAAGGTTCTCGTCATGGACGGCGATCAGGTCAACGAGGGCTTCGCCCTGGCGGCCCGCAACATCGTCGGCGTGAACGTTCTCCCGGCTGTCGGCGCGAACGTCTACGACATCCTGAAGCATGATACGCTGGTGCTGACGCGCGCCGCTGTCGAGAAGCTGGAGGCGCGTTTCAATGGCTAAGTCCGTCGACATTCGTCACTATGACGTGATCGTCGCCCCGCACATCACCGAGAAGTCGACCCTGCTTTCCGAGCAGAACGCAGTCGTCTTCAAGGTGGCCGACAAGGCGACCAAGCCCGAGATCAAGGCTGCCGTCGAGGCAATCTTCGATGTCAAGGTGACCGGCGTGAACACGCTCGTCGTCAAGGGCAAGACCAAGCGCTGGCGCGGTAAGGCTTACCGTCGCAGCGACGTGAAGAAGGCGATCGTCACGCTGGCCGAAGGCCAGTCGATTGACATCACCGAAGGCGCGCGGGGTTAATTTCCGATGGCACTCAAGCATTATAACCCGACCAGCCCCGCACGCCGCGGCCTGGTCCTCGTCGACAAGTCGTCGCTCTGGAAGGGCAAGCCCCTCAAGGCGCTGACCGAAGGCAAGAGCAAGACCGGCGGCCGCAACAACAAGGGTCACGTGACCTCGCGCGGCATCGCTGGCGGTCACAAGCAGAAGTACCGCTTCATCGACTTCAAGCGTCGCAAGTGGGACATGGAAGCCACCGTGGAGCGGATCGAGTACGATCCCAACCGCACCGCGTTCATCGCGCTGGTGAAGTACACGGACGGCGAACTGACCTACATCATCGCGCCGCAGCGTCTGGCAGTCGGTGACGTCATCGTCGCCGGCGAGAAGACCGACGTGAAGCCGGGCAACGCCATGCTTCTGTCGCAGATGCCGGTCGGCACGATCTGCCACAACGTCGAGATGAAGCCCGAGAAGGGCGGCCAGATCGCACGTTCGGCAGGGACCTATGTCCAGGTCGTCGGTCGTGACCGCGGCATGGTCATCGTCCGCCTGAACTCGGGCGAGCAGCGCTACCTGCGCGGCGATTGCATGGGCACGGTTGGCGCGGTCTCGAACCCCGACAACTCGAACCAGACCCTCGCCAAGGCCGGTCGCGGTCGCTGGCTGGGCCGTCGTCCGCTTACCCGCGGCGTCGCCAAGAACCCGGTCGACCACCCGCACGGTGGTGGTGAAGGCCGTACCTCGGGTGGTCGTCACCCGGTTACGCCTTGGGGCAAGCCGACCAAGGGTGCCCGCACCCGCAACAACAAGCAGACGGACAAGCTCATCATCCGTTCGCGTCACGCCAAGAAGAAGAGGTAAGTCACGATGGCACGTTCCGTCTGGAAAGGCCCCTTCGTCGACCTCTACCTTCTCAAGAAGGCCGAAGTCGCGCAGGATGCCGGCAGCCGCGCTGGTCCGATCAAGACCTGGTCGCGTCGCTCCACCATTCTCCCGCAGTTCGTTGGTCTCACCTTCCAGGTGTACAACGGGCACAAGTTCATTCCCGTTGCGGTCAACGAGGACATGGTCGGTCACAAGCTGGGTGAGTTCGCTCCCACCCGCTCGTTCCCCGGCCACGCCGCCGACAAGAAGGGCAAGCGCAAGTGAGCAAGCAAGCAGCACCCCGCCGCGTAGGTGACAAGGAAGCTCTTGCGGTCAACACGAACATTCGTGGTTCGGCCCAGAAGCTCAACCTTGTCGCTGCCCTGATCCGCGGCATGCGCGCGGAAGACGCGATGAACGTCCTGGCCTTCTCCAAGAAGGCCATGGCGGTCGACGCCCGCAAGGTTCTCGCCTCGGCGATCGCCAACGCGGAAAACAACCACAACCTCGACGTCGACGCTCTCGTCGTCGCCGAGGCGTCGGTCGGCAAGTCGGTGACCATGAAGCGTTTCCACGCTCGTGGTCGCGGCAAGTCCACGCGCATCCTGAAGCCGTTTTCGCGCCTGCGGATCGTCGTTCGCGAAGTCGAGGAGGCCTGATCCATGGGTCATAAGAGCAATCCGATCGGTCTGCGCCTGCAGATCAACCGTACCTGGGACAGCCGTTGGTTCGCCGAAGGCCGGGACTACGGCAAGCTGCTTGAGGAAGACCTCAAGATCCGCAAGTTCATCATCGAGACCCTGCCGCAGGCTGCGATCTCGAAGGTGGTGATCGAGCGTCCGGCCAAGCTGTGCCGCATCTCGATCTTCGCTGCCCGTCCCGGTGTCATCATCGGCAAGAAGGGCGCGGACATCGAGAAGCTGCGCAAGCAGCTGGCCGCGATGACCTCGAGCGAAGTGAAGCTGAACATCGTCGAAATCCGCAAGCCGGAAGTCGATGCCAAGCTGATCGCCCAGGGTATCGCCGACCAGCTGATCCGCCGCGTGGCGTTCCGCCGTGCGATGAAGCGCGCGATGCAGTCCGCCATGCGTCTGGGTGCCGAAGGCATCAAGATCATGTGCGGTGGCCGTCTCGGCGGCGCTGAAATCGCCCGTCTGGAGCAGTACCGCGAAGGTCGCGTTCCGCTTCACACGCTGCGTGCGAACATCGACTATGCCGCTGCCGAGGCGCTGACCGCCTACGGTATCATCGGCATCAAGGTGTGGGTCTTCAAGGGCGAGATCCTTGGTCACGACCCGATGGCGCAGGATCGACTGATGATGGAGGCTCAGACCTCCGGCGTCCGTCCGGCCCGCTGAGTCTAGGATAGAGTTAGCACCATGCTGCAACCGAAAAAGACCAAGTTCCGCAAGGCCTTCAAGGGCCGGATCAAGGGCGACGCCAAGGGTGGCACCGACCTGAACTTCGGTTCCTACGGCCTCAAGGCCATGGAGCCCGAGCGGATCACCGCCCGCCAGATCGAAGCGGCCCGCCGCGCGATCACGCGTCACCTCAAGCGCCAGGGTCGTCTCTGGATCCGCGTCTTCCCGGACGTGCCGGTTTCGAAGAAGCCTGCCGAAGTCCGTCAGGGTAAGGGCAAGGGTTCGGTCGAATACTGGGCGGCCCGCGTCAAGCCCGGCCGTATCCTGTTCGAAGTGGACGGTGTTGCCGGCCAGCTCGCCGCCGAGGCTTTCAGCCGCGCCGCGATGAAGCTGCCGATCAAGACCAAGGTCGTCGCCCGCCTCGGTGACACCTCGCACCTGGGAGGCGAATAATGGCCAAGACCGAAGATCTTCGCGCCAAGACCGACGACCAGCTCACCGCTGACCTCGTCGATCTCAAGCGCGAGCAGTTCAACCTGCGTTTCCAGGCTGCTACGAGCCAGCTCGAAGCCCCGGCACGCATCAAGGAAGTCCGTCGCGACATCGCCCGCATCAAGACGCTCCAGGCTGAGCGTTCCGCCGCGGCGAAGGCGTAAGGAGAAACACGATGCCCAAGCGTATTCTTAGCGGGACTATCGTCTCCGACAAGACGGACAAGACCGTGACCGTGCTCGTCGAGCGCAAGGTGAAGCACCCCCTCTACGGGAAGATCATCCGCCGCTCGAAGAAGTACCACGCCCACGACGAGGACAACGCCTTCAAGACCGGCGAGAAAGTCCGGATCGAGGAGACGGCGCCTTACTCGAAGACCAAGACCTGGAAGGTTCTTGACCGTCTTCAGGCGAGCAAGGGTACGGCACTCGAAGCCGAGGTTTGATCCTCCGCTGAGATCGAAGCCGGGGCTGCAAAGTCCCGGCTTTGGCCTTACCTGACACAAGTGTTGACCTTCGCGGGTGAATGCGGCAAAGGGCCGCCTTCGCCCGCGCAGGGCGACTCGGGCCTCTTCGGGGGCCTGTCTTTTTAGGAACTGCCGGACTGGTTCCGGCAAGCCAGATGAGAAGGACTCGGATCGATGATCCAGATGCAATCCAATCTCGACGTGGCGGACAACAGCGGCGCGAAGCGCGTCCAGTGCATCAAGGTACTGGGTGGCTCCAAGCGTCGTTTCGCCGGCGTCGGCGACATCATCGTGGTGTCGATCAAGGAGGCGCAGCCCCGCGCTCGCGTCAAGAAGGGCGACGTTCACCGTGCTGTGATCGTGCGCACCCGCAAGGACGTGCGCCGCACGGACGGCAGCGTGATCCGCTTCGACAGCAATGCTGCCGTGCTGATCAACAAGAACGAGGAGCCGATCGGCACCCGTATCTTCGGCCCCGTGGTGCGCGAACTGCGCGGCCGTGGCTTCATGAAGATCATCTCGCTCGCGCCGGAGGTGCTGTAATGGCCGCCGCTAAGATCAAGAAGGGTGACTCCGTCGTCGTCCTGTCCGGCAAGGACAAGGGCCGCACCGGCACCGTGCTGCAGGTTCAGCCCAAGGACGGCAAGGTTGTCGTCGAAGGCGTGAACGTTGCCACCAAGCACCGCAAGCCCACCCAGCAGAACCCGCAGGGCGGCATCGACCGCGTTCCCGCGCCGATGCACATCAGCAAGGTCGCTGTTGCGGACAAGGACGGCAAGCCGACCCGCGTTCGCTTCGAAATCAAGGACGGCGTCAAGGTCCGCGTGGCCGTGAAGTCCGGGGAGACGATCGATGGCTGAGCAGTACACTCCGCGTCTGCGCACTAAGTTCGACGCTGAAATCGCGAAGGCGATGACCGAGAAGTTCGGTTACAAGAACGTGATGGAAATCCCGAAGATCGAGAAGATCACGCTCAACATGGGCGTCGGTGAAGCCAGCCAGGACAAGAAGAAGGTCCAGACTGCCGCTGCCGAGATGGAACTCATCGCCGGTCAGAAGCCCGTCATCACCAAGGCCCGCAAGTCGATCGCACAGTTCAAGCTGCGCGAAGGCATGCCGATCGGCTGCAAGGTGACGCTCCGCCGCGAGCGCATGTACGAGTTCCTGGATCGTCTCGTCACGATCGCGATGCCCCGCATCCGCGACTTCCGTGGCCTGAACCCCAAGTCGTTCGACGGCCGTGGCAACTACGCCATGGGCCTGAAGGAGCAGATCATCTTCCCGGAGATCAGCTACGACAAGATCGACAAGGTTCGTGGCATGGACATCATCGTGACCACCACCGCGAAGACCGACGACGAAGCGCGCGAGCTGCTGCGTCTGTTCGGTTTCCCGTTCCCGGCTGAAGAGTCGGAACAGCAGGAGGCGGCGTGAGCCGCTGAGGAAGAGAGCTTAAGTCCATGGCGAAACTGAGTTCCGTGAACAAGAATGAGCGTCGCAAGAAGCTCGTCAAGAAGTATGCAGGCAAGTACGAGCGCCTCAAGGCGGTCGCTGACGATCAGTCGCTCGATGAAACCGAGCGTCTCATTGCTCGCCTGAAGCTGGCCGAGATCCCGCGCAACGCAAACCCCACCCGGGTTCGCAACCGTTGCGCCACGACCGGCCGTCCGCGCGGTTATTACCGCAAGTTCGGCCTGTGCCGCGTCGAGCTGCGTGATCTTGCCAACAAGGGCATGATCCCCGGCGTGACCAAGTCGAGCTGGTAAGGGTTAGAAGCAATGGCATTGACCGATCCCCTGGGTGATATGCTCACCCGCATCCGCAACGGCCAGCAGGCGAAGAAGGACTCCGTCCTCTCGCCGGCCTCGAAGCTGCGTGCGCGCGTCCTGGAAGTTCTCCAGCGTGAAGGCTACATCCGTGGCTTCTCCGACGACGCCACCGGCGCCCACCCGCAGCTGCGCATCGAGCTGAAGTACTTCGAAGGCGAAGCCGCCATCAAGCACATCGCTCGTGTCTCCAAGCCCGGCCGCCGCGTCTACTCGGGTTCCAAGGAACTCCCGGTCGTTCGCAACGGTCTCGGCATCACCATCGTCTCGACGCCGCGTGGCGTGCTCTCGGATGCCGAAGCACGTGCACAGAACGTCGGCGGCGAAGTGCTGGCGGAGGTGTTCTAATGAGCCGCATCGGTAAGAAGCCGGTGGCCGTTCCCAACGGCGTCACCGCCAACATCGACAACGGTGTTCTCTCGGTAAAGGGCCCCAAGGGCACCCTGACCCTGGGTCTGTCGGACCTCGTCACCTACTCGGTGGACGACGGTGCGATCGCCGTGCAGCCCATCGGCCAGTCGAAGCAGTCGCGCAGCCACTGGGGCCTTCAGCGCACCCTCGTGTCGAACCTGATCGAAGGCGTCACCAACGGCTTCACCAAGATCCTCGACATCAAGGGCGTCGGCTACCGTGCCGCTTCGCAGGGCAAGACCCTGAAGCTGCAGCTCGGCTACTCGCACGACGTCGACATCGCCGTGCCGGAAGGCATTGAGGTCAAGACCCCGGATAACACCACGGTCGAAATCTCGGGCATCGACAAGCAGAAGGTCGGCCAGCTTGCGGCCGAAATTCGCCGCTGGCGCAAGCCTGAGCCCTACAAGGGCAAGGGTATCGCCTACCGCGGTGAGTACATCTTCCGCAAGGAAGGGAAGAAGAAGTAATGGCAAAGCTGTCTCTCTTCGATCGCCGCGCGCGCCGCGTTCGCACCGCGCTCAAGGCCCGTTCGGGTGGTCGTCCCCGTCTGTCGGTGCACCGCACCGGCCGTCACATCTATGCGCAGATCATCGACGATGCGCAGGGCCACACCGTCGCTGCAGCCAACACGCTGGGCGCCAAGGGCACCGACCTCGACGCCGCGACCCGCGTTGGCAAGGAACTCGCCGAGGCCGCCAAGAAGGCGGGTGTTACCTCGGTCGTGTTCGACCGCGGTGGCTTCCTGTATCACGGCCGCGTCAAGGCGCTTGCCGAAGCCGCCCGTGAAGGCGGGCTGGAGTTCTGATCATGGCTGACGAAAACAACAACACGCAGCCGGTTTCGGCTGAAGCACCCCAGGGCGGCGCGCCGTTCGAGGGTAACCGCGAAGGCGGCCGTGGTCGTGGCGGCCGTGGCCGTGGCGGCAACGATCGCGGTGGTGAGCGCGGTGGCCGTGGCGGCCGTCGTGACGACCGTCGCGGCAACCGCAACGCCGACGAGGAGCAGGGTGAAGAGCTGATCGAAAAGCTCGTTCACATCAACCGCGTCTCCAAGACCGTCAAGGGCGGTAAGCGCTTCGGCTTCGCCGCGCTCGTCGTCGTCGGTGACGGCAAGGGCCGCGTGGGCTTCGGTCACTCGAAGGCCCGCGAAGTTCCCGAGGCGATCACCAAGGCGACTGCCTCGGCCAAGAAGAAGATGATCCGCGTCGCGCTGAAGGAGGGTCGTACCCTCCATCACGACGGCAAGGGCCACTTCGGCGCCGGCAAGGTGAACGTGCGTACGGCTCCGGCCGGTACGGGCATCATCGCCGGTGGTCCGATGCGCGCCGTGTTCGAGAGCCTGGGCGTCGCTGACGTCGTCACCAAGTCGGTGGGCACCTCGAACCCGTACAACATGATCCGCGCCACCTTCGACGCGCTGACCACGCAGACTTCGCCGAAGTCGGTGGCCCAGCGTCGTGGCAAGAAGATCGCCGACCTGCTTGGTCGCGGTGGTGCTACCGAGGTAGAGGCCGAGGCCGCTGCCGAAGCCATCGTGGAGTAAGCATCATGGCGAAGATCAAGATCCAGCAGATCGGTTCGCCGATCCGTCGCCCCGAGAGCCAGAAGAAGATCCTCATCGGTCTCGGCCTCGGCAAGATGCACCGTATCGTGGAGCGCGAAGACACCGCCGAAGTGCGCGGTGCCATCGCCAAGCTGCCGCACATGGTGAAGATCGTCGACTGAACCTTCACAGGTTCACGTTGAACGAGACAGAAGGGCCTCGGTGGAAACACCGGGGCCTTTTTGCGTGGGTGGCCGGCCCTTCGACAAGCTCAGGGTGACCCTTCGACAGGCTCAGGGAGAGCGGGGCTAAGTGCAAACCTCCCAATTCCGCTCAGGCTGAGCTTGTCGAAGCCCCAGGGGCATGGTGGGCCTTCCCGCAAGTAATGCTCTTCCAACAGCGCGCGGCTATGCTATTCGCGCCAGCTTCATCGGCGCCGTGAGGCGCCACGGATTCCAATCGGGGACAGGTCTTGATCGGCAAGCGGCTTCTGACGGCCACCATCCTGTGCATGGGCGCGCTGACGACGGCCGCGTGCTCGGACGACGCGCCCAAGGGGAATCTCGGTGTCGAGGGCGCCTCGGTAACCCAATGCGGCGACCTGCGTGCGGATACCGCGTTCCTGGACAAGCTGCGCAAGGGTGACCGCTCGCTGCGCCGCAAGCTGAAGGACGGCAGCGCCAACGCCGTGGCCGAAGCGCACAAGGCGCTCGACATGGGCGACTTTCGCCTGATCGCAGCGACCACGCCGACCGGCATCTCCACCGAGGCTTACGGCGTACAGTGCCGCATGCTCGGCGGCCTTTCGCCATGGACCGTGCGCGCGGTGGCCTTCGTGCCGGAGGGCAAGGTCGAGGGCGGGCAGCAGAAGCCCGACGATACCGTCACCGGCTTTGGTCGCCGCTACAACGCCGCGATGCTGGCCGATTCGCGCTATCCTTATGCCGACGTCTGCCGTGCGGTCGACAAGGCCGGGCCGGCGCCGACGATGCCGGACAATCCCGATGCCGGGATCGAACAGCCCTACGGTTTCGCCGAACTGGGCGTCGCGCGCATGGAGCACGGGCTCGGCGCGGCGGCGCGGCGCGGCTCGATCCGGGATATCGGCATCCTGCTGGAGCGCGATCCCAAGGGCATCGACAAGCCCGATCTGTTCGGCCTCACCCCGCTCGCCTGGGCGGTCGCCTACCATCGCTGGCCTGCGGCGCAGGCGCTGCTGCGGGCCAAGGCCGACCCGATCGGCGGGACGTGCCAGACCACCATCGACCGCCAGTCGCCGTTGCAGATCGCGCGCGTGATGCGCTGGTACGGTGTCATCCGCGCGATGCGGCCGCTGGTGACCGAAGAGCAGTTCGCCAGCCTGCGCCAGAAGCCGCGCTGGGATGACGCCAGCCTCGTCGAGTTCAACCATGCGCTCACCGAACTCAAGGAGCGTTACGATACGCAGCTGAAAGCCAAGCCGTTCGGCCGCTACGACCTGAACTTCCAGGTGGACGAGCAGGGCAACACGACAGAGTGCAAGATGGATCCGGCATCCGTCTCGCCCGCGTTCGACAAGGAACTGTGCGGGCTGGCGGTGGAGATCGTGCGCTGGGCGCCTGCGCGCGACGCCTTCGGTACACGGGTGCCGGAGAGCGCGAAGTTGCTGGTGGGCTTCGGCGGCGGCAGCTGAGGCATGTCCTACATGCCGTGATTCATGCGATAGAGGATCGGTGAGGGCGCGCGCTGTCGCCTTCCCCCCTTTTTCCGTCATCCCCGTGAAGGCGGGGACCCATCTGATGTCTTCGCAACAGGCAATGTCAGGAGATGGGTTCCCGCCTGCACGGGAAAGACAGTTATGATGATGAAGATAGCTTCTGAAGCGGAGAAGGGCGTACGCGAAAGGTCACAGGGAATGGGCGCAAGTCATTCACTGTAAAGGAACAATCTCGGGGTTTCACAGGCTCTTCTGTGTAAACCGGGATGTGGGATGACCCGCTCTTCCCGAATCCGGGGTGACAAGCGCGCCCTCATCCGCTAGGGGCGCCGCTTCCTATCAGCGCGACTCAAAGCGAAAGCGAGTGCAGAACATGAAACTGAATGACATCCGTGACAACGCCGGCGCCCGTCACCGCCGCATGCGCGTCGGCCGTGGTATCGGCTCGGGCAAGGGCAAGACCTCGGGTCGCGGCCAGAAGGGTGCCAAGGCACGCTCGGGCGTTTCGATCAACGGCTTCGAGGGTGGCCAGATGCCGCTCCACATGCGCCTGCCGAAGCGCGGCTTCTCGAACAAGAAGTTCGCCAAGGACTTCGCGGAAGTGAACCTGGGCCTCGTCCAGAAGTTCATCGACGCCGGCAAGCTGGACATCACCGGCGTGGTCGATCACGCGGCGCTCAAGGCCGTCGGCCTGGCCCGTGGCGGCAAGGACGGCGTGCGTCTCCTCGCCAAGGGTGAATTGACCTCGAAGGTCACCTTCAACGTTGCTGGCGCTTCGGCCGGTGCCGTTGCCGCGGTCGAAAAGGCCGGCGGTTCGGTGATCGTTCCCGCCAAGGAAGAGGCTGCGGCCTGATTTCCGGCGCGACACGCTAAGGCATAAGGAGAGGGCGGGCGCCGGGCGCTTCGCCCTCTCTTGCTGTAAGGTGTCGACAAATGTGATGCGCGGGCGGCACACTGGAGCCGATTCGTGCGGGACGGGTCTTCCCGACATCGTTCCAATGTCTATATGGCCAGTTTCCTTCCCGGGTTCGACAAGGCAGGCATGAGCCGCTAAGGGCGAGTCCGATCAGATTCTTCGAGGCTTTTTAGAACGTCATGGCTTCACGCGCCGACAACATCGCCAGCACGCTCAGCCTGGCCAATTTCTCCAAGGCCACCGAGCTGAAGAACCGTATCTGGTTCACCATCGGCGCGCTCATCGTGTTCCGCTTTTTGAGCTTCGTGCCGCTGCCGGGTGTGAACCCGGTCGCGCTGCGCGATCTCTATCTGCAGACGCAGGGCGGCATCCTTGACCTGTTCAACACGTTCTCGGGCGGTTCGCTTTCGCGCATGAGCCTGATCGCGCTCGGCGTGATGCCGTACATCACCGCCTCGATCGTGGTGCAGTTGGCCGCCTCTCTCCACCCGGCGCTCGTCGCGCTGAAGAAGGAAGGCGAAGCCGGACGCAAGAAGCTCAACCAGTACACGCGCTACGGCACCGTGCTGCTGTGCATCGTGCAGGGCTACGCGATCGCCACCGGTCTTGAGGCGCTGTCGACCTCGCGCGGTCTTGGCGCCGTGGTCGATCCGGGCATCCCGTTCCGCGTCGGCGCGGTGATCTCGCTGATCGGCGGCACCATGTTCCTGCTGTGGCTGGGTGAGCAGATCACCTCGCGCGGGATCGGCAACGGCGTTTCGCTCATCATCATGGCGGGTATCGTCGCGCAGATGCCGACTTTCGCCAGCAACCTGGGCTCGGCCTACTCGGCGGGCGACACCGGTTCGATCCTTATCATCGCGCTGATCGCGCTGGTGGTGGCGATGATCCTGATGATCTGCTTCATGGAACGCGCCACGCGCCGCCTGCTGATCCAGTATCCCAAGCGCGCCACGCAGCGCGGCATGATGCAGGCCGACCGCAGCCACCTGCCGCTCAAGCTCAACACCGCCGGCGTGATCCCGCCGATCTTCGCCAGTTCGCTGCTGCTGCTGCCGCTGACGATCAGCCAGTTCGCCGGCAAGTCGCTGACGCCGGATTCGACGATGGGCAAGATCGTGGTCTCGCTCAACCAGTACTTGGGCCACGGCAAGCCGCTCTACATGCTGCTCTACGCAGCGGGCATCATTTTCTTCTGCTTCTTCTACACTGCAGTCGTCTTCAATCCGGAAGAGACCTCCGACAACCTGAAGAAGAACGGCGGCTTCATCCCGGGTATCCGTCCGGGCAAGAACACCGCAGTCTATCTCGACTACGTCCTGACGCGCATCACCGTGATCGGTGCGGCCTACTTGGTCATCGTCTGCACGGTGCCTGAGTACTTCCTGTCGATGACGGGCTTGCCGCTGCTGTTCATGGGTGGCACGAGTCTGCTGATCGTCGTCAACGTGACCGTGGATACGATCACGCAGATTCAGTCGCACCTGCTGGCGCACCAGTACGGCGACCTCATCAAGAAGGCCAAGCTGAAGGGCCGCATGCGCTGAGGCGCGTGCCGATAACGTAAAACCGAGGGGGATTCAGGGCGTGAACATTATCCTGCTGGGACCGCCGGGGGCGGGCAAGGGAACCCAGGCGCAGCGTCTCGTCGACAAGCATGGCATGCGCCAGTTGTCGACCGGCGACATGCTGCGCGCCGCAGTCAAGGCGGGGACGCCGACCGGGCTCGAAGCCAAGGCGGTCATGGAGCGTGGCGAGCTGGTGTCGGACGCGATCGTCTCGGCGCTGATCGGGGACGAACTCGACGCGATGGGCGTGGATACCGGCGCCATCTTCGACGGCTATCCGCGCACCGAAGCGCAGGCGGAATCGCTTGACGGCATTCTGGAAGCGCGCGGCCGCAAGCTCGATCACGTGATCGAACTGGAAGTGAACGAGGACGCGCTGGTCGAGCGCATCACCGGCCGCTTCACCTGCGCCACTTGCGGCAAGGGCTACCACGACACCTTCGAGAAGCCTAAGGTCGAAGGCACTTGCGACAAGTGCGGCGGGCACGAGTTCAAGCGGCGTCCCGACGACAATGCCGAGACCGTGCGCACCCGCATGGCCGAGTACCGCGCCAAGACCGCGCCGATCCTGCCCGTCTACGAAGCGCGCGGCATCGTCGCCAAAGTCGACGGCATGGCTGACATGGACGAGGTGACGGCGGCGATCGAGGCGATCCTCGCGGGCTGATCCTGCTCCAGAGTGAACCGAACAATGAAACCCGGAAGTGCCTCAGGTCGCTTCCGGGTTTTTCATTTTGTCGTCGAAGTGCGCGGCAGGGATGACGGGCTTCATGCGATCTGGCATGGACGGTTTCGCGACATTGACGGGGCCTTCACGGCCGGGCAGGGGCAGCTTTATGAAGTCTTTCGCATTTGCGCTGGCGGCGGCCGGCATGGCGCTCGTTCCTTCGGCGGCAAGCGCGAGCGTCGCGCAAGTCGAGGCCAATGGCTTCGTCGTGCGCCATGTCGCGCAAGTTTCGGCGACGCCCGAGGAAACCTGGGCTGTGCTGGTGAAGCCGTCGGTCTGGTGGGACTCCGATCACACTTGGTCCGGCGATGCCGCGAACCTCACGCTCGATGCGCGGGCGGGCGGCTGCTTCTGCGAAGTGCTGCCCAACGAAAGCTCGCCCAAGGCAACGCCGCGCGGCAGCGTCGAGCACATGCGGGTGATCTACGTGGAGCGCGGCCGCGCCCTGCGCATGAGCGGGGCGCTCGGCCCGCTGCAGTCGGACGCGGCGATCGGCACGCTGACCGTGCAACTGAAGCCGGACGGGAAGGGCGGTACGCAGGTCCTGCTCGAATACGTCGTGGGCGGCTTCACCCGCACCCCGTTCGAGAAACTGGCGCCGGCGGTCGATGGCATGCTCGGCGGACAGCTCCAGCGCCTGACGGAGAAGCTCGGCGGCGCCTTCGCGGCGGCCTTCCCGAAGATCGAGACGGACGTTGCCGACCGGCCTGCCGAGGAGCCTGCAGCGGCGGATCCTGCGGCCGGGCTCGACATCGTGCCGCTTTCGAGCAAGCCGACGACCAGTGATGGGCCGCTCGTCGGACGCTAGGTCCGATGCGTGCGGTGCCGCCATGGGACAGGGCCGGGTGCTACGCACTTTGACTGGCCTCGCGATTTGCGTTAAACAGTCCTCACAGGCGCGACATCCGCCCCGTCGATCAGGCGGAGGGCGGCGCCCGGTCGATGCCGCAGGCGTTGACGCGGAACGTTGACTCTGCGCGCGAATCGTTTTAAGCGCCCCCTTCACTCGTCAGTAAACGGCAGTCCGGAAGGCCCATACCGCGTGTCCAAAGCACCCGCGTGTAACCGCCAACCGGGCCTTTTGCCATTTCACTTCCCCGAGTGTTTTCGCGATGAGATGGAGGTGCGCGCTCGCACCTCTGTGGAGCAGGAGAATTAAGTGGCTCGTATTGCAGGGGTAAATCTCCCCACCAACAAGCGCGTTATCATCGCGCTGACGTATATCCACGGCATCGGCCGTACCAAGGCTCTCGAGATCGCCGACAAGCTCGGTATCGATCACACTCGCCGTATCCAGGATCTCTCGGACGCCGAAGTGCTCCAGATCCGTGAGACCATCGACGCCGACCACACGGTCGAGGGTGACCTTCGTCGCGAGACCGCGATGAACATCAAGCGCCTGATGGACCTCGCCTGCTACCGCGGCCTGCGTCACCGCAAGGGTCTGCCGGTTCGTGGCCAGCGCACGCACACCAATGCGCGCACCCGCAAGGGCAAGGCCAAGCCGATCGCCGGCAAGAAGAAGTAAGCCGAGGGAGCCGTTAAGGCTTTCGGTTTCCCGCAGCGATAATTCGACAGGATATACGATATGGCACGCGAACCTCAGCGCATTAAGCGCCGCGAGCGCAAGAACATCACGAGCGGCATCGCCCACGTGAATGCTAGCTTCAACAACACCATGGTGACCATCACCGACGCCCAGGGCAACGCGATTTCGTGGTCTTCGGCCGGCATGATGGGCTTCAAGGGCAGCCGCAAGTCGACCCCGTACGCCGCTCAGGTGGCTGCGGACGACGCCGGCAAGAAGGCCGCCGAGCACGGCGTCCGTACCCTCGAAGTCGAAGTCAAGGGCCCGGGTTCGGGCCGCGAGAGCGCCCTGCGCGCCCTGGCTGCCGTGGGCTTCACGATTACCTCGATCCGCGACGTCACGCCGATTCCGCATAACGGCGTGCGTCCCTCGAAGCGCCGCCGCGTCTGATCGAGCTAATGCGGGCGGTGACCGGTCACCGCCCGTCTTCGGAACGTCCCGGGCCTCTCCACCAGGCCTTCGGGACGCAACCGCCATCACTCCCAGGGGAAGTCCATGACTGTCAACATCAAGAACTGGCAGGAACTCAAGAAGCCGAACAGCCTTGAGATCAAGCCGGGACCAGACCCCAAGCTGAAGGCGACCTTCGTCGCCGAACCTCTCGAGCGCGGCTTCGGCCTGACGCTCGGCAACGCGCTGCGTCGCGTGCTGCTCTCTTCCCTCCAGGGCGCGGCGATCACCTCGATCAAGATCGAGAACGTGCTCCACGAATTCTCGTCGCTCGCAGGCGTGCGTGAAGACGTCACGGACATCGTCCTGAACGTCAAGCAGATCGCGCTCAAGATGCAGGGCGATGGTCCGAAGCGCCTCCAGCTTTCGGCAACCGGTCCGGCCGCTGTCACCGCCGGCGACATCGCCGTCACCGGTGACATCGAGGTCATGAACAAGGATCTCGTGATCTGCCACCTCGACGATGGTGCGACGCTCAACATGGAGCTGACCGCCGACTCGGGCAAGGGTTACGTTCCCGCCGTGTCGAACCGTCCGGTCGACGCGCCGATCGGCCTGATCCCGGTCGACTCGCTCTACTCGCCGGTTCGGCAGGTGAGCTACAAGGTCGAGAACGCCCGCATCGGCCAGGAGCTGGACTTCGACAAGCTCAACCTGACGGTCGAGACCGACGGCACCGTGACCCCTGAAGATGCCGTGGCTTATGCTGCACGCATTCTGCAGGACCAGCTGGCGCTGTTCGTCCACTTCGAGGACATCGCCCCGGTTGGCGCCTCGCCGATGATCGGTGTGGCTGTCGGCGGCGCGGCGGCTTCGGAAGAGAGCGACACCAACCAGCTCAACCGCTACCTTCTCAAGAAGGTGGACGAGCTGGAACTGTCGGTCCGTTCGGCCAACTGCCTCAAGAACGACAACATCATCTACATCGGCGATCTGGTCCAGAAGACCGAAGCCGAGATGCTGCGCACGCCGAACTTCGGCCGCAAGTCGCTCAACGAGATCAAGGAAGTGCTTTCCTCGATGGGTCTGCGCCTCGGCATGGACATCCCGGGCTGGCCGCCCGAGAACATCGAAGAGATGGCCAAGAAGCTCGAGCAGGAACTGCTCGGCTGATTGGACCTTCGGGTTTCGAAATGAAGAGGGCCTCGCGGGTGACTGCGGGGCCTTTTTCTTTGGGGTACGATCTCCCGCATCGAACCTTTGTGCGTCATCCCCGCGATAATGCCCTACGTTTGACGGCATGATCGAATCGCCCAACGCATTGAAATCTGCAAGCCGCTTCACCATCGCGGCGCGGCTCAGGAGCTTCATCTTCGCATGGCGCGGCCTGCGCTGGCTGGTTTACAACGAGCACAATGCGCGGGTGCACCTGGCGGCGTCGATTGTCACGATGGGGGCAGGGCTGTTCCTGAATGTCTCCGCAAACGACTGGCGCTGGCTGTTGCTGGCGATAGGGCTGGTCTGGCTGGCCGAAGCCTTCAACACCGCCATCGAGCAGATGTGCGACCGGGTCGAACCGAACTTCGATCCGGTCATCGGCCGGATCAAGGACATCTGTGCCGGAGCGGTGCTGATGGCATCGATCGTGGCCGCAGGTATCGGACTTCTGACGCTTGGCCCGCCGGTTTGGGCGATGCTCGACGGCATCCGCCCTTGACTCCCGCCCCGTTTTCGTATTGAGGGCGCGCTTCACAAATACGTGAACAGGCTTTGGGCGATGGTCTAACCGCATCGCCCGGCAGGCAGTACCTTGAACGGCTGCCTGACGAACGGAGTAAAGAATATGCGTCACAAGATGGGCGGCCGCAAGCTGCAGCGCAAGTCCGGCCACCGCGCGGCCCTGCTGCGCAACCTGGCCGCAGCGCTGATCAAGCACGAGCAGATCCAGACCACTACGCCGAAGGCGAAGGAACTGCGTCCCTACATCGAGAAGCTGATCACGCTCGCGAAGAAGGGCGGCCTTTCGAACCGTCGTCTCGCGCACGCGCGCATTCTCGACGAAGCGCAGGAAAAGAAGCTGTTCGAAGTCCTCGCCGAGCGTTTTGCCGGTCGCGAGGGTGGCTACACCCGCATCATCAAGGCCGGCTACCGCGCTTCGGACGCCGCTCCGATCGCGATTATCGAACTGGTCGACCGCGACGTCGATGCCAAGGGCCAGGACTCCGGTCCGGTGCACACCGACGCCGAGGAATTCGCCGAGGCGTAAGCCACTCGGCGTCCCTGACGGGATAGAGAAGCGGTCGCGGACTTCGGTTCGCGGCCGCTTTTTCATGCGAGCTTTCCCCGGAACGCCGATGTGCTAGACAGCATGCTCAAAAGCAGGGTCGGGAGGATGTGTGAAGACTAGCGGTCTGCAGGTGCTGGCGGCGCTCTTGCTGTCGGGGGCGGCGACGCCCATCTGGGCAGGGCCTATGTCCGACATCAGCTATCCACAGACCCGCCGCGACACTGTCGTAGAGACCCAGTTCGGCGAGGCCATCGCCGATCCCTATCGCTGGCTCGAGGATGACGTACGACATTCCTCCGAAGTCGCCGACTGGGTGAGCCGTGAGAACGCCGTCACCGAAGACTATCTGACCGCACTCCCCCAGCGCGCGCAGTTCCAGCGCCGCATCCGCGCCTTCATGGATTACGAGCGCTTCGGCATCCCGGTGAAGGCGGGCGGCAGCTACTTCTACACCCGTAACACCGGCCTGCAGAACCAGGCGCAGTTGTTCGTACGCAAGGGGCTGGACGGCAAGCCGCGCCTGCTGCTCGATCCCAACGCCTGGGCGAAGGACGGGGCGACGGCGCTCGATTCCTGGGAGCCCTCGCAGAAGGGGCGCTATCTGCTGTATAGCGTTCAGGACGGCGGCAGCGACTGGCGCATCCTGCGCGTGATCGACGTCAAGACCGGCGAGCCGCTGCAGGACGAGGTGCGCTGGGCCAAGTTCACGGGCCTCTCATGGGTGGGCGAGGAAGGTTTCCTCTATTCGCGCTTCCCGGAGCCGAAGGAGGGGGCGGCGTTCCAGTCGCTGAACTACAATCAGGCCGTGTATTTCCACCGCATCGGCACGGCTCAGGACGCGGACGAACTGGTCTATGCGACGCCCGACGCGCCCGACCGGGGGCATGTGGCGGACGTGACGCAGGACGGGCGCCTGGCGCTCATCACCAGCCACGTCGGCACCGATGCGCGCTACGAAGTGCGGGTGATCGATCTCGACAAGCGCAAGCGCGACGGATGGAAGGCAGTGCCGCTCGTCTCCGGTTTCACCAATGACTGGAAGCTGGTCGAAGGTGCCGGGCGCAAGCTGTGGTACGTGACCAACCGGAACGCGCCGCGCTATCGGCTCGTCGGCATTGATCTCGATGCACCCAAGGCCGAGTGGACCGAGATCGTCGCTGAGCGTGAGGATATTCTGGAGCGCGCCGGGATCGTCGGGGACCGGCTCGTCCTCAACTACATGCGCGATGCGGCGAGCCATGCGGAAATCCTGGCGCTCGACGGCAGTGTCGGCAAGACGCTGTCGCTGAACGGCATCGGCACCGCTTCGGGCTTTCGCGGGAGGCCGGGCGATCCGGAGACGTTCTACGCCTTCACCAGCTTCAACTGCCCGGCATCTATCTACCGGATGGATCTGGCGACCGGGGTGACGACGCCCTTCGCGACGCCGAAGATGTGCTACGATCCGGGTGCCTACGTGGTCGAGCAGCGCTTCTTCACGTCGAAGGACGGCACCCGCGTACCGATGTTCATCGTGCGCAGCCGCGTGGTGGCCAAGGCGAAGCAGCCGGTGCCGACGCTGCTCTATGGATATGGTGGCTTCGACGTTTCGCTGACCCCCGGCTTCTCGGCGACGCGCATGGCGTGGCTGGAGGCGGGCGGGGCCTTCGCGCTGGCGAACCTGCGCGGCGGCGGCGAGTACGGGCGCGAGTGGCACGATGCGGGGCGGCGGCAGAACAAGCAGAACGTCTTCGACGACTTCATCGCGGCGGGCGAGTTCCTCGTGAACGAGGGCATCGCGAAGAAGGACGGCCTTGCCATTCAGGGCGGCTCGAACGGTGGCCTGCTGGTGGGTGCGGTGGTCAACCAGCGGCCGGACCTGTTCGCGGCGGCGGTCGCGCAAGTGGGCGTCATGGACATGCTGCGCTTCGACCGCTTCACGGCCGGGCGTTACTGGACCGACGACTATGGGAGGCCGGACCGGGAAGACGACTTCAAGGTCCTGCGCGCCTATTCGCCCTACCACAACATTCGCGAGGGTGCGCAGTATCCGGCGATCCTGGTTACTACGGCGGACACCGACGACCGCGTGGTGCCCGGGCACTCGTTCAAGTACACGGCGGCGCTGCAGCACGCGAACCTCGGGGCCAGGCCGCGTCTCATCCGCATCGAGACCCGCGCCGGACACGGCTCAGGAAAGCCCACGGACAAGGCGATCGAGGAGGGTGCGGACATCCTTGCCTTCGTCGCGCAGTGGACGGGGCTGCGCCTTTCGGCCGAAGCCAGTGTCGCTCAGGCCGGAGAGCCGACCGCCGCGACGCCGTGAAGCGGTTCATGCATAGGACAGCATGAGCGGCGTACGTTCCGTGACTTGGGCGGCGCGGACCGTGCGCGCCGGATAGGGTTTCTCCCGATGAAGATGTTGCGTTCGCGTGCCGCCGTATCCCTTGCCGCGCTCGCGGTGCTTTGCGTCACCGCCACGCCGGTTCTCGCACACGGCCGGGACGAGTGGAGGGGCCATCGCCACTATCGCGGCGGCGGCATCGATGGCGGGGACCTTCTGGCCGGGCTGCTGGTCGTCGGCGGGGTTGCCGCGATCGCTTCTGCCGTCAGCAAGAACAGCGCCGACAAGCGTGGCGGCGAGCACGCGCCCTATCGCTATCCGGGCGGCCCGGAAGCGGGGGACGATGCGGACTATGGCGCGCCGCCGGCTGACAATGGCGATACCGCGCCATATCCGGGCGGCCCGGTGAGCGGCCGCGACTATTCGGACGAGCCTGCCGGGGCCGGATCGCTGGGCGGCGCGGTCGACGCCTGTTCTGCGGAACTCGAGCGCGGTGACAAGCGCGTCGAATCGGTGGACTCGGTGCGGCGCATGGGCGAGCGCTACAGCGTCGAGGGGCGCCTGCAGGACGGCCGCCCGTTTGCCTGCAGCGTCGATGGCTCGGGGCACATTCGCTCGGTGGCCGTCGATGGGCATGGCATGATCTGAGCCGAAACGCCCGCGCGGTATCGACGCGCGCGGGCGTTGCGCTTCAGACAGTTTTCCGGAATATCGACTCCTGATTTGAAATGGCGAACTGCTTGAGCGGTTGCCAGTGGTCGTGCCCGGCGCCCTTCGTGTCGGCACGGCCGAGAGGAGAGCCGGGAACGTGAACACCGAGGCCGCCGCCCACACCGTTGCAGACCTTCCGGGGGATGCACAGACGTTCCCCAGCCTCATTCGGGCTGTCGCTGCCGCCTATGGCGATGCCGTCGCGGTGACGCTGGAGGAAGGCGAGGAGACGGTGGCCTGCGTCACTTATCGCGAGCTTGAGGCGCGTTCGGCCATGCTGGCGCGCGGGTTGCTGGCGCGCGGGATCGGCAAGGGGGCGCGGGTCGGCTTCATTCACGGCAACGGACCGGAATTCGCGGTGATGCTGGCGGCGGTGAGCAGGATCGGCGCCGTCGCAGTGCCGGTCAGCACGATGATCCGCGCCAACGAACTGGTCCGCGTGCTGCGCCAGTCGGATGTGCAGGGGCTCATCCTCCAGCGCACGATGCTGGGCAAGGACTATGCCGAGCGCGTGCTGGAGGCGCTCCCCGAACTGGACGGGCAGGAGAGCGGCGCGCTGCGGCTTGGCAGGGCGCCGTACTTGCGCTGGATCGCCTCGGACGGAGAGGGATTGCCTCCCAGCATCACACCGCTCGACTGGCTGGCCGGGGCCGCCGCGACGGTAGGCGAAGACCTGCTGCGCGAGGTCGAATCCGAAGTCCATCCGACCGACCAGATGGTCGAGATCTACACCTCCGGCTCGATGGCGCTGCCCAAGGGCGTGCGCCATGCCCATGGCCCCGTCTGCTTCCGCAGCCATACGATGCGCGAGATGATGGGGCATGTGCCCGGGAAGCGCGTGGCCTGCATCCTGCCGATGTTCTGGGTCGGCGGCATGATGATGTACCTCGTGCCGGGGCTGGAAGCGGGGGCGACCGTCGTGTGCACCGAGCGCACGCTTTCCAACAGCCGCTTCGCGATGGGCTCGGTGCTGGCGGAGGAAGATCTTGCGGCCATGCGCGGACCGAAGCCATGGTGGGGCCTCGGCATGAGCGAGACGCTGGGGCCGTACTCGTGGGGCGATGACTTCCGCGCGCCGGGGCGGCCGGTCTGTGCACCGATGGACCATTTCGGGCCGGGCTACGAAATCCGTATCGCAGATGCCGAAAACCGCCCGGTCGCGGCGGGCGAGGCGGGGGAGATGCAGGTGCGCGGCTATCCCGTCGCCAGCGGCCTCCACAAGATCGAGCGGGCGGAGCACTACACACCCGACGGTTACTATCGCACCGGCGACATGTGCGTGATGGAGGACCGTCCGGAAGGACGCCGGGTGCATTTCGTCGGGCGCGGGGGGGACATGATCAAGGTGTCCGGTTCCAACGTCTCCCCGGCCGAAGTGGAGATGGAACTGCAGTCGCTGGACGGAGTGCACACCGCTTACGTGGTCGGCCTGCCGGACCGCGAGCGCGGCGCGCTGCTGGTCGCGGCGGTGATCGCGCGCGACGGGCTGGAACTCGATTTCGCCGTGATCGAGGCGGAATTGCGTCGGCGTCTCTCCAGCTACAAGGTGCCGCGTGCCTATGTTCCGCTGGAACGCGAAGAGATACCGCTCCTCCATTCCAACAAGGTGGCCCGGCGCGAGTTGGCGCGGATGATGGAGGACCGGCTCGGGCGCGGCTGAAGTTCGCTTTAATGAACAGGCGTGCCTATTGACGAACCGTGCCGATTGCCAATAGGCCCGAACGGTTCGAAATATCGAAAGCAGCCATGTCGCGTTCCTCTCCCGGTGTCGCCCGCGTCGCGGCCATCCTCAACTTCATCGCCGACCATCCCGGGCAGGCGTTCGCTCTGACCGATCTGGTGCGGGCATTGAAGTTGAGCCGCGCGACCTGCCATGCGCTGCTGACCGGCCTCGTCGATGTCGGCTACCTCTATCGCACGACCGACAAGACTTACGTGCTCGGCCCCGCGCTGGCGGCGATCGGGCGCACGGCGGCGGCGCATTTTTCGCCGCTGCAGGTCGCGCAGCCCGAGATGCGCAGCCTGGCCGACGAATTCGACGTGGTCTGCGGGGCCTACTTCCTCGAAGGCGACGTGATCCATCTGCGGGAACGCGCGGCCTCACTCAGCCATATCGGCTATCCGGTGCCGCTGGGCACGCGCATGCCGCTGCGCTGGATTCAGGCGATGACCTTCTTCGCCCGTTCCGCGCGGGACGCCGATGCATGGGTATCTCGGGCCGATCCGCCGCTCGGTGAGGAGAATCTCGGCCAGTTCCGCGCAGGGCTCGAGTTCGTGCGCGCGCACGGCTACCTCGCGCTATTGCGCCGTCCAGGCAGCGAAGAGGAACTCGGCGTGCGCTCGGGCACCGAGGACCCGCCGGTGGTGCCGCTCGTCGAGGTCGACGGGCAGCGGGTCTATCCGCTCGTGGCGCTGATGGCGCCGATCTACGACAGCCGCAACCGGGTGGTGATGGCGCTGGTCATGGCCGGCTTCCACGGCGCCATGAACGGCACGGCGCTGTCCGAGGCCGGTGCCCGCCTGGCCCATGCTTGCGAGCGCATCTCCGGCTTCCTGGCCGGCGGCGGCGAGAGCGACTGACTTCGCGGTAACGGGCTTGCCCCGGGACCGCTGGCTGTGAACGGCCCGCCTGTCGCTTCGATGCCTTCCGCATGAACTGCAGCTAAAGACCGCCACCGGTCCCGGATCGAATCCGGGGCGACGGCAATCCCGCCCGGGCGAGGCGCGCCTTGCTTGACCGCGCGCGCTTGCCAGCATATCAATTATCGCGAAAATAAATTCGCGATACCGAACCATCGATATGCGCTATCGAAATTCAGGCATCGCCGGGTGGGAGAGAGCCTGTGTCTGACGTGATCGTTGCCCCCGAAACGCGGGATCTTGCCGAACTGGCCGGGCGCCTCGAACATTGGCTCGGCGGTTGCTTGCCGCGCGCCATCGGCATCGCCGTCACCGATCTCGCCTATCCGCGCGGTGCCGGGCAGAGCCATGAGACGGTGCTGTTCGATGCACACTGGACCGAGGGTGGGCAGCCGCGCACGCAAGGCTGCGTGGTCCGGATCAAGCCGCGCACCTTTACCGTCTTCCCGGACAACCTGTTCGACGAGCAGCACGCGATCATGAAGCTGCTGTCGGACGAAGGACTTGTCCGCGTTGCCAGGCCGCTGTGGTTCGAGGAGGACCCGTCGATCCTCGGCAATCCGTTCTTCGTGATGGAGAAGAAGCAGGGCCGCGTGCCCGTGTCGATCCCGCCTTATGGGCGCGAGGGCTGGCTGCACGACGCTGCGCCACAGCAGCGGCGCAGCGTGTGGCGCAGCGCGGTCGAGCAGCTCGCGGCGATCCAGCGCGTGCCGGTGACGAGCGCGGGGTTCCTCGGCGGCAAGGGGGCGGCGGCGCGGGGGTTGGCGCAGGAGTGGGACAAGTACCAGCGCTTCACCGCCTGGCTTGAGGAGACCGCGCCGCAGCCGGTGCTGCGCGATGCGCTGGCAAGGCTAGAGAGCGCATGGCCTGCCCACGATCCCGAGGGGATCGTCTGGGGCGACGCGCGCATCGGCAACATGATGTTCGACGACGACTTCCGGGTCGTCGCGGTGATGGACTGGGAACAGCCCTCGCTCGGCGGCGCGCTGCACGATCTCGCCTGGTTCTGCACCTTGTCCGAGACGATGCACGGCCGCAATTCGACGTACGGCGCGTATCTCGAAGGCATGGGCACGCGGGAGGAGACGATCGCGCTGTGGGAGGAGATCAGCGGCAAGTCTGCGATGGGCCTCGAATGGTACGAGGATTTCACTCACTTCAAGATGACGTGCACCGGCGTGCGCCTCGGCCAGTTGCGGGGCACCGCCATGATGGATGAAGCGGCGATGCGGCGGCGGTTGAAGGTGGCCTAATCATCCTCGCCCGGATGGAGCGGCAGGCCCAGCGACCAATGGATCGCCGCGCCGCGTAGCCCGAAGCCGGCGATCACGGCGATCGCCCAGGTCATCGCCGGGGACAGGCCCGCGGCGATGCCTGCTGCAGCGACCCCGGAGGCGAGCGCGGCTGCCGTCACGTAAAGTTCGGGCCGCATCAGGATCGAGGGCTGGCCCGCCAGCACGTCGCGCACGATGCCGCCAATGCAGCCGGTGATCACCCCCATCAGCATCGCGGGGACCGGCGGGACGCCCCAATGCAGCGCCTTGATCGTGCCGAACACGGCATAGACCGCGAGACCCAGCGCGTCGGCCCACTCCAGGATATGCCCGCGCCACCAGCGGACCGGCGTGAACCACGCGAGCAGCGCTACGGCGAGACACACCGGCGCCACCAGCGGGTCGTGGACCCAGAACACCGGCGCCCCGATGAGCAGGTCGCGCAGGGAACCGCCGCCGACCCCGGTGATCAGCGCGAAGAAGGCCACGGTCACGAAAGTCTGGCGCAGCTGCGCGGCGGCGAGGGCACCCGTCAGCGCGAAGACCGCGATGCCGACAAGGTCGAGCGCAGGGGGCAGGGCGGGGGAAGGCGGGATCATGCCCCGGCTCCTAGCACGCAGTGCGCCGCTTGACCCAATCGGATTTTACGATACACAAAGGATCATAAAAGTATGGGAGCGAGATGCGTGTCCTACGAGAAGGCCGACTGGTACACCGACATTGCGCTGGTGGACGATCCGCATGCCTACTTCGACTATCTGCGTGCGCAGGGACCTGTCGTGCGGCTCCCGCATCGCGGCGCGGTGGCCGTCGTGGGTTATGAGGAGGTCGTCCAGGTGTCGCTCGACACCGAACATTTCTCGGAGATCAACGGCGTCACCGGCGGCATGGTCGACCTGCCGTTCGTGCCGGAGGGCGACGATATCGGCGACGAGCTGGAGGCCCATCGCAGCAAGATCGCCTTCGCCGACCAGATAGTCTGCGAACAGGGCACGCGCCACGCGAACTTGCGCTCGATTCTCTCGCGCCTGTTCACGCCCAGCCGGCTGAAGCAGTTGCAGCCCCGGCTTGCGGCCACGGCGGAGGGGCTGATCGACGAGTTCCACGGCGACGGGCAGGTCGATATCGTGCGCCAGTACGGCGGGCCTTACGGCGCGCTGGTGATCTCCGACCTGCTGGGCTTGTCCGAGGCCACGCGCGCTCGTTTTCGCAAGTTGCTGGAAGGGGCGATCCCCGTGCCGATGGATGCCACGCACGAGGAGATGATGAAGAACCCGCTGGTCCCGGTGGGCAAGGAACTGTTTGGCCTCATCGCGCGGCGACGGATTGCCGGTCATCCGCTGATGCGGCCTTTTCGCACCTTGCTGGCGCGGGAGGACATTCTGGGGGAACTGGCGAAGGCCACGTATCCGGATGGCTCGAAGCCTTCGCTCGTCGACGTGACGGGGCTGGCGGCGTTCCTGTTCGGCGCGGGGCAGGACACCACCAACCGCCTTCTGGCGAACGGTTTCAAGGTGATCACCACACGCCCCGACATCCAGACCGAACTGCGCCGCGATCCCGCTCGCATTCCCGACTTCGTCGAAGAACTGCTGCGCTACGACGGCTCGGTGAAGAGCGCGGGGCGGCTCTGCCGCAAGACCACGACGCTGGGCGGGGTCGAGATCAAGGCGGGCACGCCGATCCTCATGAGCCACATGGCCGCCAACCGCGATCCGGCGCGCTTTCCCGATCCTTCACGGTTCGATATGGACCGGCCCCGGATCAAGGAGCACCTTGCCTTCGGACGCGGCGCGCATACCTGCATCGGCGCGCCGCTGGCCCGGCGCGAGGTGGCGGTCAGCATAGAGCGGTTGCTCGCACGCATGGGCGAGATCCGGCTGTCGGAGGAACACCACGGCCCCGAGAGCGCGCGCCGGTTCGATTATGAGCCGACGTATGTGCTGCGCGCTCTGAAGTCGCTGCACCTCGAATTCGATCCGCTGTGACCATTCCTCCCCGAGCTTGTCTCGGGGAGGATAGGCTAAATCCGCATCACCACACGGCCGAACGGATGCCCCTCGGCAACGAAGCGGTGCGCCGCCACGGCTTCGGCGAGGCCGAATTCCCGCTCGATCGGCATCGCCAGTTCGCCTGCGTGGACTTTCGCCAACAGGTCCGCCAGCAGGGCGTGGACGCGCGGGGTGTGCATGTCGCGGCCGAAGGAGATGCCGGTGACCTGCATCGCCTTGCGGATCAGTTCGAAGAACCCGAAGCTGGGCAACGTCCCTTCCGCCGCGCCGACCACCGCATAGCGGCCGTGGCCGCGCAGCGCCTCTACCAGAGCATCCTTGCCCGCCCCGCCGGCAAGATCCAGCGCAAGGTCGATGCCCTTGCGCGCGGTGATCTCCTTGCACCGCGCGGCGATGTCCTCCCGCCGATAGTCGATGCCGTGCGTCAGGCCGAAAGGTTCCACCCGGGCAAGGCGTTCAGGGCTGGAGGCCGTGCCGATCACCGTAGCGCCCGCCTGCGAGGCGAGTTGCACGGTGGCGAGGCCCACTCCGCCCGCCGCGCCCTGGACCAGCACCGTCTCGCCTGCGACCAGTCCGCCGTAGGTGAACAGCGCATCGTAGGCTGTCCCGAAGGCGATCGGCACCACCGCCGCGAGGGCAAGGTCCATCCCCTCGGGCACCGGATAGGCGTAAGTTTCGGGCACCGCGAAGAGTTCGGCATGGCTGCCGCTCCAGTTGAAGCCGACCACCCGGTCTCCGACGGCGAAGCGCGTCACTTCCGCGCCCACCGCCGCCACCGTTCCCGCCGCCTGGTAACCGGGGACGAAAGGCGTGTGCGCAGGCGGCGTGTGGATTCGGTTGAGCAGGTCGCCGCCCTCGATCGAGATGACGTTGACCCGGATGAGGACGGTTCGCGGGCCGACTTCCGGATCCGGCTGCTCCCCGAAGTGCATGACCTCGGGGCCGCCGTTCTCGTTGTACCAGACTGCCTTCATCGCGCTCTCCCGTGCGTTTGTCGTCGCCTAGTGCCAGCCCGGCGCCCTGCCGCGCATCTGGTCAATCGGAGAGGGCGTGCAGGTTCATGGCGTGAAGCGCAAGTAAGCCATCACGCGCGAACCGTAATGCCGATCGGTCCAGCGCGAGAGCGGATCGACCTCGTCCTTCCCGATCGAAGTGCCGGAATAGCGCAGCCCCGCAGCGAAGTTGGCGTCCGTGTACTCGGCGCCGACATGGTGGTCGAGGTAGTCGCCGCCCGGTCGCAGGCGGGCCGCGCGCGGATCGCCGTTGGAGGAACCGCTGGTGTGGCCGACACCGCCGTAGAGCGTCACCGGCGTGCCCGGTATGCTGGCCGAAAGCTGCGCGTCGAGGGTGAGGTTGCTGCCGCCGATGGCATCCTGCGAGGGCGCGAACGCGGCGCTCAGAACCAGCTGCGCCGGGCCGAGCGTGCGCGCGATCTCGCCGGTCAGCTCGGCATAGCTGGTGCCCGCGCGGCCGACGAAGACATTGCCACGCACCCCGGCGGACAGGTCCCACCCCCCGCTGCGCAAAGCGTAGCGCGGCGCCAGGGTCAGACCGATATCCGCGCCGCCGTGCCGTGCGCTGCCGCGCAAGGTCACGGCATCGAGGTCTATTCCGAGATCGTAGGTGACCGGCACCGAGGCAGAGACGCCGAGCGCGGCCTTGCCGTCGCTTCCGCTCAGGCCCCGTTCGCGGTGATCGGTTTCGGCCTCGAAGGATACGGTGGAACCTGCCGATTGCGCGTTGGCATCAGCAAAGACGAGGCCGCCGCATACCGCGACGGCCATACCGAGAAAATATCGCATCCGATTGATCTAGCAATCTTTCCTGGCAGTGTCCGTCAGTTCGCGGCGAAGTGATGCGCGGCGTCGATAGCAGCGAGGGCGTGCTCGCGGTCGGCGCTCGCCGCTTCGGCTAGGTGTGCGGTGATGGCGGGGGTCTTGTCATCGACGAGCCGGGCCAGTTGGGCGTCGCGGCTACGGCAGTCGCCGGGCAACTGGCGGGTGAAGGTCTCCTTGCCGGGCAGCGCTGCGGTCAGGGCGTGTCCGCCGTCGGCGATGACGCGTTCGACCGAGACGCTTGCGGTCATCACGCAGCGCTGCGTGCTCTGGCGTGCGGGCGGGGCAATGCCGATGGTGCGCATGCTGGTCTCGACGCGGGCGCGGTAGTCGACGCTGTAAGTGCTGCCGCGGTGATCGACGGAGACGCTGTGTACGGGCGCGGCGGTGGCGGCGAGAGCGCCAATGAAACCGAAAGCGGCGAGCAGGCTCATGTTTCCTCCCAAGACGTGCCTAAATATTAGGCAATAATGCACAATCCTTGTGCAAATGGAGGTAGGTGGCAAATGCTGCCGGCTTGTTGCCGAACCGTGATGATGTCTGTTCAGCGTGTCACGGTGATCGACGCCGTGCCGTCCGCCCAGACCGGCAGGTATAGGCCGCGCCCCGCTGCCTGGATGCGGCCAGTGCGGGTGCGGGTTACCTCGGCACGGATGACGAGGTCGCCTTCGCGCTTGTCCTCGATCGCGCGGCCGATCTTGCCGAGGAGCTTGCCGTAATCCTTCTCGAAATTCTGGGCCAGCGCGCCCGCGATCGTCGCGCTCATGCCCGGCGTGTTGGCGAGGCGCAGGATCAGGTCGCCGCCGCGCATGTCGGTGGTGCCGCTGACCTCGAAATCCTCGAAGCCGATCCGGCGCGAATCCTCGGCATTGACGGGCACGCCGGTCATCCAGACGGTGCCTTTGGTTGCACCGAGCTTGCCCGCCTCGTCACGCGCGGTGAAGTCGAGGCCGACGGCGATGCGTCCGCCGGTGGTGCCGTAGATCGTGGCCTTGCGGAAATCGGTACGCACCGGACCGACGCCGGGTACGGTGAAGGGGCGTGTGGAGCGCTTGCGCAGCGCCTTCATCAGCACCGGTTCGAGTTCATGGTAATCGGCGACGACCGGGATGAAGAAGGCGAGGCGTCCGGCCTGTGCTTGCAACGGCTTGACCGGCGGCAGCGGGGTCGGCGCGGGATCTTCGGGACGCCGACCGACGAAGGTTTCGGTCACCGCCTTCACGCCGAGGCGCAGCAGCATACGTTTGCCGTCGAGTTCGTAGCCGCCGTACTGCAGTTCGGTGGGTTTCACGCGCATCCACACCGGCGGGTTCTCGCGGTTGAGCGACAGGGTGGTGAAGGCCGAATTCCACGCCTGCTCTACCTGGCGGCGCAGTTGCAGGCGGCCGAGCTGGCCGGGCAGTTCACGCTCCAGCTTGGCTATCACCGGGGCCAGCTTGCGGTCGGCCTTTTCGGTGAAGTCGATGCGCTGGCCGAGAAATTCCGCATGCGGGGAGTTGGTCCAGTCATAGCGGATGTCCACGGTCCCGCGCGGCGTCCAGTCGTCGGCGAGGGTGATGCGCACGGTGGCTTCCGCCACGGCGTCGGCGGTTGCGGTCTCGCGCTTGAGCATGCCGCCGATGTCCTCGGCGCGCAGGACGGCGTGGAGCGGCATCGTCAGGCGGATTTCCTTGCCGCGCCCGGCGAAAGTCATCGGGCCGCGGGTCACGTCCCCGACGATCCGGCACTTGAGCGCCGGGGTCTTGAGGGTGGTGATGCCGAGATCGACCTGCTTCGACTTCACGCAAGTCTGGCCGGGCTTGTCGATGGTCCAGAGGGTGCGGGGTATCTCCCGGTCGAGCGCGGCGGCGAGTTCGGTGAGGTCCGCCGTGACCGGGACGGTGATGAGCGACGCCTGCGGTTCGATCCGGACTTCGTCGTGGGCGCGCGGCGGAGGCTGGAAGCGTTCGCGCTTGCAGGCGGTGAGTGCGAGGGTGCCCGCCAGAACCGGCAGGATAATGCGCAAGGTCATGCGTGGAACGCCCCGTGGAACCATAGTCGCGGTGAAATTCGCGAGCGGCTGGCGGGTTCCAATTCAGGTTATCGTTGGCAGGTGCTTACGAGTGCGGCGACGGCGGTTTCAGGTGTGCGCAGCACCTCGCGGGCGGGGATGCGGATGATGGCGATGCCGTGTTCGCACAGCCAGGCGCCGCGATGGAGGTCGTGCTCGGGGTTCTCGCCCATGTCGTGAACCGCGCCGTCGATTTCGATGCCGGTCTTTGCGGAGGGGCAGTAGAAGTCGAGCACGTAGGGGCCGATCGAATGCTGGCGGCGGAACTTCAGGCCCATGGGAGAGCGGCGCAAGTGTTGCCAGAGGATTACCTCGGGCGGGGTCATGGTGCGGCGGAGTTTGCGCGCGCGACGGATCGTCTGGATTGGCGGCATGCTGTCCCCCTCCACCACCGACTGCGTCGGCGGTCCCCCTCCCCATTGCTTCGCAACAGGGAGGATAGGAAGTTAGAATGCCTTAATCCTCCCTGTCCCGCAGGGATGGGGAGGGGGACCGCCCGCGCAGCGGGTGGTGGAGGGGGCCCAAGCGCAAACGAAAAAGGCCGGCGCTTTCGCACCGGCCCCTTCGCTCAGCCTGACGGCGCGATCACATGTGGATCGGCTTGCCCGTCACGGCCATCGCCGCTTCCTTGATCGCTTCCGAGTGGGTCGGGTGCGCGTGGCAGGTGTAGGCGATGTCTTCCGAGGTCGCGCCGAATTCCATGGCCTGCGCGGCTTGTGCGATCATCGTGCCCGCCACCGAGGCGATGCACCACACGCCGAGCACGCGGTCGGTCTCGGCATCGGCGATGACCTTCACGAAGCCGTCGGGCTCGTGGTTGGTCTTGGCGCGCGAGTTCGCCAGCATCGGGAACTTGCCGACCTTGATCGCACCGCGCTCCTTGGCGGCTTCCTCGGTCAGGCCCACGCCCGCGATCTCGGGCTGGGTGTAGACCACGCCGGGGATGACGTCGTGGTTCACGATGCCGGTCAGGCCCGCGATGTTCTCGGCGACGGCGATACCTTCGTCCTCGGCCTTGTGCGCGAGCATCGGGCCGGGGATCACGTCGCCGATCGCCCAGACGCCGTCCACCTTGGTGGCGAAGTCGTGGTCGGTCTCGATCTGCGCGCGGGCGTTCAGCTCAAGGCCGATGTTGCCGAGGCCGAGGCCCTCGGTGTTCGGACGACGGCCGATCGAGACGAGGACGACGTCGGCCTCGATCACTTCGGCGTCACCACCCTTGGCGGGCTCGACGGTGACCTTGGCGCTCTTGCCCCCATTCACTTCGGCCACGGTCACGCCGGTGACCTTGGTGCCGAGCTTGAGGGCCATGCCCTGCTTCTTGAAGATCTTGGCGGCTTCCTTACGGACGTCGCCATCCATGCCGGGGAGCAGCTGGTCGAGGAATTCGACCACGGTGACTTCCGCGCCGAGACGACGCCACACCGAGCCCAGTTCCAGACCGATCACGCCGCCGCCGATGACGACCATCTTCTTCGGCACCGAAGCCAGTTCCAGCGCGCCGGTGGAGTCAACCACCACGCCGCCTTCGTTGTCGATCTCAACGCCCGGGAGCGGGGTGACCGACGAGCCGGTGGCGATGACGATGTTCTTGGCGGTCACGGTCTTGCCCGCGACCTCGACGCTGTGCGCGTCCTTGAACTGGGCGTAGCCCTTCAGCCAGTCGACCTTGTTCTTCTTGAAGAGGAACTCGATGCCGCCGGTCAGGCCCTTGATCGCGTCGAGGCGCTGGCCCTGCATGGTGGGCAGGTCGAGTTCGGGGGTGACCTTGATGCCCATCGCGGCCATCGCGCCGCCCTTGGCCGCCTCGAAGTATTCCGAAGCGTGGAGCAGGGCCTTCGAGGGGATGCAGCCGACGTTGAGGCAGGTGCCGCCCAGCGTCTCGCGCCCTTCGGCGCAGGCGGTCTTCAGGCCCAGCTGCGCTGCGCGGATCGCCGCGACATAACCGCCGGGGCCGGCACCGATGACAAGGACGTCGTAGTCGTAATCAGCCATTGTAGGCCTCCTCACGCTCGTGCTTCGCACAATCAGTCACGAGCGGTAATAATCGTTTCAGCGCAAGTGAAAACCCCGCCCGACCAGAGTTCGGGGCGGGCGGGGCTTGTCAGTCTCAGAGGTCGATCAGCAGACGGGTGGGGTCTTCGATCGCTTCCTTGATGGTCTTGAGCGCGGTGACCGCCTCGCGGCCGTCGATCAGGCGGTGATCGTAGGACAGCGCGATGTACATCATCGGGCGGATCACGATCTCACCGTTGCGGACGACTGCACGGTCCTCGATGCGGTGGAGGCCCAGCACCGCCGACTGCGGCGGATTGATGATCGGGGTGGACATGAGGCCACCGAACACGCCGCCGTTCGAGATGGTGAAGGTGCCGCCGGCCATGTCGGCCATGGTCAGCGTGCCTTCCTTGGCCTTCTTGCCGAAGTTCGCGATGGCCTTCTCGATGCCGGCGAACCCCAGCTTGTCGCAGTCCTTGACGACCGGGACGACGAGGCCGTTCGGGGCCGAGACCGCGATCGAGATGTCGACGTAGTCGTGGTAGACGATCTGGTCGCCGTCGATCTGCGCGTTGACCGCCGGGATGTCCTTCAGCGCCAGGACCGAAGCCTTGGCGAAGAACGACATGAAGCCCAGTTTGATGCCGTGCTTCTTCTGGAACACGTCCTTGTACTTCTCACGCGCCTCGATGACGGCGGACATGTCGACGTCGTTGAAGGTGGTGAGGAGGGCGGCGTTGTCCTGCGCGGACTTGAGGCGCTTGGCGATCGTCTGGCGCAGGCGCGTCATCTTCACGCGCTCTTCGCCGCGCGCGGCGGGAGCGGCAGCAGCAGCCGGGACCGACGCGGCAGGCGCCGAGGCTGCGGGCTTGTTCTTGGCGGCTTCGAGGACGTCGTCCTTGGTGATGCGGCCGTCCTTGCCGGTGCCCTTGATCGACGCGGGGTCGATACCGTGCTCCAGGATCGCGCGGCGCACGGCCGGCGAGAGGACCGATGCACCGGCCGAGGCTTCGTCAGCCGCAGGAGCGGCTGCGGGAGCCGGGGTGGGAGCAGGGGCCGAGGCGGCGGGAGCCGCAGCGGCGGGCTTGGCGGCTGCGGGAGCGCCTGCGCCTTCTTCGATCGTGGCGATCAGCGCGCCGACGACGACGGTGTCGCCTTCGGCCACGAGCTGCTGGCCCATGGTGCCCGCGTGGGGCGCCATGACGTCGATCGCGACCTTGTCGGTCTCGAGGCTGGCGATGGGCTCGTCAGCGGCAACGGCTTCGCCGGGCTGCTTCAGCCACTGGCCGATGGTGGCTTCGGCGACGGATTCCCCAAGGACGGGGACCTTGACTTCGGTGGTCATGATTTATCTCAAGCCTTCTGCTTGCGACGGAGTTCGGAACGGACGGAAAGGTGCAGCGCGTCGGCGACCAGCGCCGCCTGTTCGGCGGTGTGGCGCTTGGCGAGGCCGGTGGCCGGGGAGGCCGAGGCCGAGCGACCCGCATAGCGCGGACGCGGAGCCTTGACGCCCGCCTCGACGGCGGCGGCTTCGACCAGCGGCTCGACGAAGAACCAGGAGCCGTTGTTCTTCGGCTCTTCCTGGCACCAGACGATCTCTTCGAGGTTCGGCATCTTCGACAGACGCTTGGCCAGCGGTTCGCCCGGGAAGGGGTAGAGCTGCTCGATGCGGATGATCTGGGTGTCGTCGATCTCGGCGGCATCGCGCGCTTCGAGCAGGTCGTAGAAGACCTTGCCCGAACACAGCACGACCTTCTTGGTCGCCTCGTCAGCCGAACCCTTGGGGTCGGAGAGGATGCGCTTGAAGTCGCCTTCGAGGAACTCCTTCGCCGAGGACTTCGCCAGCGGGTGGCGGAGCAGCGACTTGGGGGTCATGATGACGAGCGGCTTGCGGAACGGACGGCGCATCTGGCGGCGAAGAACGTGGAAGTAGTTCGCCGGGCTGGTGATGTTGCAGACCTGGATGTTATCCTGCGCGCAGAGCTGCAGGTAACGCTCCAGACGGGCCGAGGAGTGCTCGGGTCCCTGGCCTTCGTAACCGTGCGGCAGCAGCATCACCAGGCCGTTCGCGCGCAGCCACTTGGACTCCGCCGATGCGACGTACTGGTCGATAATGATCTGCGCGCCGTTGGCGAAGTCACCGAACTGCGCTTCCCACAGCACCAGCGTCTTCGGATCGGCGCTGGCGAAGCCATACTCGAAGCCGAGCACGCCGTATTCCGACAGCGTCGAATCCAGCACCTCGAAGCGGCCATGCGGCAGCGTGGTGAGGGGCACGTACTTGCGCTCGTCGGTCTGGTCGGTCCACACCGCGTGGCGCTGCGAGAACGTACCGCGGCCGCAGTCCTGGCCCGACAGGCGAACGCCGTAGCCTTCCGAGACGAGGCTGCCGAAGGCGAGTGCCTCCGCCGTTGCCCAGTCGAAGCCTTCGCCCGACTTGAACATCTCTTCCTTGGCGGCGAGCACGCGGGCGAGCGTCTTGTGGACGGTGAGGTCCGCAGGAACGGTCGTCAGGGTACGGCCCAGGCTTTCGAACAGCTTGGGCTCGACCTTGGTGTCGACGTTGCGGCGCGCGGTCTCGGGGTCGGCGGGCTTGTGGAAGCCGCTCCACTGACCGGAGAACCAGTCGGCCTGGTTCGCCTTGTAGGTCTTGGCCGCCTCGAACTGCTCTTCGAGATGCTCGGTGAACGCGGCCTCGGTCTGCGTCAGGAACGCATCGTCGATGACGCCTTCCGACTTCAGCTTGTCGGAATAGATCTTCGACACCGGCGGGTGCTGGCGGATCTTCTGATACATCAGCGGCTGGGTGAAGCCCGGCTCGTCGCCCTCGTTGTGGCCGAAGCGGCGGTAGCACCACATGTCGATCACGATGTCGCGTCCGAAGGTCTGGCGGTAGTCGATCGCCAGCTTGCAGGCGAACGTCACGGCCGCCGGATCGTCGCCGTTGACGTGCAGGATCGGCGCCTGGACGCCCTTGGCGACGTCCGAGGGATACGGCGAGTTGCGCGCGAACTGCGGGCTCGTCGTGAAGCCGATCTGGTTGTTGATGATGAAGTGGACGCAGCCGCCGGTGTTGTAGCCCTTCACGCCCGAGAGGCCGAAGCACTCCCAGATGATGCCTTGGCCCGCGAAGGCCGCGTCACCGTGGATGAGGACCGGCAGCACCTGCTTGTGCTTGGCGTTCGGGCCGACGTCGTCGCCGATGTCGTCCGCGATCTGCTGGTAGGCGCGGACCTTGCCGAGCACGACCGGATCGACGGTTTCGAGGTGCGAGGGGTTCGGCATCAGGCTCATGTGAACCTTGGTGCCGTCGAACTCGCGGTCCGTCGAAGTGCCGAGGTGGTACTTCACGTCGCCCGAGCCGCCCACGTCCTCGGGGTTCGCGGTCCCCCCTGAGAATTCGTGGAAGATCACCTTGTAGGGCTTGGCCATCACGTTCGCGAGAACGTTCAGGCGGCCGCGGTGGGCCATGCCGTAGACGATTTCCTTCACGCCGAGCTGGCCGCCGTACTTGATCACCGCCTCGAGGGCAGGGATCATCGACTCGCCGCCATCCAGGCCGAAGCGCTTGGTGCCGACGTACTTCTTGCCGAGGAACTTCTCGTACTGCTCGCCGCGCACGACGGCCGCGAGGATCGCCTTCTTGCCTTCCGGCGTGAACTCGATTTCCTTGTTCGCGCCTTCCATCCGGTCCTGGAGGAAGCGGCGC
Organism: Novosphingobium resinovorum; assembly: GCF_001742225.1. NCBI lineage: Bacteria > Pseudomonadati > Pseudomonadota > Alphaproteobacteria > Sphingomonadales > Sphingomonadaceae > Novosphingobium > Novosphingobium resinovorum. The sequence goes on along the minus strand of NZ_CP017075.1, from coordinate 1,953,172 downwards.
TCCTCCGTGTCCGAGATGTGCATGTATTCGAGGCCGACCTTGCCGCAGTAGTTGGCACGCAGGATCTGCACGATCTCGCGCACGGTCGTCCACTCGAGGCCGAGCGCGCCGCCGACGTAGACCTTGCGGTCTTGCGCGGCGCCCGCGAAGCCGTGGTATTCCGGCGTCAGGTCGGCAGGCAGCTTGCGCTGGTTGAGGCCGAGCGGGTCGAGGTCCGCCGCGAGGTGACCGCGCACGCGATAGGTGCGGATCAGCATCATCGCGCGGATTGCATCGGCCGCCGCTTCGTCTATGCGGGACTGGTCGATCGGGGCGCCGCCTTTCGCGGCCGCCTTCTTGATCTCGGCCTTCAGGACGGTGGGATCAAGTCCCTGCGTCCAGTCGTCCTCGGCATCGCCGCCGACGAGGGGCCAGTTGCCGCGCTGCCAGCTGGGACCGGCCTGAACTTCGTCCAGTGCCGCGTCCGGGGTGAAATCGAAACTCTCGTCGCCCATAGGAATCACCTATCGCCACGCCCGGACAGGGTTGTCCGACGTTTTCAGTTTGGCGGGCTGACGGATTTTTCCGGGGAGGGAGGGCCGCTAGTCCGCTAGGTACTCACGCCGGGACCGGATGCCCCTTGCGCGTCATGGTAAGCGCTCCGGGGCGGCGCGGTTTCCGAAGAAAACGCCGCCCCGTTGCACCTATAGTGTCAGGCGAAAGCCTTGATGGCTTCCACCAGCGTCTCGCCGAGCAGCGAGGGGCTGGCCGAAACCTTGATGCCGGCTTCTTCCATCGCCGCGATCTTTTCCTCGGCGCCGCCCTGGCCGCCCGAGACGATCGCACCGGCGTGGCCCATGCGGCGGCCCGGAGGGGCCGTACGACCGGCGATGAAGCCCGCCATCGGCTTGCGACGGCCGCGCTTGGCTTCGTCCTTGAGGAACTGCGCGGCTTCTTCTTCGGCCGAGCCGCCGATTTCGCCGATCATGATGATCGACTTGGTGGCTTCGTCAGCGAGGAAGAGTTCGAGCATGTCGATGAAGTTGGTGCCGTTGACCGGGTCGCCGCCAATGCCGACAGCCGTGGTCTGGCCGAGGCCTGCCGCAGTGGTCTGGAACACGGCTTCATAGGTCAGCGTACCCGAGCGCGAGACGACGCCGACCGAACCCTGCGAGAAGATGCTGCCGGGCATGATGCCGATCTTGCACTCGTTGGGGGTCAGGACGCCGGGGCAGTTCGGGCCGATCAGGCGCGACTTCGAGCCGGTGAGGGCGCGCTTCACGGGCACCATGTCGAGAACGGGGATGCCCTCGGTGATGCAGATGATCAGTTCGATCTCGGCGTCGATCGCCTCGAGGATCGCGTCGGCGGCGCCGAACGGCGGCACGTAGACGCACGAGGCGTTGGCGCCGGTGGCAGCCTTGGCTTCGTGGACCGAGTTGTACTGGGGCAGACCGATGTGGGTCTGGCCGCCCTTGCCGGGGGTCACGCCCGCGACCATCTGCGTGCCGTAGTCGAGCGCAGCCTGGGTGTGGAAGCTGCCGGTCGCGCCGGTCATGCCCTGGGTGATGACCTTGGTGTTCTTGTTAACGAGGATCGACATCGGTTTTCCTGTTCCTGATCGTGGAAGCAGCCGGATTGGGCCGGGGAGGTTCCAAGAAACTATTTTGCCCCCGCGCTACCCATCATTGTGAGAGTATCAACAATGAGGGGCAGTCGCGGGGGCGGTATTCAAAAAACTCAGGCGAGGGTGCCGTCGATGCCCTTGCAGGCGACCAGCAGTTCCTTGACCGCGTCGACCGAGACCTGGAGGTTGCCCTTGGCTTCCTCGTCCAGTTCGATCTCGACGACTTCCTCGACGCCGTTCGCGCCGATGATTGCGGGCACGCCGACGTAGAGGCCGTCAACGCCGTACTGGCCATCGACATAGGCCGCGACGGGCAGGATGCGCTTCTGGTCGCCCAGGTAGGCTTCGGCCATGGCGATGCCCGAGGCGGCCGGTGCGTAGAACGCCGAGCCGGTCTTCAGCAGGCCGACGATCTCGCCGCCGCCCGAACGGGTGCGCTGCACGATCGCGTCGATCTTTTCCTGCGTGGTGCGGCCCATCTTGATGAGGTCCGGAACCGGGATGCCATTGACGGTCGAGTACTGCACGACCGGGACCATGGTGTCGCCGTGGCCGCCGAGCACGAAGGTGTTCACGTCGCGGATCGAGACGCCGAATTCCCAGGCCAGGAAGGTCGAGAAGCGGGCCGAGTCCAGAACGCCGGCCATGCCGACGACCTTGTTGTGCGGCAGACCCGAGAATTCGCGCAGCGCCCAGACCATCGCGTCGAGCGGGTTGGTGATGCAGATGACGAAAGCGTCGGGTGCGTTGGCGGCGATGCCTTCGCCGACCGACTTCATCACCTTGAGGTTGATGCCGAGCAGGTCGTCGCGGCTCATGCCGGGCTTGCGGGCGACACCGGCGGTGACGATGATGACGTCGGCGCCGGCAATGTCGGCATAGTCGTTGGTGCCGGTGATCTTGGCGTCGAAGCCTTCGACCGGACCACACTGCGAGAGATCGAGAGCCTTGCCCTGCGGGAGACCTTCAGCGACGTCGAACAGGACGATGTCGCCCAGTTCCTTCTGCGCCGCGAGGTGCGCCAGCGTACCGCCGATGTTGCCGGCGCCGATAAGGGCAATCTTCTTACGAGCCATGATCCGTTCGTGTCCTTCCCGAGGGCGGGATTTCTCGGACTTCAAGGCGGCCTGCGCTAATCCCGCAAATGGCAGGTGCCGGTGTTTGCGAGGGCGGCCCTACGCCCCTTGGAAGACCATTGCAACCGGCAAAGGGGTCTTTGCATCAGCTTTTATCTGATAATAGTTCGCAATTGCAATAAAGGGGGTGAAATGGCGGAAAGTCGCCTGTTTGTTCACCTGTCGGCAATGTTGCGAAAGGGTTTAGCGGCGCTGGGGATGGTATCGAACGGGGATATGGCGAGCGCAAGTCGCTTTGGGTGCGACTCGTCGAAACTCTCATCCTCCCTGTCGCGAAGCGATGGGGAGGGGGACCGCCGACGTAGTCGGTGGTGGAGGGGGATTGCAACCCACCCCTCCGTCAGTCGCTTCGCGACTGCCGCCTCCCCATCGCTTCGCGACAGGGAGGATTAGGCGTTCAACTCGCGAGGCGCTTGGCCAGAGCGGCGGCCATGCGGCGGTCGAGGTGGCGGCATATGCTCAGCCAGCGGGCGCGTGCGGCGGTGTCGCCGCGTTCATGGGCGGCCTCGGCCTCGACGCGGGCCTGTTCGGCGGCGGAGAGGCCGTGGCGTGCGAAATGCATGAGGGCTTCGGCAATGCCGGCGTCGATCTCGGCGGCAGGCTTGCTCTCGATGGAGCGCAGGCTAGGGCGCGGGAGAAGGGGGCCGTTGTCGTTGACCGCGCCCAGCGGCGCGCCGGTGCAGAGCACTCCGGCAATGGCCGGCATCGTCCCGTTCATGGCGGCGGCGAAGCGGATGGTCATGGGCGGATAGTCTCTCTTCTTGGTGGGTGTCGACGGATCAACCCTCTACCCCGGCAGCGATGAACCCATCATGCAGGGACGTGGTTTCTCAAGTCTTGACGATACCACCTAGGGACATTCCCCGGGTGCCTCCGTTGCAATCGATTATCTTCAATTTGCGGGCTGGGTGATCCAGCGGCCGGAGTTTGCGTACTCGGCCTTGATGCCCTGCGAACCCGGCAGATTCCGGGCGGTATAGAGCGAATCCCCGCCGCGCTGCTGCACTTCGCTGGAATAGGCGGGGCTGGGCTGGATGGGCATGGTCGGGCTGGTTGCCTGCGCGACCGGCTCTGCCTTCACGGGCTGGGCCGTGCCGAATGCGCGCTGGACGGCGAGCGGGTCGAGCGCCGCTGCTGCAGCGGCGGCATCGGCGCTGTCGTCATGGCGATGCGGAGCGGCCATCGGCTCGCCGCCGAGGTAGGCGAAGCGGAACGTCGCCGCGCTGCCCGCCGCGCCGCGCAGCGCGTAGAAGCGGTGCGCGCCGATGGTGGAAAGGTACTGCAGGCTCGGCGCCCAGTAGGGGTGCACCTGGACAGTATGATAATGCGTGGCGAGGCCGATCGGCGTGTAGACGTAGCCTGCCAGCGCCTGGCGCGCGACGTTTTCGGCGCGGTCCCAGAACATGCGCTGCGGGCGACGGGCGAGCGAGCCGTCGCAGGTGAACGAGAACTGGCAGCCTGTCGAACGTTCCGACCCCTCGTAGACGACGCCGCAGACGGTCTTGGGATAAGCCGGGTGGGCCATGCGGTTGAGCACGACCTGCGCCACCGCGCGCTGGCCCGCATCGGGCTCGCTCGCGGCTTCGTAGTAGATCGCGGCAGTCATGCACTGCAGCGCGCGGGTGCGGTCGACGCCGGAGTTGTCGATGTAGATCGGCCGCGCGGTAGCCAGCGGGCCGGAGACGCTGTCGTCGGCGTCGGAGCGGATGCCTTCGCCGACCTGAAGCGGGGCCTTCTCGGCTTCGAGGTAATAGAAGGCCGAACCGGGGAAGCTGGCGCCTGCCTGCTCGAACGGCATGGGCAGTGCTTCGGCGCCTTGCGAGGCGGCGTCGGCGATGGCGAAGCTGTCCCAGCCTTCCGGCGCGGCGAAGGCGGGAAGGGCGACGGCGGCGAGCGCGGTCACGGCGAAAGTCCAGCGGCGGCGCAGGACGACCGGGCGGTGGCCGACACCGCGGGCGCGGCGCGGATAGCGGCCGACGAAATCGCGCGGGCGTTCGAACGGAGCGCCTTGCGAATCCATCACCGGCGCCGGGGCGGCGTCTGGTCCGGGAATGGAAGGGGCAGGGCTCACTCGGTTCCTTTCGGCCGCAATTCGGCAGCACCGGCCTAGCCTGTGCCCGGTGCGCGCGCATCCGGGCATTCCGGGCCGTCCCGTTGCGGTACAGCCACGCTCTGTACGCTTAAGGGCTTAAGATTTGGCTGCGCCTCGTCGTCCCGGACTTGATCCGGGACCGCTGGCCGTGAACGGCCGCCCTTGCGGCGTGGCGCCTTGCCCATGGCTCGCGCCTAAAGACCGCCACCGGCCCCGGATCGAGTCCGGGACGACGAATGCTTGCCAACCCCTGTATGCCGCACTATCCGCGCGGTTACGTCATGGGTTGCCCGCAAGGGCCTAAGAGGGAAGCCGGGTGCGAATACCGGCGCTGCCCCCGCAACTGTGACCGGGGAGGCCGCCTCCACCATGCCACTGGCCCGTATGAGGGCCGGGAAGGCGGATGGCGCGACTGACGATCCGGGAGCCAGGAGACCTGCCCGAGACGGTCGTTCCGCAGCCGGACGGGGTTCTTCCGGGTGCAGCGAGTGTGACGCGCCATGAGGAAGGCGCGCATGCCTCCGCCGTGAACGGCACAAGCACGTTCAAAGGTTCGGAGGACATATGAAGTATCTGTTTTTGCTCGGCACCGCGCTTGCCGTGAGCACCCCCGCGATGGCGCAGGACGCGGTTGCGATCGGCGAGCAAATGGCGGCGGGCGACCGTGCGATGGCGCGCACCGACATCACCGTCACCGCGACCCGTGAGCCGACGCCGATCACCCAGGTCGGCCAGTCCGTCAGCGTCGTCACCCGCGACCAGATCGAGCGCACGCAAGCGACCACCGCCACTGACGTGCTTGCCCGCATCCCCGGCATCTCGACCGTGCAGTCGGGCGGTTTCGGCCAGCCCGCGAGCGTCTTCGTGCGCGGCGCCGAGAACGCGCAGTCGCTGGTGCTGATCGACGGTGTGCGCATCAACGATCCCGGCGACGTCGGCGGCGGCTTCGACTTCGGCGCGCTGCCGATCGGCCAGTTCGACCGTGTCGAGGTCGTGCGCGGTTCCTCGGGCGTGCTGTGGGGCAGCCGCGCGGTGGGCGGCGTCATCAACTTCATCACCGCCCGCCCGACCGAGCAGTGGACCGCGCGCGGCCAAGCCGAGTATGGCTGGCGCGACCGCAAGCAGGCGAGTGTCTCGGCGGCGGGTCTCGTCGGCCCGGTCGGGCTGACGCTGGGCGGCAACTGGCTCAAGGGCGACGGCTTCTCGGCCTTCAACGAGCGCCGCGGCGCCACCGAGAAGGACGGCTTCGAGAGCAAGAGCGCCAATGCCCGCGCCTCGATCGAGTTCGCGCCGGGCCTCTCGGCCGATGCGGGCGGGTTCTACACCAAGGCGAACTACGACTACGACAACACCGGTGCCGATGCCCTCAACGTCGGGATGAAGCGCGATACGCTGGGCTATGCGAACCTGCGCTATGCGGGCCTCGACGGAAGGCTGAACGCGCGCGTCGGCTATGGCATCAACGACACGCGCCGCATCTCCGATGACGCGGTGTTCGGCCCCTACACCACCAACGGCCGCACCGAGCGCTTCGAGGGCCAGGTCAGCTTCGCACCCATAGAGGAGGCCAGCGTGCTGGTCGGCGGCGAGACCGAGAAGCAGAAGTTCGACGACAATTACGGCTCGAAGGATTCGACCACCATCGACAGCTTGTTCGGCAACCTGACGCTGCGTCCGTTCGCCGGCCTGACGCTGAACGGCGGCCTGCGCTACGACGACAACTCGGACTTCGGCGACCGCACGACCTTCGCCGCCAACGGCGCCTGGGTGATCGGCGGCGGTGACAGCGCCCCGGTCCTGCGGGCCAGCTACGGCGAGGGCTTCAAGGCGCCGTCGCTCTACCAGCTCTACACCAACGCGGGCTTCCGCGCGCTCGATCCCGAAACGTCGAAGAGCTGGGATGTGGGGCTGGAGCAGCCTTTCGCCGAAGGGACCGGCCGCTTCACGGTGACCTACTTCGATCGCAAGACGAAGAACCTGATCGACTACGACCTTGCGAACTTCAATTACTACAATGTCGGCCGGTCGCGGGCGCAGGGTGTGGAACTGGGGATGCAGGTGACCGACTGGCAGGGCTTCGACGTGAACCTCGCCTATACCTACCTCGACGCCGTCAACGAGGACACCGGCGCGCAGCTCGCGCGTCGTCCGAAGAGCAACCTCTACGCCAGCATCGACAAGGCGTGGGCGGTCGGCCTGAAGCTGGGCGCGGACCTGCGCGTCGGCGGCGGGCGCTACGACGATACCGCGAACGCGCAGTACGTCGGCGGCAACGTAGTCGTGGGCCTGCGCGGCGCCTTCGCGGTGACGCACAATGTCGAGGTCTATGGCCGCGTCGAGAACCTGTTCGACGAGCATTACGAAGTGGTGCGCACGTACGGCACGCCGGGGCGCTCGGCCTATGCCGGCATCCGCGTGAAGATGTGAGCGAAAGGGCGGTTCCCGGCAGGCGTCGTCCCGGACTTGTTCCGGGACCGCTGGCCGTGGACCGCCCTCCTCGCGATATTTCCCTGACCCCTCGTCATTGCGAGCGCAGCGAAGCAATCCAGGGGCGCGTAAACCGCGCTGGATTGCTTCGCTGCGCTCGCAATGACGAGGGAGGGGGAGCGCAAGCGGGCTTCGGGTGGCTTGCCGTTACCCCGCTGCTCCTGACGCTCGCCGCCTGCCAACCCTGGTCGGACCCGCCGGTCGAGGGATCGGTGCGGCCGCGCATCGTTTCGCTCAACCCCTGCACCGATGCGGTGCTGGCGGAGGTGACGTCGCCGGGGCAACTGCTGGCGATCTCCCACTACAGCCACGATCCCTCGGCCAGTTCGATGGATCTCGCCCGCGCCGCGCAGTTCGCCGAAGTGTCGGATGCGGTGGAGGATGTCGTCGCGCTGGAACCCGATGTCGTGGTGGCGAGCAGCTACACGCCGCCGGCCACCGCGCAGGCCCTGCGCGACATGGGGCTGGAGGTCGTGCTCGAGCCGCTTCCCGCCGACCTTCCCGAAGCGCTCGCGCAAGTGCGGCGGCTGGCGAAGCTGGCGGGCAATCGTTCGGAAGGGGAGGAACTGGCCGGGCGGATGGAGGCTGCCGTCGCCCGTGCCAAGCCGCCGACCGGCGTGCGGCCGGTGCAGGCGCTGCTGTGGGAATCCGGGGGCATCGTCGCAGGCGACCACACGCTGATCGCCGATCTCATGCGCCGCGCCGGCTTCGCCAACGCCGCTGCCGCGCGCGGGCTTGCCCAGGCCGATTACCTGCCGCTGGAACGCGTGGTGGCCGATCCGCCGCGCGTGGTCTTCACCGTGGGTTCGCCCGCCGGCGAGGAGGACCGGATGCTGCGTCATCCCGCTCTCGCCAAAGTCCGGGGCATGATCCGCGCGCCGCTCGACCGTTCGTTGATCTGGTGCGGCGGGCCGACCGTGCCCAAGGCACTGGCGCGGTTCGCGCAAGTGCGGCGATCTCTCGATAACCCCAGGTCCCGAGGTCATCTCGGGCCCTTCGACAAGCTCAGGGTGAGCGGGGATGAGGGGAATCGCACAAGCTCCGCTCATGCTGAGCTTGTCGAAGCACCCGGCACAACGGCAGACCTTCATCCATGAACTGCCGCCTGATTCCGATCCTCGTCGTCCTGCTCGCGCTCGCCGTGCCGCTGTCGCTGCTGGCGGGGCGAGTGTGGATCGATCCCTTTGCGTCCGACACGCACAATGCCTCGGTTATCCTGCTGTACTTGCGCCTGCCGCGCGCGTTGCTGGCGCTGATCGTCGGCGCCGGACTTGGCGGGGCGGGGGCGGCGATGCAGGGCTACTTGCGCAATCCGCTCGCCGATCCGGGCCTGTTCGGCATCGCGCCGGGCGCGGCGCTGGGTGCAGTGCTGAGCTTCTGGACCGGCTATGCCGCGTCGGTCTGGCTGCTGCCGGTCTTCGCTCTCGTCGGCGCGGGCGGGGCGATGGCGCTGCTGGCGTTGATCGCGGGGCGTGAGGCGGGCGTCGCACTGTTCACGATGGCGGGGCTGATGATCTCCAGCCTGGCGGGGGCGCTGACGAGCCTTGCGATCAGCCTTTCGCCCACGCCGTTCGCGATGAGCGAGATCGTGACCTGGCTGATGGGCGCGCTGGCCGACCGTTCGTGGCGCGAGGTCGTCATTGCCGGGCCGTTGACGCTGCTGGGACTCGGCGTACTGCTGGCGGCCGGGCGGGGGCTCGACGCGCTCACACTGGGCGAGGCGGCGGCCCGTTCGCTGGGCTTCGAGCCGAGGCGGCAACAGGCGCTGATGATCGCGGGCGTGGGCCTGACGGTGGGCGCGGCGGTTGCGGTGGCGGGTGTGATCGGCTTCGTCGGACTGATGGTGCCGCATCTCGTCCGGCCGCTGACCGACCGGCGGCCGTCCTCGCTGCTGGTGCCGAGCGCGCTGGCGGGGGCACTCCTGCTGCTCGTTGCCGATGCCGGCTGCCGCGTCCTCCCGCTTGCGGGCGGAGAGTTGCGGCTGGGGATTGCGCTGGCTCTGATCGGAGCGCCGTTCTTCCTTGCGCTGCTGCTGCGCATGCGGCGGGGGCTGGCATGACCGGGACGCTGAACACGGTGGGGCTCGGCATCGCGGGACGGCTGCGCGACCTGACGATGACCATCCATGCGGGGGAAGTCACTGCGATCTGCGGACCGAACGGCGCGGGCAAGTCGACGCTGCTGTCCTGCCTGGCGGGACTGGTGGAGCCCGATACCGGCGTTGCCGCGCTGGGCGGGCGAGTGATGCATGCGGTGCCGCCGCGGGAACGCGCGCAGTGCATCGGCTATCTTCCGCAAAGCCCCGAAGTGGCGTGGGACGTCACGGTCGAAGTGCTGGTCGGGCTCGGCCGCCTGCCCTGGCAGGATACAGGTACGGGCGGTGGGCGGACCGCGATCGATGCCGCGATCGCGACGATGGACCTCGAGGCATTCCGAAAACGGCCCGTCTCGCAGTTGTCGGGAGGTGAGCGGGCGAGGGCGCTGATGGCGCGGGTGCTGGCGACTGGCCCGGCCTGGCTGCTGGCGGACGAGCCGCTGGCCAATCTCGATCTCGGCCATGCGCTCGCATTGATGGGGCGCCTGCGCGAGCAAGGCCGCCAGGGCCGCGGCGTGGTGCTGGTCCTGCACGACCTGGCAACCGCGATGAACTACGCCGATCGCGTCATGGTGCTGCACGAGGGAAGGATCGCTGCTGACGGAGAGCCCGGCCACGCCTTGTCCGAAGACGTCATCCGGAACGTTTGGGGCTGTCCGGCCCGCTGGTTGGGCGAACCGGGAGCGCGTGCGCTTTCGCTGGGGTGAGCGTCAGCTTTCGACGAAGTGGCCCTTCGACCAGATGCGCATGGGCTCTTCGCGCTTTTCCGCCTCGCGCTGGTGCATCTCGCGCTGGCGGTCGAACAGCAGCGATCCCGTGCCACGGGCGAAACGGCTGCGACGGAACGGAATTTCGGCGCCTGAAGTCATCATCTCTCTCCTTTGGAGAGATAACGCGCAGCGCTTGCGTCCGGTTCCCTCAGCGCGTGCCGACGCCGCGCGCGAACTGTTCCTGCAGATTGGACAGCGTGCGGGCCGGGACCGGGGCGAGCGACCTGGCGGTCTTGCCCTTGCGCAGCGCGGCGCGGTCCTTCTCGTCGGGCTCGATGGCGCGGACCCGCACCGCCGCCTTGCCCTGCGTGCGGATGCCCAGCTCCTCCGCTGCGCCGCGCGAAAGGTCGATGATGCGCGCGCTCTCGCCATACGGGCCGCGGTCGTTGATACGCACGATGATGCGCCTGCCGGTGTCGAGCGAGGTGACTTCCACATAAGCGGGCAGGGGCAGCGTCTTGTGCGCGGCGGTGATCCAGCCGGGGCGGAAGCGTTCTCCGTTGGCCACCTGGTTGCCGCTTTCCGAACCATACCACGTCGCATAGCCGAGCATGTCGTAGCCGGGCTGCGCGGCGGGAGTATAGGTTACGCCGCGCACCTTGTAGGGAGGGCCGATGCGGACGGGCACGTCGCTGACGGGGCGGTACTTCACCCCGCCGCCGCATGCCGCGAGCATGGCGACGAGGGACAGAACGGCAATGTTCCGTAAGGGGGCGCTGCGGATGAGGCCGGGCATGGCGGGCAGACTAGCCCCCGAGCGTCCGTGCTCCAATGCGGGCGATGCGGCTATCCACAAGCGAGACCGGCACCGGTCCTACCTTGTGCAATGGTCGTAATACCCCGCCCGGCAGGCCGCGACGTCCTGACGCCATTCGCGCATGTCCCGCTCGTAGCGGCGACGCTCCTCGGCGTAATCTGCGCGGGCGTCATCGTAGTCGCGACGATCGGCGGCGTAGCCTTCGTCCTCGACATCCCGCCGCCCGCGCGCCGAATCGTAATCGCGCCAGCCTTGCGCATACCCGGCATCGCGCTGGCGCACATAGTCCAGCTGATCGCGGTTCATGCGGCGGATCGTCGCGGCATCACGGGCGATCGCTTCTGGTGTCATGGTCGGATCGCGCGGATCGTCGGCAAGCACCGGCGCAGCCATGCCCACAACCAGCGACAGCGCCACCACGCGCCCGAACAGCTTTGCAGCCCCCATTATTCAATTCCCCTGAGCCTGATCGGCGCACCCGATGGGCGCTATCTGCCAGCAGGCTTGGGGGCTTGCAAAGGACTTGCGACAAGCGGTTCGTCGCGTGGCGAGGGCGCTCAGCTGCCGCCGGAGCCGGGCGCCTGCGGGTCGGCGGGGCATTTCACGGCATTGCCGTTCCAGCAAGCCGGGTTCCTGACCTCCCACTGCTTGCGGTCGGTGCGATAGTCCTGCTCGGCGGCATCGTGGCGATCGAGCGTGGCGTCGTAGGCGGCGGCATCGCGGGCGGTCTTCATGTCGTTGAGGGCGACGGCGGCGTCATGTTGGGAGCGGCTGGCTTCGTTGCGCGCAAGCTGTTCCTGTGCAGCGGCGGCCTGCTCGGCATTGAGCATCCGGCGCTTTGCTTCCGGATCGCCCGCTTCGGGTGCGCTGGCAGCGGGCCGCTCAGTCGTGTCCTGCGCGGAAGCGAAGTGCGGCACGGCAAAGGCGATCACCGCCGCAGCGGCAAGTTTCGGGATATGGCGCATGGCTTTCTCCTGATCTGGCAAGCCGCCATGGAAGCGGCTTCGGTTAGTCGGAAGAAACGTGCGCGAAAGGGCAGGGTTTCCGGCTTGTCGCCCGGATGCCCCGCCCCGTCGTCTTCAGCCTTAAGGCCGCCTGCCGATGTAGTGTCCGACGTAGCGTGATCCGTCACTATCGCGTGAGAACTCGAACACGATGGCCAGTTCGGCGCGGTTAGGCCCAAAGTTGCGTCCAAGGAAGGTGCCGCGAAAACCGTTGACCTGATCGACCAGCGTGCCGCTCCAGCTATTGGTCGCGCGGTCGAATCTGCCTTCCGCCGCCAGCAGGCCGATCTGGACTTGCGTTCTGTCCTCGATGATCGACAGCGGGATCGATCCGAATATGAACGTGCTCGACGGCGTATAGGACCAGTAGACCTCCCGATCGTTGCCGGGAATGTTCGAGAGTTCGAGTTTCCTGGTGCCAGGAATGCCGCCGTAGAGCGTCACGCCGCCGGTATAGCCGAGGGAGTCGGGGAGCGGATCGCTCGGCGAGGACGGGCTGCCCATCAACGCCACGCGGTATTGATAAGCGGGATGCGCAGTGCCGTCCGTATCGGTGATGGTCCGAGCGGCGCGCCACATGGTGAGTGCCGTATACCGGGGCTGGGCAGGCAGTCCCAGGGACGTCAGCAGCAACTGGTTGGCCCGCTGATCTTTTTCATAAAGGGCATAAGTCAGACCCTGCACCCGATCCTGCGCGGTGAAGCTGACGGTCGCGCCATCGTGCAGAAGGTCCAGGCGTTCGGGCTCATGGGTGTAGTTGAACGCGGCGCCGTGTGTCTCGTCGATGAGAGCGCCCGAGACGAAAAACAGCTTGTCCGCTTCCGCGGTCTGGCTCGGGTCGATGATGACGTTCGCGAGATAGGCGAGGTTCGAGTTCAGCGCGAAGTCGGCGGAGTAATCGGTCACGACGTAGCTCGGCGTCGGCGTTGGAGCCGGGGTGGGGGCAGGCGTCGGTGCCGGTGTCGGCGCAGGCGTGGGTGTCGAGCCGCCGCCCGAACCGGAGTCGCCACCTCCGCACGCGGTAAGCGCCAGCACGCTTGCCGCGAGAGCAAGATTCAGAAATCGCAATGGTATTCCCCCGTAGTCGCAGCGGGAACTAGACACCTCGTGAAGCGGCGCGCAAGTGGGCGCGGAGATGTCCACAAGACTTGCCTTGTGCGCCCCGCACCCCATCTACGGCAAAACCCGCGATGCGCCCCCTTGAAGCGCGCGAACAAATCTGGAACACGTGCCTCCCATGAGTCTCACCCACATCACCGTGCGCGGCGCGCGCGAGCACAACCTCAAGGGCTTCGACATTGCGCTCCCGCGTGAGAAGCTGATCGTCATCACCGGGCTGTCGGGCTCGGGCAAGTCGAGCCTCGCCTTCGACACGATCTATGCGGAGGGGCAGCGCCGCTATGTCGAGAGTCTCTCGGCCTATGCGCGCCAGTTCCTCGAGATGATGCAGAAGCCGAACGTCGAGCATATCGACGGCCTCTCGCCCGCCATCTCGATCGAGCAGAAGACCACCAGCCGCAATCCGCGTTCGACGGTGGCGACGGTGACCGAGATCTGGGACTACATGCGCCTGCTGTGGGCGCGCGTGGGCATTCCCTATTCCCCCGCCACCGGCCTGCCGATCGAGGCGCAGACGGTCTCTAACATGGTCGACCGGGTGATGGCGCTGCCGGAAGGCACGCGCCTCTACCTGCTCGCCCCCGTGGTGCGCGGCCGCAAGGGCGAATACCGCAAGGAACTCGCCGAGTGGCAGAAGGCGGGTTACACCCGCGTGCGCATCGACGGTGAGTTCTACGCCATCGAGGACGCGCCTGCGCTCGATAAGAAGTACAAGCATGACATCGAGGTCGTGGTGGACCGCATTGCGGTGAAGGAGGGCATCCAGACCCGCCTTGCCGACAGCTTCGAGCAGGCCCTCAAGCTGGCCGAAGGGCTGGCCTATGCCGACATGGCCGACGGCAACGTCCCCGGCCGCGAGGAAGAGGAGCAGGGCAAGAACCTGAAAGGCGCCGGCCTCCCCGCCAACCGCATCGTCTTCTCGGAAAAGTTCGCCTGCCCCGTCAGCGGCTTCACCATCGAGGAGATCGAGCCGCGCCTGTTCTCGTTCAATGCCCCGCAAGGCGCCTGCCCGGCCTGCGATGGCCTTGGCGAGAAGCTGCTGTTCGACCCGCAGCTGGTCGTGCCGAACGAGCACCTGACGCTCAAGCAGGGCGCGATCGTGCCCTGGGCCAAGTCCAACCCGCCCAGCCCCTACTACATGCAGGTGCTCTCCAGCCTGGCCGCGCACTTCGGCTTCAACCTGACGACGCCGTGGGACGAACTGCCCGGCGAGATCAAGCTGGTGATCCTCTACGGCACCGGCGGCAAGGCCGTGCCGCTCACCTTCAAGGACGGGCGCAAGGAATACACCGTCAACAAGGCGTTCGAAGGCGTCATTGGCAACCTCAACCGCCGCATGCTGCAGACCGACAGCGCCTTCATGCGCGAGGAACTGAGCAAGTATCAGACCGCGCAGCCCTGCGAGACCTGCGACGGCAAGCGCCTCAAGCCCGAGGCCCTCTCGGTCAAGATCGCCGGCAGCGACATCGCTGACGCCGCGCGCCTCTCGGTGGCGGACGGTTTCGCGTGGTTCGGGCAGCTGGAAGGCAAGCTCACCAACCAGCAGCAGCAGATCGCCAAGGCCATCCTCAAGGAGATCAACGAGCGGCTCGGCTTCCTCAACAACGTCGGGCTCGACTACCTCAACCTCGACCGCACCTCGGGCACGCTGTCGGGCGGCGAGAGCCAGCGCATCCGCCTCGCCAGCCAGATCGGCTCGGGCCTCTCGGGCGTGCTCTACGTGCTCGACGAGCCCAGCATCGGCCTGCACCAGCGCGACAACGACATGCTGCTCGAAACCCTCAAGCGCCTGCGCGACCTCGGCAATACCGTGATTGTGGTGGAGCATGACGAGGACGCCATCCGCACCGCCGACTACCTCGTCGATCTCGGCCCCGGCGCGGGCGTCCACGGCGGGCAGGTGGTCGCCGAGGGCACGCTCAAGCAGGTGCTCAAGAGCAAGGACAGCCTCACCGCCCAGTACCTCAACGGCACCCGCCGGATCGAGGTGCCGAAGGAACGCCGCAAGGGCAACGGCCACTTCGTCACCGTCGAGAACGCCCGGGCCAACAACCTGACCGGGGTGACCGCGAAGTTCCCGCTCGGCACATTCTGCTGCGTGACCGGCGTGTCCGGCTCGGGCAAAAGCTCGCTCACCATCGACACGCTGCAGGCCGGCGCCTCCCGCCAGCTCAACGGCGCGCGGGTGATCGCGGGCGCACACGACAAGATCACCGGCCTCGAAAAGTGCGACAAGGTGATCGAGATCGACCAGTCCCCGATCGGCCGCACCCCGCGCTCCAACCCCGCGACCTACACCGGCGCCTTCACCCAGATCCGCGACTGGTTCGCCGGCCTCCCCGAATCCGAAGCGCGCGGCTACAAGCCCGGCCGCTTCAGCTTCAACGTCAAGGGCGGGCGCTGCGAAGCCTGCCAGGGCGACGGCCTCATCAAGATCGAGATGCACTTCCTCCCCGACGTCTACGTGACGTGCGAGGAATGCCACGGCAAACGCTACAACCGCGAAACGCTGGAAGTGAAGTTCAAGGGCATGTCCATCGCCGACGTGCTCGACATGACGATCGAGGACGCCGAAGAATTCTTCAAGGCCGTCCCCCCCATCCGCGACAAGATGCACATGCTGAACGAGGTGGGCCTCGGCTACGTCAAGGTCGGCCAACAGGCGACGACCCTGTCCGGCGGCGAGGCGCAGCGCGTGAAACTGGCCAAGGAACTCGCCCGCCGCTCCACCGGCCAGACGCTCTACATCCTCGACGAACCCACCACCGGCCTCCACTTCGAAGACGTGCGCAAACTCCTCGAAGTGCTGCACCGACTGGTCGACCAGGGCAACTCGGTGGTCGTGATCGAACACAACCTCGACGTCATCAAGACCGCCGACTGGATCATCGACATGGGGCCGGAGGGAGGCGTCCGCGGCGGCCAGATCGTCGCCGAAGGCACGCCCGAAGAGGTGGTGAAGGTCAAAGGCAGCTTCACCGGAAGCTACCTCAAGCCCCTGCTGGGAAGCTGGGCGAAGTAGGGATGCACGGCTGGCGCGCGCAGTTCGAGAACGCCCTGCGTGTCCTCGCGCGCATCAGCCGGGCGATGGACGAAGCCGGCCACCGCCCGCCGATCCTCGTCGGCGGCGCGGCGGTCGAAATCTATACCGGCGGGCAAGTCACCACCGGCGATTTCGACTTGTCCTGCGGGCGGCAGGATCTGCTCGAAGAACAGTTGGTCCGCTTCGGATTCCAGCGGCCCACCGGCGCCGGCAAGGCCACGCGCGGCTGGGTCCACCCCGAACTCGGCCTCGGCTTCGAAGTCGTCTCCGACACCCTGCTCGACGGCATGGCCGACCGCGCCATGGTCCGCATCCTCGAACTCGACGCTGACGGTGACGTCGCCATCATCGCGCCCGAAGACATCATCGCCGACCGCATGGGCCAGTACGCCTCGGGTAGCGCCCCCGACATGCTCGGACAGGCGAGGGCGCTCTACGGCCTTTGCGAAGACCTCGACTTGGCCTATATGGAACGGCGGATTTCAGAGGAAACGGCTGGCGGCCATGGCCTTCAAGACCTTGCAGACGAAGCGTGAGCCACTGACGCTCGAAACGCTGGCGCAAAGCATCGCCCGCCGCCGCGCCGCTGCGCCCGAAATCGTCGTCCCCCGCAACGAAGGCAAACGCCGGACCGCGTCCAAGCAGGCACTGCTGGAAGCGATCGCCGAAACCGGCACCAAGTGGTGACCCATTCCTCCCCGTTCCGGGGAGGGGAACCATCCGAAGGATGGTGGAGGGGCACAGGCAATTCAGGCGAAGGGGGAGAGAGAAGGCAAAAATGCGAGGGCCATCGCCCTCGCGCTCCCTTTCAAAATTGAACGGCACCGTCAAGAAGGCTCACGAAGTCAGTTGTGTCTGCAAAATAATTTCTAAATGTCACTCTGACATTTTCGAAAGTATCTGCTCGGACTAAAACAACATCTGCCTTATTTTGAAGTTCGTCTTCTAGTTCGTTGTATCTTTGGATTGCGCGAAATACATTGCTGTAGGAATACACTTCGAGGTTGCTTGCATTTTCTTCATTTTCTGGAACATATGGAAACACAAGAATATTATTCTTGCGAAAATCGATGTCCACGACTTTGGTATTTACGCGCCTAAATAGATCGATTATTCGTGTTTCTATTTCGCAGAAATGAAATCTATCAATAAGATTTTCGAGCGGAATATCCGGATAGCAGGATGTGCTGCCTTCATAGCGCCGTGCTAAAAGCTCGCTCGCTAATCTGAACTGCTCTATCAGAATTTCATTGCCTTGGCCAAATTTAGGTTTGTCGTGAGTTAGGAGGCCGGCAACTTCAACTGCAGTAGACCAAGCATGTTGGATGATAGTTCGGAATTGTATTTCTACATTCAAACCATTCCAGGTTTTTCCGCCCTCAGATCGAACATCATATTCATATACTTCGTGAATGCCACGGTATCCATCAGGCTTAGGGTGAGTAAGGTAGTTCCATCTTCCCTCCTGTCCTGCTCCTCTTCGCTTGTGCTTAAAGCGTGCTTTATGAAAGTGAGCGCGGAAATCTAATAGCTCTTCGACCGTAGGAAAGATGATACGACATCCGGCGATATCGTGCATTCGCGATAACTGCATGTCCGGAAATCGACGCAATTTGTTCTCGATTGTTGGGCGGCGTTTGAGCCTAGGGCGCAAACTCATAAATCGGGTTGAGTTGTCGGCCTTGGCGTGATTCAGGCGGCCTTCGGAAACGGAGGGCGTATGACGCGGTGGCGATATGAACTGACGGACAAGGAATGGCTCATCCTCAAGCCGTTGCTGCCCAACAAGCCGCGTGGAGTGCGCCGCGTCGATGACCGCCGGGTGCTGAACGGGATACTTTGGCGTTTCCGTTCTGGTGCTCCGTGGGCAGAGGTCCCGGAACGCTATGGTCCGTCGACGACCTGCTACAACCGGTTCATCCGCTGGCGAAAGGCTGGAGTGTGGGACCGATTGTTGGCGGCGGTTTCCGCCGGTTTCAACGGCGAGTTGGTGATGATCGATTCCACTTGCATGCGCGTCCACCAGCACGGTGCGACGGGCAAAAAGGGGGATCCAGCGATCATGGCATGGGACGTTCCCGGGGCGGCCTTACGACCAAACTCCACGCTCTTGTCGACGCTGATGGACGTCCTGTCGGACTGCGACTGACGGGTGGCCAGGTCCATGATGCATGCGAAGCTGAAGCGCTGATCGAGGCCATTCCCGAGGGTGCCACCCTGCTCGGTGATAAGGGCTATGACAGCACGGCCATTCGCGAGGCGGCCGCGGCCAGAAACATCTGGGCCAACATTCCCAACCGCTCCAACCGTAAGCAGCGCTTCGGCTTCTCGTCATGGCTCTACCGCCAGCGTAATCTCGTCGAGCGCTTCTTCAATCGGATCAAGCAGTTCCGGGGCATCGCCACCCGATATGACAAGGATGCTGCCAACTATCTCGCGGCCATCAAGCTCATATGCGTCAGGCTGTGGTGCAATGCGTAATGAGTCCACGCCCTAGTTCCCACAACAGCATCTGAGTTTCGAGTTCTGTCGCGTAAGTTAGCTTGAAATGTATTAAGAATATAAGCGTGCGATGCCCGCCAGTTCTCAATTGCTTCGATATCTTCTTCGCTAGAATTACCAGAACCTATGGCATTTCCAGCCCGATTGACACGATTTTTTGAAAACTTGAGAGAAACCCAGCTGACCATTTTTGCCCTAAGTATGTAATTATGAGATCAATGATAGGCTAGATGCTTGTAAGTCGTAAAGCCGTTTTAAGTGAGTTTCTTTCCCTTTCCTACACTCCCCCACATACGATAACTAATCCGTCCCCCACGACGCGCCTGTCCGGGCTGCGTCGTGGCCTTTCGTGGCTTTCCTCTTGCGCGAGGTGGACGATGACGGACTTTTCCAGCAGCTTCGGTGTCGACGGTGGGGCGGGGGATCGGCCTGTGCCTCTCGACCCTGTGCCCCTCCACCATCCTCCCTTCGACAAGCTCAGGGTGAGCGGAGATGGTCCCCCTCCCCCGCAGGGGGAGGAACAGGGTGCGCCTCGGTTCGGGCGGGGGTGGGTTCCCGCCTCGCGCGACATTGGTATTCCGGGCGAGCAGGCGGGCGCTTCGTCGGCCTCGGGCGCGACGGAAAGGGTCCGGGAGCGCGAGGGCGATGGCCCTCGCATTTTCTCTTCTCCTTCTCCCTATGTCTCGCACACGGCGTGGGACGCCGACCGCAAGGTGCGGTTCCTCGACCAACTCTCGCAGAAGGGCGACGTGCGGGCCGCGTGTGCTTTCGTGGGGATGAGCCGGACTTCGGCTTATCTGCTGCGGCGGCGCGATGCGGTGTTTGCGGATGCGTGGACGGCGGCTCTGGTGCTGGCGCGGCGGCATGTCGAGGAGGTGCTGGCGACGCGGGCGCTCGACGGGGTGGATGAGGCGGTGTGGTTCCGGGGGGAGCTGGTCGGGGTGCGGCGGCGGTATGACTCGCGGTTGTTGCTGGCGCATCTGGCGCGGCTCGATGTGGCGGGGGAGGGGCATGAGGCTCTGGCCGAGCGGTTCGACGAGGTGCTGGCGCTCGTCGCCGGGGAGGCGCCTTGTGTGGATGTGCCGGGGATGGAGGAGGGCGCGGCGTTGCCTCCGGAGCGGGCGGACTATGTCGCGGCGGCGGGGGAGGCGCGGTTCGGCGATGCGCGGGAGGCGTGGCTCGACGCGGTGGATGCGATCGATGCCGCGGCCGGGTACGTGCAGCCGCTGGACGATGAGGAGGCGGCAGCCGGGGACGCGGGGGAGGCGCCGGACTATCCGGAGGCGCCGGTGCGCGGGCCTTTCCTGCGCGAGAGCGGCGCGCAGTGGGATCGCTGGCAGGCGCGCGCTTTCGCCCGGGTGGACGGGGCGCTCTCGGGCGGGGAGGGCGCGGCGCCGATGGAGTACAAGTCGCTCGGGGGCGGGGCCGGAGTTAGCGCTCTGGACTGTGTAAACCGTGTAAACCTGCTCGCGCCTCGTCGATGGGGAAGCACGGTTCGGCAAAAGTGCATGGGGTCCGGGAACGGTTGTCCCGCTGCGCTGTTATCGAGTGTGAAGGCCGGCGCGGCGCTTCCCCCACCCCCTCCCAGCTGCGCCGGCCGACCTTTTTCCTTCAGATCAGGCGGCGGTGCTATCCACCCTTCGACAAGCTCAGGGTGAGCGGGGATTGTGATGGATGCTATCAATTCCGCTCAGGCTGAGTGCTGAGCCTGTCGAAGCATCGAAGCCCCCGCAGAAAAACCCAGCCTCAGTTGCCGAGGACGGCCAGTTCGACCTTGCCGCTGCCCATGCGGGTGATGCCGAGTTCGTCGGCGGCGGCGTCGGACAGGTCGATCACGCGGTTGCCGTGGAAGGGGCCGCGATCGTTGATGGTGACGACGACGACTTCGCCATTGGCTGGATTGGTGACCTGCACTTGCGTGCCGAAGGGCAGGGTGCGGTGCGCGGCGGTCAGTCCGTCGGGCGCGTAGCGTTCGCCGCTGGCGGTGCGGGCGCCCTTGAGGTGGCGGCCGTAGAAGCTGGCGATGCCGCCCGCGATGGGGGTGACCTGGATGTCGTCGTCTTCGGGCGCGGTGAGGACGGCGGGAACTTCTGCGGCGGCGACGGCGTTGACGCCAGCGACAGGAGCAAGAACGAGAGCTTGCGAAGCTACCGGGGCTTCGGCCTGAGCGGGGCCTGCGAAGGGCAGGACGACGGCAGCGCACAGCGCCATCAGGCTTACGGCTCGAACTTGCAAAACTTACCCCGCTTCGTCGTTGACGATGGCGGGAGTCCTACCTGTGCGGTTCCCCGAAGGCCATATAGGCAAAAGCGGCCCGTCGCGCTTTGGCAACGGGCCGCCGGACTCTGTTAACCTAGGGGCAATGTTTACTTGGCGTCACGCTGGGCCAGCAGGCGCAGGCGAAGGGCGTTGAGCTTGATGAAGCCCGCCGCATCCTTCTGGTCGTAGGCGCCGGCATCGTCCTCGAACGTGACGTGGCGTTCGGAGTAGAGCGAGTCGGCGCTCTTGCGGCCGACGACCGAGGCACAGCCCTTGTAGAGCTTGAGGCGCACGGTGCCGTTGACGCGGGCCTGGCTGTGGTCGATCGCGGCCTGCAGCATCTCGCGCTCAGGGGCGAACCAGAAGCCGTTGTAGATGAGCTCCGCGTACTTCGGCATCAGCTCGTCCTTGAGGTGAGCGGCGCCGCGGTCGAGCGTGATCTGCTCGATGCCGCGATGGGCGCGGGCGTAGATCTCGCCGCCCGGCGTCTCGTACATGCCGCGCGACTTCATGCCGACGAAGCGGTTCTCGACGAGGTCGAGGCGGCCGATGCCGTGCTTGCGGCCCAGCTCGTTCAGCTGGGTGAGGAGGGTGGCCGGGCTCATCGCCACGCCGTTGAGGGCGACGCCGTCACCCTTCTCGAAGTCGATGGTGATGTATTCGGGCGCATCCGGCGCGTCTTCCGGGTTGACGGTGCGCGAGTAGACGTAGTCAGGAGTCTCTTCCCACGGATCTTCCAGCACCTTGCCCTCGGACGAGGTGTGCAGGAGGTTGGCGTCGGTCGAGAAGGGGCTTTCGCCGCGCTTGTCCTTGGGGACGGGGATCTGGTGCTGCTCGGCCCACTGGATGAGGGCGGTGCGGCTGGTCAGGTCCCACTCGCGCCAGGGGGCGATGACCTTGATGTTCGGGTCGAGCGCATAGGCCGAGAGTTCGAAGCGGACCTGGTCGTTGCCCTTGCCGGTGGCGCCGTGCGCGACGGCATCGGCGCCGGTCTCGTGGGCGATCTCGATCAGGCGCTTGGAGATCAGCGGGCGGGCGATCGAGGTGCCGAGGAGATAGTCGCCTTCGTAGCGGGCATTGGCGCGCATCATCGGGAACACGAAGTCGCGCACGAATTCCTCGCGCAGGTCGTCGATGTAGATGTTCTCGTCCGGCAGGCCCATCAGCTTGGCCTTGGCACGGGCGGGTTCGAGTTCCTCACCCTGGCCGAGGTCGGCGGTGAAGGTCACCACCTCGCAGTTGTAGGTGACCTGGAGCCACTTGAGGATGACGCTGGTGTCGAGGCCGCCGGAGTAGGCGAGGACGACCTTCTTGATGCTGTCGGACATGGGCACGGGCTTTCGCGGCATGAGCGGTGGAAGTTTGGGCGCGCGGCTAGCAGGTGCGCCCAAACTTCGCAACGTTTACGCGCCCAGCAGCACTTTCTCTCCTTCCGTGATGTAGTCGCGGGTGAGGGGCAGGGCGTGGCGCGAACGGGTGTACTGGATCTGGTAGTTGCACATGCCGCCGCTCTCGAAGGCGGCGGTCGCGCCGGAGAGGTAGAAGATCCACATGCGGTAGAAGCGCTCGTCATGCAGCTTGACGATGGCCTCCTTGTTGGCGACGCAGCGCTTGTACCATTCGCGCAGGGTCTTGGCGTAGTGGAGGCGCAGGTTCTCCACGTCGGTGGCGATCAGGCGGACCTTTTCGCTGGCCTCCACCGTCTCGCTCAGCGCCGGGATGTAGCCGCCGGGGAAGATGTACTTGCGGGTGAAGGCGTCGGTCGAGCCGGGCCCGCCCATGCGGCCGATGGTGTGCATCAGCATCACGCCCTCGTCGTCCAGCATCGTCGCGCAGTCGCGGAAGAAGCGGTCGAACTGGGCCTGGCCGACGTGCTCGAACATGCCGACCGAGACGATCCGCTCGAACTTGTCGCCGCGCGCGGCGAGGTCGCGGTAGTCGATCAACTCGAAGTCGATGCGGCCCGAGACGCCCGCTTCCACGGCGCGCTGGCGGGCCAGCACCAGCTGTTCCTCGGAGAGCGTGATGCCCTTGACCGAAACGTCGAAGTGTTTGGCGAGATAGATCGCCATGCCGCCCCAGCCGCAGCCGATGTCGAGCACTTTCTGGCCCGGCTCGATCGCCAGCTTGGCGGCGATGTGGGCGAGCTTGGCGGTCTGCGCCTGCTCCAGCGTGATGTCGTCGCTGGGCCAGTAGGCGCAGGAATACTGCATGTGCTCGATGTCGAGGAACAGGTTGTAGAGGTCGTTGCCCACGTCGTAGTGGTGGGCGATGTTCTTCTTGGCGCTGGCGGCGCGGTTGATGCCGTCGACGAGAGTGACGACCTTGCCGACCACCTTCTTGAGCGGGGTATGCTCCTTCAGTTCGCCGCCCTTGTCCCACCGCGCGTTGGCGCGCAGCAGGTAGACGAGGTCCATGATGTCGCCCTGCTCGACTTCGAGCTGACCGTCCATGAAGGCTTCGGCGGCGCCCAGGCGCGGATCGCGCAGGATGCGGCGTTCGGCGCCCTTGTCGGTCAGGCGGATGCGGACGTGGGGAAAGCCTTCTGCGGGGGTTCCAAAGCGACGGAGGGAGCCGTCGGGGCGGGCCAGTTCGAGCACGCCCTGTCGGACGCCGCGCTCGAGGAAGCGGTCAAGTATGCCGAGTGCCATCAGGGGTTTGTGCGGGGGTAATTACCCGCATGCAAGGGGGCTTGTGTTGATAAATGCACAATCCTTACTCCCGCGCCAGAAACAGCACATCACGTTCCTGGGCCAGCAGGTGCTGTCCGGAATCGACGTAGAGCGTCTGGCCGCTGTCGAGCCAGCCTCCGGCAAGGAACAGGGCTGCCCCCGCTACGTCTTCGGGCGTCGCACGGCGACCCAGCAGGTTCATGCGGTGGGAGATTTCGGCTTCCGCCTCGTTCTGGTCGTGGCTGGCGAGGATGGCGCCCGGCGCGATGCCGTAGACGCGGTCTTCCTCTGCCCGCCGGGCCATGGAAAGCATCGGGATCGTCGCGGAAAGCGCGTGCTTGCTCATGGTGTAGGAGAAGAAATCCGGATTCGGATTGAGCAGCTTCTGGTCGGTAACGTGGATCAGGCGTCTGCCGACGGAGGTGCGGGCATGGGCAAGGAACGTCTGTCCCAGCCGGGCGGGAGTGGCCGCATTCACCCGCATCGCGGCGGTGAAGATATCCGGTTCCAGCGTTTCGGCGGTGTCGAGGTCGAAGACGCCCGCGCAGTTCACCAGCACCCGCCAATCGTTCAGACGGGCAGCCAGTGCCTCGACCATGGCAGGGCCTTCATCCCAGTCGTCGAGGTCGCACGAGACGATCTCGGCGCTGGGCAGGCTCGCCGCGAGCGCTTCGGCCTGCGCCCGCGACCGGCCGTAGTGGATCACGACATGCCAGCCTGCCGCTCCGAAGGCGCGGGCGATGGTCGCGCCGATCCGCTTGGCGCCGCCGGTCACTAGCATGGCGGGGCGGCTCACTGCGCGGCCTCACAAGGTGACACATCAGGTTTACACGGTTTACACTGTCCTGAAGAGAAACTCCCGCCTCTCCGAAGGGGGCTTTCCGTAGCGAGGACAGACGAGCCGGTCATGAATGCAAGTCGCTGAAACATGGCGGCATTGGAGCATAGCCAGCCGCTGTAGGAAAGCCGGGATGCACCGATCGCACCGGCGGAGGGCCACGGCACGGACAAAGCAAAAGGCGCGCCGCCTTTCGGACGACGCGCCTTTCGCAAGGGACCGGGGATAAGGATCAGCGGCAGCGCGGACGGTCGCCGCCACGGTCGATCTCGCGACCCAGGACGGCGCCGCCGGCAGCGCCGAGCAAGGTGCCGACAGTGCGGTCACCGCGGGTGTCGATCGCACGACCGGCAAGGGCGCCGGCAACGCCGCCGATCAGCAGGCCGGTGGTGCCGTTCGACTTCTTGCAGTAGTAGCGGCCGTTGTTGCCGCGCCAGTACTTGACGCCGCGGTCGTTGTGGTAACGACGGTGATCGCGCGCTTCTGCCGGAGCGGTGAAAGCGACGGTCGCCGGAATGGTGAGCGCCATCATAGTGGCGGCGAGAATGGTCTTACGCATGATATGTGCCCTCATCGTAGCGTGGGAATGATCTGGTAACGCGGCTTTTCGTTCATTGATCCACAACGTCAGATGAACGAACGGCCGCTGCTGGAAATCCGTGACGAACTGCGCTGGTACAGCGATGAAGCGAGGGAAATGTTTCTTTCGGAAACAAAAATACCACCTCAACGCGAAAGCGCGCGGCCTTTTTGGACCGCGCGCTTCTCGTCTCAGGGCCTGAAATCTCAGTTCAGCGGCACTGGATGTCGCCCTTGTCGATCTCGCGCCCCAGCGCTCCGCCGAGGACGCCGCCCAGGATCGTGCCGATGGTCTTGTCACCACGGCCGGCGATCTGGTTCCCCGCCAGCGCGCCAACGCCGGCGCCGATGATCAGGCCGGTCGTGCCGTTGTCGCGCTTGCAATAGTAGCGTCCGTCATTGCCGCGCCAGACACGGTCGTTGCGGGTAAGGCGGCGCGGTTCACGATACCGGCCGCGCGAATCGTACATGTCACGGCGGTCGTAGCGATCGTGACGGTCATTGCGGTAGTACCGGTCATGGTCACGGCGACCGTGCGCGGGCGCCCAGGGCGGCGGGTCGCCAAGCACCGGCGCGACGGGCAGGGCAGTGATGGTGGCGGCGAACGCAGCCATCGCCAGCAGGGACTTCTTCATGGTTCAAACTCCTGCGAAAATTCCTGTTCGAGAACCCGATCGGTCTGGACCCGCACTTCGCAACGCGCGATGAACCGCCGGGCAGGTCGGGAGCGCAAGGGACAAGATGGACCCGGACTGCGACGAAACGTTCAAAAGTGCAATTAGCTCCGGAAAGGTATGCCATGTTTCTCGATCTCGTCGACGTCTTCGGCTCCGGCCCGCTCAGTGGCAATCCGCTGGCGGTCGTGCATGGGGGTGAGGGGATGAGCGACGCGCAGATGCTGCGGCTGACGCAGTGGCTGGGCTATTCGGAGACGACCTTTCTCCTGCCGCCGACCGACCCGGGGGCCGATTACCGGGTGCGTATATTCTACCCGGCGGGCGAACTGCCCTTCGCCGGGCACCCGACGCTGGGTAGTGCCCATGCGTGGCTCGCCGCCGGAGGAAAGGCGAAGGAGGACGGATGCGTGGTGCAGGAATGTGGCATAGGTCTCGTGGAGGTGCGCCGGGATGGCGAGCGGCTGGCGTTCCGCGCGCCGCCGCTGATCCGGTCGGGGCCGCTCGATGCCGAGGACCGCGCGGAAACGCTTCGCCTCACCGGGACAGACGAGGCGCAAGTCGTCGCCGCGGTCCATGCCGCCAACGGGCCGGGCTGGAAGCTGCTGCACCTTGCTTCGGCGGAGGCGGTGCTGGCGGCTGAGCCCGTCTCGCGTGCGCCGAAGGGGACCGACGTGGCGCTGCTGGGCCCGTGCGCTCCGGGTGGTGCGGCGCAGTTCGAGTTGCGGGCGTTCTTTGCCGATCCGGCAGGCAAGATGGTCGAGGACCCGGTGACCGGCAGTCTCAACGCGGCGGTGGCGCAGTACCTTTTCGCGAGCGGTCAGGCCGAGGGCAACTATGTCGCCGCGCAGGGCCGCAAGGTCGGGGCGGACGGGCTGGTCTATTGCTCCCAGGATGAGAGCGGCGACGTCTGGATCGCCGGGCGCGTGGAGACCGTAGCGACGGGCGGGGCGTTGTTCCCGGCGTAACAGGTTTGTGCTGCGTATGGCACTCTCCCCACCCCGCTCATGCTGAGCTTGTCGAAGGCCCCGAGGCGAAGCGCCAGGCCCGATGCTTCGACAAGCTCAGCATGAGCGGTGTGGGGGGAGTGTGGTCATTCAGCCCGTCTTCTTCGGCAGGGCGACCTCCGCGCTGCCCGTGCACATTGTCGTGCCCTTCTGGTTCTTCATCAGGTGCTTGACGTGGATGAGATGGCGGCCGTCTGCGTCCACCGACTTCTCGGTGACCTCGGCGGTCTGGATCGTCACGTCGCCGGTCAGCGCAGGGCCGCGGTAGTTGGCGACTGAGTGCACCACCATGCCGTGCTGCCCCGCCCAGCCCGAAAGGTAGTCGGTCACCCACGAGCCCATCGAGGCGCCGTAGCCGTAGCCGCGCGGCATGCCGATGCGCCGGGCATACTTGGCGAACAGGTGCCCGCGCGAGGGGCCGTAATAGGCGCCGTCGGTGAGGAACGGGTTCACCTTGAGCATGTCGGGGTCGTTCTCGTACCCGGCCATCTCGCGCGTGAAGCCGAGGCCTTCGAGGTCCTGCTTGCGCAAGTCGAGCGTGCCCCAGGTGTTGACGATATAGGCGCGCCACTCGGTCGCGAAGCTGGCGATGGAGTGGGGGCCGAAGACGCGCTCCGGCAACTGGTCGCCGACCGCGACGTCGTCCCACCAGCGTTCCTTGTTGCCGAGGTCATGGAGCATGCGGACCCAGGCGAAGCGGCGCTCCTCCATCTCCTCCAGCGCTTCGTCGGTCCATTCGGGCTCCTCGAAGTCGTCGGTCTTGACGTTGTCGCCGCCCGCCGCCGCGCGGTAGCGGATCGAGGTGGAGCGCTGGCGGGCGATCTCCTCGCCCTTCTGGTTGGAGTAGTTGTTGTCGCCGCGCTGGAAGCAGGTGGGGCCGAAGCCGGTCTGCTTGACCGTGTAGTCGAACGGTATGCGGGTGTTGGTGATCACGTCGCCCGGCTCGATGCGCGGGCCGTAGAACCACCACTCGTCGCCGCCGAACAGGAGGTGCGAGTTTGCGATCTTGCCGACGCAGGCGGGCGCGGCGCCGTGGCCGTCGTCCGTCGCGATGGCGAAGCTCTGCGGCGCGACGAGGCGGCCCCATACGCTCGCCTCGGCATGACCGGGATCGAAGTGGGCGAGGTTGGGGTAATGCATCGCATGGACCCAGCGGCGGATGTCGTTGGGTGCGATGGCCTCACGCAAGGGCGAGAAGTCCATCGTCTTGCCGAGATGGTTGTCGATGTCGGAACAGTCGAAGTCGTCGCTCATGTTTTCTCTCAGAATTGCCTGATGCCGGTGGCGTCTTCGGCCTTGAACACGGGGACCGGTTCGATGGCCTTGAGCATGACCAGCGGGATCACGCGGTCGGTCGATTGCTGGTAGGTCGCGTAAAAGGGGTGGCAGTCGGTCACGAAGGCCCAGACCTTGTCGCGCTCGACCCCTTCGGGTTCGCGCCAGGTGGCGCGGAAGGCTTGCGTGGCGATCTGGAAGTCGACCGTCTCGGCCTCGCGGATGTTGAGATACCAGGCAGGGTGATGGTCGGCGCCGCCCTTGGAGGCGCAGATCACGACCTCGCCGCCGATGTCGGCATAGCAAAGCGGCGTGATGAAGACCTTGCCGCTCTTGCGGCCGACGTACTTGACGAGGCAGTGGGTGGCGAAGGAGCGGCCGCCGACGGGCGTGATGTCCATGATGTGCCCCTGCGCGCCGCCCGAGGACAAGTACATGTCGCGGTGCTCGACCACCCAGTCCTTGCGCGTGTCGCGGATCGCGGCCGACGTGTCGTCGCTCATGGGCTTCTCCTCTCCTCCCGAGCTGAGAGGATGGGGGAGGGGAGAGCCTTGCGTCCAACCCCGAATGGGGGCGCCGGGCAGTAATCGCCGGGGCGGTTGGAGTCTGTTTGGAAAATGCCAGCGGGCATTTTCACCGGTGCCGTAAAATCCGCGTGCGGCGGATTTTCAAACTTACGCCGCGTCCTTCTCCGGCGGCCAGACGCTGTGCGAGAGCAGGTTGTCGACGAAGGCCTCGTGCTGGGCCTGCCCGACGGGGTCGGGGCGCAGCAGCACGTCGGTGCGATAGCCCGTAACCGCAGACATCGTGAGCTGTGTCAACTGCTGCGCTTCATCGACATCGAAGCGCGTGGCGAAGAAGTCTGCGATGGCGCAGCGCAGCTTGACCGGGCCGCGCGTGTAGAAGGTCTCCTTGATCTCGGGAAACCGCTCACCCTCGCTCACCACCAGGCGGTAGAGCATGACCGAATTGTCGCGCAGCAGGCAGTCGATGAAGCGCAGGCACGCGCGGCGCAGCGCCGGGACCGAGAAGGTCTGCCCGGTCAGCACGTCTTCCACGTCGCGCGCGAACGCCTCGACGTGAAGGTCGACGACGGCGGTGAACAGCTCTTCCTTCGAGGCGAAGTGCGCCCACAAGGTCGCCTTCGATCCGCCCACGGTATCGGCGATCGCGGACATCGTCGTCTCGGCGTAACCTTGTTCGAGGAACATGCCCGAGGCGACCTGCACGATCTCCGCGCGTTTGCGGGCCTTGTTCGCCTCGCGCTTTGAAATTCCGGTCTTTTCCATCATGGTGTACTCTCTAGTACAGTTTTTTATTGACAGAAACAAGCCGGCAAACGATTTGGACCGTACCGATGAGTACAAAATTCTCCCCCCGAGTCGCGACGGCCGCGCTGCTGATCGCCTCCAGTTCGCTCGCCGGGTGCGGTGCGCCCGACCTTGGGCCACGTCCCGAGCTGCGCCCGCCGTCGACCCTCGACAGCGCCGCCTCGATCCAGGGCACCGCTGCCGAATGGCCGCAGGAGCGCTGGTGGACCGCTTACGGCGATCCCCAGCTCGACGGTCTGGTGGATGAGGCGATCAAGGGTTCGCCCGACGTCGCCACCGCGCTGGCCCGCATCCGCCAGGCGCAGGGCGCGCTAGAATCCTCGCGTGCCGCGCTGCTGCCCAGCATCGGCGGGCAGGGCTCGGCCTCGGTCGAGAAGCAGAGCTACAACAACGGCACTCCGGTCGCCGCGCTGCCCAAGGGCTGGAAGGACTATGGCATGCTTGCCCTGTCCGCCAACCTCAACCTAGACATCTGGGGCAAGAACCGCGCACTGCTTGCGGCCGCGACTTCGGCTGCCGAGGCCGCCGTCGCCGACGAGCGGCAGGCCGAACTGGTGCTCGCCTCGGAAGTCGTGTCGTCCTACTTCGACCTCGGCCGCCTGCTCGAACGCCAGAAGGTGCTCGACGAGACGCTGGCCGCGCGCGAAGGTTCGGCCAAGCTGGTCGGCCAGCGCGTGACGCAGGGCCTCGACAACCAGAGCCCGCTGCGCCAGTCCAACGCCGAAGCCGCCCGCGCGCGCATCGACGTCGCCGCCAACCGCGAGCAGATCGAGAAGCGCCGCCACGCGCTCGCCGCGCTGCTCGGCGCCGGTCCCGATCGCACCCTGACGCTCACCCCCCCGTCCATCGCGACCATCGCCGCGACGCCGGTGCCGGCCGATGCGGGCATCGCGCTCGCCGGTCGTCGCCCCGACATCGTCATGTCGCGCAAGCTGGTGCAAGCGGCCGACAAGGGCGTCGAGTATGCGAAGAAGTCGTTCCTTCCCGACATCTCGCTGAGCGGCCTCATCGGCCTCAGCTCGCTGGGCATCTCGCACTTGTTCGACGGCGGTTCGGACTATGGCAGCGCGGGTGCGGCGGTGAGCCTGCCGATCTTCCAGGGCGGCGCGCTTTCGGGTCGCTATCGCCTGGCACGCGGCGGCTACGACACGATGGTCGCCAGCTACAACAAGTCGGTGATCGGTGCGCTGCAGGAAGTCGCCGACGCGCTTTCCACCCGCACTTCGGCCGGTGAGCAGGAGCGCCACGCGCTCGAAGCCCGGACCGAGGCGAACGCCGCCTATGGCCTCGCGCTCCAGCGCTACAAGGGCGGTCTGAGCACGTATATCGACGTGCTCAGCGCCGAAACCACCGCGCTCGACACCCGCCTCGGCGCGGTCGACGCCCATTTCGCCACGCTCGCCAGCGAAGTCGCGCTCAAGCGCGCCCTGGGCGGCGGTTATGCAGACGCTTCAGCCAAGAAGGCCACCCCCGATGAGTGACGAAACCCCCAACGACGCCGGTTCGAGCACCGTCGTGGACAAGAGCAAGCGCAAGAACCTTCTGCTCGGCCTTGGCGGCGCAGTCGTCGTGATCGGCGGGCTTTGGTTCCTCTACGCGGAGTTCATCGGCAGCCGCACGGTCTCGACCGACAATGCCTATGTCGCCGGTGAGAACGCGCAGGTCACCCCGCTGACTTCGGGCCGCGTGGTCGAGGTGCTCGTCACCGACACCCAGCCGGTGCGCAAGGGCCAGCTGCTGTTCCGCATCGAGGACTCCGACCAGAAGATCGCGGTCCAGCAGGCCGAAGCCAACCTTGCGATGATGCAGCGCCGCTACGGCCAGTCGATCGCCAACAACGCGGCGCTGGGCGCCGCCGCCGGGGCGAGCGACGCGCAGATCAACACCGCGCGCGCCGGGCTCGCCTCCGCGCAGGCGACGCTGACCAAGACCCAGGAAGACTACAAGCGCCGTGCGGCCCTTTCGGGCACCGGCGCGGTGTCCAATGAGGAACTGACGACCGCGCGCCAGGCGCTGGACTCGGCAAAGGCATCCTACCAGCAGGCCCAGGCGGCCGTCGCGCAGGCGCAGGAAAACGCCCGCAGCGCCCGCCGCCAGGAAGAGGCCGCCGTCGCGCTCACCAAGGGCACGACCCTGCAGACCGCGCCGGAGATCCTGCAGGCGCAGGCCCAGCTGGAGCAGGCGAAGCTCGACCTCGAACGCACCATCGTGCGCGCGCCGATCGACGGCGTCGTGTCCCGGCGCAGCATCCAGGTCGGCCAGCGCATCCAGAGCGGGCAGGCGGCGATGACCGTCGTGCCGGTGGGTGAACTCTACGTCGACGCGAACTTCAAGGAAGACCAGCTCGGCAAGGTCCGCTCGGGCCAGAAGGCTACGCTGACTTCCGACTTCTACGGCGGCAAGGTCGAATACCACGGCAAGGTCGTCGGCTTCTCGGGCGGCACCGGCGCGGCGTTCTCGCTGATCCCGGCGCAGAACGCGACCGGCAACTGGATCAAGGTGGTGCAGCGCCTGCCGGTGCGCATCCAGCTCGATCCCAAGGAGCTGAAGGAGCATCCGCTGCGCATCGGCCTGTCGATGGAAGCCGAGATCGACCTGACGGACAACGACTGATGGCCGGCGGCGCTCCGGCTGCAGCGGCGCAGGAAGGCGGACCACCGCTGACCGGCGCCAAGCTGATCCTGGCGGGCTTCGTGCTCGCCATGGCCAACTTCATCGTCGTGCTCGACACCACGATCGCCAACGTTTCGGTGCCGCACATCGCGGGCGGCCTTGCCGTCTCGGTGTCGAGCGGCACCTGGGTCATCACGTCCTACGCGGTCGCCGAGGCGATCTGCGTGCCGTTGACGGGCTGGCTCGCCAACCGCTTCGGCGCCTTGCGGGTGTTCATGTTCTCGCTGGTCGGCTTCGGGATATTCTCGACGCTGTGCGGGCTTTCGGGGACGCTTTCGGCACTGGTCATCTTCCGTCTCGGGCAGGGCTTCTGCGGCGGGCCGCTGATGCCGCTGACGCAGACGCTGATGCTGAAGATCTTCCCCAAGGAGATGCAGCCCAAGGCGATGGCGATGTGGGCGATGACGGTCGTGACCGCGCCGATCGCCGGTCCGATCCTGGGCGGATACATCTCCGACAACTGGTCGTGGGAGTGGATCTTCTTCATCAACGTGCCGATCGTGGCGCTGATCTTCTTCGGCGTGGCGGTGCTGCTGCGTGGACAGGAAACGCCGACCCAGAAGCTGCCGATCGACAAGATCGGGCTGGCGCTGATGGTGATCTTCATCGGCGCGTTCCAGATGATGCTCGACCTCGGGCGGGACGAGGACTGGTTCTCGTCCACCAAGATCGTCGCGCTGGCGTGCATCGCGGGCGTGTTCTTCATCGCCTTCCTGATATGGGAGCTGACCGAGGAACACCCGATCGTGAACCTCAGCGTGTTCCGCTATCGAGGGTTCTCTGCGTCCACGGCCTCGCTGACGATTGCTTTCGGTACGTACTTCGCCTCGATCGTGGTCATCCCGCAGTGGCTTCAGACCTCGATGGGTTATACCGCCACGGAGGCGGGGCGGGCGATGGCCTTCTCGGGCGTATTGGCGGTGGTCGCATCGCCCTTCGTGCCAGCGCTGATGAAGCGGTTCGACCCGCGCCTGCTGGTGTTTATCGGCGTCTCGTGGATCGGTGTCTGCGCGCTGATGCGCATGACATGGTCTACCGACATCACGTTCTGGACGATTGCCATCCCGCAGCTGCTGCAGGGTGTCGGCGTCTCGCTGATGATCGTGCCGCTCACCACCATCAGCCTCAGTTCGGTGCAGCCGCACGAGACCGCCTCGGCCGCCGGTATCGCCAACTTCGGGCGAACCCTGGCAGGCGCGGTGGCGACGGCGATCATCACCACCGTGTGGAGCGACATGTCGCGCTCGCGCAGTGCCGACCTGTCGGGCGTGCTCAACGGGGCGGACGCGACCTCGCAGGCGCTCCAGCAGCAGGGCTTCAGTGCCGAGCAGGCGCGCGTGGCGATCGCGCAGATGGTCGAGAATCAGGGCACCGCGGTGGCCACGGGTGAGCTGTTCGTGATCAGCGCCATCGCCCTGTTCCTTGCCGCGATGACCATCTGGCTGGCTCCGCGCCCGCCCAAGAACGTGAAGCCCGCCGCAGGGCACTGAGTTACCAGACAGCCGGTGTCGCCGCCCCCGAAACAGGCGGCACCGGCGCGTCGGCCGGACCGAAAGCACAGACAGCCCCCCAGTCCCCCCGCTTTCCGTCCGGCCGACGCACCCTTCGGGCGCAGGTCGCTCTTGCCGAACCGGGGCGGCGATCCCATTGCAAGGCAATGGAAAACGACGCCCGCCGAGAGGCTCCCGCCACTGCCCGCAACCGTGACCCGATCCTGTCGGTCCTGCGCGACGTGCTGCCGGTATCCGGCCATGTGCTGGAGATCGCCAGCGGCACCGGCGAGCATGCCATCCACTTCGCCGCCGCCTTGCCCGACCTCGTCTGGCAGCCGACCGATCCCGACGACAACGCCCGCGCCTCGATCGCGGCGTGGGGGGAGCAGGCGGAGCTCGCAAACTTGCGCGCGCCGCTGGAACTGGACGCGGCCTCGCATGAATGGCCGATCACGGAGGCACAGGCGGTCGTCTGCATCAACATGATCCACATCAGCCCCTGGACCGCGACCGAGGGCCTCATGGCCGGCGCCGCGCGGGTGCTGGAATCGGGCTACCCGCTGGTGCTGTACGGCCCCTATCGGCGAGAGGGGCTGACGCTCGAGCCCAGCAATGCGGCCTTCGACGAGGACCTCAAACGGCGCAATCCGGAATGGGGCCTGCGCAGCGTGGAAACCGTGCGCGCCTGCGCTCTGGACAATGGCCTGGCGTTCGACAGTGTCGTCGAGATGCCCGCCAACAACCTGATGCTGGTCTTCAGGAAGCGCTGAAACTGCGCCGGATCAGGCGCGGCAGGACCAGCGCCTGGCCCACCGCGCGGCCGCCGAACAACACTGCGAAAGCCGCCCAGAGCCCATGATTGCCGAGCGGCTGGAGCGTCCATAGCAGGACGAGGTAGGCCGCCATCGCCGCCGCCATCGTTCCCAGCATCGCCCGGGTCCAACCGGCGCCGACGAACACCCCGTCGAACACGAAGGACGACACGCCTAGCACCGGCAATAGTGCCAGCCAAGGCGCATACTGCGCGGTCGCGGCAACTACGGCAGGGTCGGTGCTGAACGCCGCCGCGAGCCGGGCGCCCGCCAGCGCGTAAAGCGCCGCGACGGCAAGCCCGGTCACGCCGCCCCATACCAGAGCGGAGCGCACGGCGGCGGTGAAACGCGCTCGCGACTGTGCGCCGAGCGCCTCGCCGCAGAGCACTTGCGCGCCGCTCTCGAACCCGTCGAGTAGGAGTGTCGCTAGCATGAAGATCTGGAACAGCACGCCGTTGGCAGCCAGCGTGACTGGCCCGGCGCGCGCACCGACGCGGGCGAACAGCAGGATCGAGCCGGTCAGCAGCAGGGTGCGCACGAACAGGTCGCGGTTGAGCGCGAAGAGCCGCGCGAGTTCGCTCCGTGCCCACGTCCCCTTGCGGCCGAGGGCCGCCAGCGCATCGCGCGCCGCGCCCTCGCGCACGACGATCGCGGCCAGCAGGAGGAATTTGAGGGCTTCGGAACTCACCGTCGCCGTCGCTACCCCGGCCACGCCCCAGCGCACGACGAGCACCAGCAGCAGGTCGAGGGCGATGTGGACGAGGTTCGCGATGATCTCGACCACCAGGACATGGCGAACCTTGCGTTGTCCGATCAGCCAGCCCACCAGCACGCAGTTCGCCAGCCACACCGGCCCCGCCCAGTAGCGCACCGCGACGTAGCTGCGGGCCGCCTCGCGCACCGGCCCCTCGGCGCCCAGCACGTCGAGGCCCAGCGGGATCGCGAGCGGCATGGCCGTGAGCAGCACCGCGCCGATGCCGAGCGCCACCGCCATCGCGCGTGCCAGCGTCTCGCCCGCGTCGCCGTCACCGCGTCCGCTACTTTGCGCGGTCAGCGCGACGGTGCTGGTGCGCAGGAAATTGAAGACGTTGAGCAGGCCCAGCATGAACTTGGCCCCCAGTTCGACCGCGCCTTGCGCGGGGGCGTCGCCGAGCCGTCCTATCGCCCACATGTCGGCAAGGCCGAACAGAGCGGTGGCCACGTTGGTCAGCATTGCGGGCAGGGCGATGGCCCAGAGCTGGCGGGCGGGAGAGGGCGGGGAGACGGTCACGGAACCAGGATCTAGCCAAGCGCACCCGCAGGGGCAAACGAACCGAAGAATCGCCGCTGCGATCAGGACATATTGTCCCACCTTCGCGAATCACTCGAGGAGCAGGATCGGCGGTTTTCCTAAGGACACGGCATGTTGCAGTGCGATACCCGGCTGAAGGTACAAGGAAAGCGCACGCAATGAGGGCTTGCCAAACCCGCGTAAATCAGGGAGATTGTTGAAAGTTGGTGGATCAGGCAGCTTCTGCTGCATATGCGAAGAAATCGGCGCGCCGGAGTGATTTCTCATCCCCGGCGCGCTCTCTCCCAACACCGGTAAGGTTACATGAACCTTTCACCGACCACATTGCACAAGAATCCGGCTTTGGCAAAGCGGGAAATGCATTTCATGCTGCGCAGCATGCAATTTTTCCTTCGCCCATTTCCCGCGCGTTTCTGCGGTGTTGCATGTCCTGCGCTGTCATCCCGGCGATGATTGCGGGGTGCCTGTTGCGCATCGTCTCCTGCGATGATCCGATGGGGATCGAAGGAGAGAGGCATGACCCGAATGGGCACCGACACCGGCAAATTCGAGCAGAGTACCGGCCCGGCCATCTATCTTGATTCGCTCGAGTCGCAGGCGAGGCGGGTCCAAACTCCGTGCGGCGACGGGACGATGGCATGGCGAATCTGGGGCGAAGGGGCGCCGATTGTCCTTGCACATGGCGCGCAAGGGTCCTGGACGCACTGGGTCCGCAACATAGAGCGACTGTCTCGCCACCGGCGGCTGATCGTGCCCGACCTGCCGGGCCACGGGGATTCGGCCATGCCCGCGAGCAACGACCATGCAGGCATCTCGGCCGCGCTTGCCCGGGGATTGTCTGCGATCCTCGGCGCGGAAAAGATGCCTGCCGATTTGTGCGGCTTCTCGTTCGGCGGCGTCGCGCTGGCGCATCTGGCGGCGCTGCATCCGGGCACGGCGCGCAGGCTGGTGATCGTCGGCTGCGGCGGGCTGGGAACGCCGATGGGTCACCCGCGCCTCGGCCGGATCAGCGGTCTGGTTGGGGAGGAGCGCCGCGCCGCTCTCAAGGCCAATCTGCTCGGGCTGATGCTCCATCACCCCGAGAGCGCCGACGACCTTGCGATTCACATGCTGCTGCCGACTGCCAAGGCTGCGCGGCTTCATGCACCGCCGCTGGTGCTTCCCGACAGACTGGTCAAAGTGCTTCCGGAGGTCCGCGTCGCTGTAGACGCGATCTGGGGCGCGTTCGACCTGCCGCATCCCGACCCGGCCACGCAGGAGGCGGCGCTGCGTACCGTCCAGCCCGACGCCGAGTTCCGCGTCGTCGAGGACGCCGGGCACTGGGCGATGTACGAGCGCCCCCAAGCGTTCGAGGCGGCCTTGCTGGATATTCTCGCAAGGCCGCCTCGCAAGGTGGGCTGACGGGCTACCAGACCAGCGGCAGGTGCTCCGGCCCGATGACGCCGCCGGGGCGGTACTCGATCCGCGTGCCCGGCTTCACCGAGAATGCCGGGATGCGCTTCAGCCATTCCTGCAGCGCGATCTTCACTTCCAGCCGGGCGAGGTGTGCGCCCATGCAACTGTGGACGCCTACGGTGAAGGCCAGGATCGTCTTGCGCGGGCGGTCGAAGTCCACCTCCTTGGGGTTCGGGAACACTTCGGGGTCGAAGTTGCAGGCGGGCAGGACAAAGGTGACGCGGTCCCCCTTCTTCATCTGCACGCCGCGCATCTCGTAGTCCTTGTCGAGGACCCGACCCGAGAACGTCACCGACCAGCGGCGCAGCAGTTCTTCGACGATCTTGTCGATGTCCTGCGGGCGGCTGTGGATTTCCGCGAGCTTGTCCGGATTCTCGGCAAGGTAGAGCCAGATATTGTTCAGCGTCGCGAACACGGTGTCGAGCCCGGCGATGAACAGGAAGCAGGCGAAGCCGAAGATCTCCTTGTCCGAGAGCGGCACGCCGTCCGGCGCGGAGTGGGCGATGCGGCTGACGACGCCGTCGTCGGGATTCGCCTTCTTGTCCTCGATCGCCTGGCGCAGATAGGCGGTGATCTTGCCCATCGTCTCGCCCATCACCGCGCGGTCGTTCGAATGGAGGAGTTTCATCGCCCAGTCCACGAACTCGTCGCGCATGTCCTGTGGCAGGCCCATGATGTCGAGGAACACCGTGACCGGCAGCGGGCGGCCGTAGTCCTCGGTGAACTCGCAAGTCCCTCCGGCGGCGACTTTCGCCTCGATCTCGTCGATCAACCCGTTGGCGCGCTGGCGGATCTGTTCCTCCAGCTTGAGCACGCCCTGCGGGCTGAACACCGGATCGACGATGTTGCGGTACTTGCGGTGATGCGGCGGGTCGATCTCGATCGGGATGAAGTAGAAATAGTCGTCCGGATCGCGCGGGAAGGGCGTGGCGCCCTCGTTCGAGAAGATGTCCGGGTGGCGCAGGCCGAACAGCGCGTCCTCATGCTTGATGAGGTGCCACATGTTCCCCATCGGGCTGACGTCGTAGTAGATGGGCGGCTGCTTTTCATGCAGCGCGGCCATGAAGTCGTGCGGGTTCGCAAGGAAGTCCGGCCCGACGGTGAGGCCCGACTGGCGGATCAGTTCGGGCGGAACGTGGGCGGGCACCTGGTCCATCCCGACATTGCGCGGGAAGCTGGGGGGCACGGGATTGGCGGCGTCGATAGGCATGTCGTCCTCTCCCTTCAGAACTGCGTTTCGGGCAGATGGATGATCAGCCCGTCCAGCGCGGAGGTGATCTCGATCTGGCATGAGAGGCGGCTGGCCGGTCGCAGTTCGGTGGCTACCGCTTCGAGCAGTTCGGCCTCGGTGTCGGACGAGGGACCGCCCACCGTATCGACCCAGTCCTCGTCCACGTAGCAATGGCAGGTCGCGCACGAGAGGCCGCCGCCGCATTCGCCGACGATGCCCTCGATGCCGTTGTACAGCGCCCCGCGCATGACATTCTCGCCAAGCGGTATGTCAACGCGCGTCTGGTGTCCGTCGTGATCGACGTAAGTGATCTGCGGCATGGTTTCCTCTCTCGTTGTCCTGTGAGAACATTGTTCTCATTCTTGTACGCGCTTGAGGGCGGCCAAGTCAATCGCATCGACGCAGGACTGGACCGGGGCCCCACGCGGGCGTAGCGCTTCAAGGATGACGACCGCCTATCCGCCGCTGTTCACCGCGCCCGAAGCACCCGAGGGCGACCGCGCGTTGCTGCTCATCCGTGCCGCCTACGACCTGCTCGACGAATCGGGGCTGGAGGGCCTGACGATCCGCGCGGTGCTGGCGCGGGCAGGGTTGGCGCGGCGGGCGTTCTATGAACGGTTCCAGGGCAAGGACGACCTCGTGCTGGCGGTGTTCGACAGCTCGCTGCGGACGGCGGCACTGCAGTTCCGAGACATTACTGCGCGCTGCGAGGGGCCGGTGGAGGCGCTGCGGGCGATCGTGACGGGAATCGTGGTCGGCCAGCTCGGGCAGGACCGGTTGGGCGCGAACCGGCGCGGGGCGGCGCTCAGCCGCGAGCACTTGCGGCTCGCCCAGACGCGGCAGGGGGAATTGAACTCGGCGCTGGAGCCGCTGCTCGACCTGATCGCCGGGCATGTCGCGGACGGCATCGCCGTCGGGGCCTTCCGGCGGGCCGATCCGCAACTGCAGGCACGGCTGGTCTACAACCTCGTATCGACCACCGTGCATACGGTGCTGCTGGCGGAGGAGGAGGGTATTCCCGACCGCACCGGGCGCGAGGAACTGGCTGGCGAATTGTGGCAGTTCTGCCGCCGGGCCTTGGCGGCGTGAGGTTCACCCAACCTTCGTCATTGCGAGCGTAGCGAAGCAATCCAGGGCGGCGTTCAACTGCCCTGGATTGCTTCGCTACGCTCGCAATGACGAAATGTGGGAGACGAAGGGCGGCGGGATTACCTTAATTGGTCATCGCCGGCATCGCCTTGCCGAACAGATAGCCCTGTCCCTGCGTGCAGCCTTCGTCGCGCAGGTATTCGCGCTCCATGTCGCTCTCGATCCCCTCGGCGGTGACGATCAGGCCGAGACTGCGGCCGAGCCCGATCACGGCGCGGATGACAGCGCGTGAATTGGCTTCATGGTGCAGGTTCAGGATGAACGACTTGTCGATCTTGATCTTGGTGAAGGGGTAGTTGAGCAGGTAGCTCAGCGAAGAGTAGCCGGTTCCGAAATCGTCGAGCGAGATGCCGATGCCGAAGGCGCGCAAGTTGCGGATGATCGCTGAAGGACGCGGGCCTTTCTCCATCAGCACCGCCTCGGTGATCTCCAGTTCCAGACGCTCGGCGGCGAGGCCGGAGGTGGAGAGAGCGTTGATCACCGTGCTCAGCAGGTTGCCGTTGCGGAACTGCAGCGGCGAGACGTTGACCGCGACCTTGACGTGGTCTGGCCATTGCATCGCTGCGCTGCAGGCGCTGCCGAGCACGAAGCGGCCGATCTGGTCGATCAGGCCGATCTCCTCGGCGAGCGGCACGAAGACGTCGGGCGGCACCGCGCCGCGCTCGGGATGGTTCCAGCGCAGCAGCGCTTCGTAGCATTCGACCTGCCCGCTCTGGAGATCGACGATCGGCTGGTAGTGCACTGCCAGCCCGCCCTCGCGCACGGCGGCGCGCAAGTCGATCTCGAGGCGGTTCTTCTCCTGCGCGGCGGCGTCCATCCCGGCTTCGAAGCTGCGGCAGGTTCCGCGCCGCTCGCCCTTGGCAGCGTAGAGCGCAAGGTCGGCGTAGCGCAGCAGCGTCTCGGGATCGCGGGTATCGTAAGGCGCGGAGGCGAAGCCGATCGTTGCGCCGATGTGGATCATGTGGCCCTGCACGAAGAAGGGCTCGGACAGGGTGGTGATGATCGACTTGGCCACCAGTTCCGCCTGCGTCAGACTCGAGCGGCGGAAGATCAGCGCGAATTCGTCGCCGCCGATGCGGCACAGCAGGGCCTCGGGCGGGATCAGCTCGCGCATGCGCCGCGCCGCTTCGGTCAGGACGATGTCGCCGAA
Source organism: Novosphingobium resinovorum (assembly GCF_001742225.1). Taxonomy (NCBI): domain Bacteria; kingdom Pseudomonadati; phylum Pseudomonadota; class Alphaproteobacteria; order Sphingomonadales; family Sphingomonadaceae; genus Novosphingobium; species Novosphingobium resinovorum. Next base: position 1,912,672 of record NZ_CP017075.1, on the reverse strand, counting down.
GTGGTGGCCGTAGGTGTCGTTGACCGGCTTGAAATGATCGAGGTCGATCATCGCCAGCGTTGCCGTTTCCTGCGGGCCGGCGTTCGTCAGCAAGTCGTTGAGCTGGGCGCGGCAATGGGCGCGGTTGGCGAGGCCGGTCAGTTCGTCGTGGCGTGCCATGTGCGCCATGCGCTGCTCGATGCGGCGTCGTTCGGTGACGTCGAAGATCGAGACGATGGTGCCGGAAAAGCCCTCGAGGTCGGAGACGCGCGTGGCGATCACGGTCTCGATCGCGGTGCCGTCGCGCCGCAGCATCTTCCAGCTGTCGCCGGTATCGGCGCGGTCGGTGACGAGCAATTCCGCAGCGTGGGCGCGCGAAGTCTCGGGGAACAGATCACCGGCCGGGAGGTCCGCCATTTCGCGCGGGGTGTAGCCGAACAGGGCGCAGGCGGCCTCGTTGGCGGTGCGGATGCAGCCGCTTTCGGGGTCGTAGACGAACATCGCCAGCGGATTGCGTTCGAACAGCAGGCGGAAGGCGTCTTCCTTCTGCTTGAGGTCGGTGATGTCCACGCGCACGCCGATCGAGCCGCCGCTTTCGAGGCGGCGTTCCTCGATCATGATGCAGCGGCCGTTCGACAGCCACTGCTCGTGGCGGTGCGAAGGCTGGCGCAGCAGTGCGAGGCGGCTGGCGAGCCATTCCTCCTCGCGCCCGGCCGCTTCGGGGTAGTCGCCCCGCGCGATGCCGATGCGCAGCGCGTCGCCCAGCTTGGCGCCGGGCACCAGCAGGTCGGCCGACTTCTCGTAGATCTGGGCGTACTGCTCGTTCCAGAGGATGTAGCGATCCTCCTCGTCAAGGAAGACGATGCCTTGCGGAATTGCCTCGATCACCTCGCGCAGCCGCGTCTCGGCGAGCGAGGCCGCCTGAAGCGCGGTGTCGAGCGAAGGCAGGTCTCCGCGCTCCGCGATGGCGAGCGCGAGTTCCTCGCCGGTTACGTCCTGTTTAAGCCCCAAATACAACGCAGATCCCCATCTGGTTTGGAGCAGGCTATGAGGCAGGTGGTTAATTTTCTGCCCTATGGCGACAAAGGTATGACGAAGCGGGGCGCGCAATTTCAAGGGTCTGGAGCATGAACTTTTGGTAACCGCGGGGCGCCGATCGCCCGGAATTCGGGCAGTCGGCTAACGCTGGAAGCGAACCTTCGCACTTCGTTGCATCCTTGATTCCGGTGACGTCGCAAGGCGCAGGTTAGGCCGATATGATTGACGCAAGCTGACCGGGCGCCTTCGCAGTTGCGCGAAGACGGCCGTTCATGTCCCCCCTCTTCGCTCCAATGCAAATGGCCCGCCGCACACGGGTGCGACGGGCCAAGCTTTCCTCCCCAGGAAAACTCTTGAGCTGCCTCAGCGGCGGATCGCGCTGCCGAGACGGTGATAGAGGTTGGAGTACTTGGACGAGATCGGATCGTCCTCGTGTGCCTTGAGATAGAAGACGACGGCTTCCTGAAGAAGCTTGAAGTCCTCGTTCGAGAGCACCGCGCGAGCGCGGGTCGGTTCTGCGGTCATGGTGGTCATGCTATGTCCTTTCCTTGCTTGCTTATCGGGTTGCTTCCCCAAGTTGCCGGGGGACCGTCCCCCGGCTTCCTCCAAGTGTGGTGCGGCTCAGGCCGCGAACTGGTTCATCGTGTTGTGCGCGCCGCCGGCCTTCAGGGCGGCTTCACCCGCGAAGTATTCCTTGTGGTCGTCGCCGAGGTCGGAGCCGGCCATGTTTTGGTGCTTCACGCAGGCGATACCCTGGCGGATCTCCTCGCGCTGCACGCCCTTCACGTAGCCGAGCATCCCGGCATCACCGAAGTATTCCTTCGCCAGATTGTCGGTCGACAGCGCGGCGGTGTGGTACGTCGGCAGGGTGATGAGGTGGTGGAAGATGCCCGCCTCGCGCGCCGCGTCCTTCTGGAAGGTGCGGATGCGCTCGTCGGCCTCTGCCGCCAGCTCGGTGGCGTCGTAGTCGATGCTCATCAGGCGCGCCCGGTCGAAGGCCGAGACGTCCTTGCCCGCCGCCTGCCAGGCATCGAAGACCTGCTGGCGGAAGTTGAGCGTCCAATTGAAGCTGGGCGAGTTGTTGTAGACCAGCTTGGCGTTTGGGATCACCTCGCGGATGCGGCTGACCATTCCGCCGATCTGGCCGATGTGCGGCTTCTCGGTCTCGATCCACAGCAGGTCCGCGCCGTTCTGCAGGGCGTGGATGCTGTCGAGCACGCAGCGGTCCTCGCCGGTTCCCGAACGGAACTGGTAGAGGTTGCTGGGCAGGCGCTTGGGGCGAAGCAGCTTGCCGTCACGGCTGATCAGGACGTCGCCGTGGCCCACCGTCTCGACTTCCTCGCAATCGAGGAAGGCGTTGTACTGGTCGCCGATGTCGCCCGCTTCACGGGTGAAGGCGATCTGCTTGGTGAGGCCGGCGCCGAGCGAGTCGGTGCGCGCCACGATCAGGCCCTCATCGACGCCCAGTTCCATGAAGGCGTAGCGGACCGCGCGGATCTTCGCGATGAAGTCCTCGTGCGGGACGGTGACCTTGCCGTCCTGGTGGCCGCACTGCTTTTCGTCCGAGACCTGGTTCTCGATCTGGATGCAGCAGGCGCCCGCCTCGATGAACTTCTTGGCGAGGAGGTAAGTCGCCTCCGCGTTGCCGAAGCCCGCGTCGATGTCGGCGACGATCGGCACAACGTGCGTTTCGTAGGCGTCGATGGCGTGCTCGATGCGCTTGGCCTCGACTTCGTCGCCGCCCTCGCGGGCCTTGTCGAGATCGCGGAACAGGCCGCCCAGCTCACGCGCGTCAGCCTGGCGCAGGAAGGTGTACAGTTCCTCGATCAGCGCCGGAACCGACGTCTTCTCGTGCATCGACTGGTCGGGCAGCGGGCCGAACTCGCTGCGCAGCGCCGCGACCATCCAGCCCGAGAGGTACAGGTAGCGCCCCTTGGTGGTGCCGAAGTGCTTCTTGATGGAGATCATCTTCTGCTGGCCGATGAACCCGTGCCAGCAGCCCAGCGACTGCGTGTAGTTGGCGGGGTCGAGATCGTAGGCCGCCATGTCCTCGCGCATGATGCGCGCGGTGTAGCGGGCGATGTCGAGGCCGGTCTGGAAGCGGTTCTGCAGGCGCATGCGGGCGACCGATTCGGCCTCGATCCCGTTCCAGTGGGTCTCGGTGCCGATCGTATTACCGGCTTCGATGATCTTGCTCTGGTAGGTCACGCTTCAGTTCCTCTTCGCGGATGCGATTGCTTTCGATGGAGCCGAGGTAGTCGCGATGACGGCGCGGCGGAATGCCTTGCGAGGTGCTGTTGTCAAACTTTACAGATGTTCCTTGTAAAGTTGTGTGGTAGTTACAAAACGGTTGTAAAGGCCACCCGTCATCCCAGCGAAGGCTGGGACCGCTGGCCTGTTACGACCAACTATCGTCCGGGCGCTCTTCCGAGGGTTGGGCTTTGCGCGGCCAGCGGTCCCAGCCTTCGCTGGGATGACGGGCGCGTGTTGGATAGGGAGTGCAATGGCAGAGAATCGTCCCCTGTACCTCGGCCCGCGCCTGCGCCGTCTGCGCCGTGAACTCGGCCTGACGCAGCTGGCGATGGCCGATGATCTGGAGATCTCGCCCAGCTACGTCGCCCTGCTGGAGCGCAACCAGCGGCCGGTTACCGCTGATATGCTGCTGCGCCTCGCGAAGACGTACCGCCTCGACATCGCCGACATCGCCGGCGACGACGGGGAGGACTACGCGCGCCGCCTGACCGATGTGCTGCGCGACCCGATCTTTGCCGACATCGACCTGCCCAAGCTGGAAGTCGCCGACCTTGCCACCAGCTTTCCCGGCGTCTCCGAAGCGCTGCTCCGGCTACATCAGGCCTACACCCGCGAGGCGCAGGCGCTGGCCGAGCAGCGCGCCGCCGGGCCGATGGCGGACGAGAACGAGCCCGTGCGCGAAGCGCAGCGCTTCCTCGCCGCCAACCGCAACTACTTCCACGCGCTCGACACCCGCGCCGAGGAACTGGCGGGCGAGATCGAAAAAGCGGGCGGGGCGACCGAGTGGCTCGCCGCCAAGGCCGTGCGCGTGCGTTTCCTGCCGCCTGACGTGCTCATGGATTCGCTGCGCCGCTTCGACCGGCACAACCAGCAATTGCTGATCGCCGACACGCTCGACCATGCCAGCCGCGCGTTCCAGGTCGCCACGCACATCGCCCACACCGCGCTGCGATCCGAGATCAAGCAGACGATCCGGGCCGACAGCTTCTCCAGCCGCACCACCGCGACGCTGCTGCTGCGCGCGCTGGCGGGCTATGCGGCGGCGGCAATCGTCATGCCTTATGGCCGCTTCGCCCGCGCGGCGGACCAGCGGCGCTATGACATCGATGCCCTGTGCGCTCTGTTCGGCGCCAGTTTCGAGCAGGTGGCCCACCGTCTCACCACGCTGCAGAGGCCGGGGGAGGAGCGCGTCGGCTTCTTCTTCATCCGCGTGGACGAGGCGGGCAATGTCTCCAAGCGGCTCGACGGCGCGGGCTTCCCCTTCGCCGCGCACGGCGGCGGGTGCCCCTTGTGGAGCGTGCATCAGGTGTTTCGCCGTCCGGGCGAGATCGTGCCGCAATGGCTCGAGCTGCCGGGCGGGGAGCGCTTCTTCTCGATCGCGCGCACGGTGACTGGCGGGGCGGCAGGTTACGGCGGTGCGCGGGTCGTGCGCGCGGTGGCGCTCGCCTGCGCGGCGGAGCAGGCGGGGCGGCTGGTCTATGCGGGCGGTACGGACCCGACGAGCGCGCCGACGACGCCGATCGGCGTCACCTGCCGTCTGTGTCAGCGTGCGGAATGCACCGCCCGCTCCGTCCCGCCGATCGGGCGCGACGTGCTGGCGGACGACTACCGCCGTGCCGCGCAGCCCTATACGTTCGCGGAGAGTTGAAACCTTTTCCCGTCATCCCAGCGAAAGCTGGGACCGCTGGCCTGTTACGGCCAACTATCGTTCAAACGCCCTGCCGAGGGGTGGGCTTTACGCGGCCAGCGCTCCCAGCCTTCGCTGGGATGACGGGGTAAGGTTACCGCAGCAACACCGGCAGCCCGGACACGCCCTGTTGCTCCAGCCCGCCAGTCATGAACGGCGCGCGCGCTTCGGGATCGAGCCGCAGGTTCGGGAAGTGGTCGAGCAGCGCGTTGATGCCGCGATTGATCTCCACCCGCGCCACGTTCATGCCGAGGCATCGGTGCGTACCGAACCCGAAGGCAAGGTTGGTCTTCTTCGGCCGGAACAGGTCGTATTCGTCGGGCCGCTCCCAGCGCGCAGGATCGCGGTTGGCCGGGCCGAGGCCGAGTTCCAGCACTGCGCCCTTGGGGATCGCGTGGCCGTAAAGCTCGGTATCCTCCATCACCATGCGGTAGAAGTAAGGCGCGGTCGGATACCAGCGCAGGCTTTCCTCCACCGCATCGTCCACCAGCGAGCGGTCGGCGCGGACCGCCGCCAGTTGCTCGGGATGGGTGAGCAGGGCGTAGAGCGCGATGCCCATCTGCCGCCACGAGGTGCCGCCGCCCGCGACCATCACCAGCTTGACGTGCGCCATGATCTCGCGGTCGGTGAGGGCACGCGGTTCCTCGCCCGGCATCAGCAGCTTCATCGTGATGAGGAAGCTGACGAGATCGTCCTTCGGCTCCTGACGGCGGCGCGCGATCAGGCCCAGCACGGTGCTCTCGACGATCTTCGCGTTGGCCTGCCGCTGCTCCATCGTCACCGTCCGGCTCGAACTGGTGGAGTTGAGGTAGGCGTGACGGAAACGCAGCGCCTCGTCGCCGTCGAGGCCGATGGCGGTGGTGATCGTGTAGACCGGGATCCGCGCGCAGTAGTCGAGGTTGAGGTCGGCGCGATCACCCCGGCCCATGCGGGCGATCAGGCGTTCGATGATGGTGTCGATGGTGTGCTCGCGCCACCAGCCCATCGCCTCGGGCATGTTGAAGCGCGGCTGGATGGTGCGGCGATAGGCGCGGTGGACCGGCGGGTCCATTTCGAGGATGCCCATCGTCTTCTCGCCCGCCGGGTTGTCGTGGCCTTGCACCGAGTTGGAGAACACCGCGGCATTGCGCAGCGCGGCTTCCACCGCCTCGAACGACAGCACCGTCCAGTGCGGACGTCCGGCCGCCCGCGCATGGCGCTCGTGCAGCGGCAGGCCGAGCAGTTCGCGCAGGCGACCTTTCAGCACCGGGCCTTCATCGCGCAGCGCGTGAATGCGCGGCATGATTTCCGCCACTTCCACAAGGTTGCCGATCGCCTCTGCCTCGCGGCGCACGTCGTAGAGTTCCTCGTAGAGCGGGTCGTCGGCGGTGAGGACATCGTCGTTCTCGGGCGCGGTGGGGGTGTCCAGCATCAGGCGATCCCCAGCAGCTTGCAGGCGTTGTCGTGGATGATCGCGCGCACGTCCGCCTCGGGCACGCCTTCGAAGTCGCGCAGGATGACCTCGCGCGATTTGGGGAAGGTCGTCTCCGAGTGCGGATAGTCCGAGGACCACATGATGTTGCGCGCGCCCGGGAGGTCGCGGTTGAGGATGCCGGTGCGGTCCTGGATGAACGAGCCGTAGACGTTGCGGTCCATGTAGTAGCTGGGGGGATGCTTGAGCTGGCTCTCGGTCCAGAAGCGCTGCCGTTCCCAGGTGCGGGTGATGTATTCGGTGTACCACGCGAACCAGCCCACGCCGCTCTCCATGCTGCCGATGCGCAAGTCCGGGAAGCGGTCGAAGATGCAGTTGAAGATGAAGATGCCGATCGGTTCGGCCATCGCCATCTTGCTCATCGGCATGTCGGGCAGGAAGAACTCCTTCTGCCCGAAGCGCGGCACCCGCGCGCCGAGGTGGAAGGTGATGACGAGGCCGTGGTCGCACACGGTCTTCCACAGCGCGTCGAACGCCGGGTCGGAATATTGCAGCGCGCCCTTGCTGTCGCCGGTCAGCGCCGAGACCTGGCCATCCTTCATCGCGGCGATGCCGGACGAGGTCTTCCAGGCGTCGGGGTTCTGCGGGAAGGCGGGCAGGTTGATGGCGCGAAAGCCCTTCTTCGCGAGCCGGGTGACGTGCGCGCAAGTCTCGTCGATGTCGCGCATCGGCACGTAACCGACGGGATATAGCCGGTCAGGCGCCACCGAGGCGAAGTCCATCACCCAGTTCTGGTACGCCTCGTAGCTGGCGACGTAGAGTTCGTTGTCGAACGAGCCCAGCGGCCCGCCGCCGAACAGCAGCGCGGCATCCATGCCATCGGCGTCCATGTCGGCGAGGCGGGTGGCGGGCTCCCATACCGTGCGCTGGTCTGCAAGGCGGCCCTTCATCTTGAAGTTCTTGCCCTCGCGACCGGCCTGGTTGTTGATCATCATGAAGGGGCGGCGATTGCCCTCGAAGCAGATGTAGTCCCCGTCCTCGGCGTGCTCGATGAAGGGCGCGCGGTCCTTGAGGTGGGCGGGGAGGTAGTCCTTCCACATGTCGTGCGGCGGATCGATGTGCGCGTCGGCGTCGAAGATCGGGCCGTACTGCCAATCGGTGGCCGCATTCGTGCGGATCGCGGGATCTGCTTCGCTCATGTCCGGTTCCTCTCGTCCCGATCTATTATTCTAAATTGCGAATTGATTATCGCATTAGTGAATGAGTCGGTCAAGCAGAGAGCAGACGCCACCGCCCGGGCGTATGCTCCCTTGCTTCGTCATTGCGAGCGCAGCGAAGCAATCCAGCGCAACATCACCCCGCCCTGGATTGCTTCGCTGCGCTCGCAATGACGATAAGGTGGGTCAATCCCGCCGCAGGATCATCGCGCCGTAGCCATAGCCGCCGTTGGAGACGATGCAGGTCCGCGCGTCCCGCACCTGCCGTCCGCCGCCGCGGCCCCAGAGCTGGACGGTAGCCTCATGGATGTGGCCGTAGCCGTGGAACCTCCCGGCGGAGAGCTGGCCGCCGCCGGTGTTGAGCGGCAGTTCGCCGTCCAGCGCGATCCGCTGCCCGCCCTCGGTAAAGCGGCAGGCCTCTCCCTTCGGCACGAGGCCGAGCGCCTCCAGCCACATCCACACGTGGATCGAGAACCCGTCGTAGATCTGCGCGCAGTCCATATCGGCGGGCGTGAGGTCGGTGCGCTCCCACAGCATCGCTCCGGCGCGGTGGGCGGCGGGTAGTTCGGTGAAGTCGCCCTCGTGGCGGCCAACCCACAGCCCGCCCACCGCCATGCCCATTGCCTCGATATGGAGCGGCGGATTGCGCAAGTCCTTCGCCGCATCCCGGTGCGACAGGACGATCGCGGTCGAGCCGTCGATATGGCTGTCGCAGTCGAACAGCCTCAGCGGCGAGGAGATCACCCGCGCCGCAAGATAATCGTCGAGGGTGAGCGGCTTGCGGTAGATCGCATTGGGATTGTGCGCGGCGTTGGCGCGGTTGTTGACGGCGATGGCGCCCAGTTGCGCCTCGTCGGCGCCGTACTTGTCGAAATAGGCCTGCGCATAGAGCGCGAAAGTGTTGATCGGCGAAAGCGCGTTGTAGGGCACGGTCCAGGCGTTGTTGCCGTCCACCCTGTCACGCGCGCCGGACATCAGCGTGGATGCGCGCGACACCAGCCGTGCCTGCGCCTGCGCGACGCTGCGGAACACCACGACATGACGGGCGAGGCCGCAGGCGATCGCGGTCACCGCGTTGAAGATCGGCGCCATGTGGCTGAACCCCTCGGCGGAGGCGAGAATCCAGCGTGGCTCGATGCCGAGCACGGCGGCCGCTTCGGAGGGGCTGACGGGCGCGATCCCCCCGCCTTCGCTGCTCTTGCCGGGATATGTGGCGATGCCGTCGATGTCCGAGGGAGAGAGCCCCGCGTCGGCAATGGCGGCGAGGCAGGAGTCGGCGGTCAGCTGCAGCGCGGTGCGGGGGGAGGGACGGCCGACCTCGGACTGCGCGGCGCCGGTGATGCACACCTGCTTTTCGGGGAGAAGGGTCATTCCCTGTCCTCCCGGAACATTGGCAGCCAGACATCGTCGTGGTGCTCGAACTCGACCGTCAGCGGCATGCCGATGCGCACCTCTTTCCCAAGGACATTGGTGAAGACGTAAAGCTGTGCCTGCTCCGCCAGCTCGACGACGCCGAACACGAAGGGCACGTCCAGCCCCGGCACCCACGCCTCATGGTTCACCGTGTAGCTGGCGAGGCGGCCCTTGCCGGAAACCGGCGCGGGGGCGACGGCCTCGCTGCCGCAACCCGAGCAGCGCGGGAAGGGCGGGTGCTGGTAGGTTCCGCATTGTCCGCAGCGCTGGATGCGCAAGCGCCCGTCCGCTCCGCAAGTCCAGTAGAAGGCGGTTTCCGGCTCCAGCTTCGGCAGCTTGCGCATCAGAACACCACACCCTGCACCTTGAGGTCGATGATCTCGTCCTCGGAGTAGCCCAGGCTCTCAAGCACCGCGTCGCTGTCGGCACCGAGGTCGGGCGAGCGGGTGGAGGACAGCGGCATGCCGTCGAAGACCATCGGCAGGCCGATCATCGGGATCTGCGTGCCGTCGCTGTAGTCCACGCGCTTGAGGTAGCCGTTAGCCTGCGCCTGCGGATCGTCCTTCATTTCGCCGACGTCCTGCACGACGTCCCACTGGCCCGACTGGCGCGAGAGGATCACCTTCCATTCGGCGAGCGTCTTGCCGGCGAACAGCGCCTTCACTTCGGCATAGCAGGCATCGATGTTCGCCTTGCGTGCGGCGGCGTCGGCGAAGCGGGGGTCGGCGGCGAGGTCGGGCCGTCCGGCGGCTTCGCAGAAGGGCGCCCAGTACTTGTCCGCCTGCAGCATGCAGAGCGCGAGGAAACGCCCATCGGCCGTGCGGTAGTTGCTGACGAGCACGTTGTTGGGCTTGTCGGCGGGCGGCTTGGGGAACTTCTGCACCCCGTCCGCCGTCGCCTGGCAGACGTAGCGCTGCATCGACCACAGGGCGGTGCCCAGCAGCGAGACGTCCACAGCCGAAGCCTCGCCGGTCAGCGCCCGCTTGGCGATGGCGGCGCAGATCGCGCCCGAGAGCATCGCGCCCGATATCGTATCGCCGAATGCCGGTCCCGGCGGACCTACCGGATGCGGCGCCTCGGGCTCGGTCAGCGAGGACGAGATGCCCCCGCGCGCCCAGAAGGTGATGGCATCGTAGCCGCCTTTCTCATGGTCGGGGCCATTGGGGCCGAGCGCGCTGCCGCTGGCGTATATAAGGCCGGGATACTCCGCCCGGATCGTCTCCTCGTCGATCCGCATCGCCCGCCGCGCCGGAGGCAGCAGATTGGTGAGGAACACGTCGGCGTCCTTCAGCAACCGATCCAGCACCGCGCGCCCGGCCTCCTGCTTGAGATCGAGCGTCACCGAGCGCTTGCCCCGGTTGTAGCTCTCCCACGAATAGTCGATTTTCCCGCCGCCAAGACCGCCGATCGAAAGCCCCCGCAGCGGATCGCCGGTCGGCGGCTCGATCTTGATCACGTCGGCGCCAAGGTCCGCCAGCATCCCGCCGCAAGCCGGCACGAAGGCCCACATCGCGACTTCCACGACCTTGATGCCTTCCAGCGGCTTGCCCATCGGCCTCTCCCGTTCTGTTACCATCGCTTGACCGATGAAATTCTATATTGCGAAGGATGGACCGAAATGGCGAATTAGGTCAAGCCGAACGGACATATATCGGGAAAGGGAAAAGGCATGTCTCAAGTCCTCGAAAGGCCGCGCCCGGCGCAGCCGCAAGTCACGGTTCCGGCGACGCTGGAACAGGCGCTCGATCCGCAGTGGCTGGCGGGAGCGCTGGGCAAAATCGCGGCCGGGCGCGCCATCGCGCAGGTCGAAGAGGTGGAGGTGATCCGCACCGTCGCCACCAAAGTGCGCTTCGCGGTGACCTTCGAAGACGGTCAGCGGCTGGGCTTCTGCCTCAAGGGCCTGCTCGACGTGGACGCGATGACCGCGCGCGGCGGGCCGACCTGCGTGCTCGAATCGGACTTCTACAACAAGGTCGCGCCCGTGATCGCCGTGCGCGTGCCCGATTGCGTCGCCACCGTGATCGACCGCGAGGCGCATCAGGCCGTGACGATCATGCGCGACCTCATCGCCGATGGCGCGCGGTTCTGCTCGGCGCTCGATCCGTTCACGGCGGACGATGCGCTAGAGAGCCTGCGGCAGTTGTCGTTGCTCCATGCGCGAAGCGATTTCCTCGATGGCGCCGACTGGATTCGGCCGCGCGCCGCGGAACTGGCGAAGATGAGCTATGTCACGCCGGAGGCCCTGCAGGACCTGCTCGACGGACCGCGCGGCGACAACCTATCGCCCCGCGTGCGCAGCGCCGCCAATCTTGCGGCGGCGATCAGGGAACTCGCCGCGCGCGACGGCGGGCGGCCGCAGTTCATGATCCATGGCGACGCCCATGCGGGCAACGTCTTCCGTACGCCCGAGGGCATGGGCGTGATCGACTGGCAACTGCTCCAGCGCGGGGGCTGGGCGCTCGACGTGGCCTATCACCTGAACGCGGTGCTGCCGACCGAAGTGGCCGAGGTCGAGGAGCGCCGCCTGCTGGGCGAGTACCTCTCGATGATGCGCGGGCACGGGATGGACATGCCGTCCGAAGCGGACGCCTGGATGCAGTACCGCGAAGGCGTGACCTACGGCTATTACCTATGGTCGATCACCCGCCGCGTCGATCCGCCGATCATTGTCCAGTTCGTCGATCGGCTCGGCAAGGCGGTGATGCGGCACGACAGCTTCGGGCTGCTGGGCGCCGCCTAGCTTCCCATGAAAAGGGCCACGCCGGTGACGGCGTGGCCCAAGGTCCGGCCGCGAGGGCCGTAACGAAACCCCGCGCACTCGGCGGCGCGGGGTTCGTGTCGTGCAAGATCAGCGCCCGAAGGCGTACTTGAGGCGCACCCCGTACATGCGCGGCGGGCCGTACATGAAGTCGCCGATACCCGAAGAATCGTAGCCGCCGCCCGACGTGGTGCGATAGTGCTTGTTCGTCACATTCTGCGCGAAGACGACCACGTCGAAGCCCGAGCCGCCCACGTCGGTGATGCCGGCATTGAGGTTCAGCAGGCTGTAGCCGGGGATCTGCAGGTTCCCATCGACGAACTGCTTGGCCGTATACGTGAAGACCGCCCCGAAGTTCAGCTCACCGACGTTGTCGCCCAGCGGAACCGAGTAATCGCCCGAGAGCGTCAGCTTGTGCTTGGGCGAGTAGGTCAGCGGACCTCCGATCCGCCCGCGCGGGATGATCTGCAGGAAGGGGCTGTCCGCCGAGAGCGTGGGCGTGATGAGGTCCTTGAGCTTGGTGTCGAGATAGGCATATCCCGCCGAGAGCCGCAGCCCCTGGAACGGGGTCACGCCTGCATCCACCTCGACGCCTCTGATGACGGATTTACCCGCGTTGATGATCGCCGAGCCGCCGACCAATCCGCTTTCGGGCTTGGGAATGAGCGCGCCGAATACCTGCTGGTTCGAGAAATCGTTCCAGAACCCGGCGACGTTGAGATAGCCGGGCAGGGCTCCGCGGAATGTCAGCTTGGCGCCGACCTCGTAGGCATCGACTTTCTCGGGAAGGGCGGTCTCCAGCCCCGGATTGGTGAAGTTCACCGTACCCTGGCGATAGCCGCGCGCGTACTTGGCATAGATCAGGGTATCGGGCGTCGGCTTGAAGTCGAGGTCGATCAGCCACGTCGGCTTGTTCGACTTGACGGTGATCCGCGTGCCGCATGCCGTCAGGTCGCCGCCGTTGGCGATCAGATTGACGGTCGCATGGTTCAGGTTGTCGTTGCACACCCAGTTCGAAAGCACGTAGCCGACACTGGGCACGCTGGCGAACACGCGGCGATTGCTTTCGGAATAGCCCGCGATCTTGTCGAACGTCCAGCGCCCGCCAAGGGTCAGTGCCAGCTGGTCCGTGAAGCGATAGGTGCCTTGCGCGAAGACGCCGTGGTTGTCGAACGCCAGTTGCGTGCGCGATTCCGAGATGATGGTGCCCGGGATCGGGGCGCTGTCGGACAGTGGCAGGCCGCCCGAGCAGTTCAGGACCCCCGGATCAACGCAGTTGCCGTAGATTCCGGTACGTTGCTGGTTGTAGCCGAGCGGCCGGCTGAATTCGAGATAGCCGCCGACCACGAAGTTGAACTTGCCGTCGGCCGAGCGCCCCTGGATCTGCAGTTCCTCGGTGGTGGTGGATTCTGCGGCCGCATCGTGGCCGGGCTGGGTGCCGAGCTGGATGTAGTCGAACGGCTGGCCGATCTGCGGGCCTCTGCGCGCCGCGTAATAACGGGTGATCGCCGTGTCCGGCACCGTGAAGTTGTCGCTGTAGAGCTGGAACTGGCTCTGCTCGCGGTATTCGCCGTAACTGACGATGTTCTTGATCGTGATCGTGTCGCTGGCTTGCCAGGTCGTCGTGTTGATCGCCTGCCAGGTGCGCAGGAACATGCGCGGGTCGGGATCGCTCACATCGACGTCGAGAGGGCCGTCGCCGCGCGCGGTCTGACGGGCGATCTGGTCGCAGGCGGCCAGCGAGGTGTAGTAGCGGCTGATGCTGTACTTGCTGCCGTTCGGGTTGATGGGGGAGATCGTCGCCGGGTTGATCTGACGCGGATCGCCGGGGTTGGAATCGCAGAACTCGTAGTGCGAAGCATAGCCGTTGGTGTCCGAACGGCTGTAGTGGAAGATCGTGTAGTTCTCGAGGTTCGGGGTCAGGTCCGCAACGACGCTGAGACGGCCGTAGAAGTAATTGACGTCGTTGAAGTCCTTCGGGCCGACGCCGGAATGGTTTTTCATATAGCCGTCGCGCTCGTTGCGGTCGATCGCGACGCGGACCTTGAAGGTATCGGCCAGCGGTGCGTTGAACATCGCCTGGACGCGCTTCTGGTCGTAGTTGCCGTAAGTCCCCTCGATCGAGGCTTCGAGCAGGTCGGTGGGCTTGGCCGGCACCAGCAGCACGGCGCCGCCGGTGGTGTTGCGGCCCTGCAGGGTGCCTTGCGGGCCTTTCAGCACCTGCACGTTCTGGAGGTCGGTGAAAGCGCCCGCGCCCACGGTGTTGCCGCCTGCCGTGCCACCCTGCGCGCGCACGCCCACGACGTCGGCGAAGTATACGCCCACGGTCGGCGCGGTCGAGGCGTCCTGGTTGAAGCCGCGGATGGAGAACGTCGATTTCTCAGGCCCGTAACGCGTGTTGACCGAGAGCGAAGGGGTGAAGACCGCAAGGTCGGAGGCGACCGCGATGTTGCGCTTCTGGATCTGGTCGCCGCTGAACACGGTGATCGAGATCGGCACGTCCTGCAGGCGTTCTTCGGTACGACGGGCGGTGACGATGATCTCGTCCGGGTTGATGCCCTGCGCCATTAGCGGCGTCGCCGTCAGCCCCGCAAAGGCGATTGCCGGGACCGCAACGCTGCTGGTGAGCCGGCTCCTGAAATTCCTTGCACTCATGATTTCTCCTCTCCTCCGGAAACATTGTTCTCGTTATCGGCAGACGGTTCTGCGGGACGGCCGGCTGTTGCCGGTCCGCGCGGGAGTTTGGGGATAATCGAAATGGGGAAGCGTCCGGATCCGGCATGGCCGGCCAGCGATCGACGCCCCCGTCAGCGCCTGTTCTCTCTCCCTGGTGCCGATGCCCGGCAGACCTTCTTGCTTGAGGGAAACATTACGAATCCCTCGTCTGTTTGCAAGGATAACTGTGAGACATTCAGTTCACAATTGGGAATTATACATCGAAAATACGAATTAATCCGAGAGCGTGGCGCAATTGTAACACCTGTTCAGCAAATCATGCCGAAAGGATCACTTCGAGCAGGGCGAGAGTGCCGCTCCAGGCAATTCGATGTGCCGCCGCGTCATATTCTATCCCCTCGGCGATACCGTCGTGATCGGGGTCGGTGAAGGCGTGGCGGGCGCGTGCGAACTCGGTCGCGGAGTAGTTCGCACCGGCCAGATCGAGTTCTGCGCGCACCGCATCGAAGTCGGCGCGCGGCACGTAAGGGTCGCGGCCGCCGGTCCAGATGGCTATGTGCGGCGTGACAGTGCCGGGCGCAGCCGGTGCATGCGTGGCGAGGAGGCCATGAAAGCTCGAAACCGCCCGGACCGGTGCGCCGCTGCGGGCGAGTTCGAGGACGCACTTGCCGCCGAAGCAATAGCCCACCGCTGCGACCCGCTCGGGATCGACGCCGGGCAGGGCGCACACCGCCTCGAACCAGGCGACGACGCGTGCGCGCAGGACTTCGGGCCGTTCCATCAGGTCTGCGAAGTGCCGGCCCGCCGCCTGCGGAGTCGA
The DNA here is from genome assembly GCF_001742225.1 of Novosphingobium resinovorum. Taxonomy (NCBI): domain Bacteria; kingdom Pseudomonadati; phylum Pseudomonadota; class Alphaproteobacteria; order Sphingomonadales; family Sphingomonadaceae; genus Novosphingobium; species Novosphingobium resinovorum. The sequence goes on along the minus strand of NZ_CP017075.1, from coordinate 1,897,420 downwards.
GATGTCGGCGCCGCGCGCGTACATGCTGGCAGCGACCGCGACGTAGCCGGCCTTGGCAACCGCCTGCACCGCCGCTTCGAAGCTGAGGCCAGGGCCAGTGGCTCCCGGGATCATCAGCACCGCCGCATGGGGGCCGTCGCTTTGCGGCCGGGCCACGAAACCTTCCAGTGCGATCCCTTCGTGGTTGCAGGCAACCGGTTCGAATCTGTCGTCCATCGCCATGGCTGCTCCTCATTATCGCATATGTGAATGATGTGTCGCAGAAAGGAATGATCGGTGGCCCGGGCCTTGTCAAAGCCGGACCTTGTCAAAGGTTGCGCCGGCTTGCACGCCCGTGCGATCACCGGGCGATGATGCGCAGCGGATATCGGCAGGAGCACAAACCGCGCTGGAAGATCGCGGCGGTCGTGCTGCTGATCCACGTCGTCGTGATTGCCGGGCTGGTGCGGGCGTTCACCCCGGACCTCGCCGCGCAAGTGGCGCGATCGGTGACGCGGGCCTTCACGATTGCGGCCGAACCTCCGCCGCCGCCCGCGCCTGTCCCCTCTTCCGCACCGAGCAGCGCAGCCCCGCGCGAAGAGGGCGCAGCCGCGGCTGCGGGTCGCAAAGCGGACCCGCGCCCGGTCCCGGCGCCCAGGACGCCCGTGGTCGTCCGCCCCGCGCAAGCTCCTCCGGTGGCGGGCAAAGGCGCGGAAAACGCTGCCGGAGCCACCGCGCAGGGCGAGGGCACGGGGGCGTCGGGCTTCGGTTCGGGCACCGGCGCGGGCGCAGGCGGGGATGGCACCGGCGGCGGCGGCGCATCGCCGACGGTGAAGGTGGCGGGAGACATCAATTCGGCGAAGGACTACCCCCGCGCCACCCGGGACTTGCGGGTCGGGGCATCGGTGACCATCGACCTCAGGGTAGGAACCGATGGCCGCGTCGCCGCCTGCCGGATCGTGCAGCCCAGCCCGGACCCGGAGGCGGACCGCATTACCTGCGACCTCGCGATGCGCCGTTTTCGCTTTCGCCCGGCAAAAGATACTGGCGGAAAAACAGTAGAAGCGATTTATCGCTGGCGTCAGCGCTGGTTTTATTGACGTAATATACACGCGCGACGTTGCATTGCAGCATTGGGCGGCTATGACCATCGAACTGGTATCCGTCAGCGGACGAGCGAAACTTTACCCTATGTCGATCCTTGTTCCCGTCATTCTCTGCGGAGGCAGCGGCACGCGCCTGTGGCCGCGCAGCCGGGCCGCGATGCCCAAGCCGTTCCTGCCGCTGGTCGGCGACAGCACCCTGTTCGAAGCGGCGCTGGCCCGTTGTCCCGGCTCGGGAGGCTTCGCGGCCCCGGTCGTGGTGACCGGCCACAAGCACCTCGCCCACGTCGAGGCGCAACTCGGCGTGGTCGAGGGGGCGCAGGTCATCGTCGAGCCTTCGGCGCGCAACACCGCCGCCGCCATTGCGCTCGCCGCCTGCCGCCTGCCCGAGGACGCGGTGATGCTGGTCTGTCCGAGCGATCACCACATCGGCAATACCGAGGCTTTCGCGGTCGCCGCAGCCGCTGCGGCGGGGTTGGCGCAGCAGGGCTGGCTGGTGTCCTTCGGCATCGAGGCGACGGCGCCCGAAACCGGCTTCGGCTACCTCAAGCGCGGCGAGGCAATTCCCGAGCACGGCGGTTTCCGCACCGCGCAGTTCGTCGAGAAGCCGGATCTGGAGCGCGCCAAGGCGTTCCTTGCCGAAGGGATCTACGCCTGGAACGGCGGAATCTTCGCGTTCCGGGTGAAGGACTTCCTCGCCGAACTGACCGCGCACCGCCCGGACGTCGCCACCAGCGTCGCGGATGCGGTGGCGAAGGGCGCCGAGGACGGCCAGCGCTTCCATCCCGATGCGGCGACCTTTGCCGAAGTGCCCAGCGTCTCGGTCGACTACGCGGTGATGGAGAACACCACCCGCGCGGCGATGGTGCCCGCCGACATGGACTGGTCGGACATCGGCAACTGGCAGGCGCTGCACGAGGCGCTGGAAAGCGATGAGCACGGCAATTCGGTGCGCGGTTCGGGCACGGTCGAGATGGTCGACTGCCGCGGCGTGCTGGTCGACAGCGACGGCCCGCGCGTCTCTGTGATCGGGCTGGAGGACGTGATCGTCGTCGTCGATGGCGATGACATCATGATCACTACGGTTGCCGGCGTGCAGAAGGTGGGCAATCTTTCCGGCGCCAGGAATCAGTGAGTATTCGCCGATGACCAACGCCCGCGCTTCCTCCTCGCTGCCGATCCGACAGGTCGAGAAGCCCTGGGGCCTGGACGTCCTGCCTGCGCCGTTCGAGGCGCCCGAGGGCCAGCGCATCGGCGAAATCTGGTTCGAGCCGCCCGCCGCTCTGCCCGAGCTTCTGGTCAAGTACATCTTCGCCAGCGAGGCGCTGTCGGTGCAGGTCCACCCTTCGGACGCGCAGACGCTGGCCAAGGGCATCGGGCGGCAGGGCAAGGAGGAATGCTGGCTGATCGTCGCTGCCGAGCCGGGCGGCAAGCTGGGCATCGGCTTCGACCGGGAGATCGGCGAGGACGCGATGCGCGCCGCCGCGCTCGACGGGTCGATCGAACACCTGATGACCTGGCACGAGGTCGCGCCGGGCGATTTCTTCTATATCCCGGCCAACACCGTCCATGCCATCGGCGCGGGCGTCAGCCTGATCGAGGTGCAGCAGAACAGCGACATTACCTATCGCCTCTACGACTACGGCCGCCCGCGCGAGCTGCATCTGGAGGACGGGATGGCGGTATCGCACGGCGAGCCGTACTCGCGTGAACAATGGTTCAAGCACGTGCCGCTGGACGGTTCGCAGGTGCTGGTCGATGGCCCGCTCTTCGTGCTGGACCAGGTCGCGGGCGTGCCGTCGCAGGAGATCGCAATGCGCTATCCCGATGCACTGCTGGTGATCCCGCGCGAGGGCGCGGTCGAAGTCGCCGGCGAGTCCATCGCGCCCGGCAGCTGTGCGCTGGCGATGAGCCTCGCCGACGTGCGATTTGCGGAAAACGGCGTTTGCCTGCTGACGAGGCCCTGTAAAATCGCGTCCTGACGGTGCATGAAGGGGAACATGATCGTCCAGACCATCCAGTTGGCACTGACGCCGGTGTTCGTGCTCGTGGCCATCGGCAATATCCTCAACATCCTCTCGACGCGGCTCGGGCGCGTGGTCGATCGCGCGCGGCTCCTGCAGGAGCGGCACGGCACCACGCAGGGCATGGAGCACGACATCGTCGTCAGCGAATTGCGGCTGGTGAACCGGCGCATGACGCTGATCACCCAGGCGGTGCGCTTCATGGTGCTCTCGGCGCTGGCGATCGGCGTGACGGTGGCGGTGCTGTTCCTGTCCGGCCTTGGCGGGATGGACTGGCATGCGGCGGCGGCGGTGACCTTCCTTGCGGCGATCGTGCTGCTGCTCGTCGCGCTCGTGCTTTTCCTGCGCGAAACGCAGGTGGCGGCCGACGCGCTGCGCATTCCCAGCGACTATCTGGAACTTCATCGCCACATCTGAGCTCGACTTTGTACGATCAGGTAGCGAAGCATAGTGCCTGAGCCATACGTTTTAGGCGGGTTGTGGGAATATAGTTCGGTTCTGGGTGCGGCGGGGAGTGTTGATTAATGTCGCCGACCCAGAGTTGGAGACGGACAGCTCCGATGGCGTCACTGAATGTCAGGTTGGTTTTTCGATACCAGGCGGCGGAATAAGGGGTGCTTTTAATGGTCAACAGATCGCAGGCCCATAGCGATATTAGGCTGTAGAGACCCAGCAGCGCCGGCGTGGTTCGCGCTATGGCTTTGTCGGTCCACTGGCGCTGTGTTTCGACACCAAGGTGAGCGCGGGTTTCTGCAAAGGTGACCTCGATCTGCCATCGGCGGACGTAGAGGGCGATCATCTCGGCGGGCTCGAGGGTGATGTCGGTACTGAAGAAGGCCTGCGGGTCGCGCTTTCCGTCAGGATCGCGAACCAGGACCCAGCGGACCGGCAAGACCGGGGTGCCGGGCCTGTACCATAGGGCGATGTCAGATGTGATCTCGAGCGTCTTGCCGCCCGCATGGCCATACCAGGCAGAGACGAGAATGCTGGTCCAGCGTGTCGCCGGGTTGGCGAGCAGGGTCTTGAGTTTTGGTAATGCTCGCCCTTTCTGTGCGGGGCGCCCCATCGTGCGTGCCGTTCGCCCCGCAGGCTGTGCAAACAAGTTGGCATCGAGCCGCAGTCGGCTGATGAGTGTGGCCCGGCGGACAATTGCATGTGCCAGTTCGTGGACAGCAAAGCTGCTGTCGCCAATGAAGATGATCCGCCGACCCGGCAGCCAGCGAGACAGCTGTAGCGCGCCCTGCCGCGCCCAGTCCGTCAGCAATTTATGACGACAGCCGCGTTGACGGTTCGATCGTTCCGAAGGAGCGAGCAACGTCAAGACTGGCAGCGCTTTGATCAGGCGGGTCCATGACACCGGGGTGAGCACCATAAAACTGAGCCAGCGCAGTCCGCTAGCTTTGACGAAATGGCCGTGACTGGAGCGGACCGGGTCGCGGTAGATACCCCGTGCGGTGATCCGGCGCCCCCATCGCCGCTCAATGGTGTCGTCCATACCGATGACCACAGGACCATCGGGCACGAGCCGTTCGACCACAATGCCCAGTAAACGCCTGGCAACGGCACGGGAGCTCCAGCGGGCGCGGTTGAGGATCTGGTGATAGGTTGCAAAGTTGGCAGCATCGCCCCGGCCGGTCACGCGCAGGCAAGACGTGACGGTCCGTTTGCCCGTGGCCAGCACGCCCCCCATCACAAGAACAAGTACATGCTCCCAACTGGGAGCCGTAAAGCAGGGACGCCATGCCTGCAGCCATTGGCGCAGGATCTGGGGGACGGGATCGCCGATCACGGCCTTGTTCTGGTCCAACATCCCATGCTTCGAGTCCTGACTGAAGCACGTTGCAACGCTTAGGCTGTTGCCATGCGGTGAGGTGACTCGGATATGCTGTGACCTGACGGCGGCAATGGATGCACCATGAAAGACGAGGAAATCATTCTGCGCATCGAAACGTTCGACGCGGCCAACGGCGGCGGCGTCGGATGGTATGAGAACAAAGGCGCTTACCATCTCTATCTGCTGGCAACCGAGGCACCGATCGCCCGCCTCAAGCCTGTCGGCACGCGTGACGAAGTCAGGCTCGGCTACTGGTCACACCAGCGAAAATGGGAAAATATCGATGATATGGGCGGATGCGTCTTGCCCCTCGATCAAGCACTCGACCACGTTGCTGAAAACAGCATCTTCTGGACCTGGACCTGACCAAAAACGTACAAAGTCGAGCTGAGAATCCGTTTGGAAATTCGCCGCAGGCGAATTTCGCGGCACCGGCCCACGCCTCCAACCGGCCTCCCACGGAAGTATACTTGATGGGAGGCCGGTTGGAGGCGTGGGCCGGTGCCGCTAAGAAAATGCCCTCTTGGGCATTTTCCAAACAGACTCTGAAACGCTATCGCCGCCGCGATTGGAGTTCACGCGCTTTGCCCTAGTCTCTCCGGCGGGAGAGACAATCATGGGCGACGGCAGGGCACTACAGGAATGGAAGCGCGGCTGGCCGGTGGTCGCCGCGGCGATGGCGGGGTTCTCGTTCTTCTCGGTGCTGATCTCGGCGACCGGGCTGTTCATCGAGCCGCTGGAACGGGCTTTCGGGTGGGACCGAGCGACGCTGTCGATGGGACCGGCGATCGCGACCGCAGTGACGGCGCTCCTGTCGCCGTTCTACGGTGCACTGATCGACCGCTTCGGCTCGCGGCGGCTGGGACTGCCGGGGGTCGTCGTGACGATGGCGGGAACCTGCATGTTCGCCTTCGCGAGCGGATCGAAGCTGCAGTGGGTGGTGATGTGGATCGCCTTCGGGCTGATCCTGACGTCCATCAAGTCGACGATCTGGACGACGGCGGTAGCAGGAACGTTCGACAAGGGCAGGGGCCTTGCGCTCGGCCTTGCCGTGACCGGCCCGGCCATCGCGCAGACGCTGGTGCCGCCGCTCGGCAACTTCCTGATCGAGAGTTTCGGCTGGCGCGCCGCCTATGTGTGGTTCGGGCTCGGCTGGGGCGGGGTGACGCTGCTGGTATGCTGGCTGTTCCTACGCGATGCCCACGATCGGCGGCCGAAAGCGGACGGGGCCGCGCGCGCCGTGCTGCCGGGCCTGCACAAGCGTGAGGCACTGCGAAGCCGGGCCTTGCTTCAGGTGGCGGTGTCGTCCTTCGTGGTGATGGCGATGACCATCGGGCTGGGCATCCACCTTTTTCCGATCCTCACCGAAGCGGGCGTTGCGCGCAGCGAGGCGGCGTGGCTGCTGTCGCTGGGCGGCATCGCCGGGATCGTCGGCAAGCTGGTGACCGGGGCGCTGCTCGACCGGTTCAGGCCGAACTGGACCGGCAGCCTGACGATGGGGGTGACGGCGGTGACGTTCGTGGTGCTGATCCGCTTCCTCGATTCGATGCCCGCGCTGATCGCGGCGCTCGTCATCAACGGCTATGCGGCGGGCTCCAAGACGCAGATCACCGCGTTCCTGACCGCCGGATATGCGGGGATGCGCAATTTCGGGATGATCTACGGCGTCATGTCGGCGCTGGTGGCGCTGGCTTCCGGGCTTGGCCCGTGGATCGCAGGGAAGGTCTACGATACCTCGGGCGGGTACGAGCCGTTCCTCTGGGCGGGTGCGGTCGGCTGCGTACTGGGCGGCGCGCTGCTGCTGGCGCTGCCGCCGATGCCGAAATGGGATCAGGCAGAGGCTGAGTCCTCCCCTGAACGCAGACAATAAAAAAACGGGGCGCCTTCCGACGCCCCGCCTTCTGTTCCATTGTACCGGAACGATCAGGCCGCCAGCTTGAACGGCTCGATCTCGCCCGAAAGGTACAGCTTCTTGGCCTTTGCGCGGCTGAGCTTGCCCGAGCTGGTGCGCGGCAGGCTCTTGGGCGGCACCAGTTCGACCACGCAGTTCATGCCGGTGATCGAGCGCACCTTGTCACGGATCAGGTCGCGCAGTTCGACGCGCTTGACCGGATCGGAGACGCGGCAGTGGACGAGCACGGCGGGGGCTTCCTCGCCGTTGTCCGTCTCCACAGAGAACGCCGCGATGTCGCCGTGGTTGAAGCCGGGAAGCTGCTCCACGGCCCACTCGATGTCCTGCGGCCAGTGGTTCTTGCCGTTGATGATGATCATGTCCTTGGCGCGGCCGACGATGAACAGGTAGCCGTCCGTCATGTAGCCCATGTCGCCGGTGTCCAGCCATCCGTCGACGAGGCACGCGGCGGTCGCCTCGGGGTCGCGGAAGTAGGAATGCATCACCGACGTGCCGCGGCACCAGACCTTGCCGATCTTGTGGTCGCCCAGCGTGTCGCCGTTTTCGCCGCGGATCACCACTTCCATGTCGCGCACGGCCTTGCCGCAGTTGACGATGGCGCGGTAGCGGGCCGGGCGGTTGAGATCGCGCGGCGCGCCCGAGAGGCGCTCCTCCTCGACCAGTTCGACGCGGATGCCTTCGCCCGGCGGCATGACGGTGACCGCCAGCGTCGCTTCGGCCAGGCCGTAGCTGGGCAGGAACGCGGATGCCTTGAAGCCCGCATCGGCGAAGGCGTTGACGAAGCTCTGCATCACGTCTGGGCGGATCATGTCCGCGCCGTTACCGGCGATGCGCCAGCGCGACAGGTCGAAGCGATCGCTGACCGGGCTCTGGCTGGAGATGCGACGTGCGCAGATGTCGTAGCCGAACGTCGGCGAATAGGACGCCGAAGTGCCCTTGTTGCGGGTGATGAGGTCCAGCCATGCCAGCGGGCGACGCGCGAAATCCTCGGTCTTGAGGTAATCGGCGGAGACCTGGTTGGCGATCAGCGACAGGAAGCAGCCGACGAGGCCCATGTCGTGATACCACGGCAGCCACGAGATGCAGCGGTCGCTGTCCTGGAACTGCATGCCGTGCGCGTGGCTGGCAAGGTTCGACAACAGCGAGCGGTGAGTCACCGCGACGCCGTGCGGGAAGCGGGTGGAGCCCGAGGAATACTGCAGGTAGCAGATATCGTCCGGATCGGCCTTGGGCAGCGCGACTTCGGGCGCATCTTTCGCAGCGAAATCGGCCCAGGTGGCATGGGCACAGCCCTGACGCTCGGCCGCAGCGGCGGTCATCGTGGCGATCTCGTCCGGACCGATCAGCAGGATCGGGTCGGAGCTGGAGAGCTGCACGGCCAGCTGGTCGATGTAGTTGTCCTTGCCGCCGAAGCTGGTGGGCAGCGGCAGCGGCACCGGCCAGGCGCCCGCGTAGACCGCGCCGCAGAACAGCGCCGCGAAGTCCACGCCGGTTTCGGCGATGAGGGCGATGCGATCGTCCTTCTTCACGCCGCGCGCGATCAGCGCATAAGCGACCTTGAGCGCGTCTTCACGCAGCTCCGAGAAGGGGTAGACGCGCGTGAGCGTGCCGCGCGGATCGTGGAAATTGAACCCGCGTTTGCCTGTGGCGGCATAGTCCAGGGCGTCGCCGAAGGTGGCGAAATCGGCGAAAATGCGCGGCAGCGCATCCTCGTTGGGGGTGGAGATAAGTGCCTGCCCCGTATTCGGCACCAGTTCGATGGTGTCGGCCATATGATCTAACCCGTTGTAGTTATACCGTTACTCTCGCGAGACCGGCGCTTCTATCCGGTCCAATCTGAACCGGAGGTAGCTGTGTTGCGTCCCAGTACGGTCTCACGCACTCTCCCCAATCCAAGCCGACTGTGGCACGAATAGGGCAGCATGTCGGACAAGCGTCGCAATCCACAGCGTGGACCACACCCACTCGACCCATCCCGTCTGGAGGAACTGGCGCTGGCCTATGTCGCGCGTTTCGCCACGACGCAAGCCAAGTTGCGCGGTTATCTGCAGCGCAAACTGAGGGAGCGGGGCTGGTCGGAAGAGGCCCAGTCGGAAGGAGGGGGCCCCGATGTGGAGGCGCTGGTCGAGCGCTATGCACAGAAGGGCTACGTCGACGATGCCTCGTGGGCGCGGATGAAGGCGGGCAGCCTGCTGCGGCGTGGCTATGGCGCGCGCCGGGTGGGCGAGGCGCTGGGGCAGGCAGGCGTGGACGAAACCCTGCGCGCCGAGGCGCGGCCCGGCATTGCCGAGCAGCGCCGCGCGGCGCTGGTGCTTGCGCGGCGGCGCCGATTCGGTCCTTTCGCCGTTCAGGTTGCGGAAGACCCCAAGGTGCAAGATCGGCAACTCGCCGCGATGCTGCGCGCCGGGCACCCGCTCGACATCGCGCGCCGGATCGTCGAGAGCGAGGACGCCGACGCGCTCGAGGAATGGTGCGAGTCGGAATTCGGAGACTATTGAATGCGCCTTACCCGCTCCACGCTTGCCGTTTCGCTGCTGCTGGCCTTCGCCGCGTGCTCGCAAGGGGGGCAGGAGGCCACGGCCAAGGCGTCACAGGCACAAGCTGCGGTGCATCCGATTTCCGGGCTGCCGGTCAAGGACCTCAAGGTGAAGTCGGCGAACGGCACCCACGCGTTCCGGGTGGAGGTCGCCTCGACGTTCAAGGAGCAGGAGCACGGGTTGATGTTCCGCTCCGAGATGGGCGCGGACGAGGGCATGATCTTCCCGAACAAGCCGCCGCGCCGCTCCGCTTTCTGGATGCGCAATACGGTGATTCCGCTCGACATCATCTTCATCGGCACCGACCACCGCATCCTCAACATCGCGGCGAATGCGGTGCCTTATGATGAGACGCCGCTGCCTTCGGATGGCATCGCTGCGGGCGTGCTGGAACTGAACGGCGGCCGCGCGGCGCAGCTCGGCATCAAGGCGGGCGACAAGGTCAGCTGGTAAAGGGTCAGCTGGTAAGCGGGCGTCATCCCGGACTTGCTCCGGGACCGCTGGCAGTGAACCGCCCTCTTCGCGGCGAGGCTGCGCGTGACCCTTCGACAAGCTCAGGGTGAGCGGGGTTCGTGTAACGATCGTTGAACAGCAGCCTTTTAAGACTGGCCTTTCAAATCCGCTCAGACTGAGCCTGTCGAAGTCCCCACGGCAGGGTGCTGCCCAATAGGCGAGGTGCCGCCCGCGTCCCGTCTGCCCTAGCTTCCCTCCCGAACGACACGGGAGAGACGGATGGGTTCGCTGACGGGAAAGACGGCGCTGGTGACCGGCGGTTCGCGCGGGATCGGCCGGGAGGTGGCGCTGAGGCTCGCGGCGGACGGCGCGCGGGTCTGCATCAACTACAACAACAATGCGGCCGCTGCCGAAGAGGTCGTCTCGGCGATCCGCGATGCCGGGGGCGACGCCTTCGCCCTGCAGGCCGACGTCGGTTCGGCCGAGGCCATCGCGGCGATGTTCGCGGCCTTCGATAAAGAGGCGGACGGCCTCGACATCCTCGTCAACAACGCGGGCATCGGCGAGATGGCGACGATCGCCGAGACGGACGAGGCGCTCTACGACGCGATGATGCGGGTGAACGCCAAGGGGCCGTTCTTCGTCACGCAGGCGGCGCTGTCCCGGCTGCGGGACGGTGGGCGGATCGTGAACCTTTCGTCCATGGTGGCGCGTGCGGCTTATGCCTCGTGCGTCGCCTATGCCATGAGCAAGGCGGCAGTGGAGCATTTCACCCGCTCGCTGGCGCAGGAGCTGGGCGCGCGCGGTATCACCGTCAACGCGGTGGCGCCGGGCGCGACGATCACGGATTTCGCGCCCGCGCTGTTCAACGATCCGGCGACGGTGGACTATCTCGCCTCGGTCGCGGCGCTCGGGCGGGTGGGGCAGCCGGGCGACGTCGCGCGGGTGATCGGCTTCCTGTGCGGCCCGGACGGCGCATGGGTGACGGGTCAGGTGATCGAGGCGAGCGGCGGGATGCATTTGTAGCACCCGAAGGTGCCTCTTCGCGCTTGCGTTGGGGGGCGCTTCGGGGCTAGTGCGCGGCACATGGGAATCCTGTCCAAGATCTTCACCTGGTGGGACGGCGCCACCATCGGCACCTCGCTCTGGAGCTCGCGCAATGGCGAGCATGTCGGCACCGACGCGCAGGGGAACAAGTACTATCGTTCCAAGAACGCGAAGGTGAAGACCACCGAGGGTTGGGATCGCCGCTGGGTGATCTACGCCGGCGCCAACGACGCCAGCAACGTCCCCGCCGAATGGCACGGCTGGCTGCACCACTCGTACGATGGCGTGCCCGAAAGCCATCTGCCCGCGCCGCGCATCTGGGAAGTGGACTACACCCCCAACGCCACCGGCACCGCGACCGCGTATCGCCCGCAGGGCGCGCTGGAGCGTGGCGGCCGCCGCGCTGCCGCCACCGGCGACTACGAAGCCTGGTCGCCGGAAGCCTGAGGGCTCACGCGTGATTCGCTGGAGGGCTTTGACAGCACTCTCGTTGCTGTCGGTCCTGACGGCCTGCGGTGGTGAGCCTGCGCCCGAGGCGCAGGACACCAGCGTCCCGGATGCCATCGCCGGAATGCAGGCCGGGCCTGCACAGGCCGCGAAAGGCCAGCAGATCGGCACGCCCAACAAGGACCGCGTGGTCACGCTGGGCGTCCTCAACAAGCGCAACAACCTGACGCAGGACCTGGTGATGAAGCCGGGCGAATCGCGCCGCCTCGGCAATCTCGTCGTGAAGGTCGCCACCTGCGAGAAGACGCTGCCCTGGGAAAAGCCGCAGGAAGAGGGCGCCTTCGTCCAGGTCTTCGTCGAACAGCGCCGCACGACCGAGGAAAAGCTGGCGTGGAACAAGGTGTTCTCCGGCTGGCTGTTCAAGAACAACCCCGGCGCCAACGTGGTCGAGCACCCGGTCTACGACGTCTGGGTCAAGAGCTGCGCGATGAGCTTCCCGGGCGAAGAAGCCAGTCCGCAGGACGACGCGTCGCCGAGCAGGGCTTCGAACGCCTCGGGCAGTGAGAGCACTCCGGCCCCTGCCGCGTCGCCGAGCGCTTCTCCGACGGCGGCCGATCCCGAGCCGGTCGAGGAACCCGCTGTCGAGCAATAGCCCGACTGGGCTGCCTGCAGCAGCGACAAATATTTTTTCTGCGGCATCTCCACCGCGCCCAGCGAGGCGAGGTGCGAGGTCATGAACTGGCAGTCGAGCAGGGTGATGCCGCCCCGTCGCAGCGCCGCCACCAGCCAGCACAGCGCTACCTTCGACGAATCGCTGACGCGCGAGAACATCGATTCGCCGCAGAACACACGGTCGAAGCCGACGCCGTAGAGCCCGCCGACCAGTTCGCCATCGCGCCAGACCTCGATCGAATGTGCGTGGCCGAGGAAATGCAGGTTCTCGTAGCTGGCCTGGATGCGGTGGCTGATCCAGCTGTCTCCCCCGTCATCATTGGCATCCCCGTCGCGCGCCTGTCTCGGCGCTGCGCATTCGTCCATGACTTGCGAGAAGGCGCGGTTGCAGGTGACCTCGAACTTCCCGCGCTTGAGGGTGCGCGCGAGCGATGAGGATACGCGAAGCCCATCGAGCGGCAGGATCGCGCGCAGGCGCGGCTCGATCCAGAAGATCTCCGGATCGTCGCGCGCGTCGGACATGGGAAATATCCCGCTGCGATAGGCGAGCATCAGGAGTTCGGGCTCGATGATCGGATTTGAGCGGGGCGCGTGCACGAAAGCGTCCTAGCAGATGGGGATAACGAGCGCGAATCGACATATTCGCTCCGCCGGTCCACAATCGCCGCTTGCCATCGCGCAAGTCCTTCATTAGAGGCCCCCGAGCCCGCAGGAGTGTAGCTCAGTTGGTAGAGCATCGGTCTCCAAAACCGAGGGCCGTGGGTTCGAGTCCCTCCACTCCTGCCAGCATCTTCCCAAGATCGCGATAATCTTCCCTTCGGGGAGATCCGGATGCGGGGCGCCGAAGTGTGCCTTGCACGATGGTGCTTCGACAAGCTCAGCATGAGCGGAAACGGGAAGACGGCTTCTTCATTCCGCTCATGCTGAGCTTGTCGAAGCACCATCGTCGGGTCACGACGTTCAATTGCGGGCCAAGTTGCTTTACGAGAGCCCGTTCGCCGATTCGGGCTACTAGCGGGAAGACACAGTCGTACATGCACGCCAGCGCGCATCCTGACGCCGTGGAGGCCGAAGCGGCCACCTCCAACTCCGGCACCGACACTTACAAGCGTACGCGCCACGAAGCCTTGTGGATGGGCATCGTCCTGTCGCTGCTGGCGATGCTCCCCGCGATCGTCGCCTGGGCGCCGCAGATGACCGACTATCCCTCGCACCTCGCCGGGTTCAAGGTCATGCTCGATCACGGGCACGACCCGTTCCTGACGCGCTATTTCCTGTTCAAGTGGGAATGGACCGGCAACCTCGGCGCCGAACTGCTGATGGTGCCGCTGACGAAGATCATGGGGCTGGAAGCTGCGGGCCGCTTCATCGTCGCGGCCATTCCGTTCCTGACCGGCATGGCGATCATGGCGGTGGAATGGAGTCTCAGGAAGCGCATCGGTGTTGGCGCGATCCTGGCCTTCGCGATGATCTGGTCGCCCTCGTTCCTGATGGGCTTCCTCAACTATTCGCTGTCGATTGCCTTCGCGCTGTTCGTGCTGGCGGGCTGGGTGCGGCTGGAGAACTGGCGCTGGCGCTGGGCGGTGATGATCCCGGCCAGCTTCGTGGTGTGGCTGTGTCACGTCTCGGGCTGGGGCGTGATGGGCGTGCTGATCTTCGGCTATGAATGGTCGAAGCGTGCAAGCTGGCGCGACTGGCGGCCGTTCCTCAGGCCCTGGCCGCTGATCTTCCCGCTGCTGCCGATGCTGCTTGGCGTGGGTTCGAACTCCAAGGTGTCCTACGGGCGCTTCGGCGTGCTCGAATACAAGTGGCAGATCCTCTACCGCGCGATGCGCAGCTACGACATGACCTTCGACATCGCCAGCCTGTGCGTGGTGGTGGCGGTGATCGTGGCGGCGCTGGCGATCCGCCGCTTCGACGGGCGCGTCGGCTGGGCGGCGTTGATCCTGCTGATCCTGACGCTGGTGGTGCCGCGCCAGATCTTCGGCGGCGACTATGCCGACTATCGCCTGAGCACCGCCGCGCTGCTGGTCGCGTGCCTCGCGATCGACTGGCCGGTGCCGCGCTGGGGCCTCGCGCTGGCGGGGCTGCTGTTCACCGCGCGCATCGCCGTCACCACGGTGGTCTGGTATGAGGATGCGCAGACCGCGCGCCAGCTCGTCACCGCGCTCGATTACGTTCCCGAAGGCTCGCGCGTGGCGACGGCGATCGCGATTCCGCGCCGCCAGTGGTTCTTCGGCCCGTTCGAGCACTTCGGCAGTTACGCCGTGGTTCGCCGCAGTTCGATGGAGAATTCCAACTTCGCGTTGCCCGACGTCCACATGCTTTCCATGCGAGAGACGCGCTACCGTTTCAACGACCCGACCCAGCGTATTCTCTACAGCGACAGCCAGCGGATCGACTTGCGCAAGTTCAAGCCCGCGCGCCATGCCGACTACCTCTGGTACATCGGCACGAAGGCGCCGGTGGCGATCCCGGACGGGGCGCGGATCGTCTTCGCGACGCCCAACTCGTTCCTTGCACGCCTGCCGGACTCGGTGGACCTTGCAAATCCGGACAGTGGAAGCTAAATCCCCGTTTCCTCCCGACAGGCGGACTTCATCAGCCCCTCCCGGCCTCGGCCGGGGTGGCGATGGCCCCTAGGCGGAAGAATCGCAGAATTTTCCGTGACCAAAGCGGCATAGCTAAGAGAGCGACGTTAAGATGGCCAAGATCACCCCCGGCGAATTCATGCGCCAGGTTCAGGCGGAAACGCGCAAGATCCACTGGCCTTCGCGCCAGGAGACGGTCACGACCGCGATCTTCGTCGGCCTGATGACGGTGCTGCTGGCGGTGTTCTTCCTGGGCATCGACGCGCTGTTCGGCTGGGTCGTCAGCGCTCTGCTGAACGCCCTTTGATCGCCAGAATACAGGACTGAGAGAACACATGGCCCGCTGGTACATCATCCACGCCTACTCCGGCTTCGAGAGCAAGGTTAAGGAAGCCATCATCACCGAGGCCGAGCGCATCGGTCTTTCGCAGCTCGTCGAGGACGTGCAGGTTCCTTCGGAAACCGTCACCGAAGTGAAGCGCGGCAAGAAGGTCCAGACCGAGCGCAAGACGATGCCCGGCTACGTCCTCGCCAAGCTGACGCTGAACGACGACGTCTACCACCTCATCAAGAACACCCCGAAGGTCACCGGCTTCCTGGGTGCCAACAACAAGCCGCAGGCGATCAGCGAGAGCGAGGCCTCGCGCTACTTCGGCGCCGCCGAAGCCGCTGCCGCCGCGCCGCGCAAGACCGTCTCGATCGATTACGAGATCGGCGATTCGGTCAAGGTGCTCGACGGCCCGTTCGCGAGCTTCAACGGCATCGTCGAGGAACTCGACTTCGAGAAGAGCCGCGTCAAGGTGGCGGTCTCGATCTTCGGCCGCGCCACCCCGGTGGAGCTGGAATTCGAGCACGTCGAACTCAGCAAGTAAGGCGCGGGCGGGGGGCTCCCCGGATCCTTCGACACGCTCGCAGATGAGCGGTGTTGGGGTAAGGGGCGCTCTCAGTCCCGCTCATGCTGAGCGTGTCGAAGCACCATGGCCCTCGGTGGCCGGTGCAGGATAACGCAGACGCCCCGCCCGAGTGCGGGGCGTTTCGCGTTTCGGGAAACGGCGAATTAACCACTCCGGGTGCATGGATGCCCCATGCACAGGGGGCGCCTCGACGGACTGGATGGCTTGCGCGGGATCGCCGCGCTGTGCGTGTTCCTCTCGCACGTCTTTCCCGGATACCCGACCAGCGCCTATCTCGCGGTCGATTTCTTCTTCATGCTCAGCGGCTATGTCATGGCGCGCAGCTACGAGCAGCGGCTCGCGGCGGGCGGCGGGCGCGCCTTCATGCTGGCGCGCGTTCGCCGCCTGTGTCCGACGATCCTGCTGTCCGGCCTTTTCGCGCTTCCCTGGCTGCTGAGCCAGCCGGACACGAGCGCGACTTTCGTGCTGGTCTGCCTTGCGCTGCCCTTGCTCATCAACTTCCCGGCGTGGTCGATCGGCGCGGAGCTTTTCGCCAACCTCGTCCACGCGCTCGGCCTAGCGCGGCTCGGTACGCCGCGGCTGGCGCTGCTCGGCACGGTGTCGTTCGCGGCACTGGTGGTTACCGCCTGGGGGCATGGCCTCGATTTCGTGCCCGGCCGGGCGGTCTGGTGGGCGATCGGCCTGCGCGCACTGGTGCCCTACATCGCGGGCATCGTCCTCCATCGGCTGTGGCGGGACCAGCCGCCTTTCGCGCCCAGTGCTTCGCTCACTTTCGCGGCGATGCCCGTCGCCCTTGCGCTCGCCACCCTGTTTCCGGCCACGCGCGGCTGGGCAGACCTGGCGTTCATGGCGCTGATCTGCCCGCTGTTGATCGCCGGAGGGCTGCGCCGCGGGCAGGGTAGCCGCCTCGCGCAAGTGGCAGGCGCCTTTTCGTTCCCGCTCTACGCTGCGCATGCCCCTGCGATTCTGACGCTGCAGGCATTCGGCCTCGGCTGGCCATGGCGCCTTGCCGCCGGGCTTGCGGCCGGCGCGCTCGTCATGATCGTGATGGAGCGCATGCACACTCACTCGACCGGCGCACCGGTTCTGAAAGCTGCGTGAAGACATGACCACGGAACCCGTCCCAGCGAAATCCGGCACGCGGCTTACGGCGCTCGACGGCTTGCGGGGCATCGCCGCTGCCGGGGTCGCGTTCCTCTACCACCCGCTGCTGGAACTGGACCCGGCGGTCATGGCCAAGGCGCCCGCGCCGATCGTCTGGCTGCGCGACTGGGGCTGGAGCTTCGTCGATCTGTTCTTCCTGATCTCGGGCTTCATCTTCGCCCATGTCTATTTGCGTGAGCGGCGGCTCGACCGCGCGGGCCTTGCGGACTTCGCGGTCGCGCGCATCGCCCGGCTCTATCCGCTGCATCTGCTGACTTTCGCGATCTGCGTCGTGCTGTTCCTCGGCGCGCCGGAGAACACCTGGTATGCCTTCTTCGCGCACCTGTTCATGATGCAGGCTTTCGTCGAGCCGCTGGGCCACACCTTCAACGGGCCGAGCTGGTCGATCTCGGTCGAGCTGGCCTGCTACACCCTGTTTGCGCTGGGTGCGGTCAGCGGCGAGCGGACGCTGCGCTGGGTAACGGCGGCGGCGATCCTTGTGCCGGTCGGCTATCTCGTATTCTTCGCCAGCGCAGGCGGCCCGTGGATCGCCGACTGCATTCCGCGCGGCCCCTTGGGCTTCTTCCTCGGGCAAGTGCTGTGGCGCTGCCGGGAGCGGATCGCGTGCGTTCCCGCTATTGTGCTGGTCGCGCTCATGGCGACGGGCCTGCTGCTCGAAATGGGCCGCTTTTCGCCCTTACTGCCGCTGTGCCTGCTCGCATGGCCCGCCGCGCTGTGCCTGTCGCTGCGCATTCCGGCATTGGCGAGCCGTCCGCTGCTGTGGCTTGGGGATCGCAGCTATTCGATCTACCTCGTCCACTTCCCGCTGCTTCTCGTCTGCATCCCCACGATCGAGAGCACCACCAGCGGCTTGACGGCGAGCGCCATGCTGCTGGCCTTCGCAGCCGTGGTGCTGGTGCTTGGCGACTTGGCCTATCGCCGCCTCGAAGTGCCTTCGCGCCGCGCGATTCGCGGGCTATGGCAGCGCCGCCGCAAAGTTGTGGCGCAAGGCGCGGTTGCCGCCTGAAACGGGCTCTTTCCTTTCCTGCGCTTTTCCTATAGGGGCGCCCCCTTCGGACATGGCCTTGCCGTGCCCGATTCCCTGCGGGAGGGGCGCTGATCACACGGCGCCCCGCCAAAACCGCTAGACATGAGCCTCGGGAAACCGGGGCGACAGTGTGAAAAGGAGCGGCCCCATGGCCAAGAAGATTACCGGTTACATCAAGCTGCAGGTTCCTGCAGGCAAGGCCAACCCGTCGCCGCCGATCGGTCCGGCTCTGGGTCAGCGCGGCGTGAACATCATGGAATTCTGCAAGGCGTTCAATGCCGCCACGCAGGAACTCGAGAACGGCATGCCGATCCCGACCATCATCACCGTTTACGCCGACCGCAGCTTCACCTTCGTCACGAAGACGCCGCCTGCCACCTTCCTCATCAAGAAGGCCGCCGGTCTGAAGTCGGGCTCGAAGGAGCCGGGCAAGATTTCCGCCGGTAAGATCGCGCGTTCGAAGCTGTCCGAGATCGCCCAGGTCAAGATGGCCGACCTCAATGCCAACGACATCGAGGCCGCAACGAAGATCATCGAAGGTTCCGCTCGCGCGATGGGCCTCGAAGTGGTGGAGGGCTGAGCCCATGAAGCAGACCAAGAACCAGAAGGCTCTCGCAGCCAAGCTCGGCGACAACATGAAGCTCTACGGCGTTGACGAAGCGCTGCAGACCCTGCGTGACGTCAAGGCCACCAAGTTCGACGAGACCATCGAAGTCGCGATGAACCTGGGCGTCGATCCCCGCCACGCCGACCAGATGGTCCGCGGCATGGTCTCGCTGCCCGCAGGCACCGGCAAGACCGTTCGCGTCGCCGTGTTCGCCAAGGGTGACAAGGCTGCCGAGGCTCTCGCCGCCGGTGCCGACAAGGTTGGCGCCGAAGACCTCATGGAAGACATGCAGGCCGGCAACCTCGACTACGACCGCGTCATCGCCACCCCGGACATGATGGGCGTCGTCGGCCGTCTCGGCAAGCTGCTGGGCCCCAAGGGCCTGATGCCGAACCCGAAGCTGGGCACCGTCACCCCGAACGTGACGCAGGCCGTGAAGGACGCCAAGGGCGGCCAGATCGAGTTCCGCGTCGAGAAGCAGGGCATCATCCACGCCGGCATCGGCAAGATGTCGTTCTCGGATGCCGACCTGAAGACCAACTTCTCGGCTTTCGTGGACGCCATCGTCAAGGCGAAGCCCTCGGGCGCCAAGGGCAAATACGTCCGCAAGATCTCGCTCTCGTCCTCGATGGGCCCGGGCCTCAAGATCGACACCACCGAGATCGCCGGCGCCTGATTTCAGCGCTGACGTAAACGGACTTGAAGGGCCGGGAGGGAAACCTCCCGGCCCTTTTCGTTTGTGCGATATCTGTGCCGTTTACGCTCGCCGCGATCGGGTGTATTGGCGTGCTGTACACATGTTCAGCATAACGCCGGGAGAGACGGCCAGATGGCTATCCGTTTCGAAGACATCAAGGAATTCATCGGTTCGCGCGTGCTCTGGGACGACCGCGCCGACTTGTTCACGCCCGAGGCAGCCGCAGCGATTCGCGCCAAGGTGGAGGAGCGCACCGTTGTGGTGTTCCCGCAGGCGAACCTAACCGACCAGGAGCAACTCGCCATCACCGAGGCGATGGGCGAGAAGATCCGCCTGACCGCGCGCAACAACGTGCAGAACAACGACCAGGACGTCTACCAGGTCACGCTGGACGAGAAGATCAATCCGCAGCCCGAATACGTGCTGGGCACTTTCTTCTGGCACATGGACGGCATCACCGTGGACATGCCGCCGCCCTTCGCGACGCTGCTGTCCTGCCGCATCGCGCCCGACAAGGGCGGCGAGACCGAGTTCGCCAGCACGTATGCCGCTTACGAGGGCCTTCCCGAAGAGGAGAAGCAGGCGCTCGAGGGGCTGAAAGCGGTGCATTCGGTGCGCGCGAGCCTCTCGCCGATCGCCGACGCCATCCCGGAAAAGCACCGCGAGAAGGTGCTCGGCATTGGCCTGATCAAGGAGCATCCGCTGGTGTGGACGCACGAGTCGGGGCGCAAGTCGATGGTCATCGGCACCACGGCGGACCACATCGTCGGCATGGAAGTCCCGGCGGGCCGCGCCATGCTGATCCGCCTGCAGGAATGGGCGGCGCAGCCCGCGTTCTCGCTGCGCCACAAGTGGACCAAGGGCGACTTCGTGATCTGGGACAACACCGGCGCGATGCACCGGGCGATCCCCTACGACAAATCGACCGGGCGCATGATGCACCGCACCTCGATTGCCGGGACCGAGGCGGTCGCGGCGTAACGTTACGTCGTCCCGGACTTGATCCGGGACCGCTGGCGGTGAACGGCTCCATAGAGCCGCGTGGGATGCGGGGGCTTCGACAAGCTCAGCCTGAGCGGGATTGATAGGGCATTACACTAACTCCGCTCACCCTGAGCTTGTCGAAGGGTCGCAGCTGAGCTTGTCGAAGCCCCCGCCGACGATCAGCGCAGGTTGGCCGCCGTGTAGCACTCGACAAGGTAAGCCAGCGGGCGTCCGTCGGGCAGGACCAGCATTGCCTGATGCGTCGAGATCGTGTCCGCCGGGCAATTCTCCGCCGGTCCCGCCACAGTCGCGAGCGGACGCCGCTTGAACCCGAGCGGGGCGACGACTTTGCCGAACGGCGTATTCGTCACGCGCAGAGCCTCGTTCATCGCGGGCGTCAGCCGTGCCGGGACGTACCAGTTCCACGCGACCGAAAGCACCGTGCCGCCGCAGCTCAGGCGCACATTGCGCAAGGCGAAAGTCTCGCCGTCCGCAAGCCTGAGATGCTCGCGCATCGCTGCGGGAGGAGCCTCGCCGCCGGTGGCCAGCGTCTGCGCGGTGATCCGCGGATCGGTGACGCCGCGCATGCCGCACCATTCCTCCAGCGCCAGGGTTGCGCTGTCGTGGCGGCGCAGGACCGTCTCGAACTGTTCCAGCGTGGCGGCGGGCATTGCAGGCGAAGTTGCGGAAGCCATCACGGCCATGATCGCAGCAGGCGCCGCAAGCTCAAATGCCACCGGGCACCGCCGGGCGGCCCATCGCCGCCAGTCCTTCGACGAGCGCGCGGGTGCAGGCGGCGAGATCCTCGGCGCTGACCGAACGGATCACGAAATTCGCGCCGGTGCGCCCTTCGCCCCAGAACGGGTAGGAGCCGATCTGGCAGGTCTCGAACGTCTTTTCGGTTTCGCGCAGCAGTTCGGCCACTTCGCTTTCACCCACCCAGCACCCGACCGTCTCGGACAGCAACGGCGCGCCGCCCTCAAGCTGGCCGGAGAGCGCGTCGAGCATCCCTGCGGTGATGCTGGGCACGCCGGCCATGATGAACACGTTGCCGCAGCGGATACCCGGCGCGCCGGTGTAGCGATTGGGGATCAGGCTGGCACCGTCCGGCGTGCGCGCCATCCGTAGGCGTGCCTCGGTCAGGCCGCCGCGCGTTGTGTAGTATTCTTCCAGGATCGCGCGGGCTTCGGGATGGACGATGACCGGCACGCCCAGCGCCTCGGCGATGGCGTCCACGGTGATGTCGTCATGCGTGGGGCCGATGCCGCCGGTGGTGAAGCAGTAGTCGTTGCGCGCGCGCAGGGTGTTCACCGCCTCGACGATGGATGGCGTCTCGTCGGCGACGACGCGCACTTCCTTCAGGCGGATACCCTGGATCTGCAGCCAGGTGGCGACCTGGGCGATGTTCTTGTCGTGCGTGCGGCCCGAGAGGATTTCGTCGCCGATGACGACGAGGGCGGCGGTGAAGATTCGCTGCTGGGAAGCCATGGCGGTATCGCTAGGGCAAATGGGCGCGCGGGGCTAGGGGGCTCGCAAATCTGCTCGCGGGTGCAAAAAGAAAGGGCCGGTCCGAAGACCAGCCCTGTAGAAGTTTTGGGAGAGGATGCCTGAAAGGCGAGTTCCTTATGTTCGGAATCCCGCTTTGCTGCAAATGCGAAAAGATTGAGCAAAGTTGCAAGGAATGCAACTTGAAGCGTGTACGTGGGAAACCGTGGTTTTGTGCGGTTGCACGTCAGATCGGCCAGATTGCGCGATGATAGGCGGAATCCCAGAACATCCATTCGAAGCGCGTTGCATTGCGGAACGCGGTGACCATGGCCGCGCGCGTCGCGGCCGTGGCGTTTTGAGCGGCTTCATCGACAAGGGCGCGGACCCGGTCGGTCGCTTCGCCGAACGCGGGCGCGGCGTACGTGTCGATCCAGGCGGCATAGGGATTGGGCGAGGCGGCGCGCGGCTTCACGTCGCAGCCGACCTCCCAGTAGACCCAGAAGCACGGGAGGATGCCCGCGATCAGTTCCTCGTAGCTGCGCGTTGCGGCCAGTGCGGACAGGTAGCTGGTGTAGCCGAGGCATGCGGGCGTCGGCTCGCTGGCCGCCGCGATCTCGGCGGTGACGCCGAACTGGGCGAAGAATGCCTGGTGCAACGCTTCCTCGACCTGCACGGCGACTTTGGCTCCGTCGGAGAATTCGAGGCGGCCGCTCGCGGTCGGTGCGCGCGCCGCGGCGAGAGCGAGGGCGCGGGAATACTCGGCGAGGTAGAGGCTGTCCTGCACGATGTAATGCCGGAAACTTTCGGGCGCGAGCGTTCCGGCGGCCAGTTCGTTCAGGAAGGGGTGATCGAGGATCGCCCGGCGCAGCGGTGCGACGTCTTCCCAGACCGTTTGGCAAAAGCTCATGCGCGAAGTTCCCTCGGATGCGAAAGTCGGGCGCGCTTAAAGCAGGATCAATTGCGAATGACCATCTTCGTCGCTGCGATCGCAATGACGAAAGTGCCGGGGGACCATGCCTCGCGGCGCGGAACGCAGGCAAAAAGAAAGGGCCGGTCCGAAGACCAGCCCTGTAGAAGTTTTGGGAGAGGATGCCTGAAAGGCACCCCCCATATGCTTTCGGAGGGTGATTCCCGCAAACGCGAAAACCATTACATAAGTTGCATGTCTTGCAACGATCGCCCTCTGTGCGCTGAGCGTCAACTTTGTAAAACGGCCCCATAGAGGTCGTGCTCGTCCGCATCTTCGACGAGAACTTCAACGATATCACCGACTTGCAGCCCACCAGCGTCGCGCAGGAAGACGTTTCCGTCGATCTCTGGCGCGTCCGCCTGCGAGCGGCCGGTTGCACCGACGTCACCGTCTTCGTCCGCTTCGCCCACTTCGTCGATGATGACGGGCAGCACGCGGCCGACCTTGGCGGCGAGCTTCGCGGCGCTGATCGCGGCGGTCTTTTCCATGATCCGCTGGTAGCGCTCTTCCTTGACCTCTTCCGGCACCGGATCGGGCAGGTGGTTCGCCGAGGCACCCTCGACCGGTTCGAAGCGGAAGGCGCCGACGCGGTCGAGCTGCGCTTCGTCGAGCCAGTCGAGCAGGTACTGGAAGTCCGCCTCGGTCTCGCCGGGGAAGCCGACGACAAAGCTGGAGCGGATCGCGATGTCCGGGCAGATCTCGCGCCACTTGTGGATGCGGTCGAGCACCTTGGCCTCGTTCGCCGGGCGCTTCATCGCCTTGAGCACCGACGGCGCCGCGTGCTGGAACGGGATGTCGAGGTAGGGCGTGATCAGCCCTTCGGCCATCAGCGGGATGACGTTGTCGACGTGCGGGTAGGGGTAGACGTAGTGCAGGCGCACCCACGGCTTGCGGCCCTGTCCGTCCTTCAGACCGCCGAGTTCGCGGGCAAGGTCGGTCATGTGGGTGCGGACCGCGTGGTCCTTCCACATGCGTTCCTCGTGGCGAACGTCGACGCCGTAGGCCGAAGTGTCCTGGCTGATGACGAGCAGTTCGCGCGTCCCGGCCTGCACGAGCTTCTCCGCCTCGCGCAGCACCGCGTCGATGCGGCGGCTTGCCAGCTTGCCGCGCAAGCTGGGGATGATGCAGAACGAGCAGGCGTGGTTGCAGCCCTCGGAGATCTTGAGGTAGCCGTAGTGGCGCGGCGTCAGCTTCACGCCGGCGTCGTCGTAGGCCTGCGGGATCAGGTCGAGGTAGGGCGAGAGTTCGGGCGGGGCCGCCTCGTGCACCGCCTCGACGACCGCCTCGTACTGATGCGCGCCGGTCACCGCGAGGACTTGCGGGAACTTGGCGCGGATCGCCTCGGCCTCGTTGCCCATGCAGCCGGTCACGATCACGCGGCCGTTCTCGGCGATCGCCTCGCCGATGGCGGCAAGGCTTTCTTCCTTGGCGGAGTCGAGGAAGCCGCAGGTGTTGACGAGCACGACGTCGGCACCGGAATAGTCCGGGCTCATGTCGTAGCCGTCCGCGCGCAGGCGGGTGAGGATGCGCTCTGAATCGACGAGCGCTTTCGGGCAGCCGAGGCTGACCATGCCGACTTTCGGCGGGGAGGGGAGTTCGATAGCCATGGGATTGGCGCGCCCGATACCCGCAAATGACGTCCGAGTCACGAAAAACGAATTTTGCGGGTGATTCGCAAAACTTGCACAAGTGCACGGAGCCTGCAAGACAGGGCGCCGCACTTAGGGAAGGATTGGAAATGGGTCCGGTGAACTGGCTGGCGGTCGTGCTGGCCGCAGCGCTCGCGGTAGCGGCGGGCGTCGTGTGGAACACCGTGCTGTTCCGTGACGGACGCCAGATCGTCCCCGGCAGTTCCGAACGTGCGGGCGGTTACATCACCATGGCCGTGGTGTTCCTCATCAGCGCGGCGATGCTGGGGCATGCGCTTGCCCGGATCGGCGCCGAGACGCTGGCGGCGAAGCCTTGGCTCTACTTCATGCAGAGCGGCGGACTGGCGATCGCCTTCGTGATGCCTGCGGTGTGGCTGACGCACTCACGCAGCCGCACCGAACCGGCGCGGCGGGTGATCGACTGCGCGTTCTGGCTGGTCGCCTACCTGGCGATGGGGCTGGTGTTCTGGGTATTCGGGTAAGGTTGCTGCAAACACTGTAGTCATCCCAGCGCAGGCTGGGACCGCTGGCGGCTGTGCGCCCAACCCTCGTCAAAGCGCCCTCACGCTACGCAGGTTTTTTGCGGCTAGCGGTCCCAGCCTGCGCTGGGATGACGAGAATGGCCCTCAAGGCGTGACCGCGATCTCCACGATCACATCACCCGGTTCCAGCACTTTCGCGCCGGGCTCCCAGAAGCCGATGCACTGCTCGCCGCGATAGATGCGCACGCCCTTGCCGGTGGCCAGTTGATCGAGCGACTTGCCCACTTCCTCCGGCCGGACAGGCCGTTCGACCAGCTGCACCCGCCCGTCCACGGACGCGAGGTCGGACATGTACTCGGCGATGTGCTGCCCCTCCGCCGAGCCCGCCAGCAGCAGGCCGGTGAAGCGCACGGGATTGATGACGTTGTCCGCACCCGCCTGCCGCGCCAGCAGTTCGTTGTCGTCGGCGCGCACCACCACGGTGATCGGCACGCCGGGGGCGAGGTGGCGCGCGGTCAGCACGATCAGGATCGAGGTGTCATCGCGCCCCGCCGAGACGAGGATCGTGCGCGCAGCGTCGATCCTCACGGCGGCCAGCGTCTCGTCGCGGGTGGCATCGCCTTCGAGCACGTTGCAGCCCTGCTGCTCGGCATGGCGTAGCCGTCCCGCGGACGGATCGACGACGACGATGCAGGCCGGGTCGGTGCCGCGCGCGATCAGTTCCTGTACCGCCTGCGAGCCGCTGACGCCGAAGCCCAGCACGACGACATGGTCGGACAGGCGTTCCTGAATGCGCTTCATGCGCCAGCTCTCCCAGCTATGCTTGATGAAGTAATTGTAGGCGGTGCCCACGAAGATGAAGATCACCGCGAAGCGGATCGGCGTGACGATCACCGCCTCGATCAACCGCGACTTGTCGCTGACCGGCGCGATGTCGCCGAAACCGGTAGTGGTGATCGAGATCATGGTGAAATAGAACACGTCGAGGAAGCTGACGGTCCCGTCGTGCGTGTCCTTCAGGCCGTCGCGGTCGATCCAGTGGAGCAGCACCACAAGCATCACCAGCGCGAAGGCGCCGCCCAGCCTGAGGCCAAGGTCCGCCCATACCGGCAGGTCGACCGCGCGCTTGAGCGGTTTCGCCAGCTTGGGAGGCAGTTTCGGCTTCTTCACGGAGCCTTGGGCAACTGGCCCAGCGGATCGACGGGCTGGCCGTCCTGGCGCACTTCGAAGTGCAGTTCGCTGCCCTTGGCGCGCCCGGTGTCACCGACCAGGCCCACGCGTTCCCCGGCGGCGACTTTCGCGCCTTCCTTCACCGTGACGCGGCTGAGGAAGCCGTAGGCGGTGAACCAGCCGCCGCCGTGGTCGAGCACGACGAGGTTGCCGAACTGGTTCTTCTCTGCCCCCGCGAACTTGACGGTTCCGGCAGCGGCCGCACGGACCATCGTGCCCTTGGCGGCGGGAATGTCGATGCCGTCGTGGTAGTCGGAGCCCGTCGTGTACCCGCGCCGCACGGTGCCGGTCAGCGGCCACGCGAACCGCGCGGAGCGAGGTGCCGGGGCCGCAACCACCGGCTTGGGTGCGGGCACGATGGTCTTCGCGGCACCCTTGGGTGGTTCGATCAGCGTCGGGATCAGCAGGTTCTGGCCCGGCTTCACCGGTGCGGCCGGATCGAGGCTGTTGGCGAGCGCGATCTGCTCCCACGGAACGGCGGTGTCCATCGAGATGGAGAAGCCGGTTTCCCCCGCCTTGACCAGATGGCGGCCGGTGCGCGGAATCCGCAGCTTCTGGCCGACGCGCACGTCATAGGGCGGCTGCAGGCCGTTGGCTTCGGCGATGAGGATGCGGGGCACCTTGGCGCGCGCGGCGATACCGCCGAGCGTTTCGCCGGTGGCGACGAGGTGTTCGGTCTCATACTCGGGCGCACCTGCGGCGGCCGGGGTGCGAGCCTCGATCACGCGGGCGGCGGTGGCGACCTTCTTCGCGGCAGGCGCTGCGGTGTCGGCAGCGCGGGCTACTTGCGCGGCTTTGCCGTCACGCGGGATTGCCAGCTTCTGGCCGACGCGGACCACGTAAGGTTCCTTGAGCGCGTTGGCCTTGACGATGGCGCTGGTCGAAACGCCCGCGCGGTTGGCGATGCCGTTCAGGGTTTCGCCGGACGCGACGACGTGGACCGTCTCTTCCTCTTTGGGAGCGGCGGCATAAGCGGGCGTGCTCGCAAGGGCGGCAGCGAGGAAGAGGGCGCGCTTCATCAGGCGAAACGCTCCGCCAGCGCCTGCATCGAGGCGTCGTGCGTAAGGTCGAGGTGCAGCGGCGTCACCGCAATGTAGCCCTCCGAGATCGCCTCGAGGTCGGTGTTGTGGCCCAGCGTGTGCTCGATGCCGTGGAGGCCGAACCAGTAATACGGGAAACCACGCGGATCGCGGCCCTCGACGACCGATCCGCGCGCGTAGTCGTGGAAGCCCTGACGCACGACGCGGATGCCCTTGATCGCATCGGCGGGCAGCGCCGGGAAGTTGACGTTGACCAGCGTGCGCGGCGCGAACGGCTGATCGAGCAGCGGGCGCAGCACTTTGGCGCCCCATGCCTCGGCGGCGGCGAAGTCCACGCCGTCGCCCATGTCTTCGCGCGAGGGGACCTGGCTGAGCGCGATCGAACGGATGCCCGCCAGCGCGCCTTCCAGCGCGGCCGAGACGGTGCCCGAATACGTCACGTCATCGCCGAGGTTGGCGCCGCGATTGACGCCCGAGAGGATCAGGTCGGGCGGTCCGGGCAGCGCCTTGCGCAGGCCCATCGTCACCGAATCGGTCGGCGTGCCGGTCACCGAGAAGCGCTTTTCCGCGTGCTGGCGCATCCGCACCGGGCGAGTGAGCGTCAGCGAGTGCCCCGCGCCGGACTGTTCCTCGCTCGGCGCGCAGATCCAGATGTCGTCGGAAAGCTGCGCGGCGATCTTCTCCAGCACATAGAGGCCGGGGGCGTTGATGCCGTCGTCATTGGTGAGGAGAATGCGCATATTCATGCCTTTAACCATAGTTGCGCAAGGGAGGCTACGCGAACCCGTTGCGGCACCGTATTTTCTTTCGTCATCGCGAGGGCCGCAGGTCCGTGGCGATCCAGGGCGGAATCGAGCTGCCCTGGATTGCTTCGCTATGCTCGCAATGACGAGGAAGGGTGGGACGAGGAAGGGTGGGACGAGGAAGGGTGGGACGAGGAAGGGTGGTCGCTCAGACCAGCGCTTCCAGCTTCTCGATCCCGCCCATCCACGGCTTGAGCACCTCGGGCACCAGAACCGAGCCGTCCTCCTGCTGATAGTTCTCCAGAACCGCGACCAGCGTGCGGCCGACCGCGAGGCCCGAGCCGTTGAGCGTGTGCACGAACTCGGTCTTCTTCGAGCCTTCCGGCTTGTAGCGCGCGTTCATGCGGCGGGCCTGATAGTCGCCGCAGTTCGAGATCGAACTGATCTCGCGATAAGCGGCCTGACCCGGCAGCCAGACTTCGAGGTCGAAGGTCTTTCGTGCGGTGGCGCCCATGTCGCCCGCGCAGAGCAGTACCTTGCGGTAGGGCAGGCCGAGTGCTTCGAGAATGCCCTCGGCGGCCTTGACCATACGCTCGTGCTCCGCCTCGCTCTCTTCCGGCTTGGCGATGGTGACGAGTTCGACCTTCTCGAACTGGTGCTGGCGGATGAACCCGCGCGTGTCACGCCCGGCCGCGCCCGCTTCCGAACGGAAGCAGGGGGTGAGGGCGGTCATGCGCAGGGGCAGTGTCTCGGGATTCAGGATTTCGCCCGAGACCGCGTTGGTCAGCGAGACTTCGGCCGTCGGGATCAGCCAGCGGCCGTCCGTCGTCCTGAACAGATCCTCGGAGAACTTGGGCAACTGTCCGGTGCCGTAGACGGCCTCGTCCTTGACCAGCAGCGGCACGGCGCATTCCATGTAGCCGTTGGTCGCCGTCTGCGTGTCGAGCATGAACTGCGCGAGCGCGCGGTGCAGGCGCGCCATCTGGCCCTTGAGGAAGGTGAAGCGCGCGCCCGACAGCTTCGCGCCCGTCTCGAAATCGAGGCCGAGTGCGGGGCCGAGGTCGGCATGTTCCCTGGGCGTGAAGGCGAATTCGCGCGGCGTGCCCCAGCGCGAGACTTCGACGTTCTGCGATTCGTCCTCGCCGTCCGGCACTTCGGCGACGGGAATGTTGGGCAGGCCCGCCAGCGCGTCCTGCAACTGCGCGGAAAGTGCCTTCTCCTCGGCTTCGAGCGCGGGGAGGGTATCCTTGAGCGTCGCGACTTCGGCCTTGAGCGCCTCGGCCGTGGCGGTGTCGCCCGAACCCATGGCCTTGCCGATCGCCTTGGAGGCTTCGTTGCGGCGGTTCTGCCCCTCCTGCATGCGTGTCGCGACGGCGCGGCGCTGCTCGTCGAGGGCGACGAGGCTGGCGGCAACGGGCGCTACGCCCCGGCGAGCGAGGCCGGCGTCGAAGGCTTCGGGATTTTCGCGGATCTGGCGGATGTCGTGCATAGTGCCGCTGCCTATGCCGCGCGGGCGTTGCGCCCGCAAGACGCCGCGCCGGTTTATGACGCCGATCGGCCGTTGAAACGTGCTTATGGCCCGACATTGCAATCGGCAACAACGCGGCAAGGGGATCGTTGCACCGGTGACAGCCGCCGCAGGGCTGTCGGACCCGGAGTGCGTGAATTGCTCGAAGAAGACCCGAACGATCCGATGAACGAACGCCACGCCTCGCCCGGCACGCGCAAGGGCGTGCGAAAGATCGTCTGGATGGCGGCGGGGCTTGCCGTGATGTTCGTGATCGCGGCGGGAATCGCCGCCACCCCGATCGGTGTCCTGCAGCGTCCCGGTGCCGATCCGGGCGCCGTGCAGAAGGCACCGGCCGACTAGGACGCAAGATCAGTTTCAGGAAGATCGTCGGAGGCGAAGTCACCATCCTTGGAGAAGGATGGTGGGCGCGACAGGGATTGAACCTGTGACCCCACCCGTGTGAAGGGTGTGCTCTACCGCTGAGCTACGCGCCCGCTCCGTTAGCGGAAGCGCGCCTTTAGACAGGCCGGATCGAATTGACAAGCGGGGAATGCAAGATAAATCGCTGCGACATGACTGAAGATAACACCACGCCCGAATCCGCCCCCGTCGCCTCCGGTACGCCCAATGCCGGTTCCGACGTGCCGCCCGATCACCTCGCGATCAATCCGCGCAGCCCCTTCTTCGATCAGGACAAGCTGCAGCGCGGCGTCGGCATCCGCTTCAAGGGCACCGTGCGCACCAATGTCGAGGAATATTCCATTTCCGAAGGCTGGGTACGCGTGCAGGCGGGCAAGACGCTCGACCGCAAGGGCAATCCGCTTACCGTCAAGCTGATGGGGCCGGTCGAGGCATGGTACGAAGACCTCGGAGAGAACCCGCCGATCGCCAAGAAGGACTGAAATCCCGTAACGAAAAAGCGTGCCGTCGCAGAGGCGAGGGCGCGCTTTTCCCGGGGGGATGAGAGGGTTAGAAGTTTCCGGCGATGATGTCGCCGATGGGGTCGCTGCGGCGGCCCTTTTTCTTTGCCGGACTGCCATCGCGGGCAAAGGCAAGGCGAACTTCGCCGCGATCGGGCTCTGCATCCCTGAACTTCGTGCCGGGCTTGGCGTTGTAGATGAATCCCGAGACCGGCCAGTGCGTGTTGCCCAGATTGCGCGAGGGGCCGTACCAGATGCGCACCTCGCTCCAGTCGTTGTTCGGCGAGACGTCGAGCGCGGTGACGTTGCGCTCGATCTCGCCCGGCACCGACCAGTTGGCGTGGCTGAGCAGCACTGTGCGCGCATCGACTATGCGGCTGACGGTGGCGACGTGGCCGAGCTTCGAATTGTTGAACGGCTTGATCGCCATTACCGCGCCCACGCGCGGCGATCCGCCGGTGGCGTAGCGGCCCTTGGCCTGACCCCACCAGGTCCACGCATCGCCATAGAGCTGGATGCCCGAAGTGGTGCGCGCATAAGGCACGCATTCGAGGTGGCCGGGGGTATTGGGCACGCTCACGGCCGAGCCCGCGCCGCCGTCGCGCGCGCCGTCCGCGTCGATGACGGTCGCGGCCATGGCGGTTGCGGGAAGCACGCTCGCCAGAGCCAGCGCTGCAACGGTGATGTGTCGAAAAGCCCTCATGAACGCCGTTTTGCCCTCGGAACATTGCCATGCGTCTTCCGGGGTTGGTTAACGACGAGCGGCCGAAAGGTTCCGGTCGAGTTGCTCAAATCGGCTCGAACATTGAACATCAATCGATTGCATCGACGTTAACGCGGATTTTCGCCCTTTTCCTGATGCCTTTGTAAATGCAGGCAATCGGCGGGCTTTTCGCGAAGTGGCCGGGGCTGACGCCGACGCGTCCTGCTCTTGGCAGGGCAGCGCGAATCACCGCAAAGCTTGCTAAATTCGCCGGAAATCCCCAAGCGGTGGGAATCATGCTTCCCCAAGTTATCATCATAGGCCGACCCAACGTCGGCAAGTCCACGCTGTTCAACCGACTCGTCGGCAAGAAGCTGGCGCTGGTCGACGACCAGCCCGGCGTCACGCGCGACCGTCGTTTCGGCGATGCCGAGCTTATCGGCCTGAAATTCCAGATCGTCGACACCGCCGGCTGGGAGGACGACGAGGCCGAGACGCTGCCGGGCCGTATGCGCAAGCAGACCGAGGCCGCGCTGGCGACCGCGGATGTCGCGCTGTTCGTGGTCGATGCGCGCGCGGGGCTCACCCCGCTCGACGAGGAGATCGGCAACTGGCTGCGCGCCTCGCCGGTGCCGGTGATCCTGCTTGCCAACAAGGCCGAGGGCCGCGCGGGCGAGGGCGGGCTGCTGGAAGCCTATTCGCTGGGCCTCGGCGATCCGATCGGTGTCTCCGCCGAACACGGCGAAGGCATGGCGGACCTGTTCGAGGCGCTGTTGCCGCACCTCGATCCGCTGCAGCCGCCCGAAGACGAATTCCCCGAGGAAGAGGACGAGGAAGCGCGCCTGCTCGCGCCGCTCAAGCTGGCGATCGTCGGCCGTCCGAACGCGGGCAAGTCCACGCTCATCAACAAGCTGCTGGGCGAAGACCGCCTGCTCACCGGGCCGGAGGCGGGGATCACCCGCGATTCGATCACCATCCACTGGAACTGGACGGACCCCAAGACGCAGGACACGCGTGAGGTTCACCTGATCGACACGGCCGGCATGCGCAAGCGCGCCAACGTGGTCGAGAAGCTGGAGCGCATGGCCGTGGCCGACGCGCGCCATGCGATCGATTTCGCCGAAGTCGTCGTGTTGCTCCTCGACGCCACGCGCGGGCTGGAGCACCAGGACCTGACGATCGCCTCCAAGGTGCTGGAGGAGGGCCGCGCGCTGATGATCGCGATCAACAAGTGGGACGTGGCCGAGGATGCCTCGGGCCTGTTCAACGGCATTCGCGCCGCGCTGGATGATGGACTGGCGCAGGTTCGCGGTCTGCCGCTGCTGGCGGTCTCTGCGCGCACCGGCAAGGGGCTGGACGAGATGATCGCCGCGGCCTTCTCCATCCGCGAGGCGTGGAGCAAGCGCGTGCCGACTTCGGCGCTCAACCGCTGGTTCGACGATGCGCTGGGCGCCAACCCGCCGCCGGCGCCGGGCGGCAAGCGCATCAAGCTGCGCTACATCACCCAGGCGAAGACCCGCCCGCCGGGCTTCGTGGTCTTCGGCACGCGCCTCGACCTGCTGCCGGAGAGCTACAAGCGCTATCTCATCAACGGGATGCGGCGTGAACTGGGCTTCGAATCGGTGCCGATCCGCCTGAACTTGCGCAGCGCGAAGAACCCGTTCAAGAAGGACTGAGGGCAAGGCCGGGGTATGAACTCCGGCCTTGTCGTTTCCGTCGTCCCGGACTTGATCCGGGACCGCTGGCCATGAGCGGCCCACGTCGCTGCGTGCGCCTGCGGCCTATCGCCTCAAGATGTGCCAGCGGTCCCGGATCAAGTCCGGGACGACGGGGCGTCATGAAGGATGCGCCACCGCTTCCTCTACCGCCTTGGCCGCACCCGCTTCGGTCTGCACCGGGATCGGCGAGCCTTCCGCCACAGCGGCTTTGGCTTCGCGCCGGTCGCGATGCTGGTTCCACACCGCGATGAACAGGGCGGCGATGACCGGGCCGATGATGAAGCCGTTGAGGCCGAACAGTTCCAGCCCCGAAAGCGTCGCGATCAGCACCACGAAGTCGGGCAGGCGGGTGTCGCGGCCGACGAGGATCGGGCGCAGCACGTTATCGACCATGCCGATGATGAACACGCCGCAGAACACCACGATGCCGCCGTGCACAGTGTTGCCGGAAGCGAAGAGGTAGATCGCGGCGGGCACCCAGATGATGCCGGTCCCGACGGCCGGCAGCAGCGAAAAGAACCCCATCAGCACGCCCCAGATCACCGCGCCCTCAATGCCCAGCACCGAGAACAGCAGACCGCCGAGCAGCCCTTGCACCACCGCGACGACCACGGTGCCGCGCATCGTCGCGCGCACCACGAGCAGGAAGTTCTGGATCAGCGAATCGCGCGTGTCGGCGTGGAGCGGCATGCTGGTGCGCACCATCTCGCCGTAGCGGTCGCCGTCACGCAGCAGGAAGTAGCTGAGGTAGAGCATCACGCCCAGCGCCGCCACGAAGCTCAGCGCACCCTGACCGACCGAGAGCACCCGGCCTGCGACGGTCTGCAAACCGCTGGTGATGCTGGAGCCGAACTGGCGGCGGATCGTCTCGAAATCGTTGAGGCCGAATTCGGCGACCATGCTGCGCACGCGGTGCGGCAGAGCGCCCTGGACCTGCTGGACGATGCGGCCGAAGTCGATCTGGCCGGTGGTGATCTTCTGGTAGAGGACCGTCGCCTCGTTGACGATGCTGATGCCAAGCAGGATCGTCGGCACCACGAACAGTGCGATCAGGCCGAACAGAACGATCGAGGCGGCAAGGTTCTTGCGCCCGTTCAGCCGTTCGGCGAGCTTCGCGGTCATCGGCTGGAACATGATCGCGGCGACCACGCCCCACAAGACAGCGCCGAAATACGGGGCGAGCAGATAGGCCCCGGCCAAGGAAATAAGCACTACGAGGACGGCGAAGCCGACATCCTCGGTCTGTAACCCACGCTTTTCGTCAGATCCCATTACCACCCCTTACAACGCAAAACCGCCGCTGCCATCCGATAAACGACGGCAGCGGCGGCGGTTCCCGTTAGGGTCTGTCGGTAAATCCGCCGCAGGCGGATTTTGCGGTACCGGCCCCAAATGCGAGCATCCGGCCCACCCGACCTCCCACGAGCGTACCATAGATGGGAGGTCGGGTGGGGGCGTGGGCCGGTGCCGCATGAGAATGCCCCGCAGGGCATTCTCACAAGCAAATCAGGATTCCGATTCGCCGGCCGGCTTGCTCTGGAGCTGGCAGTAGTTCTGGATGCCCATGCGGGCGATCATGTCGAACTGCTTTTCGAGGAAATCGACGTGCTCTTCCTCGCTTTCGAGGATGCGGGCGAAGATCTCGCGGCTGACGAAGTCGCGCACGGTCTCGCAGTGGGCGATGGCTTCCTTGAGCATCGGGATCGCGTCGTATTCGAGCGCGAGGTCGGCCTTGAGGATTTCCTCGACCGTTTCGCCCACGCGCAGCTTGCCCAGGTTCTGGAAGTTGGGGAGGCCGTCGAGATAGAGGATGCGATCGGCTAGCACGTCGGCGTGCTTCATTTCGTCGATCGATTCGTGGCGCTCGTACTCGGCGAGCTTCTTGATGCCCCAGTTGTGCAGCATGCGGTAATGCAGCCAGTACTGGTTGATTGCGGTGAGCTCGTTGAACAGCGCCTTGTTCAGAAACTCGATAACCTTGAGGTCGCCCTTCATCGCGCGGAAACTCCTATTCTGGAGCCGCGGCCTATATCCGGCAATGTCGAGTCGGGCAAGTCAGGTCATGAATTACGCGGCGGCAGCTATTCCCATTCCGGCGGACGAAACTTCGTCGGCGATGATGTCTTCGGCTTCGTCCAGGCACTGGCGGCACTGCGGGGTGCGGCCGAGCGAGCCGTAGATCGCTTCGGCATTGCCACGCACACGGCGGGCTGCGCAGCGAAGTTCGGTCTCTCGGATGGCATTGCAGATGCACACGTACATGAGCGAATCCTTGTGTTCTTCGCTCAATATATGCGAGTGCGAATGGATCGCAATAGCGAAAATGCATCACGCCATACGATTGTTCAGCGGCTTATTGTTCAAAAGGCGGTGCTCCACGAGCGACCGCCAGAGCCATTCGAGCGGCCCGCGCCGGAAATGCCGCAGCCAGACCGGGCTCCACGCCAGCATCAGCGCCCAGCCGCCCAGCACGAACAGCCATTGCCGCGCGGGCGGGACCTGACCGTAGAGCCCGAGGCCCCAGCCGTAGAACACGAAAGTCATGAGGAGGCTGGTGGCGATGTAGTTGCTGAACGCCATGCGTCCGGCGGCGATCAGGCGGCGGCCGAGCCACGTCGGCGCGATTCGGGGTGCGGCGAGCACCAGCAGCCCGGCATAGCCGACGCCGCCCAGTACGT
Organism: Novosphingobium resinovorum; assembly: GCF_001742225.1. Classification (NCBI taxonomy): domain Bacteria; kingdom Pseudomonadati; phylum Pseudomonadota; class Alphaproteobacteria; order Sphingomonadales; family Sphingomonadaceae; genus Novosphingobium; species Novosphingobium resinovorum. Next base: position 1,862,297 of record NZ_CP017075.1, on the reverse strand, counting down.
GTGGCATGGCGAGCCCCCATACGAGCGCGGCCTGCATGGCGACGGCCGGGAAATGGCGCGGCCAGGCCCAGCCGAGGAACATTAGGGTCAGGGCCATCCCCGCGAACGTGCAGGCGAGCGAGACTTCGATCAGGCGCTTGCGGCGCAATGTTCCATCGAACAAGCCGGCCCGATAGAGCGCCATGCCGATCAGCATCAGCGGCAGCGTTTCGGAGAACGAGCCCGATATCATCTGGATCTGCCAGAAGGGGCGTTCGATCAACTTGACCCGCAGGAGGTCGAGCCAGCCAAGCCGGGCCTCGTGCACTTCCTGCGCTGCCCAGTCGTACATCGGCTGCAGTCGGGCCGCGAGCAGGCGCAGTTGCTCCGTCGTGGCGACGTGGTCGCGCACGGCGTGTTCGGCGTCGATGGCGGTGGCGGCGTCGAACATCCCCCAGATGTGCCAGGCGTAGTAGAGAGCAAGGGCGATCCACAGCAGCATCCGGTCGCTGAGCGGGCGCATCAGCAGCGCCGCGATGCCGCAGGCGGCGTAGAGGAACAGGATGTCGCCCCACCACAGCAGCAGGTAATGCGCGATCCCCAGCAGCAGCAGCCAGCCGAGCCGTCGCAGCTGGATCTGGTCGCCGTCGCGCCCAGCCGCCTCCGCGCGTTCGTGGAACAGCACCAGCCCGGCGCCGAACAGCAGCGTGAACAGCGCCCGCATCTTGCCCTCGAAGAACAGGAAGCTGAACGCCCATGCGGCCTCGTCCAGCGGGCTGACGGGATGGAGGAGCGTCGGCGTCGTCGTGCCGATCATCGGCCCGGCGAACCCGGCGATATTGATCGCCAGGATGCCGAGCACGGCGACGCCGCGGATCAGGTCAAGCGTTTCCAGCCGCGCCGGGGCAGCGGCGGGCGCATCCTCTTCGGCGAGGTCGGAGAGGGTCAGTCCCTGCTCGCCAGACACCCGAAGCCACCGGCGGTCAGGCGGGCACAGGCAGCGTCGGCCTCGGCCTTCGAGGCGAAGCCGGTGGCCTGCAGCTTCGTCAGCCGTCCTGCGGGCACCAGCGCGCGCGGATGACCGGCAAGTTCGGGGCGGCCCTTGATCTTGCCCCACAGCGCCTCGGCATTGCCGGGCACGCCGAAAGCGCCGAGCTGGACGCGCCACGGGCCGGAGGCTGCGGGTTTTGGTGCTGGGGGCTTGGGGGCAGGTGCCGGTTGCGGCCCAAGTGGCTTGACCGGCGCGGGCTTGATTGGCGCAGGAGCGGCGCTGCGGGGCAGGGTATCGCTCGTTCCGGCGGCGCGGGCGGCTTCGGTGACGGCGCGCTTCGCCTCGGTCACCTCTGGCGCGCGGACCGGCTCGGCCATGGCGAGGCGGGTGCCGAGTTCGGCCGAGGCGCTCTGGCGCTGGAGGTTCGCCTGCGTTTCGGCCGCGATCTTCTGGGCGAGGACGACGCTCTTCTGACGGTCCGCCAGGGGGATGTTGCGGTCCATCTGCTCCAGCGCGCTCTTGGCCTGCGGGAGCCCGGCGGCCTGCGCGAGACTGGCCAGCGCATAGGCGCGCACCCAGTCCTTGGGCACGAGGTCGCCGTTGAAGTGCGCGACGCCGAGAATGTATTGCGCGCGCGGATCGCCGCGAGCGGCCGAGTTCTGGATATAGGGCAGGGCGCGCTGGCGCTCGCCGCGCTGGAACAGCAGGAGGCCGTAGGCGTCGGCGGCCTGCACATGGCCCTTGGCGGCGGCCTTGCCGTAAAGATCCTCGGCGCGGGTCAGGTCGAGCGGTTCGCCGCGTCCCAGCTTGTAGGCCTGCGCCAGGTTGAACTGCGCGTCGGGGTCGCCCTGGTTGGCGAGCGGCTGCCAGATGCGCACGGCGTCGTCGTAATTGCCGCTGGACCACGCATCGACGCCGTCCTTTACACTGGTTCCAGCCATGTCGGCGGCGAGTCCCGCGCTCCATGCGGGCACGGCGAGCGCCACCATGGCGGCGGTGAGTATCGGGAGAATCTTGCTCACGTCGTCGGTGTTCCGCTACTGCCCCGTAGAAGGTCCAGGATCCCCATGAACCACGGATTGTGGTAAGCTAAAAGCGTTAACGTGGGGTGCACTCTGAATCGTCACACTTGCGCCGGTGAACGCCCGGTTTCGCCCCTCTAAGCAATTAACCGTAAATTAGGAACGATCTGGCACTCCCATCGGCAGGGCACGGCGCCCGCCGTATAGGGGAATCGGTTTTGCGCGTTTTGGCTTTGGCATCGCAGAAGGGCGGATCGGGCAAGACGACGCTGTCCGGCCATCTTGCCGTGCAGGCGCAGCGCGCCGGAGCCGGTCCGGTCGTGCTGATCGACATCGACCCGCAAGGCTCGCTTTCCGACTGGTGGAACGAGCGCGAGGCGGAGATGCCGGCCTTCGCGCAGACTACTGTGGCGCGCCTTGCCGCAGATCTTCAGGTGCTGCGCCAGCAGGGTTTCAAGCTGGCGGTGATCGATACGCCGCCCGCAATTACCCTCGCGATCCAGAGCGTCATCGCCGTCGCCGAACTCATCGTCATCCCGACCCGCCCCAGCCCGCATGACTTGCGCGCGGTGGGCGCCACCGTCGACTTGTGCGAGCGGTCGGGCAAACCGCTGGTCTTCGTCGTCAACGGCGCCACGCCCAAGGCGCGCATCACCGCCGAGGCCGCCGTCGCGCTCTCGCAGCATGGCACCGTGGCGCCGGTCACCGTGCACCAGCGCACCGATTTCGCGGCCTCGATGATCGACGGCCGCACCGTCATGGAGATCGACCCGAACGGTCGCTCCTCCGCCGAGATGGCCGCCTTGTGGGCCTATGTCGCCGACCGTCTCGAAAAGAATTTCCGCCGCACGATCTTCGCCGCGCCTGCTGTCGGACAGCCGGTGCAGGGAGGCGTGCTGCGTCCGGTGGGCGGTTTCGGCCGCCGTGTTCCGGCCTGATTTGGGGTAGATGCCATGAAGAACCGCCACAGCAACAGCGCCCGTAACGCAGGCTTCACCTTGTGCTCGGCCATGGTCGCGGCGCTGCTCGCGGGCTGCGCGGGTGGGCCGCACGGTGTCGCCAGCGCGGGTGACACGCGCGTGGCCGAGGGGCAGGTCGCCGGAGTGGACGAGGGGGCCCTTTCCAAGGTGGAGGCGCGTGTCGCCAAGTCACCGCGCGACATGGGTGCCCGCTCGGCATTGGCGCAGGGCTACCTTGCCGCCGGTCGCTTCAATTCAGCCGCGACGACCTTCGAGGACGCGCTGGCGCTGGGCGACCGCAGCCCGCGCACGGGGCTCAGCCTCGCGCTCGCCTACATCGGTTCGGGCCGCAAGGCCGAGGCGCTCGACGTGCTGCAGCGCTTTGCCAACAAGCTCCCGGCGAGCGACTACGGCCTCGCCGTGGCGCTGGCGGGCCAGCCTGCGCAGGGCGTCGAGGTGCTTTCGCAGGCCGTGCGCGGCGGCGAAAACAACGCCAAGACGCGTCAGAACCTTGCCTATGCTTATGCCCTCGACGGCCGCTGGGCCGAGGCGCGGGTGATCGCGTCGCAGGATGTCTCGGGCGATGAACTCGAAGCGCGCCTGCAGGATTGGGGCGCGAAGGCGAGCCCCGAACAGGGCCGCGCACGCGTCGCAGGCCTGCTGGGCACGCCGCTGCGCCTCGATCCGGGCCAGCCGACGGCGCTGGCACTGAACGGTATCGATCATACCCCGCGCGTGATGATGGCTGCGGCCGAGCCGGTTGAGCCTGTCGCCGAACTTCCCGCAACCGAAGAGGCCGCGCCTGCTCCGGTCTTTGCCGAAGCACCTGCGCCGGTCGCTCCGGCGTTCGCGGACGAGGCGCCGCGCCGCTCGATCGAGCGCGCTTTCGACGGCAGCCTCGCGCGCATGCAGAAGCCGCAGGTGAAGAAGGCGGCGGCGAAGGCCGCTCCGGTTAAACAGGCCGTGACTGGCCAGTCGGGGAGCCATCTGGTGCAGCTCGGCTCGTTCAGCACGATGGACGGCGCCAAGCGGGCCTGGGCGATCTTCCAGAAGCGCGACCCCTCTCTGCGTAGCCATGCGCTGCGGATCACCGAGGCCGACGTCAACGGGCGTCGCTATTACCGCGTCGCCGCCGAAGGTTTCGCGCGCGGCGTGGCGCAGTCGATGTGCTCGACCGTCAAGGGACGCGGCGGCGAATGCCTCGCCTATGAGGACGGCCGTTCGCTGCCGGGCGCGGTCGCCGCGCGTGGCAGGCCGATGCTGGCGAGCCGCTGATCACATGACGTCGTCCTGGACTTGATCCGGGACCGCTGGCCGTGAACAGCCCACCTCGCGGCGCGCGCAGCAAAGTCGCACCTAAAGACAGCCACCGGTCCCGGATCAAGTCCAGGACGACGGCGGGTCTTAGCCGCCGATCTTCTTCATTCGCACCGCGACGCCGCCCTTGAACAGCGCGAGGACGCGGCCCTGCACCGGCTGGCGGTCGAACGGGGTATTGCCCGCGGCCGCCGCCATCTTGTCCGAATTGACGATCCACGGCCGCTCGGGATCGAGCACGGCGATGTCGGCTTCGGCGCCGACCGCCAAGCTGCCTGCGTTCACGCCCAGCAGCTTCGCCGGGTTGGCGGCGATCAGTTCAAAAGCGCGGGCCATGTCGATCACGCCGTCGCGCACGAGGCTCATCGTCAGCGGCAGCAGCGTCTCCGCGCCCGCCATGCCGGGGGCCGAATCGCTGAACGGCAGGCGCTTGTCCTCGGGGCCGCGCGGATCGTGGCCCGAGGCGATCACATCGATGGTGCCGTCGGCGATGGCGCCGACCACCGCCTTGCGATCCGCCTCGCAGCGCAGCGCGGGCGAGAGGTGGGTGAAAGTGCGGAACGCCCCGATCGAAAGGTCGGAGAGCATGAAGTAGGCCGGGCTGACACCCGCCGTGACCCTAGCCCCGCGCGCCTTTGCCGCGCGCACCAGTTCCAGCCCGGCGGCGGTCGTGACGTTGCGGAAGTGGATCGCGGCATTCGCCATATCGGCCAGCGCGATGTCGCGGGCGATCGCGAGAGCCTCTGCCTGCGCAGGTGCGCTGGGGAGGCCGAGGCGGGTCGCCATCTCGCCCGCCGTGGCGACAGCATTGCCGACGATCCCGGCGTCCTCGGCATGGGCGATGACGACCATGCCCAGCATCCCGGTGTACTGCAGCAAGCGCAGCATCGTGCCCGAATCGCCGATCCAGCGCCGCCCGGTGCAGACCGCGCGCGCACCGGCATCGCGCATCATCGCGATCTCGGCGAGCGCCTTGCCCTCCAGCCCCTGCGTCGCGGCGGCGAGCGGGTGGACCCAGAAGTCCGGCTTGCCCGATTGCGCCGCGAACCGCACTCGCGCCGATACGTCGAGCGGTGGGTTCTGGTCGGGCATGAGCGCGGCGCGAGTGATGCCGCCGAAGTGGAACGCGGGCTTGTCGATCGCGAAGACGCCGATGTCGACGAGGCCCGGCGCCACGATCTGGCCCCGCGCGTCATGCACGGTGTCGCCGTCCTGCGGGGCGACGTCCGCGCCGATCGCGGTGATGAACCCGCCTTCGCAGCGCACCGCGCCGGTCTGGATCGAGCCGTCGGCCAGCAGCACGCGGCCATTGGTGACGGTAAGGGGTGCGTGAAGGCTCATGCCCAGCCCTCCATCTTGCGGCCTTTTCGGGTGAGGACATCGAGGCAGGCCATGCGGATCGCCACGCCCATTTCCACCTGCGTGGTGATCATCGAGCGCTCCACATGGTCGGCGACGTTGCTGTCGATCTCGACGCCGCGATTCATCGGGCCGGGGTGCATGACCAGCGCGTTCGATTCGGCCAGTTCCAGCCGGTCGAGCGTCAGCCCGTAGAGGTGGCGGTATTCGCGCGGGGAGGGGATGAACTGGCCTTCCATGCGCTCCATCTGCAGGCGCAGCATCATGACGACGTCCGCGCCCTTCAGAGCCGCGTCGAAGTCGTGGAACACCGTCACGCCCATCTGCTCGATATCGGCGGGCATCAGTGCAGGCGGCGCGCAGACCCGCACGTCGGCGCCCAGCGAGGCGAGGCACAGGATGTTCGAGCGCGCCACGCGGCTGTGCAGGATGTCGCCGCAGATCGTTACGCGCAGCCCGTTGAACGCGCGCTTGGCCTGCCGGATCGTCAGCGCATCGAGCAGCGCCTGCGTCGGGTGCTCGTGCTGGCCGTCACCGGCGTTGAGCACCGGGCAGTCCACCTTGTCGGCGATCAACTGCACCGCGCCCGAGGAGGCATGGCGGATGACGATGGCGTCGGCGCGCATGGCGTTGAGCGTCATCGCCGTGTCGATCAGCGTCTCGCCCTTCTTCACGCTGGAGGTGGCGACCGCCATGTTCACGACGTCGGCGCCGAGGCGCTTGCCCGCGATCTCGAAGCTCAGGAGTGTGCGCGTCGAGTTCTCGAAGAAGGCGTTGATAATGGTCATGCCGGACAGCAGCTCGACCCGCTTCTGCGCGCCCCGGTTCATTTCGACCCACTGTTCCGCCTCGTCGAGCAGGAACCAGATCTGGTGCGGGGCAAGGCCCGCAATGCCCGTGAGGCCGCGATGCGGAAAGGCGAGAGCGCCTGCCGGATAGGTGTATTCTGGAGGTGTCATTAAAGACCACGCCATAGGCGGGGAGCCGGGGGTGAGCAAGGGCGATCCAGCCATTCCTCCCCCGATGCGAAAAGGAATGGAACCGCTTTGGTGCCCGCCCCTTTCCCATTCCGCACCGCAGCAGGTAAGGCTGCATGCGAAAGGCAGGTCGTTACATGAGATTCGCGCGCAAGGTCTGGAAGTTGCTGGTCGCCGTGAAGGATGCGCTGGCGCTGCTGTTCCTGCTGGCTTTCTTCGGGGTGATCTACGCCGCGCTCTCGGCGCGGCCGGTCGGCGGCAAGGTGGAGAACGGGGCTCTGCTGCTCGAACTCGACGGCACCGTGGTCGAGGAGAAGAGCAAGGTCGACCCGCTCCAGCTGCTGACGTCCGGCGGCGAGCAGGTCCACGAATTCCAGGCCCGCGACGTCGAGCGGGCGCTGCGGCTGGCGGCGAGCGACAAGCGGATCAAGGCGGTCGTCCTCGACCTCTCGCGCTTCATGGGTGGGCGCTATGTCCACCTGCATGATATCGGCGCGGCCATCGACGAAGTGCGCAAGGCGGGCAAGCCGGTGCTGACTTTCGCCAATCTCTATGCCGATGACGGCGTGCAGCTGGCGGCCCACGCCAGCGAGGCCTGGGTCGACCCGATGGGCGGCGCCTTCGTGGCGGGCCCGGGCGGCAACCTGCAGTTCTACAAGGGCCTTTTCGACAAGTACGGGGTCAACGCGCATGTCTACCGCGTCGGCACCTATAAGTCGGCGGTCGAGCCCTACATGCGCACCGACCTCTCGCCCGAGGCGCGCGAGGACTTCAAGCTGATCCTCGATTCGCAGTGGAACGCCCTGCGTGCCGAGATCGCCAAGGCGCGGCCCAGGGCGCAGCTCGATCGCATGGTCGCGGACCCGGTCGGCTGGAACAAGGCCCACGGCAACGACATGGCCGAGGCCGCGAAGGCGGCGGGCCTGATCGACCGCATCGGCGACCAGACCGAGTTCGAGGCCCGCGTCGAGAAGCTGGTGGGCGAAACCACGATCGGCCATTCGGACAAGGACGCGCCGGACTACGCGCATACCGGGCTGGCGACCTGGCTGGCGGCGAACCCGGTGAAGGGGGAGGGCGCCAAGATCGGCGTCGTCACCATCGCCGGAGAGATCGTCGACGGTGAGGCTGGTCCCGGCACGGCGGGCGGCGACCGCATTGCCGCGCTGCTCGACGAGAACCGCGAAGAGGGCATGAAGGCGCTGGTTGTGCGGATCGATTCGCCGGGAGGCTCGGTCATGGCGTCGGAGCGTATCCGCCGCGCGATCCAGCGCTGGCGCGATGCCAAGATCCCGGTCGTGGTGTCGATGGGCTCAATGGCAGCGAGCGGCGGCTACTGGGTCTCCACGCCCGGCCAGCGCGTGTTCGCGGAACCCGCGACGATCACCGGCTCGATCGGCGTCTTCGCCTTCGTGCCCAGCTTCGAGAAGACGCTGGCGGACTTCGGCGTGACCAGCGACGGGGTGCGCTCCACGCCGCTGGCCGGGCAGCCGGATATTCTCGGTGGCTTCACGCCTGAGGTCGAAGCCATGCTTCAGGGCTCGGTGGAGAGCATCTACGGCAAGTTCCTCGGCATCGTCGGCAAGGCGCGCGGCAAGACGCCGCAGCAGGTCGACGCGATCGCTCAGGGCCGCGTGTGGCCGGGTGCGGACGGGCAGCGGCTCGGCCTCGTCGACCAGATGGGCGGGCTGGACGATGCGCTCGCCTATGCCGCGAAGCTGGGCGGCGTGGGCAACGGCAAGTGGCAGGCAGTCTATCTGGAGGAACCGGAGGATTCGTTCAGCGCCTTCGTGCAGAGCATGACGTCCGGTTCGCAGGAGCAGGCGGCAGCCTACGACTTCGCCGGGCTGGTGGCGCAGCGCCAGCGGCTGCAGATGGCGCAGGCGGTGGCGCGGCTCGACGGTGTGCTGGGCGCGCAGGGCGTGCAGGCATACTGCCTCGCCTGCGCGGCCGGGCCGGACTATCGCGCGGTGGCAAAGCCGGCGGGCGAGGGTTCGACCGTGGCGATGCTCGCGCGGCTGGCGGGATGGAAGTAGGCTGACAGGGCGGCGCGCGGCCCTTCGACAAGCTCAGGGCGAGCGGGGTCGAGGTAGTTCGCTTTCCTCTCCCCGCTCATGCTGAGCCTGTCGAAGCACGAGCGGAAGCACCCGCCCATCGTCATTGCGAGCGAAGCGAAGCAATCCAGGGCCATATAAACCGCCCTGGATTGCTTCGCTTCGCTCGCAATGACGAGATGAGGGTCAATCCGGCGGCGGCAGTTCCACCGGCGCCTCATCGGGCTGGTCGAAGTCCGGCCCTTGCGGCGGTGTCTCATCCGGACCGCCGGGAACGCCGGGGTCGTTTCCGGGCGTCGGGATTTCCGCAGGCGTGTCGCCGGGGCTGTAGACGGGTGGCTGGGTGGCCATGGTGATCTCGCTCCTCTCGCCCCCTCGCACACATAACCCAGCGTGGCGGCGATCCGTTCCGTGACACCATAGCGACTCGTCGCACTTGCCCTTTTCTCCGGCTGCCATTAATGGCCCGTCCCTTGAGTTTCAGGCTACACTCATGCGGGCGTGGCGGAATTGGTAGACGCGCTGGTTTTAGGTACCAGTATCGAAAGATGTGGGGGTTCGAGTCCCTTCGCCCGCACCAATCCGCCGCCTGTGCGAGGGAATGCCGCGTAATGCTGGCCGAGAGGCCCTTTGGATTGCACAGGAAGGCATCGAAATGCAGATCGTCGAAACGACCAACGAAGGCCTGAAGCGCGCCTATACGGTCACCATCCCCGCCGCCACCATCACCTCCAAGGTCGAGGGTGAGGTCAAGAAGATCGCCCCGCAGGTGCGCATGCCCGGCTTCCGCGCCGGCAAGGTTCCCGCGAACCTCGTCAAGAAACTGCACGGCCCGGCGATCCACCAGGAAGCGCTGAACACCTCGATCCGTGAAGCCATGGACAAGCTGGTGGCCGACAACGCCCTGCGCCCGGCGATGAACCCCGACGTCAAGCTGACCGACGGCTACGAAGAGGGCAAGGACGCCGAGCTGACCGTCAGCCTCGAAATCCTGCCGACCATCGCGGCGCCCTCGCTCGACGGCCTGAAGCTCGACAAGCTGACCGTGCCCGTCTCGGATGAAGCCGTGACCGAAGCGGTCGCGAACATCGCCAAGCAGCAGCAGCGCTTCGAGACCAAGGACGGCGAGGCCGCCGAGGGCGATCAGGTCATCATCGACTTCACCGGCAAGCTCGACGGCGTCGAGTTCGACGGCGGCAAGGCCGAGAAGGCCCCGCTGGTGATCGGCGCCGATCGCTTCATCCCGGGCTTCGAAGAACAGCTCAAGGGCATCAAGGCCGGTGACGAGCGCACCATCACCGTGACCTTCCCCGAGGACTACCCGGCCGAGAACCTCGCCGGCAAGGAAACCACCTTCGACATCGTCGCGCACGAAGTGAAGGCGCCTGCCGAATCGAAGCTCGACGACGACTTCGCCAAGGAACTGGGCCTCGAGAGCCTGGAGCAGCTCACCGGCCTGCTGCGCGGCCAGCTGGAGCAGGAAACTGCCGGCCTGACCCGCACCGCCATGAAGCGCTCGCTGCTCGACCAGCTGGCCGCCGGCCATGACTTCGACGTGCCGCCGACCATGGTGGAAGCCGAATTTTCGCAGATCTGGCAGCAGCTGATCCAGGAAGCGCAGAACGAGGAAGACCCGGCCGCCGCGCTCGAAGAGATCGAAGCCGAGAAGGACGACTACCGCAAGATCGCCGAGCGCCGCGTGCGTCTGGGCCTGCTCCTTTCGGAAATCGGCCAGGCCAACGGCGTCGAAGTGACCAGCCAAGAAATGGGCATGCTGATGCAGCAGGCTGCGCAGCAGTACCGCCCCGAAGATCGCCAGCGCTTCTTCGAATACGTCCAGCAGGACCCGATGATGGCCGCCCAGCTGCGCGCTCCGCTCTATGAGGACAAGGTCGTCGACTTCCTCATCGAGACGGCCGAAGTCACCGAGCGCGAAGTGACCCGCGACGAGCTGCAGGCCGCGATCGAAGCCGACGCCGACGGCGAGAAGCCCGCTGCCGAGGCGAAGCCGAAGAAGGCTCCGGCCAAGAAGGCTGCCAAGAAGGACGAAGCGGAAGCCGCTCCGGCCCCCGAGGCAGAAGCGGAAGCTGCCGCCGAGGAAAAGCCGAAGAAGGCTCCGGCCAAGAAGGCTGCCGCCAAGAAGGACGACGCTGAAGAGGCTCCGGCCGACGAAGCCAAGCCCGCCAAGAAGGCGCCGGCTAAGAAGAAGGCCGCTGCCAAGGAGGACTGATCCCTCCCTTGCGGTTCGACCGATAACCAAAAAGCCCCGGTGCAGCGATGCACCGGGGCTTTTTGTGTTTGGACGCGGGGCCTTCGACAAGCTCAGGCTGAGCGGGATCGAGGGCAAACAGGCGAAGGAAAACCCAAACCCCGCTCAGGCTGAGCTTGTCGAAGCCCACCCGCGGCTTTGGGCCATTCTCAATCCCCGATCTTCCCGAACGGCACCAGCTTGCGCGCCAGTTCCGCCGCCGCCTTGCCGTTGTTCGCCCGCAGCGAGGGCAGGACCGAGAGCGCCGCGCGCTTCATCAGGGCATCGAGGGGAGTCGCCGCCTGCCCGGTCGCGGCGGCTTCGGCCCAGCGCCTTGCCTGTGCGATGTCGCTCGGGTCGTTGCGGATCTGCAGCAGCGCGGCGAGGCCGGGGTAGAACGCCCGGTCGCCGCCGAGCGCAACGGCCTTCGCCAGCGCCGTCTCCCCTGCCGAGACCCGCGCGCCCAGCGCCGTGCGCGCCAGAAACCCGCCGAGTTCATCCACCGCGCCAAGATGCCATCCGGCGATCACGATCTGCGCCTCCGGATCGCGCGGATTGGCCGCCGCCAGCTTCTGGAACACGTCGAGCGAGGCCCGCACGTCCGAGCGGCTGCGGGTCAGCTTGCCGCGATAGCCGATGGCGATGGCCCGCTGCAGCGTCGCCTCATGATCGTTCGGCCGCGCGGCGAGGATGCGATCCGAAGCGGTGATCGCCTGCGCGACCAGCTTGAGCGCCTGCGGTTTGGTGGCAGTCTGGAAAGCGGCGGTCGTGAGCAGTTCGCGGGGCGTGTCGGCCAATGCCGCAGCCGGAGCCATGGAAACGATTGCACTGAGGGCTAGCAACGAAGTTCGGTACACAGGGTCTCCTGCGAGGCTGGAACTGGGCAAGATGGCCGAGAGCGAGGGCGCCCGCCAGTCCCTATCGTCGCGGCGCGCATCCCGATCGTCCCGTTTTCGGTCTATTGCGCCCAGTTGCGCAAGGCTGGAGCGGTCAGTGTGGCACTGCGCGACCGTTCGTAGCCGGCGCCGATGCGCAGCACTTTGGCATCGTCCCATTTCCCGGCCATGAACGAAATTCCCACCGGCAATCCCTCGACCGTGCCCATCGGCACCGAGAGATGCGGATAGCCTGCGATGGCTGCCAGCGATCCGGCACCGACGTCGACGAAATTGTCGCCGAGCACCGGGTCGATCGGCCAGGCCGGGCTGGTGGTGGGAGCAACTAGGACATCGACGTCGTACTTCCTCAGAAGCGCGTCGATCCCCTCGGTCCCCGCGAGGCGCTGGGCATCGGCGCGGGCCTTGGCGTAGGCGGCGGGATCGGTGGTCGTCAGCGCCTTCTCGAAAGTCTGTTGCCCGTACCAGCGCAGTTCTTCCGCGGCGTGTGCCTTGTTGAAGGCGATCAGCCCGGCAAGGTCGCGCGCGGGTGCCGGGCGGGGCAGGTCGCCTAGGTAGGCGTCGATGCCCAGCCGGAACTCGTGCAGCATGATCGTGAATTCGGCCTCACCGAGCCGCTCGTCGGGCTCGAAATCGATCTCCACCACTTGCGCCCCGGCGCGCTTCATGTCGGCGAGCGCGGCATCGAACAGCACGGTGAGCGCCGACATGTGTCCGGCCTGACGGCGCAGCACGCCTACGCGCACGGCCTTCAGGCTGACCCTGCCCAAACCGACGGTGAAGTCCGGCTTGTGCCGGTCGGCATCGGCGGTGGCCGGATCGGCGGGGTCGCTTCCGGCCATTGCGTTGAGCAGCAGCGCGGCGTCGGCGACGCTGGTGGTCATCGGCCCGGCGGTATCCTGGCTCGAACTGATCGGCACCACGTAGGTGCGGCTGACCAGCCCGACGGTCGGCTTGAATCCGACGAGCCCCATCACCGAGGCGGGGCAGGTGATCGAGCCGTCGGTCTCGGTGCCGATCGCCGCCCACGCCATGCCCGCCGCCACCGCCGCGCCGCTGCCCGAGGACGAGCCGCAGGGGCTGCGGTCGAGCGCGTAAGGGTTCTTCGTTTGCCCGCCCACCGCGCTCCAACCGCTGGAGGAGTGCTCGCCGCGAAAGTTCGCCCATTCGGAGAGGTTAGTCTTGCCCAGGATGACCGCGCCCGCCTTGCGCAGCTTCGCCACCAGCGGTGCGTCGCGTCCCGTGGCGTTGTCCTTCAGCGCGAGGCTGCCCGCGGTCGTGGGCATGTCGCGCGTCTCGATGTTGTCCTTCACCAGCAACGCGCGCCCGGCGAGCGGGCCTTTGCCCTTGATGGCCAGCGATTCCGACGGGGCCACGGCGACGACCGCATGGATCGCCGCGCCGCTGTCGTCTATCGCCTCGATCCGCTTGAGGTAGGTTTCCGGCGTCTCCTGCGCGGCGACGGGAAGCGGAGACGCGGCGAGAAGGCCGAGGGCGAGGATGAAGGGGCGGTTCACGTAAAAGGCTCCGGCGGGGTGGAGCGCAGCACGATGGCCGAAGCGGCGTCGCGGTGCCAGCGCCCATTGCGGGTTTTTCGATGCGGGCGACCGGGGGGGCGGGATGACGGCAATGGGTGGTTTGCGGACTTACGTGGGCGCGCCCTTGCCGGTGCATCTAACCTCTTTGAACTGACTGTTATCCCTATCGAACACCACAGAAATGTCGCCACATTTCGGGTCGAAAATCCACGGCAGCTTTTGCCAATCTTCCAGCCAAAACCGCTCTCCGGCATTAATCAACGGCACTCCATCAGCAACGCAGCGGACACGCGATGAACGGGCGAGGTCATCTTTCATCCTATCACAGACCTGATTAGCCTTCTGGGCAAGCAGGTCAGGAAGAATGAAAACAGCCACGATGTCATTGTCGGGGCCCTGACTATAATATTTCGCATAGTCAGCAATTGGGTGAGCGTCGTGGGGAAGAACTACGGCTTCATCAATTGCCGCCATGTATTTGGCTTGAGGTGATAGAGGGCTGCCACATCCCACGAGAAGCCCAATAGACACCACTGCTGAAAAAGACCGCATACGGCATCTTGAGCACGAATGCTCATGTCCACAATGGGGCGCTTCCGGAAAGTCCGCTTTCCTACATCCTACGCCGTCCCATACACTGCGCCGCATGCCCCATCCGACCGCCCAAAACCGCACAAGGTTACACCGCAAGGTGACACTTCCCCTCACAAGGTGACACTTCCCGGCCCAAGGTGACACCTTCTCCCTCTGGACAGTGTAAACCGTGTAAACCTGCGTCACCTTGTGGACCTCGGGTAGCGCCTCCAGCGGCTTCTCCCCCGTCCATTCACGCCTGATAGGTTAACCCCCTTGAACATCGCGCATTGCCACGCGACATAGGCGAGGCAAAATCGCAAAGAGGACTCCCATGCTCGACCTGTTCGGCGCTTCGAACGCCCAAGGAAAGTTCACCACCGATCCCGTGACGGGCGCACTCGTGCCGATGGTCGTCGAGCAGACCAGCCGCGGCGAACGTTCGTTCGACATCTACTCGCGCCTGCTGCGTGAGCGCATCGTGTTCATCACCGGCCAGGTGGAAGACCACATGGCCTCGCTCATCGTCGCGCAGCTGCTGTTCCTGGAATCGGAAAACCCGACCAAGGACATCTCGATGTACATCAACTCGCCGGGCGGCGTGGTGACGGCCGGCATGGCGATCCACGACACCATGCAGTACATCAAGCCGCGCGTCTCGACCGTGTGCATCGGCCAGGCCGCCTCGATGGGCAGCTTCCTGCTCGCCGCAGGGGAACCGGGCATGCGCATTGCGCTGCCGAACGCGCGCATCATGGTCCACCAGCCCTCGGGCGGTGCGCAGGGCATGGCCAGCGACATCGAGATCCAGGCGCGCGAAATCCTGCGCATGCGCCGCCGCCTGAACGATCTCTACGTGAAGTACACCGGCAAGTCGCTCGACGAGATCGAGAAGGCGATGGACCGCGACACGTTCCTCGAAGCTGACGAAGCGCTGGCATTCGGCCTCGTCGACAAGGTCTTCGAGACCCGCCCCGACGGCGACAAGCCGGCGGAAGCGTAACGTCCTGAAGCGGGACCGGCGCCTTCAGTCTCCGTCAAGCATTTGGCGGTAGGATTGCAAAGCCGGTCCCGGGCAGGCTAGAGTGAGCGAGTCGCCTCGGTTGGAGGCTAAAGACGGAAAATGACGAAATTGAGCGGATCTGACGCGAAAAGCACCCTATACTGCAGCTTCTGCGGTAAGTCGCAGCATGAAGTGCGCAAGCTGATCGCGGGCCCAACGGTGTTCATCTGCGATGAATGTGTCGAGCTTTGCAACGACATCATCCGCGAAGAAACCAAGGCGGGCATTGCCGGTCGCAAGGAAGGCGAGATCGTCTCCCCGCGCGACATCTGCGAGATGCTGAACGACTACGTGATCGGCCAGGAACGCGCTAAGCGCGTCCTGTCGGTGGCTGTCCACAACCACTACAAGCGCCTCAAGCACAGCGGCAAGCAGGGCGACGTCGAGCTGTCGAAGTCTAACATCCTGCTGGTCGGGCCGACCGGTTCGGGCAAGACGCTGCTCGCGCAGACGCTCGCGCGCACCTTCGACGTGCCGTTCACGATGGCCGACGCCACCACGCTGACCGAAGCCGGCTACGTGGGCGAGGACGTGGAGAACATCATCCTCAAGCTGCTGCAGGCGTCCGACTACAACGTCGAGAAGGCGCAGCAGGGCATCGTCTACATCGACGAGATCGACAAGATCAGCCGCAAGGCCGAGAACCCGTCGATCACGCGCGACGTTTCCGGTGAGGGTGTGCAGCAGGCGCTGCTCAAGCTGATGGAAGGCACCACCGCCTCGGTTCCGCCGCAGGGTGGTCGCAAGCATCCGCAGCAGGAATTCCTGCAGGTGGACACGACCAACATCCTGTTCATCTGCGGCGGCGCTTTCGCGGGCCTCGACAAGATCATTGCCGACCGCCTGCAGAAGCGTTCGATCGGCTTCGGCGCGCATGTCGCCGATCCGGACAAGCGCCGCGTGGGCGAACTGCTCCAGAAGGCGGAGCCGGAAGATCTCCTCAAGTTCGGCCTGATCCCTGAATTCGTCGGCCGCCTGCCGGTGATCGCGACCCTCAACGACCTCGACATCGAGGCGCTGGTCAAGATCCTCAAGGAACCGAAGAACGCGCTGATCAAGCAGTATGCGCGCCTGTTCGAGCTGGAAGACGTGGAGCTGACCTTCACCGACGACGCGCTCGAAGCGATCGCCAAGAAGGCGATCGAGCGCAAGACCGGCGCGCGCGGCCTGCGCTCGATCGTGGAAGGGCTGCTGCTCGACACCATGTTCGACCTGCCGACCGAGCGCGACATCGCCGAAGTCGTCGTCGACAAGGACGTGGTCGAGGGCCGCAAGGAACCCGTCCGCGTGCTCAAGGGTGACAAGGCGGAAGCTGCGGCTTAAGAGCGCAACTGACCGATCATGAAAACGCCGTCCGCCGCAAGGTGGGCGGCCTTTTTCGTTGGGGGCGATATCGCCGGGACGCGTGGCGCGCGGCTTGGCAATGCTCGCAGGTGCCCGCACTCTGCCGGAAAAGGCAGGGGAGAGGTTCATGGCTGCGCGTATTCCGGTTTCGCGGATAATCCACACGATCCACGCGGTCAGCGACATCCATGCCGCCCGCGCGCTCTATCAGGATGCGCTGGGCGGGCTGGTCTTTGCCGAGAACTACTTCCCCGCCGAGGACCGCGACGCCGCGCTGCTCTACGTCACCGATCACATGGTGGAGCCGATGGCGCCGCGTCATGCGGAGGACCTGACCAAGCCCTTCGCGCGCCAGTTCGCACGGATCGGGCAGGCGTTCCACTCGTTCGAAATCAAGGTCGCCGACGGCGAGGCCGCCAGCGCCGCCTTCCGTGAAGCGGGCTGCACCGTCGCCGCCGATTACGGCGTGTTCTTCTTCGTTAAGCCCGAATCGACCGGCGGCGTCCTACTGGAAGTGTGCGAACTGCCGATGCCCAACGATCCGTGGGAGCGGGGCAACTGGAACCCAGCCGTTGGGGCAGGGCATCACTGCACCGTCACCGCCCTCGACCACATCGCCTGCGTCACCGCCGATATCGAGACGGCGCTGCGCTTCTTCACAGAGGTCGTCGACGGCGAAGTGCTGGAGGATGCCCGGACCGAACTGCCCCAACCCGCCCGCCGGGTCCTGCTGCAAGTGGGCGACACGCGGGTCGCTTTCGTGCAGCCGGATGACCTTGCGGGCGGCCCGCTCGGTGCCTTCCTGAAAGCCGCGCAGAACGGCATCTATGCGCTCGTCTGGAAGGTCGCCGATGCAGGCGGGGCGAAAGCGCATTTCGCTGACAAGCTGAAGCTGCGCCTGACCACGCAGGGCTGCATAAGCCCGGGCTTCGCGATTCAGCCCGAGGACTTCCTCGGCGCCCGGCACGAGTTCGTCTAGACGACCGCCTCGCTCTCGAGCGCGCAGGGGCTGTGGCCGTCGGTCTCGATCTGGATGGTCGGGTGGCCGATGCCGAACGCGTGCTCGAGGTCATGGGCAAGCGCATGGAGGAAGCCGTCGCCCGGTTGTCCGCCGGGCATGACGAGGTGCGCGGTAAGGGCGGTCTCGGTCGTGCTCATCGGCCAGATGTGGAGGTCGTGGACCCGCTCAACCCCCGGGCGCGCTTCGAGGAAGGCGCGCACGCGCACGCCGTCGATGCCTTCGGGCACGCCCAGCATCCCCATCCGCAGCGAATCGCGCAGCAGGCCCCAGCTCGACCAGGCGATGACCACGGTGATGACCAGCGAAGTCACCGGATCGAGGATCGCCCAGCCGGTCCAGGTGATCAGCAGCCCCGCGATCACCACGCCGACCGACACCAGCGCATCGGCCATGAGGTGCACGAAGGCGGCCCGCAGGTTCAGGTCGGACTTCGAGCCCTTGGCGAAGAGCAGTGCGGAGAGGCCGTTCACCGCGATGCCTATCCCTGCGACGATCATCATCGTGGTGCCACCCACCGGCTCGGGATCGGCGAGGCGACGCACTGTCTCGACCAGGATCGCGCCGATCGCGACCCACAGCAGCGCCGCGTTGGCGATCGCGGCGAGGATCGAGGAACTCTTGAGCCCGTAAGTGAAACGCTCGGAAGGCGGGCGGGCCGACAGCACCGCCGCTGCCCAGGCGAGCGCCAACGACAGCACGTCCGACAAGTTGTGCCCCGCATCCGCCAACAGCGCCATGGAGCCGCTGACGAAGCCAGCGACGACCTCGGCGATGACGAAAATCAGGTTCAGCGATACAGCGATGGCGAAGGCGCGGCCGGGATTTGCCGGCGCCGCATGCGTGTGATGATGCCCGTGGCCATGATTATGCCCATGCCCATGATGATGCCCGTGATGATGACCTGCGCTCATGGCCGACGAGTGGCACGAGCGCCCGGTCGGCATCAAGCGATGACGTAACATCACGGCCGTGTTACGTTTTTGCAGTGTTGCAGGCGCAGCAGTACTTTCCCTTTCCAGTGACATTTATGCCGCAGTGCAATATCGCACGCGCACCATAAACTACTGAAATATTTTTGTTTTTCTGCAATAAATTGTGTTGTGTTACGCTTGTGTCACAAAATTTCGCGTTTGCGCACGCATTTGAGTCCCCACCGTCAGAAAGTTGTCATATCCCGCTGCTCTTAGCAGCCGCAGCAAATGCGGCGGGGCTGAAGCGTTCGTCGCACATTGTGACCACTCTAGTCTGACAAGATCAGGGGCATAAAATGAAACTCACCTCCCTCCTCTCCTCGGCGACCAGCACGATCGCCGTTGGCGCCGCCTTCCTCGCGGTTCCCGCTTTTGCGCAGTCGACCGGTTCGGCCGACTTCGACGGCGACACCATCATCGTGACCGGCGGCCGCGTGAACCAGACCATTGGCGTGCGCACGCCCGACTCGCCCAAGGCGAAGGTAGAGATCGGCCAGGAACTGATCAGCGCGCAGCGCGCCGGCCAGTCGGTCAACGAAATCATCAACATGGTGCCGGGCGTCAGCTTCACCAACAACGACCCCTGGGGTTCGTCGGGTGGTTCGTTCACGATCCGCGGCTTCGATTCGACCCGCATCTCGCAGACCTT
The DNA here is from genome assembly GCF_001742225.1 of Novosphingobium resinovorum. Lineage (NCBI taxonomy): Bacteria > Pseudomonadati > Pseudomonadota > Alphaproteobacteria > Sphingomonadales > Sphingomonadaceae > Novosphingobium > Novosphingobium resinovorum. The sequence goes on along the minus strand of NZ_CP017075.1, from coordinate 1,843,336 downwards.
CGACGGTATCCCGCTCAACGACTCGGGTAACTATGCGATCTATTCGAACCAGCAGGTCGATGCCGAGCTGATCGAGCGCGTCAACGTCAACCTGGGTTCGACCGACGTGGACAGCCCGACGCCTGCGGCGGTCGGCGGCACCGTCAACATCAACACCAAGGTTCCTGACGACCAGTTCGGCGTCATGACCAGCATGTCCTACGGCGATATCGCCGCGAAGGGTTCGGGCGGCGAAGACCGTTCGTTCCAGCGCTTTTTCGCCAAGGTCGAGACCGGCGAGTTCACCTCGATCGGCACCAAGGCCTGGTTCTCGGGTTCGTATGCACGCAATGGCGCCACTTTCGCCAACTACGGCAAGGTCGAGAAGAAACAGTTCAACGCCAAGATCTATCAGCCGATCGGTGTGGACGGCGACTTCATCTCGATCGCCGGTCACTATAACGTGAACCGCAACAACTTCGGCGGCTCGCCGCTGAGCGCGCAGGCGATCACGCTCGACAAGTCCGAGCGCTTCTACGACGTTGCCGGCGGCATTCCCTGCACCACCGGTCCCAACAGCGACACGCCGGGCTACACGGGCGCTTTCCCCGACGCGCCCAACGGCTGCGGTTCGTCGTTCGAGCGTCGCTACAATCCGTCGAACACCGGCAACATCCGCCTGAACTCGCTGTTCCACCTGACCGACAAGCTGACCTTCTCGGTCGACGCGGCCTACCAGACCGTCAAGGCCAACGGCGGCGGCACCAGCGTCGGGATCGAAGGCTACAACTCGCAGGGCTACACCGGCGTGTTCTTCGGTTCGGAGCCCACCCTGAGCAGCAGCCGCGCAGCCTACTACTACTACGGCAACGTCGACCTCAACGGTGACGGCGTGACCGGTTCGGGCGATGCGGTTCGCATCCTCACCCCGAGCCAGACCAACACCCGCCGTTTCATCGCGATCGCCAACCTTGCCTACGAGATGGACGAGAATAACAGCGTCCGCCTGTCGTACAGCTTCGACCGCGCGCGCCACCGCCAGACCGGCCCGGGCGGCTTCCTGAAGACCAACGGCGAACCGTTCGACGTCTTCCCGATCAACGACCCGATCCTGGACGAGTACGGCAACCGTATCGACAAGCGTGACCGCCTGTCCTACGCGACGCTGAACCAGGTCTCGGGCGAATATCGCGGCAAGTTCTTCGACGAAGCGCTGACCGTCCTGCTGGGCGTGCGTGCACCGTTCTTCAGCCGCGAGCTGAACCAGAACTGCGTGACCACCGACGCCAGCGGCAATGTGAACTGCGTAGGCGCCAGCGAAGTGCCCGCCTACCTCGCCGCCAATCCGAGTGCGGTCGGTCCGCTGAAGCGCACCGTCAGGTACGACAAGGTCCTGCCGAACGTCGGCGCCGTGTTCAAGCTGACCCCGGAACTGAGCCTGGCGGGCAGCTACGCGAAGAACATTTCTTCGCCGAGCACCGACGCGCTCTACGGTACGTTCTTCTACGCTCCGAACGATCCGCTCGCGCGTCGTAACCCGGAAACCTCGGACAGCTTCGACCTTAGCCTGCGCTACAGCACGCCCGTGGTCCAGGCATCGATCGTGGGCTGGTACTCGAAGTACAAAAACCGCATCGTGACCGCGACCGACATCGACGGCAACTCGACCGACACCAACCTCGGCCCGGTCAAGAAGTACGGTGTGGATGCCAGCCTCGGGATCAATCCGATCCAGCCGCTGTCGCTTTATGCCTTCGCGTCGTACATCAAGTCGGAAATCCAGAACGACATCCTGGTGGGCAGTTGCTCGGCAACCAGCGACATCGCTCTCGACAACCTGTGCTACGTTCAGGACGGCAACGCCTACCTGCGCACCAGCGGCAAGCGTGAGCGCGGTGCTCCCGAATGGCTGGTCGGCGGCCGTGCGGAACTCACCCTCGGTGATTTCCAGATTGGCGCACAGGCCAAGTATACCGGCGACCGCTTCCTGAACGATATCAACGGTGATCGTTTCACCCGTCCGAACGGTACGACCGGTTACTCGGGTGCGAAGTTCAAGAGCTACACTGTGGTTGACATGAACGTGCGATACAAGCTGCAGAGCCTCGGCCTCGCCAACAGCGAGGTCCAGCTCAACGTGACGAACCTGTTCGACAAGTTCTACGTCGGCTCGTTCAGCGGCGCGGTCGCGCAGTCGGCCAGCTCGGCCTTCGTGAACTTCGGTTCGCCGCGCGCCGTCAGCGCCACCCTCGTGATGGGCTTCTGATCCATCACGATCCGGTAAGGGAAAAAGAGAGGGGAGGGACCGCAAGATTCCTCCCCTTTTTCTTTGCCGGTCCGGCACGTTTTTTCTTGCCCGGAGTAGGGCGAGGTTCAGGTGCGATCCGTTTTCCTACATCGGCGAGCGGGCGTAGAACGCTTACATGAAAACTCGCCTGTCGATTTCCCACATGCGCGCGATGAAACGCGATTGTCGCAAGTTCGAGTTCTGCTCTGGCGCAGTGCCTAGCTGCGGGCAAGGTGACGCCTTCTCGGGACAAGATGACGCTTCACCCTTGCAAGGTGACAGATTACCGCCCCAAGGAGACGCCTTCCCCGCTGGACAGTGTAAACCGTGTAAACCTGTCACCCTGCAGGGAACCGCCCGGCAGGTGAGCGTCGATGCGGTAGGGATGGCCCTATTCGTAGACACAGGCGTCGTAGCCGCCGCGCTTCACGGTGCCGATGCGCGCGGCGATCGTATTGCCGTAGCGCCGCGTGAAACCGGCGGGGCTCTTGACCGAGCGGGTCTTGGGGCTGGGCAGGGCAGCGGCCATGCGCCCTGCCTCGGCGGGAGAGAGACTGGCGGCAGACTTGCCGAAGTAGCGCTGCGCCCCGGCCTCGACGCCGTAGGTGCCGATGCCGGTCTCGGCGACGTTGAGGTAAACCTCCATGATCCGGCGCTTGTCCCACAGGTTCTCGATCAGGAAGGTGAACCAGACCTCGAAGCCCTTGCGTAAGTAGCGGGTCCAGCCTTCGCCCTGCCACAGGAACACGTTCTTCGCGGTCTGCTGGCTGATCGTCGAGCCGCCCCGGATACGACCTCCCCGGGCATTGCGCTCCATGGCCTTTTCGATGGCCTGCGTGTCGAAGCCGTTATGCGTGCAGAACTTACCATCCTCGGCGGCGACCACAGCGGCGACCATGTTGCGGTCGATCCGGCTGAGCGGCACCCAGTCCTTGGTGATGCCGTTGCCGTCTACCAGCATCGTCACCGTCACCGGCGGCGGCACAAAGCGGTAGAGCACCGTCAGGCCCACGCTGATCGCAATGAACCACACGATGATCTTGGCAAGGAGACGCATGGACGCAGGAAGCCTCTGAAACGGTCGGGAAGCTTCTCTCTAGTCGAAATGCCCGGCATTGCGCCAGCACCGGCGCGCGCTACGCCCGGCCGATACATGTATTCGTAATATCGACGTTTCATTTGCAGTATGGACAATACTCCCGGATACATCCTCGCATAAGAGGAACGGGAGAACAGACGCATGGCGGCATCCTTCGGCTTGGGGTGGAGGCAGGTCGCGGTCGGCTTCATGCTGTTGGCGGCGACGGGTATGGTGGCGGCGACGTACTCGATCGTCGCGGTGCCGCTGGCGCGCGAGTTCCGGCCGAGTCGCACTGTGCTAATGCTGGCGATGACGGTGATGTCGGGCACCAGCGCGGTACTGGCGCCGCTGCTGGGGACGCTGATGGACCGCTTTCCGTTGCGCCGCCTGATGGTGACGGGCGGGCTGTGCCTGGGGGCGGGCTACGTGGCGATTTCCCTCGCGGCCTCCTTCACGCAAGTACTGGTGATCTTCGCCGTGCTGATCGCGCCCGCCAACGTACTCATGGGGCCGGTGGCGATCACCGTGCTGCTCTCGCGCTGGTTCGCGCAGAAACGGGGGAGGGCGGTCGGTATCGCCATTGCCGGGATTTCGGCAGGCGGCTTCGTGTTTCCGCTCATCATCTCCGGTCTGATGGCGGCGTTCGAGTGGCGACTTGCCTTGCGGGCCTTGGCCGTCGTGCTGCTGCTCTGGACGATCCCGATGGCAATGCTGGTGGTGGACCGGCCATCCGACAAGCGCCTCAATCCCGACGGCGCGGACGAACCGCCGCTGCAGGCGCGGGAAGAACTGGCGAGGAACCCGATCTCCGCGCGGGAAATCCTGACCGACCCGGCTTTCTGGATGATCGCCCTGACCGTCTCGATCGTGACAGCGGGCCTGAAAGGCATGATCACGAACTTGGCGCCGCTCGCCATCGATACCGGGGCGACGGCGGCGCAAGCGGCACCGCTGATCTCGATATATTCCGCGTGCGGGTTCATCGCGAAGCTGAACTTCGCGGCGCTTTCCGACAAGGTCGGGCCGAAAGTGCTGATGTTCTGCGGCCTTGGCGGATTCGCGGCGGGGATGGTCTGCCTGACGCAGGCGGAAGCAGGCTATGGCGTGATCGCGCTGGGGGTGGCGATTACGGGGCTGTTCGGCGGACTGATGGTTCCGGCCGAAAGCTACCTCGCCCCGCGCATCTTCGGTCAGCGCGGCGTCGGGCGAGCGATGGGGATGCTCTCCGGCGCGATCCTTTTGGCGATGCTGGCGACGCCGCCGCTCTACGGACTGATGTACGACGTGACGGGAAGCTACACCGGCATGTTCTGGATATTCGCAGCTGCTGCAGTGGCGGCGCTGTTCTGGGTTCCGATGCTGCGGCTGCATCCGCGCGAGCAGGCGGCGTGAGGGCAAAGAAAAACCGGGCCATCCTTCGCGGACGGCCCGGCCTCTCGTTATGCCTGGTTGCTCCGGATCAGGCCGGGAGCAGGCGCTTCTCACCGGCGATGCGGTTCATCGCCTTCTGCAGCTTCTCGAAGGCGCGCACCTCGATCTGGCGCACGCGCTCGCGGCTGACCGAGTAGACCTGGCTCAATTCCTCCAGAGTCTTGGGATCGTCGGTCAGGCGGCGCTCCGTCAGGATGTCGCGCTCGCGCTCGTTGAGCGAACCCATGGCCTCGATCAGCATGTCGTGGCGCACCGAGGCTTCCTCGGCGTCCGCGACGGTCTCGTCCTGCAGCGGGCGGTCATCCTGCAGGATGTCCATCCACTGGCCTTCGCCTTCTTCACGCAGCGAGACGTTGAGCGAGGCATCGCCGCCCATCATCATGCGGCGGTTCATGTTGACCACCTCGGTCTGCGAGACGCCCAGCGTCGTCGCGATCTTGGCGACGTCGTCGGGGTGCAGGTCGGTGTCCTCGTAGGCGTCGAGGTTCTTCTTCATGCGGCGCAGGTTGAAGAACAGCTTCTTCTGCGCGGCGGTGGTGCCCATCTTCACGAGGCTCCACGAACGCAGGATGTATTCCTGGATCGAAGCCTTGATCCACCACATCGCATAAGTCGCGAGGCGGAAGCCGCGTTCGGGCTCGAACTTCTTGACGCCCTGCATCAGGCCGATGTTCCCTTCGGAAATCAGCTCGGACACGGGGAGGCCGTAGCCGCGATAGCCCATGGCGATCTTGGAAACGAGTCGCAGGTGGCTGGTGACGAGCTGCGCTGCAGCTTCCGGATCCTGATGCTCCGAATAGCGCTTCGCCAGCATGTATTCCTGCTCAGGAGCCAGGATCGGGAACTTGCGGATCTCCGACAGGTAGCGGTTGAGGCTTTGCTCACCGCCCAGGGCCGGGACACTCGGCAGGTTTCGATTATTGCTCACGATCATCCGTCCTTTCTAGGTCGGTCACGGTCTAGGACCCTTCATAGGCGTCTTAGCTTGTGACCACCTCTATACGTTAGCATGGATTTGCGATTTCAGTGTCGCAGTTCGTCGATCAGTGTCCGCATGTCGTCGGGCAGCGAGCTGGCGAAATGGACCCTTTCTTGTGAAACGGGGTGAACGAACCCGAGTTCCGCAGCGTGGAGCGCTTGGCGGGAAAAACCGAGTCGGGAGAGAATCGGTCGAAGCGGAGAAGGAGTTCGCCCATAGACAGGGTCTCCCAATAGCGCATGACCGATTGACGCCATGTGAACACGGACCTGATGCGTTCGTCCCGTTTCCAGCCTGCATTCGACGAGAGTGGCGCCGCGCAGCGCCTCCAGCGTGCGGAAATGCGTGATCGCGTGCTTGCCGCGCCCGTCCTCCACCAGCGCCATCTTCTTGCGATCATGCGACGAGCGGGCGATCGCGCCGCGCACGGTTCCGGCTACCGGCACCGGCCTGCCGCCGACGACGGCGTGATAGGCGCGTTCGATCGAGTGATCGGCGAACTGCACGGCCAGCCCTTCGTGCGCCTTGTCGGTCTTGGCGACGACGAGCAGCCCCGAAGTGTCCTTGTCGATGCGGTGGACGATACCGGGGCGCGCTACGCCGCCGATGCCGGACAACTGGCCCCGGCAGTGGTGGAGCAGGGCGTTCACCAGCGTTCCGTCGAGATTGCCCGCGGCCGGGTGGACGACGAGTCCGGCGGGCTTGTCCACGATGATCAGGTGTTCGTCCTCGTAAACCACGACAAGGGGAATGTCCTGCGGCACCGCCTCTGCGGGCGTAGCCTCGGGCACGTCGATGGCAAACGGTGTTCCGGCATCCACTTTCAGCGAGGCCTGTGCCACGGGCTTTCCGGCGAGCGAGACGCGGCCTTCACCCATCAGCGCCTTGATGCGTTCGCGCGACAGGCCGCTGACTTCGGCCAGGGCCTTGTCGATCCGGCCGCCACTGGCGACTTCGCCTTCGATGATGTTTGTAAGCGCCCCCATTGCGCGTAGGATTTGGGGATGATCGTCGAACTGACAAGTGGTGTTCTTGCAACATTGCATGAAGATGCTCGCAGGGCTGCTCCCGAAGAATGCTGCGGACTGTTGCTGGGGCGCGGTCAACGGATAGACGAAGCGCGGGCTGCGGCGAATCTGGCGGAAAACCGCCATGTTCACTTCGAGATCGACCCCGTTGTGCTGCTGGCGGCGCACAAGGAGGTGCGGGCGGGTGGGCCGGAAGTGATCGGCTACTATCACTCTCATCCTACGGGGATTTGCGTGCCTTCGGCGACCGATCGGCAACATTCCACCGGGGATTCGCGCATCTGGGCGATCATCGCGGAGAGCGAGGTTGCTTTCTGGCGCGATAACGCCAATGGATTCGAGGCCCTGCCGTTCCGCGTCGTCGAATAGGGGGCCGCGTCAGAAGTACGAAAGAGCAGTCCAAGCCCATGACCACGAGTTCGATCGAACTTGCCAGCCTCCTGTGTTCGCGCCTTTGCCATGACATGCTCAGCCCGGTCGGCGCGCTGACCAATGGCCTTGAACTGCTCGCGGACGAGAAAGACCCGGAGATGCGCCAGCGCTGCTTCGAACTTCTTGACCAGAGCGCGAGGATTTCCACCGACAAGCTCAAGTTCTTCCGCCTGGCCTTCGGTGCGGCGGGCGGCTTCGGCGAGATGGTGGCGGTGAGCGAGGCCAAGGTTCTCGTCGATGCGCTGGTGGCGAACAATCCGCGCGTCACGCTGGCCTGGGCACTGCCGAGCGATTCGCTGCCGAAGGCGGCGATCAAAACGCTGCTCAACTTCGCACTGATTGGTCTCGAGGCACTGCCGCGCGGCGGTACGCTGGAAATCGCGGCCGAGTATCGCGACAATCACAGCGAACTGGTGGTGCGTGCTGCCGGTCCGCGTATCGCTTTCGACCGTTCGGTCGGCGCCGCGCTTGAAGGCGCTCTGCCGGAAGGTGAGCTTTCGAGCCGTACCGCGCCTGCGGCGATGTTGCGCCAGTTGGCCGTGGAATTGAAGGGCAAGCTTCAGTTTGCGCTGGCGGACGATGCGCTGGTGCTTGGCGCGATGCTGCCAAGGGCCTGACGGGAAGGAGGCGCGACGAAGATGAACCGTTGGCTCGTCAATCGCACCGTCGCCTCCCCCAACTGGAACGAGCGCAAGCTGCCGATCACTATGGTCGTGCTGCACTATACCGGCATGAAGTCGGCCGAGGAGGCGCTGGAGCGGATGTGCGATCCGGCCGCCGAAGTCTCTGCCCACTATATGATCGACGAGGAGGGGATGATCACCTCACTCGTTCCTGAGGACAAGCGGGCCTGGCACGCGGGCCGTTCCTACTGGCGCGGTGAGACAGACGTGAATTCGGCCAGTATCGGCATCGAACTGGTCAATCCCGGACATGAATGGGGCTATCGTCCGTTTCCCGAACCGCAGATGGACGCGTTGCTGCCGCTGCTGGCGGATATCATGGACCGGCACGACATTCCCCGGGCCAACGTGGTCGCGCACTCCGATATCGCGCCTGCCCGCAAGCAGGACCCGGGCGAATACTTCGACTGGAACCGCCTTGGCGAACTCGGCCTTGCGCTGGAGATTCCCCAGGCGAAGATGAACCTGTTCTACGACAACCCCGGCGCCTTTTATCTGGCGCTGGAGCGGTTCGGCTACGACATCACCGACGGGCGGGCCGCCGTCACCGCGTTTCAGCGCCGCTGGCGGCCGATCTTCATGGATGGCGAGATCGATGGAGAAATCGGCGGCATCCTGTTCGAACTCCTGTTGGAACGCGATACCGGCCGTGCTAGGTGACCGCCCGCGCCGGGGAGCCGGGCAGCCGCGGGGTCGCCAAGGAAACTTGGATGACCGCGAGGAAAGTCCGGGCTCCACGAAACAAGGGTGGCAGGTAACGCCTGCCGGGCGAGGGCGGTTTTCAGACCGTCCGAAGCCTAGGGAAAGTGCCACAGAGAGCAAACCGCCGATGTTTTCCTCGGAAAGCAGGTAAGGGTGAAAGGGTGCGGTAAGAGCGCACCGCGCTGCCGGTAACGGTAAGCGGCTTGGTAAACCCCACCCGGAGCAAGACCGAATAGGGGCTGCGCGCCGGCGTCTCGCGAAAGCGGGGGAGATCGGCGGGTTCGTTTCGAACCCAGGCAGCCCGGGTTGGTCGCTTGAGCGAGGCAGCGATGTCTCGCCTAGAGGAATGGCTGCCGCCGCGGCGTAAGGTCCCTCTCTTTGGGAGACCACGTCAGGAACAGAACCCGGCTTACAGGCTCCCCGGCGCATTCAGGGCCTTGAAATTCCGGCTATTCAGGCCGCTTCGCTGCAGCCGGCGGCATTGTCGCTCGCGGTCAGGAACCAGCGGTCGGTTCCTTGCAGGCCGAGGGCAGTCAGCGTGCCGTGAAGGAATGCGCCGGTGTCGATGCCGATGCGGTTGCCGCGCTCGTCCGGTTCAGGCGTGATCGTATGCCCATGCACCACGAACGCCCCGAAATCGCCGCGATGGCTCAGGAAAGGCTCGCGAATCCAGCGGCAGTCGCGGCCGAGCTGGTGTTCGAGCGGTGTATCGGGGCGGACACCTGCATGGACGAACACGTAGTCTCCTACGCGGTGCATCTTCTTGAAGCTGTCGAGGAAGTCGAAGTCGTCCTGCGGAATCGCCTCGTTCATCAGGCGCTGCATCTCTTCGGCATCGGCTGCGAGCAGTGTGTCCTTGTCGATACCGTAGGACAGGATCGTCTCCAGCCCGCCGAACTTGAGGAAACCGCGCATGGCCTCGGCATCCTTGCTGGCAACCAGCAGCATTTCCTCGTGATTGCCCTGGATGAACTCCACCTCACGCTCGCGGCCCCACTGGCGCGCGCGGGCTACGACCCCGGCACTGTCGTCGCCCCGATCAATTAGGTCACCCAGGAGAACGACGGTCGTATGCGCACGTCCGCGCGCCGCATCATCCTGCTCGATCGTGTGGATGAGATGCTCGAAAAGATCGGCACGGCCATGGATATCGCCCACGGCGTAAACCCGTTCACCGGAAGGGATCCAAGGGGCTCGCCGTTGGTCGGCCCGGCCCATGAGCTTTCGTATCGTGTTCAGCATTTATTGCGCTGCAGTATAAACTGCCCCGCTCCCCCGCACAACCCGTAGGAAACACCAGAGGGTGCAGTGGCAAAAAATCCACACATCGTTTCTTGAATGTTGCTGTATTGAAATTTTTCTTGTGCGTCTTCTAGCTGCAGTGCAGCAATATTGTGCCGTCGCAAGGGAGATCCGGAACGAGACTCCATGCAGCGGACGCAGGTGGGACGAGGCATCAAAGACAATAAATTTGTGAGGGAAACACCATGCTCTTGTCCGTCCGCGGCGTTGTCGCCGCCTCTCTCCTTGCGGGCACTGCGCTTTCCGCAACTCCGGCATTTGCGCAGGACGCCGAGGCGCCCAAGGAAATCACCATCACCGGCAGCGCGGCTCTGACCAGCGACTACCGCTTCCGCGGCGTCTCGCAGTCGGCCGGCGACATTGCGATCCAGGGCGGCATCACCGTTTCGCACGCCAGCGGCTTCTACATCGCAACCTGGGGCTCTTCGATCGACCTGGGCTCCACTTACGGCAGCACCGAACTCGACATCTTCGGCGGCTGGACCGGCGAAGTGACGCCTGGCCTGACGCTCGATGCGGGTCTGCTCTACTACGCCTATCCGAACGGCCACGTCGGCACCGCGGAGTTCTTCGAGCCCTATGCCTCGGTCTCCGGTCAGGTCGGCCCGGCCAAGGTGAAGGTCGGCGCCAACTACGCCTGGAAGCAGACGGCACTGCCGAACTTCGCGGGCACGGCCAAGCATGACAATCTCTACGTCTATTCCAACGTCGATATCGGTATTCCGAACACGCCGCTGACGGTCTCGGGTCACCTCGGCTACACCGACGGCGCGCTGGCTCCGTGCTACTACTGCAACGCCGACAAGACCGGCATCGACTGGTCGATCGGCGCTTCGGCGACCGTTTACGGCCCGCTTTCGGTGAGCCTGTCCTACGTCGGCGTCAGCGGTCCGAGCATCGACAGCTATACCGACGACACTGTGGTCGCGACGCTCACCGCAGCGTTCTGATCGTCAACGCATAGCAGGACGAAGCCCGTCCGGAACGATCCGGACGGGCTTCCTCATTTCAGGTAGAAGTCGATCGTCGTGACGACGCGCACCTTCTTGTAAGGCGTGTCGGACTGTCCCCAGCTACCGCCCGAATCGCCGTCCCGCGCCTCGATCGAAAAGTAGCCTTGAGCGGCATTCTTGATCGCGCCGACTTCGGCGCCGCTGTCCTTGGCGAACTGTTCGGCGGCCGAGCGCGCATCCCGGGTCGCGGCGGCGACCATCTCCGGCTTGATGCCGTTGAGCCGGGTGAAGGTATACGCCATGCCCGAACCTTCCTCGAGCATCACGCCGCGCCGCACGAGGTCGAACTGGCGGCGCACGGCATTCTGCGCGCGCTTTATGTCAGTGGTGCGCAGGCTCACCCGCTGGCGCACGGTGAAACTGACGACGCCATTGTCCTTGGTCTGGTTGACGTTGACGCCGGTTGGCTGGAGCGCCTCGGCCGGGAATCCGAGTTCGCGGAAGAATGCGCGGATCTGGACGGTGTCGCGGTCCACGCTCGCCTGTGCGGTGGCAAGATCGGGTGCGGTCGCGGAATAGCTGATGGTCCAGGTGGCGAGATCGGCGGTGACGTCACGTTCGGCGAGGCCCTTGACGGTGACCGCACGGTCCGCGCGCTGCGCCCGCTTGATGCCGTCACCCAATGCGAAGCCGCCGATGACGATGCCCACCGCCAGGATCGTGGCGCTCGCCAGCCATCGACCGGTTATACCTCCGAGGCGGGCAATGCCCTTGTGCTGACTTTCGGCGGAACTATCTTCGCTCATCGCTCTCTCCCTGATCGTCGCCGCGTCATGCAGGCTGGCGGCTGTATGTGCGATGAATTGTTCCACAGTGTCGATGAAATGAAGAAAGCCATCCCATGACCCGCTACCTTCACACCATGATCCGCGTGACCGATCCGGATGAGACGATCCGCTTCTTCGAACTCGTCGGGCTCAAGGAAACGCGCCGGTTCTCCAGCGAACAAGGTCGTTTCACGCTGATCTATCTTGCCGCGCCGGGGCAGGAAGAGGCAGAGGTCGAACTGACCTACAACTGGCCTGCAGAGGATGGATCGGCTGAGGCTTACCCCGGCGGTCGCAATTTCGGTCACCTCGCGTTTCAGGTGTCCGATATCTACGAGACCTGCCAGCGGTTGCAGGACGGCGGCGTGACCATCAACCGCCCGCCGCGCGATGGCCACATGGCCTTCGTGCGCACGCCGGACGGCATTTCCATCGAACTGCTGCAGGATGGTCATCTCGAACCTGCCGAGCCGTGGGCGAGCATGCCCAACGTCGGATCCTGGTAAGTATCGTCAAGACGCCGTTAACTTTCTGAAACGGCGTGCCTTCGCGTTTGCGAAGAGAGCGTCCCTGCCGATAATCTGCGCCCAGTGGTCGATCGTAGGGGATGATCGACCACTGGCCGTGGCTGGGGGACGAAGTGCGGGGATCGCAGGCGCTCATTGATATCGTCGCCCATGTGCAGGCGTTCGAGCAGGAATTGCTGCTGTTCGTGGCATTCTGGCTTGTCCTTGGCGCCTTGGACGAATTCATGATCGACGCGTTGTGGATCGGACTTCGGTTGACGGGACGCTCGCCGGATTCGCGCATCACGCAGGCAGAAGCCACCGCACCGCTCTCCGGACGCGCCGCCGTGTTGATCGCTGCCTGGCAGGAAGCAGAAGTAATTGGGCACACGGTTCGCCATGCGCTGGCCAATTGGCGGCAGGACGAGTTCACACTGTACCTCGGCTGCTATTGCAACGATCCGGACACGATCGCGGCGGTCGCCGCTGCGGCAGGCGGTGACTTGCGGGTTCGTACGGTGATAGGCGACTGCCCAGGGCCGACTACCAAGGCGGATTGCCTCAATCGAATTTACGCCGCGCTCTGCGCTGACGAGCTTCGCTATGGCTGGCGCTATCGATCCGTCGTGCTCCACGACGCGGAGGACATGGTGCATCCGGCGGAACTCGCCGTGATCGACCGGGCGCTGCGCCGGGCAGACTTCGCGCAGCTTCCCGTGCGCCCCGAACTGCAGCCAGCCTCGCCATGGATCGCGGCGCACTATGCCGATGAGTTCGCCGAGTCGCACGGCAAGGCCATGGTCGTTCGCGATGCGCTGGGAGCAGCGATGCCGGCGGCAGGCGTAGCGTGTGGTTTTTCGCGCGATATGATCGCGCGCATTGCGCTTCGTCGCGGTCGCGACGGCGGCCCGTTCGCGGCCGAGTGCCTTACCGAAGACTACGAGCTCGGGCTGCTGGTGCAGCGGGAAGGCGGAACTTCGCGCTTCTTGAGGGTTCGTGACGAGACTGGCGGATTGGTCGCGACGCGGGCCTACTTCCCATCAAAGCTCGCCGACGCTGTGCGTCAGAAATCGCGGTGGATTCACGGGATTTCGTTCCAGGGGTGGGACCGGCTTGGTTGGGGCAGCGGAGTTATCGACCAGTGGATGGCACTTAGGGACCGGCGTGGCCCGCTCACGGCTCTGATCCTCGCGTGCGGTTATGGGTTGCTGCTGATCGAGGCGGCATTGAAACTGGCCGAACGTGAAGGACTCGTACAAGGCACGGAGCTTTCGCCTTTGCTGCAGGCGCTGTTGGCCATCTGCCTGGCGAGTTTCGTCTGGCGAAGCGGTTTGCGGTGCTTCTTCACCGCAAGCGAATACGGGCTGGTCGAGGGGCTTGGCGCGATTCCGCGTATCGTCGTTGCCAATGCAATCGCCATTCTGGCGGGCCGCCGCGCGCTCTTCAGCTATGTGATGACCTTGAGGGGAAATCCCGTACGTTGGGAGAAGACCGAGCACGTAGGGCACCCGACACTGCTTGAGTTGGCGCCGACCCGTTCAAGGCTGGCTGCGTCGTGAGCGGCGGAGCGATTTCACGCGGGCATCCACTTCTGGCCCTGCTGGCCTTGTTGGGGGGCTGGGTTGGAGGGCGCGCTGCGACATGGGAACCGCTGGTCTCAAAGGCCGCGCCAGCCGTCGTTGCGGGTAGTGAAGTCGGCTTAGGGCTCCAGTCCCTTCCGAGCTATGCCGGCGATGATCCTAGAGCCTATGACATTGCGCCCGATTTTGGCGTTGGCCGGCCTGCGGTGCGTTATGTCATGACCTATTCCGCGCCGGCCGCGCCTGCGGTGTCGTCCGGCATTTCCGCTCTGTCGATCATGCCGCACTTGCGCGAGGACTTTGGCGCCTTGCAGCCCTTGCCGCGTTTCTACGCACCCGACGTGCCCGGGACGGTCGCCGCACCTCAGCCGACCGGGCTGCCGATCGTGCCTTGGCGGCCGCGCCGCTGGTCGATGGACGCATGGGCGCTGATGCGACGGGACAGTTCCGGTGCTCCAGCTTCGCCTGGGGCGATTCCCGGGATTTACGGCGCTAGTCAGGCGGGCGGAGTGCTGCGCTACCGGCTGGCATTGGCCAGTAGGCATCGGCCGACGGTCTACTTGCGAAGCACCTCGACGACCGGGCAAATCCGAGAAACCACGGCGGCAGTTGGTTTGTCGGCCCGGCCGATCACTGCGTTGCCTGTCGTCGCGGCGCTGGAGGGGCGGATGACCGACCAGATGGGGCAGCGCCGGATACAGGGCGCAGCGATGGCGATCACCGAATTGCCGCTATTCCCGCTGCTCGCCGGCTTCCGAGGAGAGGCCTACGCGCAGGCAGGATATGTCGCCGGGCGCTACGCGACAATGTTCGCTGACGGTCAGTTCCGCGCGGATCGGGGATTGCTGACTGTGCGGGCAGCGGACGTGCGGATCGGTGGAGGGCTTTGGGGCGGAGCGCAGAAGGGCGCGGCGCGGCTCGATGCGGGACCGACCGCCTCGGTTGCGATGCCGCTCGGGCGCGGCATCGATGGGCGGGTCGCGGTGGACTGGCGCTTCCGCCTTGCCGGTGACGCCGTGCCCGGCTCCGGCCCCGCCCTCACGCTATCCGCAGGATTCTGAAACGCGCCTTTTCCGCGACGCCATGCTGCGGTAGCGAGTGGGGGCAATGGACGTCTACCTCCCCATCGCCAACCTTTCGGTCAACGGCCTCATCATCGTCGCGCTGGGGGCGCTGACCGGCGTGCTGTCGGGCATGTTCGGCGTGGGCGGCGGGTTCCTGACGACGCCGTTGATGATCTTCTACGGTATCCCGCCTACGGTCGCTGCAGCATCGGCAGCCAGCCAGGTGACCGGCGCCAGCGTCTCGGGCGTCTTCGCGCATACCCGGCGGGGCGGCGTGGATTACCAGATGGGCGCGGTCATGGTAGCCGGCGGCATCATGGGCACCGGGCTCGGCTCGCTGTTGTTCAACCTGCTCGAGCAGTTGGGCCAGATCGATACGGTCATCAACATCCTCTACGTCGTGCTGCTCGGCTCGATCGGCGGCTTGATGGCCAAGGAGAGTATCCAGTCGATCCGCGCCGAGCGGACCGGGATTCCCATCGCCGCCAGGAAGCGCCGCCATCACCCGATGGTCGCCAGCCTGCCGATGCGCTGGCGGTTCTACCGCTCGGGCCTCTACATCTCGCCGCTGGCGCCGCTGCTGCTGGGGATCGGGACCGGCATCCTGACCATGCTGATGGGCATCGGCGGCGGCTTCGTGCTGGTCCCGGCGATGCTCTATATTCTCGGCATGAGCGCCAATGTCGTCGTCGGCACCTCACTGTTCCAGATCCTCTTCGTGACGATGGCGACGACGATGATGCACGCGCTGACCACTCACGCCGTCGATATCGTGCTGGCCTCGCTGCTGCTGCTGGGCTCGGTGTCGGGCGCTCAGGTCGGCGCGCAGTTCGCGCAGAAGGCCAGCCCGGTGAAACTGCGCCTTATCCTCGCCGTCATCGTGCTGCTGGTCGCCGGGCGCATGGCGCTGGGCCTCGGCTATCGGCCTGACGAGATCTACACGGTTGCGCCGCTGTGAGGGTGTGGCTCGCACTGCTGGCGCTTGTCGCGCTGACCGGTGCGCGCGACCCGATCCTCGTACCCGAAGTCTCGCAGCACGAAGTCGATCTGCAACAGGGCTTCACCGGCACCGAACTGCTGCTCTTCGGCGCTGTGTTGACGCCCGAGGGCTCGCGCGCGGCGCAGGACTACGACATCGTCGTCGTGCTCAAGGGGCCGACCCAGTCCATCGTCCTGCGCGAAAAGCAGAAGGTCGCGGGCGTCTGGATCAACGCCGCCAGCACCGAACTGCGCAGCGCGCCGAGTTACTACGCCATCGCCTCGAGCCGGCCGATCGCTGACATCGTCGACGACAAGACGGCGGCGATCTATGAGCTTGGGCTCAAGTGGCTTCAGCTGTCGCCGATCGGCGCGATCGATCCCGACGAACAGGCGCGTTTCTCCTCGGGGCTGGTCGATCTCAACCGCCGGATCGGGCTCTACCGCGAGGAGGAGGGCGGCGTCACGGTCAAGGAGCAGGTGCTTTACCAGGCCCGGATCGAACTGCCCTCGCGCGTGCCGACGGGCATCTATACCGCAGAAACTTTCGCCATTTCCAAGGGCCGGGTAGTCGCGTCGGCGAGCAGCCAGGTCGAGGTGCGCAAGCTCGGTATCGAGCGCGCCATCGCCAATTTCGCGGAGGATTACGGCTTCGCTTATGGCCTGCTGGCGGTATTCGTTTCGGTGGCGATGGGCTGGCTGGCCGGGCGTCTTTTCGCGCTGATCTGATATACGATGCCGTTTTTAGGCGGAAATTAACCTCGTCGCTGGTAGCCACCGCAATCGGTTGCCATACAAATGCGATGGGTTGACGAAGCGGATGCATCTCGACGGTCTCGACAGATTTCAAGACCCCCGGACCGATGCGGAGCCGGCCGTCGCGCCTGGGCTCGAGCCGATCGGCGTCGTCCTCGACGTGAGCGGCGCGGGCAGCCGCATCGCCTTCGATCTCGAGCGCCTGAACGAGATAACCGCCGCGGATGATCCCTCGGTGGCGATGTCCGGGCAGGTGAGCAGCCAGGTCAAGATTCGCGTCGGCACCGGCTGGCTGCTGGCCAGCGTCCGTAACCAGAAGCAGGACGGCCGCGTGGCGGGCGTGTTGTCCGAAGTCGATTTTCTCGGCGAGGGTCTAGAGGAGCGCCATACCGGCCGCATCCACGGGTTCCGGCGGGGCGTCACGCGCTTCCCGATCCCGGGCGCGCTGGTCTACCCGGCGACCAGCGACGACCTTCGGCAGATCTACGCCAGCGACGGACGCTCGGCGATCCAGGTCGGCAACGTCTATCCCACCCGCGACATTCGCGCGGGGCTTTACGTCGATGCGCTGCTGGGCAAGCACTTCGCGCTGCTCGGCTCGACCGGCACCGGCAAGTCGACCAGCGCCGCGCTGATCCTCCACCGCATCTGCGAGCATGCGCCCGAAGGCCATATCATCATGGTCGATCCGCACGGCGAATATGCGGCAGCGTTCCGCGATACCGGCGTGATCCTCGACGTCTCGAACCTGCAGATGCCCTACTGGCTGATGAACTTCGAGGAGCACTGCGAGATTCTGCTGACCTCTCGCGGAGACGAGCGCCAGCTTGACGCCGAAATCCTCGGCAAGGCGCTGCTGGAGGCGCGCTCGAAGAATCGGCTGGCCGAGCAGATGGGCAAGATCACGGTGGATTCGCCGATTCCCTACCTGCTGTCGGACCTCGGCAATATCCTGAACAACGCGATGGGCAAGCTTGACAAGGGCCATACCAGCGCGCCGTACCTGCGCATCCGCAACAAGCTGGACGAGATGAAGTCCGACCCGCGCTATCAGTTCATGTTCTCCGGCATGCTGGTGGGCGACGTGATGGCGGACTTCATTTCCAAGCTGTTCCGCCTGCCGTCGCGCGGGCGGCCGATTTCGATCATCGACGTTTCCGGCGTGCCGACGGAGATCACCTCCACCGTCGTCGCGGTGCTCAGCCGCATGGTCTTCGACTTCGCCGTCTGGGCGCGCGAGGAGGAGACGCGGCCGATCCTGCTCGTCTGCGAGGAAGCGCATCGCTACGTTCCGAACGAGCGGAATGCCGACGGTTCCTCGGTGGGCCGCATCCTCTCGCGCATCGCCAAGGAGGGGCGCAAGTACGGCATTTCGCTGGGCCTCATCACGCAGCGGCCGTCCGATCTGGCCGAGGGCGTGCTGTCGCAGTGCGGCACGATCATCTCGATGCGCCTGAACAACGAGCGCGACCAGGCCTTCGTGCGCGCCGCCATGCCCGAGGGTGCACGCGGGTTCCTCGATTCGATCCCGGCGCTGCGCAACCGCGAGTGCATCGTCTGCGGCGAGGGCGTGGCGATCCCGATGCGCGTTTCGTTCGACGACCTCGAGGAGAACAAACGGCCGGCTTCGGCGGACCCATCGTTCACGCAGCTGTGGAACCGCAGCGGCGGCGAGGAGGAGATGGTCCTGCGTACCGTCCAGCGCTGGAGGGCGCAGGGGCGTTGAGCTAGCCCTTGAAGGCCCTGCGCCACCGGCCTGTGCTGTAGTAGGCCAGCGTCAGGATCACCGTCAGCGATGACCCAACCGGATAGGCCCACCATACCGCCTCGCTGCCGATGAACGGGCGGGCCAGCGCATAGAAGCCGAGGCGCCCCGGATAGAGACCGAGGAACAGCAGTACCAGCGGCGCTACCACGGCGCCGTACGCGCGCATCGTGCCGGTCAGGATCATGGTGATCGACACGATCACGAACGAGGCGGTGCAGACCACCTGGATATGCTCGGCGATGGGCAGGGCGGGGCTCTGGCCGCCGAGGAACAGTGCCAGCAGCGGTCGGTCGAATCCGACGATCAGCGCGGCCACGGCGGTCGACATGACGAGGTTGGTGCCCATGCCGGTCAGCGTCACCTTGCTGACGCGGCCATGGTCCCCGGCGCCCAGCGACTGCGCGACCATCGCGCTGACGGCCGAGCCGATCGCGAAGGCGGGCATCTGCAGGTAGTTCCACAGTTGCAGCGAAGCGCCGTAGGCGGCCGCCGCGTCCAGCCCCTCGCGGTTGACGAGGCTCACCATGATGAGGCCTGCCGAGGACACGATCAGCATCTGCGCGCCCATCGGCAGACCCTTGGCCAGCACATAGCGAAGGTCCTCTCCGCGCGGGGTGAGATAGCCGAGTTCGGGGCCGCGCAGGCGCAGCGGCAGGTCCTTGCGGTAGATCACCCAGATCTGCAGCACCATGCCTGCGGTGTTGGCGATGGCGGTGGCGATGGCCGACCCTGCGACGCCCAAGGTCGGCAGCGGGCCGACACCGATGATCAGCAGCGGGTTGAACACGATGTCCAGCACCACCGCCAGGATCATGGCGTAGAGCGGCGTCTTGGAATCGCCGACGCCGCGCATGCCCATCGAGACGATCATGTTCACGCTCGCCAGCGGGATCGTCACGAAGATCACCTGCAGGTAAGCGAGCGCATCGGCGCGGCTGGCGGCCGGTGTGCCGAGCTTGTCGAGCAGTGCTCCCGCACCGAACCAGCCGATCACGCCGGTCGCGATCGAGATCAGGATGCAGAAGCCGACGCCGGTGCCGAACGTGCGCCGCGCCGCGACGATGTCACGCGCGCCGAAATGCTGGCCCACGCGCACCGTCGTCGCCATGCCGAAGCCGAAGACGGCGGCGAAGACGAGGAACATCACGATGTTGGCGTTGGCCGTCGCCGCCAGCGCGCTCTCGCCCAGCAGGCGGCCCACCCAGATCGCGTTGACCGAACCGTTCAGCGTCTGCAGCACGTTGGACAGCAGCATCGGGATCGAGAAGAACAGCAGCGTCTTCAGGATCGGGCCTTTGGTGAGATCGCCGCGCATCGCCGGGCGCGCGGGCGCTTCGACCTGCGGAGTGTCGGCGGTCGAGCTGTCCTCGCACAGCGGGATGGGCGATGCTTCGTTCATGTGCCTCTCGTGTCGCCCCAAAGATGGATGTGCAAGCGGTCCGTGAACCGCAAGCCATGCTGCGAGCAGAAATCCGCCAGCCAGCCCGACCGTTCCCGGATGACATCGCTGGAGCGGCCTTCGGGCATCAGGAACAGGCGGGCGCCGGGGATGGCGTAAGTCTGTTGCAGGGCCATGACTTCGTCGAGGTCGTCGCGGGTGGCGACCACGAACTTGAAGAAGGCTCGCGGTTCGGCGGCCCAGGCGGCGAGGCGTTCGGGCAGCAGCGCGAGGGTATCGGGGTTGCCGCTGTGCGCCAGCTTGGGGCTGACGTTGTACTGGTCGATCCGCGCGTCGAGCGCGGGGTGCGGCGCGACGGTGGAGTTCGTCTCGACCTCGACGTGCATGCCGGGGCGGATTTCGTCGAGCGCCTTGACCATGCGGGCGAGCGCGGCGCCCTGCAGCAACGGCTCACCGCCGGTGATGACGAGGCGGTCGGGCACGAGGTCGGCCACGGCCTGCGCGAGGTCGGCTTCCTCCATCGTCACCTGATTCTCGCGCCGCTCGAAGGCGAGGTCGTCGCGGTGGAAGCGGTTGTCGCCGGTGAAGCGCCAGGTGTAGGCGGTGTCGCACCACTGGCACGCGAGGTTGCAGCGCGAGAGGCGCACGAAGGTGCTCGGTCGGCCCATCGAGGGGCCTTCGCCCTGCAGCGAGGCGAAGATTTCCGGCTGGCCGGGGGTGGTGGTGGCTAGGGTCAGGGTCATGGTTTCAGTGTCGTAAGGTGACGCAGGTTTACACGGTTTACACGGTCCAGAGGGAAAAGGTGTCACCTTGGGCCGATTTGGCGGTGAAAGTGTCACCTTGTGGGCGAAACCTGTCACCTTGCGGTGAAAAAGTGTCACCTTGCAGCACGAGAAGTGTCACCTTGCGCGACGTGCATGTGTAACCTTGGGGAGAAGCGGACATGGCGCGATCATGGCAGAGGCCGCCGCTGTAGGACAGCGCATCCTCCCCGGTACGGGGAGGGGGACCACCCGCAGGGTGGTGGAGGGGCACAGGCGGCTTACGTGACGCCTGCCTGCAGACATCACGCGAACCGAGGGTGCCCCTCCACCATGCTTCGCATGGTCCCCCTCCCCCGATGGGGGAGGATTCAGCCCAGCCGCGCCAGTGCCGCCGCCAGACGCTCTGCCTCGGCCGAGTGCGCGGCGTGGTCGGCGCGGGCCTTCTCGACCGCCTCGGGCTTGGCCTTCTGCGCGAAGGCCGGGTTGTCGAGGCGCTTGCCCAGCGAATCCCGCTCCTTGATCGAGGCGGCGTGGGCCTTTTCCAGACGGGCCTTCTCGGCGGCGATGTCGATCACGCCTTCGAGCGGGATCGCCAGCATCGCGTCGCCTGCGCCCACCTGCATCGCCGCACCGGCAGGCGCCGCTTCGAAGCGGATGCCGTCGAGGCGGGCGAGGCGGTCCACCACCGCCGGGTTGCGCTCGATCACGGCGCGGGTCGCGTCAGAAGGATCGGCGAGGTACGCGGTCAGGCGCGCGCCGGGCGAGATGCCCAGCTCGGCCTTGGCGCCGCGCAGGTTGCCGACCAGCGCGATCAGCCATTCGACCTCGGCCTTGGCTTCGGCGTCCACCGCAGCCTCGGGCGCAGGCCATGCGGCGACGATCAGTTCGGCCTCGCGGGTGCCGGTCTTGCTCCACAGCTCCTCGGTGACGAAGGGCATGAAGGGGTGCAGCATGACGAGGATCTGGTCGAGCACCCAGCCGGCGACGGCCTTCGTCTCCTCGTCGAACGAACCCTTGATGAGTTCGATGTACCAGTCGCAGAACTGGTTCCAGACGAAGTGGTAGATCGCGTTGGCGGCGGCGTCGAAGCGCAGGTCGGCCATCGCCTTGTCGAGCGCGGCGACGGTTTCCACGACTTCACCGATGATCCAGCGGTTGACCGCCGAGGTCGCCTTCGGCGCGGCTACCGAAGTGCTGCCGACGATGCCGTTGGACTGGCAGAAGCGCGCGGCGTTCCACAGCTTGGTGGCGAAGTTGCGATAGCCCTCGACGCGCTTCTCATCCATCTTCACGTCGCGGCCCTGGCTTTCCATGGCGGTCATGAAGAAGCGCAGCGCGTCGGCGCCGTACTGGTCGATGAGGCCCAGCGGATCGACGACGTTGCCCTTGGACTTGGACATCTTCTGCCCGTCGGCTGCGCGCACGAGGCCATGGAGGTAGAGCCGCTTCCACGGCACTTCCTTCATGAAGTGGATGCCCTGCATCGCCATGCGCGCATCCCAGAAGAACAGGATGTCGAAGCCCGAGACGAGCAGGTCATTGGGGTAGTGCTTCTTGAGCAGCGCCGAATCCTGATCGGGCCAGCCCAGCGTCGCGAATGGCCACAGCGCCGAGGAGAACCACGTGTCGAGCACGTCGTTGTCGCGGGTCAGCGCCTTGTTGCCGGCGAGGGCCTGTGCCTCTTCCTCGGTCTCGGCGACGAAGATCTCGCCGTCTTCGGAGTACCACGCGGGGATGCGGTGACCCCACCACAGCTGGCGGCTGACGCACCACGGTTGGATGTTCTCCATCCAGTTGAAGAAGGTCTTCTCCCACGACTTCGGGACGATCTCGATCGAGCCGTTGCGCACCGCTTCCATCGGCGGAATGGCGAGGGTGGCGGCATCGACGTACCACTGGTCGGTCAGCCAAGGCTCGATCACCACGCCGCCGCGGTCGCCGTAGGGCGTAGCGATGGTGCGCGGCTCGGCGTCGTGCTCGACTTCGTTGCCTTCCTTGTCCTTGGTGACGTGCGGGATCAGGAGGCCCAGTTCCTTCATCGCTTCGACCACGGCGGCGCGGGCGTCGAAGCGGTCCATGCCGAGGAAGTGGTGCGGGATCAGGCCGTCCGCCGTCTGGCAGACCTTCGCCTCGGCATCGAGCATGTTGAGCATGTCGCGCGCTTCGATCCCGGCGCGCTTGCCGACTTCGAAGTCGTTGAAGTCATGCCCCGGGGTGATCTTCACCGCGCCCGAGCCCAGTTCCGGGTCGGCGTGCTCGTCCGCGACGATGGGGATCTCGCGGCCGGTGATCGGCAGGGTGACGGTGGCCCCGCGCTCCAGCAGCGGCTTGTAGCGCTCGTCGGCGGGGTTCACCGCGACCGCCATGTCGGCCAGCATCGTCTCGGGGCGCGTGGTGGCGACCTCGATATGGCCCGAACCGTCCGAGAGCGGATAGTTGAAGTGCCAGAAGTGGCCCTGGATCTCGCGCGTCTCGACCTCAAGGTCGCTGATCGCGGTCTTGAGCTTGGGGTCCCAGTTCACCAGCCGCTTGTCGCGGTAGATCAGGCCCTGCTTGTGCAGGTCGACGAAGACCTTGACCACGGCCTTGGTGAAGTGCGGGTCCATGGTGAACTGCTCGCGGCTCCAGTCCATCGAGCAGCCGAGGCGGCGCAGCTGGCCGGTGATAGTGCCGCCGCTTTCGGCCTTCCATTCCCAGACCTTCTCGATGAAGGCTTCGCGCGTGTAGTTGGTGCGCTTGTCCTGGCGCTGTTCCATCTGGCGTTCGACCACCATCTGCGTGGCGATGCCCGCATGGTCGGTGCCGACCACCCACAGCGCGTCCTTGCCGCGCAGGCGCTCGTAACGGATCACCACGTCCTGCAGCGTGTTGTCGAGCGCGTGGCCGATGTGCAGCGAGCCCGTCACGTTCGGCGGCGGATTGACGATGGTGAAGGGCGCGGCGTCGGGGCGCTCGGGGCGGAACAGGTTGTTCTGTTCCCAGTGGGCGTACCACTTGGCCTCGATCCCGGCGGGGTCGAAAGTCTTGTCGAGAGCGGGTTCGGAAACGATTTCGGTCATGGCTGGGGCCATGCCAAAGCGACGGTTTTGGCGCAAGGTCGCATTGCCACGCGATTGCCGCATTCGCGTGCGAACCCTTCGCAGAAATCGAACTGACACATCTCGTCGCCACCATGGAACATCTTGCCGGTCCATGGTTTTTCCCCCAAAGCGAGCGAACATGCGGGAATGGGCTGAATTCACCCTGTCGGAAAACGACCAAGGCGCCGACCATGTCCTGGCGCTGAAGGGACCGCTTTGCGTCCATTCGCTGGGCAATCTCGACGCCAAGCTGCATGGCCTGAGCGGGAATTTCACCCGCGTGGACATGTCCGGCGTCACCGATATCGACACCACTGGCGCATGGCTGGTCACGCACTATGCCAACCAGCGCGGGCTGGAGATCACCGGAGAGAACGAGCAGGCGCGCCGCCTCTTCGCCGCCATTGGCAACATGCACGAGCATGAGGCCGAGCCGGAACCCAAGCTGTCCTTCATCACCCGCCAGTTGGACGAACTCGGCGATCTGATGGCGAACTGGGGGCGGGGCATCGTCAAAGTGCTCGACTTCCTGGGCGAACTGATCCTCGCCCTCGGCGCGGTGATACGCCGCCCGTCGAAGCTGCGCGGCACGGCGCTGGTGTTCCACATGCAGTATGTGGGCATCAACTCGCTGTGGATCATCGGGCTGATGAGCTTCCTCATCGGCATCGTCATCGCGCAGCAGGGCGCGGTGCAGCTCGCGCAGTTCGGCGCGGAGTTCTATACGATCAACCTGACCGGCCGCCTGTCGATGCGCGAACTGGGCATCCTGATGACCTCGATCATGGTCGCGGGTCGTTCGGGATCGGCCTTCGCCGCGCAGATCGGCACGATGAAGCTGACCGAAGAAGTGGACGCGATGCGCACCATCGGCGTTTCGCCGGTGCAGGCGCTGGTGGTGCCGCGCGTGCTCGCCTCGATGCTGATGATGCCGCTGCTGGGCTTTTACAGCTCGGTCCTTGCGATCATCGGCGGCGCGACGATCGGCGGCCTTGCGCTCGACATTCCGTTCTGGACTTTCCTGCAGCGCACGCAGGAAGTGGTGCCGATCACCGACGTCTACATCGGCCTCATCAAGGCGCCGGTCTTCGCGCTGATCGTGGCGCTCGCGGGGTGCTACCAGGGCATGCAGGTGACCGCCAACGCCGAGGAAGTCGGCGCGCGCACGACGCAGGCGGTGGTCACCGCGATCTTCACGGTGATCGTGCTCGACGCCTTCTTCGCCATCTTCTTCACGAAAATCGGTTGGGCATGACGGACCTCTCGGACGATTATCAGGGCGAGTACCCGATCCTCGTCGAAGGGCTGCGCAGCGCCTTCGGTGAGCACGTGATCCACGAGGACCTCGACCTCAAGGTCCGCAAGGGCGAGATCCTGGGCGTCGTCGGCGGTTCGGGCACCGGCAAGTCGGTGCTGATGCGCTCGATCATCGGGCTGCAGCAGCCGGCCGAGGGCAGCATCACCGTGCTCGGCCACAAGATGGGCGAGGCGACCGAGGACGAGGATATCGACTTGCGCTCGCGCTGGGGTGTGCTGTTCCAGGGCGGCGCGCTGTTCTCGACCCTGACCGTGGGCGAGAACGTCGAAGTCCCGCTCAAGCAGTTCTTTCCCGAGATCACCGACAGCTTGCGGGCCGAGATCGCCCGCTTCAAGGTGCGCCTTTCGGGGCTCCCGGAAAACGCCGCGTTCAAGTTCCCGAGCGAGCTTTCGGGCGGCATGAAGAAGCGCGCCGGGCTTGCCCGTGCGCTCGCGCTCGATCCCGAACTGCTGTTCCTCGACGAGCCGACCGCGGGCCTCGACCCGATCGGCGCTGCCGCCTTCGACAGCCTGACGCGCGAGCTGAAGGAAACGCTGGGGCTCACCGTCTTCCTCATCACCCACGATCTCGACACGCTCTACGCCATCTGCGACCGCGTGGCGGTGCTGGCCGACAAGAAGGTCATCGCGGTGGGGACGATCCCGGAACTGCTGGCGCTCGACCATCCGTGGATTCAGGAATACTTCAACGGCCCGCGTGGTCGTGCGGCGCTTGCCGCGAAGGACGATCCGCCGATGTCCGAACAGGCATTGCCGGAACACATGAAATCGGAACATGGGGCCGCCGAGGCGGTTCAAGCTAGTTCGCCGTCCGACACGGACAGCAAGAAGTCGGAGGCATAGGGGCGCAGGCGATGGAAACCAAAGCCAATCACGTCTGGGTCGGAGTCGTCACGCTCGTCCTGCTGGCGGCGCTCGCGGCGTTCGTCATCTGGATCGCGCGGCTCAACGAAGGCGCCCAGAACGAATACGACATCTTCTTCAAGCAGTCGGTCGACGGCTTGGCCAAGGGGTCGGAAGTCGGCTATGCGGGCGTGCCTTCGGGGCAGGTCACGCAGATCGAGCTGTGGCCGCAGGATCCCAGCTTCGTGCGCGTGCGCGTCAAGGTCGATGAGAAGGTGCCGATCACCGTGGGCACCACCGCGACCATCCAGGGCAGCTTCACCGGCGTTTCCGACATCCAGCTGGAAGGCGCCGTCAAGGGCGCGCCGCTGCTGACCGAGCCGGGGCCGGAAGGTGTGCCGGTCATCCCGACCAAGCGCGGCGGCTTCGGTGAGCTGCTGACCAACGCGCCGCTGCTGATGGAACGCCTCGCCACGCTGACCGAGAACCTCAACCAGCTGATGAGCGCGGAAAACCGCAAGTCGATCACCGGCATCCTCGCCAATACCGACAAGATGACCAAGGACCTGTCGCAGGCGACACCACAGCTGCGCGCGACGATGAGCGAACTGCAGGGCTCCCTGCAGCAGGCGACGCGCACCCTCGCCGCGTTTGAAGGCGTGGCGCACAAGGCTGACAACCTGCTGGGCGACGAGGGCAGTTCGCTGGCCGACCAGCTGCGCAAGACGCTGGCTTCGGCGCAGAAGTCGATGGACCAGCTCGACAAGACGATGGCTCACGCGCAACCCGCCCTGGATCAGGTGTCCGAGCAGACCCTGCCCGCCGCCGAGAGCGCGATCCGCGATCTGCGCGCCACCAGCAAGGCGCTGCGCAGCCTGACCGAGAAGATCGACGAGCAGGGCGCCGGAGCGCTGCTCAAGGGGCAGAAACTGCCCGACTATAAGCCGTGAGGGGTATCGCGATGAACCGCCACTATACGAAAAGGCTGGCTTGCGGGCTGCTCGCAGCTGTCGCCGCTTTCTCCGTCGCCGGCTGCGTCAGCCTCGGCAGCGATCCGCCGGACGACCTGTTGAAGTTGACCCCGCAGGAAAGCGCCCCTGTAGGCACCACCACCACCGGGACGCTCAGCGACGCCATTGTCGTGCTCGACCCGGAGGCCGATCGCGGCCTCGACGTGTTGCGCGTGCCGGTGACGGTCAATGCATCCAGCGTCGCCTATCTCAAGGAAGCGCTGTGGGTGGAAAAACCGACGCGCCAGTTCCGCTCCCTGCTGGCGGAAACACTGCGCGCCCGCACCGGCCAGCTGGTGGTCGAGGGCGGCGACTTCGAGGTCACCGGCAAGACGCTCATCGGCGGCCGCCTGCTGCAGATGGGTTATGACGCGCAGCGCAGCGCCGTCGTGGTACGCTTCGATGCGGTGCGCTCGGAGCGCGGCGGCGGCCCGCTGCAGACGAAGCGCTTCGAGGCCGTGGTGAACGGCGTGGAGGCCAAGGCCAAGCCGGTGGGCGCAGCGCTCAACCAGGCGGCGAACGACGTCGCGCGGCAGGTGGCGGACTGGGTCAAGGGTTGACCGCCTCGCTGCGTGGAGCGCAGGCGGAGTTTCGCCAAGGGCCAGGATTAATTTAAAAAGTCCATGGGAAGCGCCTTCGCGATATAAAAGAGACGAACGTAAAAAGTTTTCGTTCGCATATCGCGCTTAAATCACGGCAAACGAATGAATTGACGGGAAACGGTTGAAAATACCGTTTCTCGACATTTGTTTCTGTTGCTTGCCGGCAACAGTGACGCTTTGATGACAATCCAGAAACAACTCTTTGGTTTGACGGCAATTTCGCTCCCGCTAAGGGGCGCCTCCCTGCTGCCGGTAACGGTGCGGGTGCGACAAGAATATTGCAGGAGCATACCATGAAGAAGTTCGTCCCGGTGGCCGTTGCCGCCGCGCTGTTCGCCGTTCCGGCCGCCGCCCAGGCACAGGCTTTCGTGCAGGTGGAAACCGGTCTCGACTCGATCTCGGTCGGTGGCGAATCGGACGAAGGCGTCACCTACGGCATCAGCGCCGGCTACGACATTCCCCTGTCGAACGGCCTGTTCGTCGGCATCCAGGGCACTGCCGCCGACAGCACCACCAAGGAATGCGCGTCGGCCGGTGCCGAGCGTCTCTGCATCAAGACCGGCCGCGATCTCGCCGCTGTCGTGCGCCTCGGCACCCAGGTCGGTGAGCGCAGCAAGATTTACGTGCTCGGCGGCTACACCAACGCCCGCCTGCGCGTGACTTACACCGATGGTGTCGACAGCTACGGTGAAGGCGCCAATGGCGACGGCTTCCGTCTCGGCGCAGGCGCTCAGTACGACTTGTCGGACCGCCTTTTCGTTAAGGCCGAGTACCGTTACTCGAACTACGAAAGCGATTTCAGCCGCCACAACGCGCTCGTCGCGCTGGGCGCCAAGTTCTGATCTCAGGACATGGGGCGGGCGCCGTAGGCGTCCGCTCTTGCCAAAAGACCCGCCCGGCTCTCGCCGCGGCGGGTCTTTTCCGTTTCAGCGGGAGAGTGTGGCCAGTGCGATCGCCAGCCTGAACGCCTCGAACCGGGCGGCGCGGCGTTCGGTGGCTTCCCAGTCCTCGCCCCAGAGTTCGACCTGCCAGTCGGCCTCCAGTTCGGCGGCCTTCCACAAGGCTTCGGCATCGGCGCCGGGACGGATCGCCTCCAGCGCGATGACCAGCGAGGCGGAGAGGCTCGACAGCATCTTGAGCGCGGCCAGTTCGAAATCGCTGCAGGCGTCCAGTTCGCTGCGCAGACACGCCAGCGTCGGTCCCGGCTGCGGCTTGTGGATGATGCCGGAGATGCGTGTGAAAGTGACGCCAAGCCGCGCCTCTGCGGATGAGAGCACGGGTTCCCACATTTCCATCTGCCGCTTGTAGAGCGCCTCGTCCGGGTCGGCGCGGTAGCACAGGGTGTCGGTCTCGGCGTAAGGCAGCAGTTCGGCGATGACGGTGCCGCGCGCGGGCGCGACGGCGTCGATCGCGAAGTCGGCAAGGTCGCGGTAGTGGAAGGTCGCGGTGTCGATCTCCTCGCCCTGTCTGGCCCATTCGGCGGCCAGCGCCTGCGCCAGCGCCTGCGTCGGCACGACTTGCGGGCGACCGCCTGCGGTGCGGATTGGGCGGCCGTCGAGGACCGCGCGCCAGCCCGAGTCTTCTGGGCCGTTTTCGGTCTGCTCGGCGGTCGCTTCCTTGTAGAAACGCTTCATTTGGGTGTGCGCCACTTTCTGATGAGAATCGCGGGCAGGACGAAGGCGTCGATCAGCCCGTTGGCGAGGAGGAGGTAGGCGACCCATGCCGGTGCGCCGGGAAAGATACGGCCTTGCGTCATCAGCAGGCCGAGCACGACGAAAGCGACACCGGCGATGCGCACGATATTGATGATCGCGAAGCGCAGCGCTGCGGGATCGCGATCGGGTTTCGGCTGGCTCACCTGAGCAAGTGCTCCAGCAACTGCGCCGGGGTCTCGGCGACCATTTCGGCGCCCGCTTCGGACAGTTCGCGCGGGTGGTGATAGCCCCAATCCACGCCGACCGCGCGGACTTGCGCGGACGTCGCCATCTGCATGTCGTAGGCCGTGTCGCCGATCATCACGGCTTCCGACGCCTGCGCGCCCGCTTCGAACAAAGCCTCTTCCAGCATCGCGGGGTGGGGCTTGGAGGGATGACGGTCGGCGGTCTGGAGCGTCACGAAGAGGTCGGCGATGCCGTTCGCCTCAAGGCAGAAGCCGAGGCCGCGATCCGACATGCCGGTGGCGACGCCCAGCGTCCAGCCATTCGCATGAAGGGCGCGCAAGGTGTCCTCGATCCCCGGGAACAGCGGCTGGGCGACACGGCCCTGTTCGCGCGCGGTGCGGAACGAGAGCTTGTAGGCCTCGGCCATGGCGTGTTGCTGCTCGGCGTCCGAATCGGGCAGCAACTGGCGGATCGCCTGAGGCAGCGAAAGCCCGACCGCACGCCGGATGCTCCCGCGCGTCGGTGAAGGCAGCGAGAAGGCGGCGAAGGCCGCCTCCATCGCCTCGCAGATCGGCGCCTGCCCATCGACGAGGGTGCCGTCGCAGTCGAAGACCGCCAGTTTCACCGGGACCTGCCTCGCGGCGCGCCGCCGGGCTTGGGGCCGGAGCGCGCTGCGCCCGTGCGCGGACCGGAAGGCTTGCCACCGGGACGTGCGGGCTTGCCGCCCGGCTTCCCGAACGACTTGCCCGCAGGCTTTCCGGGCGCCTTTCCGCCGGGCTTGCTGCCGGGCTTGCTCAGCCGCGTCTGGCCCGAGCCGGGGCCATCGCTGCGCTTGCGGCGCTCGCCCCGGCGTTCCTTGCGGTATTCCTTGGCGTGCTGCTTGGCGGCCTTCTTCTGGTCTTCCTTGGTGAACTCGGCCGGAGCCTCGATCTCGGTGTCGCCTTCCGATTCGACGAAGCCCAGCTGCTCCAGCGAATTGGCGAAGTGCTCAGGGAGAGGGGCGGTGACGTCCAGCGGGGCGCCGTCCGGGTGCTCGATCAAGAGGCGGCGTGCGTGGAGGTGCATCTTGCGGCTGATCGATCCGGTCAGGAATGCCTCCTGGCCGCCGTATTTGCCGTCGCCGACGATCGGGTGGCCGATCGCCGCCATGTGGACGCGCAGCTGGTGGGTGCGGCCGGTCAGCGGGTGAAGCTCGACCCAGGCGGCGCGGTTGCCGGCGCGGTCGATCACGCGGTAGCGGGTGCGGGCGGTCTGGCCTTCCTTCTCGTCCACGTGCATCTTCTCGCCGCCGGTGCCCGGCTGCTTGGCGAGCGGCAGTTCGATCATGCCGTCGTTGATGCTCGGCACGCCGACCACCAGCGCCCAGTAGATCTTCTTGGCGGTGCGGCCGGAGAACCGCTTCGAGAAGAACGCCGCGCTGCCCGGGGTGCGGGCGATCAGCAGGACGCCCGAGGTGTCCTTGTCGAGTCGGTGGACGAGGCGCGGGCGCGGGCCTTTCTCGACATAGGCGTCGAGCAGGCCGTCGACGTGCTCCTTCATGCCCGAGCCGCCCTGCGTGGCGAGGCCCGGCGGCTTGTTGAGCACGATCGCGGCGCGGTCCTGCGTCAGCACCATCGAATCGGCGAGTTCGATCTCCGCCTCGGTCAATTCGCGGCGCGGGCGTTCGCCGCTCGCCGAAGCCTTCTGCTCGCCGCCGGGCGGCACGCGCAGGGTCTGGCCCGCTTCCAGCCGGGTGTCGACGTCGGCGCGCTTGCCGTCGACGCGAATCTGGCCGGTGCGCGCCCAGCGCGAGACCATCGCGAAGCCCACCTTGGGCAAGTGCCGCTTGAACCAGCGGTCGAGGCGGACGCCGTCGTCATCCTGACCGACGGTGAATTGGCGGACGATATCGATATTGCTCATGCCACGCTCCGCATAACAAAAAGGCCGAGGAACAGGCCGCCGAATCCGGCGAGCAGTGACAGGGCGGTATAAAAGGCAGCGGTGGCGATCTCGCCCCGCTGGATCAAGGTGGCGAAATCGAGGCTCATCGACGAGAACGTCGTGAAGCCGCCGAGCACGCCCACGGTGACGAACAGGCGGGTGCCTTCGCCGGTATTGCCATGACGGGCGAACCAGCCGGTCACCAGTCCCATCAGCAGGCTTCCCACGACATTGACGGTCAGCGTGCCATAAGGAAAGACGCCCGCGCGCACCGGGCCGAGCGCAGCGGTCCAGCCGCGCCCGACGAGGAAGCGCAGCCACGAGCCGAACGCGCCGCCGAGGGCCACATAAAGAGAGGCCAGTATAAAGGAAGATTGGGGCATGGCGCCGCCTTAGCCGCGAATCGCCGGAATTCCAATCCGCCCTACCAGAGCCGCTGCACTGCAAATCCGTCGAACAGCGCTTCGTAGGAAATGAGCACCATGTCTTCGGCCTGCGCCTGTGCAATCAGCAGGCGGTCGAACGGGTCCTTGTGAGCGATGTTCATCTGCCCGGCGAGGCGGGCATGCGTGATGCTGATCGCCAGTTCGTCGAACCCTTGCGCCGCGATGATGCTTTCGAAATCCCGCGCGAGCACGGCCGCGCCGTCCAGCTTGCCGATCCGGTGCTTGGTGGCGATCTCCATCGCGGAAGCCGCGCTGATGGCTACAGTGTTGGTGGTATCGGCGATCGCCTCGCGGGCGCGAACCGACAGATGATCGTCGCCCGCCAGCCACCAGATCAGTGTGTGCGTGTCGAGCAGCAGCCTCAATCGAGGTTCCAGGCGCCGAGTTCATCAGCGGGAAGTGGCTCGAAGAAGGCATCGTCCACGCTGATCGCGCCCTTGAGCGCGCCGAACTTGCGTTCGCCGATCGGATTTATCGGGACCAGACGCACGGCAGGAACGTTGCCGCGTGCGATCACCACTTCTTCGCCCGCCAGCACGCTGACGATCAGGCGGGATAGGTTGGTCTTGGCCTCGTGGACGGAAACCTGAGTCATCGTGATGCTCCTTAGCCAGATATATAGCTAAGGAGATGCATTGCGGCAAGCTGCAGGCTTTGCGGGTGATTGGTCTTGTCTTCGAGCCGTCACTTTGCTAACGGGCCGCTCAATCAGCTGCCTCCGAGTCCGGCGGCGGCCTTTTATTGGCTCTAGATTCGCAGCACGCCGCGCCGAACCGGATGCGTGGCGGCTTCGTCTGTTTTGTGAGGTGTTTCGGTTTATGCAGATTCTCGTCCGCGACAACAACGTCGATCAGGCTCTTCGTGCGCTCAAGAAGAAGCTGCAGCGTGAAGGCGTGTATCGTGAGATGAAGCTGCGCCGTCACTTCGAGAAGCCGTCGGAAAAGCGCGCTCGCGAAAAGGCTGCCGCCGTTCGCCGCGCTCGCAAGCTTGAGCGCAAGCGCGCCGAGCGCGACGGCTCGAAGTAAGAGCTTTCCTGCGCTTTTGCGCAGGGCATCTTTAAATCTGGATCAGCGGCTTGAATGCCGCGCCGGGTTGAGCCATGAGGGCGCGGAATCACCATTCCGCGCCCTTGGTGCATCTGCAAGGGATGCCAGCCCGGGCGCTTCAAAAGAATACGAGGGCCACAGACGATGACAGAGATCACCCGCGTTGCGCTGCAGCCGATCGAAAAGGGCGCTGTTTCCAAGATCTGGATCGGTGTCGTCGCGATCGCTCTGGCCTCGGCCGGTGTGGCCTATGCCGCGCTGCCGCCCGCGCCCACCGTCAAGACGCTGACCGCCGGCACCGGCGCCCCGCCGACGATGGAAGACGTCGTGCTCATCAATTACAAGGGCATGTTGACCGACGGCAAGGTGTTCGACGAGAACAAGAACTACCCCAACCCTGTCGCGCAGTTCGTGCCCGGCTTCTCCAAGGCGCTGATGAAGATGCAGCGCGGCGGCAAGTACGACGTCACGATCCCCGCCGAGCTGGCCTACGGCGCCAACCCGCCCGCCGGTTCGCCGATCCCCGCGAACGCCGACCTCAAGTTCGAAGTCGAGCTGATCGACTACAAGAGCCTTGCCGAAATCCGCCAGCAGCAGCAGATCCTGCAGCAGCTTCAGCAGATGCAGGGCGGCGCTGGTGCTCCGGGTGCCCCGGGCGCGATGCCTCCGGGTGCGGCTGCTCCGGCTCCGGTTCCGGCGCAGTGAAGTCAGCGATCGCGGCGCTGCTCCTCGTGGCAGCGCCCTCGGCGGTGTTCGCCCAAGCTGCCGTTCCGGCGGCGACGCCTGCGGCTCCGCAGGTAAAGGTCGAGGCGATCAAGGCCGGGACCGGCGGCAAGCCGCCCGAGCATGGCTATGTGCTCATCAACTACAAGGGC
This sequence comes from Novosphingobium resinovorum, assembly GCF_001742225.1. Lineage (NCBI taxonomy): Bacteria > Pseudomonadati > Pseudomonadota > Alphaproteobacteria > Sphingomonadales > Sphingomonadaceae > Novosphingobium > Novosphingobium resinovorum. The sequence continues at coordinate 1,809,815 of NZ_CP017075.1, read as the reverse complement.
ATGCTGCAGGACGGCACCGTGTTCGACCAGAACGAGCAGATGCCGATGGCGCTGGACGAAGTCGTCCCCGGCTTTGCGCAAGGGTTGCTCCAGATGGAGCGTGGCGGGCGTTATCGCCTGACCATTCCGCCCGAACTGGGCTACGGTCCCGAAGCATCCGGCCCGATCCCGGCGAATTCCACGCTGGTCTTCGAGATCGACCTGCTCGACTTCAAGACGCCTGAGGAAATCCAGGCGATGATGGCGCAGATGCAGGCTCAGGCCCAGGCGGCCCAGCAGCAGGGCGAGGCGGCCAAGCCCGCGCAGTAAATACGTCGTCCCGGACTTGATCCGGGACCGGTGGCTGTCTTTAGGCGCGGCCTTGCAGCGCGCGCGGTCAGGTGGGCTGTTCACGGTCTGCGGTCCCGGAGCAAGTCCGGGACGACGCACGCTTGAAGCCGCGTCGCCCCGCTGCTAGCGCACCGCTATCGAATTTCCGCCCGCCGTGCTTCCATGCGCGGCGGGCTCAACCGTAAAAAGGCCAAGGGACAAAAAAGCCATGTCGGTCGATACCGCAACCGTGGCGAAGATCGCCAGTCTCGCGCGCATCAAGGTGAGCGAGCAGGAACTCGAGGCCATGGTGCCCGAACTGAACGGCATCCTCGCTTGGGTGGAGCAACTCGGACAGGTCGACACCGACGGTGTCGAGCCGATGACCGCCGTGATCCCCAATACCCTGCGCCTGCGCGACGACGTGATCGACGCCGACCCGCTGACCGGCGGCGACAAGCGCGACGCGGTGCTGGCCAATGCGCCCGCCGCGCAGCACGGCTTCTTCGGCGTGCCCAAGGTGATCGAGTAAGCCTTTGGATTATCCCGATCCTTCGACAAGCTCGCAGATGAGCGGAGTTGGGGGAGAGAGACTTTGAATCTATCCCCGCTCATGCTGAGCTTGTCGAAGCAAGCACGGGCAGCACACAAAATCTGGAATGCAGCATGACTGACATTACCGACCTTGGCGTAGCCGCCATCCGCGACGGCGTCGCCGCCGGAACTTTCTCCGCCGTCGAAGTGGCCGAGGCGTTCAACGCCAACGTCGCGGCGGCGCAGGACGCGCTGAACGCCTTCATCGTCGCCACCCCCGATCACGCGATCGCCGCCGCGAAGACCATCGACGCCAAGCGCGCCGCCGGCGAAGCGCTCGGTCCCATGGGCGGCGTGCCCATCGGCATGAAGGACCTGTTCACCACCAACGGCGTGCAGACCACCGCCGCCAGCCACATCCTCGAAGGTTTCGTGCCGCAGTACGAATCGACCGTCTCGCAGAAGCTGTGGGATGCGGGCGCGGGCCTGCTGGGCAAGCTCAACCTCGACCAGTTCGCGATGGGCTCTTCGAACGAGAGCAGCCATTTCGGCTCGGTCGTGTCGCCCTGGCGCCGGCCTGGCAGCAATGCGCCGCTGACGGCGGGCGGCTCCTCGGGCGGTTCCTCGGCGGCGATCGCGGCGCGGCTCGTGCCTGCCGCCACCGGCACAGACACCGGCGGCTCGATCCGCCAGCCCGCCGCCTACACCGGCACCACCGGCATCAAGCCGACTTACGGGCGCTGTTCGCGCTGGGGCGTGGTGGCCTATGCCAGCTCGCTCGACCAGGCGGGCGCCATGGCGCGCGACGTGACCGACTGCGCGATCCTGCTGGAAAGCATGGCCGGGTTCGACCCCAAGGACGCGACCAGCCTGAATCTGCCGGTGCCGGACTGGACCGCCGCTCTGTCGGGCGACCTCAAGGGCAAGAAGGTCGGCATCCCGAAGGAATACCGCGTCGAGGGCATGCCCGCCGAGATCGAGGCGATCTGGGAGCAGGGCATCGCCTGGCTCAAGGACGCGGGCGCCGAAGTGGTCGAAGTCTCGCTGCCGCACACGCAGTACGCGCTGGCGACCTACTACATCATCGCGCCTGCCGAAGCCTCGTCCAACCTCGCGCGCTATGACGGCGTGCGTTACGGCCTGCGCGACCTGCCCGACGGTGCGGGACTGCAGGACATGTACGCCGCCACCCGCGCCGACGGTTTCGGGGCCGAGGTCAAGCGCCGCATCCTGATCGGCACTTACGTGCTGTCGGCGGGCTTCTACGACGCCTATTATACCAAGGCGCAGAAGGTGCGTGCGCTGATCTCGCAGGACTTCACGAAGGCGTTCGAGCAGGTCGACGTCCTCCTGACCCCGACCGCGCCGAGCGCCGCCTTTGCCCTTGGCGAAAGCAACGAAGACCCGATCGCGATGTACCTCAACGACGTGTTCACGGTCCCGGCGTCGCTGGCGGGCCTGCCTGCCATGTCGGTGCCGGCCGGCCTCGACGCGCAGGGGCTGCCGCTGGGTCTCCAGATCATCGGCCGCCCGCTCGATGAGCAGGGCGTGCTGAACGCAGGGCTGGCCATCGAAGGCCGCGCGGCGTTTGCGGCGAAGCCGGAGAAGTGGTGGTAAGCTGGTTCGAACTGGTCGTCTCAGTCATTGAAGGGCTGGGCGACCTGTTCGCGCGGCCCTCGCGCGAAAAGGCCGCGCGGCGGCGTGAGGCGCCTGCGAAGGCGGACGCGCCGCCCCGCTCGCGCCATGGGTTCCTACGTCCGAAACGGAGGCATCGGCCCAGTCGCTGCGTTGACGGTAATGCGGGCGAGAGGTAATACTTCCGCCGTGAAGTTCGAGTCCAACATGACGGTCAAGGGCCAGGTTACGGTGCCCAAGGACATCCGCGATGCGCTGGGCCTCAAGCCCGGTCAGGCGGTGGCCTTCGAGTTGGACGGCGACGGCAATGCCCGCATCATCCGTGCCGACGATCCGGCGCGGATCGAAGCGCGCAAGGAAGCATTTCTGGGCCGCCTGCACGAAACGCGAGCGAAATTTGCGGGCAAGGCGCTGGATCCGGACATGGACGGGCTCGAATACCAGCGCATGATGCGCGGCGACGGGCCGGAAGTGTGATCTTCGATTCGAATGTCGTCATCGACATGCTCGGCAACCGCGCTCCCGACTATTTCCACCAGCGGATCGCCGATCTGGGCGCGGCAAGCGACCTGTTCGTCAACGAGATCATCTTCGCCGAGATTTCCGGCAATTATGCCTCCGCGCAGGACGTTGCAGACCTGCTGAACGGCTTCGGGCTGAATACGGCGCGGCTTTCTCTGGCCGATTGCCACCGGGCCGGAACGGCATACAGGCAATACCGGCGCAACGGCGGCGTCCGCACCAGCATCCTGTCCGATTTCCTGATCGGCGCGCAGGCGGCGAACCGGGGCTGGCCTATTGTCACGCGGGACCGTAAGGGGTTCGCGACGTATTTTCCCGAGGTCGACTTGATCGACCCGTACATCGACACAAGTAAGGCTTGAGATGTCCACTTCCACCTATCGCATCCAGGGCGCCACCGGGGACTGGGAGGTCGTGATCGGCCTCGAAGTCCATGCGCAGGTCACGTCCAATTCCAAGCTGTTCTCCGGCTCGGCGACGGCGTTCGGCGCGGAGCCGAACACGCAGGTCTCGCTGATCGACGCGGCGATGCCGGGCATGCTGCCCGTACCAAACGGTGAGTGCATCCGTCAGGCGGTGCGCACCGGCATGGCGATCGACGCGCAAATCAACAAGTGGTCGCGCTTCGATCGCAAGAACTACTTCTATGCCGATCTTCCGCAGGGCTACCAGATCAGCCAGCTCTACCACCCGCTCGTCGGCGAAGGCTCGCTGACGATCGAGGCGGACGAGAAGGCGGGTATCCCCGAGGACAAGGTCATCGGCATCGAGCGCATCCACGTCGAGCAGGATGCGGGCAAGCTGATGCACGATCAGCACCCGACGATGTCCTATGTGGACCTCAACCGTTCGGGCGTGGCGCTGATGGAGATCGTCAGCCGCCCGGACATGCGCTCGCCCGCCGAGGCCGGCGCCTATGTCGCCAAGCTGCGCACGATCCTGCGCTATGTCGGCTCGTGCGACGGCAACATGGATCAGGGCTCGATGCGCTGCGACGTCAACGTCTCGGTCCGCAAGCCCGGCGACGAGTTCGGCACCCGTACCGAGACCAAGAACGTCAACTCGGTGCGCTTCGTCATGCAGACGATCGAGCACGAGGCGAACCGCCAGGTCGACGTGATCGAGGGCGGCGGCAAGATCGTGCAGGAAACCCGTCTGTTCGACCCGAACAGCGGCACCACCCGCTCGATGCGCTCGAAGGAAGACGCGCACGACTATCGCTACTTCCCCGATCCCGACCTGCTGCCGCTGGAACTGGACGATGCGTTCCTGGAGGCGTGCCGCGCCTCGCTGCCCGAACTGCCGGACGCCAAGCGCGCGCGCTACGAAGGCGAACTGGGGCTGTCGGCCTACAACGCCGCGGTGCTGACCACCGACGTCGACACGTTCCAGTGGTTCGAGGCGCTGCTGGCCGAGACCGCTTCGGCGCAGGGCAAGGCGCCTGCCGAAGTCGCCAAGCAGGCGGCGAACTGGCTGATCTCGGAGTTCTTCGGCGCGCTCAACAAGCTGGGCAAGAGTCTCGAGGATTCGCCGGTCAGCCATGCGCAGGCCGCCGAACTGCTGGCGCTGGTCGGCAAGGGTACGATCTCCGGCTCGATCGCCAAGCAGGTGCTTGAGATCATGCTCGAGACCGGCGACGGCGCGGGCGTCATCGTCGAGCGCGAGGGGCTGAAGCAGGAATCGGACACCGGCGCCATCGAGGCCAAGGTGGACGAGATCCTCGCCGCCAACGCCGACAAGGTCGCGCAGTACCGCGAGGGCAAGGTGGCGCTGTTCGGCTTCTTCGTCGGCCAGACGATGAAGGCGATGCAGGGCAAGGCCAACCCGCAGGTCGTCAACGAGATCTTGAAGGCGAAGCTCGGCTGACGCTTAACAAGCCTCACGAAAAAGCCGCCGTGCCGTTTCTTCGGTCCGGCGGCTTTTTTGTGTCCGCTGTGCAACTCTTGTTGTCCCGGGAAGGGACTGTTCGCAATAATCCGCTTGTATTCGCAATTCCCGGTGCTATCGATTGCGCGAAGACCGGGGGGGTCTTTCCAACAATTTCGCGCTGGCGTGCCCAAGGGGCATCGTCCGCGCATTCGGCGACGCGGGGCATCTGGCTCCGTGCGCTGCACGAGCTCACCTGGGGGGGTGAGGGGGCCCGGCATTGCGCCACAGTGGAGCGCGCGGTGTCGGGCCTTTGCAGTTTTCCGGAAGTATTCGCACGCAATGACGAGGGGAAAGTAGGGGACGAGTGTGGTGTGATGGCTCAGCCCGCGCGCCGCGTTCCCGTCAGTTCCATCGCGCCGAACATCCCGGCCTTTACCGTCCCCGTCAGCGCATCGCCCTCGACCGTCGCGGAACAGTCGAGGTCCATCGGCATCGGCAGGGTCATCTTCATCGACCACGTCAGGGTCTGCCCGGCAATGCGGCCGTTGGTCACGTCCATGCTGCCAAGGTCGCCGGTGATGTTCCCGGAGAAGCTGTCGCCTGCTCCGGGCTCGATGGTGAGGACGCCCTTCTGGCGGCCCAGCGGGGTATTGGTGACGCAGTCGTACGTGCCGGCAACGGTCATTCGGAAGCTCCTTCGCTCTCGTTCTCGCCCGCGACGCTGGGTGCGGGGCGGACCTCCACGGGCAAACCCAGGGCCTTGAGCTGCGGTTCCACGATCTTGCGGTCGCCGACGATCACCCAGGTCAAGTCGGCGGGCTGCAGATACTGCGCCGCCGCGCCGCCGATCCGCTTCGCGTCGATGCCGCGATAGGTCTGCGCGAGCTTCACATAGTAATCTTCAGGCCGTCCCAGCCGGTCGTTCTTGACGATGGCGGCGAGCACTTGCGCATTCGTCTCGAAGTCGTTGGGCAAGCTGCGGATCGCGCCGTCGGTGACGCGCTGGTACTCCTCGGCCGAAATCGGCTGCTTCGTCGGCAGGGCGCTCATGTCGGCGATGATGGCGCGGATCGAATCGCCCGTGCGGTCGGCCTGCACGGGCGCCATGACCTGCATCGTCACCGGCCCCGTCGCTTGGCTGATGCCCGAGCGTACGCCGTAGCTCCAGCCCTTTTCCTCGCGAATGTCGAGGTTCAGGCGCGAAAGGAAGCCGTTGCCGACGACGTCGTTCGCCAGCATCAGCGATTCCTCGTTCGGCGTGCGGCCGGTCAGCGGCAGCACCCGCCCGGCGAGGATCACCGACTGCGGCGAGTTCGGCCGGTCGATCAGCACTACGCGCGATGCGGGTGCGGGCGTCGCGGTGTCGAGCGATTTCACCGGCTTGGGTGCGGCCGGGGCCTTCCAGCCGCCGAACGCCTTTTCCAGCAGCGGCTTGAGCTGCTCCATGGTCACGTCGCCGACCACGGTGATCCGCGCGAGGTCGGGGCGCAGCCACTTGGCATGGGCGGCGCGCAGCGCCTCGGGCGTGAGGGCGGCGAGCGCGGTATCGCTGCCGAGGCCGTCGCCGGGCTGGGCATAAGGATGAGTGCCGAAGAGTTCGCCGCTCATCGTACGCGAGGCCAGCGCGCTTGGCGTCGATTGAGCCTGCGCCAGTTCGGCCTGCGCCTGTCCGCGCGCGCGATCGAAGTCGGCCTGCGCGAAAGCCGGATGCAGCAGCACGTCGGAGGCCAGCGCCAGCGAGGGCGCGAGGTTGTCGCTGAGCGCACTCAGCGTCAGGCTGCTGGTGTCGAGGCTGGCACCGGTGCCGATCGAGGCGCCGAGGCGCTCCTGTTCCTCGGCGATCTGGGTGGCGTTGCGGGTCTTGGTGCCTTCCTCGAGCATGCCGAGCATCAGCCCCTGCGTGCCCGGCGTGTCGAGCGCATCGGCCGCGTACCCGGCGTCGAAGTCGATCGACAGGACCAGCTTGGGCACCGTGGTCCGCCGCGCCAGCGTGACGGGGATGCCGTTCGAGAGCGTGGTGCGCTCGATCGCCGGGAAGGCGAGGGCGCTGACCGGTGCGACCGGCGGCGCACTGCGCCTGGGCGCGGGGGCGAGCTTTGGGGCTTTGGCGGCCTTGCCTGCCGCTGCGGGCGGGTTGGCGGCTTCGTCACCCCAGCCGCCCATCTTCGCGCCGTCCTCGGTGCGTGCACCCGGCACCACCGCGATCTTATAGACCGGGCGGCCGAGCCACCTGGACATCGCGGTGCGCACGGCGTCGGGCGTCAGCGCGGCGATGGCCTGCAGGTCCGCCTTGTACTTGGCCGGATCGTTCGAATAGACTTGCCCTTCGGCGAGGGTCGCGCCCTTGCCGGAGAAGCCGCCGACCTGCTCCAGCCCGCCGATCTCGCTCGACAGGATGGAGGTGACAGCGCGGCGCACTTCGTCCTCGCTCGGCCCCTTGGCGACGAAATCGGCGATGACTTTGTCGAGCGCGGCTTCGGCCTTGGCGCGCTGGACGCCGGGCTTCACGTCCATCGAGGCGTCGAGGAAGCTGGCCTGCTCGAACGTCTGGGCAGAGGCGGTGACGGAGACGGCAAGCTGCTGCCCGCGCACCAGTTCGTTGTCCAGCCGTGAGCTGGCGAGGCCGCCGAGGATGTGCATGCCGATGCGCAGGGCGGCGGCGTCCGCATCGTTGAGCCCGGGGCCGCTCCAGTCGCGGCTGAGGCGCACGGTCGGCACCTGATCGGTCAGGTCGCGCGAGATCGGCGCGGACAGGGTGACCGGCCCGGCCGCGACGGGGGCGACTTCAGGCCCCTTCGGGATCGCGCCGAACCACTTCTCGACCTTGGGCTTCGCGGTCGCCGCGTCGATGTCGCCCGAGAGGACGAGGACGACGTTGTTGGGGCCGTAATGGTCGGTGAACCACTTGCGCACGTCGGTCAGGCTGGCGGCGTCTAGGTCGGCCATCGAGCCGATCGTCGAGTGGTGATAGGGGTGGCCGACCGGGAACAGGCCCTCGGCCACCGCATATTCGGCGAGGCCGTAGGGCTGGTTGTCGCCCTGCCGCTTCTCGTTCTGGACGACGCCGCGCTGCTTGTTGAGCTTGTCCTGCGTGACGGCGGGGAGCAGCGCCCCCATGCGGTCGCTCTCCATGAACAGCGCAAGGTCGAGCGCGCCGGTCGGCACCGTCTCGATGTAGTTGGTGCGATCGTACCAGGTGGAGCCGTTGGTCGAGGTGGACCCGGCCGCTTCCAGCGGAATGTCGAAGTTGGGCACGTTGGATGAGCCGCCGAAGAACAGGTGCTCGTACAAGTGCGCGAAGCCGGTCTTGCCGCGCGGCTCGTTCTTGGAGCCGACCTTGTAGTAGAGCGTGACGCCCACGATCGGCGCCTTGCGGTCGGTGTGGACGATGGTGGTGAGGCCGTTGGCGAGGACGAACTTGTCGTAGGGGATGTCGACTTTGGCGACCAGTTCCTGCGGCGATGCGGCGGCGGGCCGAGGCGGTGCGGCCTCCGGTGCAGGCGGCGCCGTCGGCGTGCTGGCGACAGGCCTGCCGGAGGGGGCGGCAGCGCAGGCGGAGAGGAGAAGGGCGGCGGCGAGAGCGCTCAGGCTCGACGTGGATACGGATCGCATGAGCGGGAGGTTAGCAGCTTGTTTCGGCGTGGCCAGCGGCAAACTTTACGCGCACTTCCGGCTTTCGTGCATGCAGTGGGGGCTTCGACAAGCTCAGCCTGAGCGGGAATTGGAAAACTGCTTTGAAAACCTGTCCGAGCTAATTGAGCAGGAACAGGAGACCCGCTCTCAAATCCGCTCAGGCTGAGCCTGTCGAAGCCCCATCAGCCACCCACTGCCCGAAGACCGCCAGCGATCCCGGAGCAAGTCACCGGCGACGAAGGTGCTTTACCCCCGCTTGAAGATCTGCCCCGAATCGAACAGCGAGATCCGCCACTCGCCATCGGCATCGCGGCGGCATTCCATCTTCACGTCGGCGACCGCGAGCGGGTCGCAGTACTTGTCGAAAGGCCCGTCGCCCAGCGCCGCGAAGAACACCAGCAGGTAGCCGACTTTCGCATGGTCCTCGCCCTCGAAACCGACCCGCAGCGAGGTGATGATGTGGCGCATGGTCATGAGGCCGGCGCCCGCCTTCATGGTCTCGGCGCGGCCCTTGTAGAACGCCTCGACCGCCGCCAGCCCCTCGCGCCACTGGCCGCCGACGTTGTAGCGCACATCTTCGGCGAGGCAGTCGGTCTCGCGCATCTTCAGGCCGTTGTGGATGTCGAGTTCGTCGCCCCACTCGTAGATCACCTGCTTGATCGCGAGGACGTCTGCCGCCTGCTGGGGTGTGAATTTCGCCATTGAGCCTCTTCCCGTGGGGTTATCGCGCGAAGGCTAGGGCAGGGCTTCGGGCGGGGCTAGGTCGGCGGGTGCTTTACCGCCCCGGCGAAACGCCCTCTGGCAAATCGGCAACGGGCACCCATCTTTGCCTCGGCAGCCGGCTCCGGCCTGCTCCTGTTGCGCCCGATCAACGACTTCGGGCATTTCACCGACTAAGGAAAAATTCGGGCGCCCAGCCCTTGTGTTGCATATAAGCAACACCATATGAGCGGGATCAGGAGGCACATTCCACAATGAATCTCGAAAAGTTCACTGACCGCGCAAAGGGGTTTCTCCAGGCCGCGCAGACCGTCGCGATCCGCCTGAACCACCAGCGCATCGCGCCCGAGCATATCCTCAAGGCCCTGCTCGACGATCCCGAAGGCATGGCCGCCGGGCTCATCAAGCGCGCCGGTGGCAACGCGGTGTTCGCGACGCAGGAACTCGACAAGGCGCTGGCGAAAATCCCCGCCGTTTCGGGCAGCGGCGCGGCCGGTTCGCCGGGTCTGGACAACGATGCCGTCCGTGTCCTCGACGCCGCCGAGCAGGCTGCGACCAAGGCGGGCGACAGCTTCGTCACCGTCGAGCGGCTGCTGCTGGGCCTGGTGCTGGCGACGACCACGGCGGCGGGCCAGGCGCTCAAGGCGGGCAATGTCACGGCGCAGGCACTCGAAGCCGCGATCACGGAGCTGCGCGGCGGCCGCACCGCCGACAGCGCGGGCGCGGAGAACGCCTACGATGCGATGAAGAAGTACGCCCGCGATCTCACGCAGGCGGCGAAGGACGGCAAGCTCGACCCGGTCATCGGCCGCGACGAGGAGATCCGCCGCACTATCCAGATCCTCGCGCGGCGCACCAAGAACAACCCCGTGCTGATCGGTGACCCAGGCGTCGGCAAGACCGCCATCGCCGAAGGGCTCGCGCTCCGCATCGCCAATGGCGACGTGCCCGACAGCCTCAAGGACCGCAGCCTGATGTCGCTCGACATGGGCTCGCTGATCGCGGGCGCCAAGTACCGCGGCGAGTTCGAGGAGCGCCTGAAGGCCGTGCTCGACGAGGTGAAGGGCGCTGACGGCCAGATCATCCTGTTCATCGACGAGATGCACACGCTGATCGGCGCGGGCGCCTCCGAAGGCTCGATGGACGCGGGCAACCTGCTCAAGCCCGCGCTGGCACGCGGCGAACTGCACTGCATCGGCGCGACCACGCTCGACGAATACCAGAAGTACGTCGAGAAGGACGCCGCGCTGCAGCGCCGCTTCCAGCCCGTGTTCGTGGGCGAGCCGACGGTCGAGGACACGATCTCGATCCTGCGCGGGCTCAAGGAAAAGTACGAGCTGCACCATGGCGTGCGGATCACCGACGGCGCGATCGTGGCGGCGGCGACGCTGTCCAACCGCTACATCACCAACCGCTTCCTGCCCGACAAGGCGATCGACCTCATGGACGAGGCCGCCAGCCGCATCCGCATGGAAGTGGAAAGCAAGCCCGAGGAGATCGAGAAGCTCGACCGCCGCATTGTCCAGCTCAAGATCGAGGAAATGGCGCTCGGCAAGGAGAGCGATTCCGCGTCGAAGGACCGGCTTGCCGCGCTGCGCGTGGAACTCAGCAACCTCGAACAGCAGTCGAGCGAACTGACCACCCGCTGGCAGAACGAGCGCGACAAGATCGCGGCGGAAGGCAAGCTCAAGGAACAGCTCGACGCCGCGCGCATCGAACTCGAGCAGGCGCAGCGCGGCGGCGACTACGCCAAAGCGGGCGAGCTGTCCTACAGCACCATCCCCGCGCTGGAGGCGAAGCTGGCGGAGGCGCAGGCCACCGCCGGGAACGCCTTGCTGCGCGAGGAAGTGACCGAGGACGACATCGCCGGCGTCGTCAGCCGCTGGACCGGGGTTCCGGTCGACCGCATGCTGGAAGGCGAGCGCGAGAAGCTCCTCAAGATGGAGCAGATCATCGGCGGCCGCGTGATCGGCCAGACCGATGCCGTCGCCGCCGTCTCCAAGGCGGTGCGGCGCGCGCGCGCGGGCCTGCAGGACCCGAACCGGCCGCTCGGCTCGTTCCTGTTCCTCGGCCCCACGGGCGTCGGCAAGACCGAGTTGACCAAGGCGCTGGCGGGCTTCCTGTTCGACGACGACACCGCGATGGTGCGCATCGACATGTCGGAGTTCATGGAGAAGCACGCGGTCGCCCGCCTGATCGGCGCGCCTCCGGGCTATGTCGGCTACGAGGAAGGCGGCGTGCTGACCGAGGCGGTGCGGCGGCGGCCTTATCAGGTCGTGCTGTTCGACGAGGTCGAGAAGGCGCATTCCGACGTCTTCAACGTGCTGCTGCAGGTGCTCGATGACGGGCGCCTGACCGACGGGCAGGGCCGCGTGGTGGACTTCACCAACACGCTCATCATCCTGACCAGCAACCTCGGCAGCCAGTACCTTGCCGGGCTTGACGAGGGCGTGGACGTCTCCACCGTGGAGCCGCAGGTGATGGAAGTGGTGCGCGGGCATTTCCGGCCCGAGTTCCTCAACCGTCTCGACGAGATCGTGCTGTTCCACCGGCTGGGCCAGGAGCACATGGCGCCGATCGTCGATATCCAGGTGGCCCGCGTGCAGAAGCTGCTCAAGGACCGCAAGATCGTGCTCGACCTGTCGGACGCGGCGAAGCGGTGGCTGGGGCGGGTGGGTTACGACCCGGTCTACGGCGCCCGGCCATTGAAGCGCGCGGTGCAGCGGTACTTGCAGGACCCGCTGGCGGAGAAGCTCCTGGCAGGCGAGGTGCCGGATGGATCGCACGTCCGGATCGAGGACGGCGACGGCGCGCTGGCGATACGCGTGGAATAAGTCACTGAAAAAGGAAGGGCGGGATCTTGCGATCCCGCCCTTTTTACATGAGCTGCGATTGGAAGTTCCGTTACCGGGCGCCGCCGAACAGGTCAGCCAGCTTCACCTTGGCGCCCATGAAGAAGTAACGACCGATCGCGCTGACCGGCGTGTTCAACGAGGCGAAGTCCGGCTTCTGGTCGAACAGGTTGTTGATGCCGCCGTAGATCGTGAATTCGTCACCCACATCATACGTGAAGCTCAGGTCGTGCGAGAAGCGCTCCTTGATCTTCATGTATTCCGGCGCGACGACGTCCGGGTTGTTGGCGACCGTCTGGCGATCGTACCGGTACATCTTCGAGTAGTAGTTGATCTGCCAGTCGAGGCTGAACGGTCCCTTGGCCCAGGTGATGTCGGTGGTGACCTGGAACTTGGGCGCGATGTTGCCCGCGACGTAGGCGTTGTTGACGGGATCCGCACCGGGGATGGGAATCTCCGTCAGGCGGTGCAGATAGTTGCCCACCACGCGCGCGCCGAACACGCCGTACTTGTCGGTCGGCACCGTGTAGTTGACCTGAAAGTCGAGGCCCGAGGTGTGCATGTTCGCGACGTTGAGCGGCCCGACCAGGAAGCTGGTGATGTACCCTGCATTCTGGCCGCCGTTCTGGCGCGTGATGGTGGAGCAGTACTGGTTGTCGAGCGATGCCTGATCGACGCACAGGTCGGCCACGGTCTGCGCATCGACAGTGGTGATCGCGTTCTTGATGCGGATATCGTACCAGTCGGCAGTGATTGTCAGGCGCGGGATGAACGAGGGCTGGAGCACCACGCCCGCCGTCCAGGTCTTCGCGGTTTCCTCACGCAGGTCGGGATTGCCGCCCGAAAAGCCGGGGATGTTGCTGCCGCGCGTGTCGTTGTAGTTCGCGGGATCGGCAACGCCGAGACCGCTGAGCAGGGCCTGACAATTGGTGACGCGGTACTGGGTGCCGTTCTGCAGGTAGTCGCTGCCGCACGGATCGTCGATGAACTCGTAAGTCTGCGACTGCTGGCCGTACAACTCACCGATGTTCGGTGCGCGCACGGCCTTCGAGTACGTGCCGCGGAACGTGATGTCGCGCGCCGGGGCCCATTCGCCGCCGACCTTCCAGGCATTGGTCGAACCGATGCTGGAATAGTCCGAATAACGGAATGCGCCGTTCAGGCCGAGGCGCTTGGCGAACGGCATGTCGGCCAGAATCGGCACGTCGACTTCGCCGAATGCCTCCCACACGTCGAACTGGCCCTGAGTGTTGCCCAGCGAGTTGGTGAAGGTGAGGCCCTGCGCTGCCAGTTCGTCGGCAACGAAGCTGCTCTTTTCCTTGCGGTATTCGCCGCCGACCGCGAAGCCGATGGCGCCGCCGGGCAGTTCGAACAGGCCCTCGGTATTGCCGGTGAGCGAGCCGCTGACGACATGCTGGGTCAGCGTGGTGCGATCCACCGTATCGGCCATGATCCAGTCGAGCGCGGCGCGATTGCTCGCGTTGTTCTCACCGAACAGGTTAAGCGGCATGCAGTCGCCGGACGAGAAGGTCGTCGGCGGAATGATGCTGCGCGTGCCATAGTCGCCGAAGGGCTGGTTCGGCGTCCAGGTCGGGTCCAGGTTGACCCGGCAGGTGGCGCCGCCGTTCCCATCGCTCACCGCATCGATCGCCGCCAGGTAGCGGTCGGTGATCATGTTGTTGGTGTAGTGCGAGCGCACCTTCGTCTGGCCGTAAACGTAGCTGACGTCGTAGGACAGGTTCGGGCTGATCTCGCCCCGGGCGCCGATCACGCCGCGCAGGGTCTTGCGGGTGATATCCTCACCGCGGCGGCCGAAGTCGAAGTTGTCGCGGTTGACCAGGACGCCGCCGTTGGCGGGATCGATGGCGGCGCGCACGGCATCCGGGATGTACGGGTTGTCTTCGGGGATGAAGAGGTAATAGTCCCAGGTCGGCTGCGCGAGCGAGAAGGAGCGGCTGCGCGCGTACTTGCCTTCGGCATAGAGCTTGAAGGCGTCGCTGAAGTCGAAGTGGAACAGGCCGCTGACGACGTCGCGGTTGATCTCGGGCAGCAGGTCGTTGCCGTAAAGCGAGGTGAGGGTGCCCGAACCGCCCTGCTGGTAGAAGTTGGGAACGAACACGCCCGGGTCGTACCGCTGGCCCAAACCACCCACGAAGTCCGGTGCGAAATCGAAATCGACGTCGATCGCGCCCGCCGGGGACGTGTCGTTGTAGCGCACGCCCTTGAGCGGAATGTAGTCCGGGATGCCGTCATTGTTCTGGCTGCCCGTCTCGGTGTCGTCGGCGTTGAGGTAGAAGCCGGTGCGGTTTTCTCCGTCGAGATATTTGCGGCGGTGCGAGCTGAGGCGATCTTCCTCGGCGTGTTCCCAGGCCACCGCGAAGTTGCCGCGACCATCGGCGAAGTTATGGCCCGCTGTGAGCGAGATCAGCCGCTGGCCGGCATCGCCGTACTTCGAGATACCGGTCTGGACGCGGCCGGTGACGCCCTCGAAATCCTTCTTCTGGATGAAATTGACGACGCCCGAGACGCCGTCCGCACCGTAGATCGCGGAAGCGCCGCCGGTGAGCACTTCGACGCGTTCGAGCAGATCGCTCGGGATCGTGTTGATGTCCACGGCCTGCGTGCCGTCGACCGATGCGACCTGGCGGCGGCCGTCGATCAGGACCAGCGTGCGCTGATAGCCGAGGTTGCGCAGATCGAGCAGATTGAGGCCGGTGAAGCCGATCGCGGCGCGATCACCGGAGTTGTTGTAGGAACTGAGCGAAGCCTGCAGCGCCGGGATCGTCTTGAGATAATCGGTGACGTTGGTGGTGCCGGCGTCGGTCAGGTCCTTGGAGGTCACGACCGTGACCGGATTGGCCGTATCAAGGCCGGGCCGGGCGATGCGCGTGCCGGTCACGATGATGGAATCGGCGGTGTCGCTGCTCTCGGCAGCCTGCGTGCTGTCCTGCGCGCGCGCCGGTGCGGCGGCCACAGCGGCGATCGCCGGAATCGCGGCGACGCCAAGAAGCAGGGCGCTTCTAGCGGTTTTCATCATAAGTCCCCTTGTTGCCCATGCGTTGCCCATGCGGAGCTGGAAGTCCGCGACCCGGCCGGAAATCCGGGTAATGAGATCATCCTGCAGGTCCTGTTCGCGACTGCAACAAGGATGTGCCGCAAATGTGCAACATTTCCGCCCTCAGTTGTAACATTACAACATATTGCGATGAAACGGTTTTCGCCAGGGATGAGGCGTTTGAGGTGCGGGCATGCAAAAAGGGCGGCCTCTTGCGAGACCGCCCTTCCTGTAGATTTCCATGCGGAACGCAGGAGACTTTAGAAGTCGACCTTCGCACCGATACGGATGTAGCGGCCGATAAGGTTCGGGCCTGCAAACGCCGGGTTGTAGTTCGAGATACCGTAAGCAGCGTTCGGATCGAACGGCGCCTTGATGTCGAACACGTTCAGGAAGTTCGCGTAGATCGAAAGGTTGTCGTTGACCTTCTGGTTGATCGACAGGTCAAAGTTCCAGATGTCCTTCGACTTGCACATCACTGGCGTACCGCCGTAGGCGGGCGTGGTGCCGATTGCAGGCGACGTGTCCTGGTAGTGAACCGAGCTAGTGCAGGTGCCGCGCTCGCCGCCGGCGTCGAGCTGGTCGCTCAGAACGCCCTTGGTGTAGTACGCGGTCAGCGTCACCGAGGTGTTCTTGTAAGCCAGGGTGTTCTGCCAAGTACCGCGCAACTTGGGAGCGCCCGAGCACGAAGTGATGTTGCAGGGGCTCAGAGTGCCCTCATAACGGTACGAGACACCGTCTGGATCGACCAGCTTGTACTTCATCGTGTACGAAGCGTCGAGCTGGCTGATGAAGGTCAGATCATCGGTCAGATCGTAGCTGGCGTTGATGCCGAAGTCGATGCCGCTAACGGTCTGCGAGCTGGCGTTGATGAAAGAGCTCTGCAGGAACCCGAGCAGCGGAAGCGCGTTCGGCTTTTCCTGATCGATCGAACCCGGGATGGCGACGGCACCCGGCGTGGTGATGACGCCATTGTTCAGGTAGTACTCATCTTCATACACCTTGGTGCTGGGCAGACCAATGATGAGATCCTTGGTCTTGATGTGCCAGAAATCGACGCTGAACGAAACGTTGCGGATCGGCTCGAAGACGACACCGGCGGTGAACGAGGTCGATTTCTCCGGCTTCAGCTGCGGGTTGCCCGCAGTGGTGAGGCCGACGCTGTAGGTCCCGCGCGGCACGTAGCTGTTCAGATCACCGTTGTCGTTCCGGTGCGCATTACAGAAGTCGATATATACGCCGCAGTCGATCGTCTTGTTGACGTAGCCGGTGGTCGGCAGACCGAAGGCTTCGTTGAACGACGGGATGCGGAAGCCCTTCGAGAAGGTGCCGCGCAGCACGAGTTCGTCAACCGGCTTGAACTTGATGCCGATCTTCGGCGAGAAGTTCTGCTGGCCGGTCGAATACTTGTCGTAACGACCCGAAGCGGTCAGTTCGAGTTGGTCGATAACCGGGGCGGAGAGTTCGAAGAACGCCGACTTGACGTTACGCGAACCTTCCGCACCGACGGCGTTGATCGTGTAGTAGCGATCATACGGCGAAGCGTCGTTGGCCGGGTTGGCCGAAGGCGCGTTGATCGATTCCTTGCGGTAGGCGACGCCGACGGCTGCCTGCAGCGGCCCACCGGGCAGTTCGAACAGGTCCTTGGCGAGGGTGCCCTGCACCTGCCACAGCTTCGAGACCGACGTGGTCACGCTCTGCGGGGCGACGTAGTTCCACACATCCTGCGAGTTCGCTAGCGGGTCGGCGAAGTTGAAGCCGCCGGTCGCCGCCAGGTTCATGATGCGCTGCGGAATCAGGTAGTTATCCTGATAACGCTTGAGGCGAACTTCCGAAGCCGTGAAGTTCGCGCTGTAACGCCAGTCGTTGCCAAACGAGCCATCGATGCCGGCGACGCCGCGGAGCGAGCGGGTGCGGGTCTCGTCGGTGCGGGTGAACGGCGACGACAGCAGCATCTGCGCGCGCTGGCCGCTGGCCGCATAAGGGTTGTACGGGTTGAGCGTGCCGTTGGTGGCGTCGCAGCCGGTGCCCAGGCCGCTGACGGTGCCGACGCCTGCAGCGCAGACGTAAGCCGGAAGCAACACGTTGTAGAGGGCCGGAACTTGACCGCTCGGCGAAGCCGCGGGGCGGCCGTTGAATGCAGCCGGAGCCAGCGTCGCCAGAGTGTTGGTCTGGTAGTAAGTGCCCATTGCGTAAAACTGCGCGCGGTCACCCAGATTGACGGTTGCGCGGCCGGTGAAGCCATAGCGTTCAATGTCCGGCTGAAGCATTCGGTAGTTGTACTGGGTATCGACTTCGCATGCGCCCGAAAGCGGGGCCGAGGTCGAGGCGCCGATGTTCGGGTTTAGCGGGAACTGGCCGCAGCCCAGTGAGGGGTTGAGGTAGCTGAAACGGCCGTTGCCGGTGGTTCCGTCGGCAGCGACGGGGCGAACGAGCGGAATGCCCGGCGTGCCGAACATGCCGTTGAACGCGCCCGTCTCCGGCGTGTAGCCGTTGAGGTTGCCGTTGTTCATGCAGGTCTGGGCGCCTGGGCTGTTCGGATTTTCGCTTACGCCGCAGATGCCGGTGAGGTCGAGCGAGTTGTTCGGATAACCGCGCTGGCGGGCTAGCAGAGCATCGTTCTTCTGGTATTCGCCCGAGACGTAAACATTGAAGCCCTGCTCGGCGAGATCGCCGTAGCCCACGGTCAGGTCGATGCGCTGCTCGCCCGAGTCCCCACGATCCGAGACGCCCAGCGAACCATTCGCGTGGATGCCCTGGACTTCCTTCTTGGTGATGATGTTGACCACGCCCGCGATAGCGTCGGCGCCGTAGGTCGACGAAGCGCCGTCCTTGAGGACTTCGATGCGCTCGATGATCGCGTTGGGGATTGTGTTGAGATCGACGAAGTTGCGCTGGCCGTCATCCGCAAGCGGGTACGGAGCGAGGCGCAGGCCATCGACGATCGAAAGGGTGTTCTGCACGGTCAGGCCGCGCAGCGCCGGGGCGTTGGCGCCGGCCGCGAAGTTCGAACCGTTGTTCCAGCCGCTGGCGATCGTACCCGCGCCGTTGGCGCTGAGGCGCTGGAGAGCTTCGGACGCGGTGTTGATGCCGCGCTTTTGCAGGCTGTCCGACGACAGCACGGTGACCGGCGAAGCGGTTTCCTTGTCGGTCTGGCGCAGGATCGAGCCGGTGACGACAATGGTGTTCGCATCATCGACGGCATCGGCCGCTTGCGGAACTGCGTTCTGCGCGTGTGCGGTGCCGCACAGCAATGCGCAAGCCGTAAGGCTTGTCGCGCCGCGCAGTGCGGCCTTCTGGATCGTGGTTTTCACTTTTGTGTCCCTTGTTGCTTCGTTCAGCAGGCGAATGCGTGACCAAGTTCGCCTGATGACCCGTTGCCGGCTTTCGGATGCGCGCACGCATCGTGATGCCATGTGAAATGTTGTTGCGCCGGAGGGATCGCCTTTCAACGGAATTTGCCAAGTTGGGAGAAATGGGTTGGCGATTGTGGCAATGACGCAACAGCCATGCGCGATGAACCGTGGCCGTTCTGCAACCGCGCAAGGATTCCAGCCGATTAGTTGGAACAATAGACCTGTTGCATATAGGCATTGTCCACAGAGTTTCTTGCGCACGCCATCGCCCCGGTGAAATCCTGTTGCGTTGCTGCAAATCGATCTTGCGCAATGGATTGACCGGCCCTCTCGAGGCATTTAACCGATTGATTAAATCGCCTCGGACAAAATCGATGGTCTGCTTCGCCGGATCGGCATAGGGCGCGACAGGAAAAGGAAATCGGCATGAAACTCGACAACTCCATGGCCGCAGTGGTCACCGGCGCGGCTTCCGGACTTGGCGCGGCGACGGCGCGGGCGCTCGCGGCGCAGGGCGTGAAGGTCGCGATCTTCGACCTCAATGCCGAAGCTGGCGAAGCGCTTGCAGCCGAGATCGGCGGCGTGTTCTGCGCGGTCAACGTGACCGACGAGGACAGCGTGATCGCCGGATTCGCGAAAGCACGCGCGGCGCATGGGCAGGAGCGGGTGCTGGTCAATTGCGCAGGCATCGCGCCGGCCGCCAAGACCGTCGGCAAGAATCGCGAGACGGGCGAGCCCAGGTCGCACGACATGGCGCTGTTTGAGAAGGCGATCGCGATCAACCTCGTGGGCACCTTCCGCTGCATCAGCAAGTCGGCGGCGGGCATGGCGACGCTGGAGCCGCTCGACGCGGCCGGTTCGCGTGGGGCCATCGTCAACACCGCGAGCGTCGCGGCGCAGGACGGCCAGATCGGGCAGGCCGCCTATGCCGCGTCGAAGGGCGGGGTACTGGCGATGACGCTGCCGGTCGCGCGCGATCTCATGAGCGAGGGCATTCGCGTCAACACGATCCTGCCGGGCATTTTCGAGACGCCGATGATGGCGGGAATGCCGCAGGGCGTGCAGGATGCGCTGGCGGCGATGGTGCCGTTCCCCAAGCGCCTCGGCAAGGCGGAAGAGTACGCGAAGCTGGCGTTGTTCATGCTGGAGCACGACTATCTCAACGGCGAATCGATCCGTCTCGACGGTGCGATCCGCATGGGGCCGAAGTAAGCGCCGATGAAGGAACGTCCCGTCTCCCTGACCGCCGGCGCCGTGGAAGTCGCGCCTCCGGGCGCGCGTGCGATGCTGCTCGACACGGCGAGTGCGATCATGCGCGACGGCGACGTGATCGACATCTCGCTTTCCGAACTGAGCCTCCGCTCCGGGTTGAACTCGGCGCTGGTGAAGTACTACTTCGGCAACAAGGCGGGGCTGCTCAAGGCGCTGCTCGACCGTGACTGGGAGGCGATCGTCGTCAGCGTCGACGCGCTCGTCGCCAAGGACGGGTGGGAGCCGGAGGCCAAGCTGCGGCGGCACTTGTGGAAGGTGGTCGATACCTTCTACGAAGTGCCGTATCTCAATCGCCTGACCATGCGCATGGTGCGCGAGAGCGACGATACCGAGGCGCGGCGCATCGCCAATTGCTACCTCTCGCCGATCTACCGCGCTTACGAGCAGTTGATCGGCGACGGCGTGCGGGCAGGGGTGTTCCGCGAGATCGACCCGCAGTTGTTCTACTTCACGGTGACGGGGGCGGTGGACCGCTTCTTCTCGGCGCGGCTGGTGCTCAAGCACTGTTTCGACCAGGACAGCCTGACCGAGGAACTGCGGGACCGTTACCGCGAGCATACGATCGACATCATCATGGCAGGCATCCTCGCGCACTGATGGCCCGCAAGAAGAAGCGTTATCTCACCGCGACGATGGCGGACGGCTACGTCAAGACCATCGGGCCGACGACCGATCCTTTCACGCATTACTGGCGCGTGGTGGCCGAGTTGCAGAACGGCAGGACCGAGGTGTTCTGGGGGCACGCCCGCTCGCTGGCGGAGGCGAAGAAGAAGCGCCTTCCGCTGGACGAGGCGGCGAAGATGCGCGGGTGGAAGGGGTTCGCCTTCGAGATCGCGGAACTGGTAGAGACGGACGGCTGAAACGCCGCCGTCAGCGCACCTTCAGTCCCACTTCGCCCAGCAACAGGGCAGCCTGATCGCGTGAGATCGTCGCGCCGCGGAAGCGCCGCGCATCGCCGAGGGTCACGCCGCCCAGATCGGCGCCGCGCAAGTCTGCACCCTCGAAGCGCGCGCCGTCCACTTGCGCATCGCGCAGGCTGCAGCCTTCGAAAGTGGTCATCCGGAAATCCACCTTGCGCAGGTCGGCCTGTGAGAAGTCGATGCGCTGCAGGGTCGTCTTGCGGAACGACAGGCCGGGCAGCTTCGCACCGACGAGCAGGGTTTCGTCGAAATGGACTTCCAGCGCCTTGAGATCGGACATGTCGGCGCCCGTCAGCTTGCTGCGGGAAAAGCGGGTTCCCTGCAGCATGGCGCGCCGCAGCGCAGAATTGTTGAAGTCGCAGGCGGTGAATGCCGCGTCGCTGAGGTCGCAGCCGATGAAGTCTGCGAAGGCGCCCCGGCACGAGCGCCAGCGGGTCTGCTCCAGTTTCGCGCCGGACAGTTTCGCATGGCGCAGGCTGCACTGTTCGAAGGTCCAGGCGGACAAGTCGAGACCCGACAGGTCCGCCTCATCCAGATCGCAGTTCGTGATGTGCCAGGGACTGCCGACAAGCGCTTCGACATCGCGCCGTTCCAGCTTGCGATCGCGAACTGTCTGCGCGGCGAAAAGGTCATCCATGGCTGGCAAGTAACCGCAACGACCGGCAGAGACCAGAGGTGCGGGAGAACTTCGCGCGCTGCGCCGACAGTACCGGGAGCGCGAGGGTGCTGACCCTCGCGTCCACCCTTATTCTTCTGGCCTTTATCCCGCCTTGCCTGGACCCGTCCCCGAGAACGCATCGCCGATCGAGCACGCCGCCGGGCCGAGGATGACGACGAACAGCGTCGGCAGGATGAACAGGATCAGCGGCACGGTCATGATCGCGGGCAGGCGCGCCGCCTTTTCCTCGGCGCGCATCATGCGTTCGTTGCGGAATTCGGCCGAGAGCACGCGTAGCGCAGAGGCCAGCGGGGTGCCGTAGCGTTCGGTCTGCACCATCGTCGTCACCACGCCCTTCACCGCGTCGAGGTTGACGCGGTAGGCGAGGTTCTCGAACGCGGCGCGGCGTTCGGTGAGGAACGAGAGTTCGATCGAGGTCATCGAGAACTCGTCGCCCAGTTCCGGGTAGGCGCGGCCCAGTTCGCGTGAGACGCGCTCGAAGGCGGCGTCCACGGTCAGGCCCGCTTCGGCGCAGATGACGAGCAGGTCGAGCGCGTCGGGCAGGCCCTTGCGGATCGCGTCGGTGCGCTTGGACACGAGGTTCTGGATGTAGATGTCCGGGCCTTTGTATCCGGCTAACACCATCGCGGCGAAGGCCATGAACTTCTTGAAGTCCGACCACTGCGGAAAATAATCGATCCCGTAAATCACCAGCGCGGCGAAACCGCCCAGCACGATCGGCGCGACGAGGCGGGCGAGGACGACCGCGACGGCCCATTCCTTGTTGCGGATGCCGGCCTGCGCCAGCTTCTGCTGGATGGTCTTGATCTGGCTGTCCTGCAGCATCCGCGCCTTGCCGAGGAACGCACCCATCTTGTCGGTGGTGTCGTTGCGGCGGATCAGGCTCTGGCGCTTGCGGGCGGTGGTGATGATGCCCGCCTTGAGATGCTCGCGCCGGGCGTTCAGCGCCTTGACGCGCTTTTGCATCGGGTCGCGGATGGTAATCGCGGTGTAGATCGCGAAGAGCACCGCGGCGGCCGCGACGATGGTGAGCAGTGTCCCGACGTAAGTGACGTCGAAGCCGAGGAGGGTGGGACCGGCGGGTTGTTCGAGCATGTGCTGGTCCTCAGATCTCGAAGCTGACCATCTTGGCCATGATGAAGGCACCGATGCCCATCCAGATGGCGCCGCCGATGCCGGCGACCATCAGGCGCTCGTCGATGAAGAACTGGCCGATGTACTGGGGGCTGATCCACCAGATCATGAAGAAGACGATGAACGGCAGCGAGCCGACGATGTAGGCCGAAGCCTTGGATTCCGAACTCATCGCACGGATCTTGAGCTTCATCTGCGCGCGCTTGCGCAGCACGTCCGACAGGTTCGCCAGCGTCTCCGCCAGGTTGCCGCCGGTCTCGCGCTGGATGGCGAGGGTGATGCAGAAGAAGTTGAATTCGGGCATGTTCAGGCGGTCGGCGGTTTCCTGGAGGGCATCCTCCATGGTCTTGCCGACTTTCATGCGGTCGGTGATCAGCTTGAATTCCTCGGCGACGGGGCCGGGGATTTCCTGCGAGACGATGGTGAGCGTCTCCGAGACCGGCAGGCCCGAGCGCAGGCCGCGCACGAGCAGGTCGATGGCGTCGGCGAACTTGACGGTGAAGGCGTTGGAGCGGCGCTTGATGAAGTGGCTGACGACCATGTGCGGCAACCCTGCGCCGATGAAGACGCCGAAGGCGAGGGCAAGGAACAGCGCGCCCGTCTTCATCAGGATCAGCAGCGTTATCACCGCGCCGAGGCCGATCGAGCCGTAGAGATACTGCTGCAAGGTCCAGGGCAGGCCAGAACGGTGCAGACGCAGCGCCAGCGCCTCCGCGCGCGAGGCGGAGCCGGCGATCTGGTGGATCCTCGGCTTGCGGGCGGCAACGGCGCGGCGCATCTGCGCCTCCAGCCGGTCGCTGGCGTTGTTCGAGTGGCGGAAGCGCACCGACTTCAGGCGCCGGGTCGATTCCTTCTTGGGGTTTGGCCCCGAAAGAAGCGCCCAGACGAGCAGCGCGAAGCCCGTGAGCCCCGTCGTCACCATGATGACCTGAAGGAAGTTCATATCCTGTCGAACCTTGCGAACATGCGCCTTACGAGGACGCGGGAGCCTTCTTCTTCGCCTTGGGCATCATCGCCTTGAGGTCGAACTTCCCGAGCAGCGAGGGCTTGGCGGCGGCGCCGTCGTCCTCGGCGATATCGGCGATGTCGCGGGCAAGGTCGCGCAGCACGGCGCCGGCCTTGGTGGCACGGTTGGCGTCGGCGAAGGTCTGACCCAGCTTTGCGGCCATCGATGCGGCCTTGAGGTCATAGGGGATCGAGACGTCGATCCTGGTCTCGATCGAGGCTTCGAAGTCGGCCTTGCTGATCTCTGCCATCGCCGTCTGCACTTTGTTGGCGACGATGATCACGCGGGTCTGCGGCGCATTGGCCTTGAACCACGAGAGCAGGCGGATGGTGTCGCGCGCCGAGGCCAGTGTCATCTCCGTCACCAGCACCGCGACGCCGAGGTCGGCGACGAGCTGGGGGAAGTTGATCAGCATGTTGCGCGGCATGTCCACCACGGTCATCTCGAACGCGGCGCGGAGTTCCTCCTCGAGCTGTACGAAGGCGGAGCCGTCGGTCAGCAGCGGTGCGTTGATCGGCGCTTCGGCCGAGAGGATCGCGAGGTTGTCGTTCGCGCGGATCATCGCGCGCTCGATGAACAGGCCGTCGATGCGGCTGGGGTTCTCGATCGCGTCGGTCAGGCCGCGGCCCGGCTCCAGATCGAGGCAAAGCGCGCCGGTGCCGAAGTGGATGTCGAGGTCGAGCAGCGCGGTCGGCAGCTTGTGGTCGGTGCTGAACAGCCACGCCAGCGACGTCGCCAGCGTCGATGCGCCGACACCCCCGCGCGTGCCGATCACGGCGGTCGAGATATGCCGCTTGCCCGCCGCGACGTCATGCGTGCGCGGGGTCGAGAATACCGACTGCGCCTGGGCCAGTGCGTCGCGCACGGCGGCGGACTGCAGGGGCTTGAGCAGGTAGTCGTGGATACCGCTGGCGATGAGGTCGCGGTAGAGGCGTACGTCGTTGACCTGGCCCACCGCGACGACGACCGTGCCCGGCTCGCAGACTTCGGCGAGGGCGTTGATGTCGCTCAGCGGGTCGCCGCTCTCCGAAAGATCGACGAGCAGGATGTTCGGGCTGGCCGAGATCGACAGCGACTGCACGGCATTGCGCAGGCCGCCCTTGTGGCACTTCTCCGGCTGCCAGCCCATCTCGATGGCGATGGGGCGTAATACGTCGAGCGAGGCCTCGTCGCACAGGAATGCGGCGAACTGGTCGCGGCCGCCGGGGCCGCCCGTCTTCCAGGGAGCGTTCATGGCCATCAGTTGCCCTTGCTGCCGGTCGCGGAGACCGAGTTGCCCTTGCCGGTCGGCGCGGCGGCGCGATAGGCGTCGATCGCCTTGTTCGACGTCATTACCGTGGTCGATCCGGTGTCGGTCTGGCCGTGGATCAGGTCTTCCGGATTGGCGACCATAGCGGCGAGATTCGAGTTCACCGAGCAACCGTAGTTGGTCGAAGTGGCGTTGCCCGGGTTGAAGTCGCTCTTGGCCGACCAGTCCGGGCAGCCCGGGACATAGGCCTTCGCGCGGCTGATCGTGACGCGGGTGGTGCCTGCGGGCACGGTGCCGCTCGGGGTGGTGGCTTCGTCGAGGACGAGCCCATAGTGCTCCGCCACTGCCGCGATGGCGCTGCGGGTGGCGGTGCTCATGCTCGGATCGTCGACCGAGATGCGGTCGCCGTACTTGAGGCCCATGGCCTCGAACCAGCCGGCAAGGCGGCCTTGCTCGCCATAGGCGAGGCCCGCGCCGCTGCTGGTCACGTCGATGCGGTAGTCGGACTTTTCGACCACCGGCTGGTGGACCGAATAGACCGAGCGGTTGTCCGGCACGCCGCCGCAAGCGGCCAGCGAGAGGCCGAAGCCGAAGGCGATGGCGGTACGGGCGAGAGTAGCTTTGCGCATGGTGATCCCCTTTCTCGCTTAGAAGCTGAAGCCGGGCTTGGCGGAGTCGTCGGCGGCGGTGCGCTTGGTCTTTTTGTCCTTCGACGGGACAGGGGTAGCCGCGCCGATGCCCGGACCCGTGGCTCCAGACGGAGTCTTCGTCGCTTCCGGACGCTTTTCGCCGCTGGCGCCGTCGCTATCCATGTTGCCCAGGATGCGCTGCAGTTCGTTGGGCGACTTGAAGCCGTCGGTCGGCAGCGCGATCTGCGAGGCCGAATTCATCGGGTTCACCAGATAGGGGGTGACGATGATGACCAGTTCGGTCTCGCCGCGCTTGTACCCGGTCGAACGGAACAGCGAGCCCAGGATCGGCAGGTCGCCTGCGCCCGGCATCTTCTGGATGGAGTTGGCGGTATTGTTGCTCAGCAGTCCGGCGATCATGAAGCTCTGGCCCGAGCCGAGTTCCACCGTGGTTTCGGTGCGGCGCACGGTGAGGGCCGGGATCGAATAGCCGTTGAGCGTCACCGCGCCTTCGCTCGAAAGTTCCGAGACTTCCGGCCGCACGCGCATCGAGATACGGCCGTTGGCCAGCACCGTGGGCGTGTAGCTGAGGCTGACACCGTACTTCTTGTACTCGATCGAGGTCGCGCCGAGGCCCTGGCTCAGGGGAATCGGGAACTCGCCGCCGGCCAGGAAGTCCGCCGTCTCGCCCGAGAGGGTGGTAAGATTGGGCTGCGCCAGCGTGCTGACGAGGCCGACCGTCTCGCCCGCGTCGAGCGCGCCGAGGATGTTGACCCCCAGCAGCTTGCCGGTGAGGCCGAGGGTAGTGCCGGTGGCGAGCCCGGCAATTGCCGAGCCATTGCTCGGCGGAGTCAGATTGCCGACGCCGAGTGGTCCGCCGGGAACGTACTGCTCGCTGACGGCATTGCCCTGACCCACGCCGATCTTGAAGCCATTGGTCTGGTCGACCGTAGCAAGGCGGACACCGAGGCTTTTTACCAGCGAGCGGCTGACTTCAGCGATGCGCACCTGCAGGTTGACCTGCAGCGGCGTGGCGATGCGCAGGCGGCTGATGACGTTGGCTTCCTTGCCCGCGTAAGCCGTGACGAGGCGTTCGGCCTCGGCGGCGTCTTCGGGGTTCTTGATCGTGCCGGTCAGCAGGAAGGTGCTGGAGCCCATCGTCGAGACGCCGATGTTGGCGTCCGGTATCGCGAGGCGCAGCATCGAATCGACGCTGTCGAGGTTCGATCCCACGCGCACCGTGCCCGACCACACCACCGCGCCCGCCGCATTGCTGGCGTAGACCGTGGTGGTGCCGCCGGCCTTGCCGAACACGTAGAACTGCTTCGACGACTTGACCTGCACGTCCGCGACCGCATCGTTGGCGACGAAGACGTCGGCCATCGAACCGGGAACGTTGACGAGCTGGCCGCTGCCGATCGACAGGCTGACGTCCTGCGCGGGGTGGACGACCGAGGCCGTCTGCGCCTGCGCCGGGGCGGCGGTCATGGGGGCCAGCATGGTGGCGGCGATCAGTGCGGACTTGAGAAGACGCTGCTTCATCGAATTGCCCTCAAAGGGTGACGGACGGTGCGTGGACGCGGTCATCGTTACTTGCCCACCGGCTCGACGGTGGTGTCCTTGCCGCGGGTCACGCGGACCACGGGGCCGACATGGACCGGCGCTGCGGCAACCTGCGGAGCGGCGCCGACGGCGGGAGCGGGGGCCGGAGCGCCGCCGCCCTGTGCCGGGCGGCTGGAACGCTGGAAGCGCGAGACGTCGGCGCCGGTGACGTAGGTGGTGGCGCCGTCCATCGGGCGGTTCATGGCCTGGCTCATGAACTTCTCTTCCTGCTCGCGGGTCGCACCCTCGGGCAGCTTGACGTCGCCGCTGGCGAGAATACGGTCGAATTCGCCCTGGTTATCGGCGATCGCGCGCAGCGACAGGCTGAGCGTGCCTATGGTCTGCGCGACGGCAACCTTCTCGGCGATGCGCGGGGTCACTTCGAGGGTGACGGTGCGGAAGCCCTGCACGACCGTCTTGCCGTCCTCCACCGTGCTAGCGGTCGCCTGGTCCGTCGCGAGGACGCGCAGGTTACGCAGGATCGTCTCGGCGGTACGCAGCGAGTCGCCTTCGCCCTTCACGTCCTGCGTGAGGACGAGGTCGATGCGGTCGCCCGGGAAGACGAAGCCGCCGACGCCGGTGTCGGCCGAGACCGAGATGGTGACGGCGCGCATGCCCGGTCCGAGCGCGGCGGCTAGGAACCCGCGGTCGCCCGGCGCGACGAGCGCTCCTTGCGTCAGCGGCTGGCCGGCGGTGATCGGAAAGCGCACGACGGTGCCGAGCAGCTTGGTCATGTCGGCCTTGCCATCGACGTAATAGGCGTCCTGGACGAGGTTGTCCGGCCAGCTCTGGAACGAGACCGAATCGGCGGTGATGATCGTGCCCACCGGCAGCGCGCGCTGGGCGACCAGCACTTTGGGGCCATTCTGGTCGGCGGCCGGAACGGCTCCGGCCTGCGGCGCGCCCCCGCCTGCGAACATCGTCCTCGCAGCAAATGCGGTGAAGGCTGCGACGAGCAGCGCAACCGCGAGCAGCACCACTTTCTTCCTGTCCATGGCTTGGAAAGCCCCTTAGCAAAATCCCCGAACTGTTCGGACTTATGAGGTAAATTGGTTAAGAACGGGTTCACCCCGTTGCTTGCGTAAACCGCGTTAGCTTCAGCCTGCGATTCCGGCGGAATGCGCGGCGCTGAGCGTCTGCGAACCCATCACCCACAGCGATGCGGCGGCGATGGCGATGCCGTAGGGCACCTCGATTCGCGACTTCTGGCGGCGCATGATGTGGCGCATCCCGAAGAGGAACAGGCCCAGCACCACGATCGCGGCGAGGGGGATCGCCCAGAGGCCCGGCAAGACCCCGGCGACGGCCTCCATGGTTGCGGGCTCCACCACCGGGCGATGCGTCGCGATGGCGAAGACGATGGCGCCCGCGCACCACACCCAGGCGAAGGCGACGAGCCCGGCGAGGGCGTCGCGCACCATCTCCTTGCGCCCCGGTTGCATGTTGAATGCGGCCATTGCCAGCGAGGCGCCGCCGCCCAGCACCGCCATCAGCACGACCAGTTGCAGGAACGCGGCAGGCGAGAACCACAGCGCCAGCGCGGTCAGCAGCTTGACGTCGCCGCCGCCCATCTGGCCGATGGCGAAAAGCACGCAGGCCACCGCGAACGTCGCCGCCGCCAGCCCGATCTGCACGCCGATGTCGAAAGGGCCGAGCCCTATCGCCAGCCACCACAGCGGCGCGGCGACCGCGATGCCCAGGTTGAGCCAGTTGTCGATGTGCCGCGCGCGCAAGTCGGTGAACGCCGCGACGAGCAGCGCCGTTGCCAATGCGGCCAGCAGTGCGTAGGAAAATACAGCGCCCGTCATGCTTTTCATCCTATCGGATCGAGAGCGCTCTACCTCGGCAACCGCTACCAAATAGTAACCACGACACATCGATCACGAACCGGGGCTTTCCATCATAGTGACCTCCGCCGTCGAAAGTCTCGTCAAGTCCCCCGCGCGCCGGGCGATTCCCGCCGAAGCCCGCGAATCGCGCTGGGCCTTGCCCGATGGCCACCTGCTGCGCCGGATCGACTGGCAGGGCGGCGGGCGCGGCTCGATCCTGTTCATGCCCGGGCGCGGCGACGCTTACGAGAAATGGCTGGAAACCCTCGACGGCTGGCACCGCGAGGGCTGGAACGTTACTTCGGCCGACTGGCGCGGCCAGGCGGGTTCGGGCCGCCTCGGCCGCGATGCGGCAACGGGCCACGTGCCCGACTTCGCGCTCTGGGTGAAGGATTACGCCGCGCTCTATGCCGACTGGGCCGCCTCGACGCCGGGACCGCACATTGCCATTGCGCATTCGATGGGCGGGCAGATCGTGCTGCGCGCGGTGGCCGAAGGCGTCGTGCGGCCCGACGCGCTGGTGCTCTCCGCACCGATGCTGGGCATTCATCCGACGTGGATTCCGGCAGGCGTGCTGCACCGGGTCGCACGGGGCATCGTGCGGCTCGGCGATCCGCGCCGCCCGGCATGGAAAGGCGGCGAGAAGCCCGGCGCCCAACCCAAGGCCCGCAGCCTGCTGCTCACTCACGACGAGAGCCGCTACGACGACGAGGACTGGTGGCGCCGCAAGCGCCCGGTCATCGGCATGGGCGCGGCCAGCTGGGGCTGGATCGAGCGCGCGCTCGCCTCGATCCGCTCGCTGGAGCGGCCCGGCGTGCTGGAGGCGGTCGAGGTGCCGGTGCTGCTGCTGGGCACCAGTATCGACGGCCTCGTCTCCTGGCGCGCGATCCGCCGTGCCGCCGGGCGCTTGCCGCATGGCGAACTCGTCGCCTTCGGGTCCGAGTGCCGCCACGAAATCCTGCGCGAAGTCGATCCGGTGCGCACTCGTGCGCTCGATGCCATCAGGGACTTTCTCGATCGCCGTGCCCCCGCTAGGGGCTGACCGCGATGGAAGCAGCGTTCGATATCGTCGTCGTCGGGGCCGGCATGGCCGGGGCATCTCTGGCCG
Organism: Novosphingobium resinovorum; assembly: GCF_001742225.1. Taxonomy (NCBI): domain Bacteria; kingdom Pseudomonadati; phylum Pseudomonadota; class Alphaproteobacteria; order Sphingomonadales; family Sphingomonadaceae; genus Novosphingobium; species Novosphingobium resinovorum. The sequence goes on along the minus strand of NZ_CP017075.1, from coordinate 1,779,902 downwards.
CGGCCATCGGCACGCGCGCAAGGGTGCTCATGCTGGAAGCCGAGGAGCGGCCGGGCTATCACGCCACTGGCCGTTCCGCCGCCTTCTGGACCGAGAGTTACGGCGGTCCCGGGGTCCAGCCGCTGACTACCGCGTCCGGGCCGACCTTGCGCGAACTCGGCGTCCTGACCCCGCGCGGCGCGCTGACGCTCGGCCGGGCCGGGCAGGAGCGTGACGTCGAACTCTTCGCCGAACGCTACCGCACGGCAGGGGTGGAAATGCACCTGCCGAGCCGTGCGGAGATCGTCGCCCGCGTGCCCGGCCTGTGCCCCGAATGGACTTGCGGTGCACTGGAGCCGAGCACGTGCGACATCGACGTGGCCTCTCTTCATCAGCACTACCTTGCTGCGGCACGCCGCGCAGGTGTCGAGTTATGGTGCCGCGCCGGACTGACGGCGGCGCAGCGCAACGCCGATGGCTGGGCGCTGACGCTCGCGGACGGGCGGCAGGTGCAGGCGGGCGTGCTGGTGAACGCGGCCGGAGCCTGGGCGGACGGCGTGGCAAGGCTGGCGGGCATCTCCCCGCTCGGCATCGCGCCCTATCGCCGCACGATCGCGCAAGTCGCCGTCGCCGCCGATGTGCCTGACGACCTGCCGCTGGTCCTCGACGTGGCGGAGACGTTCTACTTCAAGCCCGAGAGTGGCCGCCTCTGGCTCAGCCCGCATGACGAGACGCCGAGTGCGCCGTGCGACGCCGCGCCCGAGGAGATCGACGTGGCTCTCGCGGTCGACCGCTTCGAACACGTCGTCGACTGGGCAGTCGAGCGGGTGGAGCATCGCTGGGCGGGCCTGCGCTCCTTCGCGCCGGATCGCCTGCCGGTCTACGGCTTCGCGCCGGACGAGCCTGCGTTCTTCTGGTTCGCCGGGCAGGGCGGGTTTGGCATCCAGACTGCGCCCGCCGCCGCCGATCTGGGCGCGCGGCTACTGATGGGAGAGGCGCCGGGCGAGGTCGATCCGGCTCCGTTCGCGCCGGGTCGCTTCGGCTGAGTTCGACCTTCGCGGCGCTTGCGTCCATGCGCGCAAATTGCTCATCTGCGGCTGGGAAATGACACCCGCATGGAGAGTCGCAAATGGCCCATCGTTTCGAAATCCGGAAGAACAAGGCCGGAGAGTTCGTCGCCTACTTCTGCTACAATTCCGAGACCATGTTCTGGACCGAAGGCTATTCCAGCAAGGCCAGCGCGAAAAGCGCGATCGAATCGCTCAAGAAGAACGGGCCCGGCGCCGAAGTGGTTGATACGACCACCGACTGAGCATCATTCCGCGTTCGGGGCGTCCGGGGAGCCTTGCGGCACCTTGCGCCCCGGCGCGACGAAGTGCCAGGCGAGCAGCACCGGTTCCAGTACTGCCATGCCGACGAACACGCTCAGCAGGCGCTGCGCAGCGGGGCCGGCAGCGGCATGCTCGTAGCTGTCGGGCACCAGCACGACCAGCACCGCCAGCGTGAACTGCAGGCCAAGGTAAGTGACCTTGGGCAGACCGTTCTCGATATGACGGCCGATGACGATGCCGAGGCCGGTGCCGGCGATGAGCACCGGTGCGCTTCCTTGCGCCAGAAGCAGCACGACCAGCGCCAGCCCGCCACCTGCGATACACCCGAGCGCGCGCTGGAACAGCCGCCGGGATACGGGGACGAAGCCGCTGGCGCCGATCCCGGCGACCGGCACGATCATCACTGCCATGATCGTCACTGCTGCCTGCGGTAGCTCGGGCAGGTCGAACAGCGCGTGGAGCAGGGGCAGCATCGCGATCGCAAGCCCCGCCTGCGAGGCATGGCGCGCCGCGTGAGGGTGCCAGCGCATCCGTTCCGGCGGGGCCTTGCGATCCATCCACCAGCGCTTGCCCGTCAATGCGCCCGCAGCGAGGCTTACCAGCGTGCAGGCGACGGTGCCCGCGACGACTTCCAGCAGGCGCGTCTGGGCGAAGTGGATAGTGTCGAGGTCCGGCCGCTCGATCTTGTCGAACAGGATCATCTCGAAGGTCAGGCCGAACAGCAGCCAGGCGTAAGCGCGCCGCGCCGTCAACATCCCGTAGAGACCGATCGCGCCGACCAGTTCGGCTGCGATCATCGCCAAAGGCAGCGAGCGCGCGGCATAAGGCACCACCAGCAGTGCAAGGCCCGAGCCTATCGCCGTGCCGACGATCCGCATCACCCCGCGCACAAGCGTCTCCGCCACGTCGCTCTTGAGCAGGACGAAGGCGCTGAAAGCCGCCCATGACACCATCTCCGCGCCGATGGCACGGGCGATGACGATCGCCAGCAATACGGAGGCGACGCAGGCCCACTCGTCCGCCATACGCGGGCCGGGGGTGACGAGCGCGCGGATTTCGGTCTTCAGGATCGGGGGAAGAGAGAGCATCGCGGTGACCTTAGAAAACCCACCCCGCTGCGACTAGGCGATAAATCGCCAAATCTCGCGACCCTCCCGCAAGCGGGAGGGCAAGTTCATGTCTCCCCTCCCGCAAGCGGAATGGGCCGGGGATGGGCCTTCGCTTTGCGTTAAGCCGCCGCCTTCGCCGCGTCGCTCGCCAGCTTGTCCACGCGCTCGTTCTCGGCATGGCCGCTGTGGCCGCGCACCCATTGCCATTCGACCTTGTGGCGACCGGCGGCCTCGATCAGATCGTGCCACAAGTCGGCATTGCGGACCGGCTGCTTGCTGGCGTTGACCCAGCCCTTCTTCTTCCAGCCGTGGACCCACTTGGTGATGCCGTCGATGACGTACTTGCTGTCGGTGAAGAGGGTGACGTCGCAAGGCTCGATCAGGGCGCTCAGGCCCTTGATCGCGGCCGTCATCTCCATGCGGTTGTTGGTGGTGTCGGGCTCGCCGCCCGACATCTCCTTCTCGTGCGGACCCATGCGCAGCAGCACGCCCCAGCCGCCAGGGCCGGGATTGCCCTTGCAGGCGCCGTCGGTGAAGATCTCGACCTGCTTCATGCGAATACTCCCGCATTTTCCGGGTTCGCGTAGAAATCCAGACGCCGGGCGAAGGCCATCGGGTCCTTGGGCGTCACGAGCGCATCGGCAGGCGTATTGAGCCAGTCGTAGGCTCGTGTCGCCAGGAAACGCATCGCCGCGCCGCGCGCGAGCAAGGGCAGCGCCGCGCACTCGACCTCGCTGAGCGGGCGCACCGCGGCATAGCCCTCGAGCAGAGCGCGGGAGAGCGCCGGGTCGAACCGGGCACCGTCGGAACTGAAGCACCATGCCGCGTGTGTCACCGCGACATCGTAAGCGAACAGGTCGGTGCAGGCGAAGTAGAAGTCGATGAGTCCTGTAACCTTGTCGCCGAGCATCAGGACGTTGTCGGGAAACAGGTCGGCATGGATCACGCCGCGCGGCAGATCGGCGGGCCATTCGGCGGCCAGCAGCGCCAGTTCGCGCTCGACGATTCGGCCAAGTTCAGGGTGGATCGATTCGAGCGCCTCGCGCCCGCAATCCTTGAGCAGTTGCTGCCAGGCCGGGAGCGCCAGCGAGTTCTCGCGCGATGCGGGGAAGTCAGCCGCCGCCAGATGGATCTGCGCGAGCGCTCCGCCGACCGCACGGGCTTGCTCGGGCGTCGGCTCGGAGACCGAGACGCCGGGCAGGAACTCGATCAGCGCGAGCGCCTTGTCGCCCTCGGGCGTGCGGTGCAGGCGGTGGCTGGCGCCCTCGCAGTCGTGCATGGTGCGGGCGACGGGCGCGCCGTGCGCGGCGAGGTGATCGAGCAGGTCGAGGAAGAACGGCAGGTCCGCGATCTCGGTGCGGCTCTCGAACATCGTCAGGATGAAGCGGCGCGCGGTTCCGGCCTGCTCGGTCTCGATCAGCCAGTTGCTGTTCGAGACGCCTTCGGCGATGCCCTTGGCGGACGTCAGCGTGCCAACTTCGAATGCCGCGATGATCCCGGCCATCTCTTCGGCGCCAAGCCTTGTGTAGACTGCCATGGTTCAGCGGGCCAGCTGGCGGGGGAGCTTGAAGGTCATGTGCTCGCGTTCGGTCACGATTTCCTCTGCCGCGACGGTGCGCAGCTCCTTGATGCGGGCGATCACTTCGTTGACCAGTTCCTCGGGAGCGGAAGCCCCTGCGGTGAGGCCGACGGTGGCGATGCCTTCCAGCCATACCGGATCGATCTCGGCCGCGCGCTGGATCATGTGCGCAGGCGTGCCGCAACGCTCGGCGACTTCGACGAGGCGCAGCGAGTTGCTGCTCTTGGGCGAGCCGATCACGATCACCAGTTCGCACTGCGGCGCGATCTGCTTGACCGCCGCCTGCCGGTTGGAGGTGGCGTAGCAGATGTCCTCGGCCTTGGGCGCGACGACCTGCGGGAAGCGCGCCTCGATGGCCTTGATGATGGCGTGGGTGTCGTCCACCGACAGCGTCGTCTGCGAGAGGTAGGAAAGCTCGGTGCCGGGCGCGAATTCCAGCGCGGCGACGTCCTCGACCGTTTCCACCAGCGTCATGTTGCCCTCGGGGACCTGCCCGAAAGTGCCGATGACCTCGGGGTGCCCGGCGTGGCCGATGAACAGGATGTGGCGCCCGGCCTCGATCTGGCGCTCGGCCTGGCGGTGGACCTTGCTGACCAGCGGGCAGGTGGCGTCGAGCCATTCCAGCCCGCGCGCACTGGCGGCTGCGGGGACCGCCTTGGGCACGCCGTGGGCGCTGAAGATCACCGGCACGCCGTCCGGGACTTCGTCCAGTTCCTCGACGAAGACGGCGCCCTTGGCCTTCAGGCTGTCCACCACGAACTTGTTATGGACGATCTCGTGGCGCACGTAGACGGGCGCGCCGTAAAGCTCGATCGCACGCTCGACGATCTCGATGGCGCGGTCTACCCCGGCGCAGAAGCCGCGCGGGGCGGCGATCAGGAGGCGGATCGGGCTGTCGGCGGCACTCGCCGTCGTGGACTGAAAGGGCGCGTTCATGTTCGTCCCCCTAGCGCTTTGCCGCGCGCCTCGCTAGGGCAAGCGCACGCCATTCGAGGAAGTTCACGATGAATGCACGCCGCCTGACCGCTACTGTCCTGTGCTCCGCCGCCGCGATGACCGCGCTGAGCGGGTGCAAGACCAAGGGCGAGATCGTGGTCGATCAGGGCGTCGGCATCACCGCCGTGCGCTCGAAGTGCCCGGCGGTCGGCATTCCCGACTACACCGGCGACATCACCACCTTCCGTGGACCGGCAAAGACTGCCGACGCGATCGACGTCACTGCCTCGATGACCCAGGTGCGTGCGCAGTGCGACGAAGCCGTGGGCGAGAAGGTGACTTCGACGGTGACGTTCCAGGTGCTCGGCCGCCGCAGCGACACGGCCGGGGCGCGTCAGGTGACGCTGCCGTTCTTCGTGAGCGTGCTGCAGGGCGGCACTTCCGTGATCTCCAAGCGCGTGGGCAACGTGACGCTCAGCTTCGCGGATGGGCAGGCCCGTGCGCAGGCGAACGTGAGCACCAACGCCTTCATCGATCGCGCCGCCGCGACGCTGCCCGACGAGATTCGCGACCGCATCACCCGCAAGCGCAAGGCCGGCGACACCGACGCTGCCGTCGATCCGCTGTCCGAGCCCGAGGTCAAGGCTGCGGTCGCCCGCGCTTCGTTCGAGGTGCTGGTCGGCTTCCAGCTCGACGAAGGCCAGCTGGCTTACAACGCCACGCGTTGAGGGTGTGGCTGGGGCGTGTGAGCCTCGCCTTCTTCCGCGTGATGCTTCCGATTGAAAGTTTGCCGTCATCCCCGCGAAGGCGGGGACCCAACTGACGCCCGTTCGACAGGCACCATCAGGAGATGGGTTCCCGCTTTCGCGGGAATGACGACGATATAATCGAAGCTGGGGTCAGAACCCCGTTCGCGCCGCTTCGATAGCTGTTCGAGCGGCCGCCGCCATGCGCTTGCGGTCGGCGCGATCCTCGGGCGAGAGCGGCGGCAGGAAGTGAAGCGTCAGGTCCACCGGCCGCCAGCGCGCCAGAATGGCGAGAGCATTATCGAGCCCCGGTTCCTCGCCCACCCAGGCCACCGTGCGGGTTTCCGCACCGTAGTCGAGCCACACCGGCTGCACCGGAATATCCGAATCGCCCTCGATCGCGGAAAGCAGCGAGGACTTGAATGCCAGCGTGCCGGTTCCGTCCGAAGTCGTGCCTTCGGGGAAGATCGTCAGTGCGCCGGTATCGCTCAGCGCGGCGCGAACCTGCTCGATTTGAGCGGAGACGCTGCGGCGTTCGTGCCGGGCGACGAAGACGGTGTCGTTCATTTCGCACAGCCAGCGCAGCGGGCCGATCTGCGCGAGGCCGTCATGCGCGACGAAGGCGCTGCCGGTGCGCCCGGCGATGGCGAGGATATCCAGCCAGCTGACGTGATTGGCGAGGAAGAAGGTGCGCCGGGCCGGACGGGCGCCGCGAACCTGCACGCGAAGGCCCGCGATGGCGCCAACACCGCGCAGGAACCGGCGCGGGACCGGGTTGCGCGCGGTGAACGGTGCGAAAATGTAATAAAGCGCCACGCTCGCCACCAGCAATGCCAGCATGGCGGCAAGGCGCAGCGCGATCAGCGGCCAGCCCCAGGCCGCGATACGGCGGTCGGCGAGGGGCATGGTCGTGGTCATGGTATCGCTTAGCGGCGCGGAGTGGTCTCGCCGTCCTCGCGGTCGAGGCGGACGCCGTAGAGTTCCATGCGATGATCGACGAGGCGGTAGCCCAGGCGCTCGGCGATCTGGCGCTGCAGGGCTTCCAGTTCGGGATCGACGAATTCGATGACCTGGCCGCTCTCGACGTCGATCATGTGATCGTGGTGCGCCTCGGGCGCGGCTTCATAGCGGGCGCGGCCGTCGCCGAAGTCGTGGCGATCGAGAATGCCTGCCTCTTCGAACAGGCGCACGGTGCGGTAGACCGTGGCGATCGAGATGCCGGGGTCGATCGCGGTCGCACGTTCGTGCAGCTTTTCGACGTCGGGGTGGTCGGTGCTTTCCGATAGGACCTTGGCGATCACGCGACGCTGTTCGGTGATGCGCAGGCCACGCTCGGCGCAGAGGGCTTCGATGTCGATGGGTTGGTTCACGGTGGACCTGTAAGTAAAGAAGAAGGCGCACCGCCTAGATAAGGCGATGCGCCTGCAATCACAACCGAGTTGGACGGTCGGTTACCGGACCCTGGCAATCGATCGCACCCTTTGTCCCCGGAAAATCGAATTTCCGTAACGTGAGTGCGGGTGCGTCGGAGGTCAGGCCTCGGGCGACCGCCCAAGAAGGATCAGGCTGCGGCGGTCTTGGGCTTGCGACCGCGGCGCGCGTTCGACTTGCGGCCCAGGCCGATCTTCTTCGCCAGTTCGCGGCGCTTCTCGGCATAGTTGGGGGCGACCATCGGGTAATCGGCGGGCAGGTTCCAGCGCGCGCGGTAGTCTTCCGGGGTCATGTTGTAGTGCGTCATGAGGTGGCGCTTGAGCATCTTGAGCTTCTTGCCGTCTTCAAGGCACACGATGTAATCGGGCTTGACCGAGGCGCGGATCGAAACGGCAGGCTCGGGCTTCTCTTCCTCGACCACGGGGGCGCCGCCGAGGCCGGCGAGGGCACCGTAGACGTTGGTGATGAGAGTGGGAAGATCTTCGACCGAGACGCTGTTGTTGCTGACGTGCGCGGCGACGATGTCCGACGCGAGCGTGATCAGCGTCTCGTTCAGGTCGGTCTGGATGGTTTCCATTTCTACTACGTCCTTTGGTGCGACCAAGTTATTCAGGCGGCAAACCTTTGCAGGTCTGCCTGTGCGACGCAATGAACGATTTTCACGACGAGTGCAAGTTCGATTCAAAGTTGCACGTGACTTGCATTAATCGATTCATGAATGAAAAGGGCCACTTCGACCCTATTTCAACCGATGTCGCAGGCAAATGTAACAGCGTCGAGCCGCTGACCGCTTGGAGTGCGATAGTATTCGCGTCTTTCGCCAATCGGGTAAAAGCCGAAATTTCTGTAAAGTGTTTCGGCGGGATTACCTCTTCTCATTTCGAGAAGCAGCCGATGCGCGCCGCGACTGATAGCGCCGATGCGAAGGTTTTGGAGAAGTGCGCGCCCAAGTCCTTGTCCGCGACTTTCGGGGGTTACCGCAAGGAGCAGAAGTTCTTCTTCTTCAAATCCGGTGCGCGACAAGAAAAAACCCGCGGCCGATTCGGTCTCGTCCGGTATGTGACCTTGCGCACACAAGACTTCGTAATGGCAGTTCCCGAACTTCAGCGCGTCCTCGACTTGGCGGCGATTCCACGCTTCGCCGTAGACCGGGTCGAACGATGCGGTCATGATCGCCATGATCCGGTCGATATCGTCGATCATGCCGCCCCCGCAGGCAACTTGGCATCGGGGCCGCGTCCGTAGAGCGGATGAGTTTCCGTCAGCAGCGCCGTCTCGGGCAGGAGCAGAAAAGCGCGCGCGTCGGGAAGCAGGGGCAATGCCCGCCCGGAGCCTCGCGCCGCGATCAATGCCTGCGCCTGGCTGCCGACGACGAGTTCTTCGGTCACCGAAGTGGCGGCGGCATCGGGGCGCAGCGAGGCGAGGGCGTGTGTGCCGGTGCCGTCGGCGGCGAAGCTCTCGACGAACCATTCGCCGTGCCCGCCCGAGGTGGCGACGGCAAGCGGCCGGTTCCCTTCGCTGCCGCGGGCCATGGCTGCGATGAGGGCCAGTGTGGGATAGCCGACCGTGTGCGCTCCCCAAGCCAGCGCCAGCGCGCGAGCGGCGGCGAGGCCGACGCGTACGCCGGTGAAGCTGCCGGGGCCGAGCGCGACGGCGATGCGGTTCGCGCGGCCCTTGCCGGGCAAGGCGGCGATCATCGGCACCAACGCTTCGGCATGGCCGCGCCCAAGCAGGCGATATTCACCCGCGACGAGGGTATCGCCCGAGAAGAGCGCGACCGAACAGGCGTCGGTCGCGCTGTCGATCACCAGGGTGGAGGCGGCCGTCACGCGAATATCCCGCGCCGCGTCGTCATCGCGCCGTTCAGGCCGCGCGGACTTCGCTGACTTCGGGGACGTAATGCTTGAGCAGGCTTTCGATGCCATGCTTGAGCGTCGCCGATGAGGACGGACAGCCCGAGCAGGCGCCCTGCATCGAGAGGTAGACGACGCCTTCGCGGAAACCGCGGTAAATGATGTCGCCGCCATCGTTGGCGACGGCCGGGCGCACGCGGCTTTCGATCAGGTCCTTGATCTGGGCGACGATGTCGGCGTCGGCCGGGTCGTCGCCATAATCCTCGTCCTCGGCCGGCACCGAGAAACCGCTGGCGTCGCCGCCGGTGAACAGAGGGGCTTCCGAAACGAAATGGTCGAGCAGGATCGCGACCACCTGCGGGCGCAGCGAGGGCCACTCGACGCCGGGCGCCGCCGTAACCGCGATGAAGCTGCCGCCGAAGAACACGCTGACCACGTCACCGAGGTCGAACAGCGCCTGTGCCAGCGGCGAGGTTTCCGCATCCTCGGGCGAAAGGAATTCGCGCGTGCCCGAAGTCATGACCTGCCGGCCGGGCAGGAACTTGAGCGTCGAGGGATTGGGCGTTGCTTCGGTTTCTATGAACATGGTGATTGCGATTTAGGTGAAGTGTCGGGAGGGTCAAGGGTACAAGGGCCATGAAAGCGGCGAAACGAGCGCCGAAATGACGGCGCTATTCACTGGCCCTTAAGGAGAGGCCTCCCTATACCTTGCGTAATGACGACCTCCCCGCGCGCCGCTCGCTCGCTCGCCTGCCTGCTTCTCCTTGCCCAGGCTCCGATTCCGCTCCTGTTGGTGCCGGAGGCGCAGGCGCAAACCGCGCAGCCTCAGTCGGTGCCCGATACTGCGCCGATCGTGGCCCCCTCGGTCGGCCAGGCCGATCCGTGGCTCTATCGCGGCAGCGACATTCCGCATGATCCGGAATGGCACTTCGGCGAACTGCCCAATGGCATCAAGTATGCGGTGCGCAAGAACGGGGTGCCGCCGGGCCAGGTCTCGATCCGCATCCGCGTCGATGCCGGTTCGCTCTACGAGACCGATGGCGAGCGCGGCTATGCGCATTTGCTGGAGCACATGCTGTTCCGCCAGTCGAAGTACATCCCCGAGGGCACCGCGATCGCCGCGTTCCAGCGCCTCGGGGCGACTTTCGGCAGCGATACCAATGCGGTGACTTCCACTACGCAGACCGTGTTCAAGCTCGACCTGCCCAATGCCACGCCGACTTCGCTGGACGAGACGTTCAAGCTGATGAGCGGCATGGTCACCGCGCCGACGCTCTCGGCCTCGAACCTCAAGCAGGACCTGCCGATCGTGCTGTCCGAAATGCGCGAGCGGGGCGGTGCCTCCAAGCGTGTGTCCGACGCGATGCAGAAGGTGCTCTATGCCGGGCAGCCGCTGGCCAACCGGGAGCCGATCGGCACGCTCGAATCGCTGACTTCGGCGACGCCGCAAAGTGTGCGGGCGTTCTATTCGCGCTGGTATCGCCCGGACAACGTGGCGGTGATCGTCGCCGGTGACGTCGATCCTGCGATGCTGGAAAGCTACGTCAAGAAGTGGTTCACCGACTGGAAGGTGCCCGGTCCCAAGGCTGTGGCCCCCAGCTTTGGCGATCCCGAGGCACCTGCGGGCGCCGATCCGAAGAATCCGGTGGGCGAGACTCGCGTGCTGGTCGAACCCGACCTGCCGCCCTCGCTGATGTACGCGGTGCTGCGCCCGTGGCGGCAGGTTATCGACAACATTCCCTACAACCAGGGCCTGATGACCGATGCGCTGGCTCAGGCGATCATCAATCGCCGCCTTGAATCCAAGGCGCGGGCAGGGGGCAGCTTCCTGTCGGCCTCGGTCAATCAGGACGATGTCGCGCGCTCAGCCGACGCGACGTTCGTGTCGGTGACGCCGCTGGGTGATGACTGGCAGGCCAGCCTTCGCGACGTGCGCGCGGTGATCGCCGATGCACTCACCCGTGCGCCGACGCAGGCGGAGATCGACCGCGAGGCGGCCGAGATGGAAGTCGCTTTCCAGGTCCCGGTCGAGCAGCAGCGCATCCTGCCCGGCAGCAAGATCGCCGACGACCTCGTCAACGCGCTCGACATCCGCGAGACGGTGGCCGCGCCGCAGGACGTGCTGGACATCTTCCGCAAGTCGAAGCCGTTGTTCACCCCGCAGGCAGTACTGGAGCACACCCGCAAGCTGTTCACCGGCAACGTCACCCGCGCCCTGTTCACCGTGCAGAAGGACGGCGCCGCCACCGACAAGGCGCTGCAGCTTGCGCTCTCCGAGCCGGTCAAGGCGGACGCCAGCGTGCGCGCGGCGCTCAAGCCGATCTCGTTCGAAAAGCTGCCCGCGATCGGTGCGGCCAAGAAGGCCGTCAGCGACGTACCGACCGGCCTCCTCGAAATCGAGGAACTGACTTTTGCCAACGGCGTGAAGGCGATGCTGTGGCCGGTGGTCGAGGAGCCGGGCCGCGTCATGGTCAAGGCGCGCTTCGGCGGCGGCTACCGCTCGATCGACCCGAAGGACGCAGCTTACATCACGCTGGGTAACTATGCGCTGGTCGGCTCGGGCCTTGCCACTTTGGGGCAGGACGATCTCGATCGCATCTCCACCGGCCGCAAGATGGGCTTCGACTTCGAGGTGCAGGACGCCTCGTTCCAGCTCTCCGCAGAGACGCGCCCGTCCGACCTTGCCGATCAGCTCTACCTGTTCGCGGCCAAGCTGGACCTGCCCAAGTGGGACGTCGCGCCCTTCACCCGCGCCAAGGCCGCGGCGGCGATCCAGTACGCCACGTTCAACACCTCGCCGCAGGGCGTGCTGAACCGCGACCTGCAGTTCTACCAGCGCGGTCAGGACAAGCGCTTCGCCACCCCCACGCCCGACCAGATCGAGGCGACGACGGCGGACGGCTTCAAGCGCGTCTGGAGCAAGGCGCTCAAGGAAGGCCCCGTCGAAGTCCAGATCTTCGGCGACTTCGACAAGGCCGCCGCCATCGCCGCGCTGGAGAAGACCTTCGGCGCGCTCAAGTCGCGCCAGCCCGCGCCGGTCAGCGCGGTGCAGGCGAAGATCGACGTGCCGCAGCCGTCGGACAAGCCGATCGAGTTGATCCACCACGGCGACCCGGATCAGGCGGCGGCGGTGGTTTCCTGGCCGACCGGCGGCGGTGTCATGGGCATCCGCGAATCGCGCCAGCTGGAAATCCTCACGCAGCTGTTCACCAACCGCCTGATGAACGCGGTGCGTGAGAAGCTGGGCGTGTCCTATGCGCCTTACGTCTACTCGCAGTGGCCGGTGGACCTCGCCGCAGGCGGCTCGATCACGGCGGTGGCGCAGGTCGATCCCAAGTCGGTGCCGGTGTTCTTCCAGACCGCCGACGAGATCGCGCAGGACCTCATCGCCAACCCTCCCACGGCGGACGAACTGGCGCTCGTCACCGAGCCGCTGCGCCAGCAGGTGACCCGCGCGGCGTCGAGCACCTCGTTCTTCATGAGCCAGCTCGAAGGCGCGACGACCGATCCCACCCGCATCGGCACCGTGCGTTCGGTGCTGAGCGACTATACGGTGACCACCCCGCAGGCGATGCAGGCGCTGGCGGCGCGGTATCTCGGCCGTGACCATTCGTGGCGGCTTGAGGTCATGCCCGAGGGCAAGGAAGGCGGCGTGGCGGGGAAGTAACTCTTCCCTCGTCATTGCGTGCGCAGCGAAGCAATTCAGGGCGGTCTAGGATGCCCTGGATTGCTTCGTCAGCTTCGTTTCCTCGCAATGACGAAGTTGGGGGGGAGGGGGCGGGTAGTCCATCACGCAACCGATCACCATGATCGCCAAACCCGGCTTTGCAAAAATTGCCGACAAGCGCTAAAGGCCGCGCCTTGCTTGCGCTGCCCGGGAGGACCTGCAGCGCTTGGAAAAGCCCACACAATCAGGTGACGGGCCAGAGGAGTACGATACAGTGGCTACCAACTGGACACCGGAGAGCTGGAAGACGCAAGAGGCGCGCCACCTCCCGGTTTATGGCGATCAGGCGAAACTCAGCGAGGTCGAGGCCACGCTTGCGAAGTTTCCGCCGCTCGTCTTTGCCGGTGAAGCCCGTGCTCTGAAGGCCGACCTTGCCGAAGTCGCCGCCGGTCGCGGTTTCCTGCTCCAGGGCGGTGACTGCGCCGAGAGCTTCGCCGAATTCAGCGCCGACAACATCCGCGACAGCTTCCGCGTGCTGCTGCAGATGGCGGTGGTGCTGACCTTCGCCAGCAAGCAGCCGGTGGTGAAGCTGGGCCGCATGGCCGGCCAGTTCGCCAAGCCGCGCTCGGCCCCGACCGAGATGGTCGGCGGCGTCGAGATGCCCAGCTACTTCGGCGACATCATCAACGGCATTGAAGGCAACGCCGAGGCGCGCCGCAACGATCCCGAGCGCATGCTGCGCGCTTACGGCCAGTCGTCCTCGACGCTGAACCTGCTGCGCGCCTTCGCGCACGGCGGCTATGCCAACTTGCGCCAGGTCCACCAGTGGACGCTCGACCACATCGGCCGCAGCCCCTGGGGCGAGAAGTTCTCGCAGATGGCCGATCGCATCGGCGAAGCGCTCGACTTCATGGCGGCTTGCGGTGTCGAACCCAGCTCGGTCCCGCAGCTTCAGGGCACCGACTTCTACACCAGCCACGAAGCGCTGCTGCTCCCTTACGAGCAGGCGCTGACCCGCCGCGATTCGCTGACGGGCGACTGGTACGACTGCTCGGCGCACATGCTGTGGATCGGCGACCGCACCCGCTTCGAGGGCTCGGCCCACGTCGAATACCTGCGCGGCGTCGGTAACCCGATCGGAATGAAGTGCGGTCCGTCGCTTGAGCCGGACGCGCTGCTGCGGATGCTCGACACGCTGAACCCGGGCCGCGAGCCGGGCCGCATGACGCTCATCAGCCGCTACGGCCACGACAAGGTCGAAGCCGGCCTGCCCAAGCTGGTGCGCGCGGTGAAGCGCGAAGGTCATCCGGTGGTGTGGTCCTGCGACCCGATGCACGGCAACGTCATCAAGTCGGACAGCGGCTTCAAGACCCGTCCGTTCGACCGCATCCTCGCCGAAGTGCGCGGCTTCTTCGCGGTCCACCGCGCGGAAGGCACGCATGCAGGCGGAATCCATATCGAGATGACCGGGCAGGACGTGACCGAGTGCACCGGCGGCGCCATCGCCATCACCGACGAGGCGCTGAAGGACCGCTACCACACGCACTGCGATCCGCGTCTGAACGGTGCGCAGTCGATCGAACTGGCGTTCGAGATGGCGGACCTGCTGAACCTTGAGGCTACTCAGGGGCAGAAGCAGGCGGCTTGAAGTTGAAGGGGAAGGCAGGGGTTTACCACCCCTGCACCCCGTGAAATGGCTTCGGTGTGCGCGCAGTTATGGCCCACACCGAAGCCCAAACTTCGTCATTGCGAGCGAAGCGAAGCACCCCAGGGCCGTGTAGTGCTGCCCTGGGTTGCTTCGCTTCGCTCGCAATGACGGATTGGGGAAGCGATGCCGATATACGGGGCCTGCGGAACGTAAACCCCTGCGTCTCTCTTCCCGTCTTGACCCCAGGAAATGCACGGTCCACCCATGCGACCATGACAAAGCATTTCCGCCCCCTCGGCTATACTGCCGCCGCCGTCGCGGCCCTCGCTCTTGCCTCGTCGCTTTCCGCGCAGGCGCCCACCGACACCATGATGAACGAGCAGGTGAAGTCGTACGACTGGGTTCGCCCTCAGGCGGACTACGTGCGCAAGACGGTGATGATCCCGATGCGTGACGGGACCAAGCTGTTCACCGTCATCATCTACCGCAAGGGCACGCAGGACGGCCCGATCCTGCTCAGCCGCACGCCGTACAATGCGGACAAGATGAGCAGCCGCAACCGCAGCCAGAAGATCGAGGAAATCCTGCCCGTCGCCGACGCCGAATTCGTCAACGACGGTTACATCCGCGTCTATCAGGACGTGCGCGGGCTGGACGGGTCGGAGGGCGACTACGTCATGAACCGGCCTTTGCGCGGGCCGCTCAACAAGACGAAGGTCGATCACGCCACCGACGCCTACGACACGATCGACTGGCTGGTGAAGAACGTGAAGGAAAGCAACGGCAAGGTCGGCATCACCGGCTCGTCGTATCTGGGCTTCACCTCGCTGATGGCGCTGATCGATCCGCACCCGGCGCTCAAGGCGGCCGTGCCGCAGAGCCCGATGGTCGATGGCTGGATGGGCGACGACTGGTTCCACAACGGCGCCTTCCGCATGTTCGGCTTCGATTACGACCTCGGCCAGACGGTGAAGAAAGGCGGCGGCGACGTTCCGCGCGGCGGCGGTGACGATTACACCGCCTACCTCGAAGGCGGCTCGGCGATGGACTATGCCAAGGCCTATGGGCTGCTCGACCTGCCGGTAGTGCGCAAGGTGCTGGAGCACCCGAGCTACGACGCATGGTGGCAGGGGCAGGCGGTCGACAAGCTGCTTGGCGCGCGCAAGCTGACGGTGCCGACGATGCTGGTGGTCGGCCAGTGGGACCAGGAGGACAGCTACGGCGCTCCGGCGGTCTATCAGGCGCTGAAGGCGGGCGGCAACGACAACGTCAGCCTCGTCATTGGTCCGTGGCGGCACTCTCAGGTGAACTACGAGGCGCGCGAACTTGGCCCGCTGAAGTGGGAGGGTGACACCGGCCTGCAGTTTCGCACGCAGTACATGAAGCCGTTCTTCGACTGTCACCTCAAGACGAACGCGCCCGCGTGCGATACGCCGCCGGTGCTGACGTACGCGACGGGCGAGAACAAGTGGGAGGTGTCGCAGGCATGGCCGGCGGGCGCCTATACGCCGCTCTACCTCGGCGCGAATTCCTCACTGTCGTGGACCAAGGGCGCGTCGGGTTCCGACAGCTACGTCTCCGACCCGGCCAAGCCCGTGCCGATGCTGCCGCGCCCCGTCCACATGAAGGGTGATGAGTGGAAGACCTGGCTGGTGCAGGACCAGCGCTTCGCTGACGGCCGTACCGACGTGCTCAGCTACCAGACCGGCGTGCTCGACAAGCCGGTCCACATCAAGGGCGCACCCAAGGTGGACTTGCGCGCGGCGACGTCCGGGCAGGACAGCGACTATGTCGTCAAGCTGATCGACGTCTACCCGCAGGAGAACACCGCCGATCCGAAGATGGCGGGCTACCAGCTGGGCATCGGCATCGAGATCTTCCGTGGCCGCTACGTCGGCGGTTTCGACAAGCCGCAGGCGCTGGAACCGGGCAAGGTCTACGACTTCAAGTGGGCACTGCCCAACGTCGATCATGTGTTCCTGCCGGGGCACAAGATCATGGTGCAGGTCCAGTCCAGCCTGTTCCCGCTCTACGATCGCAATCCGCAGAGCTGGGTGCCCTCGATCATGGACGCCAAGCCCAAGGACTACGTGAAGGCGACCGAGACGGTGCACTTCGGCGGCGATCAGGCCAGCGCGGTGTGGCTGCCGGTGGCTCAGGACTGATCTGAAAGGGACACCTCCTGCCAGCGGGAGGTGTCTCTCCAATTCAAAATTACGTTGTCACCCCCGCGAAGGCGGGGGCCCAGCTGATGACCGTGCAACATGCGATGTCATCAGTTGGGTTCCCGCCTTCGCGGGAATGACGAGGTAGGAAGACGACGGACCGGCCGGGCGCACCGCGCGCCCTCAATTCTCCCCGAACAGCTCCCGCTGCGAGGCTTCGATTTCCTCGAAGTAGCGCCGCCTCGCATGCCGTTCGGTCACCACGCCGACGACGTTGCCGACGCCGTCCACCACCGCCAGTTCGTCCGCCACGGCAAGGTCGAAGGCTTTCAGCATCGCCCGGATGTCCGTGACCGGCGATAGGGTGTTCGCCTGCAGCGTCGCCAGCGTGCCCACTTGTGTATCGGGCGCCAGTTCGGGATTGTACGCCGAAGCCGTCGCCACGATCCCGGCGTAGTGCCCCTCGTCATCGAGCAGGATCGCCTTGCTCGTCGAACCCAGCGGCACTTGCGCGCGGAAGTCTGCGACCGAGAGGCTGGCCGCTGCGCTCTTCCAGTCCTTGCGCATGATGCGCCCGGCCGTCAGCGCCAGCATCCAGCCGATATCGCGCGGGGACCGGATGATCGAGCCGCGCACGTGCAGGCGCCAGGTGGAGAACGAATAGCCGAAGGTCTCGCGGGTCAGCGCGCTCGACACCAGCGAGGCGGTCAGCACAACGCCCATCAGCGCGAAGTCGTGGGTGGTCTCCAGCATCAGCATGGCGAGCGTCATCGGGCCGCCCACCACCGAGACCGCGAGCGCCGACATGCCGACCAGCGCTGCGTCGTTGATGTCGAGCGCGATACCAGCCATCGATGCGAGCGCGGCGAAGATCAGCCCGACCAGCGAGCCGATGAACAGCGAGGCGAAGAACAGGCCGCCGCGAAATCCGAAGGCGATCGAGATCGCGGAGGCCAGCACCTTGAGCACCAGCACGGTGACGAGGAACTGCAGCGCCGGTTGCATCGCGATGTTAAGGTGCATCGCCCCGTGCCCGGCGGAAAGCGTCTGCGGGGTCACCATGGCGAGCGGCATCAGCAGGAATCCGCCGATCACCGGCTTCCAGCGTGCGATGCGACCGCTTACGCCCTGCATCTTCTGCTCCGCGAACGTGACGAGGCGCATCATCGCGATGCCCACCAGCGCGCAGGCGAGGCCCAGGATCGTGTAGATGAAGTAGTCGCCGGTAGTCAGTGTCCGGTCGGCGGCGGTGGCGATGAGGTAGGGCTCCACCCCCAGCGCCCGCGTCACGAAGGCGGCACCCAGCGCGGCAGCCACGACCGGAGCGATCGCGGCGGGCGTATATGTTCCGATGACGATTTCGAAGGCGTAGAACGCGCCCGCCAGCGGCGCTCCGAACGCGGCGCCGACCGCTGCGCCCGCGCCCGCGCCGACAAGGGTGCGCATGTCCGAGCGGCGCAGCTTGAACCACTGCCCCAGCACCGAGGCGACGCCGCCGCCCATCTGCGCATAAGCCGCCTCCAGCCCCACCGATGCACCCGCGCCGTTGGAGAGGATCGTCTGGACCGAGATCACCAGGTTGTCGACGAAGGGAATGCGGCCGCTGTGCAGCGCGTTGGCCTCGACGACGTCGATCGGGGCGCGGCGGCGGGCTTTCAGGAAATGCGTCATTGCCACCAGCACCAGCCCGCCCAGCGGCAGCGCCAGCAGCCGCCACCAGTTGCGGATCTCGCCGAGCGCACTCAGCCGGTTGTCGCCGATGCCGTAGAGCAGTCGCTGGATGCCGTGGGCGATGAAGCCCTGCAGGTTCGTTAGCCAGCCCGCCGCCAGCCCGGCGACGAGGGCCAGCACGATGAAGGCCATTTCGCTCGACCGCAGCCGCTGGCGCTGCCGGATGGCCAGGGCCTTGAGAGCGTGAATCCCCATGCGTCGCATCGGGCCGATTGGGCCGGGCAGGGAGGGGGAGTCAAGCGGAAGTAAGATGGGAAAAGACCCACCCCCAGCCCCTCCCGCAGGCGGGAGGGGAGAAACAGCGCCACGCTCTCCCGCCCGCGGGAGGGCCGGAAGGCTTGGGAGCGCAGCGACCTAGCCGTACGGGGTGGGTGTTCGCTTACTTCGGCGGCAT
This sequence comes from Novosphingobium resinovorum, assembly GCF_001742225.1. Lineage (NCBI taxonomy): Bacteria > Pseudomonadati > Pseudomonadota > Alphaproteobacteria > Sphingomonadales > Sphingomonadaceae > Novosphingobium > Novosphingobium resinovorum. Next base: position 1,761,333 of record NZ_CP017075.1, on the reverse strand, counting down.
GCGGATCGCGCCGTCGAGGCGGATGCATTGGCCGTTGAAATAGATGTTGCGCACCAGTTCGAGCACCAGCGAGCCGAACTCCTCCGGATTGCCGAGACGGCGCGGGAAGGGCACCGCCTTGCCGAGGTTCTCGTACACTTCGGGCGCATGTTCCTTGACGCGCAGCATTGGCGGCGTCGCGAAAGTGCCCGGCATGATCGCGTTGACGCGGATGCCGAGGTCCATGAGGTCGCGCGCCATCGGCAGGACCATCGCGTTCACCGCGCCCTTGCCGCCGCCGTAGGCGACCTGACCGATCTGTCCGTCCTCTGCGGCGGCCGAGGAGGTGAGGATGATCGTGCCGCGTTCGCCGTCCTCGTTCAGGGTTTCCGCCGTTGCCATGCCCAGCGCCGCGATCGAGGCGACGCGGTAGGAGGCGGTGAAGATTCCTTCGGCCGACTTGGCGATCTGCTCGGTCGGCGTGCGCTTGTAGCCGCCGGTCTTCTTGTCGAACGAGACGGTCTTGCCGCCGCCCGCGACGATTGCGCAGTGGACGACGATGCGCTCCTGCCCATGGGCCTCGCGCGCCTTGGCGAAGCCGGCCTCGACGCTCTCCTCGCTGGTGATGTCGACGTTGCAGAACACGCCGCCGATTTCCGCCGCGAAGGCTTCGCCCGCTTCCTCGCTGATGTCGAAGATGGCGACCTTGACGCCTGCATCGGCCAGCGCCTTCGCACTCGCCCGGCCAAGGCCCGAGGCGCCGCCGGTGACCACGGCGGCAAGGGTGTTGTCGATCTTCATGTTCATCTCCCCGAATCGTATCGAGGGTCTGGCTAGCGCAGCCCGCTCCGCCGTGTCGCGGCGCCGATGCTAACCCGGTGCAAGTATCGCTCGGGCGTCCCCGCGGTTCTGGCGCCCAGGCCCTCGGACGGCGTCGTCAGAGCGCCTGATCGGTCGGGGCGAAAGCGCGGAAAATACGCCGCAGATCGTCACGGCGGGTCAGTGCATCGGCCAGTGTGTAACGGTCAAGCACGTCGAGGAAGGCGCGCGTCGCCTCGTTGAAGACGCGCGGCAGGGTGCAGGCGGTGCGCACTATGCAGTTTGTACAGTCGACCAGCTGGAAGCCGGTTTCGGTATGACGTACGACCTCGCCGACGGTGATCTCGTTCGCCTGGCGGCCCAGCCTTAGCCCGCCGCCACGACCGCGCACGGTTTCGAGAAACCCGGCCTGGCCAAGATCCTGCACCACTTTCATCAGGTGGTTGCGTGAAATGTCGTAAGTCTGCGCGATCTCGGCGATAGAGGAGAGGTCCCCTTCGTCCCGCGCACCGACATGCAGCAGGACGCGCACGGCATAGTCGGTGTAACGGGTCAGTTGCACGCAGGCGTTCCGAAGCTGGTCATCGGATACTCATGCCGTGCAAGTGCAGTGCGATGCAACCCGTGCCGATACAATGTCTCATCGCGGGGCGGTCGGACGGCAGGCGGTTCGCCGCCTGCCGTCCGCATCTATCGTTCAGAACAGGGCAATGATTCCGCGCGAAGGATCGACGAGGCCCTCCCAGATCATCTTGCCCGCGACCCACAGGATCACCAGCAGGCCGACGTAGGCGAGCCAGCGATAGGTCTCGATGACGCGCGCCAGAACGTTGGCGGCGATGCCCATCAGCGCGACCGAGAGGATCAGGCCGACCGCGAGGATGCCGGGGTGGTCGCGCGCGGCGCCCGCGACGGCCAGCACATTGTCGATGCTCATGCTGACGTCGGCGACGGCGACGGCCCATGCCGCGCCGGCGAAACTGCGCGGGGCGACCTTGGCGATGGTCGAGTCGGGTTCGTCGTCGCTGCGGTCCTCGCGCAGTTCGCGCCACATCTTCCATGCCACCCAGATCAGCAGCAGGCCGCCCGCGAAGACGAGCCCGACGATCTGCATCAACTGGCTGACCACGAGCGCGAAAGCGACGCGCAGCACCAGAGCGGCGATCACGCCGATCATGATGACCTTGCGGCGCATCGCGGCCGGAAGCCCGGCGGCGAGCGCGCCGACGACGATCGCGTTGTCGGCGGCCAGCATGATGTCGATCAGCACCACCTGCCCGAAGGCGGACAGCGCAGCCGGTGAGCCGATGTTGGAGAAGTCGGCAACAATGTGCTGCCAAAGGTCAGTCATGCGATATTGTCCCTGTTGGTCCACGCGCCGCGGATGGCTGCGACGAGGAGGTCTGCGTAGCGCCAGCCTATGGCGGCGGCGGCGATTGTGGAAAGGCTGTCCTCATGGTCGCGGCCAGGTCGGCCCGCGCCGGTGAGGTTGGGTTTGATGTTGACGTCGAACAACAGGTAGTCGCCGGTCGCGTCCTGGCGGCAGTCGATCCGCATCGGGGTGCGGATTCCGATGATCGCGGCGGCCCGTTCGCAGGCGGCGGTGACCGCGACGATGGCCGGGTCAGCGCATTCCTCGCCCGTCATCGCCGCGCTGTTGGTGCTGACGGGGACGTCGCCGTTGTAGGGCGCGACGTCGTCATGCTGGTCGAATCGGCGGACCGGGGGCAGGGCGAAGGGCTTGCTCTCGCCTTCGCGTGCGGCTGCGGGCATGACCGTGATGGTGATTTCCTGACCCGGCAGGAACTGCTCGATCATGATCGCGGTGCCGAACTTGCCGCCTGCGACGATGGCGCGGGTGGCTGCAATCATCTCTTCAACGCTGCGCGCGACGCTGACGCCCTGACTGCCGCGACCGCGCAGGGGCTTCACCACCAGCGGGAGGTGCCCGGCGAAGGCGGCAAGCTGTGCCTCGATATCGGGCGCGGCGCCGTCGACCACCCAGGAACCGGCGACGGGCAGGCCCTCGGCGGCGAGGCGGGCGTTGGTGGCGGCTTTGTCGTCCACCTCTTGCATGGTGCGCGGATCGGCGCTGACCACCCATGCGCGGCGGCTGGCGGCTTCGATCGGGTGGCCGTCGAACACGACGGTGTTGGCCCAGAGCAGCGTCGCGCCTGCTGCCAGCGCGGCGTCGATGCCGTCGGGCGTGTCGGGCCAGACCCAGTCGAACACCGATGTGGGATCGGGATCGGCCACCGGCGTCACCAGCGTGCAGCCGACCGAGCGCAGCGCGACGCCCATGTCGGCGCCGCTGTCAGAATAGCCGCCGGGCTTGGCGTCCTTGCGCTGGCCGTCGATCACCGGCGGTTCGATCGCCTGGTAGAGGATGGCGATCTGTTCGCGGAAGGGATCAGGCATCTGGCGACCTCATGAACGTGAACGCGGCGGGCGCGCCGATGATGACCAGCACCACGCGGACGAGGTGGTGGACGACCACGAAGCTTGCCTCCAGTGCGAGGCTGAGGGCCACCATGCTCATTTCCGCCACGCCGCCGGGCGAGTAGGCCAGCGTCAGCAGCGCCGGGTCCAGTCCGGTAGCCCAGCCGATGCCGAATGCCCAGACGAAGGTTATGACCAAGAGGATCGCGGTCGATCCCGCCGCCAGCATCAGCGTGCGCAGCAGCGTCGGCAGGTCCAGCCCTACGAAACGGCAGCCGATCGTCGCGCCGAGGCCGACCTGCGCGGCGGCGATGGCCCATGCCGGGATGTGGAAGTCGCTGAGGCCCGTCAGGTGGACGGCGGCGCTGACGAACAGCGGCCCCATCAGGTGCCACGCGGGGAGTTTCAGCGCGCGGCCGATCACGCTGCCGACGATCATGCAGCCTAGCGCCCATGGCAGCAAGGTCCAGTCGGCCACGCCCGAAACCTGGGGAGGAAGCGGGGCGTGGCCGGTCTCCGCCTCGAACAGGCGGATGAGGAAGGGGAGGATGAAGACGACGAGGAAGATCCGCGCGCCGTGTATCAGGCCGATCGTGCGCTCGTCCGCGCCGCGCTCGGAGCCGAGGACGACCATCTCGGCGATGCCTCCCGGCATTCCGGCGAAGTAGGCGGTGGGCGGGTCGAACTTTGCGATCTTGCGGAAATAGAAGACGCAGGCGATGGCGGCGCTGGTCAGGAACAGCGGTAGCAGTGCGATCGGCACGATCCACTGCGCCGCCTGCGCGGCTATGCCGGGGTGGAACGCACTGCCCAGCACGACGCCGAGCACGGCCGACATCGGCCTGCGGGTGGCGGAATTCGCGGCGATCGGCAGGCGCGCGATGCTGCCCGCCGCGCACGCGGTCATCGATCCCAGCACCCACGGCAGCGGGGCATGGATCGACCAGAAGAAGGCGCCGCCGCACGCGCCGACGGCGAGTGCGGCGATGAAGCGCAGGATGACGCCCAGCGTCCCCGCGTCACCGATGATCCCCCGCACCGTCATTGCGAGCCCCGCAGGGGCGCGGCAATCCAGCGCGGCATGAGGCCGCCCTGGATTGCTTCGCTATGCTCGCAATGACGAAGGGGAGAGATCATCATGCGGCATTCACCCCACGAACGGGAAGGCCAGCACCGCCATGCCCACCACGGTCATGACGAGGCAGCACAGCGCCGCCGGGACCAGCGTGAACTTCTGGTGGTCCGCCAGATCCACGCCGGCAAGGCTCACCAGCAGGTAGGTCGAGGGCACCAGCGGGCTGAGCAGGTGGACCGGCTGGCCCATCAGCGAGGCGCGGGCGATCGCCATCGGCTCGACGCCGTAGTGCGCACCGGCTTCGGCCAGGATCGGCAGCATGCCGAAGTAGAAGGCGTCGTTCGAGATGAAGAACGTGCCCGGCAGGCTGATGAGGGCGGTGATCGGCGCCATGTAGGGGCCGAGGACCGGCGGGATCAGCCCGACGACTTCCTTGCTCATCGCCTCGACCATGCCGGTGCCTGAGAGGATGCCAGTGAAGATGCCCGCCGCGAAGATCAGCGAGACGACCGAGAGGACGTTGCCCGCATGCGCGCTGATGCGCTCCTTTTGCGACTTGGTGTCCGGGTAGTTGGCGATCATCGAGATGGCGAAGGCCAGCATCATCAGGATCGGCAGCGGCAGCACGCCCCAGACCAGCAGCACCAGCAGCGCGATGACGAGCGCGCCGTTGAACCAGATCATCTTCGGGCGGCGCGCCTCGGGCCACTGCGAGACGGCGAGGTCGCTCGCCTCCAGCGCGGCGAGGTTCTCCACCTTGCCGATGCGGCGGCGCTCCTTGCGGCCGAAGTAGATGGCAAGGCCGATCAGGAACGCGAGGCCCGCGATCATGCCGGGAATCAGCGGCAGGAACAGCGCGGCGGGATCGAGCTTCAGGGCGCTGGCGGCGCGCGCCGTCGGCCCGCCCCACGGCGTCAGGTTCATCACGCCGCTCGTCACCATCAGCAGGCAGACAAGGTAGAGGCGGTTCATGTCGTAGCGCTTGTAGAGCGGCAGCATGGCGGCCATCGTGATGATGTAGGTGGTCGACCCGTCGCCATCGAGGCTGACGAGCGCGCACAGGACGACCGAGCCGATCAGGATCAGCATCGGGTCGCCATGGACCAGCCGGATCAGCTTGCCGACCAGCGGGTCGAACAGGCCGGTGTCGGTCATCGTGCTGAAGAACAGGATCGCGAACAGCAGCATGACGCCGGTTGGCGCAAGGTTCTTGACGCCGTCGATCATCATGTCGCCCAGCCCGGCGTGGAAGCCGGCGAGAAGCGCGAACGTGGTGGGCACGACGCTCAGCGCGACCAGCGGGGTCATCCGCTTGGTCATGATGAGCGTCATGAAGGTGGCCACCATCAGGAAGCCGATAAGGGCGAGACTCATTGTTGGTCCCCGGTTCTGGTCATGGTTTGAAAGGGAAAGGCTTAGAAGGTGACGCCGACGCGCGCGGTGAGCGTCTCGCCGTCATCCTTGCCGGTGTAGATCCCGGCGGTGTTCTCGGTGTTCCAGTGGATCGCGTTGACCTGGAAGCGCACGAAGCTGTTGAGATACCAGTTCGCGCCCAGCGTCGCCGCCCAGCCCTGAGCAGGCGTGGCGATGTCCTTGAATTCCAGGTTCTCGTAGCGCGCGGTCAACTCGATCGCGCCCGGGCCGCCGTCGAAGACGGGGCGCAGCACCTTGGGCTGGCCGAAGCTGCCGAGGCGCGGGTTGTAGGGCGGCAGGTCGCCGGTGATGAAGAAGCCGCCCGAGACGCTCCATGCCTGCGTGACGAAGTCCGGGCGTCCGTTGTCGAGCCGGGCGTGGCGTTCGCCTGCCTCGGCCATGACCCACAGCGGGCCGGTGTAGCCGCCGAGTTCCGCGCCGTAGCCGGTGGTGCCGGTGCCGCCGATGATGTCGCCGGTCGACAGCCGCAGCGCGCCGTTGAAGCGGCCGCCGATCACGGTGTTGCGGCCCAGCGTGTTCTTGCCCGGCTGGAGGTGCTCGTCGAAGCCCCAGATGCCGAGGTGGAGCACCTGACGCGGGCTCTTGATCGGGTTCCAGTGCGCGCGGGCGATCACGGTGCGGTTGTCCGAGGTGGACTGGTCGCCGTCGATGCGGTCGCCGGTGACGGTGAGCGAGGCGTGGCCGGTCTTCCAGAACAGGCGCGGCATGATGCCGAGGCCATAGAAGGCGCGCTGCGGGATGATCGCGGTGGCGACCACGGTGCGCTCGGCGAACGGGGTGGAGTCCGAACCGGTCGAGCCTTCGAAGCTGCGGTCGTTGAACAAGTGGCCGACGCGCACGTCGTAGTCGAGGCCGGGCGCGATCTTGTTCTTCCAGCCGATGAAGGCGGTGACGACGTCGACCGCGTTCTCGGAGAAGTCGCTTTCGAACTGGTAGAACAAGTGGCTGCCGACGGTGCCCTCAAGGCCCATGCGCAGCGCGCGCATGCCGGTGGTCGTCAGGTTGCGGCCGTCGTACTTGGAGCCACGGGTGGTGCTGACGTCGGTGATGATGCGGCCGCGCGGCTTGAAGCTGAAGGTGCCGTCGCCCGAGTGGAATACCGGCAGGCCCTGGCCCCATTCGGTCGTCACGTCCGTCGCGGCGACGGCGGTGGCGCGCACGCGCTCGATGTCGCGCTCGGCGGGGCCGGGGGGAAGAAGCTGGGCCGCATAGGGCTGGGTCGAGAGGATGGTCGGCGCGGCCTGCTCGGGTTCGGCGGCAGCGACTACGGGAGCGCTTTGCTGCGGCGCTGCTGCAGCGGTGCGGGTGGCTTCCAGCGCATCGACGCGCTGGCGCAGCGAGGCGATCTCGGCGGCCTGCGCGCGCACCAGATCGGCGAGTTCGTCGCGCGTCGGCGCTTGCGCCAGCGCGGGGTTGGCAACTGCCAGTGCAAGGAATGCTGCACTGGCCATCAGAGTACGGGTCATGGTTTTTGTTCTCTCCCTGTGACCAGAGCGGCGTTCCATTCGCGCAGGAATCGCTGCCGGGTCAGGTGATCCAGATTGACGAGAAGTTGAGGGCCGACGCGCACTACGCGCGTCTGCTGCGTAGGCAGGCGGCGGGCGGGTACGTCGGTGCGCACCGGCCACAGACTGTGCCGGGCAAGCTGGGCCTGCCCGGCGCGCGAAAGAAGGAAATCGAGGAACAGCTTCGCCGCCGCCGGATGGCGCGCGTCCCGTCCGATGAAGGCGATGCGCGAAGTGACGAGCGTGTAGTCCTTGGGGAACACCACACCCAGCTGCGGACTGCGGCGCGCCTGCTCCAGCGCGTAGGAGCCGATGACATTGTACGCGATCGCCAGCTTGCCGGAGGCGACGCCCGCCAGCATCGGCTGGGTGCTGATTTCCAGAACGGGGCGCGTCGCGCCGATCGCCTCGACCAGCGAGCGGGTGTCGCGCGTCGCGAGGAAGTCCTGCGAGAGATAGAGATAGCCGGTGTTGGAGCGGGCCGCATCGAACGTCGCGACCTTGCCGGTGAATTCGACGCGGCGGCGGCGGAGCAATTCCTCGAGTGCCTGATGCGTGCGCGGGGCCTGTGCGTCCGATATGATCCTGCGGTTGTAGACGAAGCCGATCGGCTCGGCGGTGACGCCGTAGCCCATGTTCTTCCACACCGCCGTTTCGGGCAGGGCGGGCTTCTCGGGGCTGGCGTACTGCTGCGCGTAGCCGTCGTTGATGAGCTTGATCTGCTGGTCCATCGCCGAGGACCACACGATGTCGGCCGAATACTGGCGGCTGCGCGTCTCGCGGGTGTAGCGCTGGTACATCTCGGTCGAGCCGATGTCGGCGTAGTAGACCGCGATGCCGGGGAAGAGCCGTTTGAACTCCGCCACCACCGGCACCATCTCGGCGCGGTCGGCATTGGCGTAGATGCGTACCTTGCCGTCGGCGCGGGCGTCGGCGATCAGCGTGTCGTAGCTGCGCGGATAACCGGAGGGGCGCTGCGGCGCCTCGGGCTTCTGCGCGGCTGCGGGTCCGGCCAGAAGGACCGCTAGTGCCAGAACAGGGGTGAAAGAACGCATTGTCGACTCCTCTCGCTTTCCGCCTCTATGTTCGGATAAGCAGCGCTCGATGATGTACGTTTTCAACCTGTCACTGACCTTTCATGGATTTCGATCGTGAGAATCCTCATCGTTGAAGACGACGCGGCACTGGCACGGGGCATCCTTTCGCTGCTGCGCGCGGCGGGACACGCGGTCGATCACGTGGCGGGCGGGGAGGAAGCGCTGTCGGTTTCGGCGACCGAGCCGTATTCGCTGGTGATCCTCGACGTCGGCCTGCCCGACATCGACGGGTTCCAGGTGCTCGCTCGCCTGCGCGCGCGGGGCGACCAGTCGCAGGTGCTGATGCTGACCGCGCGTGACGGCCTCGACGACCGGGTGCGCGGCCTCGACCTCGGCGCCGACGATTACTTGCGCAAACCCTTCGAGGTGGAGGAACTGGAGGCCCGCGTGCGTGCGCTGGGCCGCCGCCGGGGCGGCGACGCCGCGCCCGAGATCGCCATCGGGGCGATGACGGTGAACCGCTCTACCGGCCGCGTCGAGGTGGCGGGGCGCCTGATCGAACTGCGCCGCCGCGAATGGGCGGTGCTGGAGGCTCTGGCGGCGCGGGCGGGCCAGATCGTCAACCGCGAGACCTTGCAAGCCGAGGTCTTCGGCTTCGACGATCCGGTCGGTTCCAACGCGCTGGAGGTCAACGTCACCCGCCTACGCAGCAAACTCGCACCCGACGGCCCAGCGATCCGCACCGTGCGCGGGGTGGGTTACATGCTCGACCGGTCATGAGCGGCGGTGCGGGCAGAGCCATTTCCCTGCGCTTCCGCCTTCTGCTGGCGATGTTCGGGCCGCTGGCGGCGCTGGCGCTGGTGCTGGGACTGCTCGGCTGGGTACTGATTTCCGACGTCGTGCGCCGCACCAACGACCGCGTGCTCGGCGGTGCGCTGGGCGCCATCGCCGAGACCGTGCAGGTTGAGCGCGGCGAGGTTACTCTCGACCTGCCGCCCGCCGCTTTCGGCATGCTGGAGAACTCCGAGCGCGACAACGTCTACTACCGGATCGCCGTGGGCAATACGTTGCTCACCGGCTACGCGGATCTGCCCGCGCCCGACATTTCCGTGCTCTCCGTCGATGAGCCGCGCTTCCGTTTCGCGCAGTTTCGCGGCCAGCGCATCCGCATAGCCGAGATCCGCCGCAACCTGCCGCGGATCGATGCGCCGGTCGTGGTGCAGGTGGCCGAGACGCTGCAGAACCGTAATTCCCTGCGCGACAAGCTGATGATCGCGCTGCTGATCGGCGAGTGCGTGCTGGTCGGCATCGTGCTCCTGCTGATCCGCCCCGCGCTCGGGTGGAGCCTGCGGCCACTCTCGGACCTGCGCGGCGTGATCGAGGCGCGTGATACCCGCGCCGCACCCGATCTCTCGCCGCTGCGCACCGGACCGTTGCCGACCGAACTGCGCCCGCTGTCGCGCTCGTTCGACCGGCTTCTGGCGCGGCTTGACGATGCCACCACCGGCATGCGCCGCTTCACCGCCGATGCTTCGCACCAGATGCGTACGCCGCTCTCGGTGCTCAAGGTGCAGGTCGCGCTGGCGCGGCGCGGCTCGGGCGAGGCGCTGCACGAGATCGAGGAGGCGACCGACCGCCTCGAACGCCTGCTGACGCAGCTCCTCACGCTTGCCCGTGCCGACGAGGCGGGGGTGCTGCCGCCTGACCACGAGATCGATCTCAAGGAACTGAGCCAGCACGTGATCTCCCGCCGCATCCGGCAGGCGATCGAGGCGGACGTCGAATTGCTACTCGAGGCCGGAGACGGGCCTTACCGCATCCACGGACATCGCACGCTGGTGTTCGAGATGCTGTCCAACCTCGTCGACAACGCGATCCGCTACAATCGCCCCGGTGGCATGGCGCAGATCGAACTGAGCGCGGAAGCGGGTGTGGTCCGGCTCGCGGTGGTCGATACCGGCCCCGGCATTCCGGCCGAACTGCGCGAGATGGCGATGTCGCGCTTCGCCCGGCTGCAGGGCGAGCGCGGGCCGCCCGGCAGCGGCCTCGGCCTGGCCATCGTCAAGTCCACCGCCGAGCGCATGGGCGCACAGCTCGAACTCGGCGATGCGAAGCCGGGCCTGCGGGTGACGGTGACTTTCACGGTTTGACGATCGCTGCCATCTCGCTGGTGGTCATGCGGAAATCCGGGCACTATGATGGGGCAATTCACCCTCGCGCTTTCATGGAGCGCAATTTCACGGGGCACGTCCGCATGAGCCTGCAGATCCTCCTGGTCGAGGACGATTCCCACCTTCGTCGCCAGCTTACCGAGCAACTCGGGCATTTCGAGCACGAGGTGCAGCCGGTCGGGGACGGGCAGGAAGCGCTGTCGCTGCTGGGCAGACGGCCCTTCGACGCGGTTGTGCTCGACTGGATGCTGCCGACGATGGACGGCGTCACGCTGCTGCGGGAGATGCGCGGGCAGGGCATGACCATGCCGGTGCTGATGCTGACCGCGCTTGGCCAGACGCTCGACAAGGTCGAGGGGCTGGAGGCGGGTGCCGACGACTACGTGGTAAAGCCGGTCGATCCGCTCGAACTGAACGCGCGGCTCAATGCCCTCGTGCGGGCGCGGCGGACGACCGAGCAGCCCAGTGATACGATTGCTGCGGGCGATATCGTGATCAGCCCCTCGCGCCTCATGGTCTGGCGCGGCGGGCAGCCGCTGGCGCTTTCGCAGACCGAGTTCCGGCTACTGCTGGCCCTCGCACGCGATGCCGGCGAAGTGGTGACGCGGCCCATGCTGATCGAGCGGATCTGGGGGCAGGACTTCGAGACCACGACCAACATCGTCGATGCCCATATACGCCAGTTGCGCGTCAAGCTGTTGCAGCACGGTGACGATCCGATCGCCACCGTGCGCGGCATGGGGTACGTGCTGCGGGCATGAGGCCGCTCCCCCGATCCCTGCGCGGCCTCACCGTGGTGTTCCTCGCGCTGTTCCTGACGGTGACGGCGCTGGCGGGGTTCGGAACCTTCTTCGCGACCGCCTCGATGGTGCGGGTGCTGGTGGATGAGCGCATCGAGTCGGAGAGCGAGACGCTGGTGCCGAGGGGGACCACTCCGAACCGTGCGGAACTGAGCCAACATATCATGGAGATGGCGCGGCAGCGCGATACCGGCGACCTCGGCGTGCTGCTGAGCGATGCGCACGGGAACCCCATCGTCGGCAATGTCCGGCTGAACCGGGAACTGCCGCTGGGTTACTCCACGCTCGGACGGCAGGACCGGATCGCGGGGCTCAGCGCGGGCCGCGTGCTGATCCGCGAGATCGGCGGCGGCATGCGCCTTGCCATCTTCGCCGAGACGGAGCCGGTCGACAACTATTTCGCCGCGCGCCGCCGGATCTACTTCGCCGGGTTCGGCGCCATCGTGCTGGTGGTGCTGTGGGGACTGCTGGCATTCCGGCGCCTGGTCGGCAAGCGCATCGACGCGGTGCGCCACACGGCGGAATCGATCATCGAGGGCGACCTTGCCCAGCGCGTCCCGATGCCCGGCGACGGCGGCGAGTTCGACCAGCAAGCGGGTGCCTTCAACCGCATGCTCGACCGCATCGGCCAGCTTATGGGCGAAATCCGCAACGTCTCCAACGACATATCGCACGAGATGCGCACCCCGTTGGCGCGGCTGCGCAACGAACTGGCGCTGCTGGAACAGAGCGCCGCCGCCGAGCCCGTGCGAGATCGCGTGGCGATGGCGCGCATGCAGGCCGACGAACTGCTCGGCATGTTCGCCGCGATGCTGCGGATCGCCGAGATCGAGGACGGCTCGCGCCGCGCCGGTTTCCGGCCGCTCGACATGGGCGAACTGGCGGCCGAGATCGTCGAGATGGTGCAGCCCGTCGCGCAGGAGCGCGGCCAGCGCGTGCTGATGGAACGCGCCGACGAGGCAAAGCTGGTCGGCGACCGGCAGCTTCTGTCGCAGCTTCTGGTCAACATGCTGGAGAACGCGGTTCGGCATACCCCTTCGGGCACGCGGATCAGGGTTTCGGTCGCGCGCGAGGCGCAGGCGGTGGTGCTTGTCGTCACCGACGATGGCCCGGGTATCCCCGCAAGCCAGCGCGAGCATGTGATGCGCCGGTTCGGACGGGTCGAGCGGTCGGGCCAGAATGGTGGGCATTATGGTGGGCAGGGCGGTGGCCATGGCCTGGGTCTGCCGCTGATGGAAGCGATCGTGCGCCTCCACCGGGGAACGTTGGCGCTTGAGGATGCCGGGCCGGGGCTGCGCATCGTGGCGCGGTTGCCGGTTTGAAGCACCGTCGTCATCCCAGCAAAGGCTGGGACCTCATGCCGACAAAACCCAACTGTCGACAGGTCGTCTGAACGACAGCGAAGGGTAACACGCCAGCGGTCCCAGCCTTCGTTGGGATGACGGGCTATATCTCGTGGCTCTCTGCAAACGCAAAAAGACCGGCGTAACGCGGGGGATGCGTCACGCCGGTCCAGTAGCAGATCGCGCGGGAGGCGGTTTGAGCGCCTTTCCCATCGTGAAAGGGCAGGCACTCGCCCGCGCGATCCGCAGTGTCCCCCCGGCCCGCGAAAGCCGGGGGAATTCGCTTAGAACGCGACGCTGGCGTCGATGCCGAAAGTGCGCGGCGCGTTGAAGTTGCCGTAGTCGCCCAGCACGTTGGAAATGCTACCGACGGTGACGTTGGTGGTCGGGGCGCCGGGCAGGCTGTTCGACGGGTCACGGCGGAACACGTACTGCTCGTTGAAGAGGTTGCGGCCCCACACGCCCAGCGTCAGCTTGTGGTCACCCACGCCGATGTCGGCGAGCGAGATCCGGCCGTTGAAGATGAGCGAGGCGTCGTTCTTGGTGGCGAACTGGTCGAAGGCCTGCGTCGCCTGCGAGTAGTTGCCGTCGATGTGGAACTTGATCTTGGTGTCCTGCGCACCGATCGGCAGCACGTAGTCGATCGAGCCGCTGGCCGCATTGCGCGGGGTGAACACGATGTAAAACTGCTGGTAGACGCTGGTGGAACGGCCCGCGGTATCCGCCGCGGTGATGAGCACCGGCGGGATCTTGGTATAGGTGTAGGCGTACGATGCGTTCAGCGTCAGGCCGTCGATCGGCTCCAGCGTCAGGTCCGCCTCGATGCCGCGGATCTTGGTGATGCCGGGAGCATTGATGGTGACGAGGTTGTTGAAGCTGCTCGAACCCACGAACTGGATCGAGCTGATGTCGACCTGGCTGTTCTTGCGGTCCATGATGTAGCCTGCCAGGTTGAAGCGGGCGCGGTGATCCCAGAAGTCCGACTTCAGGCCCACTTCGTAGGACTTCACGTCCTCCGGATTGAACGACTGGTAGTTGGACGTGCGCGAGCTGGCGCCGCCGGCGCGGTAGCCGGTGGCGTACTTGGCATAGACGTGCATGTCGTCGGTCACGTCGTAAGCCACCGTCGCCATCGGGTTGAAGCGGTTCCAGGTCGCATCGAGCGGCTTGTAGCCGACGCTCGCGGCGGGCGGGTTGGTGTCGTAGTTGACGTTGCGCGAGAAGTGCAGGACGCCCTTCTTCTCGTCATGCGTGTAGCGGCCGCCGACGGTGACGTGCAGCTTGTCGGTGGCGTTGTAGGTCAGCTGGCCGTAGGCAGCGTAGCTCTTGGACCACACTTCCGAGGCGCGGTCGATCGAGCGGCAGCCGACGTCCGAACCGAACCCGCCCGAACCGGTGCACGAATTCAGGATGGTGTAGACCGGCTGGCCGGCGGCATTGAGGTACACGCCGTTCGAGTTCGGCGTCGCCGCATCGTCGCTGACGTGCTCATTGAAGTAGAACAGACCCGCAACGTAGTCGATCTTGCCGAAGGTGCCCACGGCCTGCAGTTCCTGGCTGAACTGGCGCTGGCGCAGGTCGGCAAGGCTGTAGCGGCTGAAGGCGCACGGAGCGGTCTGGGTGCAGGCCGAGGTCAGGCTGACCAGCGGCGGACGGTGCGCGCCGCCCGAGTTGTCCCACTGCGTCGCGTCGACGCCGCGCCATGCGGTGATCGAGCGGATTTCGATCTCGGGGGAGGCTTCCCACTTCAGGGTGTTGGTGAAGCCGTGGGTCTTGTCGACGCTGACCTGCTGCGGCACGCCGATGTCGGCGGTCTTCATGCGGGTGTCGCCGTTGACGACGACGCCCGGCATCAGCGGCTTAACCGTGCCGGTGATGGTGGTGTAGTCGGTGCCGGGCAGCTTGCAGGCGGCGTTCGCGGCCTGAGTGCCGGCGACGCAGCCGTTGGGGTTGTAGTTCAGCAGCTGGCTGTAGAACGGCGTGTTCTCATCGCGCGCGACGTCGTAGGAGAAGTCGTTGGTGATGGTGCTGGTCGGCTGCCAGCGCACGGCCACGCGGCCGCCCTTGCGGTGGTACTGGTTGAAGCCGGCCTGGCCTTCGAGCGGGTTCTTGGTGGTCGGGTCCTGGTGCTGCAGCACGCCGTCGAGCTTGACCGAGAAGCCTGCGAACTTGGGCAGGTCGACGTGGATCGCGCTGTTGTACGAACCGTAGTTGCCCAAGCCGCCTTCGATGCGGCCGCCGAACTCGCCGGTGGGGGCCTTCGAGACGATGCTGAGCGCGCCGCCTTCGGTGTTGCGGCCGAACAGGGTGCCCTGCGGGCCCTTGAGCACTTCGACGCGCTCGACGTCGAACAGCGCGGCGTTGAGGCCGTGCTGGCGGCCCATGTAGACGCCGTCGACGTAGATGCCGACGCCCTGTTCACGCGCGGGCTGGTTGGCGTCGAGCGGCACGATGCCGCGAATGCCGATGGTCAGCGCGCTCTGGCGGGCTTCGAAGGTGGCGATGCGCAGCGACGGCACGGCGCCGTCGGCGAGATCGTAAAGGCTCTGGACGTGGCGATCCTTCAGCGCGGCCTGGTTGACCACGTTGATCGAGATCGGGGTTTCCTGAAGATTGGTCTCACGCTTGGTCGCGGTGACGACGATGTCGCCAAGACCCGAATCCGCTGCTGCGTCCGCCGCCGTGTCGGCTGCAGGAGCATCGGCCCAGGCGTTCGAAGCGCTCATGCTGGCGAGGATCGAGCCGGCGAGCAGCGTCGCGCGGACAACCTTATTCATCATGTTGAATTTCCACCCTTTTTTGGCAGAATTTGTCTGCCTCGGGGCGGCTAATATGGCTGCATCACGACAGTTGTATGGAAGTTCGATGACACTGGAGTCGCGCGACCTTCATCTTCGCCTCATCTTCTAGGCAAGTGATTGAAAGGTAGTTGTATTCCGTCACCGCAACATTTCGAAAAAATCTCACGTTCCTGCAACCTAGCGGAAGAATCCCTTGCTCCTGAGGAACAGGTAAGTCGCCAGAGCGGTGCCCGCAGCGATCCCGGTGGCGACGAGGGTGCCGTGCGCTCCGCTGAAGGGAAGGCCCCCGGTGTTCATGCCGAACAGCCCGGTTACCAGCGTGGCGGGCAGCATCAGCGCAGTCATGACCGATAGCAGGTAGAGGTTCTGGTTGGTGCGTTGGTCCTGCTGCAGGTCGAGTTCGTCACGCAGCAGCCGCAACTGCCCTTGCACGGCGAGGGCGTCGGCATCGAGGCCCTGCAGTCGCTGCGACAGTTTCTCGACCGTGGGCTGCAGCGTCTCGGGCAGTTCGTCATCCTGCTCCAGCCGCCGGAACACGCGCTGGGCACCGTCGAGCATGCGATGGATCTGCGCAAGGCGGCGGCGGATGTCGAGGAGGTTGCGGCTGGTCGGCGGGTGGTGGCCTTCGAGGAAGGCGTCCTCGGCGGCCTGCATGTCGGCGGACAGGTTGCGGATGACCATGTCGATGTTTTGCGCCAGCGCGCCCACCAGCAGGTCGAGCGCGGCGGCCGCCCCGGTCACCCGCGCGCCGCCGCCGACACGCTGCATGACGATGTCGGCGGCGCCCAGCGGATGGCGCCGGGCGGTGACGATCAGCCCGCCCAGGATCGCCACGCGCAGCGCGCCGACCCGAGCGGTGGCGCGCACGTCGAAGTCGCGTTCGAAATCGTGGAGGATACAGCACACCGCGCCGCTCTCGACGAGGGCGCGCTGGTGCGAATCGGACGACAGCAGGAGTTCGCGCGCGGCCATCGGGAACAGCGCCGGCTGTTCGATCCATGCCCGGGTGCCATGGTCGGCAAGGTTGAGGTGCAGCCAGCGGAACCGTCCCTCCGGCGCGGGGCCGCAGGGCGCGGGTTCGTGGCTGCCGTCGGGTGCGAAGTCGAGGCCCCAGATCAGCCCGGGCGCAGCCGCTCCCGCCGCGCCGAGCGCAGCGCTGAAATCCAGTGCAGGTCTGGCGGTCGGCTTGGCCGTAAGCATCTCACGCGAACGAGGAGAGTGCCTGCGCCTATAGCACAGGCGCGCGATGGATCGAGGCGGGTCTGGGAGAAAAACTGGCTGGGGCGGCAGGATTCGAACCTGCGAATGCCGGTACCAAAAACCGGTGCCTTACCACTTGGCGACGCCCCAGCGGATCGGACGCGTGCAGCGCCGACGATCGGGAGAGGCGCGCTTAGCGTGTTGTCCCGGCGCTGGGAAGAGGTTTTTCCCCAGCGCCGGGCACATCATTCTCAGGTGTTCAGCACCGCGTCGATGTCGGCGGCGCTGTGGCGCTCGGGCACGAAGCCTTCGCCCTTGCGGTTGACGATGCGGCCACGGCGCACCGGCTCGCGGGCGCCCAACTCCTCGCCCCAGCGCATGAGGTTCTCATAGCTCGGCACGTCGAGGAAGGTCGCCGCGTCGCCATAGGCGTCGCCGCGCACGAAGCCGCCGAACCAGCCGTAGGCGGCGATGTCGGCGATGGTGTACTCGTCACCCGCCAGATAGCGCGTTTCGCCGAGGCGCTTGTCAGCGACGTCGAGGATGCGCTTGGCCTCCATCGCGTAGCGGTCGATCGGGTATTGGTACTTTTCCGGCGCATAGGCGTAGAAGTGGCCGAAGCCGCCGCCCAGCATCGGCGCGCTGCCCATCTGCCACATCAGCCAGTTCATGCATTCGGTGCGGCCGGGGCCGGAGGTTGGCATGAAGGCGCCGAACTTCTCGGCGAGGTGGAACAGGATCGAGCCCGATTCGAACACGCGCACCGGCTCCGGGCCGGACAGGTCGAGAAGGGCGGGGATCTTGGAGTTCGGGTTGATCGACACGAAGCCCGAGGAGAACTGGTCGCTGTCCGAGATCGAGATCAGCCAGGCGTCGTATTCGGCTTCGTAGCCCGCCGCGAGGAGTTCCTCGAGCATGATCGTCACCTTCTGTCCGTTCGGGGTGCCGAGCGAATGGAGCTGGAAGGGGTGCTGGCCGCGCGGCAGTTCGCGTTCGAAGCGGGCGCCGGCGGTCGGGCGGTTGATGCCGGCGAACTCACCGCCGTTGGGCTGGTCCCAGGTCCAGACCTTGGGCGGGGTGTAGGTGAGATCGGCCATGCGGGAACGCTCCTTGGGAGATGGAAGACGGCGCACAGGTAGGTTCGCGCAGGAGCGCCGACAAGGCGGGAAGCGGTTATATAAGCGCTTCGTCCGGATGTTCGATGAAGGGCGCGGATCGACGCGGCGCCAATTTGCAGTCATCCCGGGCTTGATCCGGGATCGGTGCCTGTCTTTAGGCGCGAGGTTCGGCGGGGGCTTCGCCAAGCTCAGCCTGAGCGGGATTGGGCGCTTGGCGCAACCTCCGCCCACCCTGAGCTTGTCGAAGTGCCACGTCTGGCGAAGAGGTGGGCTGCTCATGGCCAGGGGTCCCGGATCAAGTCCGGGACGACGCCATCCTCAATGCCAGCTTCAGCCGATCTTGCGGATCCAGCTGTGAGTGTCCGGCGCTTCGCCGCGCTGGATCGATACGAGGCGGTTCTTCAGCTTGCCGGTCAACTGGCCGGGGCCGCCGGTGCCGATGGTGAAATCTCCATCGCGGCCCGAGACCTTGCCGACCGAGGTGACGACCGCAGCGGTGCCGCAGGCGAACGTCTCGATCAGCTTGCCCGAAGCAGCATCCGCGCGCCACTGGTCGAGGCTGTAGCGGCCTTCCGTCACCGTCAGGCCCTCTTCGCGGGCGAGTTGCAGCAGGCTGTCACGGGTGATGCCGGGCAGGATGGTGCCGGTCAGTTCAGGAGTCAGCAGGGTGCCGTCGTCGAACGCGAAGTAGAGGTTCATGCCACCCAGTTCCTCGATCCACTTGTGCTCGGCGGCGTCGAGGAAGACGACCTGGTCATGGCCGCGCGCGATCGCTTCGGCCTGCGGCACGAGGCTGGCGGCATAGTTGCCGCCGCACTTGGCTGCGCCGGTGCCGCCGGGGGCGGCGCGGGTATAGTCCGAAACCCAGATCGACACGGCAGGCGCGCCCGACTTGAAGTAGTTGCCCGCCGGGCTGGCGATGACGATGAACTTGTACTGCTTGGCCGGGCGCACGCCGAGGAACGCCTCGGTCGCGATCATGAACGGGCGCAGGTAGAGCGACGCGCCTTCGCCCTCGGGAATCCAGGCGCGGTCGATCTGCACCAGCTTCTCGATGGCTTCGACGAACACGCTTTCGGGCAGCGCGGGCATGGCGAGACGCTCGGCCGACATGTTGAAGCGCGCGGCATTGGCTTCGGGGCGGAACAGCGCGATGGCGCCGTCGGCCTGCTTGTAGGCCTTGAGGCCCTCGAAGATTTCCTGCGCATAGTGCAGCACCGCCGCCGCCGGATCGAGCGGGATCGGCTGGCGAGGGCCGATTACCGCGTCATGCCAGCCCTGACCTTCAGTCCACTCGATCGTCACCATATGGTCGGTGAAATTGGTGCCGAAGCCGGGGTTCGCCAGCACGGCCGCGCGCGTCTCGGCGCTGGCGGGGGCGGGGTGGGCAAGGGTGGTGAAAGTCAGGCCGGCATCGGCGAGAGTCGCCATCGAACGTATCCTCAAGTCTGCAACAGAATTGCGCCGTTGAACGAAAATTTCTCAGAATGCAACCCGGAAGCAATATTGCTACTCTAGCATTCAGTCTTAGCACGATGGCCCGGGGAGGCAAATCATCGAAGAATACCCCTCCGTCAGCGACTTCGCCGCTGCCACCTCCCCATCGCTTCGCGACAGGGAGGATCAAGCCCATCCTCCCTGTCGCGAAGCGATGGGGAGGGGAACCGCCGACGCAGTCGGTGGTGGAGGGGCGTACAAATGAGAAGGGCCGCACCGGCTTGCCGGTACGGCCCTTCGCATGGTCAGCGGCCGGGAAGTGCCGCCAGCGAAGCCTTTATCGCTTGTTTATCAGCGATAATGCCTCGCGACGGAAATTGCCGACCTCTCTGCTGAACCATGAGACATCGGATCACCTCCTTTCGCGCTGTTTAGCCATAGTGCGCCGCTTTCGCGGCTGGGACTTCGGCTGCTTCCCGGGCGCGTATCCCGAAAGGCCGTCGTCTTGAGTGAAATCTGGTACATCCCGCAGCGCACAACAAGTCTTGAAAACTAATTTTTTGCGGTCATGATCTTCGCTTCCGGCCAGTTATCCCCAGCCGCGCGGTGATTTGAAATCGCTGCTTTTGGGGGCTCTGGAGTGCGGCCTGAAATCGCCCTTTTTGATGTTGCGCGCGGCTTGGCTCCGTTCGACAAGCTCAGCCTGAGCGGGATTCAAAAGTGACCTTTCAATCCCGCTCAGGCTGAGCTTGTCGAAGCCCCGTCGTTAAGGCGCTCCCTCAGCGGCAATCCTCGATCACACGCGAGATTTCGGTCCAGCTCGGCAGGTAGAGCGTGGGCTCCCCAGTCACTGATACGGCGAAGCGGCCGCGACTGAACGCCATGGCGTCGAGCGCCGAATCGCGGGCGGGCAGGGTGACGACCACGCCGCGCGGCGTGGCGGTGCCGGTCAGCGCGCGTGCGCCGGTGGAACTGGTGATCGACATGCCCACCGCTCCTGCCCGGGGCGCTGCGGCGCGCAGGAGGGTGACGGTGCGCGCGGTGTCGCACTGGACGATGAACTGGCCGTTCCCGAACGTCGCGCCCGAGGCGCTGCCGTTGCCCGCGTAGCTCCAGCTGCCCGGCGTCTGCGGTGCATCGCGCCAGTCGGCGGCCATTGGCGAGGGCGGCGGGGCGGTCGGAGTCGCCGGGCGGGGCTGCGGTGCATGCGTGGCGCCGGGCCGCGGGGCGGGCGTGCTCGGCGGCGGCGGTACGCATCCCGACAAAGCCGCCGTTGCAGCGAGACCGGTAAGAAGCAGGGCGGAAAGAGGGGTGGCGCGGCTGCGCGGATTTGCCTTCATGCCCGTGGTATGGAATGAGGCGCCGCCCATCTCAAGTGCATACCATCCCATGACCGACACGCCTCGCCCCCGTTCCCCTGACAAGAAACCTGCCAAAGTGCGGGTCGACCAGCTGCTGGTCGATCGCGGGCTGGCGGAGAGCCGTACCCGCGCGCAGGCGCTGGTGCTGGCGGGCCTCGTGTTCTCGGGCGAGACCAAGATCGCCAAGCCGGGCCAGTCGGTGAAGGACGACGCAGCCATCGAGGTGCGCGGCCGCGACCATCCCTGGGTCTCGCGCGGGGGGATCAAGCTGGCCCACGCGATCGAACATTTCGGGCTCGATCCGAAGGGTGCGGTCGCCATGGACATCGGCAGTTCGACCGGCGGCTTTACCGACGTTCTGCTCACCAATGGCGCGGAGCGGGTGTTCGCGGTCGATTCGGGCACCAACCAGCTCGCGTGGAAACTGCGCACCGATCCGCGCGTCACCGTGCTGGAGCAGACCAGCGCCCGCATCCTCACCCCGGAGCAGATCGACGCGCCGTGCGACTGGGTGGTGTGCGACGCCAGCTTCATCGGCCTCGCCAAAGTGCTCGAAGTGCCGCTCCGCCTCGCCGCGCCGCGCTGCCGGGTAGTCGCGCTGATCAAGCCGCAGTTCGAGGTCGGGCGCGGCGAAGTGGGCAAGGGCGGCGTGGTCCGCGACCCGGCTCTCCACGCCCGCGTGTGTGAGGAAGTGCGCGAATGGCTGGAGGGCGACGGCTGGGAGATCCAGGGCATCGTCGAAAGCCCGATCAAGGGTCCTGAAGGAAACGTGGAGTTTCTCGTTTCGGCACACCGGGGTCACTGACTGTTCGCTAACGATTGCGCAGCGGCCCGCCGCGTACCACAAACCGCGCCATTCTTGGGTAAATTCCTGATTCGGGACCTTTTGCGCGCATGAACCTGTTAGCTTCCCCCGGCCAGTTGCGCGCCAGCCTGATGCGCTGGCTGCTGGTATGCGTTCCCGTCGTGCTGCTGCTGGGGTTCCTCTCCGGACAAATGGCGGGAAGCGGGCCGGGCAATTCATGGTTCGACGCATTGGTGAAGCCCGCCGTCTATCCGCCGCCGGTGACTTTCGCGATCGTGTGGTCGGTGCTCTACGTGATGATGGGAGTGGCGCTGGCGATGGTGCTCGCGGCGCGCGGCGCGCGTGGACGCGGGATCGCGGTGCTGGCCTTCGCGGTGCAGTTCGTGCTGAACCTGGCGTGGTCGCCGGTGTTCTTCGGCATGCACCGGATGAGCGCGGCGCTGGTGCTGATCGCGGCGATCCTGCTGGCGGCGGTGGTGACGATGATACTCTTCGCCCGCGTGCGCACCGTAGCGTCGGCGCTGCTGCTGCCTTACGTATTGTGGCTGGTCTTCGCGACTTATCTCAACTTCGCGTTCCTGCAGGCCAACCCGGGCATGGACGGCGTGCAGCGTTCGAGCGCAGTGGAGCGGTTCGACATCTGATACCCCTTGCGCCTTGCCTTCGCGCGCTCCATTTAGGGCCCATGCAAAGCGAAAACCCCTTCGTCGCCGACTTCGCCAAGATGTTGAACAGTGCCGCCGGCACTCTTGCGGGCATGGGCCGCGAGGCGCGCGATTCCGCGCGTGAGCGCGTGAAGGAGTTCATGGGTGACATGGACTTCGTCAGCCGCGAGGAATTCGACGCGGTCAAGGAACTCGCCGCCACCGCGCGTGCAGAGACGGAATCGCTCAAGGCGCGGCTCGACGCGCTCGAGGCCAAGCTGGGCGCCAACTGATCAGCTTGCGTTATGTGCGCCGGGAACGTTTCTCGCGCACGCAGGGTTGAACATCGCGATAGCCCATGAAAGGCACGCGATGTTCACGCAGCTCAATCCTACCATTCCGCTTCACGTCGTCGGCAAGGACGATGGCTATGCCATCGGCATGATCGACTACGGGCAGGAGCATAATCTGATCTGGGTCACCGCTCTCGACGGTTCGGGCGAGATCTGGTGTGCGCCCAACCAGACCGTCCGCCTCGGTCGCAACTGGACGATGGGGCGTGTGGAAAACCCCCTCATCACCAAGGACAAGCAGGCCGAGCACGCGCGCGCCGAGGTCGAGGAAATTTGCAACTGACGCATTGAACCGGCAGAGGAAGGCGCGATGCACTTTCGCGCCCCCGCCCTTGTCTGCGCCGCCCTGCCGCACGGCGAGAACGCCGTCATTGCGCGCCTGCTGACCGCCGACCACGGCCTCGTCGCCGCCTTCGTCGCCGGGGGCAGGGGGCGCGAACTGCGGCCGGTCCTGATTCCCGGCAACACCGTCGAGGCGGACGTCCGCTCGAAGTCCGACACCCAGCTTCCCTTCGCCCGCCTTGAACTGCTCCAGAGCCGCGCGCCCTGGATCACCGAGCCGCTGCCCGCCGCCGCGATCGGCTGGGTCACCGCGCTCGCGGCCTCGGTCCTGCCCGAGCGCCAGCCGTTTCCCGCTCTCTATGATGCGCTCTCGGGCGTGCTGGAGGCGATCTGCGTCGCGCCGTCCGCGCGCGGCTGGGCGCTGGGGCTGCTGCGCTATGAAGTGCTGACATTGCGCGAACTGGGCTACGGCGCGCGAATTGCGCGCCCGCCGGAGCACGATTGGCCCGCGCTGCTGGCCACCTTCGATGCCGTTGGTCGAGAATTGGCCCGCTACCCGCTTGCCGATCGCAGAAGAGACGTTATGGCGGCGCGCGTCCTGCTGCGCGAGCGGCTGGCTCGGATCGAGGCTTGAGGAAACGACTATGCGCATCGCTGTATTTGCCGGAGACGGGATCGGTCCCGAAGTGACTGCCGAGGCAGTCCGCGTGCTCGAAGCGCTGCAGATCGACGGTCTTGAGCTGGTCGAGGGCGACGTCGGCGGCGCGGCCTATCGCAAGCACGGCCACCCGCTGCCCGCCGCGACGCTCGAGATCGCGCGGTCTTCCGACGCGATCCTGTTCGGCGCAGTGGGCGACTTTTCGCTCGACCACCTGGAGCGTGCGCTACGCCCTGAACAGGCGGTGCTGGGCCTGCGCAAGGAACTGGGCTTGTTCGCCAACCTGCGCCCCGCCACGGTGTTCAAGGGCCTCGAAGACCTCTCCACCCTGCGCCCGGAAGTCGCCGGCAAGATCGACCTGCTGATCGTGCGCGAACTCAACGGCGACGTGTACTTCGGCGAGAAGGGCACCCGCACGCTGGAAGACGGCCGCCGTCAGGGCTGGGACATGATGTCCTATGCCGAGGACGAAGTGCGCCGCATCGCCCACGCTGGCTTCAAGGCCGCGCAGGGGCGCTGCGGCAAGCTGTGCTCGGTGGACAAGGCCAACGTGCTGGAAACCTCGCAGCTGTGGCGCGACGTGGTGATCGAGGTTTCGGCCGAATATCCTGACGTCGAACTGACGCACATGTACGTCGACAACGCGGCGATGCAGCTGGTGAAGAACCCCGGCGCCTTCGATGTGATCGTCACCGGCAACCTGTTCGGCGACATCCTGAGCGATCAGGCCAGCATGTGCGTCGGCTCGATCGGCCTGCTCGCATCGGCCAGTCTCGCGGAAGGCACCTTCGGCCTTTACGAGCCGATCCACGGTTCCGCCCCCGACATCGCGGGCAAGGGCCTGGCGAACCCGATGGCGACGATCCTGTCGGCCGCCATGCTGCTGCGCCACTCCTTCGGTCTCGAAGCCGAAGCCGCCCGCATCGAAGCCGCCGTTGCCGCCGCGCTCGCGGACGGCATCAAGGGCGGCGACCTCGGCGGCTCGGCCGGCACGAAGGAAATCGGTGACGCGGTGCTCGCGCGCCTGTAAAGGTTGCGCCGCTACGCAATAATCGTTTCTTGACGTTTACAACCTAAAAACAGGGCGCATGAACATTTCCACGACCGATCTCGCGCAGGCTTCCGAAGCCGCCGTTCGCGCAGTTTCGCCGCAGGCGAAGCCGCTGGAACTGGCGGTGGTCCTGCCGACCTACAACGAGCGCAAGAACATCGCGACGATGATCGAGCGACTCGACAAGGCGCTCGCCGGAATCGCGTGGGAAGCCATCTACGTCGACGACAACAGCCCCGACGGCACCTCGGACGAGGCGCGCCGCCTGTCGCTGTCCGATCCGCGCGTGCGCTGCATCCAGCGCATCGGCCGCCGCGGCCTCGCCAGCGCCGCGATCGAGGGGATGTGCTCCACCGCCGCCCCCGTGGTCGCGGTGATGGACGCCGACCACCAGCACGATCCCGCGCTGCTGCCGGGCATGCTCAAGGCCGTCGCCTCGGGCGAGTACGACCTCGCCTATGCCTCTCGCTTCGCCGAGGGCGCCAGCACCGAGGCATGGGGCCGCCCCGACCGCGTCAAGGCATCAGGCTTCGCCAACCGCATCGCCAACAAGGTGACCGGAGTGGAGCTGACCGACCCGATGAGCGGCTTCTTCATGCTGCGCACCCAGACCCTGCGCGCCGACGCGCACCGCTTGTCGGGCGTCGGCTTCAAGATCCTGCTCGACATCCTGGCGACGGTGGACACCCCGCTGCGCGTCAAAGAATTCCCCCTCAACTTCGCCGCGCGAGCAGAAGGCGAAAGCAAGCTGGACCAGACCGTCGTGTTCGAATTCCTCGTGGGCCTTTACGACAAATGGCTGGGCCGGATCATCCCGACCCGTTTCGCGCTGTTCGGCACCGTGGGCGCCATGGGCGTGGTGGTGCAGTTGGCGGTGCTGTGGACGATGCTCCACGTCGTCTTCGGCGAGCGTTTCGTCTACGGCAACTGGTCCGAGAGCACGACCTTCAACATTGCGAACACGATCGCCGCGCTGGTGGCGATGACGTTCAATTTCGTGCTCAACAACGAACTGACTTATTCGGACAAGCGCCTGCGCGGCTTCGCACCGCTGATGCGCGGCTGGGCGCAGTTCGCGCTGACCTGCTCGCTGGGCCTGCTCACCAACATCGGTTCGGCCGCCGTGCTCAAGACCATTGGCATCCACGACGTGCTGGCGGTGATCACCGGCGTGCTGCTGGCCTCGGTGTTCAACTTCGCGCTCTCGTCGAAGTTCGTCTGGGGCAAGTACTGAGCCCGAACCGCACGCAAGCGGTTCTGCTGGGGCTGACGGCGCTATGGGCGCTCGTCAGCCTCATTGATTCGCCGTACCCGAGCCTCGCACCGCTGCAGAACCTGCCGACGCTGGTGATCGTCGCGGGGTTGTGGCTGGCGCTGCGGCGCTGGCCGATGCCGACGAGCGCTGTAGCCTGCGCCTGCCTGTTCCTGTGGCTGCACACGCTGGGCGGTCGCTACATCTATTCCTTCGTTCCCTATGAGGACTGGGCGAGGGCGCTCGGCCTGCCGTCGCCCGCTGCGACGCTGGGATTGCAACGCAATTCGTGGGACCGGCTCGTCCATTTCAGCTTCGGGGCCTGCTGGGTCCATCCCATCTCGGCCTGGCTGGCACGGCACCGCAAGCTCTCGCTTTCACTGGCGACTTACATCGCGGTCGAGTTCGTGCTGGCGGGCAGCGCGATCTATGAAATCTTCGAGTGGCTGTTGACCGTGTTCATGGCCGGGCCCGACGCGCTTGCCTACAACGGGCAGCAGGGCGATCCGTGGGACCCGCAAAAGGACATGGCGCTCGCCGGGATAGGCGCGGTGGCGGCGGCAGGGTTCCTGCGGCTGCGCACGCGGCTTACCGCCAGCTAGGCAGCCACATCCACAGGTTGTAGGCGTCCTTGAAGGGCAGCGGCCAGCCCGAGATGATCGGGTAGAACACCACGAACAGCGCCAGCGACAGGCCGAAGACCCACCGCGCCACCAGTCGCCAGCGGTCGCGCCGGTCCCACAAGGCGTCGAGGCCGAGCGCCAGCAGCGCCATCAGGAACGCGCCGGGCAGCAGGTAGTGGTAGTAGAACTGCACCGGCTTGCCGTTCACCGCCCACATGCCCACGCACACGAAATAGAGCACCGCGAAGAACAGCACGTCCCGGCGGCCGCGGAAGAGGGCGGCCCACACACTCCAGAAGAACGCGAGGAGGCCCGCGATCATCGCCATCGGATTGCCGATCATCACCACGCCGCGGTGCGCGCCGTCGACGTTCTGGAACAGATACCAGATGCCCCGCCAGTCGACGATCCACTGATACCAGTACGTCTTGTAGGGGTGCGGCTTCTTCACGCTATCCTGCAGGCGTACCATCAGTTCGTGCTGCTGGACGAAGCCCCAGGGCGAGAGGGTATGGTGCGGGTAGAACATCGCCGGGATGAACGTCGCCCAGTAGACGGCGATTGGAAGCAGGCCGAGCCACAGCGCGGCCTCGATCAGGCTCACGCCCTTGATCGGCCCGGCCCCGCGTTTGCCGATGAAGACCGGCCCGGTATCCGCGATACGCATCGCCAGGAAGGCGAGGCCCGGCATCGCCAGCGCCGGAGCGCCGCTCCACTTCGCGCCCAGCGACAGGCCGAGGGCCAGACCGCTCAGGATCAGGTGCAGGCGCGCGATGCCGGTGCGCTTCGCGCGCCAGGCGGCGGCGAACTGCCACAGGCCCACCATGCACATGCCTGCGGCGATCATGTCGAGCATGGCGATGCGGCTTTGCACGAACCACATGAAGTTGGTGGCCAGCAGCGCCGTCGCCAGCACCGCCGCGCGGCGCAGCTGCGTCACGTGCCAGACCAGCCGCGCAAAGGCGAACAGGCCGAGTCCGCCGAACAGTGCCGGGCCGAGGCGCCACGCCAGCGGCTTGTCGCCCAGCAGGTGGATGAAGCCGGCGATCACTTCCTTGGCGAACAGCGGATGTTCGCGGTTGGCGGGGATCAGCTCCAGCAGCTTGAGCGCGGCGGGGACGTAGTGAACCTCGTCGAAGTAGTAGCGCGAGGGGATCGTCAGCCGCCACAGCACCAGCGCCTCGAACGCCGCGACGATGAGAAGGCACCAGCCGAGCGGATCGCGATTTTGACGGGAGAGTGGCATCGGATGCGCGGATAAAGAGGGGCGCGGGTTTCGGCAAGCGCTTGAGCGGTTCGCCCCTCCCCGTCCGGCTAAGCCGCTTCGCGGCCAAGCCTACCGCCCATCCCGCATGCGGGAGGGGTAGCGAGACTTGGCAGTTTGCTGCCTCGTCGCAGCGGGGTGGGCCCAGCGCGCTTGCACAGACTCGCGCGCGCCCTTAGAGGCTTGCGCCATGAAACGCACCACCGGACAGGACCGCAGCCAGACCCAGAGCTGGCGCCCCGCAACCCGCGCCATCCGCGGAGGCACCTGGCGCTCGGAAATGGGCGAGACCAGCGAGGCGCTGTTCCTGACGTCGGGCTACAGCTACGACGATGCCGCCACGGTCGCCGCCCGCTTCCAGGGCGACGAGGAAGGCATGACCTACTCGCGCCTGCAGAACCCGACGGTGGCGATGCTGGAGGAGCGCATTGCTCTCCTCGAAGGCGCCGAGGCGTGCCGCACCCAGGCCACCGGCATGGCGGCGATGACCGCCGCGCTGCTGTGCCAGCTTTCGGCGGGCGACCACATGGTGAGCGCGCGCGCCGCCTTCGGTTCGTGCCGCTGGCTGGGTGATCACCTGCTGCCGCGCTTCGGCGTCGAGGTGACGCTGGTGGACGCCGGTGACACCGCGCAGTGGGAAGCGGCGATCCGCCCGAACACCAAGGTCTTCTTCTTCGAGACCCCCGCGAACCCGACCATGGGCGTCGCCGACCTCGCCGCTATCGCCGAGATCGCCAAGGCGCACGGCATCACCACGGTCGTCGACAACGCCTTCTGTTCGCCCGCTCTCCAGCGGCCGATGGAGTTCGGCATCGATGTCGTCGCCTACTCCGCGACCAAGCTGATGGACGGGCAGGGGCGTGTGCTCGCGGGCGCCGTCTGCGGTTCCGAACAGTTCATCAACGACGTGCTGCTGCCGTTCCAGCGCAACACCGGGCCGAACCTCTCGCCCTTCAACGCCTGGGTCGTGCTCAAGGGCCTTGAGACGCTGGACCTGCGCGCCAAGAAGCAGAGCGAGAACGCGCTGGCTCTCGGCAAGTTCATGGAAGATCGCGTGCCCACGATCCTGCACCCCTGGCTCGACAGCCACCCGGCGCAGGCGCTGGCGATGAAGCAGATGGACGCCTGCGGGCCGATCTTCTCCTTCGTGCTCGACGGCGGCCGCGAACAGGCACACGGGTTGCTCGATGCGCTCAAGCTCATCGACATCTCGAACAATATCGGCGACTCGCGTTCGCTGATGTGCCACCCGGCCTCGACCACGCACCACAACATGGGGCCGGAAGGCCGCGAGGCGATGGGCATCGGCGAAGGCATGCTGCGCATCAATGTCGGCCTTGAGGACATCGAAGACCTCAAGGAAGACATGGATCAGGCTTTGAAGGCCATCGGCCTTTAAAGTAGCGCCGACGCGGTCGCGTTGAAGAGCGACTGCCAGTTTAGCCTGCCAGCCCCCCGACGCTGGCAGGCCGTTCCCCGATAGCTCAGCGGTAGAGCATTCGACTGTTAATCGAATGGCCGTAGGTTCGAATCCTACTCGGGGAGCCAAAGTCCGATAGCGGAGCAGATTGCCGGAACCTGCTCACTTCTACACGGTTGTAGCCTGAAAGAATCGTGGTTAGGTTGCCCGTGTCATGAAGGAACTGTTCCAGCACTCCGCGATCACCGACGGCCTCACCGTGCGTGTGGCCGTCAATTTCCTGCCCGAGCAATCGCGTATCGAGGCGGGTAAATGGTTCTGGGTGTATCACATCCGGATCGAGAACGAGACCGACCACACGCTGCAACTGATGACCCGTCACTGGCGCATCACCGATGCCAACGGCAAAGTCGATGTGGTCGAGGGTGAGGGCGTCGTCGGGGAACAGCCGTTGCTCGAACCGGGCCGGAGTCACGACTACGTCTCGGGATGCCCGCTTTCGACGCCGCAGGGTTCGATGGAGGGGTATTACACCTTCCGCCGCGATGACGGCACCGAATTCCGCGCCAGCATCCCCTTCTTCCCGCTTGCTGCGCCCGCGACCGCAGGCTGATATTGCCCCGCGCGACTGTGGCGCTTAGGGAAGCGTCATGAAGCGCACGCACCTGCCCCTCAACGCCCTGCGCGTCTTCGACGCAGCGGCGCGCCATCTCTCCTTCACCCGCGCCGCCGACGAACTGGCGGTGACTCCCGCCGCCGTCGGCCAGCAGATCCGCGCGCTGGAAGACCTGCTCGGCGTGGTGCTGTTCCGCCGCACCAGCAAGGGGCTGGAACTGACCGAAGAGGCGGGCGCCGGCCTTGCCGCGCTGCGCAGCGGGTTCCTCCATTTCGAGGACGCCGTGCAGGCTATGCAGGCGGGGCAGTCGAGCCACGTCTACACCATCGCCTGCCCGCGCGAGTTCTTCGCCGCCTGGCTGGCACCGCGCCTTGCCGCATTTCGCGCTGCTAATCCGCAAGTGCGATACGTGCTGGTCGATGGCGAGATGACGGATTTCACAGAAGCTAACCTCGACCTCGCGGTGCGCTGGACGGATGGGCCGGGCGACCTTGAGGGCGTGGCGCTCGGTAGCGCCGAATGGGTCGAAGTGGGCTCGGGCGACTGGATCGGCTGGCCGGGCGACCCCGAGCCGGACGGTGAGGGAGAAGAGGCCAAGCCGCCGGTCGTGGTGAGCGATGCCGGGCAGGCGATCGCCGCCGCGCTGGCCGGGATCGGCCGTGCGCGCATTCCGGCGCTGCTTGCGGCGGGCGTCGCCGGGCGCGATGCGGCTGTGGGTGAGCCAACGCCGAGCCGTCGTGGCTATTGGCTGGTCGCGCCGACGCCGCAGTGGCGGCAGAAGAAAGTCAAGGAACTCGTCGCGGCGCTGACGGAGTGAGTTGCCCACCCCGTCCGACTAACTCGCTGCGCTCGTAAGTCTCCCGGCCCTCCCGCCAGCGGGAGGGCAAAACAGACCTCTCATTCCCCTCCCGCTGGCGGGAGGGGGCAGGGGTGGGCTTTCATCATTCATCAGCGGTGGGCTTCCCTCAGCCCAGCAGCGCCGCTTCCTTCTCCGCCAGCAGGCGGTCGATCTCGGCGCGGCTCTTCTTTTCCGCTGCCGTCTTGAGCTGGCCGCAGGCCGCATCGATGTCGCGTCCGC
The DNA here is from genome assembly GCF_001742225.1 of Novosphingobium resinovorum. Taxonomy (NCBI): domain Bacteria; kingdom Pseudomonadati; phylum Pseudomonadota; class Alphaproteobacteria; order Sphingomonadales; family Sphingomonadaceae; genus Novosphingobium; species Novosphingobium resinovorum. Next base: position 1,730,768 of record NZ_CP017075.1, on the reverse strand, counting down.
GCGGGGTGCGCACCGGCGCGGAAATGCCGCCCTGGAACACGATCTCGGAGAACGAACGGATGCGCTCGGGCGTCGAGCATTCGTAAGGTGCGCCGGGCCAGGGGTTGAACGGGATCAGGTTCACCTTGGCGGGCAGCTTGTAGTGCTTGAGCAGGCGGACCAGTTCGCGCGCGTCGTCGTCGCTGTCGTTCTTGTCCTTGAGCATCACGTACTCGAAGGTGATGCGCCGGGCGTTGGAGGCGCGCGGATAGTCGGCGCAGGCCTGCAGCAGCTGCTCGATGCCGTACTTCTTGTTCACCGGCACGATCTCGTCGCGCACTTCCTTGGTCACCGCATGGAGCGAGACGGCAAGGTTCACGCCGATCTCCTCACCGCAGCGTTCCATCTGCGGGATCACGCCCGAGGTGGAGAGGGTGATGCGGCGCTTCGACAAGGCGAGGCCGTCACCGTCCATCACCAGCTTGAGCGCATCGCGCACGTTGTCGAAGTTGTAGAGCGGCTCGCCCATGCCCATCATCACGATGTTGGTCAGCAGGCGGCCGCTGGGGTGGTAGCCGCCTTCCTCGTCATCGTCGTCACCGATGTCGTCCATCAATGCGGCGAGGCGGCGACTGTCTTCGGCGTTCTTGGGCCACTCACTGAGCGAATCGCGCGCCAACATGACCTGGCCGACGATCTCGCCCACGGTCAGGTTGCGCACGAGGCGCATGGTGCCGGTGTGGCAGAAGCGGCAGTTGAGCGTGCAGCCGACCTGCGAGGAGACGCAGAGCGTCCCGCGATCGGCGTCGGGGATGAACACCATCTCGAAGTCGTGCGCGTCCGCCGTGCGTAGCAGCCACTTGCGGGTGCCGTCGCTGGAGTGCTGCGCCTCGACGATCTCCGGGCGGCCGATGACGAAGCGCTCCGCCAGCCAGGGACGCATGGTCTTGGCGATGTCGGTCATCGCCTCGAACTCGGTCACGCCGCGGTGGTAGAGCCAGTGATAGACCTGCTTGGCGCGCAGCTTGGCGGCCTTCACGTCCAGCCCGGCGCCTTCGAACAGTTCGGCGATGCGCTTCTTGGGAAGGCCGATGAGGTCGATGCGCCCGTCTTCGCGCGGGGTCACGCCGTCCACCAGGGAGGGACGCGCCACGGTCATCGGGTCGACGTTGCCCGGGATCGGCGTGAGGCCGGCGGCGGTCGAGACCGCTGCGGTGGAGATGTGCTGCTCTGACATGATCGGCGGGCATATAGTGCATATCGCCCCGAAACGGAAGATGCCCGCCCGCGCGAGCCTGCGCGAACGGCGAGCGCTTTGTCAGGTTCCCGTCACACATCGCGCCAGATACTCCATCCATCGACGCAGTGTTGCCGAAAAACATCAACGTTTTCGTTGTGTTAGGTTCAGGAAACTCCGGGCGGTCCATCCGCTTTTGACCAGTCCAAGGCGGGGCGACCCGCTTGCTGGAAGCCCGATGGGCAAGCGGGAACAGCCCGCCTCACGGGATCGTTTTTGGAGTACCGTTTATGAAGAAGATCCTTGTTTGTCTTGCCGCAGGAACCGCGATGGCCTCGGCCGCTCCGGCTTTCGCGCAGAATGTCGCGCCGGTCGATCCGTTCTCGCAGTTCCACGTCGAGGCGCTGGGCGGCTACGACGCCACCAAGGCGGGGAGCAGCGTTGACGACGACGTCAACGAGGACAACAACAAGACGGTCGACGGGTTCACCTACGGCGTCGGCGCGGGCTACGACTTCCGCGCGGGCAACCTGGTGGTCGGCCCCGAGGCGGAAGTGACCTGGTCCACCGCCAAAACCCGCTTCAACGACGGCGAGTTCGAGGGCTTCGGCCTCGGCAACGTCAAGGCGAACCGTGATCTCTACGTCGGCGCGCGCGTCGGTTACGTGATCAGCCCGAAGACGATGCTCTATGCCAAAGGTGGCTACACGAACGCCAAGTTCGACGTGCGCAGCACCTTCGGCACGGTCGACACCAATCGCGACATCGATGCCGACGGCTGGCGCATCGGTGCGGGCGTCGAGCAGGCGGTGACGAACAACGTCTTCGCCAAGATCGAGTATCGCTACTCGAACTACAGCAAGGGCGAGATCGACTACACGAACGAGATCCCCGACAGCCAGCGCTTCAACCTCGACCTCGACCGTCACCAGGTCATGGCGGGCGTGGGCGTGCGCTTCTAAGGTTTCACGACCTCATGGCGAGGGAAGGGCGGGGCCGTGGCTCCGCCCTTCTTCTATCTGAGCCGGGCGCAGCCGATCAGCGCGGCGTCCATGGCGGAAGCGGCCCCGGGCAGGACATACGTATCGCCGAAAGGCAGCCCCCGGTCGTCGCGCGCGCCGATGGTCATCGTGCGGGCAGAGCGCATGGCGGCGCTGATCGCGGCGTTGTCGGCATCGCTGCGCGGCCATGCGTCGCCGCCGCCGCCGGTCAGTTGCAGGCGCCTGTCACCGATGCGAAGGGTGATCACCGCATTCTGCGCGAGCTTGCGCGACAGCCGGAAATGCACCTGCCCCCGCGCTCCGCGCCTCGGCCACGTGCCGATCGCCGCGTAAGGCTGGTAGTCACGCCGCTTTGCGCTCGGCTCGGCCTTGGCGATGGCGTAGCAGCGCGGGACGAGCGGATCGCGAAAGGCGCCCCAGGTCCCGTAGAGGCCGAGGCTCTCGCGGGCGTGTGCCGAGGGGGCGAGCGCAAGGCATGACAGGGACAGGAGAGCCGCGAAGCGAAGCATTCAGAACAAGCTCCACAGCGGGTTCTTCGGGTCGGAGAGCAGCTTCACCGTCAGTGCGAAGGACATGACGACGAGCAGCGGCCGCACGCCCTTGCCGCCGTAGCGGATCGCGAGGCGCGCGCCGACCTGGTTGCCCGCGACGTTCGCCGCCGCCATGCCCGCGCCCAGTAGCCACAGCACCTTGCCGCCCGCGATCATCGCCAGCAGCCCGGCGACGTTGGTGGACAGGTTCAGGAACTTGGTATTGGCGATCGCGCGAACGAGGCCAAGTCCGCCCAGCGCCACCAGCGCCGTCGTCAGGAACGAGCCGGTGCCGGGGCCGAAGAAGCCGTCGTAGAAACCGATGCCGCTGGTGATCAGCGTCAGCCCCACGCGGCCGACGCGGGCGTGGCGATCGACCTCGCTCATCGGCGGGGCGAGCAGGAAGTAGAGCCCCATCGCGATCAGCAGCACCGGCACGAAGGCGGCGAGGAACTTGGGATCGACGAACTGCACCGCAGTTCCGCCCGCTACCGAGCCGACGAAGGCGCCGAGCGCCGGAAAGGCGAAGGCCTTGAGGTCGACATGCCCGGCGCGGTGGAAGGTCAGGAAGGCGGAGGACGTGCCGATGGTGCTCTGCAGCTTGTTGGTCGCCAGCGCAGAGACGGGCGGTATGCCCGCTGCCATCAGCGCCGGGATCGTCAGCAGCCCGCCGCCGCCCGCCAGCGCGTCGACCCCGCCCGCAAGAAAGGCGATGGCGATGAGGAAGCCGATCGCTTCGACGCTCAACTCCATCATGGGTAGCTCACCGCCATGATCTCCCACTCCTTCTCGCCGGACGGGAGGCGCACGATGCGCAAGTCGCCCACGCCTGCGCCGCGCAGGGCGCGGGCGATCGGGGCGCTCCAGCCGATGCGGCCGGTGGAGGCGTCCTGTTCGTCGTCGCCGACGATGGTGATGGTCAGGCGCTCGTCGTCCTCGTCGGCGAGTTCGACGGTGGCGCCGAAGAAGACTTTGCCGCGCTCGGTCTGGTCGGCCGGATCGACGACCCGCAGCACCTTCATGCGGCGGGCGAGGAAGGCCAGTTCGCGGTCGATCTCGCGCATGCGCTTGCGGCCATAGAGGTAGTCGCCGTTCTCGGAGCGGTCGCCGTTGCCCGCCGCCCACGATACGATCTCCACGATCTCCGGGCGCTCCTTGCCGAGCAGGTGGTCGTAGCGGGCGCGCAAGGCGGCCATGCCAGTGGGAGAGATGGGAGGACCGGCGGGTTTCATGTCGCCGCTGATAGGGCGAGTGCGGCTCGATTAGAAGCGGCGTTTGCGCGTCATCAACCACGCCAGCGCGCAGGTGCCGACGAGCGGGCCGATCCAGTCGATCCACTGGTCCAGCTTGGGCCAGACGCGCAAATCGAACGGCCCCCACCACGGCATGTTCGCGCGCAGGCCGTGGCCGAACTGCTCGATCCAGCGATACTCCGCCTGCGCCGCCTCGCGCCCGATGAAATAGGCGCTGGCGAGTGCCGCGCCGGTCCACCAGTTGCCGGTCAGGCGGGCGACGAGGACCTGCACCGCCAGCGCCAGCAGCAGATGTTCGAGGTACATCACCGGGCGGGCGCAGCGATCAGCCCGGCGCGCGCTTGCCCGGCATCAGTCGCGAGAGCTTGTTCGCGCCGTTGTAGTCCGATTTCTCCGGATACATCGTCTCGTAGACCACGGCGTTCTCCAGCACGCGCTGGACGTAGTTCTTGGTCTCGTAGATCGGGATCTGCTCCAGCCAGTCGAGCCACTCCACGGAGCCGGTGCGCGGATCGCCGTTGGCGCGCAGCCACTTGTTCACGTTGCCGGGGCCGGCGTTGTAGGCGGCAATGGCCAGCGGAAGCGCACCGCCAAAGTAGTCCTTCACGCGGCGGAAGTAGGCGTCGCCCAGCAGGATGTTGTAGCTGGGATCGCTGATCAGCGCGCCTTCGTCATAGGCGAGGCTCATCTTGCCCGCCTGCTCGCGCGCGGTGCCGGGCATCAGCTGCATCAACCCGCGTGCGCCCGCGTGGCTGAGCGCGTTCTGGGCGAACTGGCTCTCCTGCCGGGCTAGGGCGTGGACCATCGTCCAGTCGGTGCCCTGGGGGGTGGGCACCAGCGGGAACGAAATCTTGCCGAACTGGTCGAACCCGCCCGCATGCGCGCTCTGGCCCATGATGACGGCGAGGTCGCGGCGGCCGATCTCACGCGCCAGATCGGCGACGAGCACGTAGTCCTCGGCGGTCTGCGCCTGGTTGGATATCTCGCGGTAGAACTGCACGCCGGTGCGCCAGTCGGCGTCGCGGGCTACGTCGCGCACCGCCCGCGTGATCGGCAGCGAGGCGAACGAGGTGCGCTGGGCCATGCTCGGCACCGCGCTCGGCCGGGTGTCGAGGTTGGGGATCGGGCGGCTCAGCCGTTCGAGCGAAAGCTGGCCGTAGAAGTACTGCGGATACTGCGCCGCCATCTCGAAGTAGCGGTTGGCGCCCGCCGTGTCGCCGCCCATCGCGGCGGCGCGGCCAGCCCAGTAGAAGCCCTTGGAGCGCGTGCCCGGCGTCTGCGCGGCGGCGCCGTAGCGGTAGAACAGCGGTGCGGCCTGACGCGGGCTGGAGAGGCTGCACAATGCCTTGGTCCCGCCCAGCCACATCAGCGTGGTGTAGTCGTCGCGCACCCGGAAGGACTGGCGGCTGACGTCGGTGCCGGGGGCGAAGGCGTCGTCGATCGAGGTGGCGATGCGCACCGCGCTCGATGCGTCGGCGGCTTTCGCGGCGGTGAGCAGTTCGCGCACCCACTGCTCGGGCTGGGCTACCGGGCGCGATAGCGGCGGGCGATTGGCGAGCAGGCTCACCGCACCGGCGCTGTTGCCCGAACGGCGCGCCTGCACCGCGCGGTTGTAGATATAGCCGGGGTCGGACGCGATGCCGGAGGGCAGGCTCATCCCCAGCGTACCGGGGGCGGAGCCTTGCAGCAGCGTCAGGCGCTCCATGAACTCGGAGCGGCGCGCGGCGGAGACGAAGGAAATCTGCCGCTCGGCCTGCGCGGTTTCGCCCTGCCACAGCAGCGCATCCATGCGCGCGTCGTGATCGGCGGCGGTGAACTGGCCTCGATAAAGGCCGAGGAGGGTGGCCTCGTCCGAATCGATCAGCGCTCCCATGCGCCAGGCGGCGACGGCATTGGTCGCGGCATCGGCGCGGCGCATCGTCGAGAGCGCCACGGCATAACGGCCCGCCGCGCGGCTGCCGATCGGGGCGAAGCGGTCGAAGTAGCCGATCACCGCCTGGGCCGAGGGCGATTCGGTCAGCAGCGCCTTTTCGGCATAGCCCCTGATCTTGTCCTGCTGCGGATAGCCCGGATAGGTCAGCAGGAACGAGGTATAGGCGGCGAAGCCCATGCGGTCGTTGGCGCTCAGCAGCTTCCACTGGTCGATCGACTGGTGGACGTTCATGTCGTGCGTCTGCATCGACTGCGCCCTTGCCGCATCCCATTCGCGGCCGTCCGGCGTCCCGTAGGGCGACGTTGACTGGGCGAGTGCGGGAACGGCAAAAACGGTGAAAGAAATGCTCAGCAGCAGGTGGGGGGCGCGCAACATGCTGGACATTTTCTCAAGAGGCTCCTTATCAGGCGCTGAACGTGACGTTCGGCAAGCGGGGTTGTTCCCCGGCTGAGCGATCATTGAGCATCGCTAAGAGGTAAAGTCCATGTTCTCCGGCTCGATTCCCGCGCTTGTCACACCGTTTCGCGACGGGGCGTTCGACGAACAGGCTTTCCGCCGCCTCGTCGACTGGCAGATCGAATCGGGCTCCTCCGCGCTCGTCCCCTGCGGCACCACCGGCGAGAACTCGACGCTGTCGAACGCCGAGCACCACCGCGTCATCGAAGTCTGCATCGAGCAGGCGGCGGGCCGCGTGCCGATCATCGCCGGATGCGGCAGCAACGACACGATGAACGCGCTGCTGCACATGAACTTCTCGAAGAAGTGCGGCGCGGCCGCCGCGCTGCTGGTCGCGCCTTACTACAACCGCCCGAGCCAGGCGGGCCTGCTGGCGCACTTCAGCTACCTTGCCGAGAACAACGACTTGCCGATCGTGCTCTACAACGTGCCCGGCCGCACCGTCACTGACCTGTTGCCCGAGACGGTCTGCGAACTCGCCCGCCGCTTCCCCGGCCGCTTCATCGCCATCAAGGACGCCAGCGGCGACCTCAGCCGCGTGACCGACCACCGCATGGGCATCGGCAAGGACTTCGTGCAGCTTTGCGGCGATGACGAACTGGCCCTGCCGTTCAATGCGGCGGGCGGCGTCGGCTGCATTTCGGTGACCGCCAACGTCGCGCCCGCGCTCTGCGCCGAGTTCCAGGCCGCCTGCGCCGCCAATGATCTGGAGAAGGCGCGCGAGTTGAACGACCGCCTCTACCCGCTGCACTACGCCATGTTCGAGGACAGCTCGCCGGGGCCGTGCAAGTACGCGCTGGCGCAAGTCCACGACTGGATCGAAAACGAACTGCGCCTGCCGCTCGTCACGTGCGGCGAAGCGGCGATGAAGTCCGTGGACGAGGCCTTGGTCCACGCCGGGCTGGTGTAAGGCTTCCGCGGGGCCCCGGCACAAGTCTGGGGCGCCGCGCCTTTTCGCCTCACTCCGCTGGATTGTGCTGCTGAACGAAGCGCATCGCCGCTGCCAGCATCTGCTTGCGGGTCTCCTCGCGCGAGAGCCAGTGGTCCTCGCCTGCCAGCGTGACCAGTTCGTAGGGCTTACCGGCATCCTTCAGCGCATCGGCCATGACCAGGCTCTGGCGGTAGGGGACGACCGTATCGTCCTTGCCGTGGATCAGCAGCACAGGCGCATCGGCCCGTGCGGCGAAGCGGCGCGGCGATGCGGCGTCGAAGCCCTTGCGGTCGCCGAGTTGCTCGACCAGTGAACGGCCCAGCATCTTGGACCCCCCGCTTTCGCGAAGATCGGTGTCGTACATCAGCTTGATGTCGGCGACGCCCGCCACCGAGACCGCGCACTTGTAGAGCCCCTGCTGGATCGTCACCCCGGCCAGTGCGGCATAGCCGCCGTAGCTCGCGCCGACGATGCAGGCCCGCTTCGGATCGACGATGCCGCGCCCGGCCAGTTCGGCGAGGCCGTCTGAAATATCGGTCTGCATCTTGCGGCCCCACTCGCCGTCACCGGCATGGCGAAAGGCGTCTCCGCGTCCGGTCGAGCCCCGGAAGTTGGGCTGGAACACTGCATACCCGCGCGAGGCGAAAGCCTGCGCCCACCAGTCGAACGCAGGCTTGTCGTAGGCGGCCGGGCCGCCGTGGGGCAGCACGACGAGCGGCAGTCCCTTGGCCTCGCGTCCCGGTGGCAGCGTGAGGATGCCGTCCATCTCCAGCCCGTCCTGCGCCTTGTAGTCGATGGCCGAGATCGGTCCGACCTGCTCGGGAGCGATGCTTGGCCTTTCGTCGCCGACCGGATCGGCCCGGCGCTGCGCGACGTCGACGAGATACCAGGTGCCGCTGTCCTGGTTGCCGCTGGTGCGCAGCAGGACCTTGGAGAAGCCCGGCGTCCAGTCGATCAGGTCAACCTGCCTGCCCGCGAAGGCTTTGAAGATGCGGGTGATGGCGTGCTGCTGCACAGGATCGTCCATGACCGTGCGCGGCACTTCCTCCATCGTGCGGTAGCCGATGAGGATGCCGGTGGTGCGGTCTACGAAAAGGCGATCGATGGCGATGCCGGGCAGATACTCCTGAGGCGTTCCCCCGGCGAGGGGCACTTCGAACCAATGCTGGACGCCGTCCTTGTCCTCGATCTGGTAGATCACGCTCGCCCCGCCGCGCCCGAAGGCGACGAGGCTGACGTCGCCGGTCGGGTCGACGCCGCGCACCAGTTCCTTTCCGCGCAGCGTGTCGATCGTCCACAGGCCGCTTTCCTCCGCGATGTCGAGCGTGACCGAGACCGTGCCCGAGGCATCGACGAGCCAGTCGCGATAATGGTTTTCCGAGGCAGGAGGAGCGACCACGCGCGGTTTGTTGGTGGCGATGTCGACGGCGTAGAGCGTCGTGCGCCCGTGCTTCCAACTCGGCTCGCCACGGGTGGTGGTGTCGAGTGCGATGCCGCCGAAGAAACCTACCGTGCGCCCGCCGATGGTGCGCAGGCCATAGCGGCCGCGCGTGGCATTCACGATCGCGCGGTTCTTGCCGAAGACCAGCCCGGTCTCGTTCCCCGCCTTGAGCGGGATCAGGACGGTGCCGTTCATCTCCACCTTGTCTGCGGTGAAGCCGAACAGCGGCACGGTGGCACTGTTGGTGAGGAGCAGGGTGTCGGCATCGGCCCAGTCGATCCGCCGTATCTTGTTGGTGCCGCTGGCGGCGTTGAAGCGAACCTTGCCGTCCCGGGTGACCACCAGGATCCGGCGTTCGCCCTGGGACTGGGCGACGCTGGCGATGGAACCGCCGTCAGGCGAGAGGGCGGCATCCTCCACGCGCGGCAGTTCCCCATAGGCATCGAGCGGTGGCGGCTCGACCGTCGCCGCCGAAGCTGCCGGCAGCACTTGCAGGAACAGAAGGGCGGTCGGAACGGCCGCCCGCAGGACTGTGCGCATATGAGAAATTCCCCCGAATTTGCACGCGATATTCCCGCAATTCCGGGCGTTTGCAACGCAAGGTTGATCCGGAAGGCGATGACAATCCGTTAACACCGCCGTTCATTCGCGAGCGCGGCTGTCCATCCGGTTCGGCCGCTTCGTGGCGCGTGGAGGATTTCTCGCGCTGAACCGGATCAAAGGGGCGTTTTCTTTTCGCCGTCTTGTCCCTACATGCGGCTGATCATGGCACGCCCTCAAAACTCCGTATTCGACAAGTTCAAGACCGTTGCGGAAAACCGCAAGGCACGGTTCGACTATTATATCGAGGACAAGTTCGAGGCCGGCATCGCGCTCACCGGCACCGAAGTGAAGTCGCTCCGTTTCGGCGAGGGTTCGATCGCTGAATCCTTCGCCGAGATTCGCGGCGGCGAATGCTGGCTGGTCAACGCCAACGTGCCTGAATTCAGCCACGGCAACCGCTTCAACCACACGCCCAAGCGCCCCCGCAAGCTGCTGCTGCACGAACGGGAAATCTCCCGTCTGCAGGGCGCGGTGGAGCGCAAGGGCATGACGCTCGTGCCGCTGTCGATCTACTTCAACAGCCGGGGCCGCGCGAAAGTCGAACTGGCGCTCGCCAAGGGCAAGAACGCCGCCGACAAGCGCCAGACGATCAAGGACCGCGACTGGAAGCGCGACCAGGCCCGCATCATGCGCGACCACGGCTGAGCCGGGATGAGCGCAATCCTCCACCGCATGTCCGTGTGGCTGCACCGGCAGATGCCCACTCACGCCCAGCTTGAGGGGAATCGCTTCACCGCGCCTTTCGCAAGGCGGCAGGAACTGTTCCGCTTTACCCGCCGCTCGGTCCCGCGCGGCATGGCAGTGGGCATGTTCATCGGCATCTTCGCGCTGATTCCGGGCGTACAGATCGTCGGCGCGGCGCTGATGTGCGTGCCGTTTCGCGGCAACATCCCGCTCGCGGCGGCGGTGACCTTCATCTCCAATCCGTTCACGACGCTGCTGATCATCCTCCCGCTCGCGGTCGCGATCGGCAACAGCTTCGGCTATCACGCCGACATCGCCACGGTGAACGCGATGGTTCGTGAGGGCGCGGGTTTCCAGCAGTGGTGGCACTGGCTGCTTTCCGATACCGCACCCGCCGTGGTGATCGGCCTGTTCATCCAGTCGGTCATCGCCGCTTTCGTCAGCTATTTCCTGACCTTGTGGTTCTGGCGCTGGTGGATCGGCCACAAGCACCGCGCTCGCCGCCTGCGGCCGAAACGGGATCGCATCGAAACCCCGACGGAAACCCCCGCATGAATGAAGTCTCTGCATGAACTCTGGCATACCGCGCCCCGGACTGCGCACTGACGTCCTCGTCGTCGTCGGAGCCCTGCTTCTGAGCGCCGTGCTGATCTGGACCGTCTCGGGCGACGTGCTGCTGATGGCGACGTTCCTTGCCGCGATCCTCGTGTTCGGTGCAGGCGCATGGGCGCTTGCCCGCCGCCGCGCGCCGGCCGCCGAGGTCGAGTTCGCCCAGCCCGACTGGTCGGTCACCGTCGCCGGGATCGAGCGCGCCGACATGGCGATCGCCGTCACCGACCGTGCCGGGCGCCTGACTTGCGCCAATTCCTGTTTCGAGAACTGGTTCGGCCCCGCTGCCGCGCCGCCCAGCCTGCCGGTTCTGCCGATCTCGCTCGAACGCCTCGCCGAAGCCACTCGTCGCGCCTGGCGCGACGGTCACGGCACGGCCGAGATCGCCAACGAGGACGGCGTCCACTGGCGCGCAGACGTGCGCCGCACCGGCAGGGGCGACGATTTCCTCGTCTGGCGCATCGGCGCCATCGGCTCCAGCGACCCGGTCGGCGAACTCGTCGCGCAGCTTGATGGCAAGCTGGGACGCGGCCTTTCCAAGGCGGGCATCGCCGCCGCGCTGGTCGATCCCGACGGCACTATCCGCGCCGCGAGCGCCGGTTTCGCCCTGCGCGCCACCGGTGATGCCCATGCCGACATGACCGGCGCCGACTTCGTCGCGCTGCTCGGCCAGGAGGAGGGCGAGCGGATCGGCTGGGCGCGTGATGGCGGGCGCGGCGGCGCGCTGGTGCTCTATCACGTCCCCGTCACCGACCCTGACCGTACCGACGAGGCCGACCCCAACACGACCCCGTCGCTGATGCTCGTGGTCGAGGCCTCGCAGGGCATCGGCACCGGAGGCGGCGGCACCGGCTCCGCGCCGCATCTGGAGGCACTTCTCAGCCAGCTCCCGCTTGGCCTCGCCATGGCCGACCGCGACGGACGCCTCCTCTTCGCCAACCCGGCCTTCATGCGCGCGGCCGGCCACGAAGGGCAGGAGCCGCCGACCTACCCGACCGACCTCGTCGTCAAGGATGACAAGCGCGCGCTGTCCGAAGCGATCCGTCGCTTCGCGCAAGGCCCGGCTGCGGCGGGAGACCTCGCGATACGCCTTACCAGTCAGCCGGATGATCCCGTCTCGCTCAGCCTCGCGGGCGTGCGCGGCCTTGGCGATGCCGCCGTGTTGCTCGGGCTTACCGATACCTCTGAGGAAATGCGCCTCAAGCGTCAGGTCGCACAGGCCACCAAGATGCAGGCGGTGGGCCAGCTTGCGGGCGGCGTCGCGCACGATTTCAACAACGTGCTCACCGCCATTCTCGGCACCTGCGACCTCATGCTGATGCGCCATACGCCGGGCGATTCGGACTATGACGACATCCAGCAGATCCGCGCCAACTCCAACCGCGCCGCCTCGCTGACCCGCCAGTTGCTCGCCTTCTCGCGCCAGCAGACGCTCCGGCCCGAGGTAATCCAGGTGCCCGACGTCGTCGCCGACGTCTCGCAGATGCTGCGCCGCCTGATCGGCGAGAAAATCCAGCTTGCCGTCACCCACGACCGCGATCTCGGCCCCGTCCGCGCCGACCCGACGCAGCTCGAGCAGGTCATCGTCAACTTGTGCGTCAACGCCCGCGACGCCATGCAATCGCGCGGCGACGGTGCGGGCAAGCTGACGCTCGCGACCCGCCGCATCACCACCACCGACGTGCGCGCGATGCGGTCCGAGATCATCCCGGCGGGCGAGTACACCGCGCTCATCGTCGAGGATACCGGCGGCGGCATCCCGCCCGAAATCCTCGGCAAGATCTTCGAGCCGTTCTTCACCACCAAGGAGCAGGGCAAGGGCACCGGCCTCGGCCTCTCGACCGTCTACGGCATCGTCAAGCAGTCGGGCGGCTTCATCTTTGCCGAGACCGACGTGGGCCAAAATGGCAAAGGCGGCGGCACGCGCTTCACCGTCTATCTCCCGGTCCACCATGCGACCCCCGGCAGTCTCCCTGAAAAGGCGATCGTCGCCCCCACCCCGCCGCCGACGCAGTGGGCGGGCGGCGGCTCGATCCTGCTGGTCGAGGATGAGGACCCGGTGCGCATCGTCGCCGAACGCGCGCTCACCCGGCAGGGCTACCAGGTCACCTGCGCGCGCGACGGTGAAGAGGGCCTCGAACTGGTGGAGGAGGGCGGCCAGTTCGACCTCGTCGTCTCCGACGTCGTCATGCCCACGCTCGACGGTCCAGCCATGGCGCGCGAGATTCGCCGCTTCGCGCCCGACCTGCCGGTGCTGTTCATGTCGGGCTATGCGGAGGAGCAGCTGCGCAAGCAGATCGGCATCCCCAACGCCTGGTTCATGCCCAAGCCGTTCTCGGTCCAGCAGCTCTCCGAAAAAGTCGGGGAAGTTCTGGCGCAGACCGCCAAGGGCTGATTCCCGCGTTAAAAAACGGAAATCTGCCGAAGTTCCTATCTTGTTCTGGTGGAACGAAGCGAGTACAGGTCGCTTCGTGACGTTGACCTTTCCGGTCAGCTAGGTAGCAGGAGGTAAGTAATATGGCCGCTCAGCTCAAGCTGATCCAGGAAGGCAAGGAAAAGGACTCCATGGACCGTCAGAAGGCGCTCGAAGCCGCGCTCGCACAGATCGACAAGGCGTTCGGCAAGGGCTCCGCGATGAAGCTGGGCTCGAAGGAGACCATGCAGGTCGAAGCGATCTCCACCGGCTCGCTCGGTCTGGATATCGCACTTGGCGTCGGCGGCCTGCCGCGCGGCCGCGTGATCGAGATCTACGGTCCGGAAAGCTCGGGCAAGACCACGCTCGCGCTGCACTGCATCGCCGAAGCGCAGAAGACCGGCGGCACCGCCGCCTTCATCGACGCCGAACACGCGCTCGACCCGGTCTATGCCAAGAAGCTGGGCGTCAACATCGACGAACTGATCGTCTCGCAGCCCGACACCGGTGAGCAGGCGCTGGAGATCGTCGACACGCTGGTGCGCTCGAACGCGATCGACGTGCTGGTGGTCGACTCGGTCGCCGCCCTCGTCCCCCGCGCCGAAATCGAAGGCGAGATGGGCGACAGCCACGTCGGCCTCCAGGCTCGCCTGATGAGCCAGTCGCTGCGCAAGCTGACCGGTTCGATCAGCCGCTCGCGCTGCATGGTGATCTTCATCAACCAGCTGCGCATGAAGATCGGCGTCATGTACGGCAACCCGGAAACGACCACGGGCGGCAATGCGCTCAAGTTCTACGCCTCGGTCCGTCTCGACATTCGCCGCACCGGCGCGATCAAGGACCGCGACGAAGTCGTCGGCAACGCTACCCGCGTCAAGATCGTCAAGAACAAGGTCGCCCCGCCGTTCAAGCAGGTCGAATTCGACATCATGTACGGCGAAGGCGTCTCCAAGATCGGCGAAATCCTCGACCTCGGCGTCAAGGCCGGCCTCGTCGAGAAGTCGGGCGCGTGGTTCAGCTACGATTCGATCCGCATCGGGCAGGGGCGTGAAAACGCCAAGACCTACCTCAAGACCAACCCCGAAGTCTGCGACCGCCTCGAAAAGGCGATCCGCACCAAGACCGACGGTCTGGCGGAGGAAATGATGGTCGGACCTTCCGAGGACGACGCCTGATCCGATAACGAACCCCGGCAGGAATGTCGGGGTTTTTTGTTTCGGGAAGAGATTGAAGTATGAATGCGAGGGTTAACACCCTCGCGCTCCCGGGACTGTCGGCCTTGTGCCTTGCAGTTGCCTTGGCTCTGCGGATTAGAGGTGGGACAGGGCCAGGATGGTACCGGCTACTGTCACGGCGGCGCCGATGCTCAGTTGGATGGGATTGGTCAGGCGCCGCAAGGGCAGGGCGAGGGATTGTTCGATCTTGGTCATCCTCTGAATATACGACTGAAGCGCTTGCAGTGCTCACGCAGAGAATCGTTCACAGTCATGCGCTTTCTGCGGCGAAGCCGCTTTTCATGTCGAAATGGCCCGCGGCAGCATGATCCACGAAGGCAATGCGCACCCGGCGCTGCTGCACGCACGACGACGACAGGTAACGGGGGTGCAGGGGGCTATGCTCCCCTGCTTTGTCTTCCCTTCTTCCGTAACCGACCCGCCACTATGGTGCAAAAACCGGCGTATCATCGCAATTCCCGACCAGTCTGACCGCAGACTCCCGCTTGCCGCCGCGCGCGGTGTCCATTATCGGCGCAAATCATGCAGACTACGAACGACATCCGCCGGTCCTTCCTCGACTACTTCGCCAGCAATGGTCATGAGGCCGTGCAGTCCGCGCCGCTCGTTCCTTACAACGATCCGACGCTGATGTTCGTCAATGCGGGCATGGTGCCGTTCAAGAACGTCTTCACCGGCCTCGAAACCCGCGCCACGCCGCGCGCCACGTCGTCGCAGAAGTGCGTGCGCGCGGGCGGCAAGCACAACGATCTCGATAACGTCGGCTACACCGCGCGTCATCACACGTTCTTCGAGATGCTCGGCAATTTCTCGTTCGGCGATTACTTCAAGGAGCAGGCGATCACCCATGCGTGGACGCTGCTGACGAAGGAGTGGGGCCTGCCGGTCGAGAAGCTGCTGGTCACCGTCTATCATACGGACGACGAAGCCTTCGACTTGTGGAAGAAGATCGCCGGTCTGCCCGAGCAGAAGATCATCCGCATCCCCACGAAGGACAACTTCTGGGCGATGGGCGACGAAGGCCCGTGCGGTCCGTGCTCGGAAATCTTCTTCGACCATGGCGACCACATCTGGGGCGGCCCTCCGGGATCGCCGGAAGAGGATGGCGACCGCTTCATCGAGATCTGGAACCTCGTGTTCATGCAGTTCGAGCAGTCTGCGGGCGAGATCGTCGGCAACCTGCCCAAGCCCTCGATCGACACCGGCATGGGTCTGGAGCGTATCTCCGCCGTCATGCAGGGCGTCCACGACAACTACGACATCGACACCTTCAAGGCGCTGATCGCCGCGTCGGAAAGCCTGACCGGCGTTCCCGCCGAGGGTGACACTCGCGCCAGCCACCGCGTGATCGCCGACCACTTGCGCTCGACCAGCTTCCTGCTGGCCGATGGCGTGCTGCCTTCGAACGAGGGCCGCGGCTATGTCCTGCGCCGCATCATGCGCCGCGCCATGCGCCATGCGCACCTGCTGGGCGCGCGCGATCCGCTGATGCACCGCCTGGTGCCCGCGCTGGTCGCCGAGATGGGCCAGGCCTATCCCGAACTCGGCCGCGCGCAGCCGCTGATCGAAGAGACGCTGGAGCGCGAGGAAGTACAGTTCCGCCGCACCCTGTCGCACGGCATCAAGCTGCTCGACGAGGCGACTGCCGGCATGGGCGAGGGCGGCGAACTTCCGGGCGAAACCGCGTTCAAGCTCTACGACACTTTCGGCTTCCCCTATGACCTGACCGAAGACGCCCTGCGTTCGCGCGGCATCGCCGTCGACAAGGCGGGCTTCGATGCCGCCATGGCGCAGCAGAAGGCCGCCGCGCGCGCTGCGTGGAAGGGCTCGGGCCAGGCCGCAGACAGCGAAGTGTGGTTCGACATCGCCGAGCGCGAAGGCGCCAGCGAGTTCACCGGCTACACCTCGACCACCGGCGAAGGCCAGGTCGTGGCGCTGGTGAAGGACGGCAAGGAAGTCCAGTCGGCGAGCGCGGGCGACGCGGTCGTCGTGCTCACCAACCAGACCCCGTTCTACGGCGAATCGGGTGGTCAGGAAGGCGATCGCGGCTCGATCTCCGGCGCGAACGGCCTCAAGATCACCGTGATCGACACCGCCAAGCCGCTCGGCCGCCTGCACGCGATGAGCGGCACGGTCGAGGCGGGCACGATCAAGGTCGGTGATGCCGTTGCCATGGCGGTCGATGTCGAGCGCCGCGATGCCGTGCGCGCGAACCACTCGGCGACGCACCTGCTGCATGCGGCGCTGCGCGGCCGTCTGGGCGATCACGTCACGCAGAAGGGCTCGCTCGTCGCGGCCGATCGCCTGCGTTTCGACTTCTCGCACCCCAAGGCGCTGACCGAAGAGGACATCGCCGCGATCGAGGCCGAGGTTAACGCCGAAGTCCGCGCCAACGAGCAGGTGCTAACCCGCCTGATGACGCCTGACGATGCCATCGAGGCAGGCGCCATGGCGCTGTTCGGCGAGAAGTACGGCGACGAAGTCCGCGTGCTCTCGATGGGCCGCCATTCCGGCGATCGCACCTATTCGGTCGAGCTTTGCGGCGGCACCCACGTGCGCGCCACCGGCGACATCGGCGTGTTCCGCATCGTATCGGAAAGCGCGGTGTCCTCGGGTGTGCGCCGTATCGAGGCGATGACCGGCGAGGGCGCGCGCCAGTGGCTGGTCGGCCGCGAGGATGCGCTCAAGAACGCCGCCAGCTTGCTGCGCACGACGCCGGAGGACGTGGAAGCCCGCGTCGCCGCGCTGCTCGACGAACGCCGCAAGCTGGAGCGCGAACTGGCCGAGGCGAAGAAGGCGCTGGCTCTTGGCGGCGGCGGCGCGAAGGCCGAGGCGGCCGATGAGGACGTGAACGGCGTCAAGTTCTCCGGGCAGGTGCTCGAAGGGCTCGACCCGAAGGAACTGCGCGGGCTGCTCGATCAGGCCAAGCAGCGCCTCGGTTCGGGCGTGGCGGCGATCGTCGCGGTGAACGAGGGCAAGGCGAGCATCGCCGCTGCCGTCACTGAAGACCTCACCGGCACCGTCAGCGCCGTGGAACTCGTGCGCAAGGGCGTCGAGGCGCTTGGCGGCAAGGGCGGCGGCGGCCGCGCCGACATGGCGCAGGGCGGCGGTCCCGACGGTGACAAGGCGGCGGACGCCATCGCGGCGGTGAAGGCGGCGCTGGCGGGGTGATCCTGAAGGAGGGCGCCCGCAAGACTCTGGCCTTTGCAGGCTGCGGGTTCTGGCTGGCGTCCTCGTTCATGCCTTTCTTCGGTGGCTTGGCGAAGCATCAGGTTCAGTGTCGCGGGCGGAGCTTCACCGGCGATTTCGACGACTGCTTCAACGATTACATCCCGCTTCTGGAGCTTTCGGCGCCGTTGTTCGTACTGGCGGGGCTCTATATCTTCATGCGTCTGGCTTTTGCGATATGGTCGCCGGAGCCGGGCAATCGCCGGATGCGGTGGCGTCTTGCCCCGAAAGACTACCATACCGGATATGCCGCGCTGGCGGTCATGGGCGGCCTTTGGGCATTCTGGAGGGCTGCACTCTATCCGCTCGATGGTGTGACGGCGCCGTTCATGGGATTCTGGCTGGGTTTCGCCATCTGGTTCCTCGCCGGAGCATGGTGCGCATGGCAGGCCGGGGCGGACGAGGCGTCGTCCCGGACTTGATCCGGGACCGGTGGCGGGCTTTAGGTGAGGCCGGGCTGCGCGCGCGGCAAGGTGGGTCGTTCACGGCCAACGGTCCCGGGTCAAGCCCGGGATGACGGGAGATGACATGGAGCCGATTGCCCGGATCGTCGCCGATATCGCCGCGGAAATGCGCGGCATTGCCGAGCGCGGCACCGTCGCCTTCTATATTCCGCCGCTCGCGTCGGTTCCGGCCGACAAGTTCGGCATCGCCGTGGTAATGGCCGACGGCACGGTTCACGCTGCAGGCGATGCGGACGAGGCGTTCTCGATCCAGTCGATCTCCAAGGTCTTCGCGCTGACGCTGGCGCTGGGCGCGGTGGGGGACCAGTTGTGGAACCGGGTGGGCCGCGAGCCTTCGGGGTCGGCGTTCAACTCCATCGTGCAGCTGGAAACCGAGCACGGGATCCCGCGCAATCCCTTCATCAACGCCGGGGCTATCGTGGTGTGCGATGTGCTCCTTGGCCGGTTGCAGCCGCGCGAGGCGATCGGGCAGATGCTGCGTTTCGTGCGCGAACTGGCGGGCGACGACGATACGATCCACATAGACGAGACGGTCGCCCGCGCCGAGCAGGAGACCGGCTTTCGCAACATGGCGCTGGCCAATTACATGCGCGCCTTCGGGAACATCCATGGCGACGTGGAACTGGTGCTGGGCACCTATTTCCACTTCTGCGCGCTGGCGATGAGCTGTCGGCAGTTGGCAATGGCGGGGCGCTTCCTGATGGGGGACGGGCGTGTGGAGGGGCACCGGGTGGTCACTGCACGGCGGGCGCGGCGCATCAATGCGCTGATGATGTCCTGCGGGCATTACGACAATTCGGGCGACTTCGCCTATCGCATCGGCCTGCCGGGCAAGTCGGGGGTCGGGGGCGGCATCTTGTCGGTGGCTCCGGGGATCGCCAGCATCGCGGTGTGGTCGCCGGGGCTGAACGAGGCGGGCAACTCGCACCTCGGGCAACTGGCGCTGGAACAGCTTGTCCACCGCACGGGATGGTCGGTGTTCGAGCCGAGGGGATAGGCGCCAAGCCAGACCCTTAGACAAGCTGAGGGCGAGCGGACGTTATTGTGAGAACCTCTCAAATCCGCTCAGGCTGAGCTTGTCGAAGCCCCGGCTGCGCATGCAGCGGTTAATGCCTCCGATGCGCCGAAAGGCAGGTGACCACGCTCGCCACTACCAGCGCGAAGGCCGCCAGTTCCATCGGCGTCGGCAGGCGGCCTTCCCATGCGAAGCCGTAGATCAGCGCGAACAGCGTTTCGAACAGGATCATCTGGCCGACGAGGGTGAGTGGCAGCAGGCGGCTCATCCGGTTCCACAGCGCATTGCCGAGAATCGAGGCCAGGAGCGCGACGACGACGCAGACGGCCGCGAAAGTCAGCCATTCGGGGGCCGGGCGGCGCCAGTCCTCCAGCACGAGCGAGACGGGGAGGAGGAGCAGGGCCTGCGCTCCGGTGACGAGGCCGGTCAGCAGGTTCCACTCATGGACTGAGACTTTGGTACGCACGAGGCAGCGGGCATTGCCAATCGCAAACGTGGTCCACGAGGCGAGGGCACCGATGGCGCAGGCGAGGCCGGTCAGTTGCGCAGTCGTCGATCCGGAGGCGGGCGAGGCCAGCGACTGCCAGCCGATGCAGACCGCTCCTCCGGCGCAGAGCAGCAGCGAGGGCGCGAGGCGGCGCAGCGGTACGGCACCATGGTCGCGGCTGCCCACGATGGTCACCGCTACGGGCAGGAAGCCGATCACCAGCGAGCTCATCGCGACCCCGCCCGATTGCACGGCGCTGGCGAGGAACACGAAGTAGGCGGTGTTGCCGAGCAGGGCGAGCCAGGCAAGGCTCCACCACTCGCGGCGGGTCAGCGCGGCGAAGACCTGGCGGCGGCGGGGCGCGATCAGCAATGCCGACGCGGCTCCGTAGCACAAGTAGCGGCCGATGCTCAGCTGGAGGGGGGAGAAGCTGCCCGCCAGTTCGGGGGCGAGGAACACGAGGCCCCACAAGGCACCCGCGCCGATGCCGCAGAGCACGCCGGTCAGGCGGTTGTCAGTGGGGGTTGCCGTGCCTGTGGTCATCGTGTGGTAGCTTTATGTGCCGCTGAGTGCCGTTATGTGCCGTGAGCGAATATCACCTGGACAGCGGGTTGTGCGCTCTTGATTTGGCCGCGAAACGCAACAAAAACTCGCATATGCCCAAGAAGACCGCCCCGCTCGACGCCTTCGACCGTGAAATCCTGCGAATCCTGCAGCGTGACAACAAGACGCCGCAGCGCGCGATCGGGGAAGCGGTGAACCTCTCGGCGGCGGCGGTGCAGCGGCGAATCGCGGCGATGGAGCAGTCGGGTACGATCGCCGCCAACGTCGCGCTGGTCGATCCGGCGGCGCTCTCGCTGACGGTCACCGCGATCGTCGAGGTGTTCCTGCGGGACGAGCGCACCGCCAGTATCGATCGCGCCAAGGCGCTGTTCCGCGAGACGCCGGAAGTGCAGCAGTGCTACTATACGACCGGTGGTACCAGCTTCGTTCTGGTGGTCGTCACTACGGACATGAGCGCCTATGAAGTGCTGACACGGCGGTTGTTTTCCGACCACGAATGGGTGGCTAGCTTCCGCACGCTGGTCGCCCTCGACCGGGTCAAGAGCGGCGCGGAAGTGGTTGTTCCCTAAGCTCTTTCCGCCTCACGCAGCTGGCCGGATTTCAGCGAGGGCTTCTCCGAAAGGCCGCCGCGTTCCATGATCATCTCGCGGAATTCGTCGCGCTTTTCGTGGATCGAGGCGATGATCGGCCCCATCGCGACGCCGGTTTCGACCAGCGCTGCCTCGGAAAGCTGCAGCGAACTTTCCAGCGTTTCGGGCACGGCATAGCTCGCTCCGGCGCGGTAGAGCTGGGCGGCGTGGTCGGCGTCGCGGGCGCGGGCGAGAATCGGCAGGTCGGGGAACTGCAGGCGCAACTTGCGCACGATGCGCTGGGCGGTGACGGGCTCGTCCATGGTGAGGATCACCGCCGCCGCGTCCGCCGCGCCGAGCCGCACCAGGGCGTCGCCGCGACCCGCGTTACCGAAGGCGACGGTGTAGCCGAGGCGCCGGCCGTGGGCGACGAGGTCGGCGTCGCTGTCGATCGCGAGATAGGGCCGCCCGTGCCGGGTCAGCATGTCGGCAACGAGGTGGCCGACGCGGCCGAAACCGACGATCAGCGTGCGCGGGCGGGTGGCGTCGTCGGCGGGACGGTGCGGCGTTTCGGCGCCGTCCACGCGCTTGCCCATGACCTTGCCGGCCATCGCCAGGAGCGGGGTCACCGTCAGGCCGAGCGCGGTGACGATCTGCCAGAACTGCGCCGTGCCGGGCTGGATCAACTGGGCGGTGCTGGCCGCGGTCAGCACGATCAGCGTAGTCTCCGAAGGGCTCGACATGAGGATGCCCGCTTCGGTCGCAGTGCCGCGCCGGGCGCCCATCACCCGCAGCATCACGCCGGTCACCACCGATTTGAGCACGATGACCACTACTGTTGCGATCAGGATCGAGGCGAGGTTTTCCCAGACGACATAGAGGTCGATGCTCATGCCGATGGTGATCAGGAAGACGCCGAGGGCGAGGCCCTTGAACGGTTCGGTGATCTGCTCGACCTCGGAATGGTACTCGGTCTCGGCGATCAACAGCCCGGCGACGAGGGCGCCGACTATGGGGGAAAGCCCGGCGGCGGCGGTCGCCAGCGAGGCGACGATCACCACCAGCAAACTCGCGGCGAGGAACAGTTCGGGGCTCTTGGTGCGAGCGGCCTGCGCGAACAGTGGCGGCAGCAGGTAGCGGCCGAAGATCAGCAGGCCGCCGACCACCACGGTGCCCCATAACAGGGTGTTGAGCAGGTCGCTGACACCGTCCCCGGTGTGCGGGCCGAGCGCGCCGAGCAGGAAGATGATGGGGACGAGGGCGATGTCCTCGAACAGCAGCATCGCCAGTGCGGCCTTGCCGACCGGCGTGGTCGTCTCGGTGATCTTGAGCACCAGTGCGGTGGACGACAGCGCGAGGGCGAGACCCAGCGCCATGGCGCCGGAAAAGCTCTGGCCGATCGCCGCAAGGATGAAGGTCAGCGAGGCGGCGATGACGATCAGTTCGAGCGAGCCCAGCCCGAAGACCATGCGCCGCATCTCCCACAGGCGGGCGAAGGACAGCTCCAGACCGATCGAGAACAGCAGTAGGATGATGCCGAATTCGGCGAAGATATCCAGCCCGTCCGGGTCGGTGATGGTGATGTAATGCAGCCAGCGATGGTCGAACACATGGCGGCCGAGCCCGAACGGACCGACCAGCAGGCCGACGAGAATGAAGCCGATGACGGGCGTGATGCGGAACCGGTTGAACACCGGGATGACGATGCCTGCCGCGCCCAGGATCACCAGGGCGTCGGACATCATCGGGGAATAGAGATCGCTGCTGCCTGCCATGCGGGAAGCCTAGAGGTTGTAGCGGCTTGCGACAATTGCGCTGTCCACTCTTGCGCAACTTCACTTGGCGTTCAGCGAAGCGCTGGTTATAGACCCGTCCATGTTCGCACGCTCGTCGCTCAAGACCGCCATCCTCGCCGCCGCTACCGGGGCGATCGTTCTCACTGCCGGTTGCGGGGGACGGGCGAAGAATCGCGATACCGCCTACGTCGCGCGCGACGTCGATACGCTCTACGCTGCGGCTCAGCAGCGCCTGGAAACCGGGCGCACCAAGCAGGCCGCCGCGCTGTTCGACGAAGTCGAGCGCCAGCACCCCTATTCGCCCTGGGCACGCCGCGCCCAGTTGATGAGCGCGTTCAGCTATTACGCCGCGCGTGACTACAACAAGGCGATCCAGTCGGCGCAGCGCTTCCTGTCGATCCACCCGGGCAACAAGGACGCGCCTTACGCCTACTACCTGATCTCGATCTGCTATTATGAGCAGATCAGCGACGTCACCCGTGACCAGAAGACCACGCAGCAGGCCAAGCAAGCATTGACCGACGTGATGCGCCGTTACCCCGGCACAACGTATGCGCGCGACGCCAAGCTCAAGATCGACCTCGTCGACGATCACCTCGCGGGCAAGGAAATGACCATCGGTCGCTCTTACGAGCGCAGCGGCAAGTGGCTGGCGGCGACGCTGCGCTTCCGCAATGTGGTCGATAACTTCCAGACCACCAGCCACACGCCCGAGGCGCTCTATCGCCTCGTCGAGGGCTACCTCTCGATGGGCGTTCCCGAAGAGGCGCAGAAAGCGGCTGCGGTGCTGGAGCACAACTACCCGAACAGCGACTGGTACGGCCGCGCCTACAAGCTGATGGAAAAGCACGCGCCGCAGAACGTCGCGGCCTGATCTTCGCCCCTCTTTCCGGGCTTGCTCGGGGGAGGGAGGCTCAAGTCATCCATTTATCTTTCTCAAGCGGCCCGCCTCCCCGGCGCGGCCGCTTTTTCGCGTGTGTTTGTCGTGGGGGGACACGCCGCCGCGATGCCTCGCCTCGTCGCTGCGCAGTTTCGCTTTAGCGCCTGATAGCTGAAGTCTATTGTCCACCAATTAAGTTGAGATTAGAAAAGCTCAACAAGAGGCGAAACGGCCTGGAGGGCAAATCACATGAGGGCGACGCGGTGCGGCCGCAGGCATTCCATGATCCCTTCCGGCCGGACCTGCAAGCGGCGCATTCGACCACGAAGCGCCGCTTGCAAGCCTCGAGCCATACCTGCCGGCCCTGAAGGGGGCAGGCCGACCAGGTGCACACCGGATCGCCGGATGCATTCAATTCCCTGACAGAGGATTTGAATAATGACTTCGTTCGTCCGCCGGACTCTTCTGGCAACCACCGTACTCGCCTCGGCGACGATCGGCTTCTCTGCGGCGCATGCCGAGGATACCGCTCCCGCCGCCGCAACCACGACCGCTGCCGCAGATGAGCAGGACAACCCCACTTCGGTCGGCACCGGCGCGCGCGATCGCGGCGCCGACATCGTCGTCACCGCGCGGCGTCGCCAGGAATCGAGCCAGGAAGTGCCGCTCGCAATCTCGGTCGTTGGCGGTGAGCACATCGATTCGACCGGCTCGTTCAACGTCGGCCGCCTGCAGCAGCTGACGCCGACGCTTCAGTATTACTCATCGAACCCGCGCAACACCGCCGTCAACATTCGTGGCCTCGGCGTTCCGTTCGGGCTGACCAACGACGGCATCGAGCAGGGCGTCGGCATCTACGTCGACGACGTCTACAACTCGCGCGTGGCCTCGGCGACGTTCGACTTCCTCGACGTGGCGCAGGTCGAAGTGCTGCGCGGCCCGCAGGGCACGCTCTACGGCAAGAACACCACGGCAGGCGCGATCAACATCACGACCAACCAGCCGACCTTCGACTTCGAGGGCAAGGCCGAGGTCTCGATCGGCAATTACAACTTCAAGCAGGCCAAGGCGGCGATTTCCGGCCCGCTGACCGACAATCTGGCGGCACGCATCGCGGTGTCCTCCACCAGCCGCAAGGGCACGATCTACAACGTCACCACCGGCGAGCACATCCAGAGCCAGGACAACCTCGGCCTGCGCGGCCAGTTGCTGTGGAAGCCGACCGATACCATCGACGTGACCCTCGCGGGCGACTTCAGCAACCAGGACGCCAATTGCTGCGGCTCGGTCTACGTCCGCACCGGCGCCACCCAGCGAGCCATCAACCGGCAGTTCGCCGCGCTCGCTGCCGCGCAGGGCTATGCACCGCCGAGCCTGAATGCGTTCGACCGCCTGACCGATCTCGACACCGACCTGCGCGCCAAGAACAAGATCGGCGGCGCTTCGCTGCGTGTGAAGTGGGAACTGGGCGAGGGCACGCTGACCTCGATCACCGCCTGGCGCTTCTGGGACTGGGATCCCTCGAACGACCGCGATTTCACCGGCCTGCCGATCGTCGCGCTGTCGCAGAATCCGTCGCAGCAGGACCAGTACACGCAGGAACTGCGCTACAACTACAGCAGCGACAAGATCGACTTCGTCGTCGGGGCTTTCGGCTTCTATCAGCGCATCGACACGCAGGGCACCGAGGCGCAAGGCGCGGCCGCGAGCCGCTGGAGCATCAATCCGGGCAGCGTCGCCGCCGTTCCGCCGGGCTCCTCAGGCTGCGGGCCGAGCGCGTCGAACCAGCTCGCCTGCGATCCCACCGTGCTTGACGGCCTCGTCGCCTACAACACGCAGTACCTCAAGAACACCAGCGCCGCGCTCTACGGCCAGCTGAGCTGGCACATCACGCCGGAGCTGACCCTGCAGCCCGGCGTTCGCCTCAACTACGACAAGAAGGAAGGCTACTACCAGCGCCGCGTGTTCGACGGGCAGGGCAACGAACTGCTGCTCGGCCTGCCCAGCTACACCGCGCGGCAGAGCGCGCAGCTGGCGATCTATACGCCGCAGGAAATCTCGCCGACGTTCAGCGACTGGAACTTCAGCTACGACTTCACCGCCAGCTACAAGGTAGCGCCGGACGTGCTGCTCTATGCGACCTATGCGAAGTCGTTCAAGTCGGGCGGCATCAACCAGAACGGAGTTCCGGTGGACGGCAGCAACAACCCGATCCTGGCGACCGCGACGGTCAAGCCCGAGTCGGTCCACCATTACGAAGCGGGCATCAAGACCCAGTTCTGGGACCGCAAGGCGACGCTCAACGTCTCGATCTTCCGCACCGATATCGCCAACTACCAGGCTAACGTGAACAACGGCCAGTACGGCGTGCTGCGCGGCTATCTCGCCAATGCGGGCGCGGTTCGTTCGCAGGGTGTCGAGGCGGACTTCTCGGTCCGTCCGAGCGAGCGGTTCAACGCCTACGTCAACGGCGCCTATACCGACGCGACCTATCGCAAGTTCACCGACGCGCCGTGCCCGCCGGAGCTTTCGGGCGGCACCACTGTCACGTCGACCACGACCGTCAGTCCTGCGGGCACGCCGGGCGGCATCAGCCCCGAGAACTGCGATATCTCGGGTCAGCGCCTGCCGGGCGTCTCGAAGTTCTCGTTCTCGTTCGGTGCCGAGGTCAACGCCCCGGCCAAGCTGCTCGGCAAGGAGGGTGAGGTCTACTTCGGCTATGACGGCTCAGTCCGGTCGAACTTCTCGTCAAACCCTTCGCCCTCGGCCTACACCTGGATCGATGGCTATAGCCTGCACAACTTCCGCGCAGGTTTCCGAACCGAGAGCGGGTTCGACGTCTACGGCTGGGTCCGCAATGCCTTCGACCAGAACTATTTCGAGCAGCTGATGGTTGGGCCGGGCAACACCGGCCTGATCGCCGGTCTGCCGGGCGATCCGCGCACCTGGGGTTTCACGATCAAGTCCGCCTTCTGAGAATCACCCGTCGACCCCGTGCCCCCGCGCCGCTCGAGCAGCGCGGGGGCCTATTTATTTCGTCCAGCTGGGAACTTTTTGCGACGGGCTGATCTGAAAAACCGCTTAAATCGATTGCACTGTGAACCTTAAGTAATTTCTCAAATCCGATGATTATCCTTATGGTGGTTTTTACCAACTAAGGTGAGCCTACGTAGAGGGAACCCGGAGAAAGCCGGATGAACCGACAGGCTGGGGATGGGTCGCATAATCAATGGATATGAAGCACGATTTTCCGTTTGAGCCCGATATCCGCGTGGAGGCTCTCCAGCCGAGATCGTGGCGGCCTGAACTCGTCGCTATCGTTGCCATCTTCATTACCGTGTGGGCCGCGCTCCTCGTCCATTACCTGAGCGACAGTACCGGCTGGTAAGCCGGACTTGTGCTCAACCTGAGTGCGAAGCGGGGTGACGGGCGTTCGCGCATCCGCTAGAACGCTTCGCGAACATGCTTAGCCAGCTTTCCATTCGCAACATCGTGCTGATCGAGGCGCTCGACCTCGATTTCGCTCGTGGCCTCGGCGTCCTCACCGGTGAAACCGGTGCGGGCAAGTCCATCCTGCTCGATGCGCTGGGTCTCGTGCTCGGCAATCGAGCGGATAGTGGACTTGTGCGCGGGGGAGAGGACCGGGCCAGCGTTACCGCCAGCTTCGATGCGTCGGCGTTGCCCGCTTCGGTGCTGGCGATGATCGACGACGCCGGGTTCGAGCTTGAACCGGGCGAGCCGCTCATCCTCAAGCGCCAGCTCAAGGCGGACGGCGGTTCGAAGGCGTTCCTCAACGACCAGAGCGTCGGCGTCGCCCTGCTGCGCGAGATCGCGCCCGCGCTGGTGGAAATCCACGGCCAGCACGACGATCGCGGTCTCGTCAACGCACGCGGCCACCGCGCGCTGCTCGATCGTTTCGCAGGCGGCGAGGTCGCCGGCGTCGAGGCGGCGTGGAAGGACTGGCGCGGCGCGCAGGATGCATTGGACCTTGCACGCGAACGCGTCGCCCGCGCCGCCGAGGATCAGGACCTGCTGCTCGCGCATCTCGCCGAACTGACCACGCTCGCCCCCGTCGAGGGGGAGGAGGACGAACTCGCCGGTGCCCGCGCGCAGATGCAGAAGGGCGAAAAGCTGGCCGACGATCTTTCGGCCCTGCAGCACTTGTGGACCGGCTCGGACTCGGCGCTCGCGCAATTGCGCACCGCTTCGCGCCGCCTCGACCGCATCGCCGGAGAGCACGAACTGCTGGAGGAAGCGCTGGCCGCGCTCGACCGCGCCGTGATCGAGGCGAGCGAGGCCGAGGACAAGCTCGACAAGGCGGCCGAAGCGCTCGCCTTCGACCCGGCCGAACTCGACCGCATCGAGACGCGCCTGTTCGACTTGCGCGCGGTTGCCCGCAAGCAGGGCTGCCAGGTCGATGACCTGCCCGCGAAGATGACCGAGATGCGCGCCGCGCTCGACGACATCGAAGGCGGTAACGAGCATATCGTCGAACTGGAAAAAGCGGCGCAGAAGGCCGCGCTGGCCTATCGCGAGAAGGCGGGCGCGCTCCACGATTTGCGGCGTGCGGCGGCGAAAAAGCTCGACGCAGCCGTAGCGACGGAACTGGCGCCGCTCAAGCTGGATGCCGCGAGGTTCCAGACCTCGGTGGTGCGTCTTCCCGAGGAGCGCTGGGGCGCTTCGGGCATGGACGCGGTGGAATTCCTCATCAGCACCAACCCCGGCTCGGACTTCGCGCCGCTCGGCAAGATCGCCAGCGGCGGCGAATTGTCGCGCTTCATCCTCGCGCTCAAGGTCGCGCTGGCCGAGGAGGGCGGTGCGGCGACGGTGATCTTCGACGAGATCGACCGCGGCGTCGGCGGTGCAGTGGCCGACGCCATCGGCGAACGCCTCTCGCGCCTTGCGTCCAGCGGGCAGCTGCTGGCGGTGACGCACTCGCCCCAGGTCGCGGCGCGGGGGGACAAGCATTACATGATTGCCAAGTCCAGCCAGGGCACTGTCACACGCACCTCGGTGACGCCGCTTTCGGATGCTGAACGCAAGGAGGAGATCGCCCGCATGCTCTCCGGCGCGCAAGTGACCGACGAGGCGCGCGCGCAGGCGGACAGGCTGCTGGTGCGGGTGTAAGCAGCAGACTGGTCCCGGCCCGCGCAACGTTGCATAGCGCAAATCATGACTGCCGATTCCCCGAACGAAGCCGAAGCCGCCAACGAACTCATGCGGCTTGCGCGCCAGATCAACCGCGCCAACCGCCTCTACCACGCCGAGGATGCGCCGGAGATCACCGACGCCGATTACGACGCGCTGGTGCGGCGTAATGCGGAGCTGGAAGCAGCGTTCCCGCATCTTACGAGACCCGATTCGCCCAGTTGCAAGGTCGGTCACGAAGTCGCTGCCTCACCGCTCGGCAAAGTGACGCACGAGGTTCGCATGATGAGCCTCGACAATGCCTTCACCGACGAGGAAGTCGGGGAGTTCCTGACGCGCGTGCGGCGGTTCCTGTCACTTGCCGCCGAGGAACCACTGGTGATGACGGCGGAGGACAAGATCGACGGCCTCTCCTGCTCGCTGCGCTATGAGCACGGCAAACTGGTGCGCGCCGCCACGCGCGGGGACGGGCAGGTGGGCGAGGACGTTACCGCCAACGTCGCGCATATCGCCGACGTCGTGCAGGAACTCGAAGGCGAGGACATTCCCGAGGTCTTCGAGGTGCGCGGCGAAGTCTACATGGAAAAGGGGGCGTTCCTCGCCCTTAACACCCAGTTGATGGATGAGGCGCGCGCGCTGGCCGACAGCAAGGGCGAGGCGTTCGACGACAGCAAGGTCCGGCAGTTCGCCAACCCGCGTAATGCGGCTGCCGGCTCGCTGCGCCAGAAGGATGCCAGCGTCACCGCGAGGCGCCCTTTGCGCTTCTGGGCGCACGGTTGGGGCGCCGCCAGCCATGTGCCCGGCGCGAGCCAGCACGAGGTCATCCGTCGGATTGAAAGCTGGGGCCTGCCGGTCTCGCCGCAATTCCGCCAGTGTCACTCGCTCGAAGAAATGCTGGCCGCCTACCGCGCCATTCGTGATGGCCGCGCCGCGCTGCCGTTCGAGATCGACGGGGTGGTCTACAAGGTGGACCGGCTCGACTGGCAGCAGCGGCTGGGCTTCGTCGCCAAGGCGCCGCGCTGGGGCATGGCGCACAAGTTCCCCGCGGAGCGAGCGGAGACCACGCTCGAATCGATCGATATCCAGGTCGGGCGCACCGGCAAGCTGACGCCGGTGGGACGCCTCAAGCCGGTGCTGGTGGGCGGCGTGACGGTCACCAACGTGACGCTCCACAACCGCGACGAAATTGCCCGCCTCGGCGTGCGCCCCGGTGACCGGGTGGTGCTCCAGCGCGCGGGCGACGTCATCCCGCAGGTGGTGGACAACCTCTCTCGCGAGGAGGAGCGCGCCGCTTACGTGTTCCCGGATCATTGCCCGCAGTGCCAGTCCGAGGCGGTCGCGGCCGAGGGTGAAGTCGATGTGCGCTGCACTGGCGGGCTGATTTGCCCGGCGCAGCGGACCGAGCGCCTCAAGCACTTCGTCAGCCGCGCCGCACTCGACATCGAGGGGTTGGGCGAAAAGACCATCGACGAATTTTTCGCGCAGGGCTGGCTCGAAAGCCCGGCCGACATCTTCCGCCTGCGCAAGCGCCGCGAGGAAATCCTGGCCCTCGAAGGGTGGAAGGACAAGTCTGTGGACAACCTGTTGGCGGCTGTGGAAA
The DNA here is from genome assembly GCF_001742225.1 of Novosphingobium resinovorum. Taxonomy (NCBI): domain Bacteria; kingdom Pseudomonadati; phylum Pseudomonadota; class Alphaproteobacteria; order Sphingomonadales; family Sphingomonadaceae; genus Novosphingobium; species Novosphingobium resinovorum. The sequence goes on along the minus strand of NZ_CP017075.1, from coordinate 1,700,712 downwards.
GCAAGCGCAGCCCCGACGCCGCCCGGCTCCTGTTCGGCCTCGGCATCCGCCACGTCGGGGCCGTGACCGCGCGCGATCTCCTCAAGCGCTTCACGACGCTTCCCGAATTGCGTGCTCTCGCCGAGCAGGCGCAGGTCAAGCAGGTCGAGGACGAAGTGAAGGCAGCAAGCGACGCCTATGCCGAATTGATCTCCATCGACGGCGTCGGCCCGGTGGTGGTCGAGGCGCTGGGAGACTTCTTCCACGAGGAGCACAACCGTGCTGTCTGGGACGACCTGTTGAGCGAGGTGTCGCCGCCGCCTTACGTCGTCGAGACTAAGGAAAGCGAAGTCTCGGGCAAGACCGTGGTATTTACCGGCAAGCTGGAGACGATGAGCCGCGACGAAGCCAAGGCACAGGCCGAGCGGCTGGGCGCCAAGGCTGCGGGATCGGTATCGCCAAAGACGGACATTCTGGTCGCGGGACCGGGGGCGGGCTCGAAATTGAAGAAGGCGGCCGAGTTGGGGATTCGGGTGCTCAGCGAAGAAGAATGGGCCGAGATCGTTCGCGCGGCGGGATAAGGTAAAGCAAAGCCCTCCCGCGAGCGGGAGGGCCGGAAGGCTGGCCCCGAAGGGCTGGCCGGAATGCTTCTCAGCTACGCGCGACGTGCAGGGGGATACCGCAGCGCGATAGGCTCAACTGTAACGGCCGCGGCGCTCGTGCACCTGACGGTAATGCTGGACGCGCGTGGCGCGCAGACCAGCCATTCCTTCGCGTTCGATCGAGCGCTGCCAGGAGGCAAGCTCTTCGAGCGTAAGATCGTAGCGCTCGCACGCTTCCGCGATGGTCAGCAGTCCACCGCTGACTGCGGCGACCACTTCCGCCTTTCTGCGAACCACCCAGCGTGAAGTGTTGGGCGGCGGCAAGCTGTCTATGCTCATCGGTTCGCCGAGCGGACCGGTTATGACCGTCGGACGGTCGTTCTTAACGTCTTCCATGGTTGGCCTCGTGAAATCTGGCTGCCAACCCCCTGTCGATGTCTATTCTGCGTATTAAACCTTAACTTGAGGCAATCGCGGTTGGTTAATTGATATTTACGATGTTTTACATATTCTCGGGGAAAAATTCATAAAAATGCAATCGATACAGCCGCCAAATCTTTACCGACCGTTTACCAGTGTTAATTACCTTTACCTCCAGACCAGATCCATTGCTCAAGAGAGGTAAACGTGCAGAGCCGCCGCAAGCTGTCGACGCATGCTTCCGCCGTGGCGCGGCACGTGACTTCGGACGGCTGCCAGTTCGTGATCGAGCGGGCAGGCGTGGCTGCGGGACAGTGCTTCAGCTTCGTGGTGGACGATTATCCGCCGGTGCGCGGCACCGTGCGCTGGGTGGTCAAGGACCGCATCGGCTTCGCCTTCGACCGGCCGATCTCACGCGACGCACAGGCCGCGATGCTGCGACGCAGCCGCGTGGTTCAGGGGCTGGAACTGCTTCTGGTGTGAGATGGCGCGGTCAGGGGCGCGTTAACGCCCCCGCTTGCGCATCCACAGGATCGACCAGTCGCCGTTGACCATGCGCGCGGCGAGGCGCAGGCCCGCCTTGCGGCAGGCGGCGCGCACGGCGGCTTCCTGCGTTTCCAGCAGGCCCGCCAGCAGCAGGTGCCCGCCCGGAACCAGCGCCTTGCCGAAATCGGGGGCGAGGTGGACCAGCGGCCCGGCGAGGATGTTGGCGAGGATCAGGTCATAAGGCCCGCGGGCCTCCAGCACCGGATGGGCCATGCCGTCCGCCACCGTCATCACCAGTTCGCCGCGTCGGGCGCCCATGCTCACGCCGTTGGCCCCGGCATTGTCCTCGACCACATTGACGCAGACGGCATCGATGTCGCTCGCGATCGCCAGCGTGCGCGGCCAGAGCGAGAGTGCGGCGAAAGCAAGCAGGCCGGTGCCGGTGCCGATGTCGGCGCAATTGCGCACGACGAGCCCCTGCGCCTTCATATGGGTCAGCATCGCCAGGCACCCGGCGGTAGTGGCGTGATGGCCAGTGCCGAAGGCCTGGCTGGCGGGGATCGCGAAGTCGAAGACGCCGGGCTCGTCCACCGCCGGGTGATCGGGGGTGTGCACGTGGAAGCGGCCCGCGCGGATCGGTTCCAGCCCTTCCTGGCTGGCGACGAGCCAGTCGGTTTCAGGCAGTTCCTCGGCGATCAGCTTGGGTTTCGTGTCTGCAAACAGCGCCGTGATCGCGACGTTGTCGGCCTTGCTGGGCTTGCGATCGAGCCAGGCTTCGAGAACCCAGTCCTCGGGTTGGTCCTCGGCGACTTCGCGGCCGGAGAGAACGATCTCGTGATCCCAGTCCCAGGCGTCTTCATGCGCGACGAGAGCTGCCTCGATGACGGGGCGGGCGGCGAAGACGGTGACTTTCCAGCTCACTTGGCATTTTCCTTGGCAAGACGCTGGGCAAGGCGCCCCTCCGCGAATTTCGCATAAGCGGGGCAGGCGTTCTTGTCCGCGAGCGGCTTCGTTCCAGCGAAGCGCTCCATCATGTCGCTCTGGCCGGGATGCGGGGTGAGCAAGACGTCGCAGGGCAGGGCGGCCATCACCGGCAGGCCCTTGCGGATCGCCGCGACGCGCGCCGGGTGGTCGGTGAAACGGTAGCCGTCCGACGAGATCGTCGACGAGCTGTCAGCATAGGCAATCTTGCGGCACCCGGCCTCGGGCGCGCAGGAAGTCCAGGTCCAGCTTGTCGAGCCGGGCGCGTGAACCGGCGTCGCATGGGCGGTCAGGACAAGATTGCCGACAGTGACGGTGTCTCCGTTCTTCAGCACGCGATCGACGCGAACCGGGGCCATAGGGTCGAGACCGTTGAATTGCGGGTCGTCGGCGCTCGGCTTGCCGCTGGCGAGAGCCGCTTTCTGCGCGGGCAGGGCTGCAACTTTTGCACCCGTTGCCTGCTGCAGTGCGGCAAGGGCGCCGACATGGTCGAAGTGCTCGTGACTGGCGACGATCCAGCGCACGTCTCTGGGATTGAACCCGGCGCGCCGGATGTTCGCCAGCACCAGCGGGGCAGCCTTGGTCACGCCGGCGTCCACCAGCACATGTCCCTTGTCGCCCGTCACCAGGATCGCGGAAATGCCGCAGGTTCCCACGTACCAGGTATTCGCGAAGATGCGCGCAGGGGGAGCGGGGTCCGCCCATTCCTCCTTGCCCTCGCATGCCTTGGCGAGCGTCGCAGGCGTTACCGCTCCTTGCTCTGCGGCGCGGGCCACGAAGGGAGAAATGGCCGTCAGGGCAGCCAGCGCGATAGCCAGGGAGGTGCGACTCATGCGCGATGCTTTACGGCGCGCCTGTAAGATAGGCCAGTCCACCACGCAGATGTTGCGCCGCAGAACTTGCACCGTCCCTCGATTTGTCTAAGGGGGCTTGCAATAGGGCAGTTCATGACACTGCCGCAGGCAAGGGGATTCGTAAGCGCCATGGCAAACGCCGGGACCAAGAACCGTCCGCTCTCGCCGCACCTCCAGATCTGGAAGTGGGGCCCGCACATGTTCGTGTCGATCCTCCACCGCGTCACCGGCGATGGCATGGCATTCGCCGGCCTCGCTGTGCTGCTGTGGTGGCTGGGCGCGCTCGCCGGAGGCCCGGCCTCCTACGCGACGTTTGCGTGGGCGATGACGACGCCGATCGGCTATCTGGTGCTCGTGGGCATCTCGTGGGCCTTCTTCAGCCACATGGCGAGCGGCATCCGCCACTTCTTCCTCGACGTCGGCGCCGGCTTCGAACTGCAGGCGAACCGCCTGTGGTCGATCCTGTGCCCGGTCCTGGGTGTCGTTCTCACCGCCGCCTTCTGGGCGCTCCTGCTGCTTCGCTGAGGGTAACGAACAATGGGTAACGGAACCTCAATCGGCCGCGTGCGCGGCCTCGGCTCGGCAAAGGGCGGCGTCCACCACTGGCTGCTGCAGCGCTTCACCGCGATCGGCAACCTGATCTCGGTGCTGTTCCTGATCGTCTCGCTGGTGCTGCTGCCGGACTATTCCTACGGCACCATCGTCGAATGGATCGCACGTCCGGTCCCGGCCGTGATGATGATCCTGCTGGTCGTCACGACCTTCTGGCACGCACGCCTCGGCCTGCAAGTGCTGGTCGAGGACTACCTGCACGACCACGCCAACAAGTTCGCCGCCATCGCCGCGCTGAACCTTGCCGCTTGCGGCGGGATCGCGTTCGGCGTGTTCTGCATCGTCCGTATCGCGCTGGGAGCACACGCCTGATGTCCGCGCCTGCCTACAAGATCATCGACCACACCTACGACACCGTCGTCGTCGGCGCCGGCGGCTCGGGCCTGCGCGCCACGATGGGCTCGGCCGAAGCCGGCCTGAAGACCGCGTGCATCACCAAGGTGTTCCCCACACGAAGCCACACCGTTGCGGCGCAGGGCGGCATTGCCGCCAGCCTCAAGAACAACACGCCGGACCACTGGACCTGGCACATGTACGACACCGTCAAGGGGTCGGACTGGCTGGGCGACCAGGACGCCATCGAATACATGGTGCGCGAAGCTCCCGCAGCCGTGTACGAGCTGGAGCACGCAGGCGTGCCCTTCAGCCGCAACGCCGACGGCACGATCTACCAGCGTCCGTTCGGCGGCCACATGCAGAACATGGGCGAAGGCCCGCCGGTGCAGCGCACTTGCGCCGCCGCCGACCGTACCGGCCACGCCATGCTCCACGCGCTGTACCAGCAGTCGCTGAAGTACGACGCGGACTTCTTCATCGAATACTTCGCGATCGACCTCATCATGGACGGCGGCAAGTGCGTCGGCGTGATCGCGCTGTGCATGGATGACGGCACGATCCACCGCTTCCGCTCGCAGGCCGTCGTGCTCGCGACCGGCGGCTACGGTCGTTCGTATTTCACCGCGACGTCTGCCCACACCTGCACCGGCGACGGTGGCGGCATGGTGCTGCGCGCCGGCCTGCCCCTGCAGGACATGGAGTTCGTCCAGTTCCACCCGACCGGCATCTACGGCGCCGGCGTTCTCATCACCGAGGGCGCACGCGGCGAAGGCGGCTACCTGACGAACTCCGAAGGCGAGCGCTTCATGGAGCGTTACGCGCCTTCGGCGAAGGACCTTGCCAGCCGTGACGTCGTCTCGCGCTCGATGGCGATGGAAATCCGCGAAGGCCGGGGCGTCGGTCCGCACAAGGACCATATCTACCTGCACCTCGATCACATCGATCCCAAGGTGCTGGGCGAGCGTCTGCCGGGCATCACCGAGAGCGGCAAGATCTTCGCGGGCGTGGACCTTACCCGCCAGCCGCTGCCGGTCGTCCCGACCGTGCACTACAACATGGGCGGCATCCCGTGCGACTATAACGGCCGCGTGATGACCATCGGCCCCGACGGCGATCCCGAAACCGTGGTTCCGGGCCTGTTCGCGGTGGGTGAGGCGGCTTGCGTCTCGGTTCACGGCGCCAACCGTCTGGGCTCGAACTCGCTGATCGACCTCGTGGTGTTCGGCCGCGCGACCGGCCTGTACCTCAAGGAAAACCTGACGCCGAACGGCACGCAGGCGGAACTGCCCAAGGATTCGGCCGATCTGGCGCTCACCCGCCTCGACCACTTCCGCAATGCCAACGGCTCGTCCTCGACCGCGGAAATCCGCACCGAGATGCAGCGCACCATGTCGCTCCACGCGGCGGTGTTCCGCACCGACGAACTGATGGTCGAGGGCAAGGAAAAGCTCGCCGCGACCTATCAGAAGATGAACGACATCAAGGTTACCGACCGCGGCCTGATCTGGAATTCGGACCTGGTGGAGACGCTGGAGCTGGACAACCTGATCTCGCAGGCCACCGTGACCCTGCACGGCGCGCAGAACCGCAAGGAAAGCCGCGGCGCGCATGCGCACGAGGACTTCCCGAACCGCGACGACGTGAACTGGATGAAGCACACCGCGACCTGGTTCGACGGCTGGGGCGGCAAGGGCGGCGACGTTCGCATCGACTATCGCCCGGTGCACGAATTCACGCTGACCGACGACGTCGAGTACATCAAGCCCAAGGCCCGCGTGTACTGATATCGGCTGAGGTTGAAAACGAGAGGAGGGCGGCGCAGCGGCAAGGCTGCGCCGCCCTTTTTCGTTTCACCCCCAGCCCCTCCCGCAAGCGGGAGGGGAGAAAGTGCGAGAATGCCCCTCCCGCAAGCGGGAGGGGAGCGAGACTTGGGCCGCAGGCCCTAGTCGCAGCGGGGTGGGCGTACCGGCGCGCAACCCTTCGCCCTGCCGTGCATTGCAGCGGGTGAAAGGAACCCCCATGCAACGCACCGACGTCGATCCCCTGCTCGAGCCCAACGTGCACCGCGACCCGCTCGTGCGCGAGATGGAGCGCGCGCCCGGCAGCACCTGGGGCTGGGTCATGGCCTATGGCGTGCTGCTGATCCTTGCCGCGTTGATCGTGCTGCTCAATCCGCTGGTGGCGGGCGTGGCGACCGGGCTGATCCTCGGCGTAATCCTCATCGTCGCAGGCGTGGCAGCCGTTGCGGCGGGCTGGACCTCGCTGTCGAGTCGCGCGCGGTGGACGGAGATCCTGCTCGGCGTTCTCGCGCTGCTGGCGGGCATCTTCGCCGTGGCAGACCCGGTTGCGGGCGCGCTGTCGCTGGTCATCGCCATCGGGCTATGGCTGGTCGTCTCCGGCGTGTTCCAGATCGCCTTCGCGCTCAAGGCCCGCCACGACAAGGGCTGGCGCCTGCTACTCGGCGTGCTCGACGTGGTGCTGGGGATGGTGCTGCTGTTTTCGAGTGCGGCGACGGGCCTCGCTTTCCTCGCTATCATCGTCGCGATCAGCCTGACGGTGCGTGCGGTTTTCCTGATCCAGCTGGCCCTGCTCCTCAAGCGCAGCTGAGTTGACATTCACCCACCGTTCATGTTTACAGACGTAGTCGATTACGTGTGTAGACGATGGAGAGATGGGTGTCCGAGTCCCCTGAACAGCCCGACCGCATTTCCGAAGCCGAGCATGCGGTGATGGAGGCGCTGTGGCAGCGCTCCCCGCTCACCGCCCAGGAAGTCTGTGAGGAAGTCTGCGGACCGCGCGGCTGGAGCCTCGCCACGGTCAAGACGCTGCTGTCGCGCCTCGTCGCCAAGCAGGCGGTCGAGACCGAGCCTGACGGCAAGCGCTTCCTTTACTCGCCCCGCATCGCGCGTACAGTCTATGTCGGTGCGGAAAGCCGCCGCTTGGTAGATCGCCTGTTCGGCGGCCGCGCGGCGCCGCTTTTCGCGCATTTGGCTGAGAGCGAACAACTCAGCGACGACGACATTGCCGAGATTGAAGCCCTGCTGAAGGAGCTGAAGTCATGACCGAGTGGCTTACCGATACGCTTCTGGCGACCGGCGTGCTGATGGCGCTGGTGCTGCTCGTCCGCCGCCCCGTCGCGCGCTGGTTCGGTCCGGGCGCGGCTTATGCGCTCTGGGCGCTGCCGATGATACGGTTGGTGCTGCCTCCACTGGCGCTGCCCCGCTTCATGGAGCATGGCTTACTGTCCAATCTTCGCTTCGGTGTAGAGCCGATCACGGCGTCTGCCGCAGGGTTTCAGGCTGCGACGCCGGTCGAGACGGTGCTGCTGCCAGCAGCCGGCCCGGTTGCGGAAGGCGCTGCCGCGCTGCCCGCCGCTGAGGTGCTGACGGCCGCTTCGATCGAGCCGGGGCTGCTGGCACAAGTGCCGTGGGCGACAGTTGCCCTGGCCGTGTGGCTCGGCGGTGCGGCGCTGTTCCTCGTTTGGCGGACGGTGACTTACCGCTGGATGCGCCGCGATCTGCTTGATGGCGCGCGCGTGGTTGCTCGATCCGACACCGTGCGGATCGTCGAAACGCCCGCGATCACCGCGCCGCTCGCCTTCGGGGTATTCGACAAGGTCGTCGCTCTGCCGCAGGGATTTCTGGCGGAGGCTGACTCCGAAACCTCCGACTTCGCCATCGCGCACGAGATGGAGCATCACGCGGGCAGCGACCTGCTGGCGCTGATCGCGATGCAGCCTCTCTTCGCGCTGCACTGGTTCAATCCGATCGGCTGGGCCGGTTGGCGCGCGGTGAGGGCTGATCAGGAGGCCTTCTGCGACGCCCGGGTCATGGCTGGCCGGACCCGTGCCGAGCGCGCCCGCTACGGCCGCCTGATCGCTTCGATGGCTGGGGGGACGCGGCTCGGCCTTGCCGCGCCGATGGCCGGCCCGCTCTCGGGAGAGAAGCCGATAATCCAGCGTCTGAAGGCACTGGCGGCGGCCGACGTCAGCCCGACGCGGCGCGTGCTCGCCCGCAGCCTGTTCGCGCTGGCCGTCGTCGCGGTGCCTGCTACGGCGACGGTCAGCTATGCCGCGATGGACGAGGCGGAAGCCGATCCCGTCTCCGCGCCGGAAGCAGTCCCGCAGGCGCAACATTCGCGGGTGCCGCACGCTCCGCAGCCGCCGGTGCCGCCTGAGGCTCCTGAAACACTGGCTGAGGCCGAACTGCCGGAGCCCCCAGAAGCGCCGGAGCCGCCCGAAATGCCGGAAGTCGATGTGGCTGAAGGTATCGCGCCGCCGGTGCCGCCGGTTCCTCCCGTACCTCCGGCTCCCCCCGCCGCCCCCTCCGCTCTCGCCGCACCGGCGCCTCGTCCGATGCCGAACGCCCGAGTCACGATGCGCAAGACGATGACGGTCGACGATGTTCGCCAGATGCACGACCGCTTGCGCAGCGCGGCGGATGCCCAGCGCAGCGTGGCCGATGCACAGCGCCGTTCGACGGAAGCACAGCGCATGGCCGCAGAAGCCTTGGCGCGCGCGCCCAAGGTGGAGGAATCGGTCTCGGCCGATGGCAAGCGGCATACCATTCGCATCGTGCAAAAGGACGGCTCGCGCGTTTCGACTCGGACCATGGTGCTCGACGAGAATTGCCCCGCCGACAGCCGCCGCCGCGAGGCGAGCCGCGAAAGCAACGGGTCTAGTGCATCGGTGGTCATCTGCACCGGCGAGCCCAGGGCCGCGAAATTCGCGGCAGTGAATGCCTTGCGCAGCGCCCGCGCCTCGATCGCGGCAGACCGTGCGCTGGATGCGAAGGTCCGCTCGGAAATCCTCGCCGACCTCGACGGAGAGATCGCCGACGCCCATCGCGAGGCGAACGCTAACTGACGCTCATAATGCGGGAGGCCGGCAGCCGGGGGCTGCCGGCTTTCTTACGTCAAGCCGGTCGCAGCTTCGCCGAGGTGATGTGCCAGCCTTGCGAAATACCCATGCCGCGGTTGATCTGGCGCAGATCATAACTGCCGGTGAATCGCTGACGTCGGCCGTCGTCGAGTTCTGCATCGACCGTTACCGGGACGGTGACGTAGATCGACCCGGCGCCGCCCTCGACGTCTGACACCTTGCCGATATCCACGTGAACGCGGCGGGAATGGGCGTAGCCGTCGCTGAAAGCCTGCAGGGTCTGGCCGCCGGGCCCGCCGTCCGGTCCCCACAGGGTCCATGCCGAGGCATAATCGCGCGCGTTGATTGCGGCGTAGTAGCGCTTCACCATGTCGGCGGCGGCTTCCTTGCCGATGGGATCTATTCCGCCGCATTCAGGAGTTTTTGCCGCATCCTCACCGAGAATGGCGCATCCGCGGGCCACTTCGTTGCGGATCATCGCGCAGGAGTTTGCGGCGTTGCACGGCGGGCGCGTCGCGGGAGAGACGGCAATGCACTGCGCGACCAGCTTGCGCGCTGCCGCCTCCCCGATTTCGGACGAGCAGGCGATCGGTCCGGCATCGGCGGCAGGGGAGGAGGGTGCGCTTTGTGGCAGCGCTTCGATAGGGGCCGCGCTCAACGTTTCAGGAGCGGGTGAGGAAGGCGCCTCGCCCGTCGCCGTGGCAGTCGGCTCGCCGCCGCATGCGGACAGCAGCAGCACGAGCGCGCTTGCCGCAGGAAGTGCCCGAAGCATCAAGCAGCCGTCAGTTCTTGGGAGAAGGCTGGCGGGCGTCGGGCTCGGTCTTGAAGGCGAGATCCCGGTCTGACTTCGCGTCGGCTTTGGCCTCGGACTTCGCCTTCTTCTTCGCGTCCTTTTCCTGCTCCATCGCCTTGAGTTCGTTCACGCGGGCCTGGACGACGCTGGCGGGGGCGGGGGATGCGGGATAGCGGCAACCCTTGGCCGAGCCGACGCCCTTGAGGAAACCGCGGCGCGTCAGGCCCGCCTGGATCGCCGCATTGACCTTGCGGTCCTGCGCGTTGGCGCCCGAGACTTCGCGGATCAGGCCGCGAAACGGGATGAACGAGGCGACCACCCACTTGCCCACGCGCCCGGCGCTGATGCGGTCGCGCTCTTCGGCGGGGAGGTCGATGTCGGGGCCGAGGACTTCGTCGAGCTGCTGGATCGCCCCGGCGATCTGGCGGCATTTTGACAGGCCGTGCAGCGTGTAGGGCTCCGCCGTGGCATTGACGAGGAGGGGGGGGATTTCCCCGTCGCGCCCCACGTTGAGGTCGGTCATCGGCGTCTTCGCCACGTCCACCGCATCGGGATCACGCGAGGTGATCGGCTTTTCATCTTGCCTGGCTGCTGCCGGAGCAGCCAGTGTGCCTGCGCTCAGGCTCGCAACGACGATCGCACCCAGCCACTTGCGGCTCATGTCCCTGTTCTCCTGTCCCCGGCGCGCGGTCGCCGATCCGCCACCGGGTCCGCTCACGCCTGTGATGTCATCCTGTTGAAGAGAACGTGTCACATGCGTCCTCGTTCCCGGTTTCGAGGCCGCGCTTGAGCCAGCGCATGCGCTCGGCGCTGGAGCCGTGGGTGAAACTCTCCGGCGTCACCGCCTGTCCGGCGTTCTTCATCAGCGTGTCGTCGCCGATCGCGCTGGCGGCGGTCAGACCTTCCTCCATGTCGCCTGGCTCGATGCGGTCGCGGTTCCTGGCGGCCCAGACGCCCGCGTAGCAGTCTGCCTGCAGTTCCATCTTCACCTGCAGGGCGTTCTCCTGCCGGGGGTTCTGCTGCTGCGCCTTGCGGACCTGCTGGTCGAGGCCGGTGAGGTGCTGGACATGGTGCCCGTACTCATGCGCCATCACATAATAGCGCGCGAAGTCGCCCCGGGCGCCGAGTTGCTTGTCCATCTGGTCGTAGAAGCTGACGTCGATATAGATGCCCTGATCGGCGGGGCAGTAGAACGGCCCCATTGCGCTGCTCGCCGCGCCGCAGCCGCTGCGGGTGCCGCCGGTGTAGAAGTGCAGCATCGGCTGCTCGAAGGGCACGTTGGCCTTCTGGAACAGCGGCTGCCAGGTCTTGTCGAGCGAGGACAGCGCATTGCACGATTCGCGCGAGTAGGCATTTTGCGTGCAGATCTCTGTCGCGCTGCGCGAGCCGCCCACCGGTTGCTGCGCGGTGGTCGGCGTCTGCTGCTGCACGTTCTCCAGCGTGCCGAGCATTTGTCCCGGGTCCACGCCGAAGACTAGGGCGCCGATCAGCACGATGATCAGGCCGCCGCAGCCCAGCTTGCCGCCGCCGAGGGAAAAGCCGCCGCCGCGGCTGCCGCCTTCGGTGACCTTGATGTTGTCGGGGTCGAAATCGTCCAGCCGCATGGGTGCCGTATCCTCTTTTCGCCGTTGCCGGGCAGCGTCTCGCGTGCAGATCAATTCGCAGAACTCGGGGGTGTTCCGCAAGTCTCCCGAGTGTTGCGCGGCTGCGTCATTATCGCCGGATGAAGCGGGAAATGTTGCAACTGCACGCGATTGGAGGAAATTTTACAACCGTGCTCGAAAATGTGTCGTATAGGTGCAGCGCAATGAAGTCGGGCATCCGGGCAGTGGGACGTGCAGCAGGGAAAAGTGCGTGGAGGACGGCAGCGTTCTTCGCGCTTTTCGCCGTAGGAGTTCCCATCGGCGTCGTTGCCGCCAGCGTCAGCCGCGCCGACCGCGAGATCGAGGACCGGCTGCGCGCGCATATCCAGATCCTCGCCAGCGACGATTTCGATGGCCGTGAACCCGGCACCGATGGCGAGGCGAAGACGCTGCGCTACCTTGCCAAGCAGTGGTTCGACATCGGCCTTGTCTCGGGCACAAATGATCCGGGCAATGAGTGGTTTGCGCCGGTTACTGTCGTCGCTCACGAACCGTCGAGCGGTTCCGCCCGCTTCCTGCGCAAGGGCTTCCGCGCCACCATCGCGCCAAGCGACGTGCTGGTCTTCACCTCTGGCAAGCGTTCGCTGGTGCGCAATGCGCCGCTGCTCTTCGTCGGCCGCGCGCGCAGCCAGGACTTCACGCGCAACGAACTGGCCGGCCGCATCGCCGTAGTGCTCGACGGGAATACGCCCGACAGTGCGCGCCAGAACGAACTGCTCGCGCTGGGCGCCTCGGCCGTGCTGACCGTGCTCGACGGCGAGCGCACGCTGGACGAGGTAGCGGCCCGGCGTCGGCGTTCGGGCTACGCGCTCTCGGACGAAGCGCTGGGCGGCGACCTTGAGGCGTTCATCGGCCGCGCGACGATGGAAACCCTGCTCAAGGGCACCGCGCATACTTTCGATGATCTGGAGCAGGCGGCGGGTAAGGATGATTTCGCGCCCATCGTGCTGGACGTCACCGCCTCGCTGGAAGCCGCGACGGACGAGACGACGATCCGAACGCATAACCTGATCGGCAAGCTGCCGGGGCGCAGCAAGCAGGCGGGCGCGGTGCTGTTCGTGGCTCATTGGGACCATTTCGGAGAATGCGGCGAGCCTCCCGCCGAGGACGTCATCTGCAACGGTGCGGTGGACAACGCCAGCGGCGTCGCAGCGCTGACCGAAGTGGCGCGCCGTCTGTCGCGCAGCCCGCAGATGGACCGCGACGTCTATTTCCTCGCCACCACAGCGGAGGAACTCGGGCTGCTGGGCGCGCACGCCTTTGCCGAGAGCCCACCGCTGCCGCTGGAGCGGATCGTCGCGGCCTTCAACATCGATTCGGTCGCCATCGCGCCGCGCAAGACGCCCTTCGCCATCGTCGGACGGGGCATGACCGGGCTCGACAAGGACATCGCCAAGGTCGCCAAGGCGGAAGGCTTCAAGCTGCGCGAGAACAACGACGCCAATGAATATGTGAAACGGCAGGATGGCTGGGCCTTGCTGCAGCACGACATTCCCGCCGTCATGGTGACGACGTCCTATGGCGACATCGAGCGGATGCGTGCCTTCTTCGACGGCGACTATCACCGGCCGAGCGACGACCTGTCCCACCCGATCGAGCTTGGCGGGGCCAGCGACGACGTGAAGATGCTGACTGCGCTGGGCCGCTGGTTCGCCGATACGCGCAAGGTGCCGGTCACGCCCATGGTGGCAAAGGCGCCGGTCTCGGCGAAATAGCCGGACCTGTCGCACCAGAAACCCGAAAAACATGGGATTCGCCCCCTAGCCCAAACCGCCCCCTTTGATTACATGAGCCGCCACGATTCTCCCCTCGAAGGCATTGGTGGCGCACATGGATATCCAGCTCGGACTCACTTTCGACGACGTACTCCTGCGTCCCGCCAAGTCCGACATCGTGCCGACCCAGGCCGATACCCGCTCCATGCTGACCCGCACCATCGGGCTGAACATCCCCGTGATCTCCTCCGCCATGGACACCGTGACCGAGGCGCAGATGGCGATCGTCATGGCGCAGATGGGCGGGATCGGCGTGCTGCACCGCAACTTGTCGATCGAGGAGCAGGTTGCCGCCGTCCGCCAGGTCAAGCGCTTCGAGAGCGGCATGGTCGTCAATCCCATCACCATCGGCCCCGATGCCACGCTGGGCGAGGCGCAGGCGCTGATGACCGCGAACCGCATCAGCGGCATCCCGGTGGTCGAGGCGTCGGGCAAGCTCGTCGGCATCCTCACCAACCGCGACGTGCGTTTTGCCGCCAACGCCGCGCAGCCGGTGCGCGAACTGATGACGCATGAGAACCTCGCAACCGTTAAGGTCGGCGTCGATCAGGACGAGGCGCGCCGCCTGCTGCACGCCCGCCGCATCGAGAAGCTGCTTGTCGTCGATGAGGGCTTCCACTGCGTCGGCCTCATCACCGTCAAGGACATCGAGAAGGCGGTCCTGTTTCCCGAGGCCACCAAGGACGAGGCAGGCCGCCTGCGCGTCGCCGCCGCCACCACCGTGGGCGACAAGGGCTTCGCGCGCACCGAGGCGCTGCTGGCGGCCGAGTGCGACGTCGTCGTCATCGACACCGCGCATGGCCACAACCGCGACGTCGCTCTGGCGGTCGAGCGGGTGAAGAAGCTGTCGAATTCGGCGCAGGTCATCGCCGGCAACATCGCCACCGCCGAAGCCGCCAAGGCGCTGATCGACGCGGGCGCCGACTGCGTGAAGGTCGGCATCGGCCCGGGCTCGATCTGCACCACGCGCATCGTCGCAGGGGTAGGCGTGCCGCAGCTCACCGCCGTGATGGAAGCCGCCGAGGAAGCCGAGAAGGCGGGCGTGCCGGTCATCGCCGACGGCGGCCTGCGCACTTCGGGTGACGCCGCCAAGGCGCTGGCCGCCGGTGCCTCGACGATCATGGTCGGCTCGATGCTCGCAGGCACCGAGGAAGCGCCGGGCGAGACGTTCCTGTACCAGGGCCGCGCCTACAAGTCGTACCGCGGCATGGGCTCGGTCGGCGCGATGGGCCGCGGCTCGGCGGACCGCTACTTCCAGGGCGACATCAAGGACCAGATGAAGCTGGTGCCCGAGGGCATCGAAGGCCAGGTCGCGTTCAAGGGCGCCGCCAAGGACGTCATCCACCAGCTGGTGGGCGGCATCAAGGCGGCGATGGGCTACACCGGCTCGGCGACGATCGAGGACTTGCGCAAGAACTCCAAGTTCATCCGCATCACCAATGCGGGCCTGCGCGAGAGCCACGTCCACGACGTGACGATCACCCGCGAGGCACCGAACTATCCGACGCGCTGAGGCAGCTAACCCCCTCCCGCAAGCGGGAGGGGTAGCGAGACTTGGGCCGCAGGCCCTTAGTCGCAGCGGGGTGGGCACTGACGCCGACCTCGCGTTCTCATGCGCCCACCCTCGGCCTCTCCTGCAGGCGGGAGGGGTGAATTGACCCCCGCAGCCCGCATTCAGGCAGCCATTGAGGTGCTCGATCTCGTCATCGAGGCCGCGCGGTCCAACGGCGCGCCTGCCGACCGCCTGATTTCCGAGTGGTTCCGGGCCCGCCGCTGGGCAGGCAGCGGAGACCGCCGAGCGGTACGTGAACTCGCCTACCGCGCCATCCGCGCCTGCGGGGAAATCCCCGCGACCGGCCGGGCCGCGATGCTGCGCGTCGCGGATACCGACCCGCAACTCGCCGCACTGTTCGACGGATCGCGCCACGCGCCCGCACCGATCGACGCCGCTGAGCCGATGGCTGAGGCCGGTGTCGCTCCGGCATGGTTGATGCAGCGCCTCGCCGACAGCGGCGTCGAACATCCTGAAGCCCTGCTGGACCGCGCGCCGCTCGACATCCGCGTCAACACGCTCAAGTCCGGCAGTCTCGACCTCCCCGAAGGCGGGGAGAAGACCGTCGCCGCGCACGGCTGGCGCTACCCGCCCGAGACGAAGATCGAGCAGTCGCCCGCTTACCTCGAAGGCATGATTGAGGTGCAGGATGCGGGCTCGCAACTCACCTGCGAGGTCGTGGCCGCGCGGCCGGGCGAGACGGTGATCGATTTGTGTGCCGGGGCAGGGGGCAAGACCCTCGCGCTCGCCGCCGCGATGGAGAACGCCGGGCGGCTCGTCGCCTGCGATGCCGACCGCGCGCGCCTGCAACGCCTGCCGCCCCGCGCCGAGCGGGCCGGGGCGACCGGGATCGAGACTTTGCTCCTCGACGCCAACCGCGAGATGCAGGCGCTTGAGCCTTTCGTCGGCGCGGCCGATGCGGTGCTCGTCGATGCGCCGTGCTCGGGTACCGGCACCTGGCGCCGCAACCCGGAAGCGCGCTGGCGCCTGACCGACAAGCAGCTTGAACGCTACGTGGCGATCCAGTCACGCCTGCTCGACATCGCGGCGACGCTGGTGAAGCCGGGCGGGCGGCTGGTCTTCGTGACCTGCTCGCTGCTCGACGCGGAAGGCGCGGATCAGGCCGAAGGTTTCTTGACCCGCCATCCCGACTGGCGCGCCGAACTGCCTGTTTTGCCCGCCGGAACCCCGCGCGGCGCCGGCCTGCGTCTCTCTCCCTCGCGCGATGGAACCGACGGGTTTTTCGTCGCGCGCTTCGTCAGGCTGTGATAGCGTCACGTCATGATGAGGACGAAAACCTCGGCCAAGGACCTGCTGATGCGTTATACGCCCGTTGCCGTTGCCCTTTCCCTGCTAGCCGCCACGTCCTCCAGCGTCCTTCTGTCGCAACCGCCCGAGCAACTCGATCCGCGCGCCAGCATGCTGCTGAGCGAGGGCCGCGCTGCCGCTGCGGCGGGCAACATTGACGGGGCGATCGACGCCTATGAATCGGCGCTGACGGTCGAGCCCGGCAGCGTGACCGTGCTGCTGTCGCTGGCCGACGCCACGCGCCGTCAAGGCATGCAGGGCAAGGCGCTGCATTACTACCGTGTCGCGCTGACCAGCGATCCGCGCAACGTCACGGCGCTTGCCGGCGAGGGCATGGCGCTGGCCGAAAAGGGCGCAACCGAGAAGGCCAACCGCAATCTCGCGCGGCTCCAGACCCTGTGCGGCAAGGACTGCGCAGAGGCGCAGTCGCTGGCAGGCGCGATCGCCAAGGGGCCGACGCCGCGCATGGTCACCGCCGATGCGGTCACGCCGAAGACGGCGGTTTCGGAAAACTGAAGCGCGGCGCTATCTGCGCGGGGGCTTCGACAGGCTCAGCCTGAGCGGGTTTGCCGCCCCCGTCGTCCCGGACTTGATCCGGGACCGGTGGCAGTCTTTAGGTGTGAGCGTGTTGCTCGCGCAGCAAGATCGGTGGTTCACGGCCACCGGTCCCGGATCAAGTCCGGGACGACGTAAGCCTCAGATCAGCGTCTTGAACTCTTCCAGAACAGCACGATAGACACGCTTCTTGAAAGGCACGATGAGGTCCGGCAGCAATGCCGCCTCGACCCATTTCCAGTCGCAGAACTCGGCTGGCTTGTGCGCATTCAGGTCGATGTCGGCATCGCTTCCTTCGAACCGGGCGAGGAACCAATGCTGGCGCTGCCCCCGATATTTGCCCTTCCACAGCTTGCCGACAAGTTCAGGCGGCAGGTCGTAGAGCAGTTCCTCGCGGGTCTGCGACAGCAGCTTGACATGCTTCCTGGTGACGCCGGTTTCCTCGTGCAGTTCGCGAAAGGCGGCTTCCTTAAGGTCTTCGCCGTCGTCGACGCCGCCTTGCGGCATCTGCCACCAGTCGCCTTCACGCGTGTCGATGCGCTTGCCGACGAAGACCTTACCGTCGGCGTTGACGAGCATGACCCCGACGCAGGGGCGATAGGGCAGGGACGAGAAATCGTTCATCGAGATAGGCGAATCCGAATTGAAGGGGAGGGGCTCTCTACGCGATTCGACAGGAATTGCACCCATGTCTGCCTCATGGCCACAGGATGGCGGAACCACCGGCGCTTGACTAGCCCGCATTGAGGTCCACACTCCTCCGATGCTGACAAACCGGAAGTTTGTTCGCTCAAGAGAAAACTAATTTGTCATTGGGAACCTGAGTCCGCAGCCTCGACGCAGAAACCGGCGCGGACCGGCAGCAGAGGATAGACCATGGCGACACTGGCCGGAGAGCACGATACCGACGCGTCCGCTGTCGAGACATCGCCCGTAGAAGCGGTCGTCGTTCGCTTCGCGGGCGACTCGGGTGACGGGATGCAGTTGACCGGCGGCCAGTTCACGCTGTCCACGGCGCTTGCCGGCAATGACCTTGCCACATTCCCGGACTTTCCCGCCGAGATCCGCGCGCCGCAGGGCACGCTGTTCGGAGTCTCCGCCTTCCAGATCAATTTCGGCTCGCAGGAGATTACCACCGCAGGCGATGCGCCGGACGTTCTGGTGGCGATGAACCCGGCGGCGCTGAAGGTGAACGTCGGCGCGCTCAAGCCCGGCGGCCTCGTGATCGCCGACACCGGCGAGTTCAACAAGCGCAACCTCGAAAAGGCGAAGTACGCAGAAAACCCGCTGGAGGACGGCAGCCTCGCGAAGTGGGACGTGCTGGCCTTCGACATCTCGGCGCTGACACTGGAGGCGGTGAAGCCTTTCGGGCTTGGCAACAAGGAGGCGCTGCGCTGCAAGAACATGTGGACGCTGGGCCTGGCGCTGTGGATGTTCGACCGCGACCGCCGCCCGCTGGTCGACTGGCTCCATGCCAAGTTCGCGAAGGCGCCGGTGCTGGCCGAGGCGAACATCGCCGCGCTCAATGCCGGGCACGCCTATGGCGAGACGGCGGAACTCACCGGCCCGCTGCGCAAGCTGCACATCGATCCGGTGCCGACCGAGCCGGGCCTCTACCGCACGGTGACCGGAGCGGAGGCGATCTCGCTCGGGCTGGTGGCGGGAGCGCAGCTGGCCGGGCTGGAGATGTTCTTCGGCGGCTATCCGATCACGCCCGCTTCGGCAGTGCTGCACCATCTGGTGAAGATGAAGGAGTTCGGCGTCACCACATTCCAGGCCGAGGACGAGATCGCGGCCATCTGCGCGGCGATCGGCGCGTCCTATGCCGGGCATTTGGGGGTTACGTCCTCATCGGGGCCGGGCATCGCGCTCAAGGGGGAGGCGATGGGGCTGGCGATCATGACCGAACTGCCGCTGGTCATCGTCAATTCGCAGCGGGGAGGGCCGTCCACCGGGCTGCCGACCAAGACCGAGCAATCGGATCTCTATCAGGCGGTCTACGGCCGCAACGGCGATGCCCCGCTGCCGGTGATCGCCGCGCGCTCGCCTGCCGATGCCTTCGAATGCGCGATCGAGGCCTGCCGCATCGCCACGCAGTTCATGACGCCGGTGATCCTGCTGACCGACGGCTACATCGCCAATGCCTCCGAGCCGTGGAAGGTGCCTGATCCCGGCGGCTTCACCCCGTTCCCGGTGGAATTCCTGACCGAGACCAACAACCCGGAAGGCAAGCCCCTGCCCTTCAGGCGCGACCGGCGCGGAGTGCGCCCGTGGATCAGGCCGGGGACGCCGGGGCTGATGCACCGCATCGGCGGCATCGAGAAGGCCGTGGATACCGGCAATATCGACTATGCCCCCGACGTCCATCAGGCCCAGACCGACGCACGCAAGGCCAAGGTGGAGGCCGTCGCGGACGCCGTGCCGCCGCAGGAGGTGGCGCTCGGGGCGGCGTCGGGAAAGCTGGCGGTGGTCGGCTGGGGATCCACCTTCGGGCCGATCCATCAGGCGGTGCGCCGGGCGCGGCGCAAGGGGCTGGACGTCAGCCACATTCATGTCCGCCACATCTGGCCGCTGCCCCGGAACCTCGGCGAGATGCTGGCCGGATTCGAGCAGGTCGTGGTGCCGGAAATGAACACCGGGCAGTTCAAGACGGTCCTGCGCGACCACTTTCTGGTCGATGCGGTGCCGCTCTCCAAGACCAGCGGCCAGCCCTTCGCCATCGCCGAGATCGAGGCCGCCATCGCGACCTTCTTCGATGCGGTCCCCGGCAACGAGGGCGGCGAAGTCTCGGTCAACGAGACGCAGCTTCCGGCACCGGAAATCGAAAAGCCCTGAGCGCTTAGGCCCAATTCGTCAGGATAGATCTCATCATGAACGACATGACCCCGATCCAGACCACGCTGAAGGACTGGGAAACCGACCAGGAAGTACGCTGGTGCCCCGGCTGCGGCGACTATGCGATTCTCAAGGCGGTGCAGCGCACCCTGCCGATGGTCGGTGCGGACCCGAAGAACACCGTGTTCGTATCGGGCATCGGCTGCTCCAGCCGCTTCCCGTATTACGTCGAGAGCTATGGCTTCCACACCATCCACGGCCGCGCCCCGGCCGTCGCGACGGGGATCAAGCTGGCCAATCCCGAACTCGACGTGTGGATCGTCACCGGTGACGGGGACGGCATGTCGATCGGCGGCAATCACACGATGCACGTCCTGCGCCGCAACCTCGACTGCCAGATCCTGCTGTTCAACAACGAGATCTACGGGCTGACCAAGGGGCAGTACTCGCCGACGAGCCGGGTGGGAACGCCGTCGCCGACCTCGCCGATCGGCTCGGTGGATCGTCCGGCGAGCCCCTGCGCCTTCGCGCTGGGGGCCGGCGCAAGGTTCGTGGCGCGCGGCTACGACGTGTCCAGGGACCTGCCGGACGTTCTCAAGGCCGCCTATGCGCACAAGGGCGCGGCGTTCCTTGAAATCTTCCAGAACTGCATCGTCTATAACAAGGATCGCTTCGACGACTTCACGGCCAAGGCCGTCGCATCGGATATGCAGATCATCTGCCAGGACGGCGAACCGCTTTTGTTCGCAAAGAAAACCAAAGGGTTGTCACTCGATCTTGAGACCCTTTCGCTAAAAGTCGTCGATGTGGGCGATGGCGACTGGCGGGCGGCGGGGGTCGCGGTTCACAATGTGCGCAACCGGGGCCTCGCGCATATGCTGGTGGAGATGCCTTTCGGTCCGTTCCCGATGGCGCTGGGGGTGATCTACGACGATCCCGCACCGACGTTCGAAAGCGCCGTCGTCGCCGAGCGGGCGAGCCTTACAGCGGGCAAGAGCGCGGACCTCGGCAAGCTGCTGGGCAAGGGGCAGACCTGGACGGTGGAGTGAGGCTTGTAATGTCGCATCGCAAACCCGATAAGGTTCGCGATGCAATTACCTGCCATTCATGGATAATCTGACGCACAGCCTGGTCGGCTGGACGCTCGCCGAAACCGGGCTCAAGCACCGGACACGCAAGGGGCTGGCGGCCTGCGTACTCGCGGCGAACATGCCGGATATCGACGTATTCTTCGGCAGGGCTTCCTGGGCACCGCTGGCGATGCACCGGGGTTTCACGCATGGGCTGGTCGGCGGGGTGCTGCTGATGCCGCCGCTGCTGGCGGGACTGCTCTGGCTGCTCGACCGCTGGCAGGCGTCTCGCGGTACCACCTTCCGCAGCGGATTGCCGATGCGGTTCGGATGGCTGCTGGCGCTGTGCTATCTCGGCGCGCTGACCCATCCGCTGCTCGACCTGCAGAACACTTATGCGGTGCAGCTGCTTTCCCCGGCCAGCGGGCGCTGGTTCCACACCGACGGGCTGTTCATCGTCTCGCCCTGGTTGCTGGCAATGATGGGCGCGGGGCTTTGGCTGGCGCGCCGTTGGAAGTCGCCGAAGCCCGCCGTCGGGGCGCTGGCGGGCGTGATCGGCTTCATTGCGCTCAACATCGGGATTTCCGCCATGGCATGGTGTGCGCCGCGGCAGAAGGACTCGGCCTTCAATCCCGACCGGATATTCGCCTCGCCCGAGCCTGTGCTGTTCTGGCGGCGCGACATGATCTGGCGGCAGGAGGGGCGCATCTCCTACGGCCGTTACGATCCGCTCCGTGATCCGGTGGGGCTGGTGTCCGCCGAGCCGTCGATAGCCGACAACATGGCCGACCCGCTGGCGCGCAAGGCCGCCTTCGCCACGCCGGAGGTCGTCAAGTTCCTCGCGTGGTCCCAGCTGCCGATGGCGCGGATCGAGCGGCAGGGGTGCAGCGCCGTGGTGACTTTCGGCGACGCGCGGTTCACGGGGCCGCGTCTCAGCCGCAACTTCAATGTTTCGGCGAGGGTTCCGGTGGACTGTCCAAGTCGCTGATCGCTTCGGCAGCAAGCTGCGCGGGGCGCTGGAACAGGGCGCAGGCGAGGAAAGCCCAGCCGGCACCGCCCAGCCATCCGGCGATCGCGTCGCTCGGCCAGTGGACGCCGAGCCAGACGCGGCTCCAGGCGATTGCAAGGGTGCCGACGATCGCTGCGCCGACCAGCGTGCGGTGCACCGACGAACGGTTGCTCATCGCCGCAAAGGCCAGTGCCATAGCGATATAGACGACCGCCGCGTTGAAGCTGTGCCCGCTCGGAAAGCTGTTGCCGCCCGCTTCGGTGAGGTGGGGGACGATCTCGGGGCGCGCCCGCCCGACCAGCGCCTTGAGGCCGCTGTTGACCAGCCATCCGCTCATCACGGTCAGCGCGAAGAGGGCAGCGTCGCGCCGCTGGCGCAGGAACAGCAGCGCTGCGACCGCGCCTATGGCAAATAGGTTGCGCAAGAACACGCCGCCGAGTGCCGTCACGTCGCGCACGGCTTCGAGCAGTCCCTTCGGGCCGAGCGGTTGCATAGTGTCGCCACGCCAGAACAGCAGGCCCGCCCGATCAAGGGCATCGGCATTGCCGCCGTGAACCGCGATCGCAATCGCGGCGACGCCCAGCCAGCACAAGGCGGCGGCAGGGATCAGGACTCTTCGGTTCATGGGCCGGTGCATCGAATGTGTCATCGCGCTAGGGAACGCCGGTTATCGAAGGACGTTGCCCCGCTCATGAGTTCTCCTGTCATCGTCTGGCTGCGGCGCGACCTGCGCCTTTCCGATCAACCTGCCATCGCCGAGGCCGCGCGCAAGGGGCCGGTGATACCTGTCTACATCCTCGACGACGAGACGCCCAGGCATCGCGCCATGGGCGGCGCCTCGCGCTGGTGGCTGCACCATTCGCTCGAGAGTCTTGGCGCGGCCTTGCAGGAGAAGGGCTCGCGGTTGATCCTGCGGCGGGGCCGGAGCGACGAGGTGCTGGCAAAGCTCGCCGAGGAAACCGGCGCGCAGGAGGTCCACGCGCTGCATCACTACGAACCGTGGTGGCGCAATGCCGAAAAGGCGGTGGGCAAGGTGCTGACGCTTTGCCTGCACCACGGCAACTACCTCGCCCCGCCGGGCTCGGTGACGACCGGCTCGGGCGGGCTCTACAAGATCTACACGCCGTTCTGGCGCGCCCTGCGCGAGCGGATGCCGCCGCATGATCCGCAGCGGCGGCCGCAGACGATTGCTGTGCCGTCGAAGTGGCCGGAGTCGGATACGCTGCCCGACTGGAAACTACTCCCCACCACGCCCGACTGGGCGGGCGGCATGCGCGCGATGTGGGAACCGGGAGAGAAGGGCGCGCGCAAGCGGCTGCACGCCTTCGTCGAGGAAGCCTCTGCCTATGAGGGGCAGCGTAACCTGCCGGGTGTGGAGGGCACCTCCATGCTCTCGCCGCACCTGCACTTCGGGGAGATCTCGCCCGCGCAGGTCTGGCATGCGGTGGCGGACGCGGGAGGATCGGTCGCGACGTTCCTCGGCGAGATCGGCTGGCGTGACTATGCGCAGAACGTGATCTTGCAGTATCCCGACTACGGCGGCCGCTACGCGCGCGATCCCTTCGGCGCGTTCCCCTGGCGCACCAGCACGCGCGATCTGGAGGCGTGGCAGCAGGGGCGCACCGGCTATCCCATCGTCGATGCCGGGATGCGGCAGTTGTGGCACACCGGCTGGATGCACAACCGCGTGCGGATGATCGCGGCGAGTTTCCTCGTGAAGCATCTCCTCATCGACTGGCGCGCGGGCGAGCAGTGGTTCTGGGACACGCTGGTCGATGCGGACTACGGCAGCAATGCGGTGAACTGGCAGTGGACCGCCGGATCAGGGGTGGACGCCAACATGTTCGTGCGGATCATGGCCCCGCTCACGCAGTCGGAGAAGTTCGACGCGGCAGGCTATATCCGCGAATGGGTGCCGGAGCTGGCGGACCTGTCCGACGCGGATATCCACGATCCGCCCTCGGGCAAGCGGCCGAAGGGCTACCCGGACCGGTTGATCGAGCATCGCGACGCGCGTGAGCGGGCGCTGTCGGCGTGGCAGCAGGCGAAGGGTAGCTGAAGCGATGTCGTCCCGGACTCGATCCGGGACCGGTGGCTGTCTTTAGGCGCGCGCCTCGTCTCTGGGGCTTCGACAAGCTCAGCCTGAGCGGAATTTAAAAATCTGCTTGGAATACCGCTCAGGCTGAGCTTGTCCAAGCCCCCTAGGCGCAAACCGTCACCGGTTCCGAATCAAGTCCGGGACGACGTTCTTGGGCAATCGGCTTCGCATCTTGAGCAATTGCCCAGGCGCAAAATCGAGTCCATCATCGCGCCATGAACGCACAGGCGCCGGGCAGAGGTGGGGAACTTGTGGGGGGAGGACGCGCGATCGGCGTCGGCTCCCAGTTGCTGGCGCGGCTGTGGTCGGGCGGGGTGCACCGGATTCTCGACCGCATTGATCGCGGGCTGGAGCGCGGTTCGATCATGGCGACGCTGCCCGGCGGTCAGACCCGGCTGCTCGGCGGTCGTCAATCCGGTTTCGACGCCGTGGTGGAGATCACCAGCTGGCGCGCGCTGCTGCGGCTGGCGACGGCGGGCTCGGTCGGCTGGTATCAGGCCTGGGACCTTGGCGAGTGGGACAGCCCGGACCCGGTGCCGCTCTTCGCGCTGTTCATGGACAATGCCATGGCGCTGGGAGACACCGGCCGTGCGCATGGCCCGTGGCGGCTGCTCACCCGCGCGCTCCATGCGCTTCATCGCAACACGCGCAAGGGCTCGCTGAAGAACATCCACGCGCACTACGACCTCGGCAACGACTTCTATGGGCAGTGGCTGGGCGAAACGATGCTCTATTCCAGTGCGCTCTATTCCGAAGTCGTGTCGGGGCCGAACCCTTATGCCCAGTTCGTGACAGAGCTGGACGTCGCGCAGTCGGCCAAGGCGGGCGCCATCGTCGAGCGGCTGGAGCTGGAACCGGGCGACCGGGTGCTGGAGATCGGCTGCGGCTGGGGTACGCTGGCGGCCTTCGTCGCCAGCCATGCCGAGGTGCATGTCGATGCGATCAGCCTCTCTGACCAGCAGCTTGCCTATGCGCGCGAGCGCTGGACGTTCGAGCGAAGCGACGGGCGCGGCAGCGTCGATTTCCGCAAGCAGGACTATCGCGACGTTATCGGCCAGTACGATGCGATCATGTCGGTGGAGATGGTCGAGGCTGTCGGGCAGGCTTATTGGCCGGAGTTCCTCGACTGCATCGCGCGCAATCTGAAGCCGGGCGGGCTGGCGGCGCTGCAACTGATCTCGATGCCTGATGCGATCTTCGAAGGTTATGCCCGCAGCGCCGACTTCATCCAGACCTTCATCTTTCCCGGCGGCATGCTGATACGCGAGAGCGAGTTCCGCGCGTTGGCCGAGGAGAGGGGGCTGGTCTGGGAAGATCGCGTCGGTTTCGGGGCGGACTATGCGCGCACCTTGCGCGAATGGCGGGCGAACTTCGATCTCGCGGTGGAGGAAGGGCGTTTGCCCTCGGGTTTCGACGAGCGATTCGTGCGGCTCTGGCGGTTTTATCTGATGTACTGCGAGGGAGGATTCCTCGGCGGAGGGATCGATGTGGCGCAAGTGACGCTGGTAAAGGCGATGGGTTGAGGGGCGACCGTCGAGATCAAAAGCCCGTCATCCCAGCGAAGGCTGGGACCGTTATGACCATGATGTGTGCCATCGGGACGGCGCTGCTGATTTCAGCAGAGCCTCGCCGAAATCTCCAAATATGCCGAGAGCGATCCCAGCCTTCGCTGGGATGACGGTTAGCGCCGATCGCGGTTCCAGCGCGTCATGACCGCATCCAGTTCGTGCGGCTCCAACAACTGCTCGAAAGCGCAGCCGACAAGCCCGTTGTCCCACCATACCACTTTTGCTGGAAGCGCCTCTTCCCTGCCGGGCAGCGTCAGCCAGCACATCGTACGCGGCGCGATGTGGCTCATCGCCGTCGCCGAGAAGCCCGAGAGCGACAAGTCGCGCACCGCCGTCTGGAAACTTTTGGACCCGGAGGGGCGCAGCGTGGCAGGGATCGAAATGCGGTTGCGATGCGCGCTGCGATCTTCCTGCGCGGCGGCGGCGTAGCGTTCCTGCTGGGTGTGATCCATGGGCGACCTCGCGCAAATTACGACGTGTCTACAACGCCAATTTGCCCGATGTGTCCCAGTTTGGGGTTACGATCCGGTTATTGCGGCTGGTTAACGGTTTCCCGGTGGCCCGTCGCGAAACTCTCTCCGAGCAGCGTCGTGAGGCGGTCCGCCACGACTTCGGGCGGCTTGACCGAGGCTGGTGCCTCGCCCGGATAGGCCCGCGCGCGCATGGCGGTGCGGGTGGCGCCGGGGTTGACGATGGCGACGCGAATGTTCGAGGTCTTGGCGGTTTCCTGCGCGTAGCAGTCCAGCAGCACTTCGAACGCGGCCTTGGTGGCGCCGTAGGCACCCCAGTAGGCGCGCGGTGCCTGCGCGACGGTGGTGGTCAGGCCGACCACGCGCGCGTTCGGGCTCTTCTTCAGCAGCGGATCGAAGTTCGCGATCAGCGCCTGCGTCGAGAGGACGTTGGTGGTCAGCGCCTTGTTGAAGGCGCGCTGGTCGATGTCGGCGACGCTGGTGAGTTCGGGCAGAATCGCCGCATTGATTACCAGCACGTCGAGCCGGCCCCAGCGGTCCTGCACGGCACTGGCAAGGCGGGCGATGCCGTCGGGCTCGACCAGATCGACCGGCGCGATCGTGGCCGATCCGCCCGCCTCGTAGATGCGCTCCTCGACGCGTTCGAGCGCCTTGGTATCGCGCCCGGTCAGGACGACATGCGCGCCCTCAGCGGCCAGCGCGACGGCAGTGGCTTCGCCGATACCCCGGCTGGCGCCGGTGACGAGTGCGACCTGATCCTTAAAGGTCACGCTGCATCGAGTTCCGGGAAGCGGTCCGAGAAGTCGGTCAGCTTGGTCGGGTATTCGCCCGAGAAGCAGGCGTCGCAGAACTGCGGGCAGCTCTTCTTGCGCTCCGATTCGCCGACGGCGCGGTAGAGGCCGTCGATCGAGACGAAGGCCAGGCTGTCGGCCTTGATGAAATCGGCCATCGCCTCGGTGTCCATCGTCGCGGCGAGCAGCTTGGAGCGCTCGGGCGTATCGACGCCGTAGAAGCATGAGTGCTCGGTCGGCGGGCTGGCGATGCGCATGTGCACTTCGGCGGCACCCGCATCGCGCATCATCTCGACGATCTTCTTCGAGGTCGTGCCGCGCACGATCGAATCGTCGATGAGGATGATGCGCTTGCCTTCGACGACGGCGCGGTTGGCGTTGTGTTTGCGCTTCACGTCGGCATGGCGGGCGGCGTCACCGGGCTGGATGAAGGTGCGGCCCACGTAGTGCGAGCGGATGATGCCCAGCTCGAACGGGATGCCCGATTCCTGCGCATAGCCGATCGCGGCAGGGACGCCGCTGTCGGGCACCGGGATCACCACGTCGGCGTCGGCGAAGGATTCCTTGGCCAGTTCGACCCCGATCTGCTTGCGCACCTGGTAGACCGAAAGGCCGTCCATGACCGAGTCGGGGCGCGAGAAATAGACGTGCTCGAAGATGCACGGGCGCGGCGAGGGATTGCCGAAGGGGCGATGGCTGGAGATCGTGCCCTTGTGATCGACCTGCACCATCTCGCCCGGCTCGATCGTGCGCACGAAGTCGGCGCCGACGATGTCGAGCGCGACGGTTTCGGAGGCGAAGACGATGGCGTCGCCGATGCGGCCCATCACCAGCGGGCGGATGCCCAGCGGATCGCGGCAGGCGATCATGCCCTCGGTGGTCATGCAGATCAGCGAGTAGGCGCCTTCCACCATGCGCAGGGCATCGACGAAGCGATCGACGAGCGTGGGATAGCGGCTGGTGGCGACCAGGTGGATGATGACTTCGGTGTCCGAGGTCGACTGGAAGATCGAGCCCTTGGAAACCAGATCGCGCTTGAGCGTCATCGCGTTGGAGATATTGCCGTTGTGGGCGATCGAGAAGCCGCCGTCGGCAAGGTCGGCAAACAGCGGCTGGACGTTGCGAAGCCCCGAGCCGCCGGTGGTGGCGTAGCGCACGTGACCCGAGGCCATCGAGCCGGGCAGGGTGTCCACTTCCTTCTGGCGGAACACTTGCGCCACGTGGCCGATGCCGCGGTGCGAGTGGAACTCCGCGCCGGAGAAGCTGGTGATGCCCACCGCCTCCTGCCCGCGATGCTGGAGCGAATGGAGTCCGGCTGCAGTGATGGCCGCAGCTTCCTTTGCCCCGATAACGCCGAAAATACCGCACTCTTCGCGCAGTTTGTCCCCGTCGACATCAAGGAAGGGGTGAGTCATGTTCATGGTATTTTTCCAGCCCGACTGGCGCGTCCAAACGCGACGCGCATTTGGCTGCGATCGCGTCGAAAAGCAAGGGGGAAGGGACGGGCCGTTGAGGGCGGTGGTTCCTGCGCCCGTTTGGTGACGGGAAGATGACGGGTTTGGGTGGGAAGTTGCTGCTTCAGAAACAGACCGTCATCCCAGCGAAGGCTGGGACCGTTGTGACCATGATGAGCCCTATCGGCAGGGCAGTGCGAACTTTATCCCGGCCTCGCCGAGAAGCAGCATGATGACGAGAGCGGTCCCAGCCTTCGCTGGGATGACGATGATGTTTGGACGACGACTTTGAGGCGCTTCCAGACAGTCCACTTTCCTACAGTACCCGCAATCCCATACCATGTGTTCATGGCCAGCCCGTTCACTCCCGGCAGCACAAGTTTACACCACAAGGTGACACCTCCACCCCACAAGGTGACACATCGCATTCGTAAGGTCACACCGGTCACCACGCGCCACGCTCAAAACCCACGCAAATCCGCTCTTCACCGGCGATCAAGGATCATCGGTTCACCCATCAGACAGTGTAAACCCTGCAGACCTCCCGCATTCGCACGACCCCCTCGGGAACCATCCGCGCCCCCGCAGCTTGCCAGCACCGCCCGCGCATCCTAATGCCTCTTCACCTTTTCAAGACGGACCTCCTCGCTTGATCCTATCCCCCTTCGAATGGACGATCGCCAAGCGCTACATGCTGCCCGGAAAGGGCGAGCGCTTCATCGCCCTCGTCGCCGGCATCAGCCTCGTCGCGGTCATGCTCGGCGTTGCCGCGCTGGTCATCGTCATGAGCGTGATGAACGGTTTCCGCGCCGAGCTGTTCGACAAGATCGTCAACCTCAACGGCCATGCCATCATCCAGGCTTACGGCGGCCGCCTCGACAACTGGCAGAGCGTCCTTGAGGACGTGCGGGGGACGCCCGGCGTCACCCGCGCCTCGCCGCTGATCGAGCAGCCGCTGCTGGCCAGCTTCAACGGCCGGGTCGAGGCGATCCTGGTACGCGGCAACACCGGTGAGGACATCAACCGCCTCGCCGACAAGGTGAAGGCGGGCAATCTCCCCGAACTCAGGACCGGGTCCGACAACGTCGCGATCGGCAAGCAACTGGCGCAGAACCTCGGCGCGCAAGTGGGCGACGTGATCACCATCATCAACCCGGCGGGCCGCTCGACGCCCTTCGGCACGGTGCCGCGCCAGATCGCCTACCGCATAGCCGCGATCTTCGAGATCGGCGTCTACGACTACGACAACGCCTTCGTGGTCATGCCGATGAAGGACGCGCAGACGCTGCTGCTGACCGGCGACCAGATCGGCATGATCGAGGTCACCACCAACAACCCCGACCGGGTGGGCGAGATCCTCGCGCCGCTGACGCGCCAGCTCTCGGGCCGCGCCGTGGTCACCGACTGGCGGACCATCAACGCCTCCTTGTTCGAGGCACTGGCGGTGGAGCGGGTGGCGATGTTCGTGATCCTCTCGATCATCGTGCTGGTGGCGGTGTTCAACATCCTCTCCTCGCTCATCATGCTGGTGCGCGCCAAGACCCGCGACATCGCGATCCTGCGCACGATGGGGGCGACGCGGCACTCGCTGCTCAAGGTCTTCGTCACCGCCGGCTTCTGCATCGGCGCGATGGGCACAGTGGCGGGCGTGATCATCGGCTTCATTTTCCTCTATTTCCGCCAGCCGATCGTGCATCTGGTGGAGATCCTGACGGGCCAGAACCTGTGGGACCCCTCGATCCGCTTCCTGACCGAGCTGCCCGCGCGCTCCGACCCGGTGGAGATCGCCACGATCTGCATCATGGCGCTGGTGTTCAGCTTCCTTGCCACGCTCTACCCCGCCTACAAGGCGGCGAGCACCGATCCCGTGCAGGTGCTGCGCTATGAATGATATCGTTGACCCTGTCGTCCGCCTGACCGACGTGACCCGCAGCTTCGAGCAGGGCGGGGTGAAGATCGACGTCCTGCGCGGCGTGAACCTCGAAGTCCGCCCCGGCGAGATCGTCGCGCTGCTCGGTCCCTCGGGGTCGGGCAAGTCGACGATGCTGCAGGCGATCGGCCTGCTCGAAGGCGGCTTCGGCGGCAAGATCGAGATCGCCGGGATCGACGCCAGCAAGCTGGGCAAGGACCAGCGCGCGGCGGTGCGTCGCGATCACATCGGTTTCGTCTATCAGTTCCACCATCTGCTGCCCGACTTCAACGCGATCGAGAACGTCGTGCTGCCCCAGCTGATCACCGGAAAGCCGCGTACCGAGTGCGATGCGCGAGCGACCGAACTGCTCACTGCGCTGGGCCTCGGCGCAAGGCTGGAGCATCGTCCGAGCAAGCTCTCGGGCGGCGAGCAGCAGCGCGTCGCCGTGGCCCGCGCGCTGGCCAACCGCCCGCACATGGTGCTGGCCGACGAACCCACCGGCAATCTCGACGAGGCGACGGCGGACAAGGTCTTCGCCCAGTTCCTCGCGCTGGTGCGCGGAGAGGGCAGCGCCGCGCTCGTCGCCACGCACAACGAGCGGCTGGCGGCGGCGATGGACCGGGTGGTGCGACTGCATGACGGGGTGCTGACCTGAGCGGCGCAAGCGCAGTTCTCTCATGCCCCTCCCGCTGACGGGAGGGGCAGGGGTGGGCAATCTCAGGTTCCTGATTCTTCGCCGGAACCGCCGTTGAACTCGCGGTTTTCCTTTCCCACATTGCTTAATCCAGGCGATAAGAAAGGAACCCGCCAATGAGCGACATCCCGTCCACTATCGCAGCCGGCAGCACTCCGCCTCGGAGCTTCGGCTGGGACGACACGGCCGAACTGCACAAGTGCGAGGACGGCGGCGGGCTGTTCCACAACTTCAAGACGATCCGCCGCGGCACCGTGGCGGAACTGGTCGCCTTCGTGATGGGACTGCCCGAGGCGAAGCAGGACGACTATGCGATCGAGAAGGACGGCGATCACACGATGCGCATCGGTGAGATCCGCCATTTGTCCCGCCGCGCCGACTTTCCGGCTTCCTGAGCGCCATTGGTGAGTAAAGACCCCCGAACCATCGCGGATTTCACCGCGACCCTTCCCAACGGCGAGACGACCAGTCTTGCCGATCGGCTGGGCAGGGTGGTGCTGGTGGTCAACACCGCCAGCAAGTGCGGCTTCACTCCGCAGTACAAGGGGCTGGAGGAACTCTGGCGCAAGTACCGCGAACAGGGGTTCGAGATCATCGCCTTCCCCTGCAACCAGTTCGGCGGGCAGGAACCCGGCGATGCCGCCGAGATCGCGGCGTTCTGCGAGGTGAACTTCGGCCTCTCGTTTCCGCTGATGGGCAAGGTCGAGGTCAACGGGCCGGACACTGTGCCGCTCTACGACTGGCTCAAGGCCGAGGCGCCTGGGCTGCTCGGCTCCAAATCGATCAAGTGGAACTTCACCAAGTTCCTCATCGACCGCGAAGGCAAGGTCGTGCGCCGTTTCGCCCCGACCGACAAGCCCGCTGCGCTCGACAAGGAGATATCTAAGTTGCTGTCGTCGTCCGGACTTGATCCGGGACCGGTGGCGGTCTTTAGTCTGGAGCGTGCGCCGAACGCCCTGTCGAAAGGTGGGTTGTTCACGGCCAGCGGTCCCGGATCAGGTCCGGGACGACGACGTCAGGAGACCTTCTTGAAAGCCCCCACTTTTCTATCGGCCATCATTCTTGCTGCCACCGCCTGTTCACCGGTAGCCATCGCCGACCCGGTTGCCGTGACGCGCAGCGGAGAAGTCCGGGGTGAGGCGAACAAGGGCGTGGTCAGTTGGAAGGGCATTCCCTTCGCCGCGCCGCCGGTGGGTGACCTGCGCTGGCGCGCGCCGCAGCCGGTCGCGGCATGGGCCGGTGTGCGTCCGGCGACTGCCTACGGCCACGACTGCATGCAGAAGCCGTTTCCCAGCGACGCCGCACCGCTCGGCACGCCGCCCGCCGAGGATTGCCTCTACCTCAACGTCTGGAAGCCGGAGGGCGCGAAGGCGAAGCTGCCGGTGGTGTTCTGGATCTACGGCGGCGGCTTCCTGAACGGTGGTGCTTCTCCGCCGACCTATTCAGGCGCGGAACTGGCGCGCAAGGGCGTGATGGTGGTGAGTTTCAACTACCGCGTTGGCCGTTTCGGCACTTTCGCTCACCCGCAACTGACCAAGGCCGATGCCGACGGCGGGCTACTGGGCAACTACGGCACGCTCGATCAGGTCGCCGCGCTCAAGTGGGTGCATCAGAACATCGCGGCTTTCGGCGGCGATCCCGCGAACGTCACGATTATCGGCGAGAGCGCGGGCGGCATGTCGGTGCACATGCTGATGACTTCGCCGCTGACGCAAGGTCTGTTCGCCCGGGCGGTCGTCATGTCCGGCGGAGACGGCACTGCACTCGGAGCGGGCGGTCTGGCCGAGGCGGAGAAGACCGGCACGGCTTTCGCCGCCACCAAGGGCATCGCGGCCGACGATCCGCAGGCGCTGGCAAAATTGCGCGCGCTCCCGGCGGAGCAGGTGGTCGATGGTCTGAATCTCGAGGCCCTGTTCGCAGCGAAACGCCCGGCGTTCTCCTCGCCTTTCGTCTATGGTCGCATCGCGGTCGATGTGGCGAAGGCCTATACCGAAGGTAAATTCACGAAGGTGCCGGTGATGATCGGGGCGACCAGCGCCGACATGGGCGGCCCGGACGGTTTCATGATCAAGGGTGCCCGCGACGTGGCGCGAACGCTGTCGCAGGCAGGCGCCCCGGTCTACGCCTATCGGTTTTCCTACGTGGCATCCTCGGTGGGCAAGCCAGGGGCAGGACACGCCAGCGACATTCCTTTCTTCTTCGATACACAGACGATCAAGTATGGCGATGTCACGACGGCTCGCGACGATGCGATGGGCGGCACGATCAGTGATGCGCTCGTCGCCTTTGCCACCAGCGGCGATCCCAGTGGCGGCAAGCGGCCGGTCTGGCCGCGCTACGATCCGGCCAGTGACATCATCATGGACTTCGCCGCCGACGGCGAAGCGCGCGTCGGCCACGATCCGTTGACGGCGCGCTAAGCCGAAGCGCGGCGCTCGGCGGCAACTGCCCGCAAGTCGATCGGAGGCGGGGCCGCGCGCTGGCCAGGCGTTGCCAATACCGTGCGATTGCGCCCGAGGTGCTTGGCCAGGTAAAGCGCTTCGTCAGCCGCGGTGAAGCGCGCAGAGTGATCGTCGCCGGGTTCCATCATCGCCACGCCAACGCTGATCGTGCAGCGCCGCGATTCGCTTCCGCTGACATGGCTGCGTGCCTCGAAGGCGATGCGCACGGCTTCGGCGCGGGTCATGACCGCCTCGGGCGTGCGCGCCTGGATGATGGCCGCGAACTCCTCGCCGCCCACGCGAAAAACGTTTCCGGCACCCAGCGTCTCGCGCGCCACCATCGCCGCGCCGACGATCACGATGTCGCCAAAGCCGTGGCCGAGTTCGTCGTTGATCGCCTTGAAACGGTCGATGTCGAGCAGCGCAACGGCGACGCAGTCTTCGCCGCGCGGCGACCGGGCCAGCGCCTCGATGCGATCGTCGAGGGCGCGGCGATTGCCGATCCCGGTCAGTGGGTCGATGGAGGCCAGGCGATAGTGCTGTGCTGCCAGTTGCTCACGCCCCAGCGCGGTCAGGAACACGCCAAGCAGCAGGCCCTGCAATACGATCAGGAAGTTGAACAGCGCGATCGACCAGACCTGCGTTTCCTTCGGTCCGAACGGCGCGGGCAGCGAGAGCGAGAAGGGCGTGCGCAGCAGTTCGAACACGCAGAACACCGCGAAGATCCAGTACAGCGTCGTCGCCGATTGCAACTGCGGCTGGCGCATCCGCATGAATTCGCGCGCGGCCAGACCGTCGAACAGCGCGAAGAGCAGGACGCGCGGCATCATGCGCAGCTCTGCCATGGCATCGTCCGCACCGATGGTCGCCGAGAAAAGCAGCACCGCCACGCAGGGCAGCAGCATCAGCAGCGGCCGGGGCTTGCGTCCCGCCGTCACCCGCGCCGCCAGCCAGGCGGAGCCGTAAACCAGCGTCAACGCGAACCAGCCCAGCCTCAGGCCAAGCGGGCCGGGCAATATTTCCGGATAAGTCAGAAGGACACCGGCCGGCACTGCGATCCCGAACGGTGCGAACTGCCAGCGCCGCTGCACCGGGCGACCGTCCTTGAACCACGACAGCAGGATGGCAATGCACATGATTGCGCCGAGTGCCGTGCTGCACGCGGCGATCGTGGTGATATCAGGCATCGGCGGCGTCAGCGATGCCTTCGAAGCGGATGCGACAGATGAGTCATCGGCAGGTCCGTTCCGAAGGTCGAATCACGTCCGGCCTCTCCGGACGTCCACATATGCACCTAACGCAATGTCGTTAACGCTTCGTGTTGGCGCGGCGCAAGAGGCTGGCGTTGCAAATCGTTGCTCGAACGGGACTTTCACGGGAGAATGGCTGCTCGCTCGAACGTTTCGGGCCGTGGGATGAAGGCCGCTTCATCGTCCAGGGTTAACCATGTCCCGATGTATCCCCTGCCTTGTCACGCGATGGCCTTGATCGGGCCGGGGGGCAGTGCATAGATTTGCCGGATGCCGCATGCTCCCTTCGTACCGCTCCGCATCTTCTCCAGCTTCACCATGCTGGACGGCGCGATCGACCCGAAGGCGATCGCCAAGCTGGCCAAGGAGCGCAAGTTCCCCGCCGCGGGGCTATGCGACCGTAACGGGCTCTATGCCGCGCCGATCTTCGCAGGGGCGGCGAAGGGCGCGGGTGTGCAGCCGATCGTCGGCACTTTCCTCGCGGTTGCCCGTCCGGGTGCCGCCAAGCAGGGACAGGAGCGCGCGATCGACTGGCTTGCCCTGTTCGCGCAGAACGAGGCGGGCTGGCTAAACTTGTGCGATCACGTCAGCCGCGCCCACCTTGGGCGCCCGCTGGAACTGGACCCGCACGTCGAGCTGGAATCGCTGCGCGGCCATACCGACGGACTGATCTGCCTGACCGGCGGCAATGAGGGCGCGCTGGCGCGCCTTTTCGCGGCGGGCCGTCACGAACAGGCGGAGAGCTACTGCGACACGCTGCAGTCCCTGTTCGGCGACCGCCTCTATGTCGAGATCACCCGCACCGGCGAGCCCGAGGAGGACGAGAGCGAGGAAGACCTGATCGCGCTCGCCTACAACCGCGACATCCCGCTTGTCGGCACCAATCCGGCGCAGTTCTCCGACCGCAGCTTCCACGCCGCGCACGACGCGTTGCTGTGCATCGCCAACTCGACGCAAGTGGACGCCGCCGATCGCCCGCGCTCCTCGTCCGAGCGCTGGGTGAAGCCCGCCGCCGAGATGGCGGAGCTGTTCGCCGATCTGCCCGAGGCGCTGGCGAACACCCTCGTCGTCGCGCAGCGCTGCGCCTACGTGCCGCCGCGCCGCAAGCCGCTATTGCCCAGCCTTGCCGGTGACCGCGAAGGCGAGGCGCGCATGCTCGCCGACGATTCGCGCCGTGGCCTTGCCGCCCGTCTGGCGCCCTACTGGCCCGAGGTGACCGAGCAGGAACTGGACGAGGCAATGGCCCTCACCGGTGACGAACGCCGCGCCGCCTATGAAATCCTGCGTGAGAAGGGCGTCACCGAGGACTTCCTGGAATATGCCGAGCGCCTCGATTTCGAGGTCAATATCATCGTCGGCATGGGCTTCCCCGGCTACTTCCTGATCGTCGCCGACTTCATCAAGTGGGCGGGCGACAACGGTATTCCGGTGGGGCCGGGGCGCGGTTCGGGCGCGGGCTCGCTGGTCGCCTGGGCGCTGACCATCACCGGCCTCGACCCGCTGAAGCTGGGCCTGCTGTTCGAACGCTTCCTCAACCCGGAACGCGTCTCGATGCCCGACTTCGACATCGACTTCTGCGAAACGCGGCGCGGCGAAGTGATCCGCTACGTCCAGAAGAAGTACGGGCATGACCACGTCGCGCAGATCATTACCTTCGGTAAGATGAAGGCCCGCGCGGTGCTGCGCGACTGCGGCCGTATCCTGCAGATGGGGTATGGCCGCGTCGATTCGCTGTGCAAGATGGTCCCGAACCACCCGACCGATCCCTGGACGCTGACCGAGACGATCCAGGGCCGCAAGGCGCACGGCGTGACCAAGGATCCGCCGGTCGCGGAGTTCAAGCGCGAGTACGACAACGACCGCGAAGTGCGCCGTCTGGTCGATCTGGCGGTGCAGCTGGAAGGCCTGCCGCGCAACTCCTCGACTCACGCGGCGGGCGTCGTGATCGGCGACCGTCCGCTGGCGCAGCTGGTGCCGCTTTACCGTGATCCGCGCTCCGACATGCCGGTGACCCAGTTCGACATGAAATATGTCGAGGACACCGGCCTGGTGAAGTTCGACTTCCTTGGCCTCAAGACGCTGTCGGTGCTGCGCAAGGCCTGCGACCTGCTCGAGAGGCGCGGGATCACCATCAATCTCTCGACCCTCGCGTGGGACGATCCGGGCGTCTACGAACTGCTCAAGCGCGGCGACACCGTGGGCGTGTTCCAGCTGGAATCGGAAGGCATGCGCCGCACACTGGCAGCAGTGAAGCCGACCAACTTCGGCGACATCATCGCGCTCGTCTCGCTTTATCGTCCGGGTCCGATGGACAACATCCCGCTGTTCGGCCAGCGCAAGAACGGCCTCGCGCCGATCGAGTATCCGCACGACAAGCTGGCGGGCATCCTCGGCGAAACGTATGGCATCTTCGTCTATCAGGAGCAGGTCATGCAGGCCGCGCAGATCCTGGCAGGCTACTCGCTGGGTGACGCCGACCTTCTGCGCCGCGCGATGGGCAAGAAGGTCCAGGCTGAGATGGACAAGCAGCGCCAGCGCTTCGTTGACGGCTGCAAGGAAGTCTCGGGGATCGAGGCGGCCAAGGCCAACGAACTGTTCGACTTGATCGACAAGTTCGCCGGCTACGGCTTCAACAAGTCGCACGCCGCCGCCTACGCGCTGCTGGCATACCACACCGCCTGGTTCAAGGCGCATTACCCGCACGAATTCTATGCCGCCGCGATGTGCTTCGACATGCACCAATCGGAAAAGCTGGCGATCTTCGTCGATGACGCACGCCGTAACGGCATCGAACTCGCCGCGCCTGACATCAACAAGTCCGAAGCCGAGTTCATCGTCGAGGAAACGGCGGAAAGCCATGCCGTGCGCTATGCGTTGGCGGGCATCCGCAACGTCGGTGAAAAGGCGATGGACGCCATCGTCGCCGAGCGTGAGGCGAATGGACCTTTCGTCGATCTCGACGATGTGTTCCGCCGGGCACCTGCAGGTTCGATGAACCGTCGTCAGCTTGAAAGCCTTGCCGCTGCGGGGGCTTTCGATGCGCTGGAGCCCAATCGTGCTAAGGTTCTCGCCAACGCCGATACCTTGCTGGCCGAAGCGGATCGTTCCTCGCGCGAGCGCAATTCGACACAGGGTGGCCTCTTTGGCGGCGAGGATCACGTCGAGCAGGGGCTACGCCTCGTCGAAGCGGACAAGTGGGACCGTGCCGACCAGATGGCCAAGGAGCGCGAGACCTTCGGTTTCTACTTCGCCGCGCATCCGGTGGAAGCGTATCGCGCGGTAGCATCGGCAAACGGTGCTCGGACCTACTCTAGTCTCATGGCAGGCGGAGGCGGCGGTGGCCGCACCGGCGCGGTGATGGCGGCGATGGTCGAGAACGTCCAGAAGCGAAAGACCCGCAAGGGCAAGGACTTCGTGATGGCCGATTTCTCGGATTCGTCAGGCAATTTCTCGGCCTCGTGCTTCGAGGAGAGCCTGGTCGAGAATTTCGTGAAGTGGGCCAAGGAAGGCGCCTGCATCCTGCTCAACGTCGAACTGGACTCGCCGAGCCCGGACGAACCCCCGCGCATCACCGTGCGGGGTGGCAAGCCGCTGAACGAAGTGAAGGCCGATGCGCGCATGGTCCTCAAGCTCGACATCGATCGGGTCGAGGCGGTGCAGGAACTGGCTCTGCTGATGCGTCCCGGGGAGCGCGGTGCGGGTGAAGTGATCGCGACGCTGCACCTCGGCGACGGGCGGACGCAAAAAGTCCGGCTTGGCCGCGACTTCGCGCTCGACGGTGAATTTGCCGAGCACCTTCAGAGCGTGGAAGGGATCACCAACGTTTCGCTGACCGCCAAGCGCGGGCCGGAGCGGGTGGCGATGGCGGCGTGACATGGCGGCAGCCCCCGGCGCGGGGCTGCCTTCGCCGAGGTCACTTGTCGGTCTTGACCGCATCCTGAGCGGCATCGCCGACCTTGGTGGCGGCATTGCCCACATCGTTGGCGGCTTCTGCGATCGCGTTGTCCTTGGCGGTCTCGCTGTTCTGGCTGAACAGGTAGATGCCGCCGATGATGGCGACGAGCAGCACGAGGGCCATGACGATGCCGGTGCCGCCGCCCGTGGTCCGGGTTTCGCGGATGATGGTGGTGTGACCCGGTGCCGCAGTCGTCGGCTGTTCGGTGGTGACGGTTTCTTCTGCCATTATGAACTCCTGTCCCTTGAGGCTTTCTGGCAGGAGCAACGCGCGGTTTTCAGCGAAGTTGCCTGAAACGCGGGCCAAGGGCGGATCGGCCTGTCAAAGCAGCGAGAGTTGCCCGTCCAGCGAGGGGC
The DNA here is from genome assembly GCF_001742225.1 of Novosphingobium resinovorum. Taxonomy (NCBI): domain Bacteria; kingdom Pseudomonadati; phylum Pseudomonadota; class Alphaproteobacteria; order Sphingomonadales; family Sphingomonadaceae; genus Novosphingobium; species Novosphingobium resinovorum. The sequence continues at coordinate 1,662,034 of NZ_CP017075.1, read as the reverse complement.
GGCGAAACTGCGTGCAGTCGAGCGCGACGTGCGGGGTGTTCATACCCAGCCGGGAGGCCGCGACGCGGAACCGGCGACGAAACAGGTCGGCCCAGACGCCTTGCGGCTTCATGCGGGTTACGAAATTCGGATCATTGTCCCGCCCGCCCCGGATCGAGCGGATTGTCGCCATAACCTTGCCCGCACGCTCCGGGAAATGCGCCTCGAGCCATTCACGGAACAGCGGCGCGACTTCGTGCGGCAGGCGGATCACGATCCATGAGGCCGAGCGAATGCCCCGCGCGGCGGCGTCCTCGAGAATGCTTTCCATGAAGCTGTCGGTGATCGAGGGAATGACCGGCGCGATCGAGACATGGGCCGGAACCCCGGCTTCGGCCAGTCGCCCCAGCGCGGCCATGCGCTTGGCAGGAGAGGCGGCGCGGGGTTCCAGTTTCTGCGACAGCACCGGGTCGAGGCTGGTCACCGATATACCGACATGGATGAGATTGCGCGTGGCCAGTTTCTCAAGAAGGTCGAGGTCGCGCAGCACGCGGTCGGACTTGGTGGTGATCGTCACCGGATGGCCCACGTCTAGGCAGAGTTCCAGAACCTCGCGCGTGATGCGATAGCGCGTCTCGATCGGCTGGTATGGGTCGGTATTGGTGCCCATTGCGATCGGTGCGGGATTGTAGCCAGGCTTTGCCAGCGTCTCACGCAGCAGCTTCGCGGCTATGGGTTTGGCGAACAGCTTCGTTTCGAAATCGAGGCCGGGCGACAAGTCATGGAAAGCGTGTGTGGGGCGGGCGAAGCAGTAGATACAGCCATGTTCGCAGCCCCGGTAGGCGTTCACCGACCGGTCGAACGGAACGTCGGGCGACTTGTTGAACGAGAGGATCGAGCGCGGGTGTTCTTCCGTCACCGTCGTGGCGGGATTGCGGGACGGGCCATCCACCGTCTCCATCGCATCGAGCCAGTCGCCGTCCGCTTCGCGCGCAGACAGGTTGAAGCGCGTGCTTGCTGCGCCGCTGACCGCTCCTCTGCCCTTGATCGTTTCCATGCAAGACATGTGAACAAAATAAGAACAAAAGTCAATCTGCCCCTGACAGGTTGATCTTGCTGCGCTGCACCCTTAGGCGGGCACGAAAGGGGAATTTCATGGCAGGCGCAGCGCGCAGGGTCGGAGCCGAAACGTCAGCGACACGGGCGCTTATCGTCGAGGCTACCAATCAGTTGATCCGCGACGAAGGCTACGCCTCCGTCAGCACGCGGCGCGTGGCTGCGCGGGCGGGGCTCAAGCCCTCGCTGGTGCATTACTATTTCCCGACCACAGACGATCTGCTGGTCGAAGTTTCGCGCCAGGGCGCCGCGCAGAGCGACCGCATGATCGAGGAAGCGCTGGCCTCCGATGATCCGCTGCGGGCGCTGTGGGGTTTCTTCATCGACACCAGCCGAGTGGCAATGGCGCTGGAATTCATGGCGCTCGCAAACCACCGTCCGGCCGTGCGCGAATACATGGCGCAGCACAGTGAGGAGATGCGCGCCCGGCAGGTCGAGATTCTCAAGCACATGCTTGGTGACAGGCTGGACCGGCTCGACGGTTTCGATGCCGCCGGGTTCAGCGTGGTCCTTGCGGGCATCGGCCGCGCGGTGGTGATGGAGCAGGGGCTTGGCGTGAAGACCGGCCATGCCGAAGCGATCCGCATCGTCGAAGGCTGGCTGGACAAGCTGGCGGCCTGATACACCCGTCTGGATACGGGCCGAACACATAACGCGCGGGCGCTGATTCGCCTTGCGCTTGGCGCGGTGCGCGCAAGCCTGCTTGATTCTCCCGGATGCGGGACGAAGAACGTGATAACAGCGTTCTCATACGGCATCCTTGGGAGACATGACCATGACGGTCGCCACCACGACGACTCAGTTGAAGACTGAGCATATCAAGCCTCAGATCGGCAGCCGCATCCTCAACTCGAAGGAAGAACTGCTTTCCGGCGAACTCGCCGCGCAGCTTCGCGAGGAACTGGAAGCGCGCGGTATTCTGGTATTCCCGCAAGTGGGCTTCGACGACGCGGAGCAGATCGCCTTCACCAAGACGCTCGGCGAATATGCGCCCGAGGGTCCGGACGGTGGCCCGAGCAAGATCACGCTCGACGTGAAGGAAAATCCGGCCAGCGCCGAGTATCTCAAGGGCTCGCTCTACTGGCACATCGACGGCACCCGCAACGAAGTGCCGATCCTCGCCTCGCTGCTGTCGTGCAAGGTGCCGAGCCCGAAGGGCACGGGCAACACCGGGTTCTCGAATACTTATGCCGCCTACGACGCGCTGTCGGACGAGGACAAGGCGTACTACGACGACTTGCGCGTGCTCCATGGACCCTGGGCCTCGCTGTTCTACTACGAGCCGGAGCCGAGCCTCGCGAAGCTCAAGATCATGCAGGGCATCGGCGAGAAGGTGCTGCCGCTGGTGTGGAAGCACGCCTCGGGGCGCAAGTCGCTGGTGCTGGGCTGCACCTGCCATCACGTGCAGGGCGTCGACCACCTGGAGAGCGCGCGGATCATCCATGGCCTGCGCGAATGGGCGACGGGGCCGGAGTTCACCTATAGCCACGAATGGTCGGTGGGCGATCTCGTAATCTGGGACAACACCGGCACCATGCACCGCGCCGAAGCCTACGATCCGAACTGCGGGCGGATGATGCACCGCACCAAGCTGGAGGGCGAGGAGCCCTGGGCGGTGGAGTAGCGCTGAACGATTTCTCCCCGCGCGTGTCTCGGGGAGGGGGACCGCCGCCGTAGCAGGTGGTGGAGGGGGAGCGTTCGAACAATTCCCCCTCCGTCAGCCCTGACGGGCTGCCACCTCCCCGAGACAAGCTCGGGGAGGAACAAAAGAAAAAGCCCGCCCCCTCGTCTGAGGGGGCGGGCCTTTTTCATTCAACCGACCGAAGGATCAGGCCCAGGTGGCCATTTCGGTCTCGAGGTTCTCGACGATAGCCTCGAAGAACTGCTCGGTGGTCATCCAGCTCTGGTCCGGACCGATCAGCAGCGCGAGATCCTTGGTCATCTTGCCGCTCTCGACGGTTTCGATGCAGATGCGCTCGACGGTCTCGGCGAACTTCACGACGTCCGGCGTACCGTCGAACTTGCCGCGATAGGCAAGGCCGCGGGTCCAGGCGAAGATCGACGCGATCGGGTTCGTCGAGGTCGCCTTGCCCTGCTGGTGCTGGCGGTAGTGACGGGTCACGGTGCCGTGCGCGGCTTCGGCCTCGACGGTCTTGCCGTCGGGCGAGAGCAGAACCGAGGTCATCAGGCCCAGCGAGCCGAAGCCCTGCGCGACGGTGTCCGACTGGACGTCGCCGTCGTAGTTCTTGCAGGCCCAGACGAACTTGCCCGACCACTTGAGCGCCGAGGCGACCATGTCGTCGATCAGGCGGTGCTCGTAGATGATGCCGGCGGCGGCGAACTTCTCGGCGAAGCCTTCCTTGTCGAACACTTCCTGGAACAGATCCTTGAAGCGGCCGTCATAAGCCTTGAGGATCGTGTTCTTGGTCGACAGGTAGACCGGCCAGCCCAGGTTGAGGCCGTAGTTGAACGAGGCGCGCGCGAAGTCGCGGATCGATTCGTCGAGGTTGTACATCGCCATGGCGACGCCCGGAGCCGGGAAGTCGAACACGTCGAGGTCGATCTTGTCGCCGTTCTCGCCGTCCCACACCAGGCGCAGCTTGCCGGCGCCGGGGATCAGGGTGTCGGTGGCCTTGTACTGGTCGCCGAAAGCGTGACGGCCGACGACGATCGGGTCGGTCCAGCCCGGAACCAGGCGGGGCACGTTCGAGATCACGATGGGCTCGCGGAAGACGACGCCGCCGAGGATGTTGCGGATGGTGCCGTTGGGCGACTTCCACATCTTCTTGAGGCTGAATTCCTCGACGCGGGCTTCGTCGGGGGTGATGGTGGCGCACTTGACGGCGACGCCGAATTCCTTGGTCGCGTTGGCGGCGTCGATGGTGATCTGGTCACCGGTCTCGTCGCGCTTCTCGACCGAGAGGTCATAGTACTTGAGGTCGATGTCGAGGTAGGGGAGGATCAGACGCTCGCGGATCCACTGCCAGATGATGCGGGTCATTTCATCGCCGTCCATTTCGACGACGGGGTTCACAACCTTGATCTTTGCCATTCTAAAGGGACTCCCCTGGGGTGAGAATTGCGGCAGTCTCTAGGCACGGCTGCGCCCCATGGCAAGGCCGAGACTGGGGTGTGACAGCACCGACAGCGGCTTTGCAGGCCGGGTTCGTCCCCGTGCCTGTCACTAAGTGCAGGAGAGGAGGGCAGGATGAGCGAGGAAGTGTTGCTGGCCGAGTGCGATGGCGTGCTGGAGGTCACCATCAACCGGCCCGAGCAGCGCAATGCGATGACAAAGGTGGCGGCGGCGGGAATCGCGGCGGCGATGGACCGGCTCGAATCGGCGGATCACCTGCGCTGCGCGATCCTGACGGGCGCGGGTGGCAGCTTCTGCGCAGGCATGGACCTCAAGGGTTTCCTGAACGGCGAACTGCCGGTGGATGAGCGCGGCGGCTTCGGCGGCATCTGCACGTGGACCCCCGGCAAGCCGATCATCGCGGCGGTCGATGGGCCGGCGCTGGCAGGCGGCTTCGAACTGGCACTTGCATGCGATCTCATCGTCGCGAACAAAAATGCACGCTTCGGCATTCCCGAGGTCAAGCGTGGGCTGGTCGCGGCGGGAGGCGGTCTGGTGCAACTCCCGCGCCTGTTGCCCCGCGCCCTGGCGATGGAACTGGCACTGACCGGCGAGCCGATCGGAGCCGAGAGGGCGCTCGAACTGGGCCTCATCAACCGCGTCACCGACGGCCCGGCGGTCGAGGTCGCGCGTGAACTGGCGCGGGCGATCGCGGCGAACGGTCCGCTTGCGCTGGCGGCATCCAAGGGGATCGTGCGCGATTCATGGCTGTGGCCGATTGATCGGATCAACGAACACCAGACGCCTTATGTGGAGCATGTCTTCACGTCCGAGGACGCGAGGGAGGGCGCGCGTGCCTTCGCGGAGAAGCGCACACCGGTCTGGAAAGGCCGATAAGCGCGGTGCGCCGGTCTCATCGTCGGCGGCTGGGCAATTCTACTAGGGCCTTTGCCTAAGGGATACTCCGTTCCGGTCGCCTCGGATACGCAGAGGGCGGGTCGTGTGGAAGTATTTGCGGGAGAATATCGCAAATATTGAACAGGACCCGACAGTGATCGATGCACGCCGTTTCAATGCCATGATCCGCGAATTGCGCATGGGTTGCCGTTGAAGCCGGAAGGTCGGTGATCATGCGCCCCTCCATTCGTCCGACCCTGCAGGGATTGTCGCGCCTCTTCGGCCGCAAGCCCGACGACATCGTGGTGCGCGCCAGCGATCGGTGGGAGGTCGCACCGGGCGGCGCGGTCTACGTGAAGCCGGCGCTGATGCTCTCCAACCAGATCGAGCGCATCCGGGGGGCCGAATTCGCCACGGTGGCCGAGGTTGTCCGCGACTTTCGCGGCGGCTTCGACGTGCCGCAGAACCCGACGATGGGTTACGCCTTCCGCAAGGCGCTGGTGCTGGACGGCGTGCTCTACGCCGGTGCGGCGACGCGCCACCTGAGGCCGCGCGCGGGTCGCCGGCCGCTGGGCATGGTGCGGCGCGTGGCAGGGCGATCGGCCTTCTACGAAAGCTGGGTCGGCAATCGGTGGTTCGGTAACTGGCTGAGCGACGACTGCCTGACCTACCGCTTGGCCGAAGGCGCAGGCGTGCCGATGGCGACGCTGCCTGCGAAGGGGCATCAGCCCGACTATGAGCGCAGGCTCGGCATGGCGGCGACGCGGGCAGGGGCGGTGCTGTTCGACGAACTCGTGGTGTTCGACGACGTGCCGCACAACGATCACAAGCGGCGCCGGGCGGACGATCTGCGGCGGCGGCTCGTCGGTCACGATCGGAGCGGGCATTGCGGGGTCTTCCTCCTGCGTGGCACGACCGGCGACCGGCGGGTGCTCGGCAACGAGCGGCAGGTTGCGGAGCATCTGGCGGCGCGGCACGGCTTTCGCGTGCTCGACCCTTCGAACGCGACGCTGGAGGAGATCGTCGATGCCTGCGCGGGCGCACAGGTGGTCGCGGGGGTCGAGGGAAGTCATCTTGTTCATGGGCTGGTGATGATGCCGGCCAAGGCACGGGCGCTGGTGATCCAGCCTCCTTCGCGAGCGGTGGTGGCGCTCAAGTTGCTGACCGACCGGCAGGGTCAGGACTATTCGGTGGTAGTGGGTACGGGAGGCGACGATGTTTTTTACGCGGATACCGACGAAATCGATAGAACGCTCGATCTTGCCTGACACCGCCGCGCACGGCGAGCGCGCGCGGCGTCCCTCGGCCTGGCAGACGATGCGCGAGGATTATCGGCGGCACGGCAGTTCGGTCACCAACGGGGCGTTCATCTCGCTGTGCGTTTATCGCTTCGGCCGATGGGGGCTGCAGCGGCGCAGCGCTTTGGGCCGCAAGCTGGCTTCGAAGGTCTATGGCTTCATGAACCTGTTCGTGGCCAACATCACCAAGATCTGGATTCCGCCGCAGGTCACGATCGGCGACGCATTCCATATCGTCAACAACGAGGGGTCGCTCTCGATCCACCCCGAGGCGGTCATCGGCGACCGGCTGGGGGTGATGCACAACGTCACCATCGGCACCAACATGAAGCGGGGCGTGCCGACGATCGGCGACGACGTCTTCATCGGTACGAATTCGACGGTGCTGGGCAACATCCGCATCGGCGACCGGGTGCGCATCGGCGCCAACACGGCTGTGTCGACCGACGTGCCTTCGGACTCGGTCTGCGTTGGCTCGCCTGCCCGGATTTATCCTCGCCTGGGGCCGCTCCTGTGAGCCGCGCCGTCCGCACCGTCTTCGATCTGTTCGCGCACAACCTGCCCGAACACGCGGCCAAGACGTTCCTCGTCGATCCCGACCGCAGCTGGACTTACGCCGAGGTCGCCGCCGAAGTGGGCCGCGTCTGCGCCTTCCTCGCGGCGAGCGATCTGCAGCCCGGCGACCGCGTGGTCGTGCAGGTTCGCAAGGGCATGCGCGAGGTGGCGGCGATGCTGGCGGTGAGCCGGATCGGCTGCGTTTTCGTCAACGTCAACACCGTCTGGGCCGGCGAGCAACTCCACTACGTCATCGAGGACAGCGGCGCGCGCGGGGCGATCCTCGAAGGCGGAGCGGCGGCCGCGCTGCCCGGAGGCCATGCGCTGGCGGTGCTGGTCGCGGGCGGGGCGCCCGCCGCAGGCATGCAACTCTGGGACGATCTGCCCGCAGCCGAGCCCGAAGTGCCGATCTCGCGCGATGACGGCGACCTTGCGGCGATCATCTACACGTCCGGCTCGACCGGGCGGCCCAAGGGGGTGATGCTCACGCACGCGAACATCGTCAGCGGCGCGCGTTCGGTCACCGCCTATCTCGAACTGCGGGGCGATGACAGGCTGCTCAGCGTGCTGCCCTACAGCTTCGACTACGGCTTCAACCAGCTCACTACCATGATGCTCGTCGGCGGCACGGTGGTCCACCAGCCCGTCGCGATGGCGACCGAGATCGTGCGCGTCATCCGCGAGCAGCGAGTGACCGGCTTCGCGGCGGTGCCTCCGCTCTGGATCCAGTTCATCCGCCTGCTCGACGCCTCGGGCGAGGTGCTGCCTTCGCTGCGGCTCGTCACCAATTCGGGCGGCAAGATCCCGCTGAACATCCTCGAGCGGATGCCTGCGCTGCTGCCGGATACGCGCATCTATCTCATGTACGGTCTCACGGAGGCGTTCCGCTCCACCTACCTGCCTCCCGAGAAGTTCGCCGCCAAGATGGGCGCGATCGGCCGCGCGGTGCCGGAGAACGAAGTCTACGTCATCCGTGAAGGTATCGGCATCGCCGGACCGGGAGAGCAGGGCGAACTCGTCCACCGCGGCGCCTTCGTCAGCCAGGGCTACTGGAACCGCCCGGACGCCACGGCCGAGAAGATCAGGCCCTGTCCCGAACTCGCCGCGCTGATCGGCGAGGAGCCGGTGGTCTACAGCGGCGACATCGTGCGCGTGGACGAGGACGGTGACTTGTGGTTCGTCTCGCGCCGCGATGCCCTGATCAAGAGCAGCGGCTTCCGCATCAGCCCCGACGAGGTCGAGGACATCGTCCACCGCAGCGGCATGGCCGCCGACGTGGTCGTCTTCGGTGTCGCCGACGACCTGCTCGGCCAGAGCGTCCAGGTCGCCGCCACGCTCGCCCCCGGCGCCACGCGCGAGGGGCTGCTGGCCTACTGCCGCAAGGTCATGCCTGCCTACATGGTGCCGCGCGCGATCCATGTCTGGAACGCGCCGATGCCGCGTACCGCCAGCGGCAAACTGGCCCGGCCGGAGGTGGTACGCCTGAGCACCCCGGGCGCCGAACGTCCGCAACTTTCGATCTAGGAGCAATGCACATGGCCCTCACCACCGACAGGATCATCCAGAACCTTCAGGCGATCTCCGGCTACGACGGGGTCGTCGATCCCGACACCTGCCTGTTCTCGTCCGGCATGCTCGATTCGATCGCGATGATCTCCCTCATTGCCTTCGTCGAGCAGGAGGCCGGGATCGAGATTCGCGCCGACGAGGTAACGCTGGAGAACTTCGACACGCCCGCGCGCATCACCCGCTTCGCTGGCGAACGGGTATGAACGCGGCGGATCGCGACACCTGGCTGGCGGCGGCGGCCGAGCAGTTCGGCACTCCGTCCTTCGTGTACTTCACCGAGGCCATCGCCGAGAGGATCGCCGCGCTCCGCCATGCCCTCGACGACCAGCTGGCGCTCAGCTTCGCGGTCAAGTGCAACCCCAACCCGGCACTGCTGAAATGGATGGTCGGGCGGGTCGACCTGCTTGACGTCTCGTCCATCGGCGAATTCCGGCTGGCGCTGCAGGCCGGGTGGGACCCGGCACTCGTGAGCTTCACCGGCCCCGGCAAGCGCGAATTCGAGATTCGCGAGGCAGTCCTCGGCGGGGTCGGCCTGCTGGTGCTCGAATCCTTGCGCGAAGCTGGAATTGCGGACGAGGTTGCCCGCGCCGCAGGCCGTGTCCAGCGGGTGCTGCTGCGGATCGCGCCCGATTCCGTCCCGCGCGGCTTCGGCGACCAGATGGCCGGGCGCCCGAGCCCGTTCGGCATTGACCTGCCCGATGCCCGCGAGGCGCTGGAGCAGATCGTCGCAATGCCAGGCCTGCGCCTTGCCGGGCTGCACATCTATTCCGGCACCCAGTGCCTGAAGCCCGACGCCATCGTCGAGAACTACCGGGGCTTCCTCTCGATCTTCGCCGACTTGTGCGAGGCTGTGGACCTCGCACCCGATAGCCTCGTCCTCGGCTCGGGGCTGGGCGTGGCGTACCACGAGGGAGACACGCCGCTGCCGCTGGAGGCCGTGGCCTCCGCGATCCTGCCCGACATTGCGAGCTTCCGCGCGGACCCGCGCTTCGCCCACACCCGGCTAAAGCTGGAACTGGGCCGCTATCTCGTGGCCGAGGCGGGCTATTTCCTCGTACGGGTGGTTTCGCTCAAGCAGTCGCGGGGCGTGTCCATCGCAATCTGCGACGGCGGCATGAACAACCACCTGCCTGCCTCCGGGCATTTCGGCATGGTGATTCGCCGCAACTACAAGATGCACCGTGTCGGCGGCGGAGCGGAGACGGGCACCTACGACGTGACCGGGCCGCTGTGCACCTCGATCGACCGGCTGGCGGGCGGGGTGGTGCTGCCGACGCTGAGCGAAGGCGACGTGATCGCGGTCCACAACAGCGGTGCCTATGGCCTGACGGCCAGCCCCATCCACTTCATCGGCCATGCGCCTCCGGCGGAACTGATGGTGGTCGATGGGGCGCTGCACGACGTCTCGCGCTTCTTCGAGACGACGACGGCGTGGCCGGGCGTGCCGTCTCCGGAAGGGCAGGGCGCTCTCGCTACGGCCTGAAGATTCGCGGCTAAAGAAAAACCCCGCCTGGTCGCAAGACCGGCGGGGTTTCTGGAATGGTGGGCGTAGCAAGGATTGAACTTGCGACCCCTACGATGTCAACATAGTGCTCTACCACTGAGCTATACGCCCATTCCATTCATGGTTTCCTGCGGCGAACCGTAGGTCTCCATTAGAGCGCTCCGGCGAGTGTCCCCGCCGGAGGACTGGCCCTCTAGCTGCGCTTCTTTTGGCTGGCAAGGGCCTTGTGAGAAAAAATTTCGCTCAGAGCGTGGCGTGCTCGGCAAGGCCGAAGACGCGCTGCACTTCCATCACGATATCGCGCAGGTGGAAGGGCTTCGAGAGCACCTTGGCCTGGGGCGCCTCGCGGCTGGCACGCAGGGTCACGGCGGCGAATCCGGTGATGAACATCACCTTGGTCGAGGGCGAAATCTCGGCGCACCTTTGCGCAAGCTCGATCCCGTCCATTTCGGGCATGACGATATCAGACAGCAACAGGTCGAAATCGTCGTTCTTCAGATGGGGGATCGCCTCGGTCCCGCGATCGACCGCGACCACGCTGTAGCCCGCGTTCTGCAGCGCGCGGGCCAGGTAGGTGCGCATTGCGTCGTCGTCTTCGGCGAGGAGGATGCGGATCATCGCAGGTGTCCAGTCTTGTGCGTTGTGTTCTGGCATCGGCTTCGCCGTGCGTCTGTCCGTAGGCATACAGGGTAAGCGTTTATATTTCTTGTCCCTATTCGGAGGTGACCGGTATCGGGACGCTTTGACAGGACGGTATGAAACGCACAGCTTGAAGGGATGAGCGGGGCATTGGGTGAGAACGATTCGCAAGCCGGGTGGCAAGGTGTGGGCCAGGGTACGGGCGGCGGCCGAATTCCCGGCGCTCCCGGTGTTCCGGCGTTCTTTCTCGCCGAGGTCAACCCTTCCGCGATCCCGGTCCTGATCGCGGCGCCGCATGGCGGGCGTCATTATCCCCGGGCACTTCTCGCCGATTTTCGCCATGGTCCGACGGCGGCGCTCAAGCTCGAGGACCGTTATGTCGACCTCATGGCGCGCGGCATTGCCGAGGCCACGGGCGCGAGCCTGATCGTGGCCAACGCACCGCGCGCGATGATCGACCTCAACCGTGCGCCGGACGACATCGACTGGGAGATGTTCCAGCGCGAGGCTCGGCCATCGGAGGGTGTTCCCACGGCAAGTCGGCGTGTTCGGGGTGGGCTGGGCCTCATTCCCCGGCGCCTCCCCGTGCAGGGCGATCTGTGGCGGCGGCGGCTGGGAGCGGCCGATCTTGCCGAGCGGCTCGCCGGAGTGCACGAACCCTACCACGCAGCGATCGCCAAGGCGCTGTCGACGCTGCGCGAGCGGTGGGGTGCGGCCTTGCTGATCGATCTGCACTCGATGCCGCCGCTGCCGTCGCGGCCCGGCGTCGCCAGCGCGCAAGTCGTGATTGGCGACCGCTTCGGGGCGAGCAGTCATGGCAGCGTCGTCGCTTCCGCCTTCGCCCATTTCGCCCAAGTCGGGCGCGAGGCGGCGCACAATCGTCCTTACGCCGGTGGTTATGTGCTGGAACGGCATGGCGATCCGCGCGGCGGCATTCACGCGCTGCAGATCGAGGTGGATCGCAGCCGCTATCTCGATTCGGCGCTGGTCGAACCGTCCGAGCAGATGGTGGGGATGATCGAGGATCTGGCGGGGCTGGTGCGCCGTCTGGGCAGCGTCGTTGCGGAACTTGGGCGTGACGCGGGCGCGCAGGACTGGTCGCTGGCGGCGGAGTAGAGCGTGATTTCGTTTGACTGAAACACCGTTCGCCATACCCGCGAAGTCGGGCAGCCATCGATTATAACGCTAGAGCCGATCACGCGTTAGTCAGCGAGTAATTCCTTGAGGGCATTAAAAAACCACCTCGTGCGATGCACGAGGTGGCCAAGGTTCAGGGAGGAGGTGCACAATGTGCACCAACCCGAACGGGCCATGAGGGTAGCGCCGGCCGGGCAAGACCTACATAGGCCGACCCGATCCGACATTCAAGCGATTCGTGAAGCAGGACGCATAAGAAATGTCCAGCGAACTATCCGTAACGCTAATCGAATGGAGCGGGACTGTGACAAAAGTGTCATAACGCCCGCTCCACGAAGGTGAATCAGGCGTTCACGTCATCCGCGACGCCGTCCGCGACCGGTGCGGCGGGCGGCGTGAAGTTCGGCACCTTGCCCTGCGATGCCTGGCGGCCGAAGATGTCGCGGACAAGTTCCAGCGAGAACAGGTGCGCGTAGATCAGGCCGAGCAGGCCGTTCTGGTTCCACTGGCGCAGGACGTCGCCGCGCACTTCGCGCAGCTTGTTCTCGTCGACCATCTGGAAGCCGCGGTAGTTGAAGGGCTGGGCCGCGCCCACGTCGATGTTCAGTTCGCCGTCCATGAGCAGCTTGTGCTTCTCGAGTTCGGCCATGAACTGCGCTGTCTTGTTGCCCGCGATCTCGAAGTTCTCGCAGAACTTGAGCATGTTGGTGGTGGTGTCGGTCGGCTGGCCTTCGTCGTCGAACAGGCGCTCGCCTTCCTCGATCTCGCCGACGAGGTCGCTGGACGGGTCGACGCAGAGCGAAAGCTCGTCTGAATCCGGGCGCAGCTTGGCCAGCATGAAGGGGTAGCGGCGCACGTAGGCGGGGATGTAGACGGGGGTGTTCACCGTGCCGTCTTCATCGACGAACACGTTGGTGCCTTCGTTCATGCCCATCAGCACCAGCGGAATCGGGTTCTCGCCTGCGGTGAAGATGATCGGGAAGTTGCGCTGGGCCTGCGGGAATTCCTCGACCGTCAGCGGCACCGAGTTGATGCCGGCCAGCCAGGTGGCCTTGTCGGTCGAACGGGTCTTCCAGTTGGCGTGCTGCTGCGAGTTGAGCGGGATGAGGTCCTTGTAGAACAAGGGCAGTGCAGGATTCTGAGGCACGCTGGCCATGGGTACTCTCCGCGAGGGGTGGTCAGTCTTTGGAAGGGCGTGGCTTTAGAGGCTGCGGGGCGGCCGCGCAAGCGCGAGACCTCCCCATATCCGGCGATTCGGTGCAGGATGTTTCGTTGCCGCGTCAGACGAGCTTGCCGGGGTTGAGCAGCCCCCGGGGGTCGAGCGCCTGCTTGACCGCGCGCAGCATCGACAGCGCCACCGGATCGCCCAGCCGGGCCAGTTCGTCGCGCTTGAGCTGGCCGATCCCGTGCTCGGCCGAGATCGAGCCGCCCCATTGCGTCACGAGATCGTGGACCCTGCGGCTGATCGCCTTGCCCTCGGTCGCGTTCCAGGCGCGCGCGTCGGCGGCTCCCGGGGCGATGACGTGGTAGTGCACGTTGCCGTCGCCGAGGTGGCCGAAGGCGATCGCCTCGGTGCCGGGGAACTCGGCTTCCAGCATCGGCGCGGTCGTCTCCACGAAGGCGGGCATCGCCTCCACCGGCACCGAGATGTCGTGCTGCACCGCCGGACCGCGTGCGCGCTCGGCGGGGGGGACGGTCTCGCGGATGAGCCAGAACGCCTCGGCCTGCGACTCGCTGGCGGATAGGGCGGCGTCTTCGACAAGATCCTTCTCGAAGGCTTCGGCCATCATCGCCTCGCAGCGGTCGCGCAAGCTGTCCGCCTGGGCCCGATCGGCGACGACTTCGATCAGCACGTGCCACGCATGGCGCCCCTCCAGCGGGGGGCGGGCGGTGGGGAGGTGTTCGACGACGGCGTCGATGCTGGCCTGCGGCATGACCTCGAAGCCTTCGAGCGCCTCGCCCTCCATCGCGTCGCAGTGAAGCAGCAGCGTCCGGGCAGCGGGCAGGGAGGAGACCCCCGCCCAGATCACCACCCGCTCGGCAACGGCGGGCAACAGGCGCAGGGTCGCGGCGGTGACGATGCCGAGCGTGCCTTCCGATCCGATCAGCAACTGCTTGAGGTCGAAGCCCCGGTTGTCCTTCTTGAGGGGGGTGAGTTGGGAGAAGACCTGTCCGTCGGCGAGCACCGCCTCCAGCCCCAGCACCAGGGCGCGCATCGATCCGTGGCGCAGCACCTGCGAGCCGCCCGCGTTGGTGGAGATCAGCCCGCCCACCGTCGCCGAGCCCTTGCCGCCCAGCGTCAGCGGAAAGCGCAGATCCTGCGCCTCGGCGCTTTCGTGGAGCGTCTGGAGAATCACGCCCGCCTCGCATGTCGCGCGGCCCGATTCGGTGTCGATCTCGCGAATCGCGTTCATGCGGCGCAGCGAAAGGAGCAGCGCGGTGCCGCTCTCGTCGGGCGTGGCGCCGCCGGACATGCCGGAATTGCCGCCCTGGGGCACGATCGGCACGCCATGTTCGGCGCAGAGGCGTACCAGAGCGGACACCTCCTCGACATTGGCAGGAGAGGCGAGGGCGCAGGCCCGGCCGGTAAACCGTCCGCGCCAGTCGGTAAGCCAGGGCGCCACGAGTTCAGGATCGGTCGTCAGGCCGCGCGGGCCGAGCAGGGCGGCGGCTTCCTTCAGAAAGCCGGCGGGTGCGGTGTCGTTCATCCTGGCGATATGGCACATGCTGCATGGGGTTTCATCACCGACGCGCGATAATTGCGAAGGCGGTTCGGGCGCTCGGTGGCGGACAAGTTAAGCGTCGGTTCAAGCTCTTGCCGTAAGGCGGACATGTCGGCATCGCTATGCGGCGTCGATTCCGGGGATACGAAAGACGACATGAGTTTTGCCTCCGCACTGCTGTATCCGTTCCTCCTGCTGCTCCCGGCGGCAGGGGGCGGCGACGGCGTGCCGCGCCCGGAAGATGCGGGCGTGGAGCCTGCCGAGGTGTCGCTCTGGCCCCCGATAGAAGCCGGCGTGCTGGCCGCCGATGCGCCGTTCGCGATCAGCCTGCTGCCCGAGGTCGCGCCGCAGGATGCCTGGCAGGTCCGCATCGAGCAGCGCATGACGATCCGAATCTCGCCGCCGCGCGCGTCGGTGCCGATGCCAGACATGTTCTTCGGCATGCCGACCGATGGCGGGGTGGAGTTCGCCGAGCGCAAGATGGGCAATTGCCTGCCCGCTTCCGGCATCGTCAGCGTGCGCCCCGATCGCGGCAACCGGTTGCTGCTGTTCATGCGCGACCGCCGGGTGGTCAGCGCCGAACTCGCCCGGTCCTGCCGTGCGCGCGATTTCTACTCCGGCTTCCTGATCGAGCGTAACGAGGACGGGCGGGTCTGCGTGGATCGCGACACGCTGCTGTCGCGCAGCGGAATGAGCTGCACCTTGACCCGCATAAGGCAGTTGGTGGAGCAGGATCGCTAACGGGCATTCGGTCCGTATCGGAAGAACTGGCGCTCCCTAGCGGATTTCCTTGACTTTCCCGCCTTTTTCCGCAAATGGCCCGCTGTCGCGCGGCATGTGTCGCGGGCGGCGCATTGGCCCGCCCCGGCTTCGTTCCGCAGCTTTACTTGAAATTTTTCCGGAAAAACCAAACGCCTATGAGCTTTGCCGATCTCGGCCTGTCTGACGAATTGCTGCAAGCGGTGGAGGCTGCGGGCTATACCGAGCCGACTCCGATCCAGGCACAGACGATCCCCCCGGTCCTGATGATGAAGGATCTGATCGGCATCGCCCAGACCGGCACCGGCAAGACCGCTGCCTTCGTGCTGCCGATGATCGACATCCTCGGCCATGGTCGCCGCCGCGCGCTGATGCCGCGCTCGCTGATCCTCGAACCCACGCGCGAACTCGCCGCGCAGGTGGCCGAGAACTTCGAGAAATACGGCAAGAACCACGACCTCAAGATGGCGCTGCTGATCGGCGGCGTGCAGATGGGCGACCAGCTCAAGGCGCTGTCCGCCGGTGTCGACGTGCTGATCGCCACGCCGGGTCGTCTGATGGACCTGTTCGAGCGTGGCAAGATCATGCTCACCGGCTGCGAACTGCTCGTCATCGACGAAGCCGACCGCATGCTCGACATGGGTTTCATTCCGGACATCGAGACGATCTGCTCGAAGTTGCCGGCGAATCGCCAGACGCTGCTGTTCTCGGCGACGATGCCGCCGGTCATCAAGAAGCTGGCCGACCGCTTCCTGACGAACCCCAAGTACGTCGAAGTGGCACGTCCCGCCTCGACCAACCTCAACATCGTCCAGCACAAGGTCATGGTGCCCGCGCGCAAGAAGCGCGAGGCCCTGCGCCAGATACTGCGATCGGACAACGTCACGTCCGCGATCGTCTTCGCCAACCGCAAGACCACGGTGCGCGAACTGGCCAAGAGCCTGAAGCAGCACGGCTTCTCCGCCGGCGAGATTCACGGCGACATGGACCAGCCCGCGCGCAACGCGGAGCTGGAGCGTTTCAAGGCGGGTGAGGTCAGCATCCTGTGCGCGTCCGACGTCGCCGCGCGCGGTCTCGACGTGAAGGGCGTCAGCCACGTCTTCAACTTCGACACGCCCTGGCACCCGGACGACTATGTCCACCGCATCGGCCGCACCGGTCGTGGCGGCGCGACCGGCCGTGCCTTCACGTTCGTCGCTCCCGAGGATGCCGAGGCGATCGGCAATGTCGAGAAGCTGACGGGCGGCCCGATCCCGCTCTACCAGCTGGACGGTGAAGTCGAGAGCGAGGCCGTTGAGGCGAAACCCGCCCGCGCCGCAAGGCCCGCTCGCGAGGCGAAGCCTGCGCGCGAAGCCAAGCCCGTGCGCGAGGAGAAGCCGAAGCGGGAAGCTCGCCCGGAGCCCCGTGCCGAGCGCGCTCCGCGCCGCGAGCCGAAGGCGGAAGAACCGCGCCGCAGCCGTCGCCGCGACCCTGTCGAGACGCACGACGACGGCAGCTGGAACGGTCCGGTGCCGAACTTCCTGGGTGTTTCCGCGCTGAACTGAGGCGCGGCTTCCGGGCAAAGAAAAAGGCAGGGGAAACTCTGCCTTTCTCTTTTGGATGTTGGTCCTGCTTGTTTGATCGCCGTCATTCCCGCGAAGGCGGGAACCCATCTCCTGACGGTGCCTGTTCATTCGGCATAAGATGGGTCCCCGCCTTCGCGGGGATGACCCCCTGTTTTATCCAGACAAGATCAAAACTGTAGCGCCCCGTAGTGGCCTCAGGCAGCGCTGGCGCGGCGGCGGCGCCAGTACATGAGTCCGCCCACCGCTGCGGCGAGCATGCCCAGCATGCCCGGCTCGGGCACTTCGGTGCCGCCCGAGGACGAGGAAGACGACGATCCCTCGGTCGGCGTGCCGGGGTCGGTCGGGGTCGGCGTGTAGTTGCCGGTGTAGGTGCCGACGTGCATCTCGCCGTTCTGCACGAGGCTGCCGAACACAGCTGAGCCCTGGATGTAGTTTCCGGTCGTCGCGGCCGCCCCGGGTGCCAGCACCGAGCCGCCCCATGCCGTGGTCAGCGACAGGTCCTTGGCTTCGTAGAAATTCCAGACCACGTGTTCGCCGAGGTTCTGGGTGCCGCCCAGGAAGTTGTCGTTGAGCGTGATCGACCCGCCCGAGACGTTGACGATGGCGGTGTCCGCGCCGTTGAGGTTGAACTGGATCTCGCCGATCTTGTCGAGGTCGGCGGCCGAGATGTTGAACACCGCGACGCCGTTCGCACCGGGCTGCGCGTCGAAGGTGCCGCGATTGCCGCTGATCGATAACTGGCTGTTCGCCGTCTGGGTGCTCATGTCGTGGCTGAGGCCGGTCATCGAGGTCTCGATGAGGCTCGCCTGCTGCGTCAGGTTCTGGCTGAACGACGGATCACCCGAGGCGAGGCCCGAAGTCACGGTGTTGTTGTTGACGTTGGTGTTGCTGATCGAACCGCCCACCAGCACCGTCTGCGCCGCGCCGTTGAGGTTGAGGCCGCTGTTGACGTTGCCGCCGACCACCGCTCCCGAACCGTTGTTGAGGTTCTTCGCGCCGCCGTTGACGTCGCCCACGACCGTGAGGCCGGGGGTGCCGGTGCTCGACGCCGGAATGGCCTGGATCTGGTAGTTCGACGAATTGCCGTTGAGGTCGCCGCCGACGAACGTGCGCCCCTCGACTTCCGAGGACGAGGTGAGATCGCCCAGCACCACGAGGTTCCAGGTCTTCAGGACGTCTATCCCTGCGATCATGCCGGAATCGGCGAGGAGCGGGGTGGCTGAAAGGGCGGCAGCCATGGCGGCCAGCGAAAGCGAAACGGTACGGATGGAAGCCACGGCGTGTGTCCCGAAATGGCGTGAGTGACGACCGGGACCAGTATATTTACTTGGGGTTTTGGAAAGCACGGGTTTTGCACTGTCCCTCGGTGGAACAGGGGAGGGCGATTACTCGCGAATTTACCAAATTTGAAGAATTAGCGTCTGGTTGTTTATTTGTGAGGTCCACCCCCAAGCCAGAGGCCCACCCCCAACCCCTCCCGCAAGCGGGAGGGGAGCAGGCCGGCGCTTCATTCTCCCCTCCCGCTTGCGGGAGGGGCCGGGGGCGGGCCTCAGTTCAGGCCTTCACCTTGTTCTGGAAGCTCTTGCGCAGCTTCATCAGTTTGGGCGGGATCACTGCGAGGCAGTACGGATTGCGCTGGCCTTCGCCGTCCCAGTACTCCTGGTGGTAATCCTCGGCCGGATACCAGGGGGCTGGGCCTTCGATCGTGGTGACCGCCTTCTCGCCCGAATGCTCCGCGTCCCAGCGGGCGATCGCGGCAGGAGCCTCTGCGGCCTGCGCATCGTCCAGCGGGAAGATCGCCGAGCGGTACTGCGTGCCGATGTCGTTGCCCTGGCGGTTCAGCTGCGTCGGATCGTGCGTGCCGAGGAACACGTCGAGCATTTCGGCATAGGAGATCACCGCAGGGTCGTACGTGACCTTGATCGCCTCCGCATGCCCGGTCTCGCCCGAGCAGACTGCCTTGTAGGTGGGGTTCTCCACCGCGCCGCCGATATAGCCGCTTTCCACGGTGCTTACGCCCACAACGTCGCGGAATACCGCTTCGGTGCACCAGAAGCACCCGCCAGCTACGATTGCCGTTTCCATCTTCGTCACATGTCCTCAAGTCGAAAGGATTGGCAGGTAGATAGGTACGCGGTGTCCGCTTGTCATTGGCCTGTTGTCGGCTAGTCTCGGCGCCGCTTCAAATCCACGTGGAGAGAACCCGATGCGCCGCGCCCTGCTGACCCTGTCCTCGCTTCTCGGCCTCGTCGCCGCTCCGCTCTCCGTCCAGGCTGCCGAGAAGAAAGCCCCGGTCGAAGCCTGCAAGGGCTGCGAGGCGCTGCTCGAACTCGCCGCCGCCAGCCCGCTGCGCAAGGACGACCGTGCCCGCGACGCCGCGCGCCATCCGGTCGAGACGCTGTCGTTCTTCCGCGTCGGCCCGCAGATGAAGGTCGGCGAATATGCGCCGGGCGGCGAGTGGTACTCGCGCTTCCTCGGCCTTTACCTCGGCCAGCAGGGGCATCTGGTGGGGCTCTACTTCGACCCCACCAGCGGCGCGTTCAAGGCGGACAGGCAGGACGGCATTCGCAAGGCCGCCGCCCAGTACCCTGCCGATGTCGCCAAGTTCACCGGCATGTCGGCGGACAAGTTCTCCGCCTATACCCTCGACGCCGTGCCGGAAGCCGAGAAGGGCACCTTCGACGTCATCGTCATCCCGCGCATGATGCACAACCTGTTCAACTGGAACATCGCCGACAGCGAGATCAAGGCGATGCGCGGGTTGCTCAAGCCCGGCGGCCTCGTCGGTATCGAGCAGCACCGCGCCAAGGCCGACGCGCCTTATTCCTACACGGACGGTTCGAAGGGCTACCTGCGCGAGGCGGACGTGATCCGCTTCATGGAAGTGAACGGCTTCGACCTCGTCGGCAAGTCGGAGATCAGCGCCAACCCCAAGGATACCGCGAACTGGCCCGACGGCGTCTGGACGCTGCCGCCGACTTATGCGCTCAAGGACCAGGACAAGGCGAAGTACCAGGCCATCGGCGAGAGCGACCGCATGACCCTGCTGTTTCGCAAGCGTGACTGATACGGCCAACTCTGGACTTCATGCGGTCCAGTCCATAACTGAGGCCGCATGACCCGCCAGATCCCCTCCCGTCAGCTGACTGTCGCCGCCCTGCAACTCGCCCTCGGTTCCGTCGACGAGGCCGAGAACATCGCCGCCGTCTCCGCATTGGTGGAGGAAGCGGCCGGGAAGGGCGCGCAGGTCGTGCTGCCGCCTGAACTGTTCTCCGGCCCCTATTTCTGCAAGACCGAGGACGAGGCGCTGTTCGCGCTCGCCCGCCCGACGCTGGAGCATCCCTCGGTCATCGCCATGAAGGCGCTGGCGGCAAAGCTGAAGGTCGCGATCCCGACCAGCTTCTTCGAGCGTGACGGGCATCACTATTACAACACCCTCGCCATGATCGGCGCCGACGGCGAGATCATGGGCACGTACCGCAAGAGCCACATCCCTGACGGTCCGGGCTACGAGGAAAAGTACTACTTCCGCCCTGGCAACGACGGTTTCAAGGTCTGGGACCTGTTCGGAACCCGCATCGGCGTGGGCGTGTGCTGGGACCAGTGGTATCCCGAATGCGCGCGCGTCATGGCGTTGATGGGCGCGGAACTGCTGTTCTACCCCACCGCGATCGGCTCGGAGCCTTACGACGCCACGCTCGACACCAGCCGCATGTGGCGCCGAGCGATGGTGGGGCATTCGGTGTCCAACTGCATGCCGGTGATCGCCGCCAACCGCATCGGCGCCGAAACCGAGTGCGGCAGCGCGCAGACGTTCTACGGCCATTCGTTCATCACCGACGAATGGGGCGACTTTATCGCCGAATTCGGGCGCGAGGAAACCGGCGTCCTCGTTTCAACGCTGGACCTCGACCGCGCGGCGACGCATCGTGCGGGCATGGGCTTCTTCCGCGATCGGCGGCCGCAGCTTTATACGCGCGTTGCCCAGGATATCTGAGCGCCGCACATCTGATCGAAGAGGGGGGCGTCAATGGGCAAGCATCGCTATCTTGTGGCGCTGGGGTCCAACATGCGCCACCACCGCCACGGGTGCCCGCGCAAGGTGCTGGGCGCCGCGCTGAAGGCGCTCGACCATGGCAAGCTGGAACTGCTCGCGGCCTCTCCGGTGATCGAGAGTGCGCCGCTCGGCCCCTCGCGCCGCCGCTATGCCAATGCCGTGGCGCTGGTGCGCTCTAAGCGCGAGCCGGACGAACTTCTCCACAAGCTGCAGAAGATCGAGCACAAGTTCGGCCGCCGCCGCATGGGCAAGCCCTGGAGCGCGCGGGTGCTCGACCTCGACATCGTGCTGTGGAACGGCGGTGCGTACGGCGCCGACGACCTCGTGATTCCCCATCCGGCCTTTCGCGAGCGGCGCTTCGTGCTTGACCCGGCGGCGAAGATCGCAGGTCGCTGGCGCGATCCCTTGACGGGCTTCAGCATCGGACAGTTGCGTGCCCGCTTGACCAAGCCGCGCATGGCCCCTAGGTGACCCCGACCGTCACGGTATGCTTCAGTGGGGGCCCGTAGCTCAGTAGGTAGAGCAGCTGACTTTTAATCAGCGGGTCACAGGTTCGAATCCTGTCGGGCTCACCATCTTTCGCGCATCGTGACATGAAAAAGGCCCCGCAGGTTCCGCCTGCGGGGCCTTTTTGCGTTCCCGCACCCGTCATCCCCGCCTTCGCGGGGATGACCAGGGGTATTTGAAGCAAGCGGTGCTCTGGTATCAGAACCCCAGGTCCTCGATCTTCCCGTCGAAGTTGCCGCCCAGCTTGTTGTTCGCCGCCGCCAGCTTCTCGCCCGGCACGCCGGCGAGGTAGCCGTCGATGATGCGCTGGTAATTGCTGATCAGCCCCTCGACCTGGCTGGAGAGGCGCATGAACTCGAAGCCCGAGGCGTGCAGGCCCTTCTGCTGGAGCGGGATGTTGGAGTAGTCCTGCCGGGGGATCGGCGGGAAGTCCTGGCTGTCGAATGGAAGCACGATGGGTTCCATGACCGGCTCGGGCTCCTGTCCTTCGGGGAAGAAGGTCAGTGACCACAGTTCGAAGAAACAGCTTTCCGGCCCCAGCGGGCGAATGCGGTAGGCCGACATCGAACTGAAGTAAGGCAGCAGGAAATAGTTCGGGAACAGGAACTCGACGGCGTTGATCGGGTCCGACTGCGACACCGCGATGAGGTCGGGAATCGGTTCGCCGCGTTCCTTCAACTGGGCCGAGACCTGGTGCATGACCATGCCCAGCCACATCATCATGGCCTGGCTCTTGTCCTCGGGCAGC
This sequence comes from Novosphingobium resinovorum, assembly GCF_001742225.1. Taxonomy (NCBI): domain Bacteria; kingdom Pseudomonadati; phylum Pseudomonadota; class Alphaproteobacteria; order Sphingomonadales; family Sphingomonadaceae; genus Novosphingobium; species Novosphingobium resinovorum. The sequence goes on along the minus strand of NZ_CP017075.1, from coordinate 1,639,908 downwards.
CCCTGCGTCGCGTGCTGGAGCGATCTGGCGATCTCCACTTCCTTCTCGTGGAGCATGCCGGCCATGCCTTCGCTGAGCAGTTCCATGTTCTTGATCTGCGCGGCGATGTTTTCCTCGAGGGTCAGCGCGGGGTCGGCCAGCATAGGCGCGCGGCTGGGATTGTCGGCCATCGCGTACATCGAATTGTACATGGTCGGCACCGCGTGTTGCAGCTGCGGGTGCGTCTGCATGACGTGGTAGCCTTCCATGAAGGCTTCCATCGCGATCTTCCAGTTTGCCGGGAGCACGGTGCCGTAGCACCACTCCGCGCGCAGCTTGTGCAGGTTGTGTGCTTCCAGCCGCTCCGCCAACGGGCCGATGCTCTCGCGAACGGAGGGCGCGTCGTCATCGTGGTTGATCCATACGCAGCCGCCGAAGACTTCGGCGCGGCAGGGGATGAGGTTGATGTCGTCCTCGTCCAGCTGGCGCTCGGAGAACAGGTGCTTGCCGTAGACCATGGTGTTCTCGCCATCCATGTTCCAGCGCCAGCCGTGGAAGGGACAGACGAAGCCCGATTTCGCGCAGTTGCCATGCGCCGTCGCGTGCGAGGAGCCCAGTGGTGATCCGCCCGCGAAGGGTACGCCGCGGTGGCGGCAGGCGTTGTTGAAGGCCTTCACGCCGGTCCTGGTGCGCACGATGATGACCGATCTGCCGACGTTCTCGTACTCGATCCAGTCGCCGACCTCGGGAATCTGCTCCTCGCGGCAGGCCATCTGCCAGACGTTGGGCCACAAGTGGTCCAGCTCGGCCTGGTAGAATTCGGGGTCGTAGTAGCGCTTGACCGGGATGCGTTCGGGATCGTCGATCGGGAACGGCACCGGCCGCAGGCCGCCGTCTGCTGATTTGAGCACTTCCCAATACCTCTCGCTGTTACTCTCGTTCGTATTGAACCAGTGTATAGCGTGAGGAGCGGGAGGCAATCACCACCCGGCTGACGGTAATCGCGGGCGCGGTAATTGGAGGCGATCGAGAGGGCGAGGGGGCTTCGACAAGCTCAGCCTGAGCGGAATTTAAAGACCTGATCTCGATACCGCTCAGGCTGAGCTTGTCGAAGCCCCCGCCGATAGCGCGCACCTGCAAGCCGTCCGCGACGACGAATCCGTCACGCCGGCTTCACGAAGCTGTCGAGCACGCGCTTGTTGCCCGCCTGCTCGAATTCGATCTCCAGCTTGTTGCCTTCCTGCGCCATCACCGCGCCGTAGCCGAACTTCTCATGGAAGACGCGCGCGCCCACGGCGATGTCGGAGCGCGGCTTGGCGGCGAAGCTGGCGGCGGAGCGGGTGCTTTCGACCACGCGCTTGGGGCTGGCGTCGTATTCCTTGGCGGCAGCGCGCTGCCAGCCGGGGCCGCGCGTGACGATCCGCGAGGGTTGCATCCGCGCCACGTCGGCGAAGGGATCGGCGTGCTCCGACCACTGCGCCCGCCACAGCGAGGCGCCGCCCGACAGCGTCGTCTCGGAGTCGACATGCTCCTCAGGCAGTTCGGCGATGAAGCGCGAGGGGATCGAACTGGTCCACTGGCCGTAGATGCGCCGGTTGGCCGCATGCAGGATCGTGCACTTCTTCTTCGCCCGCGTGATCGCGACGTAGGCGAGCCGGCGCTCCTCCTCCAGACTGGCGAGGCCGCCTTCGTCGAGCGAGCGCTGCGAGGGGAACACGCCTTCCTCCCAGCCGGGCAGGAACACGTTGTCGAATTCCAGCCCCTTGGCGCCGTGCATGGTCATGATCGTGACCTTCTCCTCCTCGGCCGCGTTCTCGTTGTCCATGACGAGGCTGACGTGTTCGAGGAAGTCGCCGAGGCTGTCGTATTCCTCCATCGCGCGCGCAAGTTCGACGAGGTTCTCAAGCCGCCCGTTGGCCTCGGCGGTCTTCTCCGCCTGCAGCGCGTCGGTGTAGCCGCATTCGTCGAGCACGGTGCGCAAGAGGTCGGCGGGGCCTTCGGTGGCGGACAAGTCGCGCCAGCGCGCGAAGTCGCGCATCAGCGCGAGGAAGGTGTTGCGCGCGCGGGCGGGAAGTTCGTCGGTGTCGGCGATCTCGATCGCGGCGTTCGACAGCGGAATGCCGCGATTTCGCGCCAGCCGGTGCAGCGCCTCCAGCGCCTTGGCGCCGAGGCCGCGCTTGGGGGCGTTGTAGATGCGCTCGAACGCGAGGTCGTCGGCCGGCTGGGCGATCACGCGCAAGTATGCCAGCGCGTCGCGGATCTCCGCGCGTTCGTAGAAGCGGAAGCCGCCGACGATGCGATACTTCATGCCGATGGAGATGAATCGGTCCTCGAATTCGCGCGTCTGGTACTGCGCGCGCACGAGGATGGCGATCTGGTCGAGCGGGGCGCCCTGACGCTCCAGCCGCTCGATCTCGTCACCGACGCGGCGGGCTTCCTCCGGCCCGTCCCAGACGCCGACGACCTGCACCTTGTCGCCCGCGTGGCGCTCGGTCCACAGGGTTTTGCCTAGGCGCTGGGTGTTCTCGTCGATCAGGCCCGATGCGGCGGCGAGGATCTGCGGCGTGGAGCGGTAGTTCTGCTCCAGCTTGATGACCTTGGCGCCGGGGAAGTCCTTCTCGAAGCGCAGGATGTTGGCCACTTCGGCGCCGCGCCAGGAATAGATCGACTGGTCGTCGTCGCCGACCACGCAGATGTTCTGGCGGCCCTGCGCGATCAGGCGTAGCCACAAGTACTGGACCTGGTTGGTGTCCTGATATTCGTCCACCATGACGTACTTGAAGCGGTTTTGGTATTGCTCGAGCACATCGCGGTGGGTGCGCAGGATGTTGAGCATGTGCAGCAGCAGGTCGCCGAAATCGCAGGCGTTCACCGCCTTCAGCCGGTCCTGATAGAGCTTGTAGAACTTCTGGCCCTTGCCGTTGGCGTAGCTTTCGTTCTCTCCGGCGTCGAGGTCCTGCGGGTTCAGGCCGCGGTTCTTCCAGCGATCGATGCAGCCCGCCAGCTGGCGCGCGGGCCAGCGCTTCTCGTCCAGCCCCTCGGCCTGGATCAGCTGCTTGAGCAGGCGCAGCTGGTCGTCGGTGTCGATGATCGTGAAGTTGCTCTGCAGGCCCACCAGCTCGGCGTGGCGGCGCAGCATCTTGGCGGCGACGGCGTGGAAGGTGCCGAGCCAGGGCATGCCCTCCACCGCCGGGCCGATCAGGTGGCCGACCCGCTCGCGCATCTCCCGCGCGGCCTTGTTGGTGAAGGTGACGCACAGGATCTCGCTCGGCCAGGCAAGGCGACTGTGCACGAGATGGGCGAGGCGGCGGGTGAGCGCCGCCGTCTTGCCGGTGCCCGCGCCCGCGAGCATCAGCACGGGGCCTTCGGTCGTCAGCACGGCCTCGCGCTGGGGATCGTTGAGGCCGTCGATCAGCGGATCAGAGGAGGGAGCTTGCAGGTTGTTCACCGTGAACAACTAGGGAACGGCATGGCCCGGTGCAAGCCCGGTTCGTCGCAGCGGAGGAACAATTGCCGGTGCGCTTCGTCGTTCGATCACAACGAAGACATAAACGGAGAGTGAGAAATGCGTAAAGTTCTGCTCGCCGGCTCTGCTGCCCTCAGCCTGTTGGTGGTCCCCGCCGCCATCCATGCCCAGAGCGACCCTGCCGCCCCCGCCACTTCCGAAATGCCCGCCGCGCCGCCATCTGCTCCGGCTCCGGCCATGGCGCCTCCCGCCGCCTCCAGCGCCGCGCCGACGCTCACGCCCGAGCAACAGGCCACGTACGACAGCTGGACCCCGGCGCAGAAGTCCGACTACGAAAGCTGGCCGAACGACTACAAGGTCTATTACTGGACGCTGAGCATGGATCAGCAAAAGGGCTATTGGGCGCTGACGGCCGACCAGCGCGGCCAGATCTACAAGATGACACCCGAACAGCGGCAGATGGCCTGGAATTCGGTGCTGCAGCAGCTCAAGGGCGAGACGCCTGCGACGCCTCCGGGGCAGGCCAACCCTCCGGGACCGGGCGTGCCGACCGAAGGCGTCCCCGATCCGCAAGCCGCGAACCAGGCCGCGCGCCCGGCGATGCCTGCGGATGAGAACTATCAGGGCGGTCCGTACAAGGGCGCGCTGACCCCGCCGCCTGCGACCGCGATGGACAAGACTTATCCGGTCTGCAGCAAGACGGTGACCGATGGCTGCCGCAATCGCGGCGGGAAGTAGGACGTGTAAATTCCTTCCCGGGACAAGCTCGGGGAGGGATTTGCAAACAAAGCCCGTCATCCCACAAATCCCGTCATCCCAGCGAAAGCTGGGACCGCTGGCCTGTTACGGCCAATTATCGTCAGGACGCCCTGCCAAGGGTTGGGCTTTACACGACCAGCGGTCCCAGCCTTCGCTGGGATTACGGGGTTGTGCGTGCAGTTAGCGCACGCAGAAACGCCCGCTGGCGAGTGCAGGCATTACGCCGGGGAATTCAACGCAACCGAAGTGAACATCGGGTCGGCGTCGGGAGCGTCCTCACCGGGACGCGGTGTTTTGTTTTCCGTGAAGCTCTGGCGAGCGGCCGGGTAACTCACGGTGCAGCCCGGCTCGACCTGTATTCCATCGGAAAGTCCCATGTGGCCATCGTTAGGGTTCGCAGCGTTATCGGCCGAAGGCTATCCGGGATGGCCGTCCCAAGTCCTGCCGTGTGTCGCAGGAACGTATGGACGGCGTTTCCGGTAGCGCAGAGACAGTCCGGGTCTTCGATGGACGCGTGGTTTGCGTAGCTACGGCTGAAACCGCATCCCGGCCCACGACGCCGACCCGATACACCGAAAGCGGCTTGTACATCACCGCTCGGATGTTGGGGTATATATCCTATTTGGTTATAAATGTCAAGATGTACGGCGCAGGAGGTGCAGCCTGGCCTTGCCGACATCACGCGTGGCGTCGGCTTCGAAGCCCTTGATCGCCACGCTTTCACCCTTACCGGTTTCGAGGCTCACCCAAGTGCCTTCGCCGATCCAGCCGAGCCGCGCCAGCTTGTCCACCGCCACCTGACCCGCGCCGGTATCGTAAGGCGGGTCGAGCAGCACGAGGTCGAGCGGCTCCTTTGCGGTCCCCAGCGACATCACCGAGGAGGCGCGCACGTCGCTGCGCGGCTGCGCCTGCAGGTTGGCGATGTTCTTGCGAATCGCCCGGATCGCGCCTGCATCCTGATCGACGAACAGGCAGTGCGCCGCCCCGCGCGACAGGGCTTCGAGCCCCAGCGCGCCCGAGCCGGCGAAAAGATCCGCCACCTTCAGCCCCTCGAAATCGCCGAGGCGGCTGACCAGCATCGAGAACAGCGTCTCGCGCGTGCGATCGGCGGTAGGGCGGGTGGTGTCGCCCTCGGGTGCGGCCAGCTTGCGGCCGCGCCATTCTCCCGCGATGATGCGCAGGTTTCCGCTCATGCCTGCGTTCTCGAAGGATTCTGGCTCGGCAGGCTCTTACGGAAGTTTTCGAGGTCGCGCTGCGAAACCTCGCCCGCCATGCCCTTGGGCATGTCGCCGAGGCGGAAGGGGCCGTAGGCGGTGCGCAGCAGGCGGCTGACCTGCAGGCCGAGCGCTTCGAGCACGCGGCGCACTTCGCGGTTCTTGCCTTCGGTCAGCGTCATCTCGATCCACTGGTTGCGACCGGTGCGGCGCTCCATGTTGGCGTCGATCTTGCCGTAGATCACGCCGTCGACCTCGATGCCTTCCATCAGTTGTTCGAGCTGTTCTTGCGTGATGTCGCCAAAAGTACGCGCGCGGTAGGTGCGCGGCACGCCGGTGGCGGGCAGTTCGAGCTGGCGCTTGAACTCGCCGTCGTTGGTCAGCAGCAGCAGGCCCTCGGTGTTGAGATCGAGGCGGCCGATCGGCATCACGCGGCCGGTGCCTTCGGGCAGGGCGTTGCGCAGCGCGGTGTAGATCGTCGGGCGGCCCGCCGGATCGCGCTCGGCGGTGATGAGGCCCGACGGCTTGTGGAACAGGAACAGGCGCGTGCCTTCGGCTTCCGCGATCGGATTGCCGTCCACCGCGACACCGCGCAAGGATGTGAGCACGGTCGAGGGCGTTTCGATCACCACGTCGTCCAGCGTGACGCGGCCTTCGATGATCAGGCGCTCGACCTCGCGGCGGCTGGCGACGCCGGCGCGGGCGAGCAGCTTGGCGACGCGCTCGCCTTCGCGGGCAGGCAGCGAGGGGTCCTTGGGCGTCGGCGCGGCGGCGCGCGGGGCGGCGCCGGGCTTGAGGTTGGGACGCGGGCCGGTCGGGCGGGCAGGGCGTGGGCCGCGATCCGAGCCGAATGCGCGATCGTCGCGGCGCGGACGATAGCCGCGTTCGCCGTCGCGGGAATCGGAGCGGGCGCCATCACGTGCAGGTCCGCTGCGATAGGTCGCATCGCGCGATCCGCCGCCTTGCGCACGCTCTGAACGCGGCGCGCCGTCGCGCCCCGGACCACTGCGGTAGGAACCGCCACGCGGGGTATCCTCACGCGGACGATCGCCACGCGGGGCGCCGGTACGGGCGCCATCGCGGGCAGCGGCATCGCGCGGACCAGCATCGCGGGAGGCGCCGTCACGCCCACCGTCTCTGGAGCCACGGCGCGGGAATTCATTGCGGAAGTCCTCGCGGCTGCCGATACGGGGGGCTTCACGGCGCCCGCGTCCGCCGCGCGGAGCGTCGCCGCGGGGCGCGTCGTGACCGTCATCGCGGCCGGTGCGGCCACGTGCACTGCCGCTTCCGGCGTTGTAGCGGGGGCCGCCATCACGCGATGCACCGCCTCGCGAAGAGCCGCCACGCGGACCCGCGCCGAAAGAGGAACCGGAATCGCGGCCACGGCCGGAGCCGCCTGATCTGCCGCCTGAAGACTTGCTGGGAGGTTTGGACATGCGTGGCCCATACCTGTTGATCGCCGCTTCATCCAGCCTTCCCTTACGGATCGCCGCCGCTAAGTTGGCGGCAACCGCAAATGAGGAGACCGGCGTGGACGCCGATACCATCGCAGAGCGTCGCAGCGTCGGGGATTCGATCAAGCCCTATTTCGAGCGGGAGTCGCTCGCCTCGTTCATGCTCGGCCTGTCCTCGGGCTTTCCTTATGCGATGATCGGCGCGACGCTGACCACGCGCCTGGCGCAGGACGGGATCGACAAGAAGACCGTTACCGCCTTCACGCTGGCGTTCCTGGTCTACAATCTCAAGGTGTTCTGGGCCTGGATCGTCGACGGCGTGCACCTGCCGGTCCTGCACCGCATGGGGCAGCGCGTCTCGTGGATGCTGGTCTGCGGGGTTGCCGTGATTGCGGCGGTGCTCAACCTCGCGCTGGTCGATCCGGCGGCGGACATCGGCGCGACCGTGCTCGCCGCCGTGCTGGTGGGCGTGGCGGGCGCCAGCTTCGACATCGTCATCGACGCCTACCGCATCGAGACGCTCAAGCCCTACCAGCTCGGCACCGGGTCGGGCATGAGCCAGTACGGCTGGCGCATCGGCTCGGCGGGGGCGGGCGCGCTCGCGCTGGTGCTTTCGGCGCGCTACGGCTGGGGCGTGGGCTATGCGGCATGCGCCGTCTTCGCGCTGCCCGCCATGCTCACCGCACTGGTGCTGGGCGAGCCGGAGCGCCGCAAGGTGGTGGTCGAGAAGAAGGGGCTGGCCGAAGTCTGGTCCTCGATCGCCGGGCCGTTCGGGGAGTTCTTCCGCCGCAACGGCGCGTTTCTCGTGCTGCTGTTCATCCTCGTCCACAAGATCGGCGACACGCTGGCGAACCTGACCTTCCGCCTGCTGTTCGACGACCTCGGCTTCAGCAACGACGAGATCGCGATCTATGACATCGGCCTGGGTTTCTGGGCCTACATGATCGGCGTGTTCATCGGCGGCGTCGCTTATGCGCGCATGGGCCTCAAGCGTTCGGTGATGCTCTCGCTGGTGCTGATGGGTGTGTCGAACCTCAGCTTCGCGGCGCTGGCTGCGGCCGGGCACAGCAACTGGGGCATGGCGGGCGCCATCGGCTTCGAGAACATCGCCTCGGGCTACGGCGGCGTCGTGGTGATCGCCTATTTCTCGGCGCTGTGCGACTTGCGCTACACGGCGGCGCAGTATGCGCTGATCTCGGCCGGAGCGAGCGTCGTCGGGCGGCTCGCCACCGGCACGACGGCGGGCGCGCTGATCGAGGCCATGGGCTACGTGAACTTCTACCTGCTCACCACGGTGGCGTCGCTGCCCGGCATCGCGCTGTTCTGGTGGCTGAGCCGGACAGGGCTCGTCGATCAGGCGCTGGGGTCTGCGGGCGAGGTAGAGTAACAGCAGAAGGCCCACCCCCAACCCCTCCCGCAAGCGGGAGGGGAGCGAGACTTGGCGATTTATCGCCTAGTCGCAGCGGGATGGGATCGCCTTCGCCTCAATCCGGCACTTCGCCGTTGTCCCGCAACACCGCGCCCGCAAGGTAGAGCGAACCCGCGATCAGCACGGCGCGTGGGGCCAGCTTTTCCAGATCGCGCAGCGCCGTCGCCACATCCGGCGCGGAGGACGTCGGCAGCGACCAGCCCGCGAACGCCTCGGGCGGGTGGCAGTCATGCCCCGGCACCGGCACCAGCGTCACGCTTTCGACGAGGCGGTGGAGCGGATCGAGCAGCGCGGCGGGGTCCTTGCCCGCGATCATGCCGAGGATCAGATGCGGCGCCTGCCCCCGTTCGCGCAGGAATGCTTCCAGCGCCAGCCCCGCGTCGCGGTTGTGCCCGCCGTCGAGCCAGACCGGCGTGCCGGGGACGAGCGCGGTCAGCGGCCCGTCGCCCAGCAGTTGCATCCGCGCGGGCCAGCGCGCGGCGCGGATGCCCTCGGCGAAGGCGTGAGGATCAATCTTCAGCACATCCTGCGCGCGCAGCATGGCGACGGCGAGGGCGGCGTTGTCCGCCTGGTGCGCGCCGGGCATCTCGGGCAGGGGGAGGGTCAAAGAGCCGTGGCGGTCCTCGAACCAGATGGCGTCGCGGGTGACCTGCGCCTTCCACTCGGCATCGCGCGACTGCAGCGGTACGTCCTCTGAAGCGGCGAGGGATTGCAGGAACGCGGCGACTTCGTGCGGGTAGTTCTGCGTCACCAGCGGCACGTGCGGACGGCGGATGCCCGCCTTCTCGAAGGCGATGCGGGTGAGCGGCTCGGCGGGCGTGCCGTCCTCGGGGGCGAGGAGGAAGCGTTCGTGGTCGATGCCCAGCGTCGCCATGCCGCAGACCAGCGGTGCGGGCAGCACGTTGGTCGCGTCGAACCGGCCGCCGAGGCCGACCTCGATCACGCAGACGTCCGCCGGATGGCGCGCGAAGGCGAGGAAGCTGGCGGCGATCGTCGTCTCGAAGAAGCTGACTTCGAGATCGTGCGCCGCGTCCAGCACTTCGGCCAGCAGGCTGGCGAGTTCGTCGTCGCCGACCAGTTCGCCCGCGATGCGGATGCGTTCGTTGTAGCGCACCAGATGCGGGCTGGTGATCGCGTGGACCTTGTACCCCTGCGCCTCCAGGATCGCGCGCAGGAAGGCGCAGGTCGACCCCTTGCCGTTGGTGCCCGCGACGTGGAACGCGGGCGCGATGCGCAAGTGCGGATCGCCGAGGCGCGCCAGCAGTGTGCGGATCGCCTCAAGCCCGATGCGGCCTTGCGGCAGCGACAGCGCGGCAAGGCGATCGAGCTGGGCCTGTACGGCGGGGGAGTCCGACACGGCGAAGTCTTTCATGGTGTCCTCGACGGCGCCTTGCGCGTGGGGGCTTCGAGAGGCTGTGTCCGACCCTGTGACAAGCTCCGGGTGAGCGGAAGTGGCGTAAGCCTCCAACACCGCTCAGGCTGAGCTTGTCGAAGCCCCATCGGCTTGGCTCTATCGAGCGGAATGCACCGCCTCGGCGAGCGATGCGGTATAGTCCTGCAGCGGCCCGGGCGCGGCATCGCCATGCTGCTTGACGATATCGATGAAGGCCGAGCCGACGACCACGCCGTCCGCGACCTTCGCAATCGCCGCCGCCTGTTCGGGCGTGCGGACGCCGAAGCCGACCGCAACGGGAATGTCGGTGGCGGCCTTGAGCTTCGCCACCGCGTCCTCGATCGAGCCTTGCGCCGCCTGCTGCATGCCGGTGATGCCCGCGACCGAGACGTAGTAGAGAAAGCCCGAGGAGCCCTCCAGCACCTTGGGCAGGCGCGCGGCGTCGGTGGTCGGGGTGGCGAGGCGGATCAGCGACACGCCTTTTTCACGCAGCGCCGGGCCGAGGGCGGCGTCTTCCTCGCTGGGGATGTCGACGCAGATCACGCCGTCGACGCCGGCCTTGGCACATTCCTCGGCAAACCACTCGGGGCCGCGGATGGTCATCGGGTTGGCGTAGCCCATCAGCACCAGCGGCACGTTGGGGTGACGCTGCCGGAACTCGGCGGCGATGCGAAAGATGTCGGCCGTGCGCGTGCCCTTGGCGAGGCTGCGCAAGTTGGCTTCCTGGATCGCCGGACCGTCCGCCATCGGATCGGTGAAGGGCATGCCCAGCTCGATCACGTCGGCGCCGCCCGCGACGAGCGCGTCGAGGTTCGATGCGGTGTCGCCGTCGCCCCCGGTGATGAAGCAGACGAGCGCGGGGCCTTTGGCGAAAGCGGTTTCGAAGCGGGTCATCAGGAGAACAGCGTCTTTCCGGAATAGCGGAGAATGGCGGCGGTCAGGCCGACGAAAACGGCGAGGTAGGCGAGGCTGACGGCGATGTCGCTCCAGCTTCCTCGAAAGGCGAAGGCCCAGTAATAGCCCGCGCCCGAAAGGTCGAAGGAGCGCACCCGGACGAGGTCGGCGAGGACCTTGATTGCCGGGAACACCGCCATCCAGAGCACGGCGGCGTCGATCAGCGACCGTTGCCACCCGCCCTTTTTCAAAGCTCGACCCCCAGCGCCTCGGCGACGGTGAAGATGTCCTTGTCGCCGCGCCCGGAGACGTTGACGACGAGCAGCTTGTCCGCGTCCAGCTGAGCCGTCAGCTGCGGCAGTGCAGCGAGGGCGTGGGCGCTTTCGAGCGCCGGGATGATGCCCTCCAGCGCGCAGCACAGCTGGAACGCTTCAAGCGCCTCGGTGTCGGTGATCGGCACGTACTTCACGCGGCCCGCCTCGTGCAGCCACGAATGTTCGGGGCCAAGGCCGGGATAGTCCAGACCGGCGCTGATCGAATGGGCCTCGGTGATCTGGCCGTCCTCGTCCTGCAGCAGGTAGGTCTTGTTGCCGTGGAGGATGCCCGGACGCCCGCCCATCAGCGAGGCGGCATGCTGGCCGCTCTCGATGCCGTGACCGGCGGCCTCGATGCCGACCATCGCCACGTCCGCGTCGTCGAGGAAGGGGTGGAACATGCCGATCGCATTCGATCCGCCGCCCACGGCCGCCACCAGCATGTCGGGCAGGCGGCCTTCGGCTTCGAGAATCTGCTCGCGCGTTTCGGTGCCGATCACGCTCTGGAAGTCGCGGACGAGTTCCGGGTACGGGTGCGGACCTGCGGCGGTGCCGATGATGTAGAAGGTGTCGTGGACGTTGGCGACCCAGTGGCGCAGCGCCTCGTTCATCGCGTCCTTGAGCGTTTCCGCGCCGCTGGTGACCGGCACCACTTCGGCGCCGAGCAGCTTCATGCGGAACACGTTGGGCGCCTGACGCTCGACGTCCTTGGCGCCCATGAAGATCGTGCAGGACAGGCCGAAGCGCGCCGCGACGGTGGCGGTGGCGACGCCGTGCTGGCCCGCGCCGGTCTCGGCGATGATCTTGGTCTTGCCCATGCGCATGGCGAGCAGAACCTGGCCGATGCAGTTGTTGATCTTGTGCGCGCCGGTGTGGTTCAGATCCTCGCGCTTGAAGTAGATCTTCGGGCCTTTGCCCTCGGGCGCGAGCTTTCGGAAATGCTCGGTGATGCGCGGCGCCGGATAGAGCGGGCTGGGGCGGCCGACGAAATTCTTGAGCAGATCGTCGAACTCGGCCTGGAACGCCGGGTCCAGCTTCGCGGCACGGTATTCCTTTTCCAGGTCGAGGATCAGCGGCATCAGCGTCTCGGCGACGTAGCGTCCGCCGAACTGGCCGAAGTGACCCGACTCATCGGGGTACGAACGAAGCGAATTGGGGCTCTGAACGGTCATGATCCGGCGCTTGGCAGACCCCCCCGCGCTTGTCCAGACGCCTTGAGGAGAGGGGCCATGTTTGCCCCGGGAACGCCGGAAAACCATGGGTGCCTACAGGGGCTTGGTGATCGCCTGGCGGACATTCAATTGCAAACAATGCAACTGAAAATCGGCAAAAGCACCTAACCGGCATAAACTGCAGTTTTGTGACGTTTTGAACGATTCCAAGAATTTACCGTTCATCTGACTGAAAGGTGACGGGGTCCAGCGGCGGGGCTCCCGACGATAACCCCGATGAGGGTCGGGATCGCAGGAATACTTGGAGTTATATAATATGCGTATTGCACTTGTTTCGCTCGCCGCGGTTGCTGCCGTGGCCGCTGCCACTCCCGCCCTGGCCAACGAGGCTCGCGTCGAAGCACGCGGCGGTGTGATCTGGGACGGTAGCAACAGCGACGCAGTTGCAGGTGTCGCCGCCGGCTACGACTACGACCTGGGCGACAAGCTCTTCGTGGGTGTGCAGGGTTCGGCCGACAAGATCCTGACCGACAACACCCGCGTTTCGTGGGGCGCTGGCGGCCGCATCGGCGTGCAGCCGATCCCGGGCACCAAGGTCTACGCGCTGGCCGACTGGGAATCGAAGAACTGCAAGTACTGCAACAGTGCCGTGGGCGTCGGTGGCGGCGTCCAGCAGGACATGGGCTCGCGCTACTACGTGAAGGCCGAATACCAGCACCTGCTGGTCGGCGACAACACCCCCGACGCCGACCGCGGCCTCGTGGGCGTGGGCGTCAAGTTCTGATCCCACGGATCTGATCGCTGCGAAAGCAGTGTAAGCCAGGAAAGGGGCGGTCCGACGGGCCGCCCCTTTCTTCGTCTGGCCTTCGTCATTGCGAGCGTAGCGAAGCAATCCAGAGCAATCTTGTTGAGTCGCCCTGGATTGCTTCGCTACGCTCGCAATGACGAAAGGTTGGGTCAGGCCGATCGAACCGCCGCGCAGAAGGCGGCAATGCGCGCCTCGTCCTTCACGCCCGGCGCGCTCTCCACGCCCGAGGAGGTATCGACCAGCGGCGCTCCTGTCAGCCGGATGGCCTCGGCGACGTTCGCCGGGTCGAGGCCCCCCGCGAGGCCCCATGCCAGCGGTCCCTTCCAATTCGCGACAAGGCCCCAGTCGAAGCTGAGGCCCATGCCGCCGGGCAGGGCGCCCTTGGGCGTCTTGGCGTCGAAGAGGACAACATCGGCGGCGCCCGCGTAGGCGTTCGCGCGGGTGACGTCGTCGGAGGTGGCGACGGACAATGCCTTCCATACGGGGATGCCGAAGCGGGCACGCAGCTGCGCGGCGCGTTCGGCCGTCTCGGACCCGTGGAGTTGCAGCGCGTCGAGCTTCGCCGCGCCCACGGCCTCGCCGAGCAGCGCGTCGTCGGCGTCCACGAACAGACCGACGCGGCCGATTCGGTCCGCCGCGCGCGCCGAAAGCTGCGCCGCCTGCACCGGGCTCACCGCGCGCGGGCTCTTGGCGAAGAACACCAGGCCGATGTGCGCGGCGCGGGCGCGGATGGCCGCTTCCAGCGAAGCGGCGGTGCTGATACCGCAAATCTTGATTGCCGCTGTTGGCATATGCGCGCCTTGCCCTAAGCTGCGGTCCTGCATGAAATGAAGGACGTGAAGTGAATCGGTTGGGCCGCTATCTAATGCCATTCCTCGCAGCGGCAATGCTCGGCGGTTGCAGCGTGAAGGAGTCGATCCAGCAAGCCGACGCAGAAGTGGTCCGTTTCCACCAGGCGCTGGACGCAGGCCGCTCGCAGGCGATCTGGGATGCGACCGGGCCGGACATGCGCAAGGCCACCACACAGAAGCAGTTCGTCGCCCTGCTCGACGCGGTCCATCGCAAGCTGGGCAACGTGAAGTCGAGCAAGCAGGTCGGCTGGAACCGCAACGCCAGCACCATCGGCAGCTTCACCACGACAACCAACGAAACCGTGTTCGAACGCGGTAGTGGAACCGAGCAATTCGTGTTCCGAAAAAGTGAAGCCGACAAGCTCGCGCTCGTCGGCTATCACATTCAATCGAACGAGATGATGGTCAATTGATGGTCGATCACGGCGCCAGTTCGAACTGCACCGTCACATTGACGTTCATCTCCAACTCGCCCGCAGCGACCGGCGGCGGCGCGGCGGCGGCGACCATGTCACGGGCCTCCTTGCGCACGAACATCACCGGCTGCGGCGAATAACCGCCGCTCTCGCTGATCGAGACGATGCGCGCGACCCGCAGGCCCGATGCCTTGGCATAGAGTTCGGCGCGGGCACGGGCGGACTTCATCGCCTCGACACGCGCCTCGTCCATCGCCGCCTCGGGCTGCGAGAGCATGAAGTTCGGGCCGTTGACCTGGTTCGCACCGGCGGTGACGAGCGCGTCGATCACCTTGCCCATGTCCTGCAACTTGCGCTGGCGGACCGAGACCGAATTGCTCGCACGGTAACCGACGATGCGCTGCTGGCCGTCGTCCTCGTAAGAGCCATCGGGCAGGCGCTTGGGCTGGGCGTAGACCGGATTGACGTTGAGGTTGCTGGTCTGGACATCCTTGTCGGCGATCCCGGCCCGCTTGAGCGCGGCGATCACCTTGGTCATCTGCGCCGAGTTGGCCGAAAGCGCCTCGCTGGCAGTCGTGCCCTGCGTGGTCACACCGGCGCTGTAGTTCGCCATGTCGGGCTCGCGCGTGGACGAACCTTCGGCGGTGACGGTGAGCATCGTGTGCCCGGCCTCGATGGCGGGAGCAGGGGCCTGCTGGGCGAAGGCGGTAGGGGCGGATGCTGCCATAGCCGTGGCGGCGAGCAGGCTCAGGGTCTTCATAATGGGGTCGCACTCCCGGGGGTTGTTCGGTGGACAACGATCTGGACGGAGCGAGGTTGCGAAGGGCTGAACGGTGAAGTGTGCGAATGTTAAGGTGAGCAGAGGAGGAAGCAGGGGTTTACCACCCCTGCACCCCGTGACCCGTCGAGGTCGGGCGCGCAGCATCGTACGGCAATGAGGCTGTGTTGGAAGACCAATAGCCTGCGGCGCAATGTGGACGCGACGCTGCTGCGCGCACAACGATGACAGTAAAGGGGTCTGGGGCGATGGCCCCAGAATCCTCTTTTTCCGTTCTTAAAGAGTAGCCTCGATAGCCTTCGCCGCTGCGAGGGGATCCTCCGCGCGGCTGATTGGCCGTCCGATCACGAGCACGCTGGCGCCTGCATCGCGGGCTTCGCGCGGGGTGACGGTGCGCTTCTGGTCGCCGACTTTGCCGTCTGCCGGGCGCAGGCCGGGGACGACAAAGTAGCCGTCCTTCCACTGCTTGTGCACCGCGCCGACTTCGTGGCCCGAGCAGACGATGCCGTCGAGGCCCGCCGAGTGAGCGAGGTCGGCGAGGCGCAGGGCCTGGTCGTAGGGGTTGGCGTTCACGCCGATGGCGGAGAGGTCGTCTCCGTCGAGGCTGGTGAGCACGGTGACGGCGACGACCTTGCAGTTTTCACCGGCGGCGGCCTTGGCGTCTTCCATCATGGCGCGGCCACCGGCGGCGTGAATGGTGACGATCGAGGGTTGCAGCACGTGGATCGCCTGCATCGCGCCAGCGACGGTGTTGGGAATGTCGTGCAGCTTCAGGTCGAGGAAGATGGGGAGGCCCACCTTGTGCAGTTCATGGACGCCGTGGTGGCCGTGGGCGCAAAAGAATTCGAGGCCCAGCTTGATCCCGCCGATATGGCCCGAGACCTTGCGCGCCAGCGCTTCTGCGGCGTCGAGGCGAGGGAGGTCGAGGGCGAGGTAGACGGGATTGCGGTTCATGACTTCTCGATTTCCGACGGGGTTTCGATTGGGGTGACGAGCACGGCTTCGTGCGCTTCGGCGAGCGAGGGCATCGAGGTGGCGCGCAGCGAGTTCTCGAGGCTGGCGATGCGGCGGTTGAGCCGCCAGCGCACGGCGCGCAGGTAAGCCCACACCGGCAGCATGCCCAGCCCGAAGAAGAGCAGCGCGACGACGCCGACCGGCCATTCGAAGTGGAAGTAGTTGCCGTCTGCCAGAGGCCAGAAGTTTACCGGCACTTTGGTCCAGTTCATCGCGATGAATGCGACGAGCACGGCGGTGAGCACGACCCATGCGATGGTGCGGATGACCTGCATTGTTCCTCCTGCTTTCCCGGCGATGCTAGGCGTGAATTTTCCGCAAGGGAAGGGATTCCGCCGTCGTCCCGGACTTGATCCGGGACCGCTGGCCGAGAACAACATTGCTCTCGGCCAGGCGCCTTATCGACAGCGCGCATCTAAAGACAGCCAGCGGTCCCGGATCAAGTCCGGGACGACGATCGGCTCAGCCGAACACGCGGGCGAAGATCGTGTCGACGTGCTTGAAGTGGTAGTCGAGGTTGAACTTGTCCTCGATCACTTCGGCCGGAAGGGCGGCAGCGACTTCGGGGTCAGCCTTGAGCAGTTCGAGCAGCGAGAGCTGGCCGTCCGATTCCCACACCTTCATCGCGTTGCGCTGGACGAGGCGGTAGCTCTCGTCGCGGGTCAGGCCCGCCTGCGTCAGCGCCAGCAGCACGCGCTGCGAGTGGACCAGGCCGCCCATGCGGTCGAGGTTCTTCTGCATGCGCGCAGGATAGATCAGCAGCTTGTCGATCACACCAGTCAGGCGCGCCAGAGCGAAGTCGAGGGTGATCGTCGCGTCGGGGCCGATGAAGCGCTCGACCGAGGAGTGCGAGATGTCGCGCTCGTGCCACAGCGCCACGTTCTCCATGGCGGGGACGACGGCCGAACGCACCACGCGTGCGAGGCCGGTGAGGTTCTCGGTGAGCACGGGGTTGCGCTTGTGCGGCATCGCCGACGAGCCCTTCTGGCCGGGCGAGAAGTATTCCTCGGCCTCCAGGACTTCGGTGCGCTGCAGGTGGCGGACCTCGACGGCAAGGCGCTCGATCGAGCTGGCGATGACGCCCAGCACGGCGAAGAACATCGCGTGACGGTCGCGCGGGATGACCTGCGTGGAGACCGGCTCGATCCCGAGGCCCAGCTGGTCGGCGACGTACCGTTCCACGGCCGGGTCGGTATTGGCGAAAGTGCCGACCGCGCCCGAGATCGCGCAGGTCGCGATTTCCTCACGCGCGAAGACGAGGCGCATGCGGCACCGGGCGAACTCGGCATAGGCTTCGGCGAGCTTGAGGCCGAAGGTGACGGGCTCGGCGTGGATGCCGTGGCTGCGGCCGATGGTGGGGGTGTACTTGTGCTCCTCGGCGCGGCGCTTGATCGCGGCGAGCAGGGCGTCGAGGTCGGCGAGCAGGATGTCGGCGGCCTTGACCAGTTGCACGTTCAGCGTGGTGTCGAGCACGTCGGAACTGGTCATGCCCTGGTGCATGAAGCGCGCCTCGGGGCCGACCTGCTGCGCCACCCAGTCGAGGAAGGCGATGACGTCGTGCTTGGTCACGGCTTCGATCGCGTCGATCGCGGCGACGTCGATCTTCGGGCTGGTCGCCCACCAGTCCCACAGCGCCTTGCCGGCGGAGGCGGGGACGGTGCCCATCTCGCCCATCTTGACGGCAGCATGGGCCTCGATCTCGAACCAGATGCGATAGCGGGCTTCGGGTTCCCAGATCGCGGTCATCGCGGGGCGGGCGTAGCGGGGGACCATGTTCGACTCCTTGCAGCTGACGCGGGTAGCGGCCAATTCGTGCCGGTGCCGCTAGGCGGCGCGGGCGCGAAAGGCAAGGCGCTTGCGCGGCGATCTACCGGCTTCCGATGCCGGGCCAGGCGAAGTCGATCCGGACGTCGCCGGTGCGGGCACCGTCGGCATCGAAGCTGCGCTCGGCGATCGCGCCCCGGCCTGCGCGGTCGATCATGATCACCGTGCTGCACCGCGTACCGTAAGTCGCATCGCGGATGAAAACCGGCGCGAAGCGCGGTTCGGGGCCGAGTTCGGGGCGTGCGGGCGCCGGTGCGGGTGTCTCGTCGCGCAGCGCGTCGAGGAGCGGCGCGGGATCGGACGATCCATTTTCCAGCCACCGTTCGATCGCTTCCCCCACCTGCAGCGTCTTGGGCCAGGGCACGTCGAAACCGCCGTTCGACAGCCCATGGATTCCCGGAGACAGCGGCCGCGCCTCGACCTGCGGGTGATTGGTGAGGAACGAGGCCTCGCCCGTATCGGCCAGGATCAGGTTGAACGGATTCATCTGCGCCATCGCGTCGGTCAGCGTGTCCGGGAGCGCGCCCTCCAGCAGATCCGTTACCAGCTTCCCGCGCGAGGGACGGCCGGGCTGCGAGCCTTCCGGCACGCGGTAGTTCGTGACGAGGGCGAAGCGGCCTTCTTCGGTGACGCCCAGCCAGGTGCCGCCGCCGGTGAGGTCGGTCCCGGCGATGATGCCGTCCGGCCTGTGCGCGAGCGGCGCGGCGGGACGGGCATGGAACTCGTCGCGGTTGCCCGCCACGACGAGGAGCCAGTTGGGATGGGCATCCCAGGCGACGGCCGCGACGCACATGGTGTCAGATCAGTCCCTTGGCACGCAGTGACATGTGGCCCTCGCGTCCGATCACCACGTGGTCGTGGACGGAGACGCCGAGCAGGCGACCGGCCTCGGCGATGCGGTTGGTGATGTCGATGTCCGCCCGGCTCGGCTGCGGCGAGCCCGAAGGGTGATTGTGGACGAGGATCAGCGCCGTGGCGCCAAGGTCGAGCGCGCGGCGGATCACCTCGCGCGGGTGGATCGCGGCCTCGTCGATCGAGCCTTCGCCGACGAGGTCGTCGAGGATCAGCATGTTGCGGGCATTGAGGTAGAGGACGCGGACGCGCTCGACCGTCAGGTGCGCCATATCGATCGTCAGGTAGTCGATGAGCGCGTGCCACGAGGACAGCACCGGTGCCTCGCGCACTTTCTGGCGGGCCATGCGGGTGGCGGCGACGGTGACCACGCGCAGCGCCGCGGCGGTGGCCTCGCCCATGCCGGGGTGGGCGGCGAGGGCGCGCGGCTCGGCCTGCAGCACCCCTGCGAGCGAGCCGAAGCGATGGATCAGGCTGCGCGCGAGCGGCTTCATGTCGCGGCGCGGAACGGCCTGCATCAGCAGGAGTTCAATGACCTCATGATCCGCCAGAGCCTCCGCCCCGCCATCGAGCAACCGCTTGCGCAACCGTGCGCGGTGGCCGCTCGAATCATTGGCAAAATCGCCGCGCGCCTCCCTGAGGGGGAGGGGGCGTTCATCGAAGAGGGGAGGTTGTCCGTCCATGCTGCGTACAAACAATTGCCTTTCCCGTCCGCCCGGCGCAAGTGAACGATCGGATGTCGCAAGAGATCGACCAGACCCCGGACACCGACGAGGCCGCTACCGGGGGCCTTTCTTCGCGTGGGCGCTTTCGGAGCGGCCACAGTTGGCGCAGGCGCTGGGGCGCTCCCGTGCTTGTGGTGGGCGGCCTGCTGGCGGCGGCGCTGGGTGCTGCCTGGCTATCGCGCGAGGAGATCGCGGCGAACCTCATCGAGCGCGAACTCGATTCGCTGGGCCTCGATGCCCGCTACGAGATCGTGCGGATCGGACCCTCGGAGCAGGTGATTCGGAACCTCGTCATCGGCGATCCGGCGCGGCCGGACCTGACGGTGCAGGAACTGCGGGTGGCGACGCGCCTTTCCTGGGGACTTCCCGGTATCGGCCGGATCACCGTGGTGAAGCCGCGCCTCTACGGTTCGTGGCGCGGCGGCAAGGCCAGCTTCGGCAGTCTCGACAAGGCGCTGTTCAGCGGCAAGGGCGGGCCGTTCGAGATGCCCGACCTCGACCTTGCGGTTGTCGACGGGCGCGCCCTGATCGACAGCGACCACGGCCGCATCGGCGTCAAGCTGGCGGGTGAAGGCGAATTGCGCGGCGGGTTCTCCGGCGAACTGGCGGCCTTGTCGCCCGCGCTCACCGGCGGCGGCTGCTCGACCGGGCGCGCGACGATTTACGGCAAGTTGACGACTTCGGCCGCGAAGCCGCGATTCGAGGGGCCGGTGCGGCTGGACAGCCTGTCGTGCCCATCGCAGGATCTGCGACTGGCCAAGGCCGGTGTGCAACTGGACGTGACGCTCGACGAAGCGCTCGACGGGGCTTCGGGCAAGCTCGGCCTTTCCGCCGGAGCCGCGCGCTTCGGGGTTCAAAAGCTGGCTGGAGCGAGCGGCTCGGGGCGGTTCACCTATCGCGGCAACGCCTTGAGCGCGACGTACCGGGTTACCGGGCGCGGACTCGACACGCCGCAGGCGCGGATGCGCGAAGTCACCCTCGAAGGGCGCGCGCGCTCCACCGGCGGCATCGCGCGATTCGATGTGGACGCGGACCTCACCGGCAGGGAACTGGCGCTTGGCAATACCGTGGACCGCGCACTGCTCTCAGCGCAGCAGGCGGCCGCCGGAACCCTCGGCGCGCCGATCACGGCGCAAGTGCGGCAGGCGCTCGGCCGCGAGATGCGTGGCAGTACGATCAATGCGGGCCTCCTCGTGCGCAATTCGCGCGAGGGCCTCAGCGTCGTCGTCACGCGCGGGTCGCTGAAGGGCGGCAGCGGCGAGTCGGTGCTGTCGCTTTCGCGCGTGCAGGCGATGTTCGGCCGCAAGGGCGGCGTGCCGAGGGTGAACGGCAACTTCACGACCGGCGGGCGAGGGCTGCCGCAGGCGTGGGGGCGGATGGAGAGCGGCGACGACGGCCACCTCGCCATGCGCGCGACGATGACGGATTACCGCGCCGGATCGGCGATGGTCGGCGTGCCGAGGCTGTCGCTGGAGCAGGCGCCAGACGGCGCGCTCTCCTTCAACGGGCAGGTCGTCCTCAGCGGCGATCTTCCGGGCGGCAACACGCGCAACCTGCAGCTTCCGGTCGATGGCCGATGGGGCGCGGACGGCAGGCTCGCCGTGTGGCGCCGCTGCACCGACGTCGCGTTCGATGCCCTGAGCTTCTCCAACCTGACCATCGACAAGCGCAAGCTCACCCTGTGCCCGGCGCGCGGCGGGGCGATCGTGGAAGGGCGCCCCGACAACCTGCTGCTCGCGGCAGGCATGACCGCGCTCGACTTGTCCGGGCACCTTGGCGAGACGCCGATCCGGATCGCCAGCGGGCCGCTCGGCTTCGCGATGGGCGGGGGCAGGCCCGGTGTCCTCAAGGCCAGCGCCATCAACGTGGCGCTTGGCCCGGCGGACACCGCATCGCACTTCCTCGTCAGCCATCTCGACGGGCAGATCGGCAAGGACATCGCGGGCACCTTCGATCAGGCCGACATCAGCCTTGCCGCCGTACCGCTGGACATGCGGCAGGCTGCGGGCCGCTGGCGCTATGCCAGCGGCGTGGCCTCGATCGAGGGCGCACAGTTCACGCTGGTGGACCGCCAACAGGTGGCACGCTTCCAGCCGATGGTGGCGCGCGACGCGACGCTGCAACTGGCCGACAACCGCATCACCGCGCAGGCCCTGCTCCGCGAGCCGAGCAGCGACCGGGCGGTCGTCCGCGCCGACATCGTCCACGATCTGTCGAGGGCCGACGGTCATGCGAATCTCGCCGTCGAGGGGATTGTCTTCGACGACAAGCTGCAGCCCGACGCGCTCTCGCGGCTGGTGCTGGGCGTAGTGTCCGACCTCAAGGGCGTCGTGCGCGGCACCGGGCGGATCGACTGGAACCCGAAGAGCGTGACCAGCCGTGGCCGCTTCTCCACTGACGGCGTCGATTTCGCAGCCGCTTTCGGTCCGCTACGGGGGCTGTCGGGCGAGGTGGTGTTCACCGACCTCCTCGGCATGGTTACCGCGCCGAATCAGAACGTACGCATCGCCTCCATGAACCCGGGCATCGAGGTGACCGACGGCACGCTCTCCTACGAGATACGCCCCGGCTACAACCTCATCGTCCACGGCGGAAAGTGGCCGTTCATGGACGGTACGCTGACCCTCGACCCGGCGAAGATGCAGATCGGGGCGGCGGAAACACGCTACTACACGCTGCGCGTCACGGGCCTCGACGCGGCGGACTTCGTGCAGCATCTCGAACTCACCAACATCAACGCCAGCGGCATATTCGACGGCGAGCTTCCGCTCATCTTCGACGAAAACGGCGGCCGGATCGAAAACGGCTTCCTTCGCTCGCGCGATCCCGGCGGCAACGTCTCCTACGTCGGCGCGCTGACGTACAAGGACTTGTCGGCCATGGGCAATTACGCCTTCGACGCGCTCAAGTCGGTGAACTACAAGAAGATGGAGATCGGGCTGGGCGGTTCGCTCTCGGGCGATATCGTCACGAAGATCAGCTTCGACGGGCTCAGCCAGGGGCAGGGCGCCAGCAAGAACTTCATCACCAAGCAGATCGCGAAGCTGCCGCTCCGCTTCATCGTCAACATCAAGGCGCCGTTCTTCAGCCTGTTCGGCTCGATGCGTTCGCTCTACGATCCGACGTACGTGACGGACCCGAGGGTGCTCGGCCTGCTCAATACGGACGGGACGCGCTCGACCACCGCGCCCGATGCGACGCTCAATCTGGCGCCCCCCAAACCGACTTCGGCTCCATCCGGCGCTATTCAGCCTCCAGTCAGCGAGAAAAAGCCATGATGCCCTCGGAATTGACCGGAAGCCCTCCGGCTGCGACAAGCCCGGTGATGATCGACGGGTATTCGACAGAGCAGCAGGTGGGCACACGGTCCGGCAGGCGCGCCGTTCGCGCCGCAATGATGGCCGCGACGGTGATGGCGGTCGCTTTCGGTCTCGGAGGCTGCATTCAGGTTGCAGCCCCCGACAAGCCGATCGTGATCGAACTCAACATCAACATCCGGCAGGAAGTCGTCTACCGCCTAGCCGCCGACGCGGCCAAGACGGTGGACGAGAACAAGGGCATTTTCTGATGACGAGCATTCGTTTCATTGCCGCCGCAGCTGTAACGGTTCTCGCCGTCGCCGGTGCGTCCACGGCTTATGCGCAGCGCTCGCCGGAATACGTCGCTGCGCGCGCGGCCGGGCAGGTCGGCGAGCAGCGCGACGGCTATCTCGGCGTGATCAGCGGCGGCGGGGACATCTCCGCCATGGTCCGCGACATCAACAACAAGCGCCGCTCGGTCTACACCACCGCCGCCCAGGGCAAGAGCACCATCGAGGAATACGCCTTCACCACCGGCTGCAAGCTGATCCGCGACACCAAGCCCGGCGAGAAGTACCAGGGCCTCGACGGTTCGTGGAAGACGCGCGGCGCCGGTGCGCCGGAATTGGACCCGCGCTGCCCGTGACATTGATATCCATGAGGCGGTGAAAACGGGGCGCGGCCAAAAGTACTAGGTCACAGGCGTTCAACACTTTCGTCACCGCACTGACGAATCAAGAAAAGGCCGGAGGCGGGCACGCTTTTCCGGCCTTTTTCGCGTCCATTCCGGCTGCATCGCCATTGCGGTATTGGGTGGATCGCCGCAGTTCTACTTCATCCGTGTCGCATCTTCGCCCCGTGTCCTGTCAACAACAGGCGCTGAGGAGCCGCCGCCCCGGTTGACTCGGGATAAGCCCCACCCTAAGGGGCCGGTGCTCTTGGCGGGCAGCCGTCGTTTGTGTCTAACGTTCCTGTCATCGTGAGGAGGACGTGACATGACCGACGAGCAACCTGCACGAGACCCTGTTGGCGAGGATGCGCGCATCGATTCGCTCGACGAAAGGCTGAAGGCCCTTCGCGAGCGGGAAGAGGAACGCAACCGACCGAAGGCCGGCGCGGAAACCGATGCGAGCTATCGCATGGGCAACCGGGTGCTTTCGGAATTGCTGGGAGGTGTCGCGGGCGGTCTGTTCCTGGGATGGCTCATCGGCCATTTCAGCGGATATATGGCCTTGAGTCTGATGGTGATGCTGTTCGTGGGAATTGGTATTGCCTTCAGGAACATACTAAGGATTACGAACCAGCGTCCTGACTGACCCGCGAATTGGGGAGTGGGGCGCTGTAGTTCAATAGGCGACAGGGGTAATCGCGTGGCAGCCGAAGCGAAGCTCGATCCGATGCACCAGTTCCAGCTTGAAAAGCTGGCGGGCGCGGACTGGAACATTGCCGGTTACAATATCGCCTTCACCAACAGTGCGCTGTGGATGGCCATCGCCACCCTCGCGCTGATCGTGTTCGTTGCGGGCGGCATGAAGCGTCAACTGGTGCCCGGTCGCTGGCAGATGGCGGTGGAAACCTTCACCGGTTTCATCGACGGCATGCTCGCCGCGAACGTCGGCAAGAACGGTAAGAAGTACGTTCCGTACATCTTCTCGCTGTTCATGTTCATCCTTTTCGCGAACTTCCTCGGCCTGATGCCGCTGGGCGTGCTGGGCGTTCACGCCTTCACCTTCACCAGCCACTTCTCGGCCACGGGCGTTCTTGCGGTGCTGTCGTTCTCGATTGTGCTGATCGTCGGCTTCGCCAAGCACAAGCTGCACTTCTTCTCGCTTTTCGTGCCGCACGGTACGCCGGCGCTGATGATCCCGATCATCTTCGTGGTCGAGCTGATCTCGTTCCTGGTGCGCCCGTTCAGCCTCGGCCTGCGACTGTTCGTCGCGATGATGGCCGGACACGTGCTGCTCGAAGTGCTCTCCAGCTTCGTGATCTCGGGCGGCAACAACGGCCCGATCATGTTCGCGATCGCCGGCATTCCCAGCTTCGTGCTGATGGTCGGCATCTGCGCGCTGGAACTGCTGGTCGCCGGCATCCAGGCTTACGTCTTCGCTCTTCTCACCTGCGTCTATCTCAACGACGCCGAGAACCTTCACTGATCATCTTTTTTCGCCTCACTTGCGGGCACACCAAAGGGAGTTTTTGATATGGACGCAGAAGCTGCAAAGCTGCTCGGAGCCGGTTTCGCTGCAATCGGCGCCGGCCTCGCCTCGATCGGCGTGGGCAACGTTTTCGCCAAGTTCCTCGAAGGCGCGCTGCGCAACCCGGGCGCCGCTGACGCCCAGCAGGGTCGCCTGTTCATCGGCTTCGCCGGTGCAGAGCTTCTCGGCCTGCTTTCGTTCGTCATTGCCGCGCTGCTGATCTTCGCCTGATCGCTCGCGTTTGACCGGATTTCCGGCCGCCCTGACCCTTTGGTGAGGCGGCCGGGATTTCCGGCAAGATTTTTTCCGGCTTCCTTCGAGACAGGGCTGAACCCATGCCTCAGATCGCTCAGCTAGGCGAGTTCTACTCCAGCCAGATCTTCTGGCTGTTGATCTTCTTCGGTATCACCTTCTTCGTCGTTGGACGGGGCATGGTGCCGAAGGTGATGGACACCGTCGCCAGCCGTGACAACCAGATCGCCGCCGACCTCAAGGCAGCCGAAGCCGCTCGTGCCCAGGCCGATGCCGAAGAGGCCTCCTGGCGCACCCGCGAGAACGCCAACCGCGCTTCGGCGCAGGGCACCATCGCCGACGCCCGCGCCAAGGCCGCAGCCGCTGCCGAGCAGCGCCTCGCCGTTGCCCAGGCATCGATCGACGCCACCCTAGCCGGTGCGGAAACCCGCATCGCCGAGGCGCGCCGTGCCGCTGCCGACGATATCGAGACCGTGGCCGCCGAGGCGACCCGCGACATCGTCAGCCGCATCGCCGGCCTGTCGCTGGGCGACGACGTCGTGCGCGGCGCCGTGAAGGAGAACCTGGTCCATGGCTGACGCCAACGCCGCCGTCGAGCACGGCCTCGACCATGAAGCCGCCGAAGTGACGGGTGCCGAAGGTACGCACGCTTCGACCGAGCATCACGCCGAACCGCTGTTCCTCGGCTTCGCGCCGCCGGTCGCGGTCGTCAGCAGCTCGATGATCGTGCTGCTCGCGATCCTGGCCTGGAAAGGCGTGCCGAAGATGATCGGCAAGGGTCTCGACGGCAAGATCGCCGAGATCAAGGCCCAACTCGCCGAAGCCAAGTCGCTGCGCGCCGAAGCGGAAGTCCTTCGTTCGGAATACGCGAGCAAGATCGCGAACGCCGAGAAGGACGCCGCCGCGATGCTCGACCATGCCCGTCACGAAGCCGAGGCGATCGTCGCCAAGGCCGAGGCGGACACCACCGAGACCATCGCCCGCCGCGAGAAGATGGCGCAGGACAAGATTACCGCAGCCGAGTTCGCTGCCGTGACCCAGCTGCGCAATCAGGCTGCCGCTGCCGCCGCCGCTGCCGCGAAGGGCCTGATCGCCGCGAACCATTCCGCCGCCGCCGACAAGGCGCTGGTGGACCAGGCGATCGCCGGGATCTGATTTTCCGCACCTTTGCGGGTGGGATCAAGAAGCCTCCGTCCTTGGGCGGAGGCTTTTTTTGTGCGCGCCTGCATTACAACAAGGTGTCACTATGTGCATTCGCGGTCCGCTCATGGCCTGAGCGGCTGCCGACAGTATCGTGGCCGTACCTTTGTAGGAAAGACGCAGGTTTTCGGGAACACCCTCATGTCTGTTCGGACTGCATCTCCAAGAAACCGGAAACCGCCGCCCACGCGCGGCTGAACTCGGAGGATCGTAGTCGGTCGCAGTCATGACCGCAGGCGAGCGATACCACGCGCGCGCTCGGGGGCAGGTGGCGTCGGAAGTCGGACGGGTCGGCGCCATAGTCGTCGGCATCGCCCTGGACGATCAGCAGCGGCTTGGTGACGGCAGGCAGGTGCGCCGTCCGGTAGGCTTGTGGCTGGCGCTCCGGATGCCGGAACGGGTACGCGAAGCAGACGATGCGGGCGATTGCGCGATGATCGGCGACACTGGTGGCCGAGATGCCGCCTGCAGAATGTGTCACGATGCAGGCGGCATGATCACCCATCGCATCCAGCATTCGTCGCAATTGCCGCGCGTCGTTGGCAGACCGGCCGTGGAGGAATGTGTAGAGGTGGTCGTAGCGGTGCTGATCCAGCACCACCAGCACGAGCCGCAGCAGCATGCGTAGCATGCGGCGCGGCGCGGTGTCGCGGTCCCGCCAGCACAGTCGGGGCCATCTGGCGACGATGCGCGCACCGATGTCCTCGTAAGACCGGGTATAGTCGGATACGAACCAGTGCACCTTGAACCCTTGTGCTTCCAGCATCAGCAGGATGCGTTGGATATCGCCCGAATCGCGGGTCTTGTCGGTGCGGCCCACGACGATGATCGTGCGGGCAGGCGGGGTGATGTGATGCATGCGCCCTCTGCGCGCGGACGGCCTGATGTCGCGGACGGTAGGTCGAGTTCAATCGTGCGGCGGGTTCTCGACCAGTTCTTCCTTCGCGCTTTCGCCCATGCCGTGCTTCAGCACCATCGGCAGCTGCGAGAACGTGAACAGGAACGAAAGCACCGTGAAGCCCCAGAGCTTGGCCTGCAGCCACGTGTCGAAGCTGACGGTATAGACCAGCACCGTGTTCAGCACCGCCAGCACCAGGAAGAACCACGCCCAGTTGCGCGACAGGATCATCCAGCCGGCGTCGTCCAGCCCCTCGAAGGCGGCCTGCAGCAGGTACTTGAGCATCGCCTTGCCGCGCCACAGCCCGAAGAACAGCACGGCCGAGAACATCAGGTAGACGGCGGTGGGCTTGAGCTGGATGAAGATCGCATTGCGGAACACCACCGTCAGCGCGCCGAAGCCGAGGATCAGCACCGTCGTCAGCCACAGCATCGGCGAGACATGGCCGAGCCGCCACTTCGACACGACCAGCGCCGCCACGGTCGCGACCATGAAGGCGATCGTGCCCTTGATGACGGCGGTGACGGTGGCGATCGAATTGCCGTCGCCCTCGGGCGAGAAGTGCCGGTAGGCGAGGAAGAACACCAGCAGCGGCCCGAAATCGACGACGAGGTTCAGCCAGCTGGATTTGGGCTTCTTGGCAGCATCGGCGCTCATCACGCGATCCCCGCGATGACCCGCGCGAGCAGGTCGGGGTTGAAGGGGCGCAAGTCGTCGATCTTTTCGCCGACGCCGATGGCATGGATCGGCAACCCGTACTGCTCCGCCGCCGCGACGAGGACACCGCCGCGCGCGGTGCCGTCGAGCTTGGTCATGATGAGCCCGGAAACGCCAGCCACTTCCTTGAATATCTCGATCTGCGAGAGCGCGTTCTGGCCGTTGGTGGCGTCCAGCACCAGCACCACGTCATGCGGCGCGGCGGGGTTCAGGCGGCCGAGGACGCGGCGGATCTTGGCCAGTTCGTCCATCAGTTCGCGCTTGTTCTGGAGGCGCCCGGCGGTGTCGACGATCAGCGCGTCGATGCCCTGCTCGGTCGCGGCCTTGAGGCCGTCGAACACGATCGAGGCGGGGTCGCCGCCCTCGGGACCGGTTACGATCGGGATCGAGAGGCGCTCCGCCCAGACCTTGAGCTGGCCGATCGCGGCGGCGCGGAAGGTGTCTCCGGCTGCCAGCATGACCGAATAGTCCTGCTCCTGGAACAGGTGCGCCAGCTTGGCGATCGTGGTGGTCTTGCCCGAGCCGTTGACGCCGATCACGAGGATCACCTGCGGGCGCGGGAAGGCGACGATGTCGAGCGGCTTGGCGACCGGGCGCAGGATTTCGGCGATCTCGCGCGCGACGACTTCCATGATGGCGCGTTCATCCGCGTCGCGCTCGAAGCGCTCCTCGGCCAGCCGGTCACGGATGCGGGCGGCGGCGCGGGGGCCGAGGTCGGACATGATGAGCGCGTCTTCCAGCGCATCGAGCTGCGCCGAGGTCAGACGGGTGCCGCCGCCAAGGCCCGCGAGGTTGCCCGCGAGGCGCTGCGAGGTCTGGCGAAAGCCTCCGAAGAGACGGTCGGACCAGTCGCTTGATGCCCCCTCGTTTTGCTGGGGGTCAGGGGTACTCATGCTTCCAGCATTCCTTCGACAATTCGGGTCGGGGTCACTTCCACCAGCGCGCCGGGCGGCGTGCCGGGGGGAACCCGGACGGGCGCGAAGTCGGCCGCGTGGCCGCTCCCGCCCCTTTCGGCGAGCACCCATAGCGGCAAGCCCAGATGCGCGGCAAGCCACGATGCGCGGGTTTCCGCGACCTTTGCGCGCAACTGCGCGGCGCGGGCGCGGATCGTCGCATGCTCCACCTGCGGCATGCGCGCGGCGGGGGTGCCGGGGCGCTGCGAGTAGGGGAAAACGTGGCCGTGGACGACACCCAGCGCCTCGATGATCGACAGGTTGGCGGCGTGCGCCTCGTCGTCCTCGGTGGGGAAACCGGCGATGAGATCGGCACCGATGGCGATCTCCGGGCGGCGAGCGCGCAGGGCTGCAACGAGGTTCACCGCGTCGGCGCGCGAGTGGCGGCGCTTCATGCGCTTGAGGATCAGGTCGTGGCCGTGCTGCAGCGAGAGGTGCACATGGGGCATGACCCGCGCCTCGGAGGCGAGGAGGTCGAACAGCAGGTCGTCCACTTCGGCGCCGTCGATCGAGGAGAGGCGCAAGCGCGGCAGGCCGGGGAAGCGGGTAAGGATCGCTTCTGCCAGCGTACCGAGGCGCGGCTCTCCGGGCAGGTCGTCGCCCCATGAGGTGAGATCGACGCCGGTGAGGATCACTTCCTGTACGCCTGCGTCGAGGTGGCGGGCCACGTCGTCCAGCACTTGCGTGACGGTGCGCGAGCGGCTCGGGCCTCGGCCTTGCGGGATGACGCAGAAGGTGCAGGCGTGGTCGCAGCCGTTCTGTACCTGCACGAAGGCGCGGGTGTGGGCGCGGGTTTCCGGCGCTCGCGTGGCGAGCGGCACGTTCCAGGCGCGCGGGTCGAGCTTGGCGGTGTTGGCGATGAGGCCGTCCACCTCGGGCATCGCCGCTAGCGCCTCGCGCTCGACTTCGGCCGCGCAGCCGGTGACGAGGAGGCGCGCGTCGGGACGGGCCTTGCGGGCGCGACGGATGGCCTGGCGGGTCTGGCGCACGGCTTCCGCCGTGACCGCGCAGGAGTTGATGACGACGAGGTCGTCCGCCTCACCCAGCATCCCGCGCAGGGTCTCGCTCTCGGCGAGGTTCAGGCGGCAGCCGAGCGAATGGACCTCGACGGTCAAATGGCGATCCTGATGTGCGCTCCGAAATCGGCGGCGTCGAACGAACCGCGGAAGGCTTCGGTCGCGGGGCCGGTCATGACGATCTCGTTGTCCTCGCGCCACTCGATCACCAGCGGGCCGCCGGGCAGCGTCACGGTGACGCGGCGGTCGACGAGGCCGCGCTTCATCGCGCCGATCGCGGTGGCGCAGGCGCCGGTGCCGCAGGCGCGCGTGAGGCCCGCGCCGCGCTCCCACACGCGCAGGGTGATCGCGTCTCGCGCGGTGATGCCAGCTACGTTGACGTTGATGCGCTCGGGGAACAGCGGGTCGGTCTCGATCATCGGGCCGATGCGGGCCATGTCGATCGCGTAGGGATCGGCGACGAAAAAGATGACGTGCGGGTTGCCGACGTTGACCGCGATCGGGTTCACCAGTTCCTCCCACGCGACGGGCATGGCGTGAGTGTCCATGGCGTAGGCGAGGGGGATCGCGTTCCAGTCGAAGCGCGGCTTGCCCATCTGGACGCTGATGCCGCCATCGGTGGGCGTGGAGATGACGAGCCCGCCGAGCGTCTCGATCCGGGCGGGTTCACCGTGCAGCAGGCCGACCGCGCGCGTGGCGTTGCCGCAAGCCTCGACCTCGCTGCCGTCGGCGTTGAAGATGCGCATGCGGAAATCGGCGTCCATCGAGGGTTCGAGGACGATGAGCTGGTCGCAGCCGATCCCGGTGTGGCGGTCCGCCAGCGCCGAGGCGAAGGCGGCGTCCACCGGGGGCAGCGCGTGCACGCGGCCGTCGAGCACGATGAAGTCGTTGCCCAGGCCGTGCATCTTGGTGAAGTCGATCCGCATGCGCGCGATTTAGGTGGTGCGGGGGGGAAGGTCAATTTCCCCTGCCGTTTTCGTCGTCCCGGACTTGATCCGGGACCGGTGGCTGTCTTTAGGCGGATGCGGTCGGCGAGACGCCTTGCCGAGAGCAAGGTCGCTCAAGGCAAGCGGTCCCGGATCAGGTCCGGGACGACGTCAGGCGCGCTTCACTTCCGGTGTATCATCCGGGGCGACTTCGGTCTTGGGTTCCTCACCCAGCCATTCGCCGAGTTCGGCCGCGGGGCGGGGGCGGCCGTACAGATAGCCCTGGCCGGTGATCCCGCCGTACTGGCGCAAGTGGTCGAGCACGGCCTGCGTCTCGATCCCCTCGGCCGTTACCGGCATGTGCAGCCCTTCGCCCAGCGTCGCCACGGCGCGGACGATGGCGGCGCTGTCCTCGTCGTCGAGCATGCTGGAGACGAAGCTGCGGTCGATCTTGATGCGGTCGAACGGCAGCTGCTTGAGCTGCCCGATCGAGCTGTAGCCGGTGCCGAAATCGTCGAGGCTGATGCGGATGCCCTGGTTCTTGAGGCTGGTCACCAGCGTGCGTACCTGGCCCAGGTTCTGGTGGAGGCAGCTTTCGGTGATCTCGATCTCCAGCCGCTGCGGCGGGAAGTTGGCCTCCACCAGCATGCGCAGGAGTTTCTGGGCGAACCACGGGTCGCGCAGCTGGATGGGCGAGATGTTGACCGCCAGCGTCAGCTTCGGGTCCCACAGTTTCGCGTCTTCCAGCGCCTGTGCGATCACGCTGCGCGAGAGTTCGGTGATCGCGCCGATCTCTTCGGCGACGGGGATGAAGATGTCAGGCGCGACGATGCCGAACTGCGGCGAATCCCAACGTGCCAGCATCTCGAATCCGGTGAGTTCGCCGGTCTCCAGATCCACCTGCTGTTCGTAGAACGGTACGAATTCGCCGCGCGGAATGCCTTGGCGGATGCCTGCCTCTAGGTCGGCGCGGAAACGCATCTCGTGCGCCATCTGCGGCTCGAACCACGAGAACTGGTTCCGGCCCTGTCGCTTGGCGTGGTACATCGCGACGTCGGCCATCTCCAGCAGCGCGGGCGAGGACGTGGTGCGTGATTCGGCGCGGGCGAGGCCGATCGAGGCGGTGACGTCGATCGTCGCGTTGCTGATGCGCGAGCCCTCGGCGATGGCCTGGACCAGCGCGGCGGCGATGCTGTCGACGGTTTCGCTGTGACGGGGCTCGAACGGAACGGCTACGGCGAATTCGTCGCCGCCGATGCGGCCGACGATGGTGCCTTCTGGAAGCGCGGCGGTGATGCGGCGGGCGCATTCCACCAGCAGGCGGTCGCCGGTGGCGTGGCCGTTGTAGTCGTTGACCTGTTTGAAGTTGTCGAGATCGATCATCAGCACTGCCACGGCCCGCCCGGCCGTCGCGCTGCGATCGATCAGCGCGTCGACGCTCAGGTTGAAGCTGCGGCGGTTGTGGAAGCCGGTGAGCGAATCGGTTTCGGCTAGACGCCGCGCTTCACGCTCGGCGGCGCGGCGCAGCATGATCTCGTCGCACAGTTCGCGGTAGCGGCTCCAGCCGAAGATGATGATCGCGATGTTGAGCAGGAAGGCGTTGAGCAGGAAATGGTCCGGCCCCGGCCCCTGTCCGGCGAGCGAATTGACGACCGCCGGGCCGATTTCGCTGCCGGTGGCGACGAAAAGAATGATCGCCGCGGTAACGATGCCGAAAGCGACGATGTCGACCTCGCTGCCTTCCGTGTCACGCCGGGAGGAAAGGATACTTGCTGCGTGCACGAAATGGCCCCTCCAAGGGCGTGGCTTGTAAGCCGTTGGAGCTACGCAGTTCCTCTGAAATATCAGTTAACGAAAAAGCCCCGGCCTGCATCAGCGGGCCGGGGCTTGGGCTATTACAGAGTTTTAATCGGCGCCGTTCACATCTTCAGACCGATCTCGCGCAGGCGCTCCTGCAGGTAGTCGTCGGCGGTGATCGAGACCGGGTAGCGGTCCGGGTTCTCGTCGCTCACGCACTCGGGCAGGGTGACGAAGCGGAAGTCGCTGCGCAGGTGGAGGAAGAACGGCATCGAGTAGCGGCTGTGCCCGGCACGCGCGCCCTCGGGGTTGCGGACGCGGTGCGTGGTCGAGGGCAGCACGTGGTTGGTCAGGCGCTGCAGCATGTCGCCGATGTTGACGACGATGGCGCCTTCGGGCGGCGCGACCGAGAGCCAGCGACCGTCCTTGCTCAGCAGTTCGAGGCCCGCTTCCTGTGCGCCGAGCAGCAGGGTGATGAGGTTGATGTCCTCATGCGCGCCGGCACGGATGGCGCCTCCGGATTCAGCGGAAACCGGCGGGTAGTGCAGCAGGCGCATCACCGAGTTGCCGTCCTCGATCCCTGCGTCGAACCAACCCGCATCGAGGCCGAGGTCGACGGCGATCGCTGAGAGCACCTTGGCGCCGGCCTCGTCGAACTGGGCGTAGAGTTCGCGGAAGGTCTCTTCGAAGCCTTCAACCTCGGTCGGCCAGATGTTCGGCGGCATCGAGGCGGCGAGCGGCGAATCGGCGGGAACGTCGCGGCCGACGTGCCAGAATTCCTTGAGGTCCTTCTCTTTGGCGCCCTTGGCGACTTCGGTGCGGAACGGCGTATAGCCGCGCGCGCCGCCCTGGCCGGGGATGAAGTATTTCTGCTTGGTCTCGACCGGGAGGGCGAAGAATTCCTCGGTCCTGGCCCAGGCCTGGTCGATCAGCGACTGGTCGATACCGTGGTCGCGGATCATCGCGAAGCCGAAGGTGCGGAAGCTCTCGCCGATGCGCGCGGGCAGGTCGGCGCTGTCGGCCACGAGGCTGAGGACGGGGATTTGTGCGAGGTCCATGGTAGTGCAATCCGTAACGAGTCGGTATGCCGCCCCTTTAGGCGCCCCGGCCGTCACAGTCTAATTCGGGCCGGAAATTTACGATGGAAGGTGCGGGCATGGCATACTGGCTGATGAAGTCTGAACCCGATGCTTACGGCTGGAACGATCTTGTGAAGGAAGGCGAGGGCACATGGGACGGCGTGCGCAACCACCGCGCCGCCAACAACCTGCGCGCCATGGAAGTGGGAGACGAGGTGTTCTTCTACCACTCCAACATCGGCAAGGAGATCGTCGGCATCGCTACGGTGAGCAAGGCCGGGATCACCGATCCCAGCGATTCCGAGGGCAAGTGGGCGGCGGTCAAGGTGAAGCCGGTGCGCAAGCTGAAGCGGCCGGTGACACTCGCGCAAGTGAAGGGCGATCCCAAGCTGGCGGAGATGGAACTGGTGAAGTTCTCGCGCCTGTCGGTGGGTGTGGTGACGCCGCAGGAGTGGGACTATGTGCTGGGGCTGGCAGGGGAGTGACGACATATCGCCGCTAAGGCACGCCTCGGCGCAGGCGTACGAAACTTAGCGGCGGAGCAGCGTGTTCTCTTCACGTGACGGCAGCGAGATGTTTCGCCGCCGAGCTAAGGAGATACCGCCGTGGGTGAACTCAAGGACACCGTGAAGGGCCTGGGCAACGAGATTGCCGGTAACGTCAAGCAGGCCGCAGGCAAGGCGCGCAACGACCCGGCCCAGCAGGCAGAAGGCAAGGCCCAGGAAAAGAAGGGCGAGCTTCAGCAGGGCATCGGCAAGGTCAAGGGCGCGCTCGGCGACCGGGTCTGACCTAACCTCTTCCTGACGGAAACCAGCGAGAGGGCTGCCTTAGGGCGGCCCTTTTTCTTTGGGTTTCCGATGCTTGCAAGAACGAATCGTCCCGTTTCGGGAAGGGTTCGCCAAGCGCTTTGCGCAATGGTAAACAAATCGTTAATGCGTGACTTATGCGAAGCATGACACGTCGCGCACTCGTCCTCACGCAGGAGTCGGCCGGGCACTGGTTCCGCCGCTCACTGCCGCCCCACGTCTTCACCGAATCGCTTGAGGAGGAAGACGAAGATGTGGAGGCCGCGCGCAAATGGCGCCTCAGCGGCGGCGACTGGCGGGGGTTTCTGACCGCCTACTGCGCGAGTTTCGTGGCGATCACCCTGTTCATCGCCTGATACGGCGAGACGTCGCCATTTACCTGTAGCGTAATTGCGAGCGTAGCGAAGCAATCCAGAGCGGCTGGACACTGCCCTGGATTGCTTCGCTACGCTCGCAATTACGAAAAATGTGCGCCTCAACCCACGCTGGGGCACTTCTCGGCGCGGAACAGCAGGTATCCCAGCCAGGCCGAGGCGACGCAGCACAGCGAGACGACCAGAAGCTGCTGCGCCACCGCAACGCCCATCAGCGTCATTACACCGGTCGCCAGCGAACCGACGACCATCGCGCCCGAATTGACGATGTTGTTTGCGGCAATCGTGCGCGCGGTCTGCGACTTGGGCACGAAGGTGGTGAGGAAGGCGTAAAGCGGCACCACGAACATACCGCCGCAGATGGCGATGCCCAGCAAGGTCAGCATCAGCGGGATCGCCAGCGGCTGCACGACGAAGATGCCCACGTCCATCAGCGTTCCCGTTCCGCTATGCGGCGGCCAGATGCGGCAGACCTGCTGGAAGGCGACGAGGAACACGCCCATGCCGATCACCGAGATCGGCGACCAGCGCGCGGAAACGGTGCCCTTGAGCAGCGCATTGATCGCCATCGACCCGATTGCGACGCCGACCGAGAAGATCACGAGGAACAGGCTGGCCACTTCCTTGCTGGCCATCAGCATGTTCTTGGCGAGCGGCGGGAACTGCACGAACAGCACGGTGCCGATCGCCCAGAAGAAGCTGATCGCGCAGATGGCAAGGAACACGCGGCGGTCCTGCATCGTGGTGCGCACGAGGCGCACGGAAGCGCGGATGACGTGGTAGTCGAGCGGCTCGATTTTGCCCAGCGGCGGGGCGGAGGGGACCTGTCGTCCGGCGAACCAGCCGATGACGGCGACGACGATCACGCCGATCGCGGCGGCGTCGACGCTGATCCAGCCTGCGACGATCGTGCCGGCGAGTACGGCGATGTACGTACCTGCTTCGACCAGCCCGGTGCCGGAGAGGACTTCGCCGTCCTTCAGGTGCTGCGGCAGGATCGCGTACTTGATCGGTCCGAAGAAGGTCGAGTGAACGCCCATCGCGAACAGCGCCAGCAGCATCAGCGGGATGGCCACGGCGTCGAGCGCCTGCCCCTGCCACGCAAGGGCAAGGCCCGCGCCGCCGACCAGCATGATGCCGATCTCGCAGGCCTTGATGATGCGAATCAGCTTCGCCTTGTCGCGCATGTCGGCCAGCTGTCCGGCCAGCGCCGAGAGCAGGAAGAAGGGGATGATGAAGATCGCCGAGGCCATCGCGCTGAACCGCGCCTCCTGGCCTTCCGAGTGGTACACCTCGTAGACGACGAAGAGCACCATCGCGTTCTTGAACAGGTTGTCGTTGAACGCGCCCAGAAGCTGGGTGACGAAAAGGGGGAGAAAACGTCGCGCCCGGATGAGTTGGGTCGTCGTGGTCATGATCTAAGTATGCCGCCGGCCTTGCTCATTGGTCGTCGGGACACTTAATGGCATGGGGCGGGGGCACAAGCCCTGTTCACCACTTTATTCCCGTAGCGATTGCGGGCTATGGCATTCCCATCATGCTGACTCTGCCGAACATCCTGACGCTTTCACGCATCGTCGCCCTTCCGTTGCTGGCCTTCCTGCTCTGGTGGCCCAGATGGGAATTCGGGTACGGACTGGCTTTCGGGCTTTACTGCCTGATGGGACTCACCGACTATTTCGACGGCTATCTTGCTCGTTCGAGCGGGACGGTGTCGAAGCTGGGCGTATTCCTCGACCCTATCGCCGACAAGATCATGGTGGCGACGGTGATTCTGGTGCTGACCGCGCAAGGCATCCTGCGTGGGCCTTTCGTGGGCGACATGCACGTGATCGCGGGCCTCGTCATCCTCGTGCGTGAGATCGCCGTGTCGGGCCTGCGTGAGTTTCTTGGGGGGCTGCAGGTTTCGGTGCCGGTCAGTCGCCTTGCGAAGTGGAAGACGACGTTCCAGCTGATCTGCCTGGGGGCGCTGATCCTTGGCGTGGCGATGCCGTGGTGGAATCTCGACCTCGGCGCGCTGGTAATCAACGTGCCGCATACCGTGGGCCTGACGACGCTGTGGGCGGCCGCCGCACTGACGGTGGTGACGGGCTGGGACTACCTGCGGGTCGGCCTCAAGCACATGGACTGAACCCCTTGCGTTTGCGGTGCGGGCAAGCGGACTTGCGTTCCCCGCACTTGGTCTGACGCGGCTCGAGGGCCATTTGCGCTTGGAGCGGGGGCTACAGCACGAAGGATTTCACCATTACCGTCGCGTCCAGCACCATGTCGGCGTCCAGTGCCGTCGGCGGCCCCAGTCGCCCGGTCGTCTTCTCGCTGGCCGTCGCTGCCGGGCTGACCGTCGCCAACATCTACTACAACCAGCCGATGATCGGGCTGATGGAGCGCGACCTTGCGGGTGCGGCGGCGACTTACGTGCCGACCGCGACGCAGCTCGGTTACGCCTTCGGCCTCGTCGTGTTGGTGCCGCTTGGCGATCTGGTGGAGCGGCGGAGGCTGATCGTGCTGCAATGCCTGGCGCTGACCGCCGCGCTGGCACTCGTCGCCGTCGCGCCGAGTGCCGGGCTGGTGCTGGCCGCATCGCTGCTGGTCGGGCTGCTCGCTTCGGTTGCGCAGCAGATCGTGCCGTTCGCGGCGAATCTCGCCCCTGACGAGAAGCGTGGCGCAATCGTCGGCACGGTGATGGCCGGTCTCCTGTGCGGTATCCTGCTCAGCCGTACGCTGGCGGGCTTCGTTGCCGGAACGCTCGGGTGGCGGGAGATGTTCTGGCTCGCGGTTCCACTGGCGCTTTTGACCGCACTGCTCATGGCGTTCCAGCTTCCGCGCAGTCGTCCGCAAGACACCGGACTCGGCTATGTCGGCCTGCTGCGCTCGCTCTGGAGTCTGTGGCGCGAATTTCCCGCGCTGCGGCTGGCGACTTATACCCAGTGCTGCCAGTTCGGCGTCTTCAGCGTGTTCTGGACCATTCTTGCCCTGCGCCTG
The DNA here is from genome assembly GCF_001742225.1 of Novosphingobium resinovorum. Lineage (NCBI taxonomy): Bacteria > Pseudomonadati > Pseudomonadota > Alphaproteobacteria > Sphingomonadales > Sphingomonadaceae > Novosphingobium > Novosphingobium resinovorum. Next base: position 1,602,072 of record NZ_CP017075.1, on the reverse strand, counting down.
CAGGAGCACTTCGACCTTGGGCCGGAAGCTGCGGGACTGTTCGGTATCGTCGGTGCCGCGGGCGTGCTCGCAGCACCGGTCGCAGGACGACTCGCCGACCGTCGCGGTCCGCATCCCGCCATCGTGCTGGGCACGGTGATGACGCTGGCGGCGTGGCTGATCTTCGGTTTCTGGCATTCGATCGCCGGGCTGATCGTGGGCGTGCTTGTGCTCGACGTGGCGGTGCAGCTCAGCCAGATCTCCAACCAGAGCATCATCTACGCGCTGCGGCCTGAGGCGCGCTCACGCATCAACACCGTCTACATGGCGATGATGTTTCTGGCCGGGGCGGCCAGTTCGGGCGCGGCGACGGCGGCATGGCACGAGTGGGGCTGGAGCGGGGTCTCGGCGCTCGGGATCGGCATTTCGGTGCTCGGCGTGGCGCTGCAGGTGCTGCGGCGGCGCTAGGACGCCGGGGCTTCGACAAGCTCAGCCTGAGCGGGGTTCAAGGACTGGCTCTCAATACCGCTCAGGCTGAGCTTGTCGAAGCCCCCTCAGGCTACAAAGCCAGGTCAACCAGCCCGCAACTCGTCCGCCAGCATCCGGAATTCCTCTGCACGCGGGGAATTCTTGCGCCACACCAGCGTGATCTCGCGATTCGCGTTGGGCGAGATCAGCGGCCGGGCGACGACGTTGGTTCCATTGAGAATCCCTGCGTCGAGCGCCATTTCCGGCAGCATCGTCAGGCCCAGCCCGTTGTCGACCATTTGCACCAGCGTATGCAGCGAGGTGCCGATCATCGTCGCGCTGGCCCGCAGTTCGGGCCGGTTGCAGGCGGCGAGGGCATGGTCCTTGAGGCAGTGCCCGTCCTCGAGCAGGAGCAGGCGGTTCTCGTCGATCACGTCGGGGCTGACTTCGGCGGGCGGATCGCGCGGATCGTCGCGGGGGAAGGCGACGAAGAAGGCGTCGAGTTCGATCGTCTCCTTCTCCACCTCGCCGGTCGCATAGGGCAGGGCGAGCAGCACGCAGTCGGCGCGGCCATGGTGGAGCGATTCCATCGCCGCCTGGCTCGGTTCCTCGCGCAGGAAGAGCTTGAGATTCGGGCGTTCGCGGCGCAGGCGTGGCAGCATCCGGGGCAGCAGGAACGGCGCGATCGTCGGGATCACGCTCATGCGCACTTCGCCCGAGAGCGGCTTGCCGCTGGACTGGACGAGTTCGGACAGTTCCTCCGTCTCGCGCAGGATGCGGTGGGCCTTCTCGACCACGGCATTGCCCAGCGGCGTGAAGCGGACGGCGCGCTTGGTGCGCTCCACGAGGACTACGCCAAGCAGCGTTTCCAGATCGCGCAGACCCGCCGACAGTGTCGATTGCGACACGAAGCAGGCATCGGCGGCACGGCCGAAATGGCCGTGCTCGTGGAGCGAGACGAGATACTGGAGCTGCTTGAGCGTCGGTTGGTAGACGGTCATGTGGTGGCTATTGCACGGTGGGAGCGGTTCGCCAAGCGGCGTTGTGCAATGCGGAAGAAGGAGGAAGGGAGCCCACCCCCGGCCCCTCCCGCAAGCGGGAGGGGCGGAAAAATCGCAGCGTTGCCCCTCCCGCAAGCGGGAGGGGAGCGAGACTTGGTCCGGAGGACCTAGTCGCAGCGGGGTGGGCTTATTCGGCCACCGTATCGTCGACGACGTCTTCCACGCGCGTCATCTTGAGCTTGCCGTTCTCCACCGCGAAGGCGAGCTTGCCCTCGACGAGATCGAGCGCATCGCGGCCGAACACGTCGTAGCGCCAGCCCTGCAGCAGGCTGAGGTTCTTGCGAACGCCCGCCGCGAGCAGTTCCAGTTCGTCGCTGCGCGCCAGCAGGCGGGCCGCGGCATCGATTTCACGGGCACGGATCTTGAGCAGCAGCTTGAGCAGGTCGGCGACCAGCGAGCCTTCCTTGCCGAGCGGCGCGCCGCGCGGGGCGCGGGCGGGCATCTCGTCGTCGGTCAGCGGCTCCGCCTTGGCGATGGCGGTCATCAGGCGGCGGCCGATTTCATTGTCCTTCCAGCCTTGCGAGAGGCCGCGCACTTTGGCGAGGTCGGCCTGGCTCTTGGGCGGGTGACTGGCGATGTCGGCCAGCGTCTCGTCACGGGCGATGCGGCCGCGCGGGATGTTCTTGCCCTGCGCTTCCAGTTCTCGCCATTCGGCGATCGCGCGCAGGCGGCCAAGCACTTGCGGGTTGCGGCCCGGCGCCTTGATCCGGTGCCAGGCTTCCTTGGGGTCGTTCCGGTAGTTTTCCGGATCGGCCAGCTTTTCCATCTCCTGGTCCAGCCAGGCACCGCGCCCGGTCTTGATCAGGCGCTTGAGGATTTTGGGGAAGATCTTGGAAAGATGCGTGACGTCGCCGATCGCGTATTCGATCTGGCGGTCGGTTAGCGGGCGGCGCGACCAGTCTGTGAAGCGGGCGCCCTTGTCGATCGTCAGGCCCTGCCACGATTCGACGAGGTTGGAATAGCCGATCTGCTCGGACTGGCTGATCGCCATCATCGCGATCTGGGTGTCGAAGATCGGGTGCGGGGTGCGGCCGGTGAAGTTGAAGATGATCTCCACGTCCTGACCGCCCGCGTGGAAGACCTTGAGGACGTCCTCGTTCTGCGTCAGCAGATCCAGCAGCGGAGTCATGTCGAGGCCGTCCGCCAGCGGGTCGATCGCGGCAGCTTCCTCGGTATTGGCGATCTGCACGAGGCAGAGTTCGGGCCAATAGGTGTTCTCGCGCATGAACTCCGTGTCGACGCTCACGAAATCGGACTTCGCGAGACGCTCGCACAGGGCGGCAAGATCTTCGGTTTTCGTTATCAGCGGGTGAATTTTCATTGAACGAGGGCGTTACGCCTAACCGCGCGGGGGATCAACGCCCCGTGTTACCGTTTTGTCGCAGTTTATTTCCGACCGAGGAGCCGCTGCCACAGGCTGGGCTTTTTGACGTCGGCCAGTTCGGCGATGCTCTCGGCCGTCACGAAGCGGCGGCGCAACTGCGATCCGGTGGTGTGACCATAGGGGAGGGGAAGGTACAGGCCCTCGGGTTCATATCCCGGGTCCGCTTCCGGATCGGCGAGTTCGCGCAAGTCGAGCATGGCCGGAAATTCGGCCTCGACCGAAGCGCTCGCAGGCGCGGAAACCGGTGCGTCGGCCCATTCCTGGTACTGCGCCGCTTTCTCTTCGTCGGTCGGGTGGAAGATGGTTTCGTCCAGCTTGCCGTCAGCAAACATCTGCATTTCCCGGTTTTTTGGTGTGGCGACCCGTGCGCGGGAGCATAATCGCCAAATGGTTTATTTGGAGTTACCGCCGTCATCCCGGCGCAGGCCGGCACCGCTGGCGATGAACAGCCCACCTTGCATCGAGGCTCCCGGCCAATGCCTGAAGACCGCAAGCGTTCCCGGCCTGCGCCGGGATGACGGGGATTTTACGCGAATCCCCATCTGGCAATCGCTGCGGCACTCCTTTAGTGGGGCCGCAACTATTCCATTCGACCAAAAGAGCCCGTCATGACCCATCCCTACCGCTCCCACACCTGCGGCGCCCTGAGCGCGGCTGAGGTCGGCCAGACCGTCCGCCTCTCGGGCTGGGTCCATCGCAAGCGTGACCATGGCGGCGTGCTGTTCGTCGACCTGCGCGATCATTACGGCATCACCCAGGTCGTGACCGACAGCGACAGCCCGGCGCTCGCCGTACTCGATTCGCTGCGCGCGGAAAGCGTCGTGACGATCGAGGGCACCGTGAAGGCGCGCACCGAAGGCACCGTGAACCCCAACCTCGCCACCGGCGAGATCGAGGTCTATGCCCGCGTCGCCACCGTGCTGGGCAAGGCCGAGGAACTGCCGATGCCGGTCGCCGGCGAGCAGGAGTACCCGGAGGACATCCGCCTCAAGTACCGCTTCCTCGACCTGCGCCGTGAGACGCTGCACGCCAACATCGTCAAGCGCACGCAGATCATCCGCGACATGCGCCGCCGCATGGAAGACACCGGTTTCACCGAATATTCGACGCCGATCCTGACCGCTTCCAGCCCCGAAGGCGCACGCGACTTCCTGGTGCCCAGCCGCATCCACGCCGGAAAGTTTTACGCGCTGCCGCAGGCACCGCAGCAGTACAAGCAGCTGCTGATGGTCGCGGGGTTCGACCGCTACTTCCAGATCGCACCCTGCTTCCGCGACGAGGACCCGCGCGCCGACCGTCTGCCGGGCGAATTCTACCAGCTCGACCTCGAAATGAGCTTCGTCACCCAGGAAGAAGTCTGGGAAACGATGGAGCCGGTGCTGCGCGCCACCTTCGCCGAGTTCGCGGGCGACAAGCCGGTCACCCCGGCCGGTGAGTTCCGTCGCATCCCGCACGCGCAGGCGATGCTGGACTACGGTTCGGACAAGCCGGACTTGCGCAACCCGCTGCTGATCAAGGACGTGACGGAGCACTTCGTCGACTCGGGCTTCGGCATTTTCGCGGGCATCGTCGCCAATGGCGGCACGATCCGTGCGATCCCGGCTCCGGGCGCAGGCGCGGGCAGCCGCAAGTTCTTCGACGACATGAACGTCTGGGCACGCGGCGAGGGCTATTCGGGCCTCGGCTACATCAACATCAAGGACGGCGTCCCCGGCGGTCCGATCGCCAAGAACCACGGCGAGGAAAAGACCGCCGCGCTGATCGCCGCGCTCGGCCTTGGCCCGAACGACGGCGTGTTCTTCGCCGCGGGCAAGGAAGAGCAGGCCGCCAAGCTGGCGGGCCTCGCGCGCACCCGCGTTGGCGAGCAGCTGGGCCTGATCGACAAGGACCGCTTCGAGCTGTGCTGGATCGTCGATTTCCCGTTCTACGAATGGGACGAGGACAACAAGAAGGTCGACTTCGCGCACAACCCGTTCTCGATGCCGCAGGGCGGGATGGACGCGTTGCAGAACCAGGATCCGCTGACGATCAAGGCCTACCAGTATGACCTCGTCTGCAACGGCTTCGAGATCGCTTCGGGTTCGATCCGCAACCAGTCGCCCGAGCTGATGGTCAAGGCCTTCGAGATGACCGGCCTGACGCAAGCGGACGTGGAGGATCGCTTTGGCGGCCTCTACCGCGCGTTCCAGTACGGCGCGCCGCCGCATGGCGGCATGGCCGCCGGTGTGGATCGCATCGTGATGCTGCTGTGCGGCGCGCAGAACCTGCGCGAGATCACGCTGTTCCCGATGAACCAGCGCGCCGAGGACCTCCTCATGAACGCGCCGAGCCACGCCGAGCCCAAGCAGCTGCGCGAACTGCACTTGCGCGTGGTGGAGCCGGTCAAGCAGGCTGCGCCCGCCAAGTCGGCGGAGTAAAACCCATTCCTCCCCGAACTTGTCTCGGGGAGCGGGACCGCCTCCGCCGGCGGTGGTGGAGGGGAAGAGGTGAGGCATTCCCCCTCCGTCAGCGCTGACGCGCTGCCACCTCCCCAAGGCAAGCTCGGGGAGGAGCCTTGGCCGCAAGGGCGCTTTCTGCCGTCAACCGTGGATAACGCGAGGCTCATCAGCGATCACTGCCGCCCCAAGGCTCTTGCCAGCGCGCCGCCCAGTCTTTAGGGCGACTAGCGTAATTCAAACCCGCCTATTTTCGAAGGGGTCTATACAAATGAGCGATACCGCCGATCGGGTTAAGAAGATCGTCGTCGAGCACCTCGGCGTTGAAGCCGAGAAGGTCACCGAGGACGCCAGCTTCATCGACGATCTGGGCGCCGACTCGCTCGACATCGTCGAGCTGGTCATGGCGTTCGAGGAAGAATTCGGCGTCGAGATTCCGGACGATGCCGCCGAGAAGATCAGCACCGTCTCCGATGCCATCAAGTACATCGAAGAGAACAAGGGTTAATCCCTTCGGTCTGATTTCGGGCCTGCATTTCGGCGCTCCGCTCGTGAGGGGTGGGGCGTGAATGCAACACCGGATTGAAATCGGCAGGCTCGCCCTTTAAGGGGGCGGGCCTGTCGCCGTTTTCGGGCCGTCGGTTTCCCGACGACCGGATGCGGCCATTTGAGATTTTCGGAGAGCATATGCGTCGTGTCGTCGTAACCGGACTTGGTCTCGTCACCCCCCTGGGCGCTGACGTGGAGACCGTTTGGGCCAACATCCTCGCGAGCAAGTCGGGCGCAGGTCCGATCACCAAGTTCGACACGACGGGCCAGAAGTGCCTGATCGCGTGCGAAGTGAAGCCCGCCGATCACGAATACGGCTTCGACGCCGGCAAGCGCGTCGATCACAAGATCCAGCGCCAAGTCGATCCCTTCATCGTCTTCGGCATCGACGCTGCAGGCCAGGCGCTCGAGGACGCGGGCCTGACCGACATGAGCGAGGAAGACAAGCTCATGGCCGGCTGCTCGATCGGTTCGGGCATCGGCGGCCTGCCGGGCATCGAAAGCGAATCGCTGGTGCTGGCTGACAAAGGCCCCGGCCGCGTCTCGCCGCACTTCGTCCATGGCCGCCTCATCAACCTGATCTCGGGCCAGGTCTCGATCAAGTACGGCCTCAAGGGTCCGAACCACGCGGTCGTCACCGCCTGCTCGACCGGCGCGCACTCGATCGGCGACGCCGCGCGTATGATCAAGGACGGCGACGCCGACATCATGCTGGCGGGCGGCGCCGAATCGACCGTCTGTCCGATCGGCATCGCCGGTTTCGCGCAGGCCCGTGCGCTCAACTGCAGCTACAACGACCGCCCCGAACAGGCGAGCCGCCCCTACGACAAGGACCGCGACGGCTTCGTCATGGGTGAAGGCGCCGGTGTCCTCGTCCTGGAAGAGTACGAGCACGCCAAGGCGCGCGGCGCAAAGATCTACTGCGAAGTGATCGGCTACGGCCTGTCGGGCGACGCCTACCACGTCACCGCCCCGCACCCGGACGGCGACGGCGCCTACCGCTCGATGCAGATGGCGCTGAAGAAGGCCGGCATGACGCCTGCCGACATCGACTACATCAACGCCCACGGCACCTCGACCATGGCCGACACCATCGAACTGGGCGCCGTGCGCCGCCTGTTCGGCGACGCCATCGGCAATGTCTCGATGAGCTCGACCAAGTCGGCCATCGGCCACCTTCTGGGCGGCGCGGGTGCGGTCGAATCGATCTTCTGCATCCTTGCGCTGCGCGACCAGATCGTGCCGCCGACCCTCAACCTCGACAACCCGGACGAGGGCTGCGAGGGCGTCGACCTCGTGCCGCACGTCGCCCGCAAGCGCGAAGTGCGCGCCGTGCTCAACAACAGCTTCGGGTTCGGCGGTACCAACGCCAGCCTCGTGATGCGCAAGATCGACTAAACTCATGATCTCCCGGCGCGGATGCGGCCTGGCGGCAGTCGTCGCCGTACTCTTCGTCGGGAGCCTCTGGGCCTTCTTCGGCGGCTGGTACGGCTCCGGCCCGCTGGAAGAAGACAAGCACTTCGTCGTCCCCACCGGCGCCAGCCTTGGGGACGTTGCGGACAGGCTGGAAAAGCAGGGCGTGATCGCCTCCGCTTCCGGCTTCAAGCTGCGCGCCCGCGTGTTCGGAGGCGGCAGCGGCATCAAGGCGGGCGAGTTCGCCATTCCCGCGCACGCCAGCCCCTCGGCCGTGCTGGCGATCATCTCCAGCGACGAGATCATCCGCCGCTTCGTGACGATCCCCGAAGGCATGCCCTCGGTGATGGTCTACGATCGCCTCAAGGCGCAGACGGCGCTGACCGGCGACGTTTCGGTGCCGGAAGAGGGCTCGATCCTCCCCGACACCTACAACTTCGAGAACGGCGAACCGCGCGAGGAACTGGTGCGGCGCATGCAGGCGGCGATGAGCCGCACGCTCAAGGAACTCTGGGCGAACCGCGCCAAGGGCCTCGTCGTAAAGACGCCGGAGCAGGCGATCGTCCTCGCCTCGATCGTCGAGAAGGAAACCGGCAAGCCCTCCGAACGGCGCATGGTGGCAGGGCTCTACTCGAACCGACTGCGGACCGGCATGCTGCTTCAGGCCGACCCGACGATCATCTACCCCATCACCAAGGGCAAGCGCCTCGGCCGCCGCATCCTCCAGTCGGAAATCCAGGCGGTCAACGGCTACAACACCTACACGATGGTCGGACTGCCCAAGGGGCCGATCACCAACCCCAGCCGCGAATCGATCGCGGCGGTGCTGAACCCGGCCAAGACCGACGCGCTCTACATGGTTGCGGACGGCACCGGCGGCCACGCCTTCGCAGGCACTCTGGCCGAGCACAACCGCAATGTCGCCAAGTGGTTTGCCATCCGCCGCGAGCGCGGCGAGCTGTAATCTAGCTCAGCGTCCCGTCCTTCGCCTTCGCCCGCGCATAGAGCAGCGAGGCGAGGGCGATGGCGAAGATCACGGCGGGGAAAACCGCCGTCGACCACCCCTTGGCTGCGATCATCCCGAAGCCGAGGAAACTCCAGCCGAACTGCACCACCACGCCCGCCAACGACGCGGCGAAGAACACCCAGGCGATCTCGCGGCGCATCAGCAGCAGGATCGCGCCCAGCGTGCCGCCCCAGACCGCCACGGCATAAGCGGCCCACGCCCATGCGGGCATCGAGCCGAACGCCTGTGCGGTGACCGGGTCCGTCTTCGCGACATCGTCGAGATCGGCGTTGACCTGCATCAGATAAGCGGCATCGCCGATCAGGTTCCAGATCAGGATCAGTATCGAGATCACGCGGAACGTTCGCATCTGCTTCCCCCTTCATGCACTCCCGGCGCGAACTTTGCCCTGCGCAGTTCTTTCTGGCAATCGGGGCGGATTCGGGAGGGCAGCGGAGTTTCACGATGACCGAACAATCGCCTGACTGGCCCGCCAAAAACTGGGTCGCGACCGGCCCGCGCAAGGCGGGCGCGCCTTTGCTCGTCACTGCGGAACTGCCGTCCGACGTGCTGGGCTGGGCGGATGCCCTCAGGCGTGCGCATTACCCGCCCGAGCGTAATCGCCTGCGCGCCCATGTGACGCTGTTCCATGCGCTGCCGCCATCGGTCGAAGAGGAACTGATCGACCTTCTGAGCGACCTCGCCCGTGCCGCGCCGCCTCCAGCGCGGATCGAGGGGCTGATGAAGCTGGGCACTGGCACGGCTCTTTCCATCGAAAGCCTGGAAATGGTGGCGCTCCACGCGGAGATCGCCGAGCGCATGCACGGCCTGCTCACCCAGCAGGACGCACAGCCGCTACGCCTTCACGTGACGATCCAGAACAAGGTGACGGCGCAGGCGGCGAGGGCGCTGCAGGCGGAACTGGCGCCGCAGTTGCAACCGCGCAAGTTCCGCTTTCGCGGCTTCGGACTCTATGCCTGGGAAGACGGTCTGTGGCGTCCGATCCGGCTGATATCTTTTCGTGGTTGAAGGTGCTTTTTCGGTGTTGACCGATGCGAACCTTGCCCCTAGAGGACGCGGCCTGCCCCGCAGCAACGGGGCACCAGATCGAGCCGCTCATCACAGCGGCCTTGGTATGGCGGAGTAGCTCAGTCGGTTAGAGCAGCGGAATCATAATCCGCGTGTCGGGGGTTCGAGTCCCTCCTCCGCTACCACCACCATTTCCCCAGAGTTCCAGAGGGGGAAGGAAGCTCAGAAAACTGCGGTTTCCGGTTTCCCATGCGTACCATGAAGACCATTGCATCGCCGCAAGATGTGGTCATATCGTTGGTATCACGACCTGGGACCGTGACCACATGCCGATTTCTGACACTACCTGCCGCAATGCGAAGCCGCGCGACAAGGCTTACAAACTGACGGATTCCGAGGGTTTGCACCTTCTGGTACAGACTAATGGATCGCGGCTGTGGCGGTTGGCCTACCGATTCGATGGCAAGCAGAAGACGCTTTCGCTCGGCCCATACCCCTCTGTATCTCTCGCCAAGGCGCGGGAACTGCGACAGGAGGCGCGCACCCAGCTGCACCTCGGCCATGACCCGGCGGAAGTCCGGAAGCAGGAGGTCGTAGAGTCTTCCCAGACATTCCATAGCGTATCCAGGGAATGGTTGGGGCTGTGGCAGGTGGGCAAAGACGCCGCCCATATCCTGCGCGTCGAGAACCGTCTGAAAAAGGACGTGTACCCAATCTTTGGTAATCGGCACGTGGCCGGCATCCGGGCTCCCGAAATCCTCGAGATGCTCCGCAAGGTGGAGGACCGAGGCGCGCTGGATATCGCGCGGCGACTGCGTCAGACCTGTGATCAAATCTTCCGGTATGCAAAGGCGTCCGGACTGGTCGAGAACAACCCTGCATCTGCCGACTTGCTGGAAGCCATGAAGCCGAAGGCAAAGGTCACGCACATGCCGTCGCTTGCTGACGACGAGTTGCCGGAATTCCTGCAGCGTCTCGATCGGTACGACGGTGACGTTCTGACCAAGGATGCAATCTGGTTCACCCTGCTCACCTGGGTGCGCACTTCCGAAACGCGGTTTGCCGAGTGGTCTGAGATCGAAGGGCTCGGCGGTGAGGCACCGCTGTGGCGCATCCCAGCACCGCGGATGAAGATGGGCCGTGAACACCTCGTCCCGCTCTCAGCGGCGGCCGCTGACGTCCTGTCACGCCTTCCGCGATCCTCTCGGTACATCTTCCCCGGACTCAAAGGCAAAGCGATGTCAGAGAACACTATGCTCTACGGCATCTACAGAATGGGGTATCACAGTCGGGCAACGATCCATGGCTTCCGAGGCACCGCATCAACGATCGCCAACGAGGCCGGTTGGAACAAGGACTGGGTGGAGCGCCAGCTTGCCCACGTGGAAGAGAACAAGATTCGCGGTGCCTACAACTCTGCCGAGTGGCTGCCCGGCCGCCGGGATATGATGAATTGGTGGGCGAAGCTGCTTGCGACTAGGCGATCACAGGCTGTCGATGACAGTCTTCAGAGCGCCGTGGAAGACGAGTTCAGCCAGCTCCTCGGTTGACAGTCACGCAAAAGTTGAATATCCATGGTGCCCATGGGACAGCAACTCGAATTTTGGCGCCTCCAGCGCGTTTGCGAAGTGACCGGACTCTCAAAGTCAGAGATCTATCGCAGAGTCGATGAGCAACGGTTTCCAGCGCCGCGGAAGTATCCCGGCTCGTCGATGAATTTCTGGCCTTCCAATGTCGTCCAGAACTGGCAGATGTCGGTACTCGGAGACGGTTTCGAGGAGTTGCTGGGATGAGCATTATCGAGCGCGCCGCTAGGGAACTGGCGAAGAAGCAAAGCGGGTCGGACGATTGGGACGCTTTGGACGCTGAGTTGCAGCGGGAACTAAAGGACGAGGTTCGAGCGGTCCTGCAAGCTGTGCGGGAGCCCAGCGACGCAATGAAGCAGGTAGCCGTGAGTTTTGGGCAGGCAGTCTATCCAGAAGATTTCTGGGTTGAGATGATCGACGCGGCCCTCGCAGAGCCCAATTGACCGATCGACCAAACGACTGTTAATCACTCCGGCCATGGGAAAGATACTCCCCGTGGCCGGTTTGCTGTTGGTTGCCTTCGTGGCGATCGTTTTGTTGAGTCCCCGCGGCAGCGGGGTCAGCGACAAATGCCGACAGGCTGTATCGACCGGGAGCGTTGATGGCTGGCGCTACATTCAGACTCTATGCACCGATGCGGAGCAGCAATCGCTGTTGACCGAGTTTCGCGGCCGCGGGCTGTCTACGGAAGATATTGAGCGCAGTCGTCGGGAAGCTGGAAAGAGGTGAGTCCGGGAGGCTCGCCCTCCCGGTTAGATCACGACTGCATCCGACCAGGCAGATGATAGTCTTGGCGCGTACACCACTGTTTTGACGATCGTTCGTAGACGAGGTCAGGCGTGATCTTAAGGAATGCTTGCAGGACCGGCTTACCGACGCAGAGGTTTCCGCTGTCGTCGTAATATGCCAGCTTCTCGTCATCGCGGGTCAATAGTTCACTCGCTGCCTGAAATTGGGATAACACACCCTCACTTTCGACAGTCGATTTCATCCATTCAGCCGCTTCGCGAGGCGTCATTTCTTCTCAGGCTCTGAATAAGTTTGGATCGAATCCTTATCCACGTGCTTCATTTCCATTTTTGAACCGGCGAACCATACAACGCGAATGGTGGTGCTGCCTGTCACCGCATCAACGGTCATCTTCGGCCCGCCCGATTTCAATTGAACTACATCACCCTTCTTAAAAGCCATAGTGCTTACTCCCTGATGTCCACTTAGCATGGCGATTATCGGATGGTCCGCAATGGGGGGCACTGAATATGTGTCCCATTTTTACACATGATGCTGCGACGCCGCAATCCGGAGGCAAGACGTAATCAGACGCAACCGAAGCTCACCAGACACCTTATGATTGACCAATCAACTATAACGTGACATGCAAACTCCGAACAGGAGGTTGTAGTGGTCCACGTTGGTTGCACCGGAAAAGCGCAGTATCTGACGTGGGATGAGGCTGATCGCATGCTGAAGCACAGCCGTCACCGTCGTGCTCGGGATAAGCGCGAGGGCCGCATGATCGTGTATCGCTGTCGCCTCTGTCACCACTGGCATGTCGGCAACAACACGTTCCACCGGACGGCTCGCTAACACCGTGGACGAATTCGAAAGCCTCGTCGCCGAGCCGCGCCGAAAGCGCGGTCGCCCATCCAATGCGGAACTGGCTGCTCGCCGTGAATCTGCGACCAGTGAACTGAACCATCAAGCAGAACTGCGGAAAGCGGCCCAAGGTCACCAGTCGCTGGGACTCGATCAGTTCGGCGACCCGGTGCCGCAAAACTTCCTCGCGCGCCTGATGCGGATGGACCCCCAGACCGTCAACCAGCGCCTGGCGAAGTGTCGGCCGGCTGCGATCGTCGGCACCCGCAAGGTCTACTACTTCCACGAGGCGATTCATTATCTCGTGAAGCCGAAGATGACGGCCGAGGAATTTGCCCGGACGCTCAACAAGGCAGACCTGCCGCCGGAGATCAATAAGTCCTTCTGGGACAGCCAGCGCAGCCGCGTGAAGTACAAGATCGAAGCCCAGGAAGCCTGGGAAACGGAAGACGTGATGCAGGCACTGGGGGAGGTCTCGATGATCTTCAACGACAGCCTCGTCTCCGTGGTCGAGGAGATGCGTGACCGCGCGAAACTGACCGACGAGCAGACGGAAATCCTGTCAGCCGCGATCGACGAGTTTCGCAGCGAAGTTCGGGAAAAGCTGATCGATCTTCCCAAGCAGAAGTTCACTGGGTCGATGTTCGCCAAGCCGATGTTCGGCATCGCCGAGCAGCCTGACGGCGACCCGGACATTCCGGCGTGGGATGAGGACGACGGGGATTTCGATGACTGAAGCCACCGTTCAAGTCGCACCTTTTGGCTTCGTCGAGTACGCAGTCCAGATTGGTGAGGCACCGGCGTATATCCCGGCGGACCACTACCTCGCACTTGCCGGACAGCAAATCGTCGCCGCTGGTCCGTGGCCACCGACGATTGATCTCGCGAGATTCAAGCTCACGAGACTTTACGTGCCAGCTGCGTTCTACGCGGAAATTCGGCAGAGTTTCGCATGAGCGCGCCCGCCCGCCGGATGCTCGTCAAGGACCGGCCCGCCAGTTACCGGTCGCTCGAAGAACTGATCGCCGCCGCCACTGAAGCGGTCGCGCCGCCGGAGCGCATCACCGTTACCGAGGCGGCGAAAAAGTACGTCCGGATCAAGGAGAAGAATTACTCCGGCCTCTGGTCCGAGGACAAAACGCCGTATCTCGTCGAGCCGCAGAACGTGCTCACCAGCCTGGCCTACCAGGGGATGGTATTTGTCGGCCCGGCGCGTACCGGCAAGTCGCAGATGTGGCTGAACTGGATGTCGCATTCGGCGATCTGCGACCCGGCAGACATGATGCTGGTCCAGATGTCGCAGGGCCGTGCGCGCGAGTTCTCCCAGTCGGATTTGCGCAAGCACTTCCGCAATTCTGCCGATGTCCGAGCAAAGCTGGTGCCCGGTCGTGTCAACGACAACGTCTTCGACAAGACCTTCATCTCCGGCATGCGCGTCACGATCGTCCATCCGTCGATCAACGAATTCTCCGGTAAGACGGTCGGTCGCAACTGGGCGATGGACTACGACCGCCTGCCGCTCAGCATCGACGGCGAAGGCGACGCCTGGACGCTGCTGTCGAAACGCGGCGAGACGCTGGGCCGATACGCCATGACCGTGGTGGAGTCGTCACCGGGCTTCGACGTCAACGATGCCCGGTGGATTCCTAGTTCGCCGCACGAGGCACCGCCGTGCGAAGGTATCCTGTCCCTGTACAACATGGGCGACCGCCGCCGCCGCTACTGGTCGTGCCCTCATTGCGGACAGAAGTTCGAGCCGGACTTCAAGTTGTTCGATTACCCGGCGTCCGCAGATCCGCATGACGCTGCTGAGCAGGTGGTCATGGTATGCCCGGGCAACGGATGCCGCCTTGTCCCCGATCTCAAGCACGACCTCGAGCACGACGGCCGCTGGCTTCGGGAAGGGGAGATCTGGCTCGAGGACGGCTCAGTGGTCGGGCAGCCGCGCCGGTCGGACATTGCGTCGTTCTGGCTGAAAGGCCCCTCGGCGGCATTCAACACGTGGCAGAAGCTGGTGCTGAACTACCTCAACGCCAAGTCCGATTTCGAGCGAACCGGCAGCGAAGAGAAATTGCGCGCCGTGACCAACACCTCGTTCGGCCTGCCTTATACGCCCAAGTCGATTGAGGCTGGGCGCCTGCCGGACGAACTGAAAAAACGCGCCCGGGCCTACAACTACCGCGGCGAGGTGCCGGAAGGTGTTCGGTTCCTAGTCACCACGGTCGACGTCCAGAAGGACAGTTTTGTCGTCCACACGTTCGGGATCGCTCCGGTCACAATGGTAGGCGGCGCCCAGTCCATGGACGTCTACCACGTCGACATGTGGAAGATCACCAAGTCGCGCCGCATCGATGCTGACGGTCACCCGCTGAAACTGGACCCGGCGTCGTTCAAGGAAGACTGGCACGTTCTCATCGACCAGGTCATTGAGCGTGAATACCCGCTCGGCGACGGGTCGGGGCGTTTCATGAAGGCGAAGCTGGTGGCCTGCGACTCTGGCGGCGCGGCATCCGCAGCAGCTGTTCGGCTGAACAAGGCGCTCGACGGCCCGGTGGTTTCCGTGACGTCCAACGCTTACGATTTCTGGCGCTACCTCCGTCTGCATGATCCAGAGCAGCGGAACTACCACATGAAGTTCCATCTGCTGAAGGGTGAGCCCAGTCGGCAGGACAACATGATCCGCGTCGATTACCCCGATTCGCAGCAGAAGGACAAATGGGCGATCGCTCGCGGCGACGTGCCGGTCTGGAAGATCAATTCCAACGTCGCCAAGGACCAAGTCTCGAACATGCTCGGGCGCACTGAGCCGGGCGGCCAGTTTCACTTCCCGGAATGGTTCGACGTCGAGACCGGTGAACTGGAAAACATCGACTGGCTCTACACGCAGCTGACGGCTGAAATCCGACTGCAGTCCGGCTGGGAGAACCGCAGCCGCCGCCGCAATGAAGCATTCGACTTGGCTGCGTACTGCGTCGCATTCCTGCGGATGAAAGACATCAAGATTGATCGTCTCGACTGGTCGCAGCCGCCGTCGTGGGCGGCCGAGTGGGACGTCAACGATCATGTGTTCGATGCGCAGGGTGCCCGGGGCACCAAGCCTGCTTCGGAGAGCACTTCGCTTGAGCAGCTGGGTAGCTTGCTGGGTTGATTGACACCATAACATTGTCGCATCAACTAGTGCGTGATAATTCGCGTTCATGCCGACGCTTGCTGAACGACTTGTAGAAGCTGAGACCGCTTATCACTCGTTGATGACCGGCACGCTCGCCCGCGTCTACGTTGATCAGAACGGCGAGCGTGTCGAATACGTCGCAGCGAACGCGAGCAAGCTGCAGGGTTACATTCGTGACCTGAAGCAGCAGATCGCTGACCAGGCGACCGGTTGTCAGACCTACAATGGCCCCCTCAGGCCGTTCTTCCTGTGAGCGACGAGTTCACCGATCTGCTGGCCCGAGAGGTCGCAGCGCCGCCTGCCAAGGCTCTGGTCCCTGCCGTGGCAGGCGGCGAAGTGGCTCTCGGTGCCTTCGAAGGCGCTGACCGCTTCAACAGCACCATCGCGCTGTGGGACTCGCCGCTGAAGTCGGCTGACCTGGAAATCTTGCCCGAGAAGACGACGGTTGATGGTCGCGCCCGTGACATGCTGCGCAATGACGCATTCGTCCAAGGCGGTGCCAATCTCCACAAGGACAACATCGTCGGCAGTCACTACCTGCTGAACTGCCGCCCGGCGACCCGGGTGCTGCTCGGCAAGGACGACGACCTCTGGGAAGAAGAGTTCCAGGAAGAAGTCGAGGCCAAGTGGGAACTCTACTCGGACTCTCCTGAGAACTGGATCGACGCCGCCCGGACGAATAATTTCACGTCGCTGGTCCGCATGGCAGTCGGCATCCATCTGATGGGCGGCGAAGTGCTAGCCGCTGCCGAATGGACCACGGACGACGGCTCGCCTTACAGCACCGCGATCCAGATGGTCGACCTCGACCGCCTGTCCGATCCGAAGGACATGACTGGCTGGCGCTGGATTCAGTCGCCCGACCAGCGCGCCGGTGTGCGGTACAATCGCCGCGGTGCGCCGGTGTCGTACTTCGTCCGATCGGCCCATCCGAACGATTACGGACCGGTCGATTTCGCGCCTCCCAAATGGGACGAGATCGACCGCACCAAGCCGTGGGGCCGCCTGCAGATGATCCACCTGTTCGAGCAGGTGCGTCCGGAGCAGACACGCGGCATCACCGAGATGGCTGCAGCCCTCAAGGCGATGAAGATCACGCACACGTGGCGCGACATCACCGTGCAGCACGCCGTCACCCAGGCGATGTATGCTGCGGCGATCACGTCCGAACTGCCAACTGCCGACATCCTCCAACGCATGGGCGGCGATTCCCCGGAAGCCGCGCAGGCAGCCATTGCGGCGTATGCGCAGGGCTACATGGGTGCCGTGGGGCAGTACGTCGGGAAGGGCGGTATCGCCATCGACGGCGTCAAGGTGCCGCGCCTGTTCCCCGGCGAGAAGTTCGAACTGAAGTCGGCAGCCGGTAACGGTCCGCTGGGCAGCCAGTTTGAGCAGTCTCTGCTGCGCTACATGGCTGCAGCAATCGGCGTGTCCTACGAGCAGCTGAGCCGCGACTACACCAACACGAACTACTCGTCTGCCCGCGCCTCCATGGCCGAGACCTGGAAGTTCATGCAGGCGCGCAAGAAGCTGATCGCCGATCGCTTCGCCACGATCATCTTCCGCCTCTGGCTGGAGGAAGCGATCAACGCAGGCGACATCGAGTCCGCCAAGCGCTTCCGGATCTACAATCCCCCGCGCCCGGGCCAGCGCTACGGCCGTCTGAACAGCAACTTCGACGCACTGTCGCGGTGTGACTGGGTTGGCGCATCGCGCGGCCAGATCGACGAACTCAAGGAAACGCAGGCCGCGGTGCTCCGCATCAACAATGGCCTGTCGACCGCCGAGGACGAACTGGCCCGTCTCGGGAAGGACTGGCGCAAGGTTTACCGCCAACTCAAGCGCGAAATGGCGCTGCGCGAGGCGCTGGGGCTCCAGTTCATGGCGACCGATCCCGCGACGATGGCTGCGATGAACGCGCTGTCGGCGACGCCCAGCGACGAAGGAGACAGCCCCCGTGGATAAGCAGGTTGAAGGCTGGGGTGGCACCAAGCTGCCCACCAAGGATGACATCGAAGGTTGGGGTGGCGACATCTCGGCAGAAGGGTTCGGCGGATGAGTAACCCGCTGCTCGCCCAGTTCGCCGATCAGCCGGTGATGATCGCGCCCGACATGCTCGGGCAGGTCAAGGCGCACCTGGCTGCCGGTATGGCACACCCCGATTTCCAGAAGCTGATGGGCGAACCCATGGCTGCCGCCGATGACGGCTTCTGGCCCGAAACCGGTTCGTGGATGGCGCACTATCGCCCGTACTCCGTCGTCAACGGGATTCTCCAAATCCCCGTGCGCGGAATCATGCTCAACGAGTTCCCGTTCGCGACTAGCTGGGCGACTGGCTACGAGTACATCTGGCGTGCGTTCGAGCGTGGCCTGGCAGACGGCACCGTTCGCGGCATTGCGCTGATGATCAACTCGCCCGGTGGCCTCGTTTCGGGCAACCAGACTCTCGTTGACAAGATGTATGCGCGCCGCGGCGAAAAGCCGATCCGCACCATCGTCACCGGCGGCGCCTACTCGGCGGCCTACAACATTGCCGCCACCGGCGAAATCTGGGTCTGCCGTGAAGGCGGTGTCGGGTCGATCGGCGTAATGACCACGCACATCGACTGGTCGGCCTACAACGAGCGCGTCGGCCTCGATTACACCTTCATCTTCGCTGGCAAGCACAAGGTCGATGGCAACCCCGAAGAACCGCTGTCGGCTGACGCGAAGGCGCGCATCCAGTCGCGTATCGACGAACTCTACAAGATCTTCGTGTCCTCCGTGGCACGAGGCCGAGACATGGACGAACGCGACGTTCGGGACACCGAAGCGCTGACGTTCACCGCCTCGGAGGCAACGTCAAACGGTCTCGCCGATCACATCGGCAGCCCGGAGGACGCCATGTCCGCATTCGCGGATTCCCTGGACGAACCGTCCGACAACAATGGAGACGAAGAGATGACCACTCCGGTCGAGACGGTCGACAAGGCCGTCCACGAACAGGCGGTTGCCGACGCTCGCGCCGCTGGCGCTGCCGAAGGTTCCGCCGCCGAGCGCACCCGCATCACCGCGATTCTGGGTTGCGAGAACGCCGCAGATCGTCCCGCTGCCGCACTGGCCGCTGCGATCGACACCGACCTTTCGGTCGAGCAGGCGAACACCTTCCTGGGCAAGCTCGGCAAGGAAACTGCCGCCGCCCCGGCACCGACCGGTCAGCAGCAGCCCGGCACCTTCGCTGACGCGATGCAGACCGGCAACCCTGAGGTCGGCGCGAGCCCGGCCAACCCCGACACCGCGAACGACGACAGTGCCGACAGCGTGCTCGCCCTCGGCGCGGCGCTCGGTCTGCAGGGCTTCACCAAGCCCTCGGCCAAGTAAGGAGAACGACCCATGGCTTCCTCCACCATCAACACCTCGTACCAGAACGCGGGTGTCCGCGGCGTCCCCGACTTCCAGGTCATGGACACCTACATCGACAGCAATCTCGTTGCGGGCGCCGAACCGGCGATCCAGCAGCCCAAGCGCATCCTGCTCGGCGACTCGCTCAATCTGGCGCAGTTCACCGTGGTCGGTATCAGCGGCGGCAAGCTGGTTCCGGCAACCTGGAACGCCACTGTCGCCAACGGCGTCAAGCCGATCGGCGTCCTCGTCTATGCGGCGGTCTCGGGCGCGAACAACACCACCATCTACGGTGAAGTGTTCCTGACCGGCTGCTTCAACGTCGGCGAGAACGACGCCGGCGCCGACAGCCCGCTCGTCTGGGATGCGTCGTTCGACACCCTCGCCAAGAAGACCCAGTGGGCCGGCCTGCCGCACTTCAACGGCAACCCGAACCTCCTGTTCCGCAGCCGCCTGCAGCGCGACGCCTCGTAATCGGCGACCGGCTCCACTAGAAGGAATTCTGAAAGATGACCATCTACTCTCCCGCTCCCAACGCGCCGTATCAGCCGTGGAGCACTCACAAGCTGCTGGGCGTGTTCCGCGACATGCGCCCGGAGACCTGGTATTTCGGCCAGTTCTTCACCGGCGGCCAGATGCGCTCCACCGATGAGTGGATCGACTTCGAGAAGCTGCCGATCCGCAGCCGGTCGCTCGCGCCCTTCGTGCGCCCGATGGGTCGCGGCAAGGGTGCCCTGAAGGACCGCGTGCAGGGTTTCCGCTTCAAGCCGGCGAACATCGTCGCCGAAGACGCGGTCGATCCGTTCCGCCCGCTGTCGTTCGCCCCCGGCATCGACGTGTCCGCGCTGCACATGAACCTCAACAACATCTCGCCGATGCAGCGCAAGGAGCTGATCAAGGCGCAGATGGTGCAGGAGTTCCAGCAGCAGGTCATGCGTACCTGGGAATGGATGAAGGCCCGCGCCATCATCGACGGCAAGGTCACCTGCAACTACCTGGATGGCACCTCGGTCGAAGTCGATTTCCAGCGCGACACCGATCACACCGAAGTCCTCACCTCCGGCAACTACTGGGGTGACTCCGGCGTGTCGCTGCTGGATCACGTCCAGCGGATCAACGACACCATGGTCAACGCCGAGTTCGGCGGCGCCCTCCAGCGCATCACCATGGGCGGCTCGGTGGCGTCGATCGTGCGCCAGGACAACGAGATCCTGGATCACATGGACCTCAACGTGAAGGGTGGTGTCCACGTGATCGACCGTTCGATCGCGTCGGCCGACAAGGTCTATAAGTTCGGCGAGCTGTTCATCGGCGGCGCGTCGGGCCAGACCGTCGAACTGTGGGTGAACAACGAGGAGTACACGGACGCCGCTGGCAACCGTGCACGCTACCTCGGCGACAACGAGATCGTCGCCACCGGTTCGCCCACCTCGATCAACGGCTGGGAATGCTTCGGCATGATTGTCGACGAGGACGCGCAGTACCAGGCGCTGCCGCTGTTCCCGAAGGACTTCAAGACCGGTGAGCGCACCAAGGTCGAGAACATCTCGGTGGAATCGGCACCGCTGTTCGTGCCGATCAACCCGAACGCCACCTACAAGGCGACCGTGAAGGCTCCGGCCTAAACTTCAACCCGGAACGGCAGGTGAGTTGCGCCTGCCGTTTCAACTTAAAGGTGCTTTTATGGGAACTTCCCGAAGCAATACTGGTGCTCGCAAGGCCGTCGAGAAGGTCTCGCCGAGCCAGCTCGAACGTCCCGAAATCGAAGCCGAAGACGACATCGATCCCGTGTTCGCTCTGTTCAAGGTCACCTACGGCGACGGCAGGACTGCCCCGTCGAAGTCGATCTTCACTCCCTTCTCGGAGACCGAACGAAATGAGCTGCTGGATCTCAAGGCCGTCCGCGAACTCACCGCCGACGAAGCGAAGCTGTTCACCCCCACCGCCGCTGCCTCGACGGCTCCGGCCGGTTCCGACGTGATCGAGTAACACGGCAATGGGCGGCATCCGCGACATCAAGCGTGCTGCCCGGCAGCGCCTGCACACTGCTTTGGCGGTGCGGGCGTTCTACATTCCTGTGACGGGGGCTTCACCGGTCCCCGTCACGGTTCGCATTCATACCAAGTTCGATGCGCTCGGCGACCCGCAGATGATGCAGCGTGCCGACATCGAACCTCAGATCGTATTCCAGGCTTCCCAGCTTCCCGTGAACGGGCTGCGCAACAAAGCAGTCGTGTCGGTCGAGGCAGGTGAGGCGTACCACATTGAAGCCGCCGACCCCGTGGACGATGCCGGCTTCATCACCGCCCGGGTCACCAAGTTGCCCGTCGCGCAGACCACTGGCCTCCCGGTTCCGGCATGAAGTTCGGCAACGAGATCTACGTGGTCGCGCTTGATGGCATCCCGGACACCCGTAGCATTGAGGCAATTCCGGAGCGCATTCGGCGCAACGCGGTCAGGGCCGTCAACTACGCCGCTGGTCGATCGCGCACCCGTACTGCCAAGGAGATGCGAGACCAGGTCAACTTTCCGGCGTCGTATCTGCGCGGCGATGACTCCCGGTTGGCGCTTCGCACGGCCAAGGGTTTCGGCGACGAGGCGTCGATCACCGGGCGGTTTCGTCCGACCAGTCTTGCGCGCTTCGCGACGCGCGGGCGACCGTCGAAACCGGGTGTGACGTTCGAGGTGACTCCGGGCAAAGCGACGCGCAGCAAACGGATGTTCCTCATTCGACTACCGGCAGGTCGCTCCGGTGTGGACACCAAGTCGAACATGGGCGTCGCGATCCGCCTGAAGCCCGGTGAGACGATCGACAACAAGAAGGTCACGCTGCAGCAGATGGGCAAGACAGGGCTCTACCTGCTGTTCGGCCCTTCCGTAAACCAGGTGTTCCGCAGCGTGGCGGGCAGCGACATCCCCAACATCGAGACTGACCTGCAGCGCGAGTTCTCGCGACTGATGGGCACGGAAGGACTCTGATGCCGACCTATACCGAGCCGTTCAAACTGCGGCTGCAAAAAGCACTGTCCGCATGCCTGGCCGAGATCACCCCGGCGAACGGCTTCGTGTCGGACCTTTCGGCGTTTGATCCCGGCGACGGGGTGTTCACGCCGCGCGTCTACCGCGGCCGCGCGTGGTTCGGCGACAATGACCCGCTGCCGATGGTATCGACCCTGGAAGGCGTTGACCCGGCGAGCGAAGTGGCCGAGCCCCCGGCATCGGAGCCGACGTCGGAGTATGACTACGACCTTCTCATTCAGGGCTGGGTGACCGACGACCCGGCGAACCCGACCGACACGGCATACGTCCTGCTGGCTGACGTTCGCCAGAAGCTGGCAGCCGAGGCAAAGCGCCGCCTACCACACGACCGCACGGAGCCGGACATCTTTGGCCTCAAGGCTGCTGGTTCGAGTGCCAGCGAGGTGACCAAGCTGCGGTTCGGCTCGGGCGTCGTGCGGCCGGCTGACGAGTTGTCCAGCACTGCGTGGTTCTGGCTTTCGATCACCGTCCGGATCGTCGAGAACGCCAGCAAGCCATACGACTGAGCGAATCCGTTGGCTAATCGAAGAAATGCGGCGCGTGACGCAGCCATTGCTGCCGGCGAAAAGCAGTTTATGCCGGACTTGCCATGTAGGAACGGTCATTTTTCACCGCGCTTCGTAAGTACATACAAATGCGTAGAGTGCGATCTTGCCAAACATAAACGGCGCAGAGATGAAGTTCCTGCGTTCCGAGCGCGCGCCGCAGAGCGACATAAAACTTGGCGACAAAATAACATTGAATACGCCAAAGAGGCGTCTCGGGAGTGGTATAAGGATAATAAGCCAAGGTCTGCTGAAAAAGCGGCCATCTGGAAACGAGAAAATCGACCCATAGTCAACGCTATTAGGCGCCGCTACTACGCAAATTCTCCTGTGCCCGCCGCGACGACAAAGGCTCGAATGAAGCGTGTCCGCCATGCAACCCCACCATGGGCGGACATGGATGCTATCCGTGAGATATATGCAGGTTGCCCGGGCGGAATGCAGGTGGATCACCGCGTTCCCCTGAAAGGAGTGAACGAGCACGGCGAGCACATCATCTGCGGCTTGCACGTCGCGGAAAACCTACAATACCTCACCGCCCGGGAAAACGCTTTAAAATCGAACCATTGGCCGTGGCCGACCGCCGCCGCATCCGAGAGTGCACCATAACCTTCCGAATGCCTCTAGAATCACGTATTGCGTGAGAAACATGCAAAAGGTGAAAATGAGATGGCAAAGAACTATACCCTTGGACGAGGGAAGGTCTACTTCTCGGCCTTCCGACCCAATACCCAGATCCCGGCAGGATTCAGATATTTAGGCAACACGCCCGAGTTCAACCTGACGATCGACAACGAGACGCTGGACCACTACTCGTCCGACGAGGGTATCCGCCAGAAGGATCGCTCGATCATCCTCGAGACGACCGCAACCGGGTCGCTCACTGCCGACGATATCAGCCTCGAAAACCTCGCGCTGTTCTTCTTCGGCCATACCTCGACGTTGGTCCAGACGGCCGCTACCGCGCAGACCGAGACGATCACCGACGTCAAGCCGGGCCTGATGTACCAGCTGGGCCGGACGACCCTCAATCCCACCGGTGTGCGTTCGATCAGCAACGTTACCGTCGAAGTCGGCGCGACCACCTACGTGGTGAACGAAGACTACACGGTCGACCTGGAACTCGGTCTCATCACCGTTCTCGAAGGCGGCGATATCGTTGCCGATGCCGACCTGGAAGTCACCTTCGACCGTGCTGCGCGCAGCCGCACCCAGGTCATTTCCGGCGACCAGCAGGTGGAAGGCGCCATCCTCTACGTCTCGGCGAACCCCGAAGGCGCGAAGATGGACTACCTGCTCCCCTACGTGAAGCTCGGCCCGAACGGCGACTTCGCGCTCAAGTCGGACGAGTGGCAGCAGCTGTCGCTCAACATCGAGATCCTGAAGCCCGACGACGGCCGCGAGCGCATCTACGTCGATGGCCGTCCGTTCTCCGCATAAGGGATAGGTAGCGATGGGACTGCGTAACCTATCCTTTGCTCCGGCCACGGTCGAGGTCCCCGGCGGTGAATCTTTCACCGTCCGGGGCCTCAGTCCGGACAAGGTGATCACCCTCTACAACCGCCACACTGGGCAGCTTTCGGCGCTCTGGGATTCGCGGGAAAACATCACCGAAGTGCAGGATCTTATCGTCAGCCTGCTTTCCGATGCTCCCGATATCATGGCCGAACTGATCGCCATCGCATCGGGAAGCAAGGTCACCGACGACTTTGTCGAACCCGACACCGAGGTCAATCCGCTCGGTCTCACGGACTACGAGCGCGACGTCGAGGCTGCCCGATCGCTACCGCTTCCGGTCCAGATGGAAGCGCTGCTCAAGATCGGCGAGCTGACCTTCTCGTCGAGCATGCCGCCGGGAAAATTCCTCGCCGTGGTGATCAAACTGGCCGGCAAAGCCACGGCGGCCTTCAGCCAGTCAGCGAAAAGCTGACCCTGGAGAAGTGGGTCTGGGAGATGCGGCGCAAGGTCAGCCTGCTGCTCTCCCAGGGACACTCCGATGCCGGTGAATATCCGCTGGGCTTCCTCGGTGACGAGGCCGCGCTGGTGGTCGAGCGACAGAACGCTCTGATCGCCACCGAAGCCGTCACCATCCAAGCCGCCGCCGCGTCGATCATGTCGAAGAAGGGCGGCGACCATTTCAAGAAACTGCTCAAGCAGATGACGGAGAACTGACACCATGGCAACCGGGCGGCAGACCGACGTTTCGCTCGTCATCCGGGCCAGGGATGAAGGCACCAAGGCCGTCAAGGCGTTTGAGTCCGCGCTTTCCGATCTGCTGTCGACCCAGAAGCAGGTTGCATCGGGGTCGACGAACACCGCGTCGGGCATCACGCAGACGATCAGCGCACTGGCCGGGCTCGACAAGGCGTACAGCCAGATCTCCGGCAGCATCAACCGTGGTGCCGATGCATTTGAGCGTCAGTTGACCTCGCTGGCGAGTAACCAGGCACAGCTTCGCGCTTTGACCCGGCAGCTGGAAGCGGCCCGCGCAGCGCAGAGCAAGATGGACTCCTTCGTCGGCCCGCCGACCCGGGAAGCCATGTCCAGGTATCAGGGCGTTGCCGCCGAGGTGAAGAACCTTGAGGCACAGTACCGCAGCCTTGAGCGTGAAGTGTCCCGACAGGATGCCGGGTTCCAGCGCAGCGCGTCTGACCTTGCACAACTGGAGCGGCAGACCCGACTGGTTGGCGCCGTCACAACGTTCGCAAAGCAGGAATCCGAACAGTACACCCGGTCGCTGGACCGCCAGAATGCCGCGGCAGAGAAGGCTGCAGCACTGCAGGCGTCTATTGCGCGAAGCACCAACGCGACGTCGGGCAAGTCGGCCGAAGACTCGGCAAGCGTGTTCACCCGTGCCGGGTTGACCGACACCGAGCGCGCGATCGCGGCAGTCGAAAAGGAAACCGCTGCCCGAGAACGCGCTGCTCAGGCTGAGCGCGAGTATGCGCAGGCGGTCGAGATGTCGCAGGCCGCCCAGCGCGCTCGCGCTCGCATCGAAGGAAACGGTGGCAGTGCAGGCCGCGCAGGTGAAACCGCACTGGCCGATATGCTGCGGCAAGAAGAAGCTGCGGCGCAGGCTGCTGCGGATGCCGAGGCCGAACTGGTCGACGCCACCGCACGGCTGCGATCGGAACTCAATCCACTAGCGGCCATCCAGGACAAGCTGAACCGCGAACTGGCCGAAGCCCAGAAGCTGTATGATCGCGGGAAGATCAGCGCCACGGAACTGGCGCAGGCTCAGACGCTGCTGCGGAAGCGCGCCGACGATGCTGCACAGTCGTTGGGGCAGCAGAACGTCGGCGGCGGCAAACCGACGCTGTTCGGCCTGAAGCCTTACGAGATGCAGAACCTGTCGTTCCAGTTGAACGACATAGTGACGCAGCTTGCGTCCGGCACCTCGCTGACCCAGACGCTGGCGCAGCAGGGTGGTCAGATCATCCAGATCTTCCCCCGGGCCGGCAGCATGATCGTTGCTGCGCTCGGGAACCCCGCAGTGCTGGCAGCCGCAGCAGCGATCGGCGCCGTGGTGATCGGCCTCAAGGAAGCTGGCGACGAGGCCGAACGGCTTCGCGGTTTCTTGGGCCAACTGGCGGCATCGGCAGATGGTAACTCGTATGGCGCTGGTGCGCTGAACGACGCTGCCGAGGCGCTGGATCGATACGGTTTGTCGGCGGAAGACGCCGTAGCTGCCGTGCGAAAGTTCGTCCGCGAGGGTGTCGACCAATCTCGCATCGAGCAGTTCGGCGAAGCAGCGTCCAATCTCTCCGACGTGATGGGTGTCGATCTGAAGGACGCCGTCAACGAGGTGGCCGATGCGTTCACCGGCGGATACGAGGCCGTCAAGCGGCTCGACGATTCCTACGACTTCCTGACCGCCGCACAGCGCGACCATATCCGCACGCTGTTCGAAGAAGGGCGCGCAGCAGAAGGGCGCAACGAAGCACTCGATATTTTCTCGGCGCGCCAGGAAGACGCGGCCCAGAAGATGCGCGGCCCATGGGCGAGTGCGATGCGGGAACTCTCCGCAGCCTGGCAAGAATTCAAGGAACTGGTCGGCGACACCCAGTGGATTCGCGATGCCGGTTCCGGATTGGCTGGCCTCGGCCGGGACGCTGCTGCGGCCCTGCGGCAGCTTCGCGGTGCGGCCAGTGAGGCCGACGTCACCAAGCAACTGAAGACGACCCGCGACATTATTGCCGGGATTCAGGGCGACCTGAAAGACGCCAGTGCGCTTACCCGTGGCGGATTGCAGGCAAACCTCAAGGTCTTTCAGGACCAGGAAGCCTCGCTTGTCCGGCAGCTGGACACCCTGAAGAAGCAGAACACGGAGTCCGGGAAGCAGGGCGACACGATCGCCCGTCAGTCCCAGTTGTCGCAGAAGCAGACAGGCGACCTTCAGCGCGCCACTGCGGCCGCGAAGGAATCCAAGTCGGTCGCCGAGGCCGAAACGGAAGCCCGTCGCAAGGCGACCGAGTTTGTCGAGAAGGAATTCAAACTCGCCGACGAGGCGACCAAGCAGGCGTATATCGCGCAGGAGGTCGCACGCGCTCGCGAGGCGACCCAGAAGCGCATTTCCGACCAGGCTAAGAAGGAGGCCGACGAACGAAAGCGGGCCGCCGACGAAGCCAAGCGTCTCGCGCAGCAGACCCAGTTCATCGACCCGGTCAGCGGCCGCGTATCATCCGGATACGGCCAGCGAACCGCACCGAAGGCCGGCGCATCGACGTTCCACCGCGGTGTTGATTTCGCCGTGCCGACCGGGACGCAGGTCAAGGCCCCCGCCAAGGGCGTGGTGGTCGAAACCGGCTACGACTCCAAGCTGGGCAAGTTCGTCTACATCGACCACGGCAACAACACCGTCTCGAAGTTCGGCCACCTGTCCGACAATGCCATCGTGTCGCGCGGCCAGATCGTAGAGCAGGGACAGACGATCGGGCGGTCGGGCAACACCGGCAACAGCACCGGCGCGCACCTGCATTACCAGGTCGAGGTCAACGGGAAGGCGGTCGACCCGCAGAAGGGTATCTTCGTCGAGGATGGCCTGGGTCGCTTCAAGACCGACCTCGCGGATGCCGTAGCCGACTACGACAAGGTCGTCGAAAAGCAGCAGGAATTCCTGGATGGGCTCGACCGGGCGAACGCTGCCCGTGAACTCGAGACCACGCAGTTGCGCGACCAGTCCACGCTGACCGGCGACGCGCTGTTGGCGGCCCAGCGTCAGGCCGACATTGAAACGCAGATCGCCAAGGTGCGGGACGATGCGTCGAAGGCTGGTATCGCCGCCGACGATCCGGCGCTGGAACTGCGCATCCAGAAGCTGCGCGAGGTAACCGGGGCCTACTTCGATGCGGCAAACGCTCGCCAGTCGTTCGAGAACCAGCGTCAGAGCGTCGATCAGCCCGTGCAGGATCTCAGCGCGTTGCGGGATAGCCTGCAGCAGCGCATCCAATACTTCGAGGAAACCGGGCAGCGCGGCCTCGCGCAGCAGCTCATGCCGCAGTTGGACATGGTCAACTCCAAGCTGTTGGAGGCGATCAGCAACGCGCAGACGTTCTACTCGTCACTCGCCGGTAACCCGGAAGCGATGGCCGCCCTTGGTTTGACGCAGACGCAGGTCGATACGATCCGCCTCGGTCTAGATGCGTCGGCAGCGGCCGGGCAGAACCTCGGCTACATCATGGGCATCTCCGGGCAGCAGATCGCCCAGGCATTCGCCAGCAACGCCACCGACGCCCTCGACAGCTTCGCCCAGTCGATCGCCAGCGGGGCCAATGCGTTTCAGGCGCTCGGCACGGCATTCCTGCAGTTCGCAGCCCAGTTCCTGCGGCAGATTGCCACCATGATCCTGCAGCAGATCATCTTCAACGCTATCGCCGGGGCAATCGGTGGCGCGGCTGGAGGTGCTTCCGGCGGTGGGGCCACCGGGAGCACCGGTGCCTTCGCCGGTGTGCGCGCACATGACGGTGGCGTGATCGGCAGCGGCTCGCTGGTGCAGACCGACGCCGGGGTGCAAGAGATTTTGAACGTTGTTCGCAACTGGCGCACCGGTTCGGGGCCACGTGCGGTCAACCCATCGTGGTTCTCCGGCGCGACCCGGTATCACACCGGCGGTATCATCGGCCTCGCGCCCAATGAGGTGCCGGTCATCGCCGAAGAAGGCGAGGAGATGCTGACCCGCGACGACCCGCGCCACGTGTTGAACGGCGGCGCGACACCGTCAGGCGGCAGCGGTACGAACATCAAGAACATTGTCGTGTTCGACCCGGCGGCAGCCTTCGCGGAAGCGCTCAACACCAAGCGTGGTGAAAAGGCGCTGCTGACCTGGGTGAAGAACAACCCGACTGCCTTCAACGCTGCAATGGGTGGCCGCTGATGCCCGATTATCCGACCACTGCGCGCCTCTGGCCGTACCAGCCCAACTGGGACGACGGTGTCGATGTTCAGGTGGAATACCGCACGGACATCTTCACGGCGCGTTCCGGCCGGGAACAACGGCGGGCACTGCGCAGCGCACCGCGCCGACAGATCACCTACTCGGTTGCCCTTGATGGTGAGACACGGCAGCGGTTCGTTCGCGATATCCGGACGTGGCAGGGGCGACCGATGTTGCTGCCCGACCCTTTGCGGAGTGCTCGGATTTCGGCATTCGTCCCGGCAGACTCCGACGTCTTCACGCTTCCCGCTATTCCCCACTGGTTGGGCGTCGGCACCGAACTTCTGATCGCCGGGTCACTGCGTCGCACCGTGACCGCTGTCGATGCGGATCTGGCAGCCGTGACGGTCGACGACCATTTCGCCGACGTCCTTGCCGTGGGGACGAGGGTGCAGCCCCTGCTGCGCGGCATCCTCGGCGGCTCCATCTCGGCAGCGCACCCGGTGAGCCGAGTCGCCACCGCGCGGTTGGTGTTTGCGGTCGAGCCGGGCACCGAACCAGCACCGGCGGAAGGTGGGCCGGGCGTCTATATCCACGAGGGCAGGGAGGTCTTCGCCAAACGGCCCAACTGGGTTGATGGAGTAGGGGAAGCCTTCGAGTGGCCGGTGGAACAGGTCGATTACGGCCATGGGCGGGTATCCACTTTTCAGCCGATCGAAATGGGATGGCTGACGCAGACCGCGACGTATCTGAACGTCGGCCCCACCGAGCAGACGGAGATGGAGTCCTTCTATCACCGAATGCGCGGCCGCCGCGGCGAGTTCCTGATGCCAACCTGGACCGACGACATCACGGTTGTCGGGGACGCAGCAGAAGGTTCACCGACATTGCTGGTGACCGGGCTCGATGACGGCGAAACGGGCGCGATCATGATCCGGCTGCGCAGCGGCCGTGTCCTGACGCGGCAAGTGACAGCAACGGCCGGTGGGCAGATCACGGTGAACCGCACTTGGTTGGAAGCCTTCACGGCCGCCGACGTCGCGATGGTGTGCCGGTTGGAGGTTGCCCGGTTCTCGTCCGACGCTCTGACATTCGAGTGGCCGACCACTGTTGCGGCGCAGGTCAAAATCGGCTTCCGGACGCTGGAGCCCCTGCCGGCCGAGAATCCTGTCGAGCCCCTGGACGACCTTTCGCAGTACCTGCTGGAGACGTCATGGGGCGACTACCTCGACCCGCTCGACGATCTCGATTGGGCCGTCAACGTGCGCTATCCGGCGATCCAGTTCGAGGCGTTGCCGTGGAACATGGTGCACGAGGACGTGCTGGACTCGTTCGACTACTTCATCAATTTCACGATCCCGGAGAGCATGGAATGACGTTCGGCGCCTACGAGGAAAGCCGGTCGCTTGGCGAACCTGACGCCCTTTATCGGTTCTCGATCGGCGACACGGTCTACAGCTACACGGATGCCGAGGAAGAGATCACCGTCGATGACGTGGTCTACCTGCCAATCCCGATTGACCGCGGCTCCGTGAACACGTCTGGCACGCTCGATAAGTCCTCGCTTGCCGTCCGGGTGCCGCAGGACAACCCGGTTGCCGACCTGTTCCGCGTCTTCCCGCCATCCGAGGTGGTCGGGCTGGTGATCTTCCAGGGGCACGCGCCTGACGGTGACCTAGAATACCTCGCCATCTGGGCAGGCCGGGTGCTCTCCAGCAAGTGGGAGGACTCCGAAGCGATCCTCGATTGTGAGCCGATCAGCACTTCGATGCGTCGGGCAGGGCTGCGGGTTCGCGACCAGTATCAGTGCATGCACGCGCTGTACGGCCCCAGCTGCCGGGTTTCGCGCCCGGCGTTCACCGTGGCAGCCACTGCGCTCGGCAAGGCGGCAGGCTGGGTTTCATTCGGACCCGGGTGGAACGGCCCGATCGCTGCGGACCGGTTTGCCAACGGCATTATCCAGTGGGGGACCGACCAGAGACAGATCATCAAGGTTTCGGGCAATCAGGTGAAGGTGGCTGGCAGCCTGGCTTCGCTGGAACCGGGTGCGACCGTCACCCTGTCGCGGGGCTGCAACCACAACTCGGAGCACTGCAACGAGTTCGGGAACATCCTGAATTTCGGCGGCTGCAAGTGGATTCCAAAGAAGAACCCGGTGGGCTTTGTGAACAACTTCTACTGAGGTGGGATACCCCGGCGGCCGGGGTGGGCGGCGCGCTCACGTTCTGCAGGGAGAGTGTTTGCGAGGCTTCCACTCGCTGCGGCATGTCGCCCGGTTGCCCGAGCCGCCTCTGTAGAACTGGACGTGCCAGATCTCCCCTTTTGCCCCCGCATCCTACATCAGCGGGAATCGGTGGGCAAGCGTCTAATCCCAGCATAGGCAGGCGGCGTGAACCACGTCTCATCCACTTCATACCCGTAGAGATCGACATGGGCGATGGCACCCTTGACCCGCTCCATGCGCTGCTCGTTGACCGTGATATTACGCTTCATCTGGTCGATGCGCTGCTCGACCGTCGTCTTCAGGATGTCGCGGTGCTCGACGCTGCCACCGGCCAGTGCCTGCTCGAAAGCCTGGACGACCAGTTGCACGGTGATCGCGAATTCGTTGTCGGTCTCTTCGCCGTCGAAGCCGGTCTCGTCGTAGCGCGCGCGCCGCGCCGGGTCGCTCAGCACGTCGTAGGCATGCCGCACCTTCGCGAAGGCTTCCCGGTCGCCGTCACCGACATCCGGGTGATGCCGTTTCGCGCCGGCCTTGGCGGCCGACTTGATGTCTTCGAGCGACGCGGTTTCATCGACGCCGAGGTCTTCGTAGAGGCTCATGACTGGGTGTCCCTTTCGACCACCACGGCTACCACTCACAACCCAAAAGTCAACCAAAGATTGAATATCAACTTCAACGACTCATAAAATCACCTATGTCGTGATAAGTCCGGCGAATGGTTGCCGCCTGGATCATCGCCACACTGGTCGCGATTGCGATTCAGATCATCAGCTACGTGCTGATGCCGAAGCCCAAGGCGCCGAAGCCTGAAGCCGTGAAGGAACTCGAAGAGCCGGTCGCCGAAGCCGGGATCGAGCGTCCCGTCATCTTCGGAACCATGATGATCCAGTCGCCCAACTGCCTTTGGTACGGGGACAAATACATGCACACCTACAAGGTGAAGGCATGACGCGCGTGGTGGTCAGCGACCTGCGCACGGCAGGCTACTGCGTCGACGGCGCCGAACTCTGGTTCAAGGCCCACGACCTCAACTTCCGAGACTTCATCAAGCACGGCCTGGACGTCGAAGTCGTCCGCCCGATCGGCGACCCCTTTTCCCAGCGCGTGATTGCCATCGCCGAAGAACGCGAGGGCTGACATGGGCGGCGGCAAAAGCGGCAAGATGGAGGTCACGGACTATTACCTCTCCACCCATTATCGGGTCTGCCATGGTCCCACCGACGCACTGCTCGGGATTTACGTCGGCGAAAAGGTCGCGTGGGAAGGCGAGGCCACTTCCGGCCAGGCGATCGCCATCAGTCGCCCGGATCTCTTCGGCGGCAACAAGAAGGAAGGCGGGGTCGCAGGGACTGCCGTGTACCTGCCGGGTCATGACGATCAGGTCATGCCGGAAGAACTGGCGAACCGCCTCGGGCTGACGTCTGCCACGTGCCCAGCATACCGCGGCATGTCGTCCGTTTTCTTCGTCGGTCGGCAGACGGCGCTAGAGTCTCCCGGCGGCATCACCGGCAGCGTGGTCTCCAAGCTCGGGTACGGTGCGCGCGGCTTCATGTGGGTGTCGAACAACCCATACCTGAAGTCGATCTGGATGAAGATGCGACGGCGACCGCGTGGCCTCGACGCGGCGCTGGCCATGATCCCGCAGGCATCGCTTTCGCTGACGACTGACGGGAACATCGTCACCGTCAACGGTGTCGCTGACACCGTCGTGCAGAACACGCTGACGACGATCAACGGGCACACCATCAACCTCAATGGTCGCACCATCACGATCGATGGGGTTGCGATCACCGTTGTCCTCGACCCCGATTTCACCGTGACCGTGGGAGACGTGACCTATGAGATGGGTGACGGCGTCACGAAGGCGGGCAATTACACGGTCGCGACGCCGAGCAGCTATGTGGCCGGCGGGGTCACGATTGCAAATCTTGCGGTCACTCTCGGCACCAGACTGCTCGACGCCAATCCGGCGCACATCATCTACGAGTGTCTGACGAACACCGACTGGGGGCAGGGCGGTGCGCCGAGCGGCATCAATGTCGCCTCGTTCGATGCTGCGGCGCTGACGCTGTACAACGAAGGCTTCGGCATGTCCCTGAAGTGGACGAAGCAAGCCAAGATCGAAGATTTCGTCTCGGAGATCCTGGACCACATTCAGGCGACACTTTTCGTCAATCCGCGGGATGGCCTGATGACCATCAAGCTGATCCGCGGCGACTACGACATCAACGATCTCCCGCTGCTGACGCCCGACAACTGCAGGGTGATCTCGTTCTCGCGCAAGGCTTGGGGAGAGACTGCAAACGAAATCGTCGTCACCTGGACGAACCCGGAGAACGAACAGGAAGAGACTGTCGCTGCCCAGAACAACGCGAACATCGCGGTGCAGGGCGGCATCATCTCCGACAGTCGGAACTACTATGGAGTCCGCAGCCAGCAACTAGCCCAGCAGCTCGCCTATCGCGATCTGGCCACGGCATCGGCGCCGATCGCACTCTACGATATCGAGGTAGATCGATCGGCGTGGGACTTCGTCCCCGGTGGATGTGTCAGGCTGCATTACCCCCAGTACGGAATCGACGACGTCGTTCTACGCATCAGCGACATCGATTACGGCAAGCCCGGCACTCCGGCGATCAAGATCAGCACGATGGAGGATATCTTCGCGCTGGATTCCGCCGACTACGACCTCGGTGACGACACCCAGTGGGAAGATCCTGCGAACGATCCGGCGGCGGCCGCCTACGCGCGTGTAATTACAGTGCCAGCGTTCTTTGCATCCCGGCAGGTCGGCCTCAGTGCCGCCGAGTATCCTTCGGTTTATGCAGCGGCACTGGTCAGCCACAGCAACGATGACACCACGTCCTACGACCTCTACGGCATCGGCACGCTGCCAAACGGTGAAGTGGTCGCCGATCTCATCGGTAACCGGGCGACCATTGGTCACGCGATCCTCCCGTATGCACTGGTCGCCGAGGGGGCGACCATTCTCGAGACTTTCGGCGTGACGGTTGGTGGCCCGGGACCGCTGCCGGGTGGCTTCGTCATCATCGGAAACGTGGCGGAAGGCGGCCATGAGATTGCGCTGATCGACGCCTACGACGATGCGACGGGGTGGACGCTGAAGCGCGGCGTGCTCGACACCGTTCCCAGGCCGTGGCCGGATGGCACGGTCGCTTGGTTCGTGTCGATAGAGTCAGACTTCCTCATCGACAGCACCGTCTTCTCGGACGGCGAGACGGCCCGTTTCCGCGTGTCGCCCTACACCTCGCGCGGCGCGCTTCCGCTCGAAGAGTCGCCGATCATCGCGGCTGCCATGAGCGGGCGGCCCCACCTCCCGAGCCGCCCGGCGAACGTGTTGGTGGCAGGCACCGCTTTCGGTGCAGTTGATCTTTCCGGATCAGTGCCTGCCACTGTATCGGTGACCTGGGCGAACCGGAACCGTCGTCTTGAGGACTCGCAGGTGCTCGGCTGGACTGATGGTGACGTCATTCCCGAAGACGGCCAAACGACCACTGTCAAACTCTACTCGACTGCCGGTGACGTGCTGGCGACGCACAGTGGCCTGACAGGCACGTCGTTCAGCATCCCAGCGGCGTCGTGGGGCGATGAACTAGTCGCAGACGTCGAAGTGTCGTCCGAGCGTGATGGCCTCATCTCGCTGCAGGCGAACCGCGTCCGTGTGAAGATCCGCCCCGGCGGCTGGGGTGACGACTGGGGCGAGGAGTGGGGCGGCGGCGGTAGCAACGACGAGCCGATCGGTGAACCCGAATTGCCGACGCCGGAAGACCCCGATCCGGGCTCCAGCTTCCCCGGCCTTCCGGCTTGGAAACGCGACATCCTGAACGAACAAGACCCGATCTAAAGGACGAACACTATGGCTTCCCACACTTTTCCCGGCATCGGATTGGTCGGTGGACGCTCGGCCGGCGAGGACGGTTGGGCTGCCGAAATGAACCAGAACCTGTTGTTGACATCGGCGCTCGGCCAGCTTTCGGCGAAGTCGCGGGTCACCGCACTTCCGGGGAGTCCGACCAACGGTGACATCTACATCGTGCCGAGCGGCGCCTCGACCAACCCCAACCAGGTTGCGATCCGCGACAGTGGGGCGTGGACGTATTTCGTCCCGTTCGCCGGGTTGCGCGCATGGGTAGCTGACGAGGGAGTGTTCTACGTCTGGGATGGCGCGGCGTGGATCATCGTGCCCGGCCGCGTGGAGGTCGCCGGATCGTTCGCTGGAACGGTGTCGAGCGAAGCTGTCGTGCTGCGTTACGTCTTCACGCGGACCGTTTCGTTCAAGGACGAGTTCGCTGGCAGCCAGGCGCGAGCGGGGGCGGCGGCCACTGGGTCCACTGCGTTCACGATTCTGCGCGGCGGATCGGCCATCGGGACACTGACGTTTTCTGCGGCCGGAACTACCGGGGTCTTCGTCAGCACCGGGACCGGTGTGGTTACGTTCGCTGCCGGTGACGTGCTGACCGTTCGAGGCCCATCTGGTGCTGACGCGACACTGGCCGACTTGGCGATCACGTTCCTCGGTTTGGGGTAGGTTGCCGGGACGCAGGGTTCTCGGTATAACGAGTGAAGCACGACACTGAGGCCCCCGCTGCTGCAACGGCGGGGGCTTTCATTTGTACCGGGCAGGTGAGTTAAAGCTGGCCTCGGCGACCCAGCCACGCCGATGCACGAAATCGATATGACCGGCGTAGACGTCATCATGCTGCTGCTCGGTCATGCGCTCTCCGGGACAGTCGGTGGGCAAGCTGCCTTCCGCGCCGCCGCAGCGGGTGCAGACGAAGAGAGCACCGTGACAAAGGTGGCAGCCAAGGCATTCTTTTCGGGTGCAGCGCGCCCGGTGGTGACCGGGGAAGGGGATGATGGTCATCGTCCGAACTCCCGGTGGTGCGCGACCAGGCAGGCGCGCGAGATGGCGCTGGCATCATTGCAGCCGAACACGACCGCGTCCGGGTCGTTGGTGCCAACCTGGCAGCCGATCGTCAAACCGCCGTTGATATGCTCCAACACGTAATCGAAGCGCTCGCCCGTGTCGCACAGCGGCAGCAACGTCAGAGCAGCGTCGACCGACTCGGTGTAGCGCGGAGCTTCTTCCAGGTCGTAGCGCCACCCTTTGACGCCCCACTGCTTCTCATTCACCCAACGCCAGATACGATCGTCGATCTCACGGCTCGGTGCATCGGCGGTACGCAGCGCCTCGGCAATCTGCGTGGAGGTGGCATTCCAGGGCAAACTCACTGCACGTACTCCGCAGGGTTTCCGTTGAGCGCGACGCATGCGCCGTCCCACGCTGCCTGCCACAGCTTGGCGGTATGACTGCTGCAGGAATAGCTGCGACCCTTCGGCGGGTTCCGGTACTTCGGCACCACCTTGTCGGCGATCTCGGTGCAGCGCTTGACGAGAGATTTCGCTGGCGCAGGTTCGACCGCAAGATTGTAGTTCGAACATAGCGTGTTCGCGCAGCAACGCTTGGCATTCTTGGTGTAGGGCGCTCTCCGCAGAACAGTATCCTTATCGCACAGAGGACACTTCATCATCCAAACCTCCTGATTTCATCCTCGCCCCGGCGACCGAAGCCGCCGGAGTCCGGGGAAATCAGGAGAAGGGGATGACCTTCCGCTCCGGCTGGGCAACCGCCCGGACCGCGTGCATGAATGCGTCTTCGCCATGCGTGGCAGCCAGTGCGACCTGACGCTGGTCGACGCCGGGGATCGCCTTCAAGTGGTCGATCATCCCATTGAACCGCGCCTCCAGTTCCTTTGCGGCATTCATCGCGTCGATCTCGGTCTGCGACAAATCCCGGTAACCGGTGATCTTCTTGTGTTGGTTATCCATTGACTTACTTCTCCTGATTTCATCCTCGCCCCGGCGACCGAAGCCGCCGGAGTCCGGGGAAATCAGTCGATCTTCACGCCGTCGTCGCGGTGCGTGCGGAAGGCTTCATCGGCGTGGCCGGAAACCACGATAGCCTCGTACTTCTCGAAGAAGCCCGGCGTCGGTTTGCCCAGCAGGCTGTAGAACATCACGCCGGGGAAGGTGCCGATCTCGGTCTTGTAGCTGCGCACCATGTCGATCTTGCGCGTCTGCGCGACCTGGAAGTCATTGCGGCCGGCTTCGATGAGGTCGATCACACGGCGGTAGCCGGACTGGTCGAGCGACGGGTTCTGCTCGGTGATCCACTGAATGGTCGCCTGGCTACCGTCCGACCCGTAACGGGATTCGTTCGCCTTGGTGATCACATCGGCCACGGCGGTCGCCTGCAGCTTGGTGACGCCCAGTGCTTCGCGCAGCTTCGGGGCGTACTGGCCGAGGACGTTCTGGCTGTCGGTGTGCGCTGCGATGATCGCAGCTTCACGGCGGACGGCGGTGTTGTTGGCGCCGATAAAACCACCGAGCAGCATGAGGACGACGGCGGCAAACGCCGAGAGCGTGGAAAGTAGGATGACGGTGCTACGGGTCACGGGTTCACTCCATTACGATGAAAAATGTAGGCGGCGCCCGCCGACGCGGCGGTTCCGAGGATGAGGGCGAGTACCAGCACCCAGGCGCTCGGCTTCACGTCGTCCTTCAGATATTCGAAGTCGGACATAGGCCGGCGGACGTAGTGGGCGCGGGCATTGCGGGCGATGATGTCGATGGTGCGGACGGGGTCGAGCGATCGGCTTTCGAGCAGATCCTGGCGCAGAGACACGTTGACGATGTCCAGCTTGGACCAGGAGAACACCTCGACCCAGTCAATGGTCGGGTAGTGCTTGGCACCGACGACCACGATGATGTCGTTCTTCTTGCCGCCGAGCCACTTGGATCGCAGGGCCTCGGCAAATCGCTTCGGCTGGTCCGAGATTACAATGACGAAGTTCACCTGCTTCTCAGCACCCAGCGTGCGCAGCGACAGCGCGAGATTGCGGTTCCAGAGTGCAGCATCACGGGGCGCGCCGATGACGCGATCCGAGAACTGGTAGTCGTAGAAGCCTGGGTATTCGGGCAGTGTGCCCTTGAAGTCGCCGATGACGTGGAACAGGCTATCCGGCGCGCCCTTCACGTAATTGGTGTAGCCGTGCGGCACTGCGACCGGGTCGCCGGTTTGGACGTGTGACCAGCGCGCGGGCTCCGACAATCCCTGACGATCCACCCGGGCGATAGTGAAGCCGCCGACCGTCGAACCGACATCCCAGTCCACGTCGTAGGAATGGTCGTAGCAGGTGCTGCAATGCTCGCTGCATGACCGGGTTTTACCTGAGCCGGAGCACGTGGTGTAGCAGTTGCACCGATAGCTGTGGGAGCAGGAGACCTCGTTGCGGGCCTTGCCAGTGACGTAACCGTTCAACGTTTCCGTGTCGGCCGTCAACGAATACGTGCTGATGCCCCAGACGACACCCACTACGATAACGCCGATCAGCAACTGACCGGCAGCCTCCAGCCAGGTGATTGTCTGGTGCAGGAATACCCGGACCCCGATGGCGATCAGCACCATCGGCAGCGTCAAAAGCAGCAATGTCGGATTCACAGAAACCTCCGTTGAGGGGTGGCGCGTGAATCCCATGACGAGAGAGAAGAGTCAACCAAAAGGTGATATTCAACCTCATGACCTTCGTAACTCTCGCGACTCGTGATATTTCGCGGTCAAACGCCAAATCAACGAACAACGGAGAACTGACATGGCGATCAAGACCACTGCGAACCTGCGCCTTCCCCTTGCCACTCTCGGCGACTCGGCCTTCAAGCGCTCGTTCAAGGCTGCAATGGCGCTGATCGATGCCGCTGTCGGCCGCGTTCTGACCGGCAGCAAGACGCACGATTTCGCGAGCATTCTCGTCGGTGCTCAGGCAACCACCACGGTTACCGTCCCGGACGCGGCATTGGGTGACTTCGTCACTGGCGTTTCACTCGGCGTAGATGCTGCAGGGCTGCGCCTGTCAGGTTACGTATCAGCGGTGAATACGGTGACGGTTGTCGCTCGCAACGACACCGGTGGCGCGGTGGACCTCGCCAGCACCACGCTGCGCGTCCTCGTCCGCAAGGCGTAATCCGATGCGCTTCAAGCTGTTCGACGACTGGAAGAAGGTGCTTGTCACCTCCTGGTCGAACCGCATCACGGCGCTGAACGCGGTGCTGCTGGCGATCCTCACTGCATGGCCGGACGCCCTGGTCGACATCTGGACCTGGCTCCCGGCCGCCCTGCAGGCGCAGGTGCCGCAGCACATCGCGCTCGCGCTCCCCCTCGTACTCAGCGGACTGTCCATGTGGGCTCGCGTGGTCGTCCAGGAGAAGCTGGAAAATGGCGGCAAGTAAGAAGGCGTTCGCACGCATCGGCACGGCGGCCCTGTCGCTCATCGCAGGCGTCATCGCGGTTGAGGGTGGATGGGTGAATCACCCGAACGATCCCGGCGGTGAGACCAACATGGGCATCACGAAGGTGGTCGCCGTGCAGAACGGCTATACCGGCCCGATGAAGGCGCTTCCGCGTAGCGTCGCAGAGAGCATCTATTACGACCGCTACCTCGTCGAGCCCGGTTACGCTCCGCTGATCGACGTTGACGCCGCGGTTACCGAGGAACTGTTCGACACCACGGTCAATATGGGGCCGGCCCGCCCGTCGCGCTGGTTCCAGCTGGCAATCAATACGCAGTGTGGCACTCACCTGGTCGTTGACGGCAAAGTCGGCCCCGGCACCCGGAAGGCATTCACCGACTGCCAGAAGACCCGCGGTGCCTCGAAGCTCTGCGTGTCCATGCTCGACAGCCTGGATGCCCAGCAGCGCGCGGAATACGACCGCCTGGTCCGGGTGAACTCGAGCCTGAAGGTCTTCTATCGGGGTTGGATCAACCATCGGGTCGGGAACGTCGACCGCGCCAAGTGTAAGGTGGCAGCCTGATGGGCGCGGTATCCGAAATTCTGCGGTCGGTAGAAGGCGGCGGCCTCATGTTCTGGTGCCCGGGCTGCGACGGTGCCCACATGGTCACTGTCGGCGAGGGTCCGGGGCCGCGCTGGGGGTACAACGGGAATGCGAACCGGCCGACGTTCACCCCGTCGATTCTCGTGACGTACAACGGTGCTGACGCTGGTGCTGACCGAGGCGATGGGCACCTCGCACCGGCGGCAGTCTGCCACTCGTTCGTCACCGATGGCCGCATCCAGTTTCTGGGTGACTGCACTCACCATCTTGCCGGCCTGACGGTCGATATTCCTGCATGGGAGTCCGCCTGATGTTTCCCTCGCTCAGCGCCATCAAGTGGCAGATCATCACCGGCGCGGCGGGTCTCGCTCTGCTTGGCGTCGGGGGCGCCTGGGTCGCCGCCCAGTTCGAGAACCGGAGCCTCGCGAAACGGAACGGCGAACTCACCGACCTGGTAGACAACCCGAAGACCGGGCTGCGCGTCGTACTCGCCTCGGAGCGGGCCAACCGGGCGACCGTTGAAGCCGGGCTTGAGCGTCAGAATGCTGCGCTCAGCGGTCAGGCTGCCGACACCGCCGCGCGACTGGCATCCACGTCCGCCGCACTGGCCGCCGCGCAACAGCGCACCCGTGCTGCTGAGAAGCAAGTTGCCGTGCTGATGGCGACCCCGATCAAAGGCAACACCGCCGCCGAGCGTTTCGCGGACGTGGATGCCCTCATCCTGGAGGATCTGCAGTGAAGCCGATCGCCATTTTCATTCCGCTTGCTCTGGCTGCCTGCACCACGGCTCCCGCGCCGCCGGAGACTGTGCGAACCGTCGAGGTGAAAGTCCCCGTCCGACAGGCGTGCGTGCCGACAACCCTTGGTGGGGCGCCGGATTACCCTGACGATGATGCAGCGCTGCGGAAGGCCCCCGATGCGGCCGCGCGGTACAAGCTGCTCTACGCCGGACGGAAGCTGCGCATCCCGCGTGAACAGGAACTCGAGACCGTGGTGGCAGGCTGCAAGTGAGCGAAGACCCGAGCGTGGCCTATCAAGCCCTCAACTTGGCGAGACAGAACGCCCGCGACATCGAGAAGCACGAGGACATCTGCGCCGAGCGTTACCAAGGCATCCATGACGCGATCGATGAGATCAAAGGGGTGCTCTGGAAGGCCGGCGGCGGCGCGTTCACCGTGATCCTCGGAGTCCTAGGCTTCCTGCTCGTCCAGCAGCTGAATGCCAATGGAAAGCTGCACGACGAGAACCAGTCCGAAATCCGTCGCCTTCAACAGCAGTTGAACGACGAGCGCGCGAACCGTGTCATCCAGGTGACGCCCCAGAAGGAAGTCTATGTCGACAATTGATGAACGGCTTCGCGAATGGGCGACCCCTCGACAGCGCGAGTTCATTGACGCGATAGACCTACACGGTTCTTGCCGGGCTGCCGAGCGCGCGCTGAACGTCAGTTACGGCCTTATTGCGCGGTCGATGCGGGGGTTGAAAAAACTCGCTGCTGCGAAAGGTTATAGTCCGGAGCACGCGCTGACCCATGTCATTCCTGACCCTTACGTCGCAAAGGGCCATAGCACCTACTATGACCGCGAAGGGAAGCCGACACAGCAGTGGGTGAAAACCAAGCTGGATGACGCAGCCTACCAGGCGATGCTGCGTGAAGCTGTCGATGCTTACATAAGCGAAACGGTTCAGCCGATTTACCCCGCACCCCCGATGCCCGGCAGAGGCACCGACATCATCCCTTGGATAAACATTGGCGACGGCCATCTCGGTATGTTGGCCCATGAAGCTGAAACAGGTGCCAATTTCGACCTCAAGATCGCTGAACGCGAACTGTGCGCGGCGATATCCATAGCCGTGGATGACATGGGTGAACACGATCGCATCGTCATCCAGGACATGGGTGACATGACGCACTACGAGAACTTCTCTGCGACCACGGAGCACAGTGGTCATGCACTTGACTACGACACGCGCTTTCCGAAGATGATTCGGGTGTACAGCCGGGTCATGCGCTTCATTGTAGAGAAAGTGCTTGAGAAGGCCAATACCGTTGACGTTATCGTCAATCAGGGGAACCACAGCCGCACGAATGACATCTGGATGGCGGAAATACTACGAGTCGCATACGGTCACACTGGTCGCGTCAACGTTCTCGACAACGACAGCGTCTTCATTGGATATCGAATGGGCAACACCTTCGTGATGTGCCACCATTCCGATAAATGCCGCCCCGCCAAGCTGGCTCACGTTATGGCGACCGATTTTGCAGTCGATTGGGGCGAGGCGCGCCACCGGTACATCGACATCGGTCATATCCACCACAACATGGTGCTGAAAGAGCATCCCGGCGTCGTGGTCGAATCCTTCAACCAACTCGCTGAGAAAGACAAGTACGCCGCAGAAGGCGGATGGCGTAGCCGACAATGCCTGACCATCATTCACCGCAGTCGAACCTATGGGGAAGTGGGGCGACAGATCCTTCCGATTGAGCGTGTCCGTGACGTAATCGTTGCTGCCGCTGCGCTGGAGGGGCGAACGATAGAACTTGCTCGGCCCCGAAGAGCGTACGCGGTGTGACGACGAAGATTTGCACTAAATGCCGCATATCCAAGCCGATCCAGATGTTCGGCAAAAAGCGGTCAGCTAAGAGCGGCATTCACCCATGGTGCCGGCCCTGCAACGTTGAAGCAGCCCGTCTTAAAACTCCCGAAGCCAAGGCGAAGAAGGCGTCGTATGATCGCCGATACGTGGCTGAAAACAGGGACCGAATTCAGCTGCGCGAGCAAGACTCATACGCTCGGAAGCGGTCAGTCCGGATCGCCCAAGTGGCTGACTGGGCGAAGAGAAATCCTGCCGCCAGGCGGGCTATCATACGCAATTACAAGGCGCGGCGCCGGTCCCAAACTGAGGGTGGCTGCACGGCGGCTCAGCTTCGAGAGTGGCTTGAAATTCAGACATTTACGTGCGTCTGGTGCGCTGCTGACTGCTCGGATGATTACCATGTGGACCACGTTGTCCCATTGGCCCGTGGCGGCGAACATGCTCTCTACAATCTTGCGATTGCATGCCCGGTTTGCAATCAGCGGAAAAGTGTCAAAGACCCAATGAGGTTTGCACTGGAACTCCAGCACGAGCGCGCAGTTCGCTCCTTCCTCATCGGTGTTGCACTGGCCGCGTAACTGTTCCGCAAACGTTCTGTTTGCGGTATCCGCTCTGCATGGGTGGACCGAAGCGCTTCGATACGATCTTCGATTATGGGAGTTGGGCGTGTGACTTGAAGGTCACGTGTCGATGTGGTCACTCAGCTGTTATCGACCCGAAGGCTGTAGTGAAATCCTGCATCGACCGTAGACTCGGCTTCCGTATGACCGACGTCAGGAAGCGCCTTCGCTGCACCCGGTGTGGTGGTCGGCGCGTAGAATGTTCCCCGTCGCCACGGAAATCATGAGGCCACTGCGCCGAGCAGCGTGATGCCGAACTGCGCGCAGAAGCCAGTCTCCACGCCGTCGAACTGACCCTTTTCCGTGATGCGGCGGATCACTGACCCGAAGATCGGGGCATTGCCCGACTGGTGCATGAACTCGATCAGTTCAGCAGCATGACGGCGACCAGTTGCGCAGTCAGTCGAGTAGTCACCGGTACGTTCCGGTGCCCAGAGGTC
This sequence comes from Novosphingobium resinovorum, assembly GCF_001742225.1. Taxonomy (NCBI): domain Bacteria; kingdom Pseudomonadati; phylum Pseudomonadota; class Alphaproteobacteria; order Sphingomonadales; family Sphingomonadaceae; genus Novosphingobium; species Novosphingobium resinovorum. The sequence goes on along the minus strand of NZ_CP017075.1, from coordinate 1,558,260 downwards.
GCCTTCCGCGACAAAAGACAGACCCGCGAACTGCTTAAAATCGAACATTGTATTCCCCTTTCCGATCCCGAATGTCAGAGCCGACACAAGTATTGAGCGTCAACAAATATGATTAATAAATTCAATAGCTTCCGAAGTAATTGAGAAACCCAGCCCTCGAAGTGTCTGGATTGTTTCTGTCGAAGGCAGTTTCTTCCGAATCCTGCAAATTCGAACGTGAACTCCGTTGCCCCGACGCTCTGCTTCACCGTGACCGGGAAGACCTTCCGCCAGCTGTTCCATCGACACGACACGACCGCCGGCCTTGAACAGCGTTGCGAGAATCCAAGCCTCGCCTGGGGTGAGGTTCAGCGCGAGTCGCAGCCGGGCTTCCAATGCGGCGTCACCTCCGAAAAGAAGGCCGCGCAGGCGGGTAACCTCACTGCGAAGTTCCACGATCTCCTCATCACGGCGGATGTCTTGCAAAATAGCATGTTCCATGTTTGTTCTCTTTTGCCATGAATCGTCGGTCTAGGAAATATCCTATGGTGAAGCAGGCGAATCTTTTCTCGGCGTAGGAAATTTCCTTCAGCCAACCAGTGCCTCGAACTCGTCGCCGAGCAGGTCGTCGAAGTTCGTGGTGCCAAACTTGGTCGTCTCGTTTCCCCACGTGTCCCAACCGAGTCGCTGTTGGCGCGCAAAAAGTTCGAGGTATGGGCCGGCGGCAAGGCGTTCACACCGATCGTACTGGTCGTCAGGCTTGCGGCTGTGCTCGCGGCGGGGAGCAAAGATCACGTGCTCGTCGCTCTCGAAAAGCTGCCGGACGCCAGCGTCGAGGCGTGACGGCTTACCCTTCGTGAAGATCAGCGTGTATTCGGTCTGCTTACGGACCCATTTGCCCATGCTGATCGGGCGCACTTTTGGATCATGCTTACCGACCTTCACCCAGACGAAACCGTCGCTTTTGAACGCGAAGCCCCAATCCCGACCGAGTTGGATCGCTTGGTCTAGATGGCTGCCGATTACCCACATCATGAGAACGCAGTCCTTGGCCGCCACCTCTGCGACGGGCAGCGCGGCCATCTCTTCGATCGTCATGGTGGGGTATGGTTCATCTTCCGTCCGGTGAGGGGCTGCCCCTTTCCCCGAGAAGTTGACCCACGACCAGGCAGGGTCGGCCATGATGAAGCCGTAGCCATTCCGCCGCAGCCCATCGAAGGCACCGCCGCTGATTCGTGCGACCTGAGTCATCCGAGCAAGTCTCCGAAATCGTCGTCGGCGCCCGGGGCAACAGCGTCCTCGAAGGAGTCCGAATCGTCGGCGTCCGGCTCCGTGAAAACTGCTGCCATGGCAGCGCGACGGCGGGCGTTGTGCTCGCCGGTCTCGCGCAGCGCTGCTTGGTAGCGCCGCTCTAGGTCGCGCTCCTCGCGTTCGAACCCGATGAGGGCGGCACGCAGCGCATCTACCGGGTCGCCGTGGGTGTTACCCAAGTGGTGGAAGGACGGGTGGCTGTTGTCGAACGGGTAGATTCCGGCGCCCCACTCCCCATCCGGAAGACGGTCTAGCGCAATGCGGCCGCGCTGCAGGGATACGGCCCGCAGCAAATCTTCAAGGGGAGTAACGGCAGCCATGATCAGATCATTCCCAGGGCAGCCATGTAGGTCTCGGTGAGCATTTCCTGCTCGCGGCGATCGTCGGGCTTGATCTTCCGGAGCCGAACGATGTTGCGCATGATCTTGACGTCGTAGCCGACAGCCTTGGCCTCGTTGTAGACGTCCTTGATGTCGTCCGAGACACCCTTCTTCTCTTCTTCCAAGCGCTCGACGCGCTCGATCAGCAGGCGCAGACGGTCGTCGCTATCCTCGCCGCCATTGTGTCCGATAGTGCTCATTGCGAATCCCTTTTGGCGAGTCCAATCACGTATGGGTTGATTTTAATCATGCGTCAATGGACGATCATTCCTAGAAAAAATAAACATGCGATGATGTGGCATCTTTGCTTTTAGGCTACGAAAACAGCGAAAATCTGCCACTTTGCGAGCGGTGATCCTTTAACGGAATCTCAACTCAGGATTTTCGTAAGCTCAGTATTTTCCGATTCACGGGTCAACCTGCGCGTGTCGAACCGGTCCCACACGTCGTTCCAGTTGCCGGTCGTGGCGGCCTTGGAATACTCGGTCGCACGGGCTTCGAAGAAGTTCGCATGCTCCACGCCGTTGAGCAGGGCAGAGAGCCAGGGCAAAGGATGATCTTCAATGAGATAGATCGGCGCCAGCCCCAGTTGTTTCAGGCGCCAGTCAGCGATGAACCGGATATACCGCTTGATATCGGTCGGCGTCATACCCTCGACCGGCCCCATCTCGAAGGCCAGGTCGACGAAAGCGTCTTCGAGACGGACGGTCGTCTGACACTGGTCGGCGATGTCGTCCTTCACGGCCTTGGTAAGACAGCCGCGCTCCTTCACGAAGGTGTGGAACAGCTTGATGATGCCCTCGCAATGCAGCGATTCGTCGCGCACCGACCATGAGACAATCTGGCCCATGCCCTTCATCTTGTTGAAGCGCGGGAAGTTCATGAGCATCGCGAAGCTGGCGAACAGCTGCAACCCCTCGGTGAAGCCGCCGAACATCGCGAGAGTGCGCGCAATATCCTCGTCGTTATCGACGCCGAAGGTCTGCAGGTAGTCGTGCTTGTCCTTGAGCGCTGCGTATTCGAGGAACGCGCCATATTCGCTCTCGGGCATGCCGATGGTGTCGAGCAGATGGGAATAGGCCGCGATATGCACCGTCTCCATGTTGGAGAACGAGGTAAGCATCATCTTGATTTCGGTCGGCTTGAAGACCCGCGCGTACTTCTCGTGGTAGCAGTCCTGCACCTCGACGTCGGCCTGCGTGAAGAAGCGGAAAATCTGGGTGAGCAGGTTGCGCTCTTGGTCAGTGATCTTGTGCGCCCAGTCCTTACAGTCTTCGCCGAGTGGCACTTCCTCCGGCAGCCAGTGGACCTGCTGCTGGATCTTCCAGTAGTCATAGGCCCACGGATATTCGAACGGCTTGTACGTTTTGCGAGCTTCGAGAAGGGGCATGCTGACTCCGAATTATGCGAAATGGGTGAGCCGCAACCGCGCCAGCTTCAGGGCTGCGGAAACGGACTGAATGCTGACGGCGCCACGCTCGGCGATTTCGGAAACGGTAAGGTCGTTCATCACACCGAGCACGGCAGCGCGCTGCGCGGGACCGAGCGTCACCGCCCGCTGTCGCAACTGGTCGAGGAGCACTGCGGCCTCCTGCGGCGCTGGGGCAGCGCGTTGATCGTCTTCCTCGGCCCACGAGACATGGTCGCTTCCGGCACCACGCTTGACGCGGTTCGCTTCGCGCAGAAGATGTGCAAACACGCGGCGTGCGACACCGGTCAGCCAGGCAAGGACGTTGTCGGTCGTGCGGTTCGACCATGCGCGCCACGCCTGCAAGAACGTCTCCTGCAGCACATCCTCTGCCTCCAAGGGCGTCTGCGCACATCGGCGGCGGATGTAGTGGGCAAGACGTGCCCTGTAGCTGCGGTAGGCATGGTCGAAAGTCACAGAATCACCTTTTAGTTGATGCCGTGCTCACAGCAACGCGGCGATGGCGCGCTGCAGATCTTCCACAGTGCCGGTGTTCCAGATTTCGGGCATCTGGATGAGGTCGAGCTGCCCTTCACTGGCGTGCGCGCCGCCGGTCACCGCAAACCCCGGACGCACGATCCGCCGGGATTCCCCGTCTGCCGCCTCGACCGCTTCGAACTCGTTGGGGAAGCGCATATCGTCGATCACGACATGGATACCGTCAGCACGGGACAGGTCTGCCTCGTCGATCGCGATCATCACCCAGAGATTGGTGTGAATTTTCTCCCGGCCCCACTCGGTGCCGAGCGTCTGCTGCAACCGGCGCGACGTGACACCGGGCACCACGGTCGCACGACCCCATTCGACCAGGCTGTCGATGATCTCGCCCTGGGTCAGCGTGACAGCACCCGGCACCGGTCCCATCGCCTGCAGCATGGCGACCGCATACTCTGGCAGAAACTCGCCAAGGTCGCCAATCGGCACTTCCTTGAGGTCGCCATCCACGTACCGGTCGATGACAATGCCGCTGACGCCGCAACACCGCAGTAGAGCGCGTGTCATTCGCTTAAGCGGCCCGGCAAACTTTACGAGGTCGTAGCCATGGTCGACCAGATACTGGGCGGCGGTGGATTTCCCCGAGCCCATGGCGGGGGAGCAAAGGGCGATGAGGCGTCCGCGGGTCATGCTGCAAGGAGTCCTTCGATGCGGCCGGCGATCTCTGCGTTGCGCTCGGCCTTGGAGATGGTGTCGTCAGTGGCCGGTTTGGCCCGGTGACTGGCTTCGTAGAAGCGGAACAGCTCGCCGGATTCCGCCAGCAGTTCACGCGGCGCGAGCAGCCGCCGGTAGGACTCGTTGACTACACGAGCCTGATGGCGGGCATCGTCGAGCGCATAGTGCTGCACGCCTTGGAACGGGATGCTGGGCCACCCGGCCGCCTCGTAGATGGTCCGGGTGTCGCGCGGCGCTCGGTGACCCCACGGAACGGTCTGTCCGGCGGCGCGGTAGACGGCGGCCAGGATCGCCTCGTCGAAATGGGGCCCGTGCGACCAGAGGCCGAGGTCGGTTCCTGCGTGGTCTTCCAGCCACCCGGCGAACTGGGCGAGTCCTATTGCCATCGGCACCTGGCTCTCAAGCAGAAGGGCGACGGTGTCCTCTGGCTGGTCGTCCCAGAACTTCACGGTTTCCGGTTCGCGGATTAGACCGTGACGCGCGCCGCCGCTCACATTGACGTAGAACTCGGCACCGAGCGTCCCGGCGAGCGGGTCGAACACGACCGCGCCGATGCTGCGAATATCGGACCCGGGCGTGACACCCCAGGTCTCGAGGTCGAACATGATATGGGTCATCCCAACAACTCCTCGAAATCGTCGCCGAGCAGGTCGGCAAAATCATCATCTGGCTGCGGCGCTGACACCCGCGCACCACACAACCCGCGTTCCAGCATTTCCGCGCCGCCCGGCACTTCGATCCCCGACTGCAGGAAGGCTGCCTGGATCGCCTCGACCACGGTCTTCCCGGTCGCCAGCCCCCGGTCGAAGAACATCCATCCGCCCATGTCGGTGCGCTTCGGCTGGACGGCGCGGCACTGGTACTTCCGACCGCTGCGCTCGATCGCGTCAAACGCCAGACCGTGCTGCCCGCAGAGACGGTGGAATTGCTTCCATTCCGGCAGTTGCCGGGCGGCATCGATGTTGGGATCGGGGCGCCAGAACATCTCAGCGCTCAGCGTTATTGGCGCGCCGCGCATATTCGGCCTCCAGTGAGCGGCGCAGCGCGGTCGAACCAAACGTCATCATGCGTCGAAGGCGGGTTTCCTCGTCGGGCCGACCATGGGTGACGTAGCGACGGCGGATCGCCTTGAACGAGCGATACGGCATCCGGTTGAACAGCTCATCGACCGCGACCTTCTTGGCGACAACGTCAGCCACCAGCTGGTCGTCCTTCGCGTCCCAGGCAATGCGGGAATAGAAGATGGGGAGAGGGGTGTTCATGCCGACACCTCGGCCTTGATCGACGGGTGCGGGTTGTAGTCGTCGAGGGTGATGTCGATCGGGGATAGGTCACCGGGGACCGGTCCCCACCACCCCTTTTCGTTCAGACAGCGCGCGATATTAAGCGTCGGAAACGCCCGAGGCTCGCGGCTCAGTTGCTCTCGCGCCTGGTCGACGTGGTTGCCGTAGAGATGAACATCGCCGAAGGTGTGGACGAACTCGCCGACCTTTAGTCCGACTTCCCGCGCAATGAGGTGCGTCAGCAGCGCGTAGGAGGCGATGTTGAACGGCACGCCGAGGAACACGTCTGCAGACCGCTGATAAAGCTGGCAGGACAGTTTCCCGTTCGCGACGAAGAACTGGAACAGGCAGTGGCACGGCGGCAGTGCCATGTCGTCTATCTCAGCCGGGTTCCAAGCGGTGACGATGTGGCGGCGTCCGTAGGGATCGCGCTTCAGGCCGTCGATGACGTTGGCGATCTGGTCGATGCACACCGCGTCCCAGGTATCCATCTTGATGCCGATCCACGACCGCCACTGCTTCCCATAGACCGGGCCGAGGTTGCCGTCCTCATCCGCCCACTCATCCCAGATGGTAACGCCGTGGTCGTGGAGGAACTTGACGTTCGTGTCGCCGCGCAGGAACCACAGCAACTCGACGACGATCGCCTTCCAGTGGACTCGCTTGGTCGTCAGCAGCGGGAAACCCTGCGACAAATCGAAGCGGATCTGTCGGCCAAACAGCCCATAGGTGACGCCGTTACGACCTTCACGCTTCTCGCCGTTTTCGAGGCAATCGCGCAGCAGGTCGAGATACTGGTTTTCGGGATGAACGCTCATGCTGCTGCTCCCGAGACCGGACGCCACCGGGCCACGTGTGCCCAGTTACGATTACCCGCCGGACCTTCAGTGGTCGTGGGATTGGTGACGTACTGCACTTCGACACGCGTATCGTCAGGCACGGGGCAGGGGGTGCCGGGCTGATGGTCAACCCATTCGCCGATGCGGTAGGCGCGGCGGAACTCATGCGCGCCCGGTTTGGTGGACCTCCCGTTGCGATGAATTCCGGGGTACGGCTGGCTGCCGTCAACCTTCCGCCATTCATAGGGTACGCCGCCTGGCGCATCGAAGTCGAGGCCGTTCACCCATGGACCAAAAGCCCACAGCGCGGCCTTGGAGCGGTAACCGATGATAGTTCGCACAGTCTCACGCGACCAATCCCACCCCCAAGAGCGGTCTCGAGTCGCGGTCTGCCCATCGTCGAACAGCACTTCGCCGCCGTCCCAGTCAGCCGGGTGATCTTTGCCGCCCGCCCAGGGAATGAAACCGCGCGACAGAGCTTTATACACCCAATGGTCGGCGGACAGGCGGATATCAGCGATGCTGCTGTTCCAGCGAACGCTCGAAGCCAGCCACACGGTGTCATTATACCATGAGCCCTCGAACGAGACTTCGCCGCCGGCCCACTGCAGCTCGTCGTCCGCTTGGAGCCATGCCGGACACTCGCCGTTCACCGGAATCGGCGCACCCCATTCACGTTGCTGCTTCCACGGCATCCGAACAACCGACACGACCAGCAGCCAAGTCTCCTCGTCGATCACGTCGATCCCGAGTTCGGCGGCCTTTTTCAGCTTCGATCCGGCGCCCGGGCCAGCGACTACCAGGTTGGTCCTGCTATGCACCGATCCGGAAACCTTCGCACCCAGGCACTCGGCCTGCGCCTTCGCGGCTTCACGGCTCATGCGTTCGAGGTGCCCGGTGAACACGATCGTCATTCCGGCGATTCCTGCCCCGACAAGCGTCTTTAGGAGGCGGGTCTGACGTTCCGCTGCGCGACGTGCTTCGACGAGGTCGTTGTTCGACTTCAGCAGTTCGTCCCGGCGGCGGCGCAGCGCGGTGAGTTCGTTCATGATCGACAGGAGACTGTCGTCAGTGATCGCCAGCTTGGCGCGGGGGCCGTCTGCCTGAATTTCTTCGACGATCGCATGCGGCCGGGCATCATCGACACCAACCGTGCCGCCGATGAAGAAGCCTTCCTGCTTGCGGCTGACCTTGAAGCCCTCGAACCTCAGGAACGCGGCGATGCTTTCGGCCAAGCGGGTCTTCCCGCTACCTTGGCCGCCGGTGAGAGTCAGGTGGATGTCACCGAATACGCGAGCCGCAGCCTCGGTCGGGCGGGGGTAGATAACCTTGACGTCGTTCGGGATCACGGCACCATCTCCCCGGTCAGTTCGGTGTAGCGCGCGCGGAACATCGTGGTCGCCATGGCCGGGGACCAGCACTCGATCGGCACGTTCGCCGGTGTACCCTTGACGTTCCAGAGTTCGGGCGGCTGGGCCATGATCTCGTCGGCTTCCCGCAGCAGCACGGCATTGTCGGCGATCTTCACCGACTCCGGCAACTCGGGTGCCAGGCCGAACTTCTCGGCGACAGCGAGCCACACGCGATGCTCGATTTCCGCGTAACCGGCCAGATACGGCTTGAGCGGCCGGATCACGTCGGCGACGTAGGCTTCCGTGGCATCGTGCAGCAGGCCGGCCAGTGCATCCTCACGGGGGACGACCATGGACACCAGAACCGAATGCTCGGCGACGCTATAGAAGCCCCGGCAGTGACCGTTGAACCGACACAGCTTGCCCAGAGCAGCCGCGATGTCCTCGATGAAGACTTCGTCGGCGCGTGGATCGATCGGGAAGAACCTGCGCCCCGAATGCGTCTGCATCCAGTTGCCCACGCGATCCTCACCGGCGACACGGTTGTCGTACACCTCGGTCATGCGCGCTTCTCCGATTCCGCCAGCATGGCGTCTGCGATGTCGAATGCGTCCTTCGCCACATCGACCGGCTGGCGGCCGATCACGGGGATCACGGACAGGGCGGCGATCGCGAACCGGTCACGGCGCTTCCTGGCGACGCGCTTTTCGAGCGTGGCGAGGGTGGTTTCCCGATGATCACGCAGACGAGCGGCGTGCGGATCTCGGATATCGCCGCCGAATGCGGCGCGACCGACGACCAGATTGACTTCAGACATGGAAGAATCCTCCGAGCCACAGCGTCAGGGCTTCCCCGATGACGCCGCAGAATGCGTAGGTGGCGACCCGGCGACACTGCATCGCGTCGAGCCGGATCATGCGGGGGCCGACGATCAGCCTGCCGAACAGCAGCAGGCCGACCGCGAACCACAGGATCATTGAGACCTGGTAGATGGTCACTGGGTCGCCTCGCAGATCGGCTTACCGGTCGCACGGAGGCGCGGCGTAATGGCGAACCCGGCACGGTAACTGCCCGGAACCACGACGACGTAGTCGCAACCCTCGACGGGATCGCGCCAGACGACCACAGACCCACGTCCCAGATCAGACGACGAGGTGACGACCACGCCATCAGCCGGCTGCTCGGCAACCTCGGTGTCAGCGGCGGCGGGCTGACTACCGCACCCGATGAGCATGGCCGGGGTTACCAGCACGGAGACGGCAGCCAGCAGTTGCAGTGCGCGGCGACCGGTCACGGCCGGTAACCCCGGAGTGCTGCGCGGCGCTGCTGCCGGGTTTCCGTGCCCGCCGGGACGGGGGCTGGAACGCGATACAGCCGCGGCATCTTCCGGCGACGGGGCATCGGGAAGCGATCGAGGATGGTCGCGATCTTCATCTGGGCTGCCAGACGGGCGCCGCTCATCACGATCCACCCTTTGGTCGGGTGCAGGGTGGCATAGCCGCCGTCTTCGAACGGCACGGTGACCTGAGGCTTGGGCTCGTAGTCAGGATGGGCGCGCGCGCGACGGCGCTGCAGGGTACGCGGAAAACTGCTCATGATGGTCCTACTTTCAACTAAAAGTTGATGCTATGGGCGCGTTAAAACCGCTTCCCGTTTGCCGCACGCCGGTTCTCGGGCTTGTGGTCGGCCCGCTCGCGGTTAAACGAAATCTTCTGGTCGATGATCTGCCAGAGGTTATCGACCTCATGGACGTAGGCAACCGCGAAGACCATCACCAGCGAGGCCAGCAGCGCAATGCGATACTCCTCAGTGCGGCCCTTCCGGTAGTGCTCCATCGCTGTGCTGACGCAGTTTACAGCGTCCATGAGGCTAACGTTCGTCTGGGTCAGCAGGTCGCCGACCATGCGGTCAAAATCGAACGACTGCGCGACCGTGAGAACGCCGTGCAGCCGCTCCTCGGCACCGATCATGTCCAGCAGCCGGATCGCCGTGTCGGCGAGTTCGACATTGAACATCGGGTGCTGCGGCAGCTTGTCGTCCGGGATTCCGCGCATCTGGCCTTCGTGGGCTTCGGCCAGCTCCGACACGACGAGCATCATCAGCTCGGGCCGGTTCCGGGTTACCAGGATGCAGTCGCCGGTATTCAGGTCCGACCACCAACCGGCATCGACGTTGCCCAGGTGGATCTTCCTCGCACGTTCCAAGATCATGTTTCGAACCACTTCAAGATGGCGGTGACCTGGGCGGCCTTCCGCATGTAGAGATCCCGCATCCACTGCGGGGCGGCGTCCCAGTGCTTCTTCCCGTCTGCGGTGAATATGGCGTAGGCCAGCTGCTGGTCGTCCGGGATGCGAGCACTCACCGGCGGAAGAACCGGCGCCACCATGGCACCGAGATCATCGGTGGCGGACCCTCACAGTAGACGGGGCGGTCGGGCTGCCAGTACCGAGTGCCACAGGTGGAACACTTCGACGGCTTTCCGGCCCATTTGTGCGGGGTGAACATGGCTTCCGATTTCCTCGGGTGGTGTAGAATCACGCTATAGTTGAAACATTGCACCGTCAACTGATTCGTGATTTTGGTCTCCGGAGTCCCCGGCGCCGCTGTTCCGGAGTCCGCGAGGGGGTATCTCCGGAGTCCGCGACGCCTCCGATTTCCTCGGGTGGGGTCTTCCGATTTCCCTGAGTGGGGGTTACCGTGCCGCCGGTTCAACGGGGTGATGGGTATGCGGCTGATTTTGATCGGGTTTCTACTGGCTGGCGCCGTCGCGGTCGCGCCCCTGGCCGCCAAGGAACGCGCGCCCCGGGTGACGGTGGAGGATGACTCCCTTTCGCCGCTTGTGATCGTGTCCACCGCACCAACCGGCCGCGCAAAGGGGCATATCCCCAACGGTGAAGGGGACATTTGGCTACAGGCTGGAATCGATCGGGGAACCGGGCGCACCGTCTACCGGGTGACTGCGTCAATCGGCTATTGGGGGCAGTGGGGCTTTTACCGCGCCGCGAATTATTCGGTGCCTGGCAGCACGCCCGGGACGGCGGCGCTCGATACCGTCAACCGGTCCACGCTGGCATGCATGGCGCCTGCAGGCTGCAAACACGTTGAAACGGTCGCCTTTACCGTATCGCCGGAATTGCTCGACCAGGTTGCCGCATCGGGTGCGCCGTGGCGGTTCCGGTTCATGGGTTCAGCCGGTCCGAAGTGGGAGGAAACACTTTCTCCGGCTGAAGTCCGGACGCTGCTAGACGCGGTTGCCGCGCGCACGAAAAAACCGGCCGCGGAATAATTCGACGGCCGGTCTATAGGGTGACGACGGGGAAGGGGTGCGGATCAGCGGCCGATGAATATCGAACCCCCTACAACCGCCGCGACAATCCAGAATTTCAGGTTATGCCGTGCGAGGGATTTTCGGGCGGCCGCTCGCCCTGTCTTTGTGGAGCTGGCGACGCTACAGACGACGACTAGGCCGATTAGGGCGATCATCAACGCCCCTCCAGTGGCACAATCTGATAATCCTCAAACCCGCCAACGTCTCGCATCTGTTGCAAAGCGGCTTCAGCGGTCGCGCGGTTTTTCCATTTCCGCGCCTGCCATCGCGTATCCCCGCGCGCATCCGGATCATATAGGACGTTATCAATCGACAACCCCGCGCGCCTGATTGCGGTGACGTAATAGGCCCGATCGAACGCGGCCGGCTTGGCTATGGCGAACATTCAACGGGCCTCCGGAAACATATCGGGGGTGAAGGGGCAGCGATAGAACCGCGCCGCGATGATACCGGCGGACGCTTCCCATGCGGTCCGGGTTTCCGTGTCCAATTCGGCAAGCGCCAATTCCAGGACAGTCAGAGTCTCCGCATGATGGGCGACGTACCGGGCGGCCGCGTCGCTATCGGCATCGATCCAGGCTGCCAGTTTTTCGGCGCGCTTTTCCCGGACGGCTGACTCGAATTTCTGCCAGTCGCACCACTTGTCTACATATTCGTAACTGGACTCGTCGACCGCATAGCAACACGTTTCATCGGGGTTTTCAGCCTCCCGCGACGCGATCGCCGCGCAAAGGATTGTGCCCATTTCGTTATGGTCGAATTCGGCAAATTCCTTGCCCTGCCATTCGTCGACGTCGTCCGGGTAAAACGAAATGAACCCCGATCGGCTGCTATGCCGTTCGGCAATCACGGCTGCCAGTTTCTCCAAATCCAGCGACCGATAAAGGGACTCCATCGCGGCAAGCGGCACGGTGGCGTAAACCCTATCTGTCCGGAAATTATATTCGCGCGGCGAGTCCATGGACTCAAAGGTGAACGTACCCGCCGGAGTTTCCAGGTTTTCGGTTGCCCATTGGTCAAATGCCGCCACGTAATCGGCCGCCATGCTGCGATGCGCGCCGCCGTAGTCCATGCAATCGAACAAGATTTTCTGATAGTCGGCTGCCGAAAGTCGCAGCTCCTCCGGTTGGTAGGTTTCCGGATAATATTCGGCGGACTCCTCCTTTTCGGCGGAATTCTCCGCTTCCATGGTTTCCGCGTGATCCAGTGCCCCGGACAGGCTCGAGCAATAGAAGCCGGGGAAAAACGGTAAATTGACGACTACGTTCATGGTTGAAACTCCCGAATAAGTTGAAACGGCGGCCGCGTTAAGCGCCGCGGATGCGAATGATTTTGGTGTAAACTTTGGCCGTGTCGAACGTATCGGCCGGCAAGGTTTCCAGCTCCTCGGCACCGGGGTGCCGGAATGTTATCGGCACCAGGGCGACCAGAGTCGGCACGTCATCATGACCATTGCGCCCCATCAGCGACACGGCCGCCGCAACATGCTTGCGCACGTCGCGCGGGCCGATGAACCTGTGGTTCAAATCACGGGTGTCGCCTTCCCAAAGGAATGCGCCGGTTGCCCCATCGGGCGCACTGCACTGGATAGCTTTGGCTGCAAATCGCATGTTGATACTCCTCACATTCCGATAGCGTGAGGAACCGGCCAAGCACCGGTGCAGCACCGCGAACTGTTCCGGCTGCCGGGGCGATCAGTTTGGGCGAAATTGACCCACTGATTCAGACAGAGGTGCCAGCGATACGCATACTCGCGTGCGGCTGCTTCTTCTTCAGTCATCCCGTCGTAAATGCGGACGCATAGACGCGCCATGGTGTCGCACCCCGGCAGCCGGTGAACTGTGCCGATATATTGCCGCACTAGTTCCAGCGCACTGGTTGCGCGCTCAACGGTGGCCGGGTCTCGGGTTGCGGCGCGAATGGATTCAATCAACGTCATAGCGTGACTCCATCACTCGAAAGTTGAAACGATAGGCGCAATTCGGGCGCATTCGTCGGTTTCCAGCCTCCACCGTTCACCGGCAAACTGGATAGGGAAAGGCGCGTCGCTGCAGCCAATCCCGACATATCGGGGCATGCCGCAACCGGCTGCCATGATGGCGGCAATCGCCAGCAACCCGGCTATCCCTTCGCGGATCATCGGCGATTCCTTTTCGCTTGGCAGTCGCAGCAAACCCCGTTGCGCGTGTACCGTTCGCCGGGGTGACCGGCCTTGCAGGGCGCTCCCGCATAGCGGGGCTTTCCGGCTTCCCGTGCCGCGTGCCGTTCGGCGTTGCGTGGGCGGGGCATATCAGCGCCTCCAATCCCGAAACGTCTCCAGCGCCGTAACGCCAGCGACCGCGCCGACCAGAAACATGGTGACAGCGTTTGCCCAATCAGCACACGTCATTCGCCCGCCTCCCGAACATATTCCGCAAGGGTTTGGGCGACTGCCTCGACCGTCATGGTCGGATCATCGGTGAACGGGTTGTACCCGATGCGCGCTTCATATTCGGCTGCCAGCACGTCGCGCCATTCATCGGTTGCGCGGCCTTCCCCGTCGCAGTGTTGCCGGTTGTCCAGAGGGACAATGATGAACCGTTCGTTCTCGGGAAACTCCCTTTGCGTGGCATCGGGGTAATCCACGTAAACGCCCATGGACGGGGAGATTTGCCAGAACGGGCAAGCCTCATTGCGCCATGACTCGTCTATCCAGTGGGCGGGGATGACGGGAAGGCTGGCGGCCGGATAGTCCGGGAACTCGCGTTGAAAGCGATCCATGCTCAGCGCTCCACGACGCAAGTGGTGCCGGGGCGGCGCGCATCGCGGCAATCTTCTGCCGTCAGATTGTAGTCATCAACGTAGACGTTTCCGTCTGACGTGATGCGCTCAAGCCGATACGTGGTCTGAGGCGCCACGCTACAGGCTGCAGTGATCAAGGTTGCGACTATCAGGGCCAAGGTATGCATTGCGAATCACTCCGTTGTTGAAAATCACTCTAAGGGTGCGGAGTGACTTTGCAAAGGGGTTTTTCAACTAAAGGTTGAATGTGAGGTCTACGGGGTTTCCCGTAACGGGCTCGACCAGGGCGCGCTATCGCGCTTGCTATGCATCGGTAATCCCGACGCTAACCGACTGGCAGCTGGCGCCCCGTGCTACCTTTCCCATGCGTTCCCATACGGTCCAGCCTTCCCAGGGCTTCCCATGCGTACCGGAGGCGCCGCTACCCGGCCACCTTCTGCCCCGCGCCCATCTTCCCATGTGGACCATGCGTTCCCATGCGTACCGGAGGCAGGCTTAGGGCCTTCCCTTTCCCATGCGTTCCCAGCGCTTCCCATGCGTACCGGCTACCCGGTGAGTTCGAGTCCCTCTTCGCACGGTTGCCTAGTCGCGCCCCTTTCCCATGGCTTCCCATGGCTTCCCATGTCGCTCCGGGTCCCTCCTACCCTGTGACCGCGTCGGTGCGTGGCGCTGAGCCGCCTTTTCTGACACAGTTCAAACTACCCCATGGGACCGATGCCGAAAATCAACCCTAGACCCGGATGGCTGTGACAGCCCAAGATCGTGTCACAAGGGCTGTCACACCCTGTAACCCGCAGAAATCCGCCGTTTGTGACAACTGTGACAACTGTGACAGCTTTTCTATAGAGAGTCGTTCGGTAGAGGGGGTAAATCAGTGACTCCGGCAGCCTCACGGCAGCCCGTGGAAGGGCGGTGTCGCGCGAGAAGTTATAGGAATCCCTGTCACGCTGTCACTCTTGTCACAACCGCAGGAAAACAGCGGCTTTTGCCACTGTGACAGGGTGTGACAGCCTGCGCCGAAAACCGCGAAAAAGGCCCGTTTAAGGTGATATCGCTCGGGTTGCGTGGCAAAAGGCCAGTTTTTTCTGAGGTTTGATTTTGGCTTTTCTGCGGTCTGAGAGGTCGAATTGAAACCTCGGAAAAACTACCCCAGAAGTGCGGCGAACTCGCAATCGCGGTTTTTCGTTCGGATCGCCATCAACATCCGACCGAGAGTGTTCGCGCCCGTTCCACCGTAAACACCCCAGAACCGATCGCCCCAGGTGTTACCTTCCTCAAGCAGCATCTCACCGGTTGCGTCGAGTGCGTCAGCAAGATGTGATCCAGCGGCGAACTTCTGCTCAAGGAGGTGGCGCATCACCTCGACTTTCACAGCTACCCAGTCGCGACGCACACCAAGTCGGCGGCCGGCAGTTCTCGCCATCGCCGGGTTCGGCATCATACGCACGATTGCCCGTTTGGCGGGTTCAACCGACTTTGCTGCTTGATAGGCGTGTTCTACCGTGGGGTAGATGATGTGATCGAGCGAGACTGCTGCCGGCCAAAAGTTGGAGAGGAAGCGGTGCGCACCGGTGAATGAGGTGACGCACCCTCCCATCATGTTGCTGCGCCGATGCCGATCTCTTTCGCCAGGCCACCTTCACGTTCGAAAGCCCGCTGCTGACCGTACTTGCCGAAGCGGGGGCGACGGGTGCTTTCCTTCCAGCCCGGAACCATACGCATGGAGCGACCGAGCGCCGCCGGCCACATCCCGGTATATTGGGCTTCTTCGCGACCCAGGCACTCGCACCAGATTTGCAGCAGACACGTCTCGTTTCGGTAGACCGGCTGGCCGTGCTCATCGAGATCGTCTTCGATGTTGCCGTTCACGATCGGCTTGCTCAGCCATTCTTCAATGCGACCGGCCATCGCGTCCTCGGTGCTTTCCACGCGCCGCGATTCTTGCAGTCTCTCGGCAGTCTCGCGAGCCTCGGCGTCAGCAAGGTACAGGGGCAGGGTGCCCTTCGGCTGCTCGGACCGCATCTTACGGTAGATATGCAGGGCCTCGGCCCAGAGCTGGTCGATGTTATCGGTCAACCGCTCCGTGTCGATCTCAGCTTCAAGGTCGCACCTAACAGGCAGAAAGCGGCGACCACCGGTGGAGTCCTTCAGGTAGACGTCGTCATTGGTCGATCCGATCAAGATGGCCTGACGATGGTACTCCTGCGCGCGCTTGGCGTAAGCTAGGCGAACCTTGTCGCTGCGGCGGCTGATGAACGCCTTCACATGGCGGACGTCGGCCTTGGTGAAGCCGCCCAACTCGTTCAATTCCACGATCCAGGCGCCCTGCAGCGTTTCTACGACCGCTTTCGTGTCGGTGACGTCGCAATCCAGTTCGGCGAACCAGTCCTTGGCGAGAACCGAGATGAAGGTCGACTTGCGCTTGCCCTGCATGCCTTCGAGGATGACGGCAGTGTCGAACTTGCAGCCGGGCTCAAAGACGCGCGCGACTGCGGCGACCATCATGATCCGAGCGACGGTGCGATGGTAAATGTCATCGGGCGCGCCGAGGTAGTCCACGAACAACGTCTCGACCCGCTTCTGGCGATCCCATTTCAGGTTCGAAAGGTACTCGCGGACGGGGTGGAAGCAATTCTTCCGACCGACGATGTCGATAGCCGCACGAAGGTCGCGATCCGGCACCTTGATGCCGTAGCCTCCCTGCGTTTTCGGGGCCTCAATGACCGCGCGAATCGCGTTGTCCTTATCCTCGGTCCACCAGTCGCCGTTGACCTTGTCGCGCATCACCCATGAGGCACCTTCAAGCTGAAGCGTCGGCTTGGCGGCGTTGGCACGGGAGCGCTTGCTGCCCGGCTTGCCACGCTGCACGATTTCTTGGGTGAATTCGTTGAACGCAGCCACCCCGCGGGTGCGAGCGTCGTTTTCGACAATCAGCCGGAGGTTGTGGAGGTTCGCCGTGACCTTGCCGTCTTCGTTAATCGCGAAAAGCGACGTCCATGACAGTTTGGTTTCTTCTTCGCTCAGCGATCCACCGTCCCAGTCGTCGTTATTCGCGGCCGCTGGAGCAGGGGTGCCGACGAGATCGTCAAAACCCTCGCCATCGTCCGCTGCCACCGTGTCGGCACCGAGATCATCGTCCAGATCATCGAATTCGTCAGCGAGCGACCGGGCGCGAGCGTCCTGTGCCCACTGTCGCACAGTGCCCATGGTGACCGGCTGCCGCCGATTGCGACCGAAACCACGCCACCGGCGAAGGTTCGCACGGCGGAAGTCCTTGTCGACCTTCAATGAGCGTCCGGAATACTTGGCCCACAGGTCGAAACCTTCATCCGAGCCACCGAACTGATGGTGCAGCGCCTGGCCGATCATGATCCACTGGTCGCGATCGTCCCAGTAGCTGACGGGCAGCACTTCGAGGTCACCTTCCAACTGCCCGGGCTTGAAGTCCAGGGGCTCACGGGCCTCGAAGGCATAGGTGGCAGTCTCGGCAGCGCCGAGCGATTCGACGACATCGGCGGAAATTGTCGGACCGCAACCAAACGCTAGCGCATCAAGATCGAACTCACGTTCCCAGCGATATGGCATCCGCGAATCGGGGTGGATCGAAGGCGGCATCGCAACCTGACGACTGGTGCCGAACAGGTCGATTTCCCAATCGTAGGACCAGACTTCCTTCTGACGCTGCGTGTCGAAGCGGCGATGTTTCCCCTCGGAAACGGCCAGTTTCTTGCCGAAGAACGGGCGGTCGGCGATGAAGTAGAGGTGTCGCGACTCGCCGCCCGAACCCGAGATGACGCTGGGGAGTTCGACCGGGTCGATCCCCGGGAACAGCTTCCCAAACGCTTCCCACGCTTCGTCCGCCAGATCCGGAATGCGGATGTCCAGATCGATGACGTAGAGGTAGCCGCCTTCGACAGCAGACGGTTCGCCCAGGCGCACGCCAAGGTTTGCTCCCCGGAAATGCGAGCGACGCAGCGTTTCGGCGTCGGCCACCGGGGCGTCCTGCCACTCGTCACCACCGGCGGGAGCCTTCGAACGGGCCTTCAGCCAATGCAGCGCAAAGCCGGCGTCAACCAGCGGCCCGATCGCCGCGAGAGTATTGGTATCGTGATCAGACGAAGTCATGAGCCGCCTAAATTCCAGAGCCCGGAAGGGCGGTCACATCAATCTGCGTAAACGTAGCGATTGAAGTCCTGGATCGTCGGCGGCTCACGCCCCACAGCAGCCAGCGCGGCAACATTGTCGGACGTGTTCGCGAGGTTGCAGAGTGCCTTCGCACTGCCGGGTGCCAGCTTACTGGCGCGCAGCCACTTGTAGACGCCTTCGCTGCTGCGCTCGATGTCGCGGCACAGCTTGCGGACGTCCAGCGCGCCGCGTGCGGTCAAGTGGCCGGGGAAGATCTGAACCAGATGCAGATACAGCGGGCTGTCGGTCCACAGGCCACGCCCGGCCGGGATGTCGTTCGTCATGTCGGGGGAACTCCGGTCTATTTGCGGCGACCTTATGACTGGCGACCCTGAAAATCAACTGTACGTGGTCACAATCACTAAAAGGTTGAAACTGTCATGAGGCTGTGGCTATATCACTGCGACTCGGCGGCACGGTCGCCGGGACGAACTTCAGCGAAGAAGGACCACCCCAAATGAGCACCCCTGCTGCCGCGCCGCTGACCATCGACGCGCTCTTTTCCTCCATCATCGCGCTGACTGCGGCGCTGAACCGTACCGCCGATAACCAGGAGCGCCTGATTGCCGGTCAGCAGGCCGCAATCGAGAAGATCGAAGGCGCGAAGACCACCACGACCCGCGCTCGCAAGCCCAAGGACGATGCTCCGGCGGCGACCACCACCGCGACCGAAAAGGCCCCCGAAGTCGAAGCGGTGAAGTCGTTCCTGCCCGACATCAAGACCGGTGACGGTGACGCGCTCAAGGCCCATATCCAGCCATGGCTCGGCGCCGTGGCGAAGGGCACCCCGGAAGCTGCCGAGCGTGTCGGTTTCCTCAAGGCGATCGCCGAGCACTTCGGTGTCGAGGCGAAGTTCGGCCCGCTCGCGGAAGGTGATGACCGCCTGAAGCAGACCCTGTTCTACTTCGAACGCAAGAAGGCCGGTAAGCCGGTCGACTTCAAGGTCGATTACGACTTCGACGGCGATCCCGAGCAGGAAGCCGAGGCACCGGCTGGCGACGACGACTTCGGCTGATCAGCCCCCGGCGACCGGGCGGCTTCGTGCCGCCCGGCGTTCCGGTGGACCGTGGGAGGTCCCGCCCCCCTCCCCCTACCTTCCACGGTCTTCCCGAACGACGGAGCCAACTGTGATCCCTGACGACATCCCGGCACACTCGGAACACGGGCCATCGTCGGCAGAGGGGTGGTTTAACTGCGCTGACTACATCAATGCCAACCGCGGACTCCCGGACGACCAGTCATGGGAAGCCGCCGAAGGAACGTTCGCGCACATCATCTCGGACGAATGTCTGTCGGACGGCACTGACGCAGATAGTTACATCGGTCGCACGGAAACCGTAGGTCGTTGGGACTTCACCTGGACCGAAGACGACGCAATGCTCTTGCAGCACGGCATCGACTGGCTGCGATCGAACCCCGGCTCGTTCTACAGCGAGCAGCGCGTTGAGATCACGCAATGGGTAGGTCTGGACAGCCACGGGAGGCGCCAGTTTGGCACGCTCGACCGGGCTGTGATCACCGACGAGTTCTGCATCATCTCTGACCTGAAGTGGGGAAGGGGAGTTCCGGTCCGGCCGGAGCGCAACAAGCAGTTGATGCTGTACGCGCTGGCATTCTACGAGGCGTACAAGCCGGAAATTCGAGACTTTGTCATCCACATTGATCAGCCCCGCCACATGGGCGGCGGCGGTCGCTGGGAATGCACACTCGACGATCTCCTAGCCTTCGGCGAAGAAGTCCGCCGCGCAGCAGACGCGACCCGGCAGCCCAACCCGCCGCGAACGGCAACCGAGAAGGGTTGCATGTGGTGTCGCCGGAAGAATGCGCCCGGCGGCTGTGGCACCTTGGATGAGTACGTGCTGCGCCTGCTGCAAATGGAGTTCGACGACTTGGATGCGCCCGCATTGACCCTGCCGACCGGCTTGACGCCCGAGCGCCGCCGCACGCTGTTCGACCACCGCAAGATGATCGAGACCTGGCTGGAGCGGAACGACGCCGAACTGTTCGAGCGTGGCTTGGCGGGTGATCCGACCGGCGGCCTGAAGATCATTGAAGGTCGCAAGGACGCCGACCGCTGGGAAGATGAAAAGGGTGCGGCTCAGATTGCCGTGACTGGCGTTTTGCGTGAGAATTGTTTCACTCAAAAGTTGATTTCACCAACTCAGGTGAGTAAGAGAGTCCATCCGGACAGCTTCGATTGGCTTCTCATCGAACCGCACATCAAGCGCGGCAAGAGGAAGCTGACGTTGGTGCCCGAGGAAGACGACCGGCCGGCAGTCACCTCTGCCGCCGAGTTCGAGGATCTGGATGACTGATCCTCTTTGGTAACTGGGCAACTGGAGCAACTGGAAAATGAGCACCGAGGAAAAGAAGGACGACGGCCGCACAGTCATGCTGAAAGGCGTGCCGATCTCGTTCACGGATTCCCTGAAAGACGCCAAGCCGACCGTGAAGGATGGGGTGCCCAAGCATGGGTGTAACATCCTCATCGTCGCCGGTTCGCCCAACGAGGCTGCGAACAAGGCAAAGATCATGTCTGCAATGCGGGCTGCGTGCCGCATGGAGTTCGGCGACGAGCGGGAAGACTTCTTCAAGGTCATCTCCGAGGACGATCCGAAGCGCGTCGCATACCGGAAGGGTGAGCGCTTCAAGAACAGCGAGACCCAGGAAGTCTACAAGGGTTACGCAGGCAACATGGTCGTCGCAGGCTACGGCCCCGGCGGCAGCAAGAACCCCCGTCGCCCGAAGCTGTTCAACCGCCGCCGCAAGCAGCTCGACGAGATCAACCCGGCGACCGAAAAGCCATTCTTCACGCTCAACGATGTCCCGGAAATCTTCTACTCCGGCTGTCTGAGCGACGTAAAGGTGTCGTTCTACGCGACCTCGCACAAGGACCAGGGCGGCAACGGCCTGTTCTGCACCATCGAAGCGATCCGCAGCCACGAAGAAGGTGAGCGCATGGCCGGCGGCTCCGTCCAGACCAGCGCCGACGAATTCGACGACCTGGACGATGACGACGACATCGGCGGTGCTTCGACCACCACGGCAGCAGCCGACGACGACTTCGGCTGATCAGCGGCGAAACACCGGGTGGCTTCGGCTGCCCGGTGAATCAACTAATAGGTGATTTTTGTTGCGCAAAGTGTGTCCGATCTGCCAGTTGCGGAAGCCGCTTGAGGCGTTTCATCGCCAAGCTAGCGGTAAGTTCGGGCGTCATTCGTACTGCGCTACCTGCGCTTGTGCGAAACAGCGGGCTTCGCGCACGAGAAACTATTCGGCTGAGCAAAAACGACGTTGGCAGCTGCGCACGCGATACAATTTGAGCCCTGCCCAAGTCGCCGAGATGACCGAGCGTCAGGGAAACAAGTGTAAGATTTGCCGGGTCGAGCTGACCAAGTTCCATATCGACCACTGCCACAAGACCAACAAAGTCCGCGGACTGCTCTGTCATCGGTGCAATATTCGGCTTGCCGCCCTGGATGACGCTGAGTGGCACGCGAGCGCCCTGCAGTATCTCAAGGATGCTGCGGCATGATCCGCTTCGGTTCGGTGTGCAGCGGAATAGAGGCTGCCAGCGTAGCGTGGCATCCGCTGGGATGGCGCGCGGCATGGTTCGCGGAGGTCGATCGTGCCGCCAGCGAAGTGCTCGCCCACCGTTTTCCGGATGTGCCCAACTACGGCGACATGACCCTGCTGGCGGGGATGGTGCGTCGCCGTGAAATAGAGGCACCCGATGTACTGGTCGGCGGAACTCCGTGCCAAAGTTTCAGTGTCGCAGGCTTGCGTGGAGGTCTTCAGGATGCCCGCGGCCAGCTCACCATCGCATTCATTGATCTCGCCAACGCAATCGATGAAATCCGCATCCCAGATCGCATGCCTCCGGTCATCGTGGTTTGGGAAAATGTTCCGGGAATCCTGACACATGCAGACAATCCACTCGGCTGCTTTCTTGCCGGGCTTGCCGGCGATGACGAAGCTCTTGAGCCTGGCCCACGACCTGACGACGGACGGTCCGCTGCCTACTGGACATGGGATAAAAAAGCCCGTCACCACCGTGCGAAGTGGCCGAACTCAGGTGCTGCTTGTGGACCCCAGAGGGCAGTCGCGTGGCGCATCCTCAATGCCGAATTCTTCGGACTGGCCCAACGACGCCGTCGTGTGTTCGCTGTCGCAAGTGCTCGTCCGGGATTCGATCCCACAGGGGTACTTCTTGAGTTCGAAGGCGTGCGCCGGGATACTGCGCCGCGCCGAGAAGCGGGGGAAGGACTTACCCATCCCGTTGCTCCTTGCCTTACGAGCAGTGGCAGGGGAGTCGAGCGAACCGGAGACACCCGCGGTCAAGACGCCGTCGTCGCTGTCATCGACGACGGCGGGCGAGTTCGAGGCGCTGCTGGGGTAGGCTTCGCCATCCCAACATGGTGGGATGGGCGAGATGTGTCCCAGACGCTCGACGCTGTGCTGCACAAGGGGCAGACCATGCCCGAGAAGAACCGCTTCCCGGCGGTTCTGCAGCCGATCGCGTTCAGCACCAAGGATTACGGCGGTGACGCAGCGTCGGAGAAAGATCCGACGCTGCGTTCGATGGGGCACTCAGGTTCGCACGCGAACGGCGGCGGGCAGATCGGCGTCGCCTATGCTTTCCAACCTCGCATTGCGCGCAACGGCCGCGGGGACATGGGGGATTGCGTCAACGCGCTGACCGCGCAGGCTGGTGAAACGGGCAAGGGCGACGCAGCGCCCTGCGTCGCCTACGAAGTTACGCCGTTCGACACGACCCAGATCACCAGCCCCGGCAACTACAGCAACCCGCAGCCGGGTGACCCGTGCCACCCGCTCGCCGCCGGCGCTCATCCCCCGGCAGTGTGCGTCACGGGGACCGTGACGCACACTCTCAAGGCCGAAGGCTTCGACGCTTCGGAGGACGGCACCGGGCGCGGGCAACCGATTGTCGTTCACGGAACACAAGACCCTTGCGTCGGAGAGATCGCCTTCGCGCTCGGTCGCAACAATGGCGGGGAGAATGTCATTCTCCCCGCCACCAGAATGGCCGTCCGTCGCCTGATGCCGGTTGAGTGTGAACGCCTGCAGGGATTCCCGGACGGATGGACTGACGTGCCCGCTGGCAAGTCGCGCAAACCTGCCGCTGACGGTCCTCGCTACAAGCAGCTCGGGAACTCGATGGCGACGAACGTGATGGCCTGGATCGGCCGCCGCATCGCCGCGCAGCTTGGCAGCAACGGCGGCCCGCCGCTCGACGACGAATTCGAGGCGCTGCTGGGATGAGCTTCTTCGATCCCGCCCGCACACTGATCGTCGACACCGAATGCGTGGCGAACTTCTGGTCGATCGGTTTCCGCCGAGTCAGCGACGCCAAGACGCTCATCATCGAGCATTCCGAGCGGCGTCCGATGACCGAGGCGCAGCAACTGCGCATCCGTAATCTGATCATGAACAACACTATCGTGACGTACAACGGCATCGGGTACGACATGATCATGATCTTCCTGGCGGCGGCCGGGGCGTCGAACGCCGAACTCAAGGCGGCAAACGACAAGATCATCGTCGGCGGCATGAAATACTGGCACGCCCGCGACCTGCTGGGCGTCGAGGTTCCGCGCGACTGCTTCCTACGGAAAGACGGCAGCCAGACCGAAGGGCTTCACCACTTCGACCTGATGGAGCCGCAGCCCAACGCTCGTGCGTCGCTCAAGACGCTGCAGGGACGCTTGCACGGCCGGAAGATGCAGGAAGTCGAGTGGGTGGACCGTCCGTTCACCTACGAGGAAATGGACCAGACGCTCGCCTACATGGGGAACGACCTCGAGGCGACGCACAACGTCTTCGACGCACTGATCGAGCCGCTGGCGCTCCGGGACACGTTCAGCCGGGAATACGGCATCAACCTGATGTCGAAATCCGACGCCCAGATGGGCGAGGCGATCATCAAGCGGCGCGTCGAGCAGGAGACCGGTGAAAAGGTCTTCAAGGTCGAGACGCCACCGGGCACCACGTTCAAGTTCAAGGCGCCGGAGTACCTTCAGTTTGAGCCTGGCAGCGAGCTGTCGGCCATCTTCGAGCGGGTCAAGCAGACCGACTTCATGGTCCTGCCGAATGGCAAGGTCGAACTGCCGGAGTGGCTGTCGGATCGCACCATCGACATCGGCGTGTCCAAGTATCAGATGGGCATCGGCGGCCTTCACTCGACCGAGAAGAACCGCTCCGTCCACGCGGACGACGAGTTCGCCTTGGTCGACTTCGACGTGGCGTCCTACTATCCTCGTATCATCATCAATTCGGGTCTGTACCCGAAGGCCCTCGGTCCTGCATTCCTCAAAGTTTTCAGCGCAATCGCCGATGAACGCCTGGGCGCAAAACAGCGTATCAAGGCGATCGACGAGGAGCTGAAGTCCAGCACCAGTCTCACGGCTCCCGCGCTGAATGCCGAGCGCGCCCGCGTCAGGGCGGTCGAAGCCGGACTGAAGATTGCACTGAACGGCACGTTCGGGAAGTTGGGCAGCCCATACTCGGTGCTCTACGCACCTCATCTGCTGATCACCACGACGCTGACCGGCCAGTTCGCCCTGCTGATGCTGATCCAGCGCGCAGAGGCGATGGGCATCTCAATCGTCTCGGCGAACACGGACGGTGTCGTCATGCGGATTCCACGCAGCATGATCGGTCCTATCAAGCGCGACCGGGTCACCGAAGGTGCGGTCAAGAATCTCATCGAGCAGTGGGAGGTCGACACCGGCTTCGTCATGGAAGCCACGCCGTACCGGTCGATCTTCAACCGTTCGGTCAACGACTACATCGCCATCAAGGAAGACGGTGCGGTCAAGTGGAAGGGTGTCGTCGCAAACCCTTGGCGCTCGGGGGATGGGTTCAAGCCGGACCTGCGCGGCCAGCTGATGAAGAACCCCCAGATGCCGATCATCGCGAATGCCGTGGTCGACCACATCACCAAGGGGACGCCGCTCGAAGAGACGATCCGTAGCGGCACCGACGTGCGCGACTTCATCACCGTGGTGAACGTGCAGGGCGGGGGCACCTGGCGCGGGGAATTTTTGGGAAAGGTCGTCCGTTATTACTGGGCGCACGGCGGCGAGGAGATCCTGCGTGCCAAGCCGCATGAGCGGACCGGCAACTTCGCGAAGGTCTCCAAGACGGATGGCTGCCGGCCGTTGATGGAACTCACCGGCGAGTTCCCGCCGGACGTCGATTACGAGACGTACATCCAGGCTGCCCGTGAAGTCCTGATGGATATCGGGTTCAACGAGCGCCCGCCAGCAGTAAAGCCGCTGCGGGTCTACAAATACAACGCGATCGGTTGGTTCGCGGTCGCGGCATGAAATTTAAATCAATCATTAAATGAAAATCAATCACGAGGTGTGCACATGCTAACTTACGCCGAAGCGCAGTTCTGCGGTATTCATAAAGCACCGTATTCAGCGTTTACGCATGGGCACGACTTCTGGGTGCGCGTCACTTGGAAGGATGCCGGTGATTTCCGGCTATGGCGCGATACTCTTGATGATGAGATCGCTGGCTTGGACCACGCGGATTTGAACGAACTCCTCGGCGACAAAGCAACGAACGAAGGTGTTGCCGCGTACCTCGGGGCCATTCTCGGAGCGGTTACGGTTGAGGTTTGGCGTTTCGACCGCGGTCGCCGTTTTGGCGCGATCTGGCAGAGAGACGGTCAGTGAACATTTACGTCCACCGTTTCACTTCGAAATGCCCAAGCAATGGCGCGCTGATTTCTTACAAGCTGGAAATTCGATCAAACGACGTGATCATGGTCGAAGAAATCATCACGGCCTGTGCTGTCGAAAGCACATATCACGAGTCCCTGGCAGATATTCTTTATGCGCGCTTCGGCGGGCAACAGTCGATGATCGCATTCCACCACGGCGTCTGCATTCAGACCTTTCGTCCGAGCCACACCGATTTCCAATGATCCATTTCCACGGCGGCCCGATCACCCCTGACCCGTGCGCAATCAAAGCATGGAAGGGCCGGCATGCCTTCATCAGTTACGCGCACTCGAGTCAGATCGGGCTCGCCGCCGAGATCTGTCAAACGTTTGCGCTCGACAATGGGGCGTTTTCATTTTGGAAAGCTAAAAAGGCTGTCGACTGGCCCGGCTATTATCGCTGGGTCTCGAACTGGCGACGCCATCCAGGATTCGATTTCGCGGTTGTCCCGGACGTTATCGAAGGCAGCGAGGCGGATAATGATCTGCTCGCCAACGAGTGGCCTTTCGAGCGTCACGAAGCCGCTGTCGTATGGCACATCAACGAATCCGTCGATCGGCTTATTCGTCTCGCCAACGAGTGGCCGAGAGTCGCGATTGGTTCTAGCGGCGAGTTCGACGTGTCACGTCCTCGCGCGTTTCTTGCCCGCATGAGGGCGGTGCTGCCGACCATCATAGACGCCGATGGTTACCCAATATGCAAGTTGCATGGCTTGCGAATGCTAAATCCCGCGCTTTTCTCACTGCTGCCGTTGGCGTCAGCTGACAGCACCAATGTGGCCCGTAATATCGGCATTGATAGCGCGTGGCGCGGCACATATCAGCCGCAAAGTAAGGAAACCCGTGCAGCGGTCCTAGTTGAGCGGATCGAGGCGATGAATTCGATCGGCGCATTGCCCGATCTAGTCGAAGACTTCGAACGGCTGC
Source organism: Novosphingobium resinovorum (assembly GCF_001742225.1). NCBI lineage: Bacteria > Pseudomonadati > Pseudomonadota > Alphaproteobacteria > Sphingomonadales > Sphingomonadaceae > Novosphingobium > Novosphingobium resinovorum. Next base: position 1,531,504 of record NZ_CP017075.1, on the reverse strand, counting down.
TCGGATGACCTACCTCCCTCCGCGCGACGCATTCTACGCCAGCATTGCCGCAGGCACCTGGCCGGATATCAGCCCGTTCACCCCGGTCCCGCTTAACCCGGGATTGTTCGACCCGGGCCTGCACTGGTGGCAGTTCGATCTGCTCGAACAGGTCGCCGCGTTGATGCGGGCCGGGTATCGCCGCGTCCTGCTACAATGCCCGACCGGCGGCGGTAAAACCGTCATGGCGTTGAGTGCGCTGCTGTCCGCCCGGCGGCAGGATCTGCTGGCGATGTTCCTCGTGCATCGCAAGGAGCTGCTGAAGCAGACCGGGCAACGGTTCACCAGTGCGGCGCTCGACCATAGTTTCGTCGCAGCCGGGTTCCCGTATGACCCGGCTGCCGGGCTGTTGCTCGGCGGCGTCCAGACGCTGGTGAAGCGGCTCGATAGCATGCTGCCGCCGGTACTGGTCATCGTCGACGAGTGCCACCATGCCGTCTCCAACACCTACGCCGAGATCCTGGAACGCTGGCCCGATGCGTTCATCCTTGGCCTGACAGCTACCCCGGAACGCCTCGATGGCAGGGGGCTCAACGAGCACTTCGACGTGATGGTGCTTGGCCCGCCGCCGCGGTGGCTGATCGATAACGGCTACCTGTCCGACTACGACTATTACGCGCCGGAGATTCCGGACTTCGCGGGGATCGATCCCGACCGCAATCGGGAAGCTGCGGCCAATGTGCTGCGTGAGCCGCGGCTGATTGGCAGCGTGGTCGACCATTATCTGCAACTGGGTCGCGGCGAGCAGGGCATCGTGTTCGCCCAGAACCGGGCACACAGTCGCGACCTCGAAGCCGCGTTTCTGGACCGCGGCATCCGGGCGATGCACGTGGACGGCGACACCCCGCAGGACCGCCGGGACTATTTCGACGACGCCTTCCGCGATGGCTACATTCGCATCGGTCTCAACGTTGGACTCTTCGGGGAAGGATATGACGTCCCCGGGATCAGTTACCTCGGAATCGACGCGGCCACCAAGTCGCTGGTGAACTTCCTCCAGTGGTGCGGTCGTGTGTTGCGGTTCGTCCCGGGCAAGCGGGCGGTGATCTGTGATCATGCCGGCAACGCGCTACCGCCGCTGCTCGGCGGCCGGGGGTTGGGGCTGCCGGACGACGATCGTGACTGGTCGATGCTGGGTAGGGGTGCCGGGAAGCCGGTGACCGAGAAGGACTGGACCACCATCACGCAGTGCATGGAGTGCTTCAGGATTTACCCATCCGCCGCGCCCTGCTGCCCAGGCTGTGCCGCGAACCGACCCGCGCAGCCGCGCATGACCCGGCAGCAGGAGGGGCAACTGCGGAAGCTGGAGCGCGAAATGCTGCAGCAACAGTTGATCCAGCGCCGGAAGCAAGAAGAAGCCGAAGTCCGCACCTTCGACGAAATGGTCTCTCTGGCGCTTGCACGCGGACACAAGAAGCCGGTCGGGTGGGCGCGTATTCAATGCCGTCTTCGTCGCATTCCGATCGTAAGTAAAAAGGGCTACCTCCGATGAGTGAATTCGATGATCTTCTCGGAAAAGGGCGTAGCGAACACGCTATTTTAAATGATGCACTGATCGGCATCACAGCGCTCAAAGACACTTTTGCTTATCGCCAGAACACGGGTCAGGCGTGGCAAGGACGATCTGTAGATGTCTCTCCGGGAGAATACATAAAAGTCTTGCCGGGCATGAAAATCCTAGAGGCTGCGCGGCCAATTGACTTCGGCTTGGAAGGTGCCGGGGATATCGTCGGGCATCGGCGAGGGCGTGCTTTTCAGGTGGAGACGAAGACTTTAACCGGGCGCCAAAGACAAATGCAAAAGAACTTCGAACGCATTTGGGTTCAGAGAGGTGGAATCTACATTTTGGCCCGCGACCCAGACGAGGCGGTTGAGAAGATAAGAGTGATTAACTCAAATTGATTCAACCAACGCTTGACATTAGAATGGAGTCGCTCCTATTTATTCAACCGTAAGTTGAACTTCCCCCAACAGGACAACAGATGCTCACCACCCCTGCCACCTCTCGGAAGCGCCCTCGTGACGTCAGCCTCGGAATGAGGCTCGAGCAGGCTGCAGATCTGCACCCGCACTGCCCGCCCAAGCACCAAGGCCGGCAGGTATGGGTTGCGGAGCAGATGTCTCGTAAGGGGCATAAGGTTAGCAATGAGACTGTCCGCAAATGGTTCGAAGGTGAAGCCAAGCCGCGCCCTGAAAAGGGTGCCGTGCTAGCTGAGGTCATGGGCGTCGATCCTGCCTGGCTCCAACTGGGCATCGACACCGGGATGACGACCCGCGACCGCAAGGTTCGCAACGCCATGGCGAGCGGCGCGGTCAACATGGTCGCAGGCATCATCCAAATGGATGGTGGGGCGCCGGCGTTTCCCGACACAGCTGATACCCGTGCCGAGCGTGAGCACATTGATCTCTACGCAATCATCAAGGGCGCGAACTATGCGCTCCATGTAGCCACCGGTGAGAAGGCGGGCGACCAGGTCGGCTTCTCGGTGCCGAGCGCTCTTGGTGAAAACGTCATCGTCTTAGTGCTTGTTCGCCACGGGCTGCATTTCTCGCTTTTCGAGGCGACTCCCGATATCATCGAACTCAATAGCGAAATGAAGGGCGGCAGCTTTGAAGTGCATGCTGACGCGGCCGCACTGCGGCAGATTACTGGGTTCACCGAAAGGCTGTAACACCGCAACGTTGAGAGATCACGTATAAGGTGATACTCCGAAGGCTGTTTGGTCAGCCCTCGGAGCCTTGCGCGTGCCCACTGCAGCGGAATTCAAAAACAAGGTCAGCAAGTCTGTCACCAACATGGATCGTTGGGACGGGATGGTGAATGGTGGTGCTACCGCTGTTATCCAAACTGATAACGGACCTGTCCCGTCGTGGGCAAAATTTCTCGCTGATTTCGAAGCTCAAGGCGGTAACATGTCCGCGATTGGAGCCACAGTCAGCACCACCGTGCAACGCGACGCCTTCTGGGCGACCGAAGTGAACCGCACCAAGCTGGTGTACGTCAACAACAACAACGGCTCTGCGACAGATCCCGCGAACGGTGTTTATGAATACGTGGACGGTACTCCGAGGTTCGCTCAGGGGTTTTATAATGGCATCACAGAAATTGTCCAACCCCTTGTTACGCAAGCCCAAGCTGCGGCTACGACCGCAAGTGCGCAGTCTACCAATCTGTCCAACGCCACCTTCGCCAAATATTTCGTATTCCCCGGCTTCGTGCGCTCGGATAATGGCCGCATCGACACGACGACGACCCCTGGCGTCTACGTCAACACGGGCTACCTTGATCTCGACGAGATCAACATTGCAGAAATCAACCTGCAAGGTGGCACCGGAGCCTATTCGATTGCCTACTACACCAGCGCCTTCGCGCTGATCTCTGGTGCGGCAGCAGCCAGCAACGATGCTTACGTCAGTACCATTCCGGCGATCCCATCGAACGCGGCGTGGGTTGCGCTGTCGGCTCGCGCCACACAAGGCTCTCAGCGCCTTGTAGTCGCGGTGAAGCCCGCGAAGTTCCTCGATGGACAGCCCGACGCGGGGCTTCTGGGCAATGGAAACCTGTTCACCCTTCTGCGTTCGCCGGGGTATTACAACAACGCATCCCCGCCCGTTCTGGTGGCCGATCCGAACTGGATCAACTCGGACCCCATCAAGGTAACTCCAGGCTATCAGTTCAGCTACGACGCCTATGCTTCCACGACCGTTTCCGTCTTTCGCTACACCGATGCGTCGGGGGCGTATGCGGGCAGGGTTCTGGGCACAAATGCCAATGCCCGCAACACGATTAGCGCCATCGTACCGGGGGCTGCGGCATACACAGGATCGATTTCCGGAACGACGCTCACGGTTACTGCGGTTGCATCGGGCACACTTTCGGTTGGCTCGGTAGTCGGCGGCGCATCCGCTGGAACCATCATCACGGCGCTGGGCACCGGAACTGGCGGCACCGGCACTTATACCGTCAACAATTCGCAGACGCTGGCTAGCGGCGCACTGACGCAGCCTGCCGCGCAGTTCGTACAAAAGTCCGCAGGAAACCCCGGCGCACTGGGTGCTGCGGCGACCTCCGCGACTATGCCGAACACGATCAAGTACGGTCCTGCGGCATCAACCGGACTGGCCGCTCCGTCTACTTTGGAAATCGCAGTTGGTGATAACCTATCCACCTACATGACCGCGAATGGCTTCGTCACGACGGCGGGCACCACACCAAACAGCCAAGTTACTTGGAAGCGCACCGTCGCACCCTTGGCCATGCGCCCCGCGAACCAAGGCAAGCGTTACATCGCGTATAGCGCTCGCGGCTCAAGCAGCATGAATATTATCACTGCCTTCGACGGCGCCGGAGCCATCGTGGATTCAGTGCCGGGGTCGGGGTCATTTGCGCAGTTCAATGGCCTTTTTGAGGTGCCGGATGTCGCAGTGTCGGTCCATCTTTGTCGCGCGACGGACTATCCCGCAACCTTTCGCTATCTGATCGACGTTCCCCCTAGCGGGACACCCGTTGCGACCCCTGCGCAGGTCGGGGCCACCTATGGTGATAGCCGTTCATCAACCGACTATCCGTTTATCGCAACCATCGGGGCCGAGGTGACGGGGTGCGCAATCACTCTTTGTGGCCGATCGGGGCATACCGCCCAGCAACTCGCTAGCGACGCCGATCTTGCGCTCTTGTTCGCCATGAACCCGGTGCCGCGTTTCATCACCGTCCTGCTCGGTGGTAACGACACCGGGGCGGCGGGCACAATTGGCACCTTCAGTGCGACGAGCCGCAATGCCCTTGCTGGCGAGCCGGTGCTCAATCCGGCGACCGATCGCATCCCGCTTGCCACGGCTACGCCTGGGAGCGGCTTCCTGCGCATCCAGTATTACGACCTGATCTATCGCAAGATCATTGCGCAGTTCAATAACTGGCGCGCGAGGGCAAACCTTACGGGGTCGGAGACTGAAGAAGAGAAGAACGCCAAGATGGACGCGGTGGTGAAGCCGCTCATTATTCCACTGGCAGATATCCCCCAGTTGCGCGCGGCTGGAGAGGCAAACTACGCCGATTACAGCGACCCGGCTAGCTGGGCTCGCAAGCGCTATGGCACCATGGAGGCGGCGAGCATCAACGGGCTAGACCCCATCGATCTGCCGGGCATCTTCCCGTTCGACATGTCGCTTGAAGTGCCGTGGTCCACTCCCACGGACAAGACCAACAACCGCGGGACCCGGTACTACGACGCACTTCACCCGAACAGGCAGCAATGGAAAGAGCAATGGTTCGTCATCAAGGCAAGGCGCTTGTCGTGATGCCAACACCATCACCCACCTTTTTTCAACGACCACGTCCCAAGGCGTAACACGACCACTTTCCCATTCATTCCCAGCGGTTTGAGGTCACACCGTTGTCACGATTCTGAGAAACCGCAGTTTTCTGCGTGCTAGTGGTAGTCTCCTCCGCTACCATCCTTCCCGGATCCCACCTACATTTCGATACCCGCATGTGACCCCTCCGCAAGGCATGGGTTTACATGTGCTTGCCTCCCCCCCTACCACGTCTGGGCGGGGTGAGATCGAGGTATGTGAATGGCCCTTGTGCGGCGATGGCAGGTGGCGCTGCTGGGAATGACCGGCCTTGGAGCCGCAGCTTTCGGATTGATTCGCGCCAATAGGCTTCCGCGTCGCCGGGCTTCTTCCGACATTTCGCCTCCCGCCAGGGGCGAGACGACGCTTTCGCGCGTGGCGCAGGAGCGGGCGGCGCGGCACCCGGGACTGTCCGGAGTGCATCTTGTGCCCGATGCGGTCGATGCCTTTGCGGCGCGCCTGCTGCTGGTCAAGGCGGCCGAGCGTACGATCGACTTGCAGTATTACATCTGGCACGGCGACCGCACCGGAACCCTGCTGCTGGAAGCCGTGCATGAGGCGGCGCAGCGCGGGGTACGGGTGCGGCTGCTGCTCGACGACAACGGCATCGCCGGGCTCGACGGCGTGCTGGCCGCGCTCAATGCCCACCGCAACATCGAGGTGCGCCTCTTCAACCCCTTCCGGATACGCTACCCCAAGGCGATCGGTTTCCTTGTCGACTTCGGGCGCCTCAACCGGCGGATGCACAACAAGAGCTTTACCGTCGATGGCGCGGTCACTATCGTGGGCGGGCGCAACATCGGCGATGAGTACTTCGGCGCGGGCGACGGCGCCCTGTTCGCGGACCTCGACGTCGTCGCGATCGGCCCGGTCGCCCGTGAGGTGGAGGCGGACTTCGAGCGTTACTGGACGAGCGAATCGGCCTATCCGGCGCGGCAGATCCTGCCGATCCTGGGCCGCCGCAAGCGTGCTAAGCTGCGATCGCGCGCCTCGGTGGTGGAGAGCGATGCCTCGGCCCGCCGCTATGTCGAGCGTCTGCGCAGCCTGCCGCTGGTGCAGGATGTGGTCGAAGGCTCGCTCACATTCGAATGGGCCGAGGTGCGGATGATCAGCGACGATCCGGCCAAAGTCGTGCGCGACATCGAATATCGCAACCTGCTGGCCGGCAAGCTCGACGGGGCTATCGGGCGACCGCAGCGAGAGATGACGATAGTGTCGGGCTACTTCGTGCCGGGCGAGCAGGGCACACGTCAGCTTGCCGATTATGCCCGCTCTGGGGTCAAGGTGACGGTCCTCACCAACGGCTATTCCGCGACCGACGTGGCGTTGGTCCATGCCGGGTATGCGCCCTGGCGCAAGCGGTTGCTGCGCGCGGGTGTGCGCCTGTTCGAGACGGCGGCAGAAGTGCGCGGCGTGCCGTCGAAGAAGCAGCGCCGGCAGGGCAATCGTCTCGGCATCGGCAGCCGCCTGCGGCCGACCGGCAGCGGTTCGTTCGCGGCGCTGCGCTCGGGCGCGGCGACGATCCACGCCAAGACGATCACCGCCGACAGGGAGCGGCTGTTCGTCGGCTCGTTCAATTTCGATCCGCGTTCGCTCAGGCTCAATACCGAACTGGGTTTCGTGATCTACAGCGCCGCCCTGGCCGGGCAGGTGGCCGACGCGTTCGAGACCATCGTTCCGGATGCGGCGTACGAAGTTACGCTGGACGCACAGGACCGATTGCACTGGACCAGCGAACAGCGCAGCGCCGCGCGTGAGCCGGGGCTGGGCCTGTTCGACAGCCTCCTGATCGGGTTCGCCTCGCGCCTGCCGATCAGTTGGCTGCTGTGATCAGGGGCAACTCCACATAGCCCATCCGTGCGGACAGAGCTTCGGGGATACTAGGATCTGGCCGCGCGTTGCCCAGGCCATGGTGGGATCGCACGTGGTTCATGAGCCTATCCCATGGAAATGTGGAGAAATTCACCCTCTGAAAATCATGGAGGACGGGGTCCGTGCTCGACAAGTCAGGCGCGGCGCGCAATCTGGATGTATTGCACAGGGGTAACCGGGGGGCGCCATGTCGTTCGGAATAGAGGAAATTTACGAGGCCGCCTTCGATCGAACGCGGTTTCCTGAACTGATCGAACGGCTGGGGGCGGCGATGGGAGCGCAGGCCGGTTTTATCGGCTGGAGCGACCCGGACCGGCAGGTCGGATTCCAGTTCCAGTTCGGCAACGACCCGGTCTGGCTTGGCCGCTACGTCGAGACTTATGCGGCGCTGGACGTGCTGCTACCGCATCTCCACGCCATTCCCGAAGGCGAATGCCGCCCGGCCTGGGACCTGATGCAGACGCCGGAAGTGCGCGAGAGCCGGTTCTACCGCGAGTACCTGGCGCCACAGGGGATCGTCGACAACCTGGCGGTGAACCTCATCAAGCGGCCGGGCATCATCGCCAGTCTCGCCCTGCTGCGCCGTGAGCCGGCCGGGCGTTATACGAAGCTGGAATGTGCCAGGCTGGCGGCGCTGGTGCCCCATCTGCGGCGTGCGATTTATATCCAGAGCCATCTCGTGCGGGCGCAGGAGCATGCCGCCGCCGACCGCGCCTTTGCGGGAAGCGCCGGGAGTTCGGTACTGTTGCTCAGCGCCGAGCACGTTCTGCTGGAAGCAGCCCCGGCGCTCATCCCCCTGCTGCACCTGCGCATCGGCGAGCCGATCGGCGAGGGCGTGCTAGGCAACGCGATCGCACGGGCGATCACGCAAGGTGAGCCGGTCGCGGTCGAGGTGGTGCCGGGGGAGGACGCGTCGCCGGTTCGCGTGCTGCTCGAATCGCGGCGGCTGGACACGTCCCGCTTCGGTGACCTTGCGGACGGGCCGGCGGCGTCGTTCGCGGTGCACGTGACGCGCGTGGATCTGCCGCGCGCCATCGCCTTCGACGCCATCGGCAGCCTCTACGGCCTTACTACCACGGAACTGCGGGTGCTGAAGGATGCGGTAGATACCGGCGATCTCACCGCGATCGGTGACCGGCAGGGCATGGCGAGGGCTACTGCGCGCACGCACCTCCATCGCATCTACGAGAAGACGGGGACGCGCAGTTTTGCCGGACTTTCCAGTCTTGTGCACCGTTTCGGGACGATTTCTTCGGGCTGAAAAGATGCAGGGCCTAAACAGATGGTGGATGCGGGGCCGGGGGTTAGCGCCTAAGCATTTGGCGGAGGGCATCAGGGGGTGTCCGAAAGCGAAATGGTGGGTTCCATGATGAACGTGCCGTCGATGCGAGCCGGTTCGAGTGGGGGCACTGGGGCTGGTTCCGAGACCGGGTCCGCGTGGCCGGGAGAGTCTTCTCCGCGCTATTTTTCCGATGATCCCGCCGTGGCTGCGGCTCGCCGGTTCGAGGCGTTCGAAGGCGTGCTGATGGCGGCGGCGCTGCTTGCGGCGGCAGGCATGTTCATGGCGGCGGCAAGCAATACTTATTCGATCACGGGTAGTGCCTCGGCAGCGACGGGCGTTTCTTCCGAATTGCCGTCGGACCCGACCATCGGCGGGCGGTTGCTGGTGGCACAGGATCTCGTCGCGGACCGAGAGACGGCGGGGCTGGAGCGGGCGATCGGGCTGCTCGAGGGAGTGACGGCCCAGGCGCCCGGGTTCGCGCCGGGCCATGCCGGCCTTGCCGAAGCGCTGATTCTCTCGCGCGAGTTCGGCGGCAGGAACGACGCCGATGCATTTCGGCAGGCGCGGGAAGCGGCATCGGCGGCGGTGCGGCTCGATCCCGACCTCGCTTCGGGCCATCGCCTGCTGGGCTTCATCGCCTATTGGCGAGACCACGATTTCGCGCAGGCGCAGAGGCGTTTCGCCCGCGCGCTCGCACTCGATCCAGACGATGTGCTGTCGCACTTCTGGTACGGCAATATCCTCAGCGACCATGGCGATCATGGAGCGGCGCTGGCGCAACTGGAGCGCGCGGCGGTACTGGAGCCCGGCTCCCTGCCGATCCGTACCGACCTGGCCTGGGCGCGGTGGTCGGCGGGACAGGACGCGATCGGTGTCGCGACGCTGAAAGACATCGCTGCGTCTCATCCCGAGTTTCCGGTCGCGCAGGACTGCCTGGCGGTGATCGCGCTAGTCGATGGCGACCACGCGGGTTACGTCCGCCACTTCACCCGGTTCGCCCGTTCGCGTGCGGATGCGCGGTTGCTGGCGAAGGCTGGCGAGTTGACCCATGCGGGGCAGGGACGGCTGCTTGACGTGGTCTACGAACAGGCGCTGGCGGATGTAGCGGATGGATCGCGCAGCCGGGCGTGGCCGGTGCTCGTCGCGTCGCTGCGGGGAGAGCGGGCATCGGTGGTCAGCCTCCTGCAGGCGGCCGATCGGGCGAACGAGGCCTGGGGCGACGCGGCGTTGATCCCGCGGATTCGCGCCGCATGGAAAGGCGATCCCGAAGTTGCCGCGATGATCGACCGGCGCGTGAGCGCGAACGCGGTGCGGCTAGCTTCCCGTTGAGGGGACCTGCCCACCGAGGGCCTGATAGACCTGCACTTGCGCGACCAGCCGGTTGTAGCGGTTCTGGATGAGGCTGCTACGCGCGCTGCGGGCACGCTCCTGCGCGTCGAGCCAGGAGCGCAGGGGGATGAGCCCTGCGCGGTACTGCCGCTCGTACAGGGCCTCGGCGTCGACGGCGGCATCGAAGTTCTGCGCCGCGAACTGAGCCTGCCGGATGTACTGGTCGCGCGCCGAGAGCGAGACCTGCGTGTCGCGCAGGGCATCGTAGAACGTCTGGCGGAAGTCCTGCACGGCGATGTCGTAGTCGGCACGCGCGACGCCGGTGGCGAGGCGCACCTTGGCCGGGTTCAGCTCCGCCAGCGATAGCGCGCCGCCGAGGCTCGCGACCGGGTTGGTGAAGAACTTGAGCAGCGAGGAACTGGCCGTGCCGAGCGCGCCGGTCAGGCTGAAGCTGGGGTAATAGCTCGCGACCGTTGCGTCACTCGTCGCCAGCGTGGAGCGCAGGCGCAGTTCGGCGGCGGCAAGGTCCGGGCGGTTGGCGAGCAGGGAAGCAGGGACGCCTGCAGCGACGGCGGGGAGGTCGGCCTGGGGTAGCGCCTGAGGTTCCTGTCCATCGTAATCCTGCCGGGCGAGCAGGGCGGCGATCGTCTTGAGCGCTTCGACGCGGGCCTGCACCAGCTGCGTTTGCGAGGACTCCTGCGACGCGACGGTCTGCTGCGCGTCGCGCAGTTCGAGGCGGGAGACGGCGCCCGCATCGTATTGTCGCTGCACCAGTTCCAGCGCCCGGCGTACATAGGCAAGGCTCTGTTCACCCAGCGCGATCTGCTCGTTGGCATAGGCGAGCTGCCACCATGCCTGAACCGTGGTGCTGACGAGTGCGAGGCGGGTTTCGGCAAGGTCCTGCGCGGTGGCCTGCGCTTCCCAGCGGGCAGCGTCGGCCTGCGCATCGAGGCGGCCGAACAGGTCGATCTCCCACGACGCGCCGAGCGAGGCGGAACTGCTCTTGCTCCACGCCGAGCCGCCTTCCAGCGCCTTGGACGCGTCGGATGAGGCATTGGCCGACAGGCTTGGCAACAATGCCTGCCGTGCGAGGTCCGACGATAGCTTCGCGCGCTTGAGGCGTAGCCCGGCGGCGGCGAGGTCGGCATTGTCGGCAAGGACCCGGTCGACAAGGGCGGTCAACGCGGCATCGTCGAACTCGTTCCACCACGGTGCGCCGACCTTCTGCGGCGCGCCAAGCACGCCCGCATCCCAGTTCGCGGCGACCGGCACGGCGGGCGCGGCATAGTGCGAGCGGACCACGCCGCCGCAGCCTGCGGTCAGCGGCAACAGGGCCAGCGCGGCAAGGAGGTGAGGGCGCATCGTCGTCAGTCTCTCGAAAGGGCGTCGACCGGGTCGAGCCGGGCCGCTCGGCGCGCGGGCAGGAAGCCGAACACGACGCCGATGAGGGTGGAACAGGCGAAGGCGGCGACGATCGACGTGGTCGAATAGGCCATCGCAAAGTCGGAGGCGAAGTAGGAGAACACCACGCCCAGCGCCAGCGACAGGCCGACGCCGATCACGCCGCCAATCAGGCAGACGAGGATCGCCTCGATCAGGAACTGCTGGAGGATGTCGGACTGGCGCGCGCCCACCGCCATGCGCACGCCGATTTCGGCGGTGCGTTCGGTGACAGAGACCAGCATGATGTTCATCACCCCGATGCCGCCGACGACCAGCGAGATCACCGCGATCGCGGCGACGAGGAGGGTCATCGTCTGCGTGGCGCTGGTGATCGTGGCGCGGATGTCGTCGGAGTTGCTGATGAAGAAATCGACGGTGCCGTGCCGCTGGGTCAGCAACTGCGTCACGGCATCTTGCGCCGCCGAGGTCGAGACATTGTCGCTGATGCGCACGGTGATGCTGGAGACGTAGCTCTGGCCCAGCATCCGGCTCATCGCGGTGGTGTAGGGGACATAGGCGGTCAGGCTGTCGCTGCCGCCGAAGCCCTGCTGCTGGGTGCCGACGATCCCGACGATACGCACGGGAACCTTGCCGAGCAGCACGACCTTGCCGAGCGGGTCCTCGCCATCGGGGAACAGGGTCTTCTGCGTGTTCTCGTCGATCACCGCGTCCTGCGCCAGTTCGCGCACCGCCTGCGTATCGAACAGGCTGCCGGAATTGAGCGTCAGGCCGCGCACGCGGAAGTAGTCGGCGCCGACGCCGCTGACTTGCGCGGTGGCTGCGACGTTGCGGTAGCGTGCGGTCACGCTGGTGGAGACGCTGGGCGTCACGCTGTCGATGTAGGAGAGCTGGCCGAGCGCCTCCGCGTCGCTGTCCTTGAGCGTCTGGATCTTGCCCGATCGCATGTCGCCGAAGCTCTTGCCGGGGTAGACGGTGAGCGTGCTGGTCCCGAGCCCGGATATGTCGGAGAGGATCTTGGCCTGCGACCCGTTGCCCAGCGCCACCACCGAGACCACCGAGGCGATGCCGATGATGATGCCCAGCATCGTCAGGAAGGTGCGCAGCTTGTGCGCCGACATGGCGAGCACGGCCATGCGGAACGCCTCGCGGAAGCGGTCGGCAAGCTGGCCGAAGCCGCTGGCGCCGGTCGGCGGTGGGGCGAGGGCAGGCGCGGTCTTGGGTTCGGAGGTGCGGCGATCGTCGATGATTGCGCCGTCGCGGATTTCGATGATGCGCTCGGCGTGCTCCGCGACGTGCATGTCGTGCGTGACGATGATGACCGTGTGGCCTTCGGCGTGAAGTTCGCCGAGGATCGCCATGACTTCGACGCCGCTGGCGGAATCGAGCGCGCCGGTGGGTTCGTCGGCGAAGATCACCTCGCCGCCGTTCATCAGCGCGCGCGCGATCGAGACGCGCTGCTGCTGGCCGCCCGAAAGCTGGCCCGGCCGGTGCCCGGTCCGCTCGCCGAGGCCGAGACGGGACAGGATCTGCGCTGCGCGCGACGCGCGTTCGCCGCGCGGCTTGCCCGCGTAGATCGCCGGAACCTCGACGTTGCCGAGCGCCGAGAGGTCGGTCAGCAGGTGATAGCGCTGGAAGATGAAGCCGAAGTGCTCGCGGCGCAGCGCGGCCAGTTCGTCGGGCTCCAGTTTTGCGGTGTCGCGGCCGTTGACCCGGTACGATCCCGAGGTCGCCCGGTCGAGGCAGCCCAGGATGTTCATCAGGGTGGACTTGCCCGAACCGGACTGGCCGACGATGGCGACCATCTCGCCGGCCTCGATGGTCAGGTCGATGTCCTTGAGCGCCGCGAAGACGCCGTCACCCGAAGGATACTCGCGCCGGACGTGCGAGAGCGAGAGGAGCGGGGCGGGTTCCATCACCCGCCTCAGAAGCCCGGCGGCCCCATGCGGCGGCGACCGCTCGTTCCGCTATCGGCCTTGGCCTCGCCGATGACGACGTTCTCGCCTTCCTTGAGGCCCGACAGGACCTCGACGTTGACGTTGTTGTTGAGGCCGATCCTGACCTTGCGGCTCTCGATTGTCCCGTCTTCTGTCTTCACGCGGACGGCATAGGTGCCATCCTTGCCCTTCGCGCCGAGCGCGGTGGCCGGGATCGTCAGCGCATTGGCGCGGCGGTCGAGGACGATGGTGACCTTGGCGGTCATCAGCGCGCGCAGGCGGTTGTCCTCGTTGGGCACCTCGAACAGCGCGTTGTAATAGATCGCGGTGCTGGAGGACGAACTGCTCGACGAGGAACTGCTGGAACTGGAGCTGACTTCATCGACGATAGATTCCGGCGCCGGTTCGATCATGCGCAGTTTGGCCTCGTAGCGCTTGTCGGGATCGCCGAGGATGGTGAAGTAGACCGGCAGGTCGGGCTTCACGTTGATGACGTCGGCTTCCGAGACCTCGGCCTTGATCGTCATCACGTCCAGCTTGGCAAGGATCACGATAGTCGGCGCCGACTGGTTGGCGTTGACGGTCTGGCCCTGCTTGGTGACGACGGCGACGACGACGCCGTCCATCGGCGCGGTGATCTTGGTGTAGCCCAGCTGCACTTCGGCGGTGTTGACGCTGACGCTGGCGGCGCGGATCTGCGCTTGCAGGGCGTCGTAGCTGGCCTGGGCGGACTGCAGTTCCTGCCGTGCCGTCTCGAAGTCCTGCTGCGATGTCGCCTCGCCGGCGCCAAGCATCTTCTGGCGGTTGAAGGCAAGCTGCGTGCGCGCCAGCGTGGCCTTTGCCGATGCGGCCTGCGCCTGCATGTTGGCAAGGTCGGCGCGGGCGGTCTCCAGGCTGTTGGTCTGGGTGCGCGGATCGATCAGGCCGATGAGGTCGCCCTTGTGGACCACGTCGCCGATCTCGAAGTTCAGTTCGTCGAGACGGCCGGACACCTGCGCGCCGACGCTGACGAGTTCCTTCGGCTCCAGCGTGCCCGTCGCCTCGACGGTGCGTTCGAGCGCCCCGCGCGCGACCTTTACGGTCGCGACGTCAGGCTCGGCCGGAGCGGCGAGGAACAGCTTCCAGACAAGAAGGAGAACGCACGCGCCGAGTACGACGCCGCCGATCACGATGCGACGAGTGGTGAACATGCTGCTTCGTATGGCCGCTGGAAGGCAGCTTGTAAGCAGGGATTTTGGTAGCAATGTGTAACGGTTGCGCCCATCCCTGCGACAAAGCGCGACTGTGCCGGAGCCGACCGGTCCGGCCGGTCAGCCCTGATAGATACCTGAGGGCGTACCCATCACGCCCGCATCGACCTCGTAGAGCGCGCCGTCGAATTCCGATTCCGGCAGGCCCGTTGCCGCAGAAGTCACGAACATGCGGTCGAGGTTCTCCCCGGCAAAGGCGATGTTGGTGATGCGCCTGGCGGGCAGCTCGATCGAGCGGTCGCGGGTGCCGTCGGGCGCGAAGCGGCTGATACGGCCGCCGTCCCAGTGGGCAACCCAGAGGAACCCTTCCGCATCGGTGGTCATGCCGTCGGGATAGCCGTCGTCCTCGGAGAAGCGGATGAATTCCTGCCGATCACGGGCGCCGCTTGCGTCGAGGGCGAAGCGGTAGATCGTACGGCGTCCGGAATCCGTGTGGTAGAGCCAGTTTCCGCAAGGCGAGAACGCCGGGCCGTTGGTCACGGTGTAGCCGGTGTCGATGACCTGCCAGTCGCCCTGCGGCGACAGGCGGTAGAACGAGCCGGAGACTTCCTCCTCGGCCATGTCCATGGTGCCGCACCAGATGGCGCCGTGGCGGTCGGCCTTGCCGTCGTTCATGCGGTTGCCGGGCAGGTGCGGCTCGGGGTTGGAGCGCTCGCCGATGGTCAGCGGATCGAGGGTGATCGCGGCGACGCCGTCGCGGAAACCACCGAGGAAGCCGCCGGAAGCACGCGGAGCCACCCAGCCGAGCGGCGCGGGCATGTCCCAGCGTTCAATGGCGCCGGTGGCCAGCGTCAGCCGGTTGAGGGCGGGGGCGAGGATATCTACCCAGTAGAACGCGCCATCTCGCTCGCACCAGAGCGCGCCTTCGCCGAGGGTGTCGCGCACGTCGCGCTCGATCTTGCGCCAGAGGGTCATTCGCAGTCTCTCCCGGTCGGGGGTGAAGGAGGCCCACCCCGCTGCGACTAGGTCCTGCGGACCAAGTCTCACTGCCCCTCCCGCAAGCGGGAGGGGTATCTTCATGTCTTCCCTCCCGCTTGCGGGAGGGGTTGGGGGCGGGCCTCTTCGCGGCCTCAGTGGTTGTCGCGCGGCAGGCCCATGGTCTGGGCGATGCGCTGGTACTTTTCCGCGCCCTCGAGGATTGCGCCGGTATCCATCTGCCCCACGAGGGCGCGCTGGATTTCCTGCCACGGCGTCTGCGAGGCGGGGTACTGGTAGCCGCCTGCGGCCTCCATCTCGGCACGGCGCGTCGCCATCTCCTCGTCGGAGATCAGCACGTCCACTTTGCCTGCCTTGAGGTCCATGCGCACCCGGTCGCCGGTCCGGAGCAGCGCGAGGCCGCCCATCGCCGCCGCTTCCGGCGAGGCGTTGAGGATCGACGGGCTCCCCGAAGTGCCCGACTGGCGGCCGTCGCCGATGCAGGGCAGGGCGCTGACGCCCTCGGTGATGAGGTAGGCGGGCGGGCGCATGTTCACGACTTCAGCCGCGCCGGGGTAACCGATCGGCCCCGCGCCGCGCATGAACATCAGCGTCTCGGGGGTGATGCCGACCGAGGGATCGTCGATGCGGTGGTGGTAGTCCTCGGGACCGTCGAACACCACGGCGGGGCCTTCGAAGGCGTCCGGGTCTTCGGGGTTCGAGAGGTAGCGGTCGCGGAACTCCTTGGAGATCACGCTGGTCTTCATGATCGCCGCGTCGAACAGGTTGCCCGACAGGACGAGGAAGCCCGCTTCCTCGACCAGCGGATCGTCGAAGGTCTTGATGACCTTGGCGTCCTCGATCGTGGCGTCACGGCAGTTGTCGCCGATGGTCTTGCCGTTGACGGTGAGGGCGCTCTCCTGGATCAGTCCCTGGCCGATCAACTGCGCGACGACGGCGGGGACGCCGCCCGCGTGGTAGTAGTCCTCGCCCAGATACTCACCGGCGGGCTGCAGGTTCACCAGCAGCGGGATCTTGTGGCCAAGGCGCTCCCAGTCCTTGAGCGGCAGGTCCACGCCGACGTGGCGGGCGAGGGCTGCCAGGTGGATCGGCGCGTTGGTCGAACCGCCGATCGCGGCGTTGACGACGATCGCGTTGTGGAAGGCGTCGAGGGTCAGGATGTCCGAGGGCTTGAGGTCCTCGCGCACCATGTCGACGATGCGCTTGCCGGTGTGGTAGGCGCATTCCTGGCGGTCGCGGTAAGGCGCGGGGATCGCCGCCGAGCCGGGCAGCATCATGCCCAGCGCCTCGGCCAGCGAGTTCATCGTCGTCGCCGTGCCCATCGTGTTGCAGTAGCCGGTCGAGGGCGCCGAGGAGGCGACGAGCTTGATGAAGCCGTCCGCGTCCAGTTCGCCCGCCGCCATCATCTGACGGCCCTTCCAGACGATCGTGCCCGAACCGGTGCGCTCGCCTTTGTGCCAGCCGTTGAGCATCGGGCCGACCGACAACGCAATGGCGGGGATATTGACGGTCGCGGCGGCCATGAGCATCGCCGGGGTCGTCTTGTCGCAGCCGGTGGTCAGCACCACGCCGTCGAGCGGGTAGCCGTAGAGCGCCTCGACGAGGCCAAGGTACGACAGGTTTCGGTCGAGCCCGGCGGTGGGCCGCTTGCCGGTTTCCTGGATCGGGTGGACCGGGAATTCCAGAGCGATGCCGCCCATCTCGCGGATGCCTTCGCGGATGCGCTCGGCCAGCACGAGGTGGTGGCGATTGCACGGGCTAAGGTCGCTGCCCGACTGGGCGATGCCGATGATCGGCTTGCCCGAACGCAGTTCTTCAAGGCTGAGGCCGAAGTTCAGATATCGCTCCAGGTAGAGCGAGGTCATGTCGATGTTGTCGGGATTGTCGAACCAGGCGCGCGAGCGCAGCTTGGGAGCAGGGGTTTCGGTCATGGTTGTTTTCTTTGGTCCGGTTCAGCGCGGAGAAGTGGTGACGCGGTAGATCATGACATGCCGGTACGGCTTGCCGGGATCGACGCGGGTGCTCGGGAAGTTGGCGTGGTTGGGGCTGTCGGGGAACTTCTGCGGTTCCAGCGCGATGCCGTCGCCCATGCGGTAGAGGTGGCCCTGCTTGCCGATGAAGGTGCCGTCGAGGAAGTTGCCGGAGTAGAACTGGACGCCAGGCTCGGTCGTCAGCAGTTCCAGCACGCGGCCCGAGACGGGGTCTTCTAGGCGGGCGGCGAGTTCGGGGGTCTTGGTCTGGCCCTTGTCGAGCGCGAAGTTGTGATCGAAGCCGCGCCCGTAGACGATCTGCTGGTCGTTGCCGTCGCGCAGGCCCACGGCGACCGGCTTGCCGTTGCGGAAGTCGAACGGCGTGCCCTCGACGGCGCGCAGTTCGCCGGTCGGGATCAGCTTTTCGTTGACGGGAGTGTACTTGCTCGCCGGGAGGGTGAGCACGTTGGTCATCGCATCGCGCTCCGACCCTTCGCCCGCCATATTGAAGATGGCGTGGTTGGTCATGTTGAGCACGGTCGGCTTGTCGGTCGTCGCGTCGAAGACGATCTGCAGGTTGCCGGATTCGTCGAGCGAATAGGTGACCTTCGCCTTCACGGTGCCGGGGTAGCCGGAATCGCCGTCAGGGCTGACCAGCGAGAACACCGCCGTCGCCACCTTGCCCGACTTCACCGATTCGAGCTTCCAGTTCTGCACATCGAAGCCCTTGCCGCCGCCGTGGAGCGACTGGCCGTGGTCGTTGCCGGGAAGCTGGTAGGTCTTGCCATCGAGCGTGAACTTGCCGTCGGCGATGCGGTTGCCGTAGCGGCCGATGGTTGCGCCCCAGAAGTTCGGGCGCGTCTCGAAGTCGGAGAGCTTGTCGTAGGCGACGAGGACGTCGGCGGTCTTGCCGTCGCGATCGGGCGCATTCAGCTTCCACAGCGTCGCGCCGAAGGTCAGGATCGTGGCGGAAACGCCGTTACCTGCCGTCAGCGTCACCGCGGTGACTTCGCTGCCGTTCGACAGCTTGCCCGCGCTCGCCTGCGTCGCTTCGGTGGCCAGCGCGGCATTGGCGCCGAATGCCAGTGCCAGAACCGACGCTGCCGTCGTGATGGCCTTGACCGGATTCCTCATTCCCTTAGCTCCCGCATTTCGGTGAGATTTCGATTCTTGTACGAAGACGCGCCCCATTGACGACGCCGCTTCGCGCATATAGTCCGACAAATAGAAAGAGCGCAAGCCGGTTCACGGTACAAGTGGTCGTCCGGCGTCGCTATCGAGAGGAATGTCATGCCCCCAGTGGTCTCATCCACCGACGCCCCGGTGCTGCACGCCCAGCCCGCAGGCGTGCGCTACGGTCCCGCGCTTACGCTGCTCGCCAGCCTGTTCTTCATGTGGGGCTTCATCACCGTCATCAACAATACGCTGCTGCCGCACCTGCGCAGCGTATTCGAGCTGAGCTACACCCAGACGACACTGATCGAATCGGTATGGTTCATCGCCTACTTCGTGGCCTCGATCCCGTCAGCCAAGCTGATCGAGCGGATCGGCTATCAGAAGTCGCTCGTCGCGGGCCTGCTCATCATGGCTGCAGGCGCATGCGGCATGATGCTGGCAGCGAGCATCCCGTCCTACGGCGTCACGCTCGTCATGCTGTTCGTCATCGCCAGCGGCATCACCCTACTGCAGGTGGCCGCGAACCCCTACGTCGCTGTCGTCGGCAAACCGGAGACCGCGTCCTCGCGCCTCAATCTGGTGCAGGCGCTGAACTCGGCGGGCACGATGCTGGCGCCGCTCTTCGGGGCCTACCTGATCCTCGGTCGTTCCAAGGGTGGCACGGCGACCGCCGGGACCGTCCTGACCGAAGCCGAGCGCATGGCGGACGCCCACTCGGTGATCCTGCCTTACGCGCTCGTCGCCGTGGTGCTGGTGATCCTCGCGGTCATCATCGCCAAGTTCCCGCTGCCCGCTATGGGTTCGGCCGACTCGCGCGCCGCCAAGGAGGAGCGCAAGCACCTCTCGCTCTGGAACCACCGCAACCTGGTGTTCGGCGTGCCCGCGATCTTCATCTATCTGATCGCGGAAATCGGCGTCGCCAACCTCTTCGTGAACTTCGTCAGCCAGCCTGACATCGCCAACCTGACGCATGAGCAGGCCGGCAAGTACCTGTCGTTCCTGTGGGGCGGCATGATGGTCGGTCGCTTCGCCGGGTCGCTGGTCATGCAGCGCTTCGACGCGGGCAAGGTGCTGGCATTCTTCTCGATCGGGGCCTTCGCGGTGATGATGGTGACGGTGTTCGCCCACGGCGAAGTGGCGATGTGGTCGCTGATCCTCGTCGGCCTGTTCCACTCGATCATGTTCCCGACCATCTTCACCCTCGGCATCAAGGGCCTCGGCCCGCTGACCGAGGAAGGTTCCGGCCTGCTCGTCATGGCGATCGCAGGTGGCGCTCTGGTCGTGGTGCAGGGCTGGCTGGCCGACAACTACGGCCTGCAGACCTCGTTCCTGCTGACGGCGGCTTGCGAACTCTACGTGCTGTTTTACGCCCTGTGGGGCAGCAAGCCGACCAACGCGGTGCCGCCGCCGGAAGCGACTTTCGAATAACGCTTCAGGCACGCAAAAAAGCCCCGGCGAGAGATCGTCGGGGCTTTTTTTGTTTAAGAAGCAAGAGGAAGTCGCAGGGGTTTACCACCCCTGCACCCCGTGGACTTGGCGACGAGGTGCGCGCAGCAGTCTCGGTGCTCTATTGCGCCGCAGGCTATTCAGTCTCCCGGCTCACCCTCGTGGATGAGGAGGCGGCGCGCGTGACCTCGACGATATACGGGGTGCAGGGGTGGTAAACCCCTGCGAATTCCCCTTGTTCAATCTTCCATCGAGCTACGCGTATCTTCCAGAGCCAGATCCACCAGCACGTTCATCGCCTCCGCAGCAGCAGCAGCATCCCCTGCGGCGATCGCGTCGTAGACCTTGACGTGATCCGGGATCGGATTGCGCGGCAGGGCGCGGGCGCGTTGCTTGAACTGCGTGGTCCAGTTCACTGCCGCGCCGATCGAGGCGCTGAGGGTCAGAAGCGCGTCGTTGCGCGTCGCCTGAAGGATGGCCTTGTGAAAGTCGCGGTCAGCGGCGCGTCCGGCCTCGGTGGTGAGGGTATGGCGGCGCATGGCGGTGAGGGCGTCCTTCATCGCTTTCAGGTCGGCCTTATCTCGGCGTTGGGCGGCGAGGCGGGCAGCGGCGGGTTCGACGATGGCGCGCAGTTCGAACAGGCTGCGGACGAATTCGATGTCGGGCTCGCCTGCGAAGGCCCAGCCGAGCACTTCGGGGTCGAGCAGGTTCCAGCGATCACGCGGGAGGACGCGCGTGCCGGCCTTGGGGCGGCTCGCGACGAGGCCCTTGGCGGTGAGCACCTGGATCGCCTCGCGGTAGGCGCTCCGGGAGACCTGCAGTTCCTCGGCGAAGGCGACTTCGCCCGACAGAATGTCGCCGGGAGCATATTTGCCTGACAAGATGGCGGTGCCGAGCTTGTGTGCAATGGCTCCGTGCAGTCTGCGGCCGGGGCCTCGGGCTTCCTCGCCCTGTTTGATGTTTTCGTCGGCGGTCGTCAAATCGGCATCTGGCACAGGTATGGGCTCCTCCGGGAGCGAAACTAACAGCGGTTTGCACGAGAAGGAACGACAAACATTGCGTTTCGCTCGCACAGGAAATATGTCGGAGTAAATAGGGAGTGCCCAATGACTGAATTTCGTTCCATCGTCGCCGCTACCGGTGAGCCTCAGGGTGAGCCGCTCGCCATCAGCACCACCGCTGATGTGGCCGCTGCCTGCGCCGCCGCGGCTGCTGCGTTCGACACCTACCGCGCCACCGATCGCGAGACGCGCGCTGCGTTTCTCGAGCGAATCGCTGACGAGATCATGGCGATCGGTGAGCCGCTGATCGAAGCCTACATCGCCGAGAGCGGCCTGCCGCGCGGTCGCGGCGAGGGTGAGCGTGGTCGTACCTGTGGTCAGCTGCGCCTGTTCGCCGACGTCGTGCGCAAAGGCCAGTGGCAGCAGCTTCGTATCGATCCCGCGCTGCCCGACCGCGCGCCGCTGCCGCGTCCGGACCTGCGCTTGCGCATGATCCCGGTCGGTCCGGTCGCAGTGTTCGGCGCCTCGAACTTCCCGCTCGCGTTCTCGACGGCGGGTGGTGACACCGCTTCGGCGCTGGCGGCGGGCTGCCCGGTCGTCGTCAAGGGCCACCCGGCGCACCCGGTCACCGGCGCGCTGATCGCTGCCGCCATCACCAAGGCGGTGAAGGATGCGGGTCTGCCCGAGGGCGTGTTCCAGCACCTCGTCGGTCCCTCGAACGAACTGGGCGCGGCGCTCGTGCAGCACCCGGCGATCATGGCGGTCGGCTTCACCGGTTCGCGTGGCGGCGGTCTTGCTCTCGCCAGGCTCGCGCAGGCGCGCGAAGTGCCGATCCCGGTCTATGCCGAAATGTCGAGCATCAACCCCGTCCTGCTGCTTCCCGAGGCGCTCAAGGCGCGCGGCGAAGTGCTCGGCGCGGCTTTCGTCGGCTCGCTGACGATGGGTGCAGGCCAGTTCTGCACCAATCCCGGCCTGATCCTTGCCGTCGAGGGCGAGGGGCTGGATGCCTTCGTAACCGCCGCCACCACCGGCGTGTCGGAAGCCAAGCCGCAGACCATGCTGACCACCGGCATCGCCGCAGCGTACGCCAAGGGCGTCGCTGCGCTCCAAGCTCTTCCCGGCGTCGAAACGCTGGCCAAGGGCGAAGAGGGCAGCGTCACCACCGGCGGCGCGATCCTGTTCCAGACCTCGGCCGCGCAGTTCCTTGCGGACAAGGCGGCGGGCGACGAAGTGTTCGGCGCCTCCTCGATCGTCGTGCGCTGCAAGGACGAAGCCGAGCTGCTGACCGTACTCGAAGGCCTTGAAGGCCAGCTGACCGCAACCCTCCACATGGACGATGCCGACGAGGGCGCCGCCGCCCGCGTCCTGCCGGTGCTGGAGCGCAAGGTCGGCCGCATCCTCGTCAACGGCTGGCCCACCGGCGTCGAAGTGTGCCACGCGATGGTCCACGGCGGCCCGTTCCCCTCGACTTCCGACCCGCGCACCACGTCGGTCGGCAGCATGGCGATCGACCGCTACCTGCGTCCGGTCAGCTACCAGAACTTTGCGCAGGGGCTGCTTCCGGCCGAACTGCGTGACGATGCCTTCGGTGACGGCGCCCCGCGCCTGATCGATGGCACTCTGACCCTCAACTGATCTGATCCAACCATCCGGGCGGCGCGCTCTCAAGAAGCGCGCCGCCTTTGGGAGAGTACCCATGACTTATCTTCGCCTGCTCCAGCACCTGAGCGCCGAGGGCGTTCGTTCCGTCATTCTCGCCGACGGTGATGCCGCGCATTTCCTACCGGGCATCGCCTCGGTGCGTGAACTCGCGCTTGGCGCGATCGCTGCGGGCCAGACGCTTGCCGAGGCCGCCAAGGATGCCGGGCAGGGCGAAGCCGTCGATATCGCCGCCGAGTTCGCGGCGGGCCGCCTGCTCGCGCCGATCGACCACGAGGACGGCGCACACCTGCTGCTCGCGGGCACTGGCCTGACGCACCTCGGCTCGGCCGAGGGTCGCGACAAGATGCATAAGGCGGCCGCTTCCGAGGAGAAGCCGACCGACTCCATGCGCATGTTCCTGGAAGGCCTCGAAGGCGGCAAGCCCGCGCCGGGCGAAGTCGGCCAGCAGCCGGAATGGTTCTACAAGGGCGACGGCTCGCAGCTCGTCGGCCCGACCGACGACCTCGAAATGCCTGCCTTCGCCAAGGACGGCGGCGAGGAGCCCGAACTCGCAGGCATCTACCTGATCGGCGAGGACGGCACTGCCTACCGCCTCGGCCTCGCGCTTGCCAACGAGTATTCGGACCACGTTACCGAGCGTCACAACTACCTGTGGCTGGCCCACTCGAAGCTGCGTCAGGCCGCGCTCGGCCCAGAGCTGCTGCTCGGCACGCCGCCCTCGCATATCGAGGGCACCAGCAAGGTCATCCGGGGTGGCGAGACGATCTGGGAAAAGCCCTTCCTCTCGGGCGAGGGTAACATGTCGCATACGTTCGCGAACCTTGAGCATCACCACTTCAAGTACGACCTGTTCCGCCGCGCGGGCGACGTGCATGTCCACTTTTTCGGCACCGCGACGCTTTCGTTCAGCGACGGCGTGCAGACGCAGGAAGGCGACGTGTTCGAGATTTCGGCCGCACCTTTCACGCTGCCGGTCGCCAACAGGCTGGTCCGCGTTCCCGAGCGCGCCTTCGCGGTGAAGGCGCTCTGATCGATGGACCCGATCCGCATTGCGGTGGTGGGCGTGGGCAAGATCGCCCGCGACCAGCACCTTCCCGCCATCGCCGGGAACAAGGCGTTCAGCCTCGCCGCCACCGTCAGCCCGCGTGATCCGGGCGTCGAGGGCGTGCCCCACGCGAAGAGCCTCGACGAACTGATCGCGAATGGTCCGGCGATCGATGCGGTGGCGCTCTGCACGCCGCCGCAGGTCCGCTATGACCTTGCCGTGCAGGCGCTGTCGAAGGGCATGCACGTGTTCCTCGAAAAGCCGCCGGGCGCGACGCTGTCCGAAGTCGTGGCGCTGGAAAGCCGCGCCGAGAAGGTCGGCGCGACGCTGTTCGCCTCGTGGCACTCGCGCTTTGCGGCGGGCGTGGCCCCGGCGCGCGCGTGGCTGTCCGACCGCAAGATCGAGAAGGTTTCGATCGTGTGGCGCGAGGACGTGCGCGTGTGGCATCCGGGCCAGGCCTGGATCTGGGAGCCGGGCGGCCTTGGCGTGTTCGATCCGGGCATCAATGCGCTTTCGATCGTCACGCACATCCTGCCGCGCCCGATGTTCCTGCAGGGTGCGACGCTGGAGATCCCGGCCAACCGTGCCGCGCCGATCGCCGCCGACATCGAGTTCCGCGACACCGCTGGCGCGCCGATCCACATGGACCTCGACTGGCGGCAGACCGGCCCGCAGTCGTGGGACATCGTCGTAGAGACGGACGAAGGAACCCTCAAGCTGTCGAACGGCGGCGCGGTGCTGACGCTTCCGAGCGGCACCGAGCATGCCGAAGACATGGAATATCCGGGCCTCTACGCGCGCTTCGCCAGCCTCATCCGGGGTGGCCGCAGCGACGTGGACGTGGCGCCGCTGCGACTCGTCGCCGACGCATTCCTGCGCGGCCACCGCAAGCTGGTGGACGAATTCCACGATTGATTCCCTAGGGAGGGGACTGAAATGACTAAGTTCTTCCGCCGCACGTCGCTCGCCATGCTGATGGCAGCGACGGTGCTTTCCGCGCCCCTGAGCCAGACGGCTTCGGCCGATACGGGTGGCCAGCCCACCACCGCCACGATCGAGGGCGGCAAGCCCGGCCCGGTCTACAACAAGGACGTCTTCACCCAGTTCGCCGAGCATCTGGGCGAGGGCATCTATGGCGGCCTGTGGGTCGGCAAAGGCAGCAAGATCCCCAATACCAACGGCTTCCGCAACGACGTCGTCAAGGCGCTGAAGGACTTGTCGGTTCCGGTGATCCGCTGGCCCGGCGGCTGCTTCGCCGACGAATACAACTGGCGTGAAGGCATCGGCCCACAGGCCAAGCGCCCGGTCAAGATCAACACCCACTGGGGCGGCGTGACCGAGCCAAACGCGGTCGGCACGCACGAGTTCTTCGAGCTGATCCGACAGGTCGGCGCCGAGGCCTATGTCGCGGGCAACGTCGGCAACGGCACTCCGCGCGAAATGGCCGAATGGGTCGAATACATGACCTCGCCCGCCGGTTCGCTGGCGGATGAGCGCGCCAAGAACGGCCACAAGGAACCGTGGAAGGTCAAGTACTTCGGCGTCGGAAACGAGCTGTGGGGCTGCGGCGGCAACATGCGCCCCGAGTTCGCGGCGGACGAGACGCGCCGCTATGCCACCTTCATCAAGCCGCCCGCCGGGACCAAGATCCTGAAGGTCGCGGCCGGCGCCAACGTCGACGACTACAACTGGACCGAGACGATGATGCGCGTCGCGGCGAACCAGCTCGACGGCGTCTCGCTGCACTATTACGTCCACCCCGCCGGTGGCTGGCCGCCGCGTGCGCCTGCAGTGAACTTCGACGAGTACGGCTGGGCCGATGCGCTGAACGGCGCGCGGCACATGGACGAACTGATCACCAAGCACTCGGCGATCATGGACAAGTACGATCCCGAGAAGCGCATCTTCCTCGCGGTTGACGAGTGGGGTTCGTGGTATGCGCAGGACGAGGGGACGCACCCCGGATTCCTGAGGCAGCAGAACACCTTGCGTGATGCGCTGATCGCCTCTGTGCACCTCGACATCTTTGCGAAGCACGCCGACCGTGTGCGCATGACCGCCATCGCGCAGATGGTGAACGTGCTCCAGGCGATGATCTTCACGCAGGGCAGCAAGATGGTGCTGACCCCCACCTACCACGTCTTCGAGATGTACAAGCCCTGGCAGGACGCCACCGTGCTGCCGCTCGAGATCAAGTCGCCGTGGTATTCCAAGGACGAATTCACCATGCCTGCGGTCAGCGGCTCGGCGGTGAAGGCGAAGGACGGCAAGGTGCATGTCGCGCTGTCGAACCTCGATCCGAACCAGTCGAACACGGTGACGATCAAGCTCGACGGCGTTAGCGCAACGGCGGTTTCCGGCCGTATTCTGACGGGCTCGGCGATCAATTCGCACAACACCTTCGACGCGCCTGACGTCGTCAAGCCCGCCGCCTTCACCGGGGCGAGCGTGCAGGGCGGCCAGATGGTCGTGACGCTGCCGGCGAAGTCGGTGGTGGTGCTGGAACTGCAGTGATGAAGGCGGCCTTCCTCGGTCTCGCGGCGCTGGCTCTTGCCAGTTCCGCGAGCGCCCAGCAGGTCGGCGAGAAGGGTGCCGGGACGCTGAATTCGCAGCTTTCCGGCGACCTTGTCGTGCATGATCCGGTCATCATCCGCGAGGGGGACACGTATTACGTGTTCAGCACCGTGGGCAAGTATATCGGCATCAAGACCTCGACCGACCTGAAGGTGTGGAAGGATGCCGGTTCGGTGTTCTCCGAAATACCGGCGTGGGCGAAAGATGCTGTTCCCGGAACCGAAGGTATCTGGGCGCCGGATATTTCGTATGTGAACGGCGAATACCGACTGTACTATTCGGTCTCGACCTTCGGCTCCAACCGTTCGGCGATCGGTCTCGCGACCAGCAAGACGCTGGGGCCGAAGGCGAAATGGCAGGATCATGGCCTCGTCGTCATGTCCACGAAGGACGATGACTTCAACGCCATCGATCCCAACTTCGTCGTCGATGCGCAGGGGCGCCAGTGGCTGTCGCTCGGTAGTTTCTGGAGCGGTCTCAAGCTGTTCCCGCTCGATGCGAAGACCGGCAAGGTCGTGCCCGGCACCGAACCGTACTCCATCGCCCGCCGCCGCGCGCCTGCGGGAGCGGCGGCGCCGGTAGAGGCGCCGTTCATCATTCCGCACGGCGGCTGGTACTTCCTGATCGCGTCCTACGACTATTGCTGCAAGGGCGTGAACTCGACGTATTACACCGTCGTCGGTCGCTCGAAAAAGATCACCGGCCCTTATCTCGGCCGTGACGGCAGTTCGATGATGGAGGGCGAGGGGACCATCCTGCTGCGCTCCGACCTGAAGGAAAAGCAGCGTTTCCGCGGGCCCGGCCATGCCGGAGCCTTCACTAACAAGGACGGCACGACCTACCTCGTCTACCACGCCTACGACAAGGAAGCCGACGGCCGCCCCACGCTGCGCATCGCGCCGCTGCGGTGGGACGCGGACGGCTGGCCCGTCGCCGAGTACTGAACACCCACCTGACGGCGCCCCGGTTTCGGCCCTGAACCAAGGCCGGGGCGTCCTTTTTCAAGGTGGCACCCAACGGGGGCCTAACGGCACCTAACACGACCATAACGTACCAGAACCGCCGGAGAGGCCATGATGAACTTCCCCCTGTCGCGTCGCAACTTCGCCACTGCTGCATCGCTGCTTCCGATCGCTTGCACCGCGCCGGGCAAGAGCGTGATCGGCACCTCGCAGACCCCTGATGTCCCCGGTGCGATCAACCCGCTGGTGAAGCGCCGGGCCGACGCACAGGTGTTCCTGCACGAGGACGGCTGGTACTACATGACCGGCTCTGTGCCCGAGTACGACCGCCTCGTGCTGCGCCGTTCGAAGACCCTCGCCGGGCTCACCGATGCCGAGGAGCGGGTGTTGTGGCACCACGAATCGAGCGGGCCGATGTCGGGCTTCCTGTGGGCGCCCGAACTGCACCTGATCGCCGGCAAGTGGGTGATGTACTTCGCTGCCGGCCCCAGCGGCGGCGGCGAGGACGTGTTCCGCATCCGCACGTATGCAGTGGTCTGCGACGGGCCGGACCCGATGACCGGGGGCTGGTCGGTGCTGGGCGAATTCAAGGCGCCGTGGGACAGCTTCAACCTCGATTCCACCAGCTTCGTCCACCGGGGCGTGCGCTACTTCGCGTGGGCGCAGCGCGAGCCGGGGATCGAGACCAATTCCAACCTCTACATCGCGCCGATGAAGGACGCGCTGACCCTGTCCGCGCCCGCAGCGCGCCTGACGGTGCCGACGCTCGACTGGGAAGTGCGCGGCTACAAGGTCGCCGAGGCACCGGCCGTCATCGTCAAGAACGGCCGCCTGTTCATGAGCTATTCGGCCAGTGCCACCGATGCGCGCTATTGCCTGGGGCTGCTGTCGATCGGCGAGACCGACAACCTGATGGACCCGCGCGCCTGGACCAAGTCGCCGGAGCCGGTCTTCGTCACCTGCCGTGAAACCTCTGTCTACGGCCCCGGCCACAACAGCTTCACCACGGACGAGCAGGGCCGCGACATCCTCGTCTACCACGGCCGCGACTACGAGAAGATCGAGGGCGACCCACTGTTCAACCCCGATCGTCACACCCGCATTCAGCGCCTCTATTTCGACGGCAACGGCAATCCGGATTTCGGCGTGCCGGTGGGCAATGGTGCGCTGCCGGAGCGCTTCATCCCCGCCGTGCGCCGCACCGTGCGGCTGGCTGCCGAGGGCGCGCGCCTTTCGGTGAGCGATGCCTCGTTGCCGCAGACGCAGTTCCGCTCGGTCGAGGCGGGCGAGGGCACCGTGCAACTGGTGCCGATCCTCAAGCCGGACCATTGCCTTGTCGCCGGGGGCGACGGCTCGGTATCTCTCGTGCCGCTCTCTGCGACCGAGGCGGCCCGTTTCCGCCGCGAGGTCGGCCCGGCGAGCGGCACCGTGCGCTTCGCCTCGTCCGCGTTCGAGGGCAGGGCGCTCGCCCATGCCGGGGACCGGGTGGTGCTGGCCGACGCCTATGACGCCAGCGTGGCTTGGCTGGCGGATTGAGCCTGCCGTCGTCCCGGACTTGATCCGGGACCGGTGGCGGTCTTTAGGAGGACGCTGGCCCGGAAGCACCCTGCTGGGAGGTGGGCTGTTCACGGCCAGCGGTCCCGGATCAACTCCGGGACGATGGCGTTTAATTGTCTGATTTAATCGCACGTCGATGCCCGGGAATGCGCCCGCTAAAGCGACAAGTGCGCTCCATATGCCACATCTCTGCATCCTTTTTGTCGGAGCAATGCATTTTCCTCTTGCGTCTAAATAGTCCGACTAATAATCAGGCGGCACACAGTTTCGGGGCATGGTATCGGCCAGCCCCCTTGGGAGGGTTGATCATGGCGTTCAAGCCATTCGCATTTTGCACCGCATCCGTTCTCGCTCTCGGCTTCGCCTCCGTCGCGCAGGCTCAGGACGCTGCTCCGCAGGGCACCGCGCCTCAGGCCGCTGCAGATGATGCCAGCGCCGAAGACATCATCGTCACCGGCGTGCGCGCGTCCATCGTCGGTGCCATCAACAGCCGCAAGGACAATGTCCAGATCGTCGACTCGATCGTCGCCGAGGACGTGGGCAAGCTGCCCGACAACAATGTGGTCGAGGCGCTGCAGCGCGTCACCGGCATTCAGGTCACCGACCGTGCCGGCGGTGAAGCCGCGACGATCACCATCCGCGGCCTGACCGATCCGCTGACCACGCTGAACGGCCGCAACATCTTCACGGCGGCGGGCACCTCGTTCGCGCTGCAGGACATCTCGGCCAACCTCGTCAAGAAGATCGACGTCTACAAGACCCGCTCGGCCGACCAGATCGAGACCGGCCTTGCCGGGCAGATCGACGTACAGACGCGCCGTCCGCTCGACTTCGACGGCTTCACCATCTCGGGCCTTGCGCGCGGCATCTATTCGGAGCTGGCCGACAAGGCCAACCCCAACGTCGCGTTGCTCGTGGCGGACAAGTGGGACACCGGCATCGGCGAGATCGGCTTCCTCGTGAACGCCAGCTACACCCGCGCCGAATATCGCAACCAGAACCTGCAGGCGGGCGCCATGGTGCCGTTCGCCACCGAGACCCCGCCTGCAGGTTCCGGCCTGACCCCGCTGGAGCGAATCTTCCCGGGTGACCGCAACCAGAACTGGACGCCTGGACTCGACGCGGGCCTGCCGATCGCGCCCGGCTCGACGCTGAACATCAACGGTGTCGAGACGCCGTACTACCTGTCGCGCGACGCGGTGATCGCCTCCGACCTCTACGGCAAGCGCACGCGCCCGTCGGTCAACGCCGCGCTGCAGTGGGCGCCGAACGATCGCTCGGTCTACACCGCCGAAGTGTTCTACACCGGCTTCCGGGGCAAGACCTTCAACAGCCTGAACTTCAGCTTCGTCGACTGGTGGGGCAACCTGCCCGCTGACGTCGCCAACAGCTTCGAGCTGTATGACGGCACCAACATCATCAAGTCGCGTCAGGCCGGTGCGGTCGCAGGCTTCAACAGCGGCGACTATTCGACCAACAAGACCGACAGCTATGTCTACGCCTTCAACGCCAAGTGGGACGTGGCCGATCGCGGCAAGATCACGGCCGACGTCGCCTATCAGGACAGCAAGAACGAGACCTCGTTCTTCGCCATCCGTACCGATCGCGCGCCGCTCGACATCGACGTGGACTTCAACGCCGGTGGCGGCCTGCCTTCGTACAGCTTCGGCAATCCGGGCGTCCTGACCGACGCTTCGGCGTGGACCGTGGGCAACCTGTTCGACAGCGGCACGAAGAACAAGGGCAGCGCGCTGACCGTGATGCTCGACGGCGAGTACGAGTGGGACGAAGGCTTCTTGCGCCGCATCAAGGCGGGCTTCCGCTACGACGACCGCAAGGCCGACAGCTACGTGCGTGACCAGGGCGCGGGCGGCCTGCCGGGCGTGACGCTCGACCAGTTCGGGCAGGGTACGCCGTTCACCAACAGCGGCTTCTTCGACGGCCGCGCCGACATTCCGACCAGCTGGGTCCTCGCCGATCCGCGCACCATGGACAAGGATGCGGTCCGCACCCTGTACCGGGCGGTCAACCCGGGGCTGCTGCTGTCCGACCAGCTGAGCTTCGGCCACGTCTTCGGCATCGGCGAGATCAATACCGCCGCCTACCTCATGGCGGACGGCGAGATCGAACTGTTCGGCCGCCCGCTGCAGCTGCAGGCCGGTGTGCGCTATGTGCAGATCGATACCGACTACGAATACTTCGATCGCGGCAACGGCTTCGCCCGCACCGGGGTTTCGACCGGCTCGGCCAAGTGGCTGCCCTCGTTCACCGCGCGCTACGGCATCACTGACAACCTGCGCATCCGTTTCAACTACGGCGAGACGCTGCGCCGTCCGGCCTTCGGCGATCTCAACCCCAACGTCACGCTGACGGGCGACTTGTCGCGCATCGGCTTCGGCACCGGCAGCGCGGGCAACGCCAACCTGACCGCGACCCATTCGAAGAACTTCGACCTTGCGATCGAATGGTACTTCGAGCGCAACAGCGCGATCTACGCGACGGCCTTCCGCCGCGAGATCAACGGGCTGGTCGTGCCGCTCACGGGCCGCGAGATCATCCCGGACAACTACCTGCCGCGTAACGAGACCTACACCGAGACGTTCAACATCACCCGTCCGGTCAATGCCTCCGACGGCGTGCTGAAGGGCGTGGAACTGGGCCTGACCTACTTCCCGACCTATCTGCCCGGCCCGCTCAACGGCCTCGGCTTCACCGGCAGCGCCACGATCCTCGACTCCGAGCAGACGATCCCGGTCGTCAACACCCAGGGCGAGATCACCGGCTCCACCAAGTCGGCGTTCTTCGGCGTGTCGAAGCTGTCGTACAACGCGACGCTGGCCTACGACAACGGCCCGATCGGTGCCCGCCTGTCGTACATCTGGCGCAAGGGCTTCCTCCAGAGCAACGAGGGCCGCTCCTTCGCGAACCCGATCGGCTTCTGGCGCGCGCCTGAAAAGAGCCTCGACCTGCAGCTGACGTGGAACGTCAACGACGATATCGGCGTGACCTTCGACGCAGTTAACCTCACCAAGGCGAAGCAGCAGAACTACTACAAGTTCGGCGACGTCGGTAACGCGCAGCAGTTCAACTCCAGCACGCTGCTGATCGACCGCACTTTCGCGGTGGGCGTGCGCTTCAAGTTCGACTGATACGGCGAGGCACGCTGCGGGAACGCCATTCCTCGCAGCGTGCCCCGCTCAGGGCGGCCGGGACGGGTCGGAGTTCCTTCCTCTCCCAACACCCGATACGGACCGGCCGCCCTTCCGATTGCTTCAACGTGCCGTCCCGGACAGGTTCCGGGACCGGTGCTGTCGGCGGGGGCTTCGACAAGCTCAGCCTGAGCGGGTTTGAGAACAGGTCTTTAAATCCCGCTCAGGCTGAGCTTGTCGAAGCCCCCTCAGCTTGGGCCGTTCACGGAAGGACCGTTGACGTGCACAAGAAACTGGCCCTCGCGGCGCTGCCCTTCATGGCGCTGCTTGCCGCTGCCGCCAGCCCGCCGATGGACCATGAGGCCATCGCCGAGGCCCGCTACGGCAATGACGCGGCGTGGTACGAGGGGCGGATTCCCTTCTTCGAATCCTCGGACGCGAAGATCGACGCGGTCTACTACTACCGCTGGGGCCTGTTCCGTGCGCACCAGCGCGATCTGGGCACGCAGGGCTACATCACCACCGAGTTCGCCGACGACGTCGACTGGCAGCGCGAACCTTACGCCAGCCTCAACGACGCGAGCGGCTTCCACATCGCCGAAGGCCGCTGGCTGAACGACCGGCGCTTCACCGACGACTACATCAACTTCATGTACGAGGGCGGCAACGACCGCCACTTCACCGACCACATGGCGGACTCGGTATGGGGCCGCTACCTGGTGGACGGCGACCGCGAGGCATTGCTCGCGCACCTGAAGACGATGCGCCACGTCTACCGCCTGTGGGACGAGAAGTTCGACTTCGACAAGGGCCTGTATTTCGTCGAGCCGCTGCTGGACGCGACCGAGTACACGGTGTCCTCGATCGACGCCTCGGGCGGCAAGGACGGCTTTAGGGGCGGTGATGCGTTCCGGCCTTCGGTCAACGCCTACATGTTCGCCAATGCCCGCGCCTTGTCGCGCATGGCGCAGATGGCGGGCGACGCGGCGATGGCGAAGGAATATGCCGCCCGCGCCGAGGCCTTGAAGGCGCGTGTGCTGGCGGACTTGTGGAACCCGAAGCTGCAGCATTTCACCGACCGCCACCAGATTACCAACGAACACGTCAAATACTGGGAGCCGATCCGCAATCGCGAACTCGTTGGCTACCTGCCGTGGATGTTCGATCTCGTCCCCGACGATGCGAAATATGCTGCAGCATGGGCGCACCTGACCGATCCGGGATCGCTGGCGGGCAAGGCCGGGATGCGCACCGTCGAGAAGACTTACGAATACTACATGCGCCAGTACCGCTACCTCGGCCCGGACCCCGAGTGCCAGTGGAACGGCCCGATCTGGCCCTACCAGACGACGCAGGTGCTGACCGCGATGGCCAATCTGCTCGACCATTACGAGGCGCACGGTCCCATTTCCCGCGCCGACTGGATGGCGATGCTGCGCCAGTATACGGCGCTGCATTATCAGGGCGACAAGCTCGATCTGGAAGAAGACTACGACCCGGAGACCGGCAAGCCGATCGTCGGGCTGGACCGCAGCCACCACTACTTCCACTCGGGCTACATCGACCTGATCCTGACCGGCCTCGTCGGCATCCGCCCGCGCAGCGACGATGTGCTGGAGGTCAATCCGTTGCAGGAGGGCCTCGACTGGTTCCGCATCGAGCGGGTGCCGTACCACGGGCACGAAGTCTCGGTGACATGGGACGCGAAGGGCACACGCTATGGCAAGGGCCTCGCCGTCATGGTGGACGGGGTCGAAGTCGCCCGCCGCGCCGACCTCGGCCGGATCGAGGTGCCCGTTACGCGCAAGGCCAACGCGCCGATCGTGCGTGAGGAAAACCTTGCGGTGCAGCTCGTGCGCAGCGGTTTCCCCAAGGCCAGCGCCTCGTCCGGCACCGATGCGGAGAAGCTGCACGATGCGGTCGATGGCCGCGCGTGGTTCTACCCGGAACTGCCGAATGGCTGGGACTCGGACGCCTCTGGCAAGCCGCAGTGGTATGCGCTGGACTTCGGCAAGACGGTTTCGCTGGGCGGCGCCGAGCTGGCGTTCTTCGCCGATGCTGCACGTTTTGCTGCACCGCGCAGGGTCAGCGTCGAGGTCTGGCGCGAGGGCCGCTGGCAACAGGTCGGCGCGCCGGTGAAGCCGCTTGCCAACGGGGTGACGCGGGTGACGTGGCCTGCGGTCGAGACCGGGAAGTTGCGCGTGTCGATGACGCCAGCGAAGGGCCGCGCAATCCGTCTGGCGGAGGTGAAGGCGTTCGCGCGATAGGCCCCAAGTTTCGTCATTGCGAGCGTAGCGAAGCAATCCAGGGCAGTTGAGCGCCGCCCTGGATTGCTTCGCTACGCTCGCAATGACGAGGGGGGCTGGGGAGGTGGTTCACACCCGCTCCAGCGGCACCACCATCGCCGAGCCGCCGCCGAACTCGATCCGCCCGGTCACGCCGTAGACCTCGCGCAGCCGGTCGCTCGTCAAGACCTCCTGCGGCGTGCCTTGTGCCACCAGCATGCCGCGATCCACCAGCAGCAGCCGCTTGCAGTAGCGCGCCGCCATCGTCAGGTCGTGCAGCACCGTCACCACCAGCGCGCCCGAATTCGCCTCGGCGGCAAGCAGTTCCATCACGTCGATCTGATGCCCCGGATCGAGCGCGGCGAGCGGCTCGTCCGCGACCAGTCCCGGCGCGCCCACCGCCAGCGCCCGCGCCAGCATCACCCGCGCGCGCTCGCCGCCCGAAAGTTCGGTGGCGGTGCGCCCGGCAAGGTGCAGCACGTCTGCCCGCTCCATGGCGGCATGAACGGCGGCAAGGTCGTCCGCGCCCAGCCGCGACATCGGGCCGAGCCCGGGCAGGCGGCCCAGCGCCACCAGTCGCTCGACGCTGAGCGGCCAGTGCAGCGCCTGCCCCTGCGGCAGGTAGCTGACCAGCCGTGCCAGCGCCTTCGGCGTCATCCGCGCGATGTCGTGCCCGTCGATCTCGACCGCGCCCCGCGTCGCCGGGATCAGCCCGAGCAGCGCGCGCACCAGCGTCGACTTGCCCGCGCCGTTGGGGCCGATGATCCCGGTCAGTTCGCCGGGGCGCAGCGTGGCGCTGATCCCGTGCAGCACCGCGCGGTCGCGCAGGTCCACGGAGAGGCCATTGAGGGTCACGGTCACCACAGGCGGCGCTCCTTCAGCAGATGGACGAGGAAGACGGGGACGCCGAGGAACGCCGTCACCACGCCCAGCTTCAGTTCGCCCGCGGTCGGGATCAGCCGTACCAGAATGTCGGCGCCGGTCAGCAGCACCGCGCCGCCGAGGAACGAGGGCAGTAGCACCGCCGAGGGGCTGCGGTCGGTCAGCGGGCGCACCAGATGCGGCACGATCAGCCCGACGAAGCCGACCGAGCCCGACACCGCCACGGCGCCGCCGACGCCGATGGCGACGCCCAGCAGCAGCCGCGCGCGCGTGCGCGTCAGGTCCACGCCGAGCGAGCGCGCTCCGTCCTCGCCCAGCGACAGCGCGTCGAGCGCGCGCCCGTCCCACAGCAGCAGCGCCGCGCCGACGACGATGCAGGGCAGGGCGATCCAGACGTGGTCCATCGCCCGGTTCTCGATCGAGCCGAGCAGCCAGGCCATGATCTCCATCGCCGCGAAAGGATTGGGCGAGAGGTTGAGCGCAAGGCTGATCCCCGCGCCCGCCAGCGTCGAGACGGCGATGCCCGCAAGGATCAGCGCCAGCGGCCCCTCGGCGCGGCCCGCGAGCACGAACAGCAGCGCGAGGCTCGCCAGCGCGGCGAGGATCGCAAGCAGCGGCAGCACGGCGGGGCTGTAATCGCCGATGCCGAAGTAGATCGCCGCGACCGCGCCCAGCGCCGCCGAGTTCGACGCACCGAGCACTGAAGGCTCCGCCAGCGGATTGCGCAAGTACCCCTGAAGCGCGGCTCCCGCGAGGCCCAGCATCCCGCCGACCATCAGCGCCACCAGCGTGCGCGGCAGGCGCAGTTCCAGCAGGATCGCCCGGACCACCGGATCGCCATGGCCGAGCGCCGCATCGAGCAGCCGCCCGGTCGGGATCGGCACTGCGCCCAGCATGAGCGAGGCGATTCCCGCCAGTGCGATGCCTAGCAGGAGAAGGGGAATCAGCGCCCGGTTACGAGCGCGCAGGACGGGAATTTCGGGCACGAGCACCTCTGGCTGGATCGGCTCCCCGTCACGCTTGTGTCCCGGGGTCGTGTTGCTATGGAAACGCGCATATGGCGTTCTTGACTACTCTTCGTTCGGCTTCGGTAGCTTTGCTCGGACTGGCTGCGGTCTGCGGCGTTTCCGCGTCGTCTCCCCCTGTATCGGGGCGGGCTGTAGCGGCTCCGAAGCGGATCGTCTCGCTGAACTTGTGCGCGGATCAACTGGTGCTGGCGCTGGCCGACCGCGACCAGATCGCCGGGCTCACCCGCTATGCCGCCGATCCCGCCATGTCGGCCGAGGCGGCACGGGCCAAGGGCCTGCCGATCCTGCGCGGCGCGGCCGAGGAGATCATGGCGACAAACCCCGACCTCGTCGTCGGCATGCCCGCCCGGCGCAACCCCGCGATCAAGGCGCTCAAGACGCGTTATCCCGCCGTCGATCTCAAGTCCGCCGATGGCTACGACGCGATCCTCACGTCGATCCGCAAGGTGGCGCTGGCAGTCGGCCATCCCGAGCGCGGCGAGGCGCTGATCGTGGGCATGGAGCGCGACCTTGCGCATATCCCGCGCGCGCGGAAGGGTGTGGTCGCCGCCTACTGGCAGCGGCGCGGTTATCTCACCGGCACCGGCACGCTGATCGACGACCTGATGACCCGCGTGGGCGTGACCAACCTTGCGGGCAAGCTGGGCAAGCCCGCGCTCTCGCAGATGGGGATCGAGGAGCTGGCGGCCGCGCGTCCCGACGTGATCGTGGTCGATGCCGCGACCGACAAGGTGGTCGATCAGGGCACCGCGATGATGCACCACCCGGTGCTGGACGGCATTCCGCGCGTCGCCATTCCGCAGGCCTGGACGGTCTGCGGCGGGCCCGCCTACGTCAAGGCGGCGCGCGCGCTGGCGAAAGGCGTCAACGCTCGCTGACATGCGCGTGTCCGTCGAGCCGGGCCTGCCAGCCCTTGCGTTCGAGTTCGGGTACGTCGTCCGGCTCCTCGGGATAGCCGAGGCAGAGCAGGGCGACGAAGCGCCAGGACGGCGGCGTCTCCAGCAGGTCGGTGACCGTTTCCGGTTTGACGATCGACACCCAGCCGAGGCCGAGCCCTTGCGCCCGCGCGGCGAGCCACAGCGTGTGGATCGCCATGACCACCGACCACTCGCGCGTCTGCGGCATCGTCGCCGCGCCAAGACCCATGCCGATGGTGGTCGCCTCGTCGCAGAACACCGCGATGACTTCGGGGGCGTGGTCGAGGGCGTGGAGTTTCAGCGCCGAGTAGGCTGCGTGGCGCTCGCCCTCGTAGGCGGTGTCGCCCGCGCGGGAGACTTCAGCATCGGCATGCGCGGCGAGGACTTCGCGCAAGGCGGGAGAGCGCACGCGCACGAAGCGCCAGGGCTGCGAATTGCCGACCGAGGGCGCCAGTTGCGCGGTGCCGAGCAGGTCGGCGACTAGACTCTCGTCCAACGGATCCTGCCGGAAATGCCGCACATCGCGCCGCCATGCGAGCAGGGCGGCGAGGTCTTCGCGGAAGCGAGGGGAGAAGGTGGGAGCGGTCACTTTACGTCGTCCCGGACTTGATCCGGGACCGCTGGCCGTGACCAGCCCATCTCACCGCGCGCGCCGCGAACGTGCGCCTAAAGACAGCCACCGGTCCCGGATCAAGTCCGGGACGACGAGAGGCGTGCATCAGAACTCGATCCCCGTCTGCGCCTTCACGCCCTGCTCGCGGAAGGGGTGCTTCACCAGCGTCATTTCCGTCACGAGATCGGCCGTGTCGATCAGCCCCTGCGGCGCATTGCGTCCGGTCACGACGACGTGCTTCATCTCCGCACGCGCGGTCAGCACCTCAAGCACTTCCTCAAGCGGCAGGTAGTCATAGCGCAGCACGATGTTCAGCTCGTCCGCCAGCACCATGTCGTAGGCCGGATCGGCGACCATGCGCTTCACCTCGTCCCACGCCTCGCGGGCGAGGGCGATGTCGCGGGCGCGGTCCTGGGTGTTCCAGGTGAAGCCTTCGCCCATCGCCTTGAACTCGACGTTGTCCGGGAAGGCATCGAAGACGGCCTTCTCGCCGGTGGTCATCGCGCCCTTCACGAACTGGACGACGCCCACCTTCCTGCCATGCCCGATCATGCGCACCACCATGCCGAGCGCGGCCGTGGTCTTGCCCTTGCCCTTGCCGGTGTTGACGATCAGCAGGCCCTTTTCCACGGTCTTGCCCGCCATGATGCGGTCATGCGCGGCCTGCTTCTTCTTCATCTTCTCGGCGTGCTGTTCGTCGGTGCGTTCGGCCATCATCATGCTCCTGAGACTTGGGCGAGCAGCAGGCCCGCGCTGTTCGATCGGGGTTTCCAGAGGCCGCGCTCCAGCGCCTCGGCCAGCCGCGCGGCGGTTTCGCGAAGCGCGGCGGGGTTGGCCTGCGCCATGAAGTCACGCACCGCCTCATCCTCGATGAAGGCGGCGTGGACGGCGTCGAAGTGGTGGTCCTTCACCGCGCTGGTCGTCGCGGCGAAGGCGAAGAGGTAGTCCACCGAGGCGGCGATCTCGAACGCGCCCTTGTAGCCGTGGCGCATGACGCCCGCGATCCATTTGGGATTGGTCACGCGGCCCCTTACGATGCGGCCGATTTCGTCCGCCAGCGTGCGGATGACCGGGCGTTCGGGGCGCGAGTGATCGTTGTGGTAGCTGACCGGCGCGCGGCCCTTCAGGTGCTCGACCGCAGCGGCGATGCCGCCCTCGAACTGGTAGTAATCGTCGCTGTCGAGCAGGTCGTGCTCGCGGTTGTCCTGGTTCTGGACCACCGCGTCGGCCTGCGTCAGCCGGGCTGCGTAGAGATCGCGCTCGGCATCGCCCTCGACACCCGCGCCATAGGCGTAGCTGCCCCAGTCGAGGTAGACGTTCGCGAGGTCGGCGCGGTCATGCCACAGCTTCTCGTCGATCATCGCCTGCAGACCGGCGCCGTAGGCCCCCGGTTTCGAGCCGAACACGCGGGCTCCGGCGCGGCGGGCGGCGACGGTTTCGTCCTGCCCTTCAGCGGCGAGCATCGCGGTTTCGGCGCGGTGGCGGGCGGCGGCGGGGTTGTCTTCGGCGCTTTCCTCCAGCGCCATGACGGCGCGGGCGGCGCTGTCGATGAGGTCCATCTGCTCGGGAAAGGCGTCGCGAAAGAAGCCCGAGACGCGCAAGGTCACGTCCACGCGCGGGCGGCCCAGTTCGGCGAGCGTCATCATCTCGAACCCGGTGACGCGGCCCGAGGTCCACTCCCAGCGCGGGCGCACGCCCATCAGCGCGAGGGCCTGCGCGATGTCGTCGCCGCCGGTGCGCATGTTGGCGGTGCCCCATGCGGAGAGCGCGATGGCCCTTGGGTATTCGCCCTCGCGCTGGAGGTAGTCCTCCACCAGCAACTCTGCGGAGCGCTGGCCGAGATCCCAGGCGACGGCGGTGGGCACCGCGCGGGTATCGACCGAGTAGAAGTTGCGCCCGGTGGGCAGCACGTCCGGGCGGCCGCGCGTGGGGGCGCCAGAGGGTCCGGGCAGGACGAAGCGGCCGTCGAGCCCTGCGAGCAGGGCGGCGCTTTCAGCGGGGCCGCAGGCGTCCACGCGCGGGGCGAG
Source organism: Novosphingobium resinovorum (assembly GCF_001742225.1). Lineage (NCBI taxonomy): Bacteria > Pseudomonadati > Pseudomonadota > Alphaproteobacteria > Sphingomonadales > Sphingomonadaceae > Novosphingobium > Novosphingobium resinovorum. Next base: position 1,491,812 of record NZ_CP017075.1, on the reverse strand, counting down.
GTCGGCGGCGATGGCGTGGAGGACGGCGGCGGTGCGCGGCAGGTCGTCGTCCCGGACTTGATCCGGGACCGCTGGCAAAACTTGGGGCGGGACCTTGCCGGGCGCGCCGATGAGTAGGCTGTTCACGGCCAGCGGTCCCGGATCAAGTCCGGGACGACGGGATACCCATTCCGCCGCCAGCAGTTCCAGCCGCTCGACTGTATCACCCAGCGTGCGCCAGGGCTCGTCCGATACCGCCGCCAGCGCCTCCGGCCTCGGGCCATCCCAGCGGTCCGCCATGCGGCAGTCGAGCGGGTCGAACCCCAGCGCGAAATCCTCGGCCATCGCCCGCAGCAGCGAGGCTTGCCCCGGCCCGTCATACCCGCGCGGCGTTCTCGCCAGCGCCACCAACAGGTCACGCCGCAAGCGGCCCTCCGGCGATTGCCCGAAGACATGCAGCCCGTCGCGGATCTGCAGTTCCTTGAGTTCACACAGATAGTTGTCGATCGCCGACAGCGCATCGTCGCCGTCACCCTCGGCTCCGGCGTCCTTGTCCAGCCCCTGCGAGCGGGCCAGGTCGATGATGTCGCGCCGCAGCCGCTCCAGACGGCGCGGGTCCATCCCGGCGGCGAGGTAGTATTCGTCCACCAGCGCTTCGAGGTGCTTGAGCGGCCCGTAGCTTTCGGCGCGGGTGAGGGGCGGGGGCAGGTGGTCGACGATCACCGCGCCGATGCGGCGCTTGGCCTGCGTGCCCTCGCCGGGGTCGTTGACGATGAAGGGGTAGAGCTGCGGCAGCGGCCCGGCGCAGATCTCGGGGAAGCACTCGGCCGAGAGCGAGATCGCCTTGCCGGGCAGCCATTCGAGATTGCCGTGCTTGCCCACATGCACCAGCGCTTGCGCGCCGAACCGCCGCCCCAGCCAGACGTGGAAGGCGAGGTAGGCGTGCGGCGGCGGCAGCGCCGGGTCGTGGTAGGTTTCCTTGGCGTCGATGTTGTACCCCCGCGCCGGTTGCACGGCGACGCAGACATTGCCGAAGCGGTGGACTGCCAGCCGGAACGCGCCGTCCTTCACGAAGGGATCGGCAGAGGGCGCACCCCAGCGCTCCAGCATCTTCTTGCGTGCGCTTTCGGGCACTCCGGCGAAGGCGGCTTCGTAGTCGGCCAGCGGCAGCGAAATCTCGCCGGGTCGATCCAGTGATGTGAGGTCGTTGGTCACCCCGCCGGTCATCAGCCGCATCAGCGCCTGCCCGTCCTCGGGCGCGCCGCCGGTATCGTATCCGGCGGCACGAAGGCTGGAGAGGATCGAGGCCGCGCTGGCGGGCGTGTCGAGGCCGACGCCATTGCCGATCCGCCCGTCGCGGTTGGGATAGTTGGCGAGCACCAGCGCCACCTTGCGCTGCGCGGGCACGGTACGGCGCAGGCTCGCCCAGTTGGCGGCGAGGTCTGCTACGAAGGCCACGCGATCGGGCGCGACGCGGGGGACGACGATGCCGCACTTCGTCACTTCGTCGAAGCGTTCGGCGGCCTTGAAGGCGACGGCGCGGGTGAACAGGCGGCCGTCGAGTTCGGGAAGCGCCACGTTCATCGCCAGATCGCGCGGGCCGAGGCCGCGTGCGGCGGCCTGCCAGTCCGCTTCCTCGACACCCGCGAAAGCGACCTGCAGGATCGGGCAGTCGGCGCGTTCGAGAACCCCGCCGACGCGCGGCTCGCCCGAGGACGAGGAGGCGAAGCTGGTGGCATTGACGATCACGTCGGGCGCGATCTCGGCCATCAGGCCGCCGAGCCAGTCGATGGCGAAAGGCTCTCGCAGCGCGCGGACATGGACGGCGGCGACGTTGAACCCGCGCATTTGCAATGCGGCGACCATCGCGTCCACGGCGTCGAGCGTGCCCGCGATCATCAGCGCGCGGTAGAATACCAGCAGCACGACAGGGGCGTCGGGGCGCCATGATGCGCGCAAGTCGGCCAAGCTCGGCCGATCCACGCCTTGCAGGTAGAGCCCGGCGTCGGCCACCGGCACCGGATCGTCCGGCTGGCCGCAGTCCGCGCCGATCAGCCTTGCGGCGGTGCGCAGGAACGACAGGGCATTGGCGCTGCCGCCCTGCCGCAGGTAGTCGCGGAGGTGCTCGACCGTCTCGGCGGGGAGGGTGGAGGCGACCGTCAGCGTCGGATCATCCTCACGCCCGTCGGCGATGGCGGCGAAGGCGATGCCCTTCTCGCGGGCGATCAGCGCGATTTCGTCGATGCCGTAGGGCCAGTAGCTCTTGCCGCCGAGCAGCACCACGCAGACGAATTTTGCGTGGGCGATCACCTTCTCGACGTAAAGGTCGACCGAATACGGGTGCCGCAACTGCAGCAGGTTGGCGAGGCGGACGCTCGGCGCGCCCTCCGGCAGCCCTGCCGCCGCTTTGGCGAAGCAGGCGAGTTCGCTGTCCGCCACCGTCAGGATGACGACGTCGCCCGGCGGCTGGTCGAGGTCGATCGCCTCCTCGCCGTTGGAGATCGTGCCCGGGGTGGCGGAAAGCAGGTGCATCAGGCGGCGCTCGCCGGGCTGACGGCAGTGCGAACCGCCCTGGATTGCTTCACCCGCTGCGCGGGTTCGCAATGACGGAGGAGGGGGGGAAGCCGCAGATCTTCGTTCAACGCCGGTTCGCCTCCCCACCGCTCGTCATTGCGAGCGCAGCGAAGCAATCCAGGGCGGTTTGCGCGGCTCTGGATTGCCGCGCTACGCTCGCAATGACGAAGGTTGGGGTACATGGTTGTGCTTACGCCGGGACCGAACCTAGCACACCCGCCAGCGCGGCTTCGATGGCCGCGCGGTCCAGCCCCTTCTGGCCGATCACCACCAACTGCGTGCGGCGGGGCTCTTCGGCCTTCCAGGCGCGGTCGAAGAAGTGCTGGATGCGCGGGCCGACGCCCTGCAGGACGAGGCGGCTGGGCTTGCCCGCCAGCGCGACCATGCCCTTCACGCGCAGCACGTCGTGCGCGGCGATCTGTTCCTTCAGGCCTACCAGCAGCGCGTCGATATCGGCCACTTCGCCGCCGTTCAGGATGAAGGTGTCGAAGTCGTCATGGTCGTGATCGTCGTCGAGGCCGTCGATATGCGACTTGCGGCTGTCGAGGTCGTCCTCGGCCGCCGCGACGATGCCGAGCAGCGCGGCGATGTCGACCGCGCCGTGGTCCGCGCGCACGATCTTGACGCCGGGGCGCGTCTCGGCGGCGACGGTCTTCTCGACTTCGGCCAGCACGGCCGCATCGACGAGGTCGGTCTTGTTGAGCACCACCATGTCGGCGCAGCCCAACTGTTCCTCGAACAGTTCCTCGAGCGGGCTGTCGTGGTCGAGGTTGGGATCGGCGGCGCGGGCGGCGGCAAGTGCCTCTTCGTCCGTAGCGAAGCGACCGGCGGCGACGGCATCGGCGTCGATCAGGGCGATCACGCCGTCCACTGTCGCGCGGGTGCGGATGTCCGGCCACTGGAAGGCCTTGACCAGTGGCTTGGGCAGCGCGAGGCCCGACGTCTCGATGATGATGTGGTCGGGCGGGGTCTCGCGGTCGAGCAGCTTCTGCATCGTCGGCAGGAAGTCGTCGGCCACGGTGCAGCAGATACAGCCGTTGGCGAGTTCAAGGATATCGTCCTCGGGGCAGGCCTCGTCATTGCAGCCCTTGACCAGTTCGCTGTCGACGCCGACGTCGCCGAACTCGTTGATGACGAGGGCGAGGCGGCGGCCCTTGGCGTTCTGCAAAAGGTGGCGGATCAGCGTGGTCTTGCCCGCGCCGAGGAAGCCGGTGATGACGGTGGTGGGTACTTTGCTCAAGGGTCTCACTCCCGCGCCGGCGACTTCTCGCGGCGGGGCGTACCGGCGCTTTCGCGCCGGCGCGGGGCAGGGGCGACGGACAGGCGCGAAGACGCCCGGCGACCTGCTCCGCCGCGGCCCCGGGCCGCATGCGTGTCGTCGCTCAGACGGTGAACCGTGCCGCGGCCATCCCCTGGACCAAGGCAAGAGCGACCAGACGCCGGCAGGTCTCCTGGCTCGCGGGTCACAGCTTGATGCACGGCCTTCCCGAAGCCTCGCATGTCGCAGCGTCCGGCCTCAGTGGCTGCCCGTCCCGCTGGGGACAGGCGATGTGCATCGCGCTCGCCGCTTACAGTTGCAGGGACAGCTGCGGATTCGAACGGCGAACCGTTCCCACCGCCTTCCCTTTTAAGCCCCTTGCGGGGCACCGGCGCGATCTTGTTCCCGGCGGATACCGGGAGGCAGGGGTGGGCGCAAGTGTTGGTTTCAGCGTGCCGGAAGGATGCGGGCGCGGCATTCTCCGAAACCGATGGAAACGAAGCCGTCAGCGGCGGCGGTGGCGGTGATGGAGATTTCGTCGCCGTCCTCCAGGAACGTGCGGGTCTCGCCACTGGCCAAGGTGAGGGGCGACTTGCCGCCCTGCGACAATTCCATGAGGCTGCCGAAACCCTCTCGCTCGGGAGCGGAAATCGTGCCGGTGCCGAGCAGGTCGCCGGGCGTCAGGTTGCAGCCGTTGGATGCATGGTGCGCGACCATCTGGTTCACCGTCCAGTACATGTTGGTCGCCGGGCCGTGGCTGAGGCGATGGGGCGGAAGCCCGGCCTTGCGCATGGCCTGCGTGGTCAGGTGGACCTGCAGCATGACGCCCAGCGCGCCGTGGGCCTGATCATCCGCGTCAGACAGATAGGGCAGGGGCTGCGGGTCGCCTTCCGGTCGGGGCGGCTGGGCCGCGCGGAAGGGCGCGAGGGCTTCGGGCGTGACGACCCATGGCGAAATCGTCGAGTGGAAGTTCTTCGACAGGAACGGGCCGAGCGGCTGGTATTCCCACCCCTGCACATCGCGCGCGGACCAGTCGTTGAGCAGGCAAAAACCGGCGATATGCTGCGCAGCATCGGTGATCGGCACGGGCTCGCCGAGGTCGTTGCCGCTGCCGATCCAGACGCCCATCTCCAGTTCGTAGTCGAGCCTTGCAGTCGGCGCGAAGATCGGCGCATCGGCCTCGGGCGGCTTGCGCTGGCCGGTGGGTCGCACGACCGGTACGCCCGAGGGACGGATCGAGGACGCGCGGCCGTGATAGCCGATCGGCACGTGCTTGTAGTTGGGCAGCAGCGGGTTGTCCGGGCGGAACTGGCGGCCGATGTTGTTGGCGTGATGGATACCGACATAGAAGTCGGTGTAGTCGCCGATGCGCGTGGGCAGGTGCAGCATGCAGGCTTCGACCGGGTGCAGCATGGGCTCGATGACCGGCCGCCTGGCTTCGTCGCAGAGCAGGTCGGAGAGGGCATGGCGCAGGGCGCGGCGGTCTTGCGCGGGAATGGCCAGCAGGCGGGCCATGCTGGCGTCGCTGCAGATTTCTGTGAGGTTCAGCGGGATGAGTCGTGCCGCCGCCAGCGCGCCGAGGTCGAGGATCCGGTCGCCGATTGCCACGCCGATCCGAGTTCCCGGCGTTTCAGCCATCGAGAACACACCGAAGGCCAGGTTCTGGACCGGGAAATCGCGGTGGCCGTCGGCGCTTTCGACCCAGCTTTTGCGCGCAGGGTCATGGGTTTCGTCGATGGTCCACCAGTTCACAGGTCGCTCTCCATATTCTCTCGTCGTCCCGGACTTGATCCGGGACCGCTGGCCTTGAACAGTCCACCTTTCGATGAGCGCAGACCAGCAAGGTCGCATCTAAAGACCGCCAGCGGTCCCGGATCAAGTCCGGGACGACGATCTTCGTCAACCCATCGGCGGCTGGGGCACGTCCAGGCGCGCGATCAGGCCGCCTTCGGGCGCGGCGGCGAAGGAGAGCTGGCCGTCGAAGCGCGCCATCAGCCGGTGCGCGGTCGGGATGCCGAGGCCGAAGCCCTTGGTGTCCCGCGCCCGCGCCGCGTCGAGGCGGAAGAACGGGTCGAGGATCGCCTCGAAATAGGCGGAAGGGATGCCCGGCCCGGAATCGGCGATCTCGATGCGCCAGTGCCCTTCGTGGCGGATCACCGCGACCTGAGCCTCGCCGCCGAACTGGATGGCGTTCTCCACCAGCGCCGCCAGCGCCAGTTCCACCGGCTCGCGGAAGGTCCGGGCGAGGGTGGGGACGGAGGCGTCGAAGCGGGCGCGCGTCCCGTAAGGATGCAGCACGTGCGCAACCACTTCGGTGAGGTCCAGCGTCTCGGGCTCGGCGTCGAGATGCTGCGCGCGCAGGAAGCGCTGCAGCGAGGCGAGCAGGGCCTCCATCTCGTCCACGCTTGCAAGGATCACCCCGCCCAGTTCGGCATCGTCGATGAGTTCCGCCGCGACCTTCTGGCGCGAGAGCGGCGTGCGCAAGTCGTGGCTGATCGCCTCGAACGACCTGGCCTGATCCTGCAGCAGCCGCGCGATGCGCTCCTGCATGAGGTTCATGGAGTGTGCGAGCTGGCGCAAGTCCGGGGTGCCACCCTCGGCGATGACCACTTGCCGGCCCCGACCGATGGCGTCGGCGGCATCGCTCATGCGGCGCAGCGGGCGGGTCAGCACGTGCAGCGCGGCGAGGCCGATGGCGAGAAAGGCCACCGTCGTCGCAAGCGTCAGCACCGTCGCCCGCAGTGCTACCGGCCACATCGCGTTGATATCGCGCGAGCGGAAGTTGAGCCAGTGCCCGTCCGTCAGCCGGATCGCGCCGACGAGATCGCACTTGCCTCCCGGCGGTCCCTGCATGGCCAGCCGCAGCGAGCGCCCACCGAGCGAAGGCTCCCACTCGATGATGCGCCGCTCGATGCGGATAAGGGATTCGTCGGTCGTGGCGGTCGCCACGCTGGGCGCATTGCCGACGGCGGCGGCGAGGTGGCGCGTGCTCATGGTCGGCGCGGTCAGGCGCGGATCGGCGGAGTGGATGCGGTCGCTGACGACGAGCAGTTCGCCAATGCGGCGGGCGTGGTCCTCGTTCAGCGTCTGCCGGTCGATCGACTGGTAGAACACGAGGCTGGCAGCCAGTTGCAGCACGCCGAGCAGCATGAACACCAGTGCGACATAGACCGCGAAACGCGGCGCGAAGGGACGGGCCACCTCTTGATCCTCTCCTGCAGCATACCGCCCGGCCGCACGGTGCCGATATGCCTCTGCGGATTTTGCACACACCCGCCCGGCTCCCGCGTCAACTGGAGGAGGAGGTGTAGCAATGATTTGATACGCAATCGGACGGATGCGCAACGGTTGCCCGGAGGTAAGGAGCGCTTTTTGGCACCTGTTTTATCTGACAGGCATGGCCTGAAACCCGCCGCGCTAGTCTCTCTCCCGCAGCGCCGAGTCCCCGCGAACCAATCGCGGCGCGGGCGCGATAGGGGAGAGACCGATGATCCGTCACGTCGTGATGCTCAAGTTCAAGAAGGATGCCGATCCGGCCAAGATCGACCTCTTCATCGAGGAGGTGAAGAAATTGTCGCATCTCAACCGCGAGGTGCGTGACTACAGCCATGGCAAAGTCGTCCACACGCGCTTCCACTCGGGCGATTTCGACTTCGCCAACTGCTGCGACATCGACACTTACGAGGCCATGGAGCGCTACATGTCGCACTGGTCGCACTTGCGGATGACGCCGTTCCTGCCGGACATCCTCGAGAACATGATCTCGTTCGACTGGGAGATCGACTACCACGGACCCGAATTCGACGAGACGCTGGCCGCCGAGGAAGCCGAGCGCGAGAAGGCGCGCGTGCTCAGGGTGCACGAGGACCCGGCCAAGGCCTACGTCCCCGAAGTGCGCGGCCAGACGCGTGAGCGCGCGCGCGAGATGTGCGCGGCCGCCGGTGTCACGCTGTCGGAGGACGAGGAGGAGATCATCGGCTCGGTCTGGGCACCGAACCGGATCATGTTCGTCACTCCCGATGCCGGGACGGAAGTGCCGAAGGGCTCCGAAATCCGCATCGGCATCACCGGCGACTGGCTGACCGGCCCCGCCGTCCCCGGCGGCGATGCCCCCGCCTGGTAACGAGAGGAAGCCTCAAATGATCATTCTTGCCGGACACCTGAAGACCGCTCCCGAGCTCGTCGAAGACCTTGCCGCGACCTTGCGCGGGCTGGTCGAGCCGACGCTGAAGGAGGACGGGTGCCTCAACTACCACTTCGCCATCTATGATCCGGCAGCCGGGACGGTGCTGGTCTTCGAACGCTGGCGTGACGAGGCTGCACTGGCCACGCACCTTGCGCAACCGGCGGTGACGGCCGTGCTCGGCGGCTGGGCCGAACGCATCGACGTTTCCGGTGTGCGCAAGTTCGACGCCTCGAACGAGCGGGGCTTCATGGACTGACGGGGCGTCCCCTCGCTTCGTCATTGCGAGCGCAGCGAAGCAATCCAGAGCGGCGTAGTGCTGCCCTGGATTGCTTCGCTGCGCTCGCAATGACGAGTGAGAAGACCTCAGCCCCGGCTGTCGCCCGGCCAGGTCTTCTGCGCGGCCCATTCCTCGACGCCGAGGCGGCCGAGTTGCTGTTCAACCGTGCGTGCCATCGCAGAGCCTTCCGGCGAACGGCAGCCCATGTTGTACGTGAGCGCGGTGCGGCGGCTGTCCGCGCCGATCCACTCGATGGTCACGCTCGACATGTCGGTGGCGGCCTCGGTACAGGCGTGGGCACGCTCCTCGCCGGTCTGCGGACGCATCGGCGCGAGGGCGCGGCGCACGTCCTCGTACGTCGCGCGGCCGACCGAATGGGCGCGCTGGCCCAGCACGGCGGTATGCCGCTCGCCGGTGAAGTCCACGCGTCCGGCGGGCGTCACGGCCACCTTGTACACCGGGCAGAACCCGAAGCACGGACCGCGCGATATGCGCAATTCCTCCCCCGCCGGAGCGGGGGAGGAGGCGGCGCCGGGCCGCACGCGGGGGGCGCAGCTTAACAGCAGCCCGGCGCCCAGTACGATGCCGCAGAGGAGTGGTCCACGCATCGTCCTGTCCTTACCAGCCAATGGTCACGGAGCCGCGCAGCGCGAGATCGACCCGGCCGTGGCGATCCTCGGCCGAGAGTTCGCCGCCCATCGTGAAGCCCGAGGAGCCGCCGATCGCACGCAGGCGCGCGAACCAGCCGCTCGTCGCGCCGTCGCCTTCCAGCGTGAAGTTGTCCCCGCCCTCGAAGTGCGCGGTGGTCGAGCCGATGCCGCCATTGACGATCTCGCGCCAGCCGCCCTCGGTTTCCATGCGGAACCAGTTCTCGTCCCGTGCCTTCATGCCGAGGAAGTCGATGCCCACGGTCATGCTCGGGTTCACCGCCAGTTCGTCGCTGGTGCGCGAGGCGACGGTGAGGTTCAGCTTCTCGCCGCCGGTCTCGGAGTAGCCGTCTTCCTTCAGGCGGACGTAGTCGACCGTCACGCCCGGACGGAAGAAGAAGAACTGCGAGCCGCCCTCGATCGCCGCGCCGCCCGCGAAAGTGACGAACTTGCCGTCCCACTTGGCGTCCATGGTGCGGCGCACGGTTTCCGAACCGATGGCGCCGTAGAAGTTGCGCTCGCCGTCGAACTTGGCCGTGCCGACCGAGCCGCGTGCAAAGGCGCTGACCGGGCCGAACTTGGCGCGCCAGTGCGCCGCCAGTTCGAATGCGTCCGAGTTCACGTCGGTCAGTGCGCCGTTCTTGTGGTTGTTGTTGAGGTAGGCGACGGTGCCGCCGAACTTGCCGAGGCCGGTGCGGTACTCGGCGGTCGCCGACCATGCATAGCCATTCAGCTTGTAGGCGGCGGTGTTGCCGGCCTTCCGGTCGCTGCCCCATATCGCCATGTTGAGCGTGGTGGAGAAGCGGCCGCTCGCGGTGATCGGTCCCTGCGGGTCCTGCATCTGGCGGGCGAGGGCGCGGGTGCCCAGGCTGATGCCCTCGAAGCCGCCGCCCGCGTGGTCGGGCAGCATCTGGCCCACGGCCGAACGGAAAGCATCGCCGTTGGTCAGGCCGAGGAAGACCTGCTCGATCTTGTCGTCCTTGGCCAGCTGCTTGAACACCGCGTCATAAGCGGCCGCGCCCGAGCGGTTGAGGCCAAGTTCGCTGACCGTGCGGCGCGAGACGTCGACGACGATGGTGTTGGCCGCCGCGTCCTTGTCCAGTTCCGCCTTGAACATGAAGGGAACGAGGTCGGTGTTGGTGGCCAGCTTGTCGCGGCCGGTCAGGCTGCCTGCGGTCAGGACCTGGTAGGAGCCCTCGGCGGTCGAGACGTCGGCCAGGCGGATAGCCAGCTTGGAGCCTTCCGCGAAGGTGGCGTTACCCGATACGGTGTAGGACGAACCGGCACCCGCCGTCTTGTCGAGCGTGACGAGGACCATGCCGGTGCTGCCTACGTCGAGCGAGGCCATCGAGGCGGGCTTCCTGACGTCGAGCAGACCGCCCGACACCTTGACCGCCAGCTGCGAGGAATTGGTAAAGGAGCCGGAGAAGTACGCCGTGCCCGAGATGTTCAGCACGTCCGCGCCGCCGCCGAAGTCCATCGCGCCGTTGAAACCGCTGGTGCCCGCCAGCGAGACGGTGTCGGTGCCCGCTCCGAAGGTCACGTTGCCAGTCTGCACCGCGTCGCCCGAGAGGTTCAGCGTATTGTTGCCCGCACCGAAGGCGACGTTGCCGGTGAGAGTGCCGTCGGCAAGGTCGAGCGTATCGTTGCCGCCCGCGAACCACACGTCGCCGACGATGGCGGGCGCGGTCACGCCGGACGCCACCTGCGTCTGTTTGACGGTGACGTCGCCGGTCGCGGCGCGCAAGTCGATGGCGATGTTGCGCGCGCCGTCCTTGGCGCCGGTGGCCGAGATGGTGCCTGCGTTCTCGATCAGGTTCAGGGTGCCGCTGGCGTCGACGATGGCCGTGGCCGAGCCCTTTTCGCCCGCGACCGCCTTGATCGTGCCGCTGTTGCGGATGGTCGGCAGGTTGCCGCCCGCGTCGACGCGCACGGCAGTCGCCAGCGCATTGTCGGCATTGCCCGATGCTGCGGCGATGTTGCCGGTGTTCTGCAGCAGCGGCGTCGTCGCGCCGGCGCCGATGCGAAGGGCCGTGGCGCTGGCACCGTTGGCATTGGCGACGACCGAGCCGGAGACGCCGATGCCGTTGGCAATCGTCACCGCGCCGCCGCGTCCGCCGATGACGAGGCCGTTGGCGGCCACGCCGGAGTAGAGGCCCTGGCCCTCGACCGACCCTTCGATGATCAGCCCGAATTTGCTGCCGGTATTGGCGACAGGGCCGATGGTGACGGCGTGATCGGTCGCGCCCACCTGCATGGCGGCGGCGCTGCCGTAGGAGACGACCTTGGCGGTGCCTTCCTTGCTGTCGTCGATGCCGTCGCCATCGGAGTCCGGCTTCGCGGGGTCGGCCTTAGGCGCGGCGGCGAGGATGATCCCGCCGGTCACGTTGCCCTCGACGATCAGCGCCGAGCCGCCCTGCAGCAGGTCGTCGGCGTCGAGCTTCGACGGATCTGCGGGCGGGGTGGTGTAGCGATAGCCGGTGGCGGCTACCGTGCCCTGCACGACCATCGCGCCGTTGACGTCGCCTGCGAAGCGCGCGCCGATCGCGTCCTTGCCCTGCGCCGAGACGGTGCCCGCAAGGCGCACGTTGCCGTCGATACCCTGCGCCGAAACGCCGATGGTGCGGTCGCCGACGATGGTGGTGGAGCCATCATGTGTGAAGGTGCCGGTCAGCTTGCCGCCAAGCTGGATACCCGCCGAATCGTTGCCCTCGACAACGATCTTGCCGTTCTGGGTGAGCTTGCCGGTGTGGTCGCCCTGGGTGCGGATGCCGACGCGGTTCGATCCCAGCGCGAAGGGACCGTCGAGGTCGCCGTCCTTGTCGGTGTCGGTCGGCGTGTAGGTTTCATCGACGGTGATCGTGCCGGTGTTGGTGATGTCACCGCTGGCGCCTGCGACCGAATTGATGCCGACTGCGCCGTCGGCATTGGTGATGGTGATGTTGCCCGCGTTGGTGACCGCGTGGTTGCTGTCCTGCGTGACTGCGGTGCCAGAGGTCAGGACGACCGAGCCTTCGGCGGTGATGTTGATGGCATCCGCCGCGCCGCTCTTGATGGTCGAGGTGCGGATGGGGGCGGTGAGCTTGGTCTTGACGTCTTCGGCATGCGCGGCGGTCGCGAAGGCGAGCACGGCGGTGGTGGCAAGCAGGGTCCTGGCGGTAAGCTGGGAAGGCATCTTCGTCCCTTTAAGGTCTGTAGTCTGACCCTTGAGACGGAGGCGCCGGGAGGCAGCCTTGGAAAAAAGTTCCGGCTTGCCGACATTTCATTTCGTGCCGTTGGGTTTCGGCGCGAAATTCGGCGGATGGCGGGGGTTGGACTTCGGGATACGGGCAGAGCGCGTTTGCTACGCGGACAGGCTACCGCAGCAGAGTGGCGGTTGTGGCGATATATTTCCCGCTCGGCGCTGGGCGCAAAATTCAGCAGGCAGATGCCGGTGGGGCCATACTTCGCCGACTTTCTGTGTCGTGAGTTATCGCTTGTTGTGGAGCTTGATGGGTACTCTCACGGGCTTCGCTTGGACTACGATGCTGCGCGGGATCGGTGGATGGCGGAGCAGGGCTATCGGGTGCTGCGCTTTTCCAACGAAGCGGTGTTCGGTCAGCTTGACGGGGTGCTTACCGTGATCCGCATGGAGATCGAGGCGCTGCGCTCTCGCCCACCCCCTCCGGCTAGGCGATAAATCGCCAAGCCTTCCGACCCTCCCGCAAGCGGGAGGGTGAACCCGTCTTTCCCCCCTCCCGCTTGCGGGAGGGGCCGGGGGGTGGGCCTTCCTTCTTTCCTAAAACCGCGCGTCCAGCCCGACCCGAACCGTACGCGGCCGCAGCGGCGTCGTCTGGTCCCGCCCGGTCCCGAACGGCGTCCCGAGTGAGAAGCGATTACCGCGCGAATTCGTGATGTTGCTGAGCGTCAGCGTCACACCGTAACGCTCGGTCCCGACCCGCAGGTCAGCACCACTGTCGAGGTAATCCCCCTGCGGATCACCCAGTTCCGGGCCGATACCGAGGCGCGACTTGCCGACATAGCTGGCCCAGCCATTGGCGGTCAGCCGCAGATTTTCGCCGATCTCGCGGTTCCAGCCGAGGCTCATCCGGCCGGAGAACTGCGCGATGTTCGGCACCTGCATCGACCGGGCAAGCGTCGCGTCGAGCAGGCTGGTCGGAGACAAGTTGCTGGCCGCCATCGACCGCGCGACAAGCCCGAGCAGTTCTACGGGCGGCTGATCGACCTTGCTCTGGTTCCACGTCGCGCCGGCCTCGAGCCTCAGGCCTTGCAACAGCTCGACGCCGCCCGTCACGCTGGCCGACCATACACGGCCGTCGCCGATATTGGCTGTACTCGGCAGGCCCGAGTTGTCGATGAAGTCGGCCTGGATGTCCTGCCAGCGGGTGTAGGAGACGCTGGCGGAAAGATCGAAGGGGCTGACGCCGGGCTGGCCGTGCTTCACCCCGAATTCGAACGTGCGCGTCCGGTCGCTCTGGAAGCGGCGCACGAAGTCGCTCTCGATGGCGAAGCCGCCGGGACGGAAGCCCTCCTGATAGCGCATGTAGAGGTTAGTGGCCGCCATCACTTCGGCGTTGAGCGCCAGCGAGGGCAGCACTGTGGTGGTCGTCCGGTCCGCCGTGACCTGTGCACGGGCCTGCGCCATCGCGAACGACACCGCTGGCAGGATATCCTCGCCCGATCCGCCGAGCCGCGAATGGGTCAGGCGCCCGCCTGCGGTGGCGGTAAGACCGGGACGGATGCGCAGGCTGGCTTCGGCGTAGAGCGTGAACTCGTCGATGGTGTTGCGCACGCCGGTGGCGGCGGTGGTCGTCACGAAGTTCTCGAAACTGCGCGTGAGCACCGTGCGGTTGTGGGTATAGCTGGCGCCGACCAGCCACCCGAAGCCATGCGTCTCGGGCTGCCAGATCCGCGTCTCGTGCGCGATCATGCGCGTGCGGTTCCCTTGCGAGAACAGGCGCGGCGCGTCCGGATCGACCGTGGCGTCGTAGCGCTCTTCCAGATGCTGGCGCACCGCCCCGGTGGTCGAGCGCACGCGCACCTCGCCGATGCGGCCGGAGATCACCAGCTGGCCCATCAGGTAGTCGGCGTCCGAACCCTCGCGCACTTGCGCACCACTGGTCAGCGGCGGGCGGGCATTGCGTCCCGCATACTGGCTGTCGCGCGCATCCGTGGACTGGCCGAGGCCGATCAGATCGACCGTCCAGTCTGGCGCGACCTCCGCGCGAAGCCCGGCGCGGCCGCCGAGGATGCGCGTACGGTTGACGTCCTTGCGGCCGAGCAGCGGCTTGTCGATATAGCCGCCCAGCGTCGCCGCGTCGAAGTTGGCGCGCAGGGCCACCGAGTTGCCGAGCGGCAGGTTGACCATCGCCGCGGCATCGCCGCCAGGCGCGCCGCTCTGGGTCAGCGATCCGCCGACCGAAATCGCGCCTTCGGTCTCGCCGACAACCGGGGAATTGGGCACGAGGCGGATGATGCCGCCCAGAGATCCGGCACCGTAGAGCGTGCCCTGCGGCCCCTCCAGCACTTCCACCCGCGCCATGTCGGAGAGGCGCAAGTCCGGGTCCGGCGCATTGTAGCTGAGCCTGAGGTCGCCAAGGTACTGCCCCACCGTCGCCTGCGTCGGCCCGGTGAAACTGGAATCGGCGATGCCCCGGATGAACAGCTTGTTGCGCCCGCTGCCAAGGTGCGTGGATGTGACGGTGGCGACGCGCTGGGTGATCTTCTCGGTGCCGCCGATACCCCCTGCCTCCAGCGATTCCCCGTCGAGGATGGTCACCTGTCCGGGCAGTTGTCCGAGGGTGAGGTCGCGCTTGGAGGCCACCACCACGATAGGATCGGCCGCTTCGGTCTCGACAGCAACCGGCGCTGCTGCGGGGGGAGGGGAAGAACCCCGGACGGTTGTTCTTGCCGCGGCGCTTGCCTCGATGCGCCAGGCGCCGGGCGCGACGGCGATGGCCCGGCCGCCCGCCTTGCGCGCGAGCAGGCGCACCGCCTCGGCCGCACCCATCCGTCCGCGCATCGCGGGGACCATGCGGGATGCCACTGAGGGATCGGACACGACGATGCTGGAGCGGGTCTGGCGGGCCAGATCGATCGCGACCTGTCCTGCCGATCCGGCGCGCGTATCGACCGCCATCTCCTGCGCGAAGGCGGTAGCGGGCATGGCCATTGCGGCCGCCACGATACAGATGGCGCCGCGCATCGCCTCAGTGCGAGCCGATCACCCAGCGTCCGTTTTCGGACCGTACCGACAGTCCCAGCAGCGGCCCTATGGAGCCCGGATCCTTGCGCAGCGGCGCCACCAGGATCGAGCCGGAAACCGCGCCCGACCCGCCGGATGCCGCGACATACTCGATGCCGGTGGCTCGCTTGAGCTGCGCGGCGACGTCATCCAGCGTGGCACCTTCGAAGGTCAACCGACCCTCGCGCCATTCGCCGACTTGCTCGACGGGAAGGCGGGCAAGTGTGTATTCACTCGTCCCAGCCGGGCGGCGCAGGACTTCGCCGGGCGATACGCGCACGTCGGCGCCATCCGGATCGAACTGCACGGCGCCTTCGGAGACCGCGACACTCAGCCCCTGTGCATCGCGGCGCACGTCGAAGACGGTGCCGATATCGACCAGCCGTTCTTCGCCCACGGCGACCTCGAAGGGGTGCGCGGCATCGTGGCGCACGGTGAACAGCGCCTGCCCGTGTTCGAGCCGGGCATAACGCTTGTCCTTGCGGTCGAACTCGACGGCGGTGCCGCCCGCGAGTTCGATGCGGGTATCGGCGTCGAGCGTGACCCGGCGGGTCTCGCCCAGTGTCGTCTCGACGGTGTAGAGATCGCGCTGCTGGCCCTGGAAGGCCCAGAACCCGGCCACGACGGCGAGGCTCGCGGCGATCGCGCTTGCCAGCCAGGGACGGCGGCGGCGCGGCGGTTCGGCGGACGAGGCGTCGTCGTTGGCCGGAGCGGAGGCGGCGACGAGTTCGGCTGCATCGGCCACCGAGGCCGCGATGTCGTCATAGGCGCGCGCGTGCGCCGGATCGGCCTCCAGCCAGAGGGTGAACGTTTCCCAGTCGGTGAACGCGGGGTCACCGGCTCGCACAGCCCAGCCGAGCGCTTCGTCCCGGATCACATCTTTATTCGCCATGTCGTTCGCCATCGGGCGCTCCTTCACCGGCGATGACGGAGCCGATCGGCTGCAGCCTCATCGCAGGCTTCATTTCGAGCGTTCCTTCCATTCCGCGAGCGCCCGGTAGGCGACGCGCAGGTCGCTTTCGACGGTGCTGAGGCTCAGGCCCATTTCGCTCGCCACGACTTTCTGCGGCGTGCCTTCTATGCGGTGGCGGCGGAAGATCGTCGCCACCCGCGCGCCCAGGCCGTCAAGCAGGGCAAGAACGCTGGCGGCTTCCTGCGCGGCGGCGAGGCGGCGTTCGGCGGAAGGCTCGGCGGAAACGCCCGGCGGATCGCCCGCATTCACCTCGGTCCAGTCGCGAGCGCGCGCGTCCGCCTGCCGGGTCGAACGGAAACGGTCGATCATCAGCAGGTCGGCGGTGCGGAACAGATAGGACAGCGGTGATGCAACCGGACCGGGACGGCTGGCGCCGATCTTGAGCCAGACCTCCTGAACGAGGTCCTCAGCCGCATCCCCCGCGCCGCGCGCGCGCATAAAACGCAGCAGCTTCTCCCGATGTTCGAGAAAAGCCGCTTCAAGGCCGGCTGTGGGGGAAGTTTCTGCGGTCACGAAGAAGGGGCGCGAAGTCTGGGGCTACTCTTGGTCGGGCAGCCTGATAGACGTTCGCACGCCTTCGGGGAAGTACCGTCGTCCCGACATCGACCGCGGTGCCGGGACGAGGAAAGATCAGGTCGAGAGAATTTCAGTTCACTGCGCGAATATGATGCCCCGGCTCGATCGCTGCCGGGGGAGCTGCTTCCAGCATGTGGTCATGTTCGGCGAAGATCCGTTCGATTTCGCTGCGCTTGTCGAAGATCATGCGGGCCACACCCGAAGTCATCCCGCCTTCGTCCCCGACCCGGCCCAATACGCCGGCAAGGTCTTCGAGCGTCGCGCGCTCAGGGCTGCTGTGGAGTCCGCCCTTGGTATCGCGGTAGGCAGTGCATTCGCTGGCCATGACCATTCCCCTTCAATGTTTGCCGTCCTGTTGAACGCGCGGAGGCCTTCGGAGTTGCACTCAGCCGACTCCACTCGCCGCAAGCAACTGCGCGAGACCGGCAAGATCTTCAGCGAAGCGCCCCTGTTCGCGCTCCCGGCTCTCACCGTCGAGACGAAGCAGGTAACTGGGGTGCGCGGTGAGCCAGACACGTGTGCCGTCGGGCAGGTAAAGTGCCCGGCCACGTTCGCGTCCGATCGCCGGGGTGCGCCCCAGCAAGCCGCGCGCGCTGCTCGCGCCAAGGGCCAGCACGACTTTCGGCTTTACCAGCGCGCGTTCGTTGTCGAGCCACCAGCGGCACATATCTATCTCGCCCGCCGTAGGGGCCTGGTGCAATCGCCGCTTGCCGCGCGGGGCGAACTTGAAGTGCTTGACCGCGTTGGTGACGTAAGCCGCCGTCCGGTCCACGCCTGCCTCGCCGAGCGCGCGGTCGAGCAATTGCCCGGCTGGCCCGATGAAGGGGCGATTTTCGCGCTCCTCGGTATCGCCGGGCTGTTCGCCGACGATCATGAGGTCGGCGGTCTGCGGCCCTTCGCCCATGACGGCGCGCGTGCCGTTGCACCCGATCGGACAGCGGCGGCATTGTACGATACCTTCGGCGATGGCCTGCAGGCTGAAGGGCGCGGCTTCCTGCTCGAAAAGATCGGCACCGCTGGCGATCATCGCAGCCTCGCGCTTGTGCGCCCCCGCGATGAGATCGGGAATCTGGCGAGCTTCGGGCAGGTTCTTCCAGTACCGGCGCGGCATCTCCTTGAGCATCATGCCGACCTTGAGCCGCGCCGGATTGAAGATCGAGCGATAGTAGCCGAGCCACAGGTCCTCGGTCGCGTCTTCAGCCGGCGCGTCCGCACGCGATGCGGGCGGGCCTTCCAGCAATACTTCCCCGTCCCAGTGCAGGGAAAGGCGGGGCGTCAGGATCGACCAGCGCTGGCTGGCGAAGCGGTTGACGAAGAAGTCGGCGTTGGCGCGCTCGATCCGGTGTTCGGGCTCGAACCAGGCGACGAAGCGTTCGATCCCGTCTTCGTCGGCCACGCTGCGGAAACGGACGAAAGCGCGCATCTTGTGAATGTCCCGCCGGACCTGCTTCGCCATGCGCTCCAGCGCTGCGACGTCGCGATCGGCGGCATCCTCGAGCAGGCGAGGCCGGTCCTGCAGCCGCCAGAGCACGCGATAGAGCAGCCCCAGCCGCGCGGCGTCGCAGTGCAGGACGACGCTTCCGGCAAGGTCGAGAAAAGCCCGGCTCGCCCGCACCTGACGCAAGGGTTCCGTAGACTGGGGCGACGACGGTGCGGCGAAAAGATCCGCCGAACCGTCCGCATCGCCCCAGGCCGTCGCCTCGGGCGCTATGCCGCGCGCGACCAGCCGCCGGGCCTCGTCGCGCCAGGCCTCGAAGTCGTCGGGCTGCCCGATGGCCGCGGCGATCATGCGAACAATTCCATCTGCTGCGCCGGTGGAGCAAGGCGCGCTCGCAGGTCCGCGCGGTCGAGGAGCAGGGTGGGGCGCCAGTCGTCGGTGACGATGAAAGGCCGCAGCTTCTTCACCGAGATGCTGAGCCGCGCGAGATCCTCCAGCCGGATCGATCGATGCCGCCGCGCGGCGAGGATCGCATCGACCGCCTTCACGCCAAGCCCCGGCACCCGCAACATCGCTTCACGCGGGGCGCGGTTCAGATCGACCGGGAACCGGTCCCGGAACTTGAGCGCCCAGGCGAGCTTGGGGTCGATGTCGAGCGGCAGCATGCCGTCATCCTCGGTCGCCTGTTGCACGTCCTGCGGCGCGAAACCGTAAAAGCGCATCAACCAGTCGGACTGATAGAGCCGATGCTCCCGCATCAGCGGCGGGCGCCTCAGAGGCAATACGGCGCTGGCCTCGGGGATCGGACTGAAGGCGGAATAGTACACGCGCTTGAGGGCAAAGCGGTCGTAGAGCGTACTGGCCTTTCCCACGATCTGGGCATCGCTGGCGCCGTCCGCGCCGACGATCATCTGGGTCGATTGCCCGGCGGGGGCAAATATGGGCGCTTTGCGAAAACGCTTTCGAGCATCATGCGCCTCGGTTATCGCGCCCGAAAGCCTGCCCATGGCACCTTCTATGGTGGCCGCGTTCTTGTCCGGCGCAAGGCGAGACAATCCCGCATCGGTAGGCAGTTCGACGTTGATCGAGACCCGGTCCGCCCACAGTCCCGCCTGCGCCACCAGTTCGGGGTCCGCCTCCGGAATTGTCTTTAAATGGATGTATCCACGAAAATCGTGCTCTTCCCGCAGGATACGTGCGACCTCTATCAATTGTTCCATCGTATGGCTGGAAGACTTCACGATCCCGGAGGAGAGAAACAGCCCCTCGATATAGTTGCGGCGATAAAACGAAAGCGTGAGATCTACCACTTCCTGCGGCGTGAAACGCGCGCGGCGCACGTTCGAGCTCTTGCGGTTGATGCAGTAATGGCAATCGAAGATGCAGTGGTTCGTCAGCAGCAACTTCAGCAGCGAAATGCACCGCCCGTCCGGGGCATAGGCATGGCAAATGCCCATGCCCTCCGTCGAGCCCAGCCCGCGTCCGTCACGACTGTTTCTTTTCGCGGTACCGGACGACGCGCAGGAGGCATCATACTTGGCGGCATCGGCAAGAATTTCGAGACGGTCCATGATGGAGGAACGAGACATATGTTCCTTATATGTTCCAATCAAATCCTTTGCAAGTCGGCCGATGGTGAGTCGTCATATCCGTTTAATCCGGATTGGTACGATCGCGTCGGCGACCCAGATTGGGGGTGCTGCCGATGGGTCAGCAATGCTAACCCCCTGTCAAACGGCAGCGGTCGCGGCGATCGGTGTCCCGGTCGTCGCGACCTTTTGATCTGCGTGGGCAGCTTCTATTTTCCGGATGCATTTGCCGCCGAGCTGGCAGGTCGGTCACCATGGAGCCAGCCGTGTCCGTCCGGAGCTCGGTTCAGCCGCCGAAGTACAGGTTATCGAGGCTGTCGTCCGCGGCGATCTGCGCCGATGCTCCCGCCGCTGCGACATGGCCGCCGCGCAGCACATAGGCGCGGCTGGACAGGTTGAGCGCCAGATCGGCCATCTGATCGACGATCATTATCGCCATGCCTTCGTCGCGAAGCTGCCGAAGCTGTTCGAACAAGTCCGACGTCATCTGCGGCGACAGCCCCAGCGAAGGTTCGTCGAGCAGGAGCAGGCGCGGCTGGGCCATCAGGGCGCGGCCGATGGCCAGCATTTGCTGTTCTCCGCCCGACAGCAGCCCGGCCTGCCGGTCCAGCATGGTGGCAAGAGGGGGAAAGCGCTCCAGTATCGCCGACATGCGTGCCGCCGCATTCTCACGGCGGGTATAGCCGCCGAGCCGCAGGTTGTCGTGGACCGACAGTTCGGGGAAAACCTGCCGTCCTTCCGGAACCAGTACCAGCCCCTGGCGTACGCGGGCGCGGCTGTCCTGCGCACCGATCTGCGTGCCTTCGAGCCGGAGATGGCCCGAACGCGGCGCCATCAGTCCGGAAAGGATGCGCATCAGCGTGGATTTGCCCGCGCCGTTCGCGCCCAGCAGGGCGACGGCTTCGCCGGGGCGGACTTCGATGTCGATGCCGTGCAGCACATCGACTGCGCCATAACCCGCGTGGATCGCGTAGGCGCCAAGGCAGGGCTCTCCGCCTTTGGGAACGGCCGGGGCCTGTCCGCCGATCCGTCTTTCGCCCAGATAGGCTTCGCGCACGAGAGGGTCGGCCTGGATCTCGGCCGGTGTGCCTTGTGCGATCAATGCGCCGGTGCGCAGCACGGCAACCTGATCCGACACGCTCATCACCAGCGCCATGTCGTGCTCGACCAGCCCGACGCCGATCCCGGCTGCGGCGATCTGGCGCAGTAGGTCGCCCAGCACGCGTTTTTCCGCTTGCGAGAGTCCGGCGGCGGGTTCGTCGAGCAACAGGGTGTCGGGATCGGTCGCCAGCGCGCGGGCGATCTCGACAAGTCGCCGGTCGACATGCGCCAGCACACCCGCGATCGTCGATGGTGCGCCCTCGAAGCCGCAGGCCAGCAGCAGGGCGCGCGCATGCCGCACATCCGTGCCGGTCCGGTCGAGCGCCTTGCCGTGCAGCGCGCCAAGGCGGCCCTTGCGCATGGCGAGCAGGACGTTGTCTTCCACGCTCATGCTGTCGAACAGGGCCGAGGTCTGGTAAGTGCGGGCCACGCCCGCCCTTGCGGACAGCCAGGGTCTGCCGGGCGCGAGCAAAGTGTCTGCAATCCTGCGTTCGCCGGTGTCCGAGCGGTAAAATCCGCTCAGGATGTTGATGACGGTCGATTTTCCGGCGCCGTTGGGGCCTATCAGCGCCGTCACGGTCGCTGCAGGGATGGCGATATCGAGGTCGGTGATCGCCCGCACGCCGCCGAAACTGATCCCCAGCCCCTGTGCCGAAAGGGCGGCGCGCGGGCGAGCAGGCAGCAGAGCGGCGATGGTGGCGGCCTCGTCGGCGCGGTCGCCGGTCGGGGTCGCTGGCAGGCGCAGCATCCCGGCGATGCCGCCGGGGGCCAGCCATAGCACGATCAGCACCAGCGCGGCGTAGGCAAGGACGCGGTACGCTTCGAAGGAAGAGAGCAGTTCGGGCAGCAGGCCTATGACGATCGCGCCCAGCACCGGTCCGGGGCGCGATCCGGTGCCCCCGATCACCACCGTCAGCACCAGCAGGATCGAGAAGTTGAGGCCGAAGGACTGCGGCGTCACGAAACTGTTGAGCGGTGCGGAAAGGCCGCCCGCCAGCGCGCAGCACCCGGCGGATACCATGAAGGCGACGATGCGCGTGCGCGTGGGGGATATGCCAATGGACGCAGCGGCATTCTCCGAATCCCGCACGGCGCGCATGGCCTGTCCCCAGCCGTTGGCGGACAGCACATGATAGGCCGTCATCACCAGCGCTGCGACGATGATCGCCGCGATCGCCATCGCCCGGTCGCCCAGCACGATCCCCGCCAGCGAGAGGGGCGGTATCTGCAGGATGCCGCTCTGGCCGCCGGTCAGGCCTTCGGCTTCAACCAACGTCTGTTCGACCACCAGACCGAAGGCGATGGTCACCATGGCCAGATACGGGCCTTTGACGCGCAGTGCAGGCAGAGCCAGCAGGCCGCCCACGCCGATCGCGACCACGACGCCGAGCGGCCAGGCCAGCCAGAACGGCAACCAGCCGTGCGACGTGCAGATCGCCACGGCATAAGCGCTGATCGCGTAGAAAGCGGCGTGGCCGAAACTGAACTGGCCGCTCAGGCCGATCAGCACGTTCAGCCCGATACCGGCAATGGCCAGGAGCGCGATCTGGCCGATGACGAAAGCATAATAGCCATTGAGCAGCAATGCCCCGGCCACGCCGCCCAGCAGGCATAGGCCCCAGAGCGAGAGCGCCGCTTTCCGATGGAGGGCGGGATTAACGGAGAGAGCGGTCATACCTTGCGCACCTTTGCTCGGCCAAGCAGCCCGTCGGGGCGCACGGCAAGGACGATGATGACCAGCATGAAGGTCACGATCTGGGTATAGCCCGAGCCGACCCCGAGCGTGACGAGCGCCTCCACCAGCCCGAATAGCAGGGCGGCGGCAACGATGCCCCAGGCGCTGCCGAGCCCGCCCAGAATGGCGACGGCGAAAGCCTTGAGGCCCAGCACCACGCCCATGCCGCTTTCGACATGGGTGAGCGGCGCCACCAGCATGCCGGCGATGCCCGCAAGGGCAGAGGAAAGCGCAAAGGCGGCGGCGATCACCCGGCCTACGGGAATGCCCATTATCGCGGCGGCATCGCGGTTCTGGGCCACGGCCAGCATGGCGGTGCCGTGCAGGGTGCGGCGGCGGAACAGGTCTATGCCCGCCGCCAGCGCCAGCATCACCACCGGGATCAGCAGATGCAACGGATAGATGCCGAGATCCATGCCGCCAACCCGCAACGAAGTCTGCGCCAGCGGCGAGACGAGCGATCGCGGCTCCGCGCCGAACACCAGCATCATCCCGTTGTCGCAGACGAGGCCGAGCGCCACCGTCGCCATCAACCAGGCGTCGGACTTGCGGCCCAGGAACGGACGGATCGCCGCGCGCTCCACGACCAGGCCGTAGATGCCGCAGGCAAGGATCGTCACGCCTACCGCGATGGGCACCGGCCATCCGGCCTCAGTCATCATCCAGAGCAGCACCGCGCCCAGCATCGCGCTGGAGCCTTGCGCGAAATTGACGGCACCGCAGACCGACGCGGTGATGTGGAAGCCCAAGGCGATCAGTCCGTAGATCGAACCGAGCGCAAGGCCGGTGAGGAGGGCGGGCAGGATGTCCATGTCCTCAGGCAGCCTTCGACGGCAGCGGCACGATGCGGCCCTGATCGAATTCGGCCCAGACGTAATCGCGCTCGTCCAGGGCGTCCTGACCATGTGCGAACGGTGCGTCATAGGTCTTGATCAAGCCCTCATAGCGCCCAATCCGGGTGAAGCCGCGCCGCACCGCTTCGCCGTCCAGCGATCCTGCGGTGCGGATGGCCAGAGCGGCCAGATGCATGGCATCATAGGCATTGGCGACACCGACGGCGGGGGTCACGTCCTGCGGCCCCCTGATGTCCGGGTACTTCGCCTCGAGCGCGGCAAGAACGCGGGTCTTCACCGGGGTGTCCGCGCCGAAAAAGCTGTATGTCTGCACGAATTTCACCCTGTTCGCGTGAGGGCCTGCCAGCTCGGAAAAGCGCCCCCCTGCAGGTCCCCAGTGAGAGACGATCGGCACGTCCCAGCCCATCTGGTCCAGCGACTTCACGACCTGCGCCGACGGACCGACCGTCGCCACCATCAGCAGGCAATCCGCTCCGGCAGCGCGCAACCGGCCCAGTTGCGGCGTGACATCGACGTCCGAGTGCTCGAACTTCTCCGAGCCCGCCAAAGGCAGCGCAGCGGCGGCGAGGGCGGCTTTCAAGCCTTTTTCGTTGGACTGTCCCCATGGATTGTTCAGCAGGATCAGGCCCGGCTTGCGCATGCCGTAATTGCGCTGTGCGAAAGCGACCATCGCCTTGTCGACCAGTTCGTCCACGGCCGAGACGCGGAACACGTAATTGGGATCGGTGCCGTTATGCGTGATCACCGTTCCTGCCGCCCAAGGCACTACGAAGGGCACGCGCGCGGCGGTGGCGATCGGCACGATCGCGCGGGCCACTGGCGTATCCAGCCCACCGAACAGAACCGCCACGCCTTCCTTGTACAGCAATTCGCGCGCGGCGATCACGCCCTTGCCGGGATTGCTCTCGTCGTCGCGGCGGATGAGTTCGAGCTTGCGGCCAAGCAAGCCGCCGCCTGCATTGATCTCGTCGATGGCAATGCTCAGCCCTCGCGAGATCGCTTCGCTGGACTTGGCCGACTGGGCGGTGAGGGCGGTGATCAGGCCGACACCGATCCGGTCGCTGCTACGCGCGCATCCGGAGAGAGCCGTCGCCGCGCCGCCAATCATGCCGGCGAGGATGGTACGCCTGGGAACGAGAATCGCCATGGTCCGCCTTCATTGAGGTTCGCAATCTGGCTATCATTCTTGCGCAACAATTCAACACAAAAATCGTCAACGATTTATATATCAAATCGTCCATGATTGTACTTGCCATAATCGTTGATTCTGGTGCAAAGCGAATCCGGCGCATCCATCGTGTGTTTTGAGAGTGGAGTGTCGGTGAGGGGTGGGGCGTTGTCGCGGTGTTGCGGCTGCGTGGTGAAAGGCGGTTTTGGATCATGAAGCAGAGTGTCGACATGTCGGACGAAGGTGCCAGTGCCGTTTCTCCCAAGGCTGCAGCCGGCCGCCGTGCGCGCAAGGCAGAGGCTGCGCCTGATCTGGTCGCGCCGGCAGTGAGCCATGGCGGGGATGTGGAGCAGCATATCTACCAGACCGTGTTCGACAGCGTGCTCAACCAGCGGCTGACGCCCGGGACCAAACTGCCGGAGCCGGCGCTCTGTGAGTTGTTCGGGGTTTCGCGGGCGGTTATTCGCAAGGTTTTACAAAGGCTTGAGCATGAGCGTATCGTTGAGCTAAGGCCCAACAAGGGCGCCGTCATCGCCGCGCCTACACCTGAGGAGACGCGGCAGATCTTCGAAGCGCGGCGCGCACTGGAAGTCTCCATCGTCGAGATCGCGGCGCGGCGGCATACGGCGAAGGATCTTGCCGACTTGCGCAAACTGCTGGCGCATGAGCACGAGGTTACGCACAATCCCTATCAGCCCGCCTGGGCGGCGTGTGCGCGCGAGTTCCACTTGCGCATCGCGGCGGTGGCGGGGAACCCGATCCTGACCGCCTACCTGACCGAGTTGATGACGCGGTGCTCGCTGATCGTCGCGCTGTACCAGCCGACCGGGAATGCCGCCTGCGAGCACGCCGAGCATGGGCGCATCGTCGACTACATGGAGAAGGGCGACGTCGCCTCGGCCCGGGCAGAGATGGGTCGCCATTTGCGCGCGCTGGAGGACAATATCAGCCTCGATCGCGGGTCTTCGACGCAGAGCCTTGCCCAGATGTTGAACCTGGGATGAGTACGCCCCCGCCCGCCACGCACGTCGATTTCGATGCGATCGGCGCCTATCAGCGCTACAAGCTGATGGCGAGCCTGATCGTGCCGCGGCCGATCGCGCTGGTCACCACCGTCAATCCGGGCGGCGTGGTCAATGCCGCGCCCTTCAGCATGTTCGCGATGCTGGGCGAAGACCCGCCGTTGGTGATGATATCGATCAACCGGCTGCAGGACGGCGCGCTCAAGGATACCGCTGCCAACATTCTGGAATCGCAGGAATTCGTCGTCCACATGGCGGACGAGGAGATTGCCGCGCAGATGCACGATTGCGGCACTTCGCTGCCGCCCGAGCAGAGCGAGCTGGACCTTGTCGGCTTCCATTCGGTGCCGTCCACCGGCGTCCTGCCGCCGCGTATCGTCGAGGCGCCGATCGCCTTCGAATGCCGGCTGTGGGAGACGATCGAGACTGAGAGCCGGTATATCTTCCTAGGGAAAATCCTGCACCTGCATGCGCGTGAGGGACTGGTCGATACCGAACTCTGGCGGGTGAACCTGAAGGACTATTTCCCGGTCGGCCGCTTCGGCGCCAGCTTCTACACCCGCACGCGGGACCGCTTTGCCTTGCAGGGCGAGGCGCGGGAAACCGCCATCGATCGGATCTGATCGGGCGTTCGGGCGGTTCGAAGCAAACAGGAAGATCGGGCACGCAGAGACGCGGAGGCCCCGCTTTCAATTTCACGGTGCGTTTTCCTCGACGCTGAAATGAGGAAAGAGCCTGCGGCGCCAATCGGCACCTCTGCGCCTCTGCGTGAACCATTCTCTTCACGGCGCCTCGATGGGCACTCAAGCGGCACCCAGGCGGCACTCAATGGCACCTAGCGGGGGTCTAGCGGGGGTCTAGCGGGGGTTCTGGCGGCACCCGGAAGTGCGCAAGCGCGCTCCGGAAGGGCGGCCTGATGGTGGCAGATAGACCCTAAGCCAGCCGCTTGATCGTGAACGATTCGATTCCACGGAACCCAAAAATCGCCTTGTGATTTCGGCACCGGCGGCTTTGCCGTTGCTGCATCGCAACAGAAACTCGCAGAAAATCAACGTTCGCGAAAAATTGTTAGATCGTTGACGATTTAATCTTGGATCATCGACGAAAATCGCCTTATGACATGAGTCGCAACGAGCGATCGGGTCGCCGGGTGCGGCAAGGGCAAGAGCCCGCCGCACCGCATTCCGGTCGTGATCTCGACACAGCCATGGGGGTGACGATCATGCGTAACGCGAAGCTGACTGCCAGATTTTCTCTCGGTCTTTCTCTGGGTGCGATGGGGATCGCGCTTGCGGTGCCGACCGCGATCCACGCGCAGATCATTACAGGCGCGATCAACGGCCGCCTGACCGATCCCGACGGCAATCCCGTCGGCGGCGTGCCGGTCACCGTGGTCCACGTTCCCTCGGGCACGACGACCACCGCCACCACCAGCGCCGACGGCGTCTATGCCGTGCGCAACCTGCGCCCCGGCGGGCCGTACCACGTCACCGCGACGTCGCCGGAGCTGGGCACCAAGTCGGTGGACGTACCCGCGATCAACACCGGCGACGCCTTCCAGCTCAACTTCGCGCTGGGCGAAGTCACCGAGATCGTCGTCAGCGGCAAATCGTTCGAGGGCGGGGACCTGAAGACCGGACCCAGCTCCAACTTCTCCGCGCAGAAGATCGAGGCCGCGCCGTCGATCAGCCGCGATCTCAAGGATCTGGCGCGGATGAACCCCTTCGTGGCGGTCGATCCCAGCAACAGCGATGCGCTGGTTTGCGGCGGCGCCAACAACCGCACCAATTCGCTGACCATCGACGGGGTGCGCCAGAACGACGATTTCGGGTTGCAGGCCAACGGCTATCCCACGCAGCGCTCGCCGATCTCGATCGACGTGGTCGAGACGCTGGGCGTGGAACTGGCGCCTTATGACGTGAACTACGGCGCGTTCGGCGGTTGCACCCTGAATGCCACCACCAAGTCGGGCGGCAACAGCTTCCACGGTCAGGTCTTCTACGAATATACCGGCGATGCGCTGCAGGGCGGCCGCTTCGGCTACACCGATTTCCAGGACGGATCGAAGCAGGACCGCCGCCTGACCGGTAAGTTCTCCGAAAAGACCTTCGGCGCGACGCTGACTGGCCCGATCATCAAGGACACGCTGTTCTTCACGCTGAACTACGAGAAGTTCGAGCGTTCGGAGCCGTCGCTGGTCGGCCCTTCGGGTTCGGACTTCGCCAATCAGGTGCCCGGCGTCAGCGTGGCACAGGCCAACGAAGTGCGCCAGATCCTGAAGGACCGCTACGGCTACGACCCGCTCGGCTACGAGGCGACCAAGCTGCCTTCGCGCGACGAGAAGTTCTTCGGCAAGCTGGACTGGAACATCGCGCCGGGCCACCGCGCCACGGTTTCGTACCAGCGCACGCGCGGCTCCTCGATCTCGGCCAACGGCAACACGCTGACCGGGTCGAGCACGTCGCTGGGGCTGCTGTCGCAGTGGGTGGAGCGGCAGAACAACCTCGACGTCTACAAGGCGCAGGTGTTCTCCGACTGGACCGACAATTTCAGCACCGAAATCAGCGCGTCCTACAAGAAGATGGACAACCCGGGCTTCCCGCTGGCGGGCAACGATTTCGCGCAGTTCCGCGTATACCTGAACGGGACGACGACCGGCCCGAGCGTCTATGCGGGCACCAATGCCTCGTATCAGGCGAATGAGCTGACGACCTATCTGCAGCAGTACCGCGCCAAGGCGACCTATACCGCCGGATCGCACCGCATCACCGCCGGGTACGAGCGCGAGGCGCTGAAGATCTGGGATCTGTTCGTGCAGAACGCCAACGGCTCCTACGTGTTTAACTCGCTGGACGATCTGCGCGCGGGCAATGCCTCCTCGGTCAGCTATGCCAATGCGGGCAGCAACCAGAAGGCGGATGCGGGCTTCACGCTGCACACCACGACCAACACGCTCTACCTGCAGGACGAATGGGCGGTGCTGCCCGAACTGACGATCAAGGCGGGCCTGCGTTACGACTTCTTCGAGCAGTCCGACCGGCCGGACGAAAACCCGGTGGTGATGGCGCGCTACGGGATTTCCAATACCGAGAACCTCGACGGCAAGCACCTGCTGCAGCCGCGTTTCGGGTTCAACTGGAAGCCCGACCCGACGCTGACGGTCTATGGCGGCGTCGGCCTGTTCGGCGGCGGCTCGCCCACGGTGTGGACGGCGAACACCTTCTACAACACCGGGCAGATGTTGGGCAACGTAACCTGCAGCCGGAGTGCCACGGCGAGCGCGGCGTGCCTTGCGGGGCTGAGCAACGTGGACGGGTTCAACGTCAACCCGGCGCTGCAGGCGGCCAATACCGCCAGCGCGGCGCGCGGGCAGGGGCTCATCAATGCGCTGGACAAGAACTTCAAGCCGCAGTCGACGTGGAAGATGTCGATCGGGGCGCAGAAGGAGTTCGATCTGGGCGCGTTCGGCAACGGCTGGCGCGTGGCGGGTGAGTTCATCCACTCCGAAGTGCAGAACGCGGTGGCGTGGTACGAATTGTACGCAGGCGCCAATCGCGGGCCGGATGCGCCGGACGGGCGACCGACGTATCTGCCGGGGCGCGAGAACCGTAACGATATTCTCGTGACCAACACCAAGCAGGGCTATGCCAACCAGCTAGGTCTGGCGCTGGCGAAGACCTGGCGTGAAGGGCCGCTGGACGGGCTGGAGGCGATGTTCTCGCACACCTACATCCGTTCGAAGGACGTCAATCCCGGTATCACCACGGTGGCTGCGTCGAACTACAGCGGGGTGGCGACTTCGGACCCGAACGATCCGGCGCTGGCGACCTCGAACTATGAGTTCCGCCATCTGTCGAAGCTGTCGGTCAGCTATTCGCATGCCTTCTTCGGCGACAACCGCACGCGCCTGACGCTGTTCGGGCAGAGGCGCTCGGGGCAGGTGTTCAGCTATACTTTCGATGTGGGCGCCAACGCCAACATGGCGGCCGACATGCTGGTGGGCGAGAACGGCGCGCTGGCGACGCGCAACCGCCAGCTGCTCTATGTGCCGCAGACGAGCGGCGGGCAGGTGACGGCGGGCAGCGATGCGATCGTGACGTATGCGCCGGGCTTTGACATCGCTGCGTTCAATGCTTTCCTGAAGCAGAACGGGCTGCTCAAGTATGCGGGCAAGATCGCGCCGCGCAACGCCTTCACCGCGCCGGCGCTGACGACGATCGACATGCGGATCAGCCAGGAGATTCCGGGCTTCTTCCCCGACGGGGCGAAGGCGGAGATCTATCTCGACGTCGAGAACCTGGGCAATCTCATCAACCGCAAGTGGGGCGTGCTGCAGCAGATCCCGTCGCCCTATGTCTCGGCGAACGTGGTGGCGCGCAATTGCCAGATCGCCGGGGCTTGCCCGACGCAGGGCAACTTCTACCAGTACGACAGCTTCGTCGGCCGCGCGGCGACCAGCTTCAACACGCAGTCGGTCTGGCAGATGAAGATCGGCGCGCGGTTCAAGTTCTAAGGCTTAGGGAAGGGACGACGATGATGGATCGCAATGACATGCAGCTTTCCCGCCGGGGTATCCTTGCCGCCGCCCTGGTGGCGGGGGCGGCCGGGGTCGCGGCTCCGGCACTGGCGGCGAAAATGAAGCCGGCCGGGGCGAAGGGCGCCGAGGCGAAGGGCGCGAGCTTCCTGCTGCGCGGCGTGACGCTGGAGACCGGCTACCGGCGCGAGGGCGGCGAGGTTATCGGCACCGAGACGGCGAAAGCCTCGGTGCTGGTGCGGGGCGGGAAGATCGCCGCGATCCTCCCCGCCGATGCGCCTGCGCCGATGGGCGTGGCGGTGCGCGATGCGAAGGGCATGCTGCTGCTGCCCTCGTTCCGCGACATGCACATCCACCTCGACAAGACCTTCTACGGCGGCCCGTGGGTGCCCCCGCGCAAGCGGACCGAGGGCATTCGCGGGCAGATCAAGCTGGAGCAGACGCTGTTGCCGCAGCTCCTCCCCACGCTGGAGGAGCGCGCGGGCAAGCTGGTCGATCTGCTGCAGTCCAACGGCACCACGTTCGCGCGCAGCCAGTGCAACGTCGATCCGGTGGTGGGGACCAAGCACGTCGAACTGCTCAAGCACGCGCTCGACAGCCGCGCCGACGGGTTCGGGCATGAGATCGTGGCGTTCCCGCAGCACGGCTTTGTCAGCGCCGACCTGATCCCGACGATGCGCGCGGCGATGGCGGCGGGGGCGACGCATGTGGGCGGCATCGATCCCACCGCGCTCGACGGCGGGATGGAGAAGTCGGTCGATGCGATGATGCAGGTCGCGCTCGACATGGACAAGGGCGTGGACATCCACCTGCACGAGCCCGGCGCCAGCGGCATCGCCGCGATCCGCCGCATCGCCGACACGGTGGAGCGCGAACCCGAACTGCGCGGCAAGGTGACGCTCAGCCACGCGTTCTCGATGATGTCGCTGCCCGCGCCCGAGATGGAGGACCTGGCCGCGCGCCTCGCCGCGCTGGACATGTCGGTGGCGTCCACGCTGCCGTTCGGCACGCGGATGATGCCGATCCCGATCCTGCTGGACAAGGGCGTCAAGGTCTACACCGGCACCGACAGCGTCGAGGATCACTGGTCGGTCTTCGGCAGCGGCGACGTACTGGAGAAGGCCAAGCTGGCGTGCCAGCTCTATGGCTGGAGCGACGAGTACACCATCTCGCAATCGCTGAAGATCGCCACCGGCGGCCCGACCCCGCTGGATGCCGCGGGCAAGCAGGTCTGGCCCAAGGCAGGCGACGCCGCCGACATGGTGCTGGTCCCGGCCGCCTGCTCGGCCGAGGCGGTGGCGCGCCAGTCGCCGCGCAAGGCGGTGTTCCACGCGGGCAACCTGGTGTCGGGCGCGCTGGACGCGGCCTGAAAATCGCGCGGCCTTCGTCCCGGGTGAAGCCGCCGCCCGGCATCATCCGGATTGTGCCGCGTTCCGGAGCGCGGCATATCCGCGCTCGTGAACACAGATCTTCTCCTGATCGCGGCAGGTGTGCTGGCCGGCGCCATGAATGCGCTGGCCGGCGGCGGGTCCTTCGTCTCGTTGCCGGCGCTGATGGCGGTCGGACTGTCTCCCGTGGCGGCGAATGCCTCCAGCAGTCTGGCGCTTTACCCCGGCGGCGCCGTCAGCACCTGGGTCTATCGCGAGGGGCTGGTGCCGATCGCGGCGGTCCCGCTGCGCTGGATGGCGGCGGTGTCGGCTGCAGGCGGCCTTGCAGGCGGCATCCTGCTGCTGGCGACGCCGCAGGCGCTGTTCGTTCAGGCTCTGCCCTGGCTGCTACTGCTGGCGAGCCTTGCGCTCGCCTTCGGGCGCGGAATTACCGCAAGAGTTCACGGATGGAGCGGGGCGAGCGGCCCCGCGATCCTTGGCGGCCAGTTGGTTCTGGGTATCTACGGAGGGTATTTCGGCGGGGCTGTAGGCATCATGATGATGGCATTCTGGAGCCTTGCGACGCGGGAGGAACTCAAGCGGCTTCAGGGCCTGCGGACTTTGCTGGTCACCGCTGCGAACACCGCAGCGGTGATCCTGTTCGCTCTGGCGGGCGCGGTCGGTTGGCGCGAAGTGGCCATCCTTGCCCCCTCCGCGATGGTCGGCGGCTATCTGGGCGCACTGCTGGGCATTCGGTTGTCGCCGGCGCTGGTGCGAGCGGCCACTCTGGCCCTTGCGTTCTTCGTGACCGCCGCGTTCTTCATCAAGGCGTATGGCTGATACGCCCATGGCGGCGATAAGCGGGCGTGACGAAACTGCTGGTGAAGCCTGCCGTCCGGCCATCGCCCTGAAACGCCCTTGCGAGCGCAGCCGAGCCATGCCCGGCTGACCGCCCACCTCTTCACGGTTCCTCGGCGGGCGGGACAAAGCCGACCTGGGCAAGGCGCCAGGATCGATCGGCCTTTCCAGGCCAGTAGTGCCGGGGGTGTCGCTTTTCGCCGGGCGGATGGACGCCGTGGATTTCGGCCCGGACCAGGCGGCCGGTTTCCCGCAGCCGGATGGTCGCTTCCGGAAATTCGTCCTGAAGGCGTTGTTCCAGTTCGAGCGCGTCACCCGAGAGTTTCGGGCTGGAGAGCGCGCGGGGAGCGCCGTCGATCAGTTCTGCGGTGGAAGATCGCAAGGCTTTGACGCCGTCGCTGATGACGTCGAGCGATATGATCGCGGCGGCCAGGGAGTCCGCCCACCACCAGCCCAGGCCAAGACCGATGATCCCTCCGAGACCTGCCGCGCCCGTCAGCCAGTTCGCCTTGTTCATCAGGGCATCGGTGTGCAGGAGCTTGTCGTTGAGCTTCTCGGCCAGCGGCAGTTCCCTGCGGCCGATGAGCATCGGGGGCACGAGCGAATAGATCTGCGCCGCGATCATGAGCCAGCCCAGCCAGAAGTCGTGGCCAAGCAGCACGATCGATCCGACGCTGGCGTGTTCCTGCGTCGCCAGCGCGACAGCGGCATTGTAGAGGAGCAGCAGGCCCACTGCCGTCAATGCGACGGCGGCAACGAAGAATCCCAGGCCGTTGACCCGTTCGAAGCCGAAGGGAAATTTTCGCGATCGCCTGCCGTTCAGTTCCATGTGCGCCGCGATCAGAAACATGATCGGCGGCACCACGCCCAGGGTGTCCTCCACCCACGCGGTCTTCATCGTCTGGCTCTGGCCGAGGACCAGCCCCATCACGGCGATGATGGTCGCCGTCCAGAACAGGTTCCAGTACTCCAGCCTGATGGCGGCGTGCATGGCCGGGCGCAGTTCGTCGGGGAGGCTGTTGCTCATTGCGCCCTCGCTTCCGCCGAGACCGCGCGCGAGGCGCGCTCGACCAGCATGATCCACCGATTTTCGCCGTTGCGCATCACCGCCTTCAGTTCCAGCGGTGCCGCAGATCCTGGCAGCGTTTGCACGGCCGGGCCGAACGTCACGTCGGTTTTCCAGGCACTGTCCCGGGCGAAGGCGCCGACGACGAGATCGATCTTGCCTGCTTCCAGATCGCCGAACAATCGGTCCCCCGTGGCTTCGTGTATTCGGGCGCGGGCGTGCGCTCGACGTTCCACTTCGGCAACGAGCCGCCTTGCGTCCGGACTTTCGGGAGTTCCGGATACCAGCCCGACATCGAAGCGCCTTGTCTCTTCGATGCGGGTCGATGTGTGTGCGGGGTCACGCGGCAGCCCGTCGCAGCCCGCAACCAGCATCATCATCCCGACGACGGCCCCTTTCATGGTCCCTGACCCTTTTTCCTGCATGGTCGGAGGAACGAGCAGGCCGCCGTGTTGTTTCGCTTCGAGCCAAGAATGGACACGATAGGGAAATGATGCGGAAACCCGGGCTGCTGATGCCATTGCTGCTTGTGCTACCCGGTCCGGCGCTGGCCCAGGATCAGGGAGACGGTGCGGCAAGGCTGCGCGAACTGTGCACCGAACGTCCCGGCCTCACGACTGCGGCCTGTACCGTCGATCCGGGGCATTTCCAGATCGAACTCGGCGTTGCGGAGTGGGAGCGCAACACGGACGGCGAGGGCAGGGAGACGACGCTGGGACTGGCGCAGACCCAGGTGCGTTACGGCCTTGCGGCGACGACAGAGCTTCAGGTCGGCTGGACGGCCTTCACGTGGATGGCGCGCAAGGATTACGGTGGCGGCGTTTCTGAGCGCTCGAGCGGTATCGGCGACGTGACGATCGGCCTGAAGCAGAACCTGCGCCATCCGCAGGAAAAGGCGAACGGCGTCGCTGCAGGGCTTCTTGCCTATGCCACGCTTCCAACCGCGACGAACGGCGTGGGTGACGGCGACTGGAGCGCCGGATTGATCGTGCCGCTGAGCTACAAGTTCAGCGATACGGTCGCATTCGCCCTTTCCCCCAGCATCGAGGCGGCTACCGACGAGGACCGATCGGGACGGCATCTGGCTTATGGGGCGGCAGCGGGCTTCCAGTTCACGATTGCCGAGAACCTGCGGATCGCGCCGGAACTGGAACTCACCCGCGACCGCGACCCGCAAGGCAGCACGACGATGACCAGTGCGGCGCTTTCGCTGGCATGGCGCACGGACGATCTCACCCAGCTGGATTTCCAGACGACGATGGGCCTAAATGCCGATACGCCCGACGTGCGCGTCGGCCTTGGCATCAGTCGCAAGTTCTAGCTGTTTGCCGGCGCGGTGTCCGCCGTGCTCCGCGCAATCGAGAAGGGGGCACGGTGCCGGGCGGAGAAA
The DNA here is from genome assembly GCF_001742225.1 of Novosphingobium resinovorum. NCBI lineage: Bacteria > Pseudomonadati > Pseudomonadota > Alphaproteobacteria > Sphingomonadales > Sphingomonadaceae > Novosphingobium > Novosphingobium resinovorum. The sequence goes on along the minus strand of NZ_CP017075.1, from coordinate 1,456,976 downwards.
GCCCGGCGCCCGAACAGATCGGCGGCCATGCCGACACCCATCCGCTACGCAGACTATATCGCCAAGCTGGGGCTGTTTCCGCGTTCGCCGGGTTTCAAGGCCTTGCGATCCACGCGCCCGTCTTTGCAGGCCTTCCGGCTTGAGCCCATTGGCGCGGGCCACCCGGCGAACGAGTGATGGAGCCCGTTTCCGGAATCGGCCTCCTGACGTCGGATGCCGCTTTCAGACAAAGCGATAAGGGCCGCCACGTTCGAGCGCGGCCTGATAGGCCGGTCGTTGATGAACCTTGTCGAGCCAGGCGATCGTCGCTGGGCGTCCGCGCTCGAGACCGCCGCGATCGCGGGCAGCTTCGAGCGGGAAGCTCATCATGATGTCGGCCGCGGTGAACGTATTGCCCGCGAACCAGGGGCGGAACGCCAGTTCATGCTCGACGAAATCGAGGTGGACGTCGATCATCGGTTGCAGCTTCTTCTGCGCGGCCTTGCCCAGCAGCGGGATCCGGCCAAGTACCAGATTGACCAGCAGCGGCGGCATCAGCGATCCTTCGGCATAATGCAGGAAGTGGCGATAGAGCAGCGCCGCATCCTCGCCATAAGGCTTGCCCAGCCGCCCGTCGGCCTTGCCGGTGAGGTATTCGACGATGGCCCCGGTTTCGGCCAGGATACGTTCGGTGCCGAAATGATCGCGATCGACGATCACCGGCGACTTGCCGAGCGGGTGGATGCGGCGCAGTTCGGGGGGCGCCAGCATCGTTTTCGGATCGCGTTCGTAGCGCTTGACCTCGTAGGGCAGGGACAGCTCTTCCAGCAGCCACAGGACGCGCTGCGAACGCGAGTTCTCCAGATGGTGGACGACGATCATCGGTGCATGGTTCTCCGCTGCTGCGCTTATCATGCCAACGGCCGGTGCGCGGCAAAGTTGCGGCCGCGATTCCCGCCGAGGCAGCGCCGTCATGCCAATCCGGACGCTGTGCGCATCTGGCGCCAGACCGCCGAGCATTCCTTTCGCGCCCTCAAGTCGCCAAAGAGTAATCGCCAGCTAAGACCATGTCGCGCAAACTCGGCCTCGGACGATATCCATCGACCACGACGGCGAAGACGTTTTCACACAGCCTGGGATCGGTACCTGATAAGGCATGGCGTCGGTGATGAGTTTGCTGTTTCAAGTTGGCCAAAGGCTGGCGGGGAAACCAGACCTAAGCTTTCGGGCGGCCTTGGACGTAAGCTGCACAGCAAAAATTCCGCCCGAACACATTGAAACAATAGCTAGATTTTCCCTTGCCTGATCTCGTCCACCGCATATGCGGCAGCCCGCGCGGTCATCGCCATGTAGGTGAGCGAAGGGTTCTGCCAGGCGCTTGACGCCATGGCCGAGCCATCGGTCACGAATACATTTTCGACCGCGTGCATCTGGTTGAAGCCGTTGAGCATCGAGGTGGCCGGATCGCCGCCCATGCGCACACCGCCCATCTCGTGGATGGCGCCCTTGATCGCATAACCCTCGCCGGGACGGGAGACGACGGTGGCGCCGAAGCCCTCGGCCATCTCGACGCTTTGCGCGATGGCGTCGTCCAGCAGCCTGCGCTCGTTGGCGCCGAAGCGCAGGGCGACGCGGATTTGCGCGATACCGTCCTTGTCGCGAGCCGCGGGGTCCAGCGTCAGGCGGTTTTCGGCATCGGGCAAAGTCTCGGCGAACAGGTTGAAGCGCAGGCGCCAGTCGCCGCGCTGGCGGGCCTTGCGCTTGAGGTCGTCACCGATGCCCGCGCCGAAAGCCCCCGCTTCCCAGTTGGCACGCGCGGCGTCGAGCTGGATGCCGTAGCCGCGCAGGAACGCGGGCGAGGTGTCGCCTCCGACGTTGCGGAAACGCGGGATGAAATGGTTGGTCGGCCGGAAGCCCGTGTAGTTGCGGTCCTGATAGCCCGGCACATGCGCGACGACCTGCACGCCCGAGGCATGGTCCATGATGTAGCGGCCCAGCACGTCGCTGGTATTGCCAAGGCCGGTGGGGAACGCCTCGCTGGTGGATTGCAACAGCAGCGCGGTGCTGTTGAAGCTCGATGCGCACAGGAAGATCGTGCGCCCGGTCACCGTCGTGGTCGCGCCGGTAGCGGTATTGCGCACGCGCACGCCGCTGGCGCGCCGGGTTGCGGGATCGTGTTCGATCGACACGACGCGGCTGTCGGTCAGCACCGTCAGCAGCCCGGTCGCCTGCGCGGCGGGGAGCGTGGAACTCTGCGTGCTGAAATAGGCCCCGAAGGAACAGCCGCGCGCGCACAGGTTACGGTACTGGCAGTTCGAGCGGCCTTCGTCCGGCTTTGCCTCGGTCATGTTGGCGAGGCGGCTGGGAATGAACTTGCGACCGGGATAGTGCGCCTCCATCCATTCCTTGAATTTCTGCTCGACGTGGTTGAGCGCCATCGGCGGCTGGAACTGGCCGTCGGGCAGATGGGCGATCCCCTCGGTGCTGCCCGAGACGCCGATGAAGTTTTCGACATGGTCGTACCAGGGTGCAAGGTCGGCGTAGCGGATCGGCCAGTCGGTGCCATGGCCGTCCAGCTTGTTGGCGGTGAAGTCGAGGTCGCTCATGCGGAAGCACTTGCGGCCCCAAACCAGCGAGCGGCCACCCATCACATAGGCGCGGGTCCAGTTGAACGGTGCGTCCTGCGGCGTCTGGTAGGGATGATCCTCCGGTGCCACGAAGAAGCCCGGCGCCTCGGTCAGCGGGTAGAGCGAGGAGGCACCGTTGAGGTTGGCGTTGCTCATGCCATAGCCGGCGAGGCCCTCATGAGTGGCGGCGGGATCGCGCTGGGCGCGGTAGTCGAACTCCCAGGGCGCCAGCGTTTCGGTTGCATAATCGGTGCCGTGCTCGACCATGCGGCCGCGCTCGATCATCGCGACCTTGAGGCCGCGCTGGGTCAGCTCCTTGGCCGCCCAGCCACCGGTGATGCCCGAGCCGATCACGATCGCATCGAAGTCCTTCGAGATACTCATTGGCCAAGCACCGTTTCGTTGCAGTAGTTTCGCCAGTCGGCGGCAAGCTCGATATCGGGCGCATAGCCGCCGGGCACCAGTTCGAAGCGCAGATCCTGCGAGCCACCGGCTTCGGATGTATAGAAGCCCCAGACCGTGATAGCCTTGAGCAGCCGGTAGGTTGCTCCATCGGCATCGTCCGCGCTGGTGGCGGGCACGCGGCAATCCTTGCGGCCCAGCATCGAGGCGGCGTCCACTTGTGCAAGGACGGTGTGCCGCACGGGCGCGGGGGCCGCCGCGAAGGGCCGGCCCGCAGCCGTGTCGAGCACCCGCTCCAGCCCGTCGATCGAGGTGCGCAAGGCGGCGATCTGCGCTTCGTCGCTGGCGCGCACGGCAATACGGTCGATGAAGGCGGGCACGCCGGCGGCCAGGGCCCCGGGGGTATCCGTGGCCGGGATGATGGTGTCGCAAAAGGCGGACAGGAACCGCATCTGCGGCGCCGTCAGCGCGCTTGCCGCAGGCGCCGGTGCAGCCCATGCCGCCCGCGCACCGCTCAGCGAAAGCGAGGCGGCGAACAGGCCCGAGACGAGGAACAGCCGACGGTCCATGTTACTTCGCGTCCTTGGGCAGTTCGCGGATCGCGATGTTGCGCCAGCGCAGCACGTCGCCCGGCCGCCAGCGCTGCCAGCCGCCATGGACCTGCAGCGCGATCGGTCCCGCCACCATGCCGCCGACCGCATGGTTGGCGGTGTCGGTGGTGTCGCTCACTTGCGTGCCGTTGATCCATACGGTGACATGAGGCACGTCGCCGGCGACGCGGATGCGGACGTGGTTCCATTGCTCCCGCTTCCAGAAGTCGGGAACCGGCTCGATCGGCGGATGCGCATAGTCGGGCTGCGGTTTCGCCGCCGCCTGCGCGGGATCGAGCTTGGGCGAGGTCGCCGGGACGTCACCCACCTGGACGCCGCCTTCACCGATGAAACTGCCCAGGTTCAACCCCGGCCCGGCCGTGTAGGCGCGGTCGCTCGAAACGTAGTCGAGCGTTACCTGATAGCCTGCACCTTCTTCGGTGGTGCGGAAGAATACGCCGCTGTCAGCACTCCAGTCCGGCTTGAAGTCGAAGGAGAGTTCGAAATTGCGGTACTTGCGATCGGTGACCAACTGGCCGCCCTGGCCCGGGGCGCTCTGCATGCCCATGAGGACGCCCTGACGCACCTCGAAGACGGGCGCGGTGCCGTGGCGGGATGTCTTGCTGACGTGCCATCCGGCGAGGTCACGGCCGTTGAAAATTGGCGTGAAGCCCTCGGGAATGGCGACCGGCAGCGGCGGTGCCTTGGCTTTGCCGTAGTCCGGCACCGGCGGCAATCCGGGCGCGAGCGCGCGGAACGGCAAGGTGAGACCCGGCGATATCTCGCGCATCTCGACCCCGTCCTTATCGGGAGCGGCGAGCGCCGGCATGGCTGCTAGGGTAGCATGGCCGACCAGCAGGGTGGCGATCCGGCGCACGGTCACTTGAGCCCCAGCAGGTAGTCCGCAAGCGCGGCGGCCGCCTTGGGGTCGGAGGTCCCGGCATAGGCCATCTTGGTCCCCGGCACGACGGTGCGCGGCTTGGCGAGGAAGGCCATCAGCGTCTTGCGATCCCACACCAGGTCCGACTGCTTCATCGCCGGCGAGTAGGCATAGCCCGGCAGCGTCCCGGCCTTGCGGCCGCCAACGCGCCAAAGGGTCGGGCCGATGGCGGAAGGAGCCTTGTCGGTGGTCTTGTGGCAGACCTTGCACATGGCGAACTGCGGCGGCGGGGCGCTTTGCGCCGATGCTGCGCTCGGCAGCAAGGTGGCGCCTGCGGCTACGACGGCCGCGCGAAGGAGAGTTCTCGTATAAGTCATGGAAGCTCCGTTTCTGTTCTTGCGGCCCGTCCGGCAGGCCATGGCCCACCCGGTTCGAGGTCTATGGGTAGTCGCGTGCAAGGGCGACCCGGCTGCACTGCGCGGCCACTTTCAAGGCCCGTTGCACCGTCGCCTGGCCCGTCACGAAGGGAGAGGTCGCCCCTTTCCGCTCCGCGGCGATCTTCGCGAACGTATCGTCGAACACCGGATGGTTGGACAGCCAGACGTCCGCGCCCCGCTGGCGCGCAAGCCCCGCGAACCGCTCGGCCGAGGCGGCCATGCCCGCGTACTGCTCGCGCGTCCGGGTATTGAACGCGGTGCCGCCCCACAGCGCGGCGACATGGCGCTCAGCCCCGTCGTGGACGGGGAACAGCAGCGACAGCGTGCCGGGCGTGTGGCCGGGCGTTTCGATCAGACTGATTACCGTCCTGCCCAGGGCCAGGTCCATCGCCCCATCGACAACGATGTCGCGGCGAGGTTTGGGATCGGTCCAGCGGGTGGTCTGCGCGATCACGTCCCAGTCCTTGCGGCTCGCCACAACCCGCGCGCCGTAAGTGTCCTGCAGGTAGCGCGCGCCGCCGTAGTGATCACCATGGCCATGAGTGACGACGACATAGCGGATCGTCGCCGGATCGAGGCCGAGCGCCTTGAGCCCATCGACGATCTCGGGACCGACCGAGTAATCGAACAGAGCGTCGATCAGGATGAGGCCCTCGTCGGTCTTGAGCGCCCATGCGGAAACGCCCTGCTGACCGACGTAATAGAGATCGTCGAACGCCTTTGCCGGGGGCGAGTACCAGCTCGCCCGATCGGCCACGTTCTCCGCCGGCGGGTGGACGACATCGACGGGGCAGAGCACTTCGTAAAGTGCGCGGAGGTCTTTGCCCGCCACCGCTTCGGCGCTGCGCATCTTCGGGTCAGGAGCCGAGGCCGGTGCCGGCGCGGCGCCAATTGCCGTTGCCATCATCGCGGCGACCAGGGCCACGCCACCGATCAAGGCTTGCTTGCGCATCAGGCCGCTTCCACGGCCAGGACATCCTCGCGCAAGCCCATCTCGACCAGCAGCGGCAGGACGTTCTCGCAGAAGTAAGGCAACTCCTCGCGGTAGTTCACGAACGACAGCGCGATGGCTGAGAAGCCGGCCTGCGATATCTCGGCCATCTGCCGTGCGATCGTCCCAGGCGAGCCTACCAGCGGGAAACTGCCGGCCCCGCCGGCGAAACGCTGGCGGTAGAGACGATAGCTTTCGTCATCGTGCGAGCCGGAGAATTTCTGCTTTGAACTCATATGCTGCTCGACCGCATCGTGGTCGGCGTTGGTGAGGGCATAGTCCTCGTAATAGGCCTCGGCCTCAGCGTCGGTGGGGCGGCACACCACGTGGCAAACGGTGCTCACGCCGACCTCGCGCCCGGCAGCGGCGGCGCGCGTGGCGATGTCGGCGATGTGGCGCTTGCCTTCCTCGATCGTGGTGAAGGTCGTGAACAGCTGGTCGCAGGCATTGGCGGCGAAGTCGCGGCCCGGCGGGCTGAAGGCGGCGTTCATCGTCACCGGGCGCGGCCGTTGCAGGGCGACGGGGCGAGTGATCGCCTGCTTCAGCTTGTAGAAGCGGCCGTCGAAGTCGATGGGACCATCGGCGGCGTAGAGCTTCTCGATCACATCCAGCCATTCGGCGGCGCGGGCATAGCCGTCGTCGTCCAGCGTCATGCCAAACATGCCGAACTCGCTCGGATTCCAGCCGCACACGATGTTGAGACCGGCGCGCCCGTGCGAGACGTGGTCGATCGTGGCCAGCGCCTTGGCCGCGAACAGCGGGTGGACGAGCGGCACGTGCACGGTGCTGAACAGCGCGATGCGGCTGGTCGCAGCCGCAAGCGCCGAGGCCCAGGTCAGCGTCTCGAACGACCATTCGCGCGCACGGGTGGCACCGCCGAAACCCTGCCAGCGGGCGATCGGCAGCAGAAAGTCGAGGCCTGCCTCGTCGGCGGTCCGTGCCGCGGCGAGGCAGTCGTCCCAGGCGGCGGTCCAGCGTTCGGGCACGGTGGTCAGGGACAAGCCGCCGTCGGCGTTGCTGGCAAAGGTGCCGAGCTTGAGGCGGTTGGGGCCGAGCATCGGATTCATGCATTATGCTCCATTGGAATGGCGAAGTGGCAGGTGGTGCCGCCGTGCTGCGCGGCGCACCGGGTTTCGGTGGCGGTGACGGGCGAGCCGCTCATGATCGTGCCGACGGCCGAGAGCATCCCGGTCATCGCCGTGCACACAGGCTGCGCCGCGCCGGTCAAGGGGGCCGCGAAGGGGCTGTCCTCGACGGTGACGCGGATGGCGTCCGCTTCGTGGGCTATGGTCCAAAGGCCCCAGCCCAGGTCCGGCGCGGTCTGAGCCACCACCTCGACCAGCGGGCGGCTGGCGGTCTTGTTGTAGGTGCCGGCCGATCGCCCGCCGAAGTCCAGCACGGAGGCGTGGAGCGCCGCCAGCATCTCGGCCTGCGCACCGGGCGACAGGCGCATGATTGCACCCATGAGCGCGTCGGGCCGGATCAGCATGTAGCGGATTGCGCCGTCGACCACCTGGCCGGGCACCGCGCTCCAGTCGAGCCGATCGCGGAAGGGAGGGATAGTCGCGCTCATCCCAGGATGCGCCCACGCCCGAGGATGCCGCGAGGATCGAGCGCCTGCTTGATCGCGCTCATCGTCGCCAGTTCGTCGGGCGTGCGCGTGCGCGAGAGCACCTTGCGCTTCTTGAGGCCGATGCCGTGCTCCGCTGAAACCGAGCCTCCCAAGTCGGAGACGACGCCGTAGACGAAGGCCTCGACGGCTTCGACCGTCTCCGCCGTCGCACCCGGCACGTCGGCGATGAGGTGGATGTTCCCGTCACCGAGGTGGCCGTAGACCAGCGCCAGCGAGCCGGGATGGCGCGCCTCCAGGCCTTGGGTGATGCGGCTCGCAGCTTCGGCCAGGTCGCTGACCGCGAAGCTGATGTCGAAGGCGATCATGTTGGGAATGAGGCGCGGGAATTCACCCGGCGCATCGCGCACCGCCCAGAAATCCAGCGCGGCGCGTTCTGACATCGCGACCGCCGCGTCCTCCAGCACTTCCTCTTCGAACATGCGGGCGAGGAAGGCCTCGAACTGCTCGCCCTGCGCCTCTGGATCGGCGCCGTCCGTTTCCAGCAGGACATAGAAGCCGTGGCTCCCCGCCAAAGGACGGCGCAGTTCGGGGAAGTTGCCCAGCACATAGTCGTAGTAGCTCGGCCACATCACCTCGAACGCCGATACCCCGCCGGCGAGTTCGGACTGCGCACGCCGCAGCAGCGTGGTGACGGCCTTGAAGTCGTCCAGTCCGCACCACGCGGTTGAAACCCCCAACGGGCGAGGACGCAGACGCAGGACTACGCGGGTGATGATACCCAGCGTGCCCTCGCTGCCGATCAGCAGGTTCTTGAGATCGTAGCCGCTGTTGTTCTTGAGCATCTTGTGCAGGCCGCTGATCACGCGGCCATCGGCGAGCACCGCCTCGACGCCGAGCACGAGGTCGCGGGTCATGCCGTACTTGATCACGCGGTTGCCGCCCGCATTGGTCGCCAGCACGCCGCCGATGGTGCAGCTTCCCCGCGCGCCGAGGTCGAGCGGGAAGAAGTAGCCCGCCGCCAGCGCGGCTTCCTGAACGCTCTGCAGCACGCAGCCTGCCTGGACGGTCATCGTCGCCGAGACCGCATCGACCTCCTCGATCGCCTTCATGCGCTCCAGGCTGACGGCGATCTCGCCATCGAGCGCGCTGGCACCGCCGGCAAGGCCCGTAAGTCCGCCCTGCACGGTCACCGGCTGCCCGGCGGCGTGGCAGATCGCCATGGCCTGCGAGAGTTCTTCGGTCGAGCGGGGGCGGATCAGGGCGAGGACATCGCCCGAGGGAATACCGCTCCAGTCGGCGAAGCGGCGCCCGTCTGCTTCTTGTGCGAGCGTGACGATGTCGGGGCCAAGTGCGGCGAGCAGGCGCTCGACGACGTCGGTGGTGGTGGTGGTGGAAAGGGCGGTGGTGTCAGTCATGGGCGGGTGCTCGCGTCAGGAACGAAAGAACTATCGCGGCGAGCAGCATGGTCGCGGCGAAGACGTACATCGGGATATCGAAGGCGCCGGTGGCAGTCTTGATCCAGCCGACGAGATAGGGCGAAAGGAAGCCGGGAATGTTGCCCAGCGCCGAAATCAGCGCGATAGCGGCGGCGGCAGCGGTGCCGGTGAACATCGCCGTCGGCAGGTTCCAGAACACCGGCAGCGAACCCATCGTACCCGCCATCGCCAGCGAGCAGCACAGCATCGCCAGCGGCATGCTGACGAGCGCCGCCGGGCTCACGGCCCAGCCGAAAGCCGAGACCAGCGCCAATGCGATCAACAGCGGGCCGACGTTGCGCAAGCTCGACACCCGCGAAGCGAGGGTGAGCATGGTGGCCGCCCCGACCAGCCAGGGGATGGTGCTGAGCACGCCGATCATCAGCGGGCTGGCGATGCCGGCGCTCTGGATGATGGTGGGCAGCCAGAACACGAAGCCGAAGAACGAAGTGCCGTAGCAGCCGTAGACGAGGCTGAGCGCGAGGACCCGGCCGTTGGTCATGACCGAGGACAGCGGGGCATGGCCAGTTGCGGGGCCAGCTGCGGGGCCATCCTGCGCGACGATGGCGGCCAGGCGGTCGCGCTCTGCGGGGGTGAGCCACAGCGCGCTGGCAGGTCCGGCGTCGAGGCGCTTCATGCAGGCGATGCCCAGCAGCACTGCCGGCGTACCTTCGATGATGAACAGCCATTGCCAGCCGGGCAGTCCGCCGAAATCATGCAGCGTCTCCAGGATCAGGCCGGAGACCGGTCCGACGACGACGCCCGCCACCGCGATCGCGGTCATGAAGATCGCCGTCATGCGGGTGCGCCGCGCGGCCGGGAACCACAAGGTGAGATAGAAGATCACACCCGGGAAGAACCCGGCCTCGGCCACGCCGATCAGGAAGCGCAAGATGTAGAAGCTGGCGGGCGTGCGCACGAACAGCATCGCGATCGACAGCAGGCCCCAGGTGATCATGATCCGCCCCAGCCACATCGGCGCGCCGAATTTTCTCAGCGCGATGTTGCTGGGCACTTCGAACAGCACGTAGCCGATGAAGAACGTGCCCGCGCCGATGCCGTAGACCAGCTCGCTGAACCCCAGGTCCTTGAGCATGGTGAGCTTGGCGAAGCCGACGTTCATGCGGTCCACCTGGGCGATCAGGTAGCAGACGAACAGAAACGGCAGCAGGCGGCGCGCGACCTTGGCGAACAGGGCGGCGTCGCCATCCCCCGCCAAAGTGGACGCTGGGGCGGGCATATCCATGGGTGTGGCTCGTTCCATCTCGTAAAACTGTCACCGATTAAAGGCGTCTGGGGTCATGGAAGCGAGGGTCCGGCCGGTCATGGCCGACCGGACCCTCGCGGCTGGGAGCTTAGAACTTGAAGCGGACGCCCACCTTGCCGGCGCGGCCGATCGCATCGTAATATGCGAAGTTGGTAGCGCCCACGCCGTAGACGGGAACCAGCGGCGGGTCCTTGTCCAGCAGGTTGTTGATCACCGCGAAGATTTCCACGTTGCCCAGGTCGCTGTCCAGCAGCTTGTACTGTGCCGAGAGGTTCACGTAGAGCCGGCTCGGCACGGAATTGTCGTTGATATCGACGCCTTCGACATAGGTGTTGTCGTACTTGCTGGCGCTGATGAAGCGGCCCTGCAACTGCATCCCGAAGCGACCGACATCGTAACCCAGGTTGGTGTTGACGATCCAGCTCGGCACGCTGGCGACGGTGTTCACCACCTGCCCGTCGAGGCGAGTGGTGACGCGGCCGTCGCTGGTGGTCGACTTGATCGTGTAGGTCGCGAAGGCGCGCAGGCTAATGGTGCCGGGCAGCGAGGAAATCTCGTCCAGCGGCTGGCGGTAGCTGAACTCGACATCCACGCCCCGGTTCTTCAGGCTGGCGACGTTGATGTACTTGTTCGTCACCGAGGTCACCACGTCGCTGCTATTGCGCACGATCTGGCTGCACAGCACGGTTTCGCCCGTCTGGCAGCGATCGAGGATCGACTGGAAAGCCAGCGTCGAGATCGCATCGTTGATCTTGATGTCGAAGTAATCGACCGCAAGGCGCAGGTGCGTGCCCGGCGTCAGGACGATGCCGGCGGTCAGCGTATCGGCCTTCTCCGGCTTGAGCGCTGTGTTGCCCGACGTGATCGTGGGCATGAAGTAGCTGCCGCCGGTCTTGGGATCGCGCAGCGTGTTCTGGCCGAACACCGAGGTGCTGAACAGTTCGGTGATGTTGGGCGCGCGGATATCACGCGAGCGCGTGGCGCGAAGGCGCAGGAAGTCGTTCACGGCCCAATCGAGGCCCGCCTTCCACGTCGCGACGCTGCCCGAGGTGCTGTAGTCGGTGTAACGCACGGCGCCGGTCACATCGAGGCGCTGGGCGAAAGCCCAGTCCTTGATCAGCGGCACGTTGACTTCGCCGTAGAATTCCTTGGCGTTGTACGATCCGTGCAGCGGCTTGGGGTTGGCATAGTCCCACAGCGAGGCCTGGGACGCCGTATCGGAATCGGCGTTCACCTGCTCCTTGCGGTACTCGGCACCCAGCGCCACCTGGAGCGGCCCGGCGGGCAGTTCCAGAACCTTGCCCTGGATGTTGAAGGCGGCGGCGTTCTGCACGGTCTTCTGGCGCAGCCAGGCGGTGCCGGTGAAGTAGTCGGTCGAGGCCGGATTGAAATTGCCGACGCCGAACGGGTTGAACGCCAGGCAGGACGTGCCCGGGTTGGTCAGCGCAATGCGGCATACGGCCTTGCCGGTCGCCGGGTCGATCACCGAATCGAGCGCCTGGCTGAACAGGGCGGACTGGCGCAGGCCGTGGATTTGCGATTCGTACTTGGTCTCGCCGTATTCGTACGAGGCTTCATAGGTCCAGTCGGAGCCGATCTTGCCTTCGGCACCCAGGACGGTGCGGAAAGTGCGGGTGGATAGTTCGGTCGTGACCTGACCGATATCGCCGCTCCAGCGCCCGAAGCTGACCGACGACAGGTTGTTCGCCACCATCGCATCGCGGACCGCCTGAGGCAGGAAGGCGTTGTCGACCGCGATCTTCAGGTTGCCGTAGTTGTAGGCGTTGGCGCTCTGGCCGTTCACCTGGCTGTCCGAATAGGACACGTCGGCGAACAGGCGTAGTGAATCGGTGGCGTCGAAGGCCACCCGGCCGTAGCCGATCTTGCGCTCCATCTTCGGCAGCAGGTCGAAGCCACGGTAGAAGTAGCTGGCGCCGTCGCCCCCGATCATCAGCTGGCTGCCGGCCAGTTGGCCAACGGTGAAAGGCGTGGGCGTGCCGTCGGCGGCGAACTGCACGAGGCGCGAATCGCTGGTGCCGGTGAGCGAGCCCCAGGTCAGGCCCGAAGTGATCAGGCCGCCGTCGGTCTGGCGCGAATCGTGGACGTTGTTGGTGATCACGCGGGTCGGCGTGCCGTTGCCCGGAGTCGGGTTTACGACGAGGCCGGGCTGGCGGCGGCCCCAGTCGCGGGTGAACTGGTCGCCCGCACCTTCGTTGTCGTAGTATTCGCCGGCGGCCATGATGTGCAGGCGATCGTCGAGCAGCGAGCCGCCGACGAGCAGCGCGGCGCGGTATTCGTTGGCGTCGTTCTTCTGCGACTGACCGTACTGGATATCGCCCTGGATCCCCGTGAAGTCCTTCTTCAGGATCAGGTTGACCACGCCGGCCACGGCATCCGACCCGTAGCTGGCCGAAGCGCCGCCGGTCACCACTTCCGTGCGATCGATCAGGATCGAGGGAATATTGTTGAGATCGACCTGGCCGGTGCCGGCGGACGGCACGAAGCGCTTGCCATCGACCAGCAGCAACGTGCGTGAACTGCCCAGGCCGCGCAGATCGACGAAGTTGGAGCCCGCGATCTGCGAGCGGTTCGACGATCCCTGCGGCGTCTGCGCCGGGCGGAACGAAGGCAGTTCGTTGAGCGCATCGGCGACGTTCGATTGGCCGCGCTGGTTCATATAGTCGGCGCCGAGCACGGTGACCGGAGTGGGTGCGCTGGAGCCGTCGCGGGCGATGCGCGAGCCGGTGACGACGATGTCGCCAGCGGGCGCCTCGGCGATCTCGGGGTTCGGCGCGGACGCTTCCTGCGCCAGCGCAGGTGTGGCTGCGGCCAGTGTGAGTGCAAGAGCGCTGGCTCCGAGCCAGCGGTTATGTGCGATCCCTGTATGCATTGGAAACTTCCCTCATCGTTTCGAATACTGATTGGCATAACAGAATATGGATTTGGGTGGCCGTCAAGGGCGTATTTCGCAATTATTCCGCCGAAAACACCAAAATTGAGCATTTTTGCATGGACAAGCCGCTTATGAACCGTATTCTGTTTTTCACTTGCTAGGCAGCGTGTCTTGAAAGAGAATACCGATATGACAGTGCATCAGCTCGATCGTGGGGCGCGCGGAACGCCCGCTTACATGGAGGTGCTCGCCCGCATTCAGCGCGGCGACGTGGGGCCGGGGGACAAGCTGGTCGATACCGCGCTGGCCACGGAACTGGGCGTGTCGCGTATGCCCGTGCGCGAGGCGCTGCTGCGGCTGGTCCATGAAGGATACCTCGTCGGCACCACGCGCGGCTTCATGCTGCCTGAATTGTCCCAGAAGGACATCGCCGACATCTTCGAGATCCGTAAGATGCTCGAACCGCGCGCTGCGGCGGCTGCCGCATACAATCTTGACGCGCAGGCCGTGGCCGATCTCGAAGCGGCCTATCGCATGGCCTGCGACGCGGTGGAGCAGGATGAGCCGCTCGCCCTGATGCAGGCCAACACGCGCTTTCGTCAGGCTTGGCTCAACGCCGTGCCTAACCCCCGCCTGGCCGCGACGATCGGCCGCTTCGTCGACCACGTCCAGACCGTGCGGATCGGCACGCTCCACGACAAGGAAACGCAGATGGTGGTGATCGCGCTGCTGACCGACCTGCTGGAAGGCTTCCGCGTCCGCAATTCCATCGCCGTCTACGATTCGATGACCCGCTTCGTCGATGTCGCGCAGGGGCGCTTCTTCGCACTGATGGAGAAGACGCGGGCCGATTTCGACAACAAGGACATTGTCTCGGGCGGAGCTCTCTGAATTCGCCTCCAGCCGGACCCCATTCAAGCCGGATCTATTCAAGGATGTACATGACCACCCTCAATCCAGTGCTCGCCAATGCGAGCGACATGCGCGCGGCTCTCAAGGGCGGGGGCATGATCACATCGTGGTTCGCGATGGGTTCGGTGCCGCTGATCGAGATCGGCGCGATGGACTATTTCGACGCTGCCATCATCGATCTCCAGCATGGCCTGTGGGATCGCATGACCTCGCACCTCGCCGTGAGCGTGCTGGGCCCCAAGCCGGCGATCATGCGGGTGGCTGCCAACACCATGCCGGCGATCGGCGAAGCGCTCGACAGCGGCGCCGAGGGCGTGTTGGTGCCGTTGGTCGAAACGGCCGAGCAGGCCCGCGCAGCGGTGGCTGCAGCCACGTTCCCGAAGGACGGCATCCGTTCGGGCGGCGGCGTGCGCCCGCTTGCGGAAGGCTTCACCCGCTATCACAAGCGCAGCATCAATCCGCTGATCGGGGTGATGATCGAGACTTCCGCCGGCGTCGACAATGCGGCCGAGATCGCGGCGGTCGACGGGGTCGATTTCGTCTTCATCGGGACCGGCGACCTGGCGCTGTCGCTCGGCTGCTTCCCGCAGATCGACGAGCGCCACGAGCAGGCATGCCAGAGCGTATTCGAAGCCTGCAAGCGTGCCGGTACGCCGTGCGGTATCTTCACCACCACTGCCGAAGCCGCCGCAGCGCGGATCGAACAGGGCTACGCCATGACCGTAGCCGCGAACGACGTCGACATTCTCCTGCACGGGTTCGCGCAGGCCGGTCAGGCCGCGCGCAAGGTCGCCGCGCACGCCTGACCGGGAAGGCCCGACGCTCCGGCGTCGGGCTTATATAGTTCAATGCTGAAATAAAACGGGGGCGGAGCTCAAGGTGCCAGCGCGAGGCAAGGCGCGCATTCATCTCTTGGACAAATGGGGGGAAACATCATGCTTTCCAAATTGCATCTGAGGTACGACGTTCTGAGCTGCACGGCCAGTTTCGCTGCGTTGTCGGTCGCTCTGGCCAGTCCTGCGACGGCGCAGGTTGCAGTGCCGGTGGGGGCACAGTCCGCTGCAACCGATGCCGAAAGCCCGGCGCCTGCCGGCGATATCGTCGTAACCGGCACCCGCATCGCCCGCGATGGTGCATCTTCTCCCACGCCGCTCACCGTACTGGGCGGCGACTACCTCGCTGCCCGGGCGACCAGCAATGTCGCCGATGCGCTCAATGAACTGCCTTCGTTCCGCGCCACCACCTCGTCGGCCAGCACCAGCTCCACCGCGACGCAGGCCGGTACGAACTTCCTCGATCTGCGCGGCCTTGGAAGCAACCGCACGCTGCTGCTCGTCGACGGCAAGCGCCACGTGTCCACCGCGATCACCGGCCAGGTCGATATCAACATGATCCCGACGCTTCTGATCGACCGGGTGGAGGTCGTCACCGGCGGCGCTTCGGCGGTCTATGGTTCGGATGCGGTCGCGGGCGTGGTCAACCTCATCTACAAGAAGAACTTCACGGGTCTGGAAGGCGATGCGCAGTACGATGTGGCGCAAGTGGGCGATGCGCAAGGCTATCGCTTCGCGCTGCATGGCGGCACCGCCTTCCTGGAGGACCGTCTTCACGTCTCCGGCGCGGTCGAGGTGTTCCACAACGACGGTATCGGCAGCATGTATACGCGTGACTGGGGGCGGCGCGAATACGGCATCCTGACCAATCCCGCGCGCGCCACCAATGGCCTGCCGGTGCGCATCATCTCGGACCATGTCCGCACTTCGACGATGACGCCTTACGGTCTCGTCACCTCGGGTCTGACCTACGGCGACCTGACCGGCACCACCGACGTCCGCCGGATCCAGTTCGCGGCCGATGGGACCCCGGTGCCCTTCAATCAGGGCACGCTGGCCGGTTCGCAGTATATGATCGGCGGCGACGGCGCTGGCCAGGGCTTCCTCAGCGACTTCTCGCTCGCACCGCGCATCTCGCGCCAGTTGGCCAGCGGCGACATCCACTATGACGCTGGCGACGGGCTGGAGTTCGGCACCGCGTTCTACTACGCCCGTTCGCGCGCGTCGGGACAGGCGATCGCGCCATTCGACTTCGGCACGCTGACGATCCAGCGCGACAATGCATACCTGCCCGCGGCGCTTACGGCGGCGATGGACGCCAAGGGCCTGACCAAGCTCGCCTTCGGGCGCCTGTCGCTCGACGTCGGGCCGAACACGTCCGACAACACCACACAAACCTACCGCTCGGTCACCGACGCCAAGGGCCGCATCGGCGCCTGGAAGTGGGACGCCTACTATCAGTACGGCAAGACCGACTATGTCGGCCGCTTCAACGGCGTGCGCAACAATGCACGCTACCTGGCCGCCATAGATTCGGTCATCGACCCCGCCACCGGCAAGGCGGTGTGCCGATCGACCCTGACGGCGCCGGGCAACGGCTGCATCGCCTACAACCCGTTCGGCGATACCAATTCGACCGCCGCCAAGGAATACGTGACGGGCGACCAGTACTATCACCTCGTCACCCAGCAGCACGTCGCGGCGGTGAACTTCACCGGCCCCGTCGCGGAACTGTGGGCCGGCCCGCTGGCCGCATCGCTCGGCGCCGAATACCGCCACGAACAAGCTAGCGCCACCGCCGATGCTGCTTCGATCGCCGGCGCCTATGCGGCCGGCAACTACAAGCCGATCGACGGTCGCTACAGCGTCAGGGAGGCGTACCTCGAAATGGAGCTGCCGGTCGTGCGCGACCTGCCGTTTGCCAAGGCGATCGACCTCAACGGCGCGGTCCGCTACGCCGACTATTCGACCAGTGGCGGCTACGTGACCTGGAAGCTGGGCGGCACCTGGGATATCGGGTCGGGCCTGATGGTGCGCGCCACCCGATCGCGAGACATTCGCGCGCCCAACATCTCCGAACTCTACGCCTCGTCCGTTACACGCATCACCAGCGTGACCGACCCGCAGAACGGCAATGCCTCGATCTTCATTCCCACGCTGACCTCGGGCAGCACCGCGCTCAAGCCGGAGAAAGCCAACACCTTCACCGCCGGCGTCACTTACGCGCCGACCTGGATCAATGGCGTCCAGCTTTCGGTCGACTACTACGACATCAAGATAAACGACGCCATCACCAGCCTGACGGCGCAGAACATCGTCGATCGCTGCTATGCCGGCGACCAGAGCCTGTGCGGCCTGGTGGTTCGTTCGGGTGGTACGATCTCGCAGATCAACATCAACCAGATCAACCTCGCCTCGTTCGCCACCGCCGGCGTCGATTTCGAGCTGTCGTATTCGACCGATCTGCTGGGCGGCCGGTTCTCCTGGCGCAACCTGCTGACGTACGTGGACAAGTTCGAACAGAGCAATGGCGCGGTCGTCACCAACCTTGCCAACCAGTTCAACGGCGCGGGCGTAGCGCGCTGGACCGGCAACTCGACCATCGCCTACCAGCACGGCCGCGTCGGTGGCTCGCTGGTCGGGCGCTTCGTGGGGGCGGGCAAGTACGACAACCTCTTCGTCGAGGGCGTCGATATCAACGACAATACCGTGTCCTCGCGGTTCTACCTCAGCCTCAACTTGCGCTACGACCTGACGGATGACGGTTCGGTGCAGATCTACGGCGTCGTCAACAACCTGCTGGACACCGATCCCTCGATCGCGCCGCAGACGACGACGGTAACCAATGTTGCCTACTTCGACGAAGTGGGCCGCGCCTTCCGGGTCGGCGCGAAGTTCAAGTTCTGACCTGACGGGGGCGCCGTGCCGCGGCAGGCGCGGTGCCCCACCGGACGAGACAACAAGGAGTGAAGGCAGGCATGTTTGGCAACGGATCTCTGCGCAAGGCACTCGCGCGATCGAGTGCGATCCTGACTGTAAGCTGCGGCATTGTCGCCGCGGCCTGTGCCCAGACCAACGTACCCGGGGCACCCGCGTCGAACATCCAGACCAGCACGCCTGACGGCCGCTCGCGCGAAGTGTTGCCGATCGTCGACAGCCCGTTTCGCGGCGTTACCGGGACCACCGTTGCCGAATCGCGTCCCGACTGGCCGGTGCCCGTCGTCGCACCGGCCGGGGCGCCCAATGTCCTGCTGATCATGACCGACGACGTCGGCTTCGCGGCGACCTCCGCGTTCGGCGGCGCCATTCCCACGCCCAATCTCGATCGCCTCGCCAAGCGGGGCGTGCGGTACAACAACTTCCACACCACCGGCATGTGCTCGCCCACCCGCGCGGCGCTGCTGACCGGGCGCAACAGCCATGCGGTGGGCAGCGGCGCGGTGACCGACGTGGCGTCGGGCTATCCGGGCTACAGTTCCATCATCCCGCGCAGCGCCGCTTCGATCGGTGAAGTGCTGCGCGACAACGGCTACAACACCGCCTTCTTCGGCAAGCACCACAACATTCCCTCGTGGGAATCCTCGCTGTCAGGCCCGTTCGACCACTGGCCTACCGGGCTGGGCTTCGACTATTTCTACGGGTTCGTGATCGGGGATACCAACCAGTGGAACCCGCGCCTCTATCGCAATACCCTCTCGGTCGACGCACCGGCGCTGCCGCAGGGCCAGACGCTGGATTTCTCGCTGGCCGATGACGCGATCCACTGGATCCACCAGCAGAAGGCGACTGGCCCGGACCGTCCGTTCTTCGCCTACTTCGCGCCCGGCAGTGCCCATGCGCCGCACCAGGCCCCGCCCGAATGGATCGCCCGCTTCAAGGGCCGGTTCGACAGGGGCTGGGATTCGCTGCGCGAAGAGAACTTCCAGCGCCAGAAGCGCGAAGGGGTGATCCCGGCCAATGCCACGCTGACCCCGCGCCCGGCCGAAATCCCGGCGTGGTCCTCGCTTACCCCCGTGCAGAAGCGGGTCTATGCCCGCTACATGGAAGTGTTCGCGGCGATGATCGCCTATCAGGACGCGCAGGTCGGCCGCATCCTCGACGAACTCGACCGCATGGGCCAGTCCGACAACACCATGGTCCTCTACCTCGTGGGCGACAACGGCCCCAGCGGCGAGGGCGCACCGGCCGGGACGCTCAATCAGGTCCAGCACATGAGCCATGATTTCGAGCAGAGCGCCGAGGAAGTGGCCGGGGTGATCGACACAATGGGCGGGCCGGACACCATCGAGCTATATCCCGCCGGGTGGGGCTGGGCGATGGGCACGCCGTTCCGCTACATGAAGCAGTTGTCCTCGCACCTCGGCGCCATCCGCAACGGCATGGTCGTGTCGTGGCCGGGGCACCTGAACGATACCAGGACAGTGCGCACGCAGTTCGCTCATGTGACCGACATCTTCCCGACCATCCTCGAAGCCGTGCGCCTGCCGGTCCCTCGCCAGGTCAACGGCATCGATCAACAGCCGGTCGACGGTGTGAGCCTCGACTACACCTTCACCCATCCCCGCGCGCCCGAGCAGCACAAGGTCCAGTACTTCGAGATGTTCGGCAACCGCGCGATCTACGCCGACGGCTGGATGGCGAACACCACCCCGCGCCGGATGCCCTGGGAAATGGGCAATCCCGGCGGCAACCCCTACACCGACTACAAATGGGAACTCTACGATCTCGCCAGGGACTTTAGCCAGTCCCGCGACCTGGCCACCGCCAATCCCGCCAAGCTGGCGCAGATGCAGGCGTTGTGGCTGGAGGAGGCGCGGCGCAACCACGTGCTGCCGCTCGACGACAACCTCGCGAAGTCGCGGCTCGGCGCCTCGCATGCCCACTATGCCTCGGGGCGCACCTCGTTTGCGTACTGGGGCGGGAACTTGAGCATCAGCGAGAACCAGGCGCCCAGCTTCCGCAGCCGTGCATTCACCATCTCCGCCGACGTGACGCTCGACGTCGAGCGCGCCACCGCGCCGATCCTGGCGCGCGGCAGCCGCTTTGGCGGTTGGGCGTTCTATCTGCGCGACGGCGTGCCCGTTGTGCGTCAGGCCTATACGCAGCGCCCGCAGGATCAGGCCGAGATCGTCGGCAAGATCGCCCTTGGTCGTGGCGCTTCGAACATCGGGTTCGCATTCACTCCGGACGGAGCCGGCAAAGCGGGCGGTACGATGTGCATGACCGTGAATGGTGCCGAGGCAGGGTGCGGCCATCTCGATTATGCCGACGTCAAGGATGCGGGCCAGGGCGAGACTATGGACATCGGCATCGACACCGGTGCGCCTGTATCCACGGACTATGCGGCCAATGGTCCGTTTCCGGGCGCAATCCACAAGGTGCAAATCGAGCTTACAGGCAAGTCGGAAGCCGAAAAAGACAAGAAATTATAGTAATTTAATTCTCAGTAGAACCTTATAGGCGCACTGGGCCACTGCTCGGTGGCAATCGCCAGCCTGGCAAGGCAGGAGCCGTTCTCATGATTTCGTGAACGGCTGCTTCTTGGCTCGCAAATGACTCGAAATTTGAGACAATTGGGAGCGGTACGAGCTGCTGCGAGACGTTAGAAATTGGTCGGGGAGACAGGACTCATCCCGGACCTATTTTATAAGCTACTGAGATATCCTGCCTTTTAACGGTTCCGGCGGTTTGCTGTGCACATAAGTGTCGCACTTGACCGTCGCATCCGGAGGCGGATCGTGATCAAAATCGCTTACACCTACCGACGCGCCGGCGGCCGCTACCAGTACCGCCGGAAATTGTATTTGCGCAAAATAGGCCTTCTTCACATAACATGGTCGTTACGGACCTCTGAATGGTCCGTAGCCCGGCTTCGGGCAGCAGCGGCGACTGCAGCCCTCGACAGGCTTATGCAGGCAATGAAGCACGAAGCCTTTATCGGTGTTCGCTCCGCATCCGAAGTGAAGGATGTTATCAAGGGCATCATCGACCTCACGCTGGGTATCGCCACGCAGGGATATTTCGATCCGACCACACCCGCGGATCATGTGGACGCGGGTTGCCTCGTCAACGCGGACTTCCACGATCTCGCGGCCCGGCACGGCGGGATGGCGATCATGGACGAGGCCGACGAGACGCGGCTGCGCGACGATGGGCGGGACGACGCGCATATCGACCATCTCCGGCGGCTCATTCGCTCGACCGGCGGCAACCTCGTCCTCAACGACGCCAGCGTCCAAATGCGGCTCGAGCATCTGGGGATGAAATCGCTGCAATCGACCGTTGAGCAGGACCGGCTGCTCATGCACCGTGCGATCAGCGAGGGGCAGCGACGCGCCATGCATTTCAATGACCCGCGCGTGATCGCATCCGGCGATCCGCTCGATTACCTCATGACCCATGGCGGCGCCCTGACCGCGCAGGTCCAGGTTCCCGTCCCGCCGACACGGGAAACGGTACGCGAGACGCCGATGGCGGATCCGGCGCCGGAGGTGGTTGCGACCGAAGCCAAGATCATGTCGCCGCTGTTGAGCGGCCTTATCGACCCGATCATCGATGACATCGTGAAAAAGGGTGGCTGGACGGAGGGCGTCGGTGAGGATGCCCGACGTTTGATGAAACAGTTCGTCTGGATGATCGGCGACAAGCCTTGTCTCGATTACACTCAGCAGGACGTCGCGACGTTCCGCAAGGCCCTGTGGGACATGCCGAAAACGGTCAGGGTCCAAAGCGTCTGGCACGTTCCCTACGCCAGCGCCGTCAAGAAGTTTCCGAAACTGACGGAGGCGAACACGCGGGCGAACAAAACCCTGAACAAGGATTTGAGCTATATGTCGACCTTCGCCAAGGAAATGGCGGCTGTCGGGCATTGGCCGAAGGATTTCATCAACCCCCTTGGGTTGGCCGCGACCGTCACCCGCCAGCAGAAGAGCTCGGGGCGCGTTCCCTGGAAGCCCATTCACCTCGAGACGATGTTCAATTCGCCAATCTACCATGGCAATCTCGGCACGCGCCGCAGGCTAACGGCTGGGTGCTATATCCATCAGGACGCTGCGTATTGGATGCCGCTGCTCGGGGCATATCAGCTTGGCCGGCGGGACGAGCACACCGGTCACCACGTCAGCGATTTCGTGTTCGATACCGCGATCCCGCATATGCTGATCTATCCGAATGAACTTCGGAGCCTGAAAACGGAAGACTCGGCGCGCGTTCTTCCTATCCACCCCCGCCTCCTTGATCTGGGCCTCCAGGAATTTGTGGAGGCTGCAGGAGCCAGAGGTGAAAAGCTGCTGTTCCCCGAACTCTGGATGAACGATGTAAAAAAGGGCGGTGACCAATATTACGCTATCGGCTGGAAAAAGCTGATCGACTGGCTCCGTCAACAGCCCGGGATCGTTATTCCGTGCACACCTGCCGGCAAGGAGGCCGATTTCCATTCGGTCCGAAGCACCGGCCTTAGCCAGCTCGATCGTGCCGACATCAACCAAAACATCGTTAAGGACATTGCCGGGCACAGTCGAGAAGGAACCACCGCCCGCAGCTATCAGAAACTGCTGGAATCCGGCGGCCTGGATGACGTGCTGCAGGAGCGCCTGAAAGTGCTGACGCGACTGCCTGACTATGCGGCCGGCGTCGTGCGACACAAATTGAGCGTGCTCGTGATGAAGGCGCGTACGCGCTGATCGCAGGCGGGGCGCTCAGCCGAAAGTGCGCGCCACCTCGGCATGGCGCTCCGCAATCTCACGCATCGAAAACGTCGCCCCAGCCTGCGCTGCGATCTCGGGCCAATCGGCAAGTCCGGCGCGCACGTTGTCGATGATCGCTGCGATGGCACGGTCGGACAGGCCGTGCCTTCGTCCCAGTGCCATCAAGTGCACGGCTGTGGCCTGCGCGAACATGGGTCATTTAAGCGGCTTTGGTCCGATCCCTTTGCCTCCCACTGGCCAGAGAAGACCAGCCGACCAACATTGGGACTTTTCGGAATGTCGGCTTCGGAGCGGCTCATTGTAGTAAGCCGCCGTTCCCGGCTGCAGTCAGTGAGCACTTGTCAGAGGCGAGCGCAGGGACCTTTGCGACATTCGGCTTCGGAACGCTAAAGCGTCGATCTTTAACGCAAAAAAATTTAACAAGCGTCCGATCCGTCGCCGGAAACATTTGAGCAAGTCGGCTCGCACAGGCGAGAGCCAAGTTTGTCTTAGTTCAAACACCAAAATGTCCAAGAATTTGGCTTTGACGAAAGGGGATTTACGTCCATTCACATGAAAAATCGGAACTGGTAAGTGCCCTTGCCGAGCCCCGGCATCCGCTTGATCACCTGTGCTAAGGTCTTTGCGTAGCTCATCGTCACCGGAAGTGGATCATAGAGCCCGTCATTGTTCCAGTTCATTTTCGACAGCGCCAGGGCCGCCTTCGCGGTATCGTCCCATGTTCCATGCCCGGCATGTCGGACCAGTCGCAACGGTCGCGGTGTACCTTTGCCACCTTGAAAATAGGGGCGGCGCCCGAAACCATCGACTGCCCCGTGCATCCAGAGCAAAGCGTCTTTGCCGCTGAGCCCGAGCAAGGTTCCGCGTTTCACCGGATACCCATCCGCTTGTGATATCTCCGGATCGTTACGGTCCTGTTCCCATCGCACGCCCTGCCAGCCATTGTCCTCGACGATCTGGATGAGATCGACCGACTCGATATGTTTCAGCGCTTCGAAGCAGCCTTCTATTTCGGCTTCCTTGAACTCGGTCGATTTGTGGATCATCACACGTGTCGGCAGTCTGCCGCCATGGCGCCGGCGATAAAGGTCCAGCGAACGGGTGATGACCCGAAACATCTCGGTATGCGAGAGAAACGGGTTCTCCCGCTGTACGTTCACATCGCCGGTGTCATAGGCGATGAATTCCAGTCCAGCACCGTCGGCGTCGAAGACCTGGCTGCAACAGGTTACGAAGCGGGCAAGCTCCGATTCTGCGGGCCGGAGCGCATAGGAGATACCAATATAGGCAGTGTCCGGCTCCACATCGGCCAGTTTCCAAGGAACGCCGCCAGCCTTGGCGTAGAGCGCCAGGCCGATCCGCCACATGACGCTGGCCCGGCATCGATAGGATAGTGCGCTGTCTTCGCGCACAATCTGAATGGGCAGCTGCCGCGCGGCGGTGAAGGCTTTGAGCTGGTGATGCAGATCGAAATCATCGGCTCCGTAGAAGCCGGGAGACCAGCGTTCAGGAAGATAAATGAACAGCACGTCAAAATCCGCGCGGTTGGCGTCGAGCAACTGGATTGAACGGATGAGCCGTTCGGCAAGCAGCAGACCCGATGCAGGGCAATCCTTCAACTCTCCGTCCAGTTGGGCATCGAGTTCCCGCCGACAATGGCTTGCAGCTGGTGCGAGGTGCGTCTGGAAGACGCTGTTGAAACTGGCCCAGTCCGGAAGATAGTCGGTTCGCTCCTGCGGTCTCGCAGGCTGGTTGAGTTCCCTTAGGAACTCGAAGAGACGCTGCGATTCCCCGGAAGGCGCAAGCGTCGCCACGCGGATGGGGGACGGGGTGAACATGCTCGAATAGGGTCCGAAACGGGCCAGTCCCCGCAGAGGATGGATGTCTCGATCGCTCGGCCGGTCCGGATGGAACAGCAGATTGGGCTCCGGCAGCCGGACATAATGTTGCAGCTGGCTGGTCATGGCTTGGCTGCCCATGAGAAAGCCGACTGGCGATCGACATCGAAGGCGGCGTCCAGCCCATCGCCGATCGCAAGGGCACGCAGATTTTGGCCAGCGAATCTGCGCGACCAATAATTGATCAGTTTGTCGAGCATTTGATTATAGCGGCGTGCGGTCCGCTCCCGCGCGAAATCGGCCGTGATTGCTTTGGTCTCCTCGCTGCCGCCATCAAAAACGATCCTGGGCTCCAGCAGCAGCCAGAGCTGATCGCTGGCCCAGTCCAATCGCAGGCCGATACCTTCACGCCAGGTGATATCACGCTTGCGGGGGACGCTGCCGACGATCGGGCCGCCGATCACATCGCGCAGATCCTGCCAGGCTGGGTCGCCGGGCATTCGCGGCGCCAATATATCGGCGGAGCCTCTGGCGCGAGCCTCCATGTCATGGGTCCGCGCAATGGCGGCGACAAGCGCCCGGCGCAGCAATCCCCGCTCCTGTGAATCATAGCGCAGACGGCGATCCTCGAAGGTGGCGATGCCGAACTCTGTAATGCTAAAAGGGGCGAAGACCCGCCGGAACTCATCATCACTCCCGAAGCCGAGGACTCCCGCGCGCGTCCGGGCAACGATGATCTTCCCTTCGGCTGCTTCGACGGCTTCGCGCACATCCTTGCCGCCGCCGATCTCGCAGACGATCTTACGGCAATTCACCGGACGCGTCACACGCACTGCGTTCATGCGCAGGACCGGCCAGGATTTTTTGCCCAAAGGTGTGGGAGCAACTGAGAAGCGTCGCCGCTCTTGGCCTTCCGCTCGAAGGAGGGATGTGTCGATACCCGGCAACAGTCGCAGCAGATCGATCATCGCCTCGTCGAAATTCTCAATCCGGACAATCCCGGCTTCAAGGCCGGCGGCTCTGGCTCTCCTAATCAACTGGCTGACCCGCTCGAACGGCGCCGCCTCGCCGCGATGCATCCAGAACAGACCGTTGGGATAGGCGCCGGGTTCGCCAACCGCCTCTTCCAGCGCATCCATTACAGAGGAGTCGCGGCCACTATAGCCGGCAACGATAAGACCGAAGCGACGGCACGCATCGACGAGCTGTCTGCGGAATTGTGCATCTTGATGGCGCAACTCCTCGCTCGTATTCTTCAGGCGCCGCGACCGGAAATCGCCGTGCAGCTTGATCTCGATGGGCCATTGCTGCTCGGAAATGAACTCTCCCGCGAGAAGCGTTCCGTCGAGCGATGCCATGTTCAATGCCGCCGTCGTATCGAAGGTGCGCGCGCAGGCATCGGCGAGAAGATGGTCGAAATTGGTCGTCCACACGATGTTGCAATGAGTGGCGCGAAGAAGAGCGGCCAGCGCCAGATGCCCCTGGGTCGGCTTCATCCCCCGGATCATATGGTCGATATAAGTCCGCCTGTCCTGTTCTTGCGGGTAGGTGGCCTCGAACAGCGCCGAATATTCGTCGGGCGCGCCAGGTTGGGGCAACGTATCGGATTCGGCCAGAAAAGCATCGAGGGTTGCGAGTATTGCCGGTGAAGAAAGATCGGCGACGGACTGAGGAGAGACCTTGCGCTGGGTGATGTACAGTTCCCGTTTGAACCGGCAGATCATATCCCAGGCTGTCAGGATCCCGGCAGACGCTGAAACACCAGCACCCAGGAGCCACATCAACTTCGCCGACCGCATCGAAAAGCGCCGCGCGAAATCATCCATCGCTATTTCGATACTATCATCGTACTCACTCATCTGTGCGATGATTAACCGGTCGCTGGATGTACGCCAGAGGGTTTTCTCGCTCTCTGGCGTAAAACCGGGGGAACGCTCATTGCATCGCGATTTTGTTCGATCTATGTTCTTGCCTTGCGAATTGGCGCAAGAGAGCATGAACGGCATCTCCTGGATGGCCGAGCGGAGGGTCGATGACCGCGATTATCTATCTGTCGCCAACGGCCGACATCCCTGCCGAGCGCCATGTGGCCGTGGTCGTGCATCGCGGCATTGGCGGCATGGAGCAGGGCTACTTCTTTGACAGTGCCAAAGGCGATACCGGCGGCTCGGCAGGCTTCGACTGGCGCATGTCCGAAGCGATCGAGCGGGCCAAGCGTTTCGCGGCAGAGCAAGGTATCGACAAGGTCATCGTTCGCGCGGCGCGTGCCTGAAGCTTTGGTCAGGCAATCTGGTGGGTCTGGATGCCTGCTGACCGGAGCAAATTGTAAAGCGTAGCGATCTTGCTTCGATTGCCCCGGTGCGCCGTGTAGGTGAACAGGACGCGCTGCTTGGCGCGCGTGAAGGCGACGAAAAATCCCGCCGTGGCCTCGATCTGGTCCTTGTCGAAACTCCACCATGCCCCATCGTCGAGCCCGACGAAGATCACGCTGTGATACTCGAGACCCTTGCTCTTGTGGATCGTCATCAAGGGAATGGCGTGGAGCCCTTCATAGGCATCGAGCGCTGTTTCCCAGTCCACGCCGTTGCCAGCGGATATGTGCAGATGCTCCGCCGCTGCGTCGATCACCTTGTCCAGCCATCCGCCCTGCCGGTAGGCGGGGTAAGCCGCGACGATGCGGTCGCGCCCTATCCAGTTTATGATCCCGTCGATCGTGGATCGGACGTTTGGCTTGCCGACGGGAGGACTGGTGTGCGCCGCAAGCAAATCGAGTGCGAAACGATCGAGATCACTGGCAAGACGCGCCTGAGCTGCCTCATCATCCGGCGCGATGCCCCGCAAAATACCGAGCCTGCCCTGGCATAAAGTCCAGTACCGACCGCTGGCCTGACACACCGCAAGCCGCAGGATGGCGACGAGCAGTTCGGAAACTTCCTCGGCGAGCAGTTCCTGAAGCATGACGTGCCCGACCATCCGGGCCTCGTTGCGAAGCGGAATCCCCCGGGCTGCGAAGGCCGGTTCTAGTACGGCCGCATAGTCTCCCGCTTTCTGCCGGACGAGCAGAACGAAATCGCGAGGCGAAAGATCATGGCTTTTCATCTCTGCCGCGACAAAGGCGGCGAGGTGCGTCGCTTCGGCTTGCACCGACGAGAAGTCCCAGATCGCACAGCTTTCGCCGGTGATCGAGCCAGCCGCCATGGCAACGGGCTTGGCCGACTTCGTGTCAAGCGCCTGTGCCAGCACATGCTGGATGCGCACCAGGTCGGGGGAGGAACGGTAATTGTTGTAGAGGGGCGTTCGCGTCGCGCCGAAATCGGCTTCGAAGGCCGCGAACGGCGCATCCATCGCCATGGCCCAGCGCATGATCTGCTGCTTGTTGTCGCCGACCGCCGTGATGACGGTGGCTGTGCCCATGAAGATGGTCTGAACCAGATCATATTGGATCTGGGTCGTGTCCTGAAACTCGTCCATGAACAGATGCGAGTAGGTCAGCCGCAAGGCGTCGCGCGCCATCGGATTGACGCGAAGCAGCAGTTCGGCGAGCCGACCGATCATCGGGAAGGAAAGGTGGCTCGTGGCCGAGCCGTGCAGGGACGATTGCCAATATTGGTCGGCCGCCCATTGTCCTGGTGTGGGATTGCGCCAACCGGCGACCGGCAGACGTGATCCGACGAGATGCCGCCGTTCGAAGGATTTGACGGCGATAGCCTGAAGATCGGCATAAGTGCCGATACTGGCAGGCGGTGAACCGAGTTGATTCTGGAGAAAGTCGCGAAAATCTCGCTCGCCGGGGAAGACGATTTCATAATCGGGCGTGGGCCGCCAGTGCGTCGGGAGGGCCTGACCAAAGCGATCGATCAAGCCCTTGGCGAAAGCGTCGAATGTCATGGAATCGAGGCGACCTGCATGATCGCGATGGCAGCGCTGGGCGACCCGTGCCGTTAGATTGACGGCGGCATCGCGCTTGAAGCTGATCGCCAGGATGCGGCGCGGGCGAGGCGCGGTGCCGGTCTGGAGCAGATAGGCGGCCCGCTGCGCCAGCAGTTCGGTCTTGCCGGCACCGGGGCCGGCGATGACGGAGCGATTTTCGCTGGATCGCACGACATTGAGCGCGTTCGCTTCGAGTGCGGCGACGCCGATAGGCTGCCATTGATCGGGGCGAACGCGCCGAGACAGGACCGCCATAGTCAGTCCCGCCGCAGCGATTTGGCGACATGCTCGAGCAGCGCCTTGAGCACCGGCGGCATGCTGGCGATCAGCTCCTTCCGCTTGATATGAACCAGGGCGGCCAAGTGGGTCGCCGGCTTGCTCTGCGTCAGAAAGTGGTAGCGATAGGCCGGGAAAAAATCCTCATAACCCGCATAGGGCCCGGTCCAGACAGTCAGGCCCGGGCCGGCCGTGCCCAGCACCGCCTCGGCAGCTTTGTCGTTTGCCATCCGTGGCCCGCCACCTGCCGGGATCACCGCCTCATAGGCCGCAGGAAAGGCTTTGAGCATCGCCATGTCGAGGTCGAGCGGCGATGAGAAATAGACGCCGTATTTCTGCAGGAAATTCAGCCATCCCGGAAGATGCTGGACCTCCGACCATTCATGCATCTTAGCGAATTCAGCATCTGAGAGCATCCCATTGGTCGTTTCGAGCAGTTTGCTCTTTTGCTCGCCCCGTTCGATCAGTTTTTCTATCGCCGTCTTGATTCGGCCGAAGCCGCCGCCCTTGCGGCCAAGGTCGAGGTCGAGCAGGGTTGCATAAGGAATACCGAGTTGGGTGAGCAGCCGCCAGAAATGCTGTACATGACGACCGCCCAGCGGCACGATCGCGACGAAGGCCGGATCGACCAGCAGATCGAGCGCTTCGGCCAGCTTGGGCAGCACGATGCGTTCCGAATCTCCTTCGACGAGAACCACAAAACGCGCGAAATAGAGTTCGGGATAGGCGAGCAGCGCGCCGCGGACGAACTTGGTTTCCTCGCTCGCGCCTTTGGGCAGCTTGATGGATTTGACCGACGATATGCGCGTTTTCGGTTCACAGCGGCAATAGCGCACTTCGCGGGGATCGACCCGGCTCAGCACCGCCGGGGAATGGCTGGTGATGAGCGCCTGCGCTCCGCTATCTTCCGTCAGGGAGCGGATCTGCCGGACAATCCGCGCCAAGAAGTAAGGCGAGAGATGGTTTTCCGGTTCTTCCAGTGCAAACAACGTCAGGGCCGGGATGCGCATCGTGTCATCACGGAACCCGTCGACCGTTCCAGCGACCACGGCGCGTTCGAGGTCGAAGACCGCTGCCGCGAGCGCGAAGTAGAACAGCGATTGCTGCCCGTCGCTGAGCGCGTCGAGCCCACGTTCGTGGCCATCCGGTCCCTGTTCGAAGACGACCGCAATCCGGCTTACCACCTCCTCGAAGCGCCGGCTGACCAGGCTGAGTCGCGGCTTGGTATCGACCACATCATCGTGAAGCCCCGCCCAGCGTTCCTGCAGGGCCTTACCGATCGAGGCGATCGCGGCTTCGCCCTCGAAGGCTTCAGTCAGTGTGTCGCTCGCCTCGGTGACCGCTTCCTCTGTGTCGGACGACCATTCGATCGCGCGGAGCAAGCGCGCCGCCAGCGCTCCTGCTGTTGCCCGGATCTGTGCCGCCGCGTCGCGGCTTGCGGGTGTGTAATAGAGCTGGATCAAACCCCGATCGGCCGCCGATACCGGATGGCGCTTGTCGGCGGGCGGGTCGGCGTCAAGCGTCTCGACCCAGAACAACTCCTGTGACACTTCGCCTTCGACCGTGCCGTCATCTTCCCATCGGGCTTCAAGGCGAAGCCGGCAGACCGGGTCATCGCCCGCCCGCGCAATATGCATGCGTCGGAAGGCAGGCGCGATGGTCTCCGGCGTCGCGGTGCCATCGCTCAGTTCCGGCAGGCCGATCAGCACGTCGATGAAGAGGTTCTTGGGGTCCCGATCATCGGGATCATCCTCGGCGCCAAGATGAAAGTCAGAGCGCTGCACTGTGCGCTGTGTGCGGGTGACGCCGAATAGCTTGGACAAGGCTTGCAGCAGCGCGGTCTTGCCCGAGGCATTGGGACCAACCACGGCGGTAATATCTGCCGCGATATCAATCACAAGCGGATCAGGGCCGAAGCAGCGGAAACCCGAGACGGTGACAGTATCAACCAGCAAACGAGACATCCTCTTAGTTTCATCGCAACGCACCAATGTAGAGCGTGCAGTTGAAAGGGCTATGACTTCCAGCTCAAGTGGCGGCAATCGACAATTTCCGAACCGCGACGAAGGGGCGGGAGTCCAAAAGGAAACGTAGGCAGCTATGGCTCACCGTCGGGAGCCATAGGCAGCGATGTTATCCGCGTTGAAAAACAACGAGGTTTCACGGGGCAGCTTGCTGCTGCTTTTTTGCGACCATCAGCCGGCAAGCAAGCTCTCTTTCCCCCCAGCGTGTAGAGAAGGCTTCTGAAACTTCGAACCAACTTCCATCACTACCGGCGCCGTGATGCACACCCATGCACGAGCATTGGCATTCATGCCCCTGGGCATTCTGGCAAGAGGGTGAGCAGATCTCTTGTTCGCGAAATGGCTGGATGACATAAATGCGACCGTATTTTATTAGAGCGCGGTTCACGAAATCGTTGAACCAAGCTTTCGGTATTTCCCAGAATTTTCGCGACGCGATCCAGATCGGGGTGGTGCGGCGCATGTTCTGCAGCCATCGCCGGTTGTCCTGGTCAAACGGCAAACGGACACGGAGAAGTTCCCCTTTCCCGGTGCGCCTCAGGATGACGGGGATATCCTCCTGATTCCAGATGGCTTGGATTGATCGTTCCATTTGCGATACATATAGCAGTTTTGATTGCCTGCGCGAATGCTAGAAGTGATGAAATTGGATGAATTTCTGTGCTTGCGCACACACACGTAGATGGTGCAGCCACAGCACTACAAAGGGCAGACCATGCTGAAAGCTACCGAAGCGGAAATTGAAACTGTCCGGGAATATTTTGAGTGGCAGGCGCCTGATCTTCAGGTCGTGTTCCTTCAGAAGGTCTATTCCGAAGCCGTCCTGAACACCCGCCATGACGTGTGGGACATTCATACCAACAAAGACCGCTGGTGGGTTATCACGGGCGGCACGAACCTCTACTCCCAGGCGCAGTTTCCTAACATGGATCTCGCGCTCACCTTCCATATTGGTCTGATGCTCCGCATTCCTCGAACCGAGGAACAGCAGGAAAATGACCTTCGCGTCCTGCCGTTCAAGCCGGTGCTCGAGAAGATGGAGGATGTCGGCGCCGCGATGACACAAGCGCACAATCTTGCGGATTATCAGGCCGTCGGCGTGCGGTGTCGCGAAACCTTGCTTGCGTTAATTGGGGCTGCGCAGGACGCCGCGGTCTGGACCGATGCACCACCGCAACGCGCAAATTTCCGCGCGTGGACCGACATCATCTTTAACGATCTTCTGCCGAGCGAGTCGAATAAGGAACGTCGGGGCGCGATCAAGCAGATGCTCGAATCCGCCTGGACCTTCACCAACTGGCTGACTCACGCCAAGTCCGCGACATGGCTCGACGCGGACATGGCGCACGCGTTGACGCAGCAGGCTGTGCAAATGGCAATGACGCAGATCCTGCGCGCGCTGCGCGGTGTCCCCGAGGCGTGCCCGCAATGCGGGTCACCATACTTGGAACCCGAGCATGGCGAGAATAGCTCCGCACCCGGCGTCTTGTGGGAGCGGCCGGCTTGTACCGAGTGCGACTGGACCGGCCGGCCCGTCCCGGTCCTCGACACCGAGGCCGGACGGCCGATCATCATGCGGGAAGGCGAGCAGACCCACGAGCATAGCATCATGACCGTGCCGTTGCGCATGATCGCGAAGCCTGGCGATCCAGTGGTTGCGCCGCTGCAGGATATGGAGACCGGGCCACCAGAGCATGTCGTATATTTCGCTTACGGATCCAACATGTCGACCGTCCGACTGCGCGAGCGGATGCCAAGCTGCGAGCCGCTCGGCATTGCGACCCTCCCGGGCCATGCTCTGCGATTCCACAAACGCAGCAAGGACAAGTCGGGCAAGTGCAACGCGTTCGCCACGAATGACGACCAGAGCGTGGTGGGTGTCCTGTTCAGCTTCGATCCCGCCGAGCGCGCGAGGCTCGACCGGGCCGAGGGAGTCGGCAACGGCTATGAGCATGCGACCGTCACAGTCATCAACGACGAAGGCCGGCGCCGCAAGGTGCTGACTTATCTTGCCAGCCCGGACGCGATTGACGACGCTCTCAAGCCCTATGGCTGGTACAAGGACTTCGTGCTGTCCGGATGCGCCGAGCACGGGCTCCCGGCTGACTATATCGCGGCCTACGTCCAAGCTGTCGAGGCGACGGCAGACGCCGACACGGTGCGCGATGCGAGAGAACGGGCGAAGCTCGGTGCCGCCGTCTCATCGGGGTCCGGGCCGCATGGCCTTCCGGTAGCAACGCCTTCGGACTGACGGAGGACGGACGTGGTTTCCAGCACTGCGCTTGTCGTTCGACCCGCCACGAACGCCCTTCACCCCAGCGCCTCGCGACCAGGCAGCTTTGACTGAGACTTTATTCATCGCAACTATCGGCGCAACCACAGGACATAGGCAGGCGATGGTGGGCGGCACAATTTGGAAACGATATGCCCTGTGGCTAGCGTAAAGCAGACCGACCGCATCTCGGGACGAGAAACCGGCGGTTGTACGACGACAAAGGGTCGAGAATTGCGGTCTGCGCTAAGCCGGTTCATTTCGTTTCCGGCACAACATCACGGAAGCAGGATCGTATGTCATCCCAGCCAATGTGCCATCCCCGATGCGGCCGACTATCTCATCAATAATATGCAGTGGCACCATGAACCATTCGCGCGGGCGGACCAGCTTGCCAAAGCGGTCGGGTATTTTGGCATCGAATCGCACGCTGTCGAGGACGCGGTGGATCAGCGCTTCCAGGCGTGGACGGTTGATGTCGTATAACTTGTATGTGGCAACCACATCCACGCCCGCAAGGAGATACGTGGCGTCATCGGCAGCCCCCGCTATGCGGGCCTCAACTGAGCTGCCGGTGATGCCGATCTTGTGGATCAGCTCGCGATGCGCGGCGATGGTCGGGTGGGTCGACCTGCTGCGTAGGACGTAGAGTGTGCCTGTCGCCAGGTGGCGCTTCGCCGGCGGTCAAGCATGCTACCCTCATGACCGCCGGTGACAGGATCAGCCCGCCGCGCGGGCCAGAAACTCCTCGCGCGGGATCGCATTTGCGAGGGGCTGGCCGGCCGGTACGATGATCGAACCCGGAAGCTCGACGTCGCGTCCGTCCTCCGCCGCCTCGCGCCAGCGCCGCATGGCACGCTCGGTGCCGCGGCGGATCTTGCTCGCGGGCGGCAGCGCACCTGCGGTCAGCAGGTGGTGCGGGCCGATGAACCAGCGATGGCGGATGCTTAGCAGTTCGACGGGCGCATCGTCGCTGGCAGCATAGAGGCGCAGGTTCGGCGCCCATTCCACCATCGGCGCCTGACGTACGACCATCGACACGCCGATGGGGCCGCCCGAGATCGACCGATCGAAATCGACGTGGATCACATCACGTCCCATCTCTTCGGCGATGCCGGCAAGATGGATCGCCTCGATCATGTCGCGCTTGCCGCCAGACGCGAACGCTACTGTATGTTGCATCGGCGCAAACCAAGGATAGCGCATGATGTCGCGTAGCGCCAAGGTCCAGGCTTGCATGGTCTGTGCGGCTTGTTGAACGCTCATATTGATCTCCTTGCGCAGGCCATCGGCCTGCTCGTTGTTTTTCCGCCCCTTTCTGCAGAGGCACATTCTTTGCTGGTTTCAGTCGGCCAGGTGCGGCGCGAGCGCTGCGAGCTTGTCGGCCTCACGCGCGAAGGCATCGCGCAGGGCGTGCTCGCCGTGCTCGATCCAGGTGGACGCGTAATGTCGGTGTCCGAGATGGTCGGCGACGAACTTCGACAGGCGACGGGTGCCTTCGAGCATGGATGCGCCAGCACCGCCGAGGTGCTTCCATGCCATCAGGATGGCTGTGAGTGTTAAGCAGTCGCCCTCTGCAACCGACTTCACATCGCTCCATTTGCCACGCGTCATGAGCCTTGAAACGAGGTCAGGCCGGCAGGTCAGCTTGCACGGAATATTCAGTTTGGCGGCCACTTCGGCCATATGCGGCCTCGCCGCACCACCGGAGATTTCAGACATCAGGTCGATGTGTCCGGAGCGGCTCCGTTGCCAAGGCGACAACAGACCAGACAAGCTGTCCGGCATCGTCAGCCCGGCGGCCATCGCCGCCAGCATGATCGGTGGCATATCAGCGGCGAAAC
Organism: Novosphingobium resinovorum; assembly: GCF_001742225.1. Classification (NCBI taxonomy): domain Bacteria; kingdom Pseudomonadati; phylum Pseudomonadota; class Alphaproteobacteria; order Sphingomonadales; family Sphingomonadaceae; genus Novosphingobium; species Novosphingobium resinovorum. The sequence goes on along the minus strand of NZ_CP017075.1, from coordinate 1,422,227 downwards.
CGCCCCATGTAACTAGCCTTGCCGGGCCGAGTTGCTGCATATCGGTCAGGAAAGCGGCGATGATCTGGCCCTCATCCTGCTCCGGTCGACCACGCGTCTCCATGCGTTCCGGCACCAGCCCATCCGAAGTGTCGCGAAGGATAAGCCAACTCATCGCCGTGATGCGTTGGCACGGCCAGCGAGGGTGGACGCGTGGATCCTCTCGTGCGTCACGCGGGTGCAGCGCGACCTTGTCGTCGTCAGTAAACCGCTCGGCGGCCAGGTAGCGGTCGTGAACGTCGAGATCGTATTCGCTTTCGGTATCGAGCACGACGAAGGGCAACCGCGCGTCGGCGACGCGCGGCGGGAATGAGTCGATGAACATGAATACCTCGATGGTGCGGGTCAGCGGACCCGTGGTGGGAAGATGGTCGGTGGGGGGAGCAGTCTTTCGATCAGCGGTCCAGATCGCGAAGCGCCGATTGAGCGGGATGCTGACAATCGTCGACGTCCCCGAAACCTTGGACCCAGCGTCGCCATCCCGCGATCGCCTCCTCGATTAGCAGTGCCGTAGTCTTGGCTGGCGGTGGCAGCAGATGGATCAGCGGCGTCGACGTGCATCAGCCATCTGGACGTCCGGGTCCCCGGGACGACATGGCGCATCGTACCGGGAGCATTGAAAATCGTCGGTCGAAGGTTAGCCGTCGTCGGAAATCGGCATCGTCGCGCGCCATGTCTCCAACGCATGCACTGCCTGCGCTGCGACGGGATCCACATCGAAGTCGGAAAATTGCCTCGCCCAAGCCAGCCAGCCCGCAACGGCTTCGCCGATCAATTGCGGCATCGCGATCGCGGCATCCGGCAGCAGCGACAAGGGCACCGTCGAGTGACAATCCGCAACCTGCACACCGGCATCGCAGATGCAGGGCACAGGCATCGCGCGGGCCTGGCGCAGATACCAAGTGTCGGCTGCCGGAAGTTCTCGCCAGCGTCCGGCAGTATCGCCCGCCGCCGCCAACAGGACAGGATGCCGTTCCGGATCGGCGAGCGCCGCCAAACGCCGGGATGCCGGCCACCATTTGTCCCAGGTGATGATCGCGGCCTGTTCGTCTATCCTGGCGTCCAGCCAGTCCAGCAGATCGGTGGCCGTATCGCCCGGCTGGAGATACGTGGCATCGGCTTCGATGCTGAAGCCGCCGACGTCATCTGGCCTAACCAACAGCAGACCGATGCCGGCAACTATCCTGCTGTCCGGGCGGTGGAGCATGCCGAAGCAGCATCCCGCGGTCCGCAAGCTAATGGCGATGCTATGGGGCGCGAAGCCCCGGTCCTGAATCGAGAGATCGATCAATTCCATGGTAATATCCTTTGATAGGGCTGCGCCCGCAGGCGCGGCGGGCGTGTCAACCAGCGATGGGAGTGAGATTGCGCTCATGCGCGCGGGTGGAGGCGCGATCGGTATCGCGCAGCCAATGGACCAGGTGGCGGTGCAGGACCCTTGCCAGTTCGCGCCCCAGCCGGCTCTTGCGTTCGATCGCGGCGACGGTCATGCGCCACGTCGCGATCGCGTCGATCTCGGCATCCACGATAATCTGGTCCATGTCGCCCTTGACCCAGGCCGCGAAGCGCTCGGCTGCCGGCGTCGAGCCGCAGGCGATCTCGGCATAGGCGCAGGCTTTCTGCAGAGAGATGAAACCCGTCATATCCTGGACCTGCAGGCGGATAATGGGCTGGCTGCCTCTCCCTGCGAGGTTGCGGATACCCGAAGAATAGGCAGCATCCGGCAACTGGCTCAGCGCTTTGACGACCCGTTTGGGCCAATAGGTCGAAAGGGTTGCTTGATCGTCGCCGGTTCGCTCGTCGATCCACGCCAGAAGCTCTTGCGGGGGGTGATGGGGGCGCAAGATGAAGGTTGAAAGGTCAAAGCTGACCTTTCTGGCCACGACTTTCACGGTCAGCGCAGCAGCGCCGACCGCAATGTCGCCATCAGCTGTCGAATGACCGGCATTGATGGTGACAGGCGTAAATGCGGTGATTGTATGCGATGGAAGCATGGACGTCTTCTCCGAGGGCGCACGACCTCATGCCGCCTTGAGTGACGGTGTGGTGATCATGTGCATGGCTGGATTGCCTGTGGGACCGGCTGGTGAGTGAAGGCTGGAAGCAGCGCAGGCTTGCGCCTGTTCTTTTTTCCTTCTCCCAAAACCTTCAATTTCACTGCCGTTCAGCAAACCCGCTAGCGGCGCCTTTTCCATGCTGCCGACAGGCTAAGGGCGCTCGATCCGAATTCGTTCGCTATCCGTTAATCTGCTGATTATAGGCTGTCGGTTGCACGGGAAGCGGTTCCCGAGCCAGGGCGTGGAAACCCTGTCACTGAAAGCCGGTCGAAAGACCGATCTGGTCGAAGAGCTCTTTGGCCGGGTGGCGGACGCGTATGTCCAAGCCACCCGCTAAAGGCGTTCGCGCCTGTTTCAGTTGCAGGTTTCCAACACCCGGCTCCAGGGGCCGGCATCCCGTTTCAACGGGATGCCGCCGGCTGGGCGTCATCCGCCGACAAGGGGACGGCCATGGCGTTTGGCTTTGCGAGGGATAGGCGATTGGATAGCCAATCATGGTCGGCCGGAAGGCTGACAAGGCAATGATCGTCCGCACGGTTCCGTTCGTTCCGAACTTCATTCTCGGCGGCATATATCTTTTCGTGCCAGGGCTGATCCTCACCCTGTTCCTGAACAGTGAGCCGCCCGGCGCCATCCTCGTCGCGCTTACGGCGCTTGCAGCGCTCATCAGGCCGCAGGCTAGTCCGATGCTCTTCTGCGTACTGTGTTCACTCAGGACGGTGCCATTTCTCATTGCAGGTGCGATCGCCGTCGGAATGCGGATTGGCCTTGCCCAGCACGGGTTGCCCGCGCTGGTCTTCTTCATCGCCATCGGCGCCGTGGCGCACGGGCGCATCCACTTCCTCCGCGCAAGCGGCCAGATTGACATCTAGGAGACCGACATGCTGCATATTCTCGCGCTGGCGCTTGCCACCGCGCCCGCCATCACCGCTGCCGAAGTCGGCGTGACCCGCGCCGCGTCTGTGACGGAACATAACAAGCCTGCCACCTTCGAATTGGCAGGTTTCCGGCTCGGCATGAGCGAAGCCGAGGTGGAAGGGGTCATGAAGTCGCGCGGCCTCAAGGTCAGGCGCGCGATCCGCGTCACCGGGTTTGAGGATCAGGTTCGGGGTCTCATCCGCGCGCGTGACGGCCGTGCGCCCGAGAAGGGGCAATCCGTGCTGGGCGAAGCCGAGTTCGACGACATGAAGGGCGGTCGAATCCTCCTGAAGCTGCTGGCTTGGCCCGACGCCGCTCGGATATCTACCATCACCTATCTCCCCCCGCGCGGAATGGATGCGCAGGAATGGCGCAGGCTCCTGTTCGAGAAATATGGGCCGGCCGCGGATAGCGGGGGTTCGATTGACAGTGAGGGGTTGCATGGCCGATGGTGCGGGCTCGCTTCGTGCTCGGGCGCTTTCACTGCATTTACGCTGTCGGCCGATGTCAGCCAGAACGGAGGCTCAATCCATCTCAAGCAGCCGGACGGAACGAACAGCCGCCGCGCCAAATTGATTGAAGCTGAGGGAGCGCGTCGCCAATCGCGGCAAGATCCTGCCTTCTGACCAGAACCGCGCCGAGGCGGCGGGTTCAGTCGGCGGAGTAAATAAACGGAAGGCCCCCTTGGCTGAGCACCTTCACGTAATAACCGGCGGGCCTGGATCAGGCAAAACCAGCTTGATCCAGGCCCTGAGTTCACAGGGTTTCCGGCATATGCCTGAAGCCGGACGAGCGATCATTCGGGACCAGGCAGAGATAGGCGGTGGCGCACTGCCTTGGGCAGATCGAGAGGCTTTTGCCGCCTTAATGCTGAACTGGGAGATGCGCTCTTATAATGAGGCGTTGGGCAGTCGCGATCCGGTCATATTCGATCGCGGCATTCCTGACGTCATTGGATATCTGCAACTAAGCGGATTGCCGGTGCCCGAACCGTTCTGGTGTGCGGTGAAGCAGCGGCGTTATGCGACGAAAGTTTTCATTACGCCGCCCTGGCCAGAAATCTTCGAGCAGGATGAAGAGCGCAAGCAGACGCTCGACGAGGCCGTGGCGACATACCATACCATGATAGACGTGTATTCCGGCCTCGGTTACAATCTGGTCGAGATTCCGCGGGTGCCTGTCGTCGAGCGCACACATTTCATCATCGATCGAATCTGTGAACAGTGATTCTGATCGGGTGCCCGACAGTGTTACAAAGCCGATTTGCTTATTGCGCCGGAGGGTAGCAACGCGGGGAAAGCGCGACAATGGCCCTAAAATTGGTCGCGTGCATCTTTTCTGCTGCAGCACTCTACCCGGATTTGGTAAAAAATCCTAAGAGGGAAAGGATGAGCCGCATCAGCGCCATCCTCAGCTTTTTCCCAGTCGGCATCACCGGCGGGATGAGTGCGGCGCATGACTGATCTCATCCGTCAAATCGTAGGACTGCTCCTGCAAGCGCTGCGGTCGATGTGCATCAGCCTGTTTGTCTTGCTGCTATCGATCATAGCCACGCATCGTCGGCCTCGCAGCAGGACGGACATGCGACGACACGCGTTCGTCAATCATCCGCCGTCCGCCTGGGCGGTGCCGTGAAGCCTCGTTGATCCGAACTCGACGTAGATCAACGAGGAAAGTTACCATGAACATGAATGAAAGCCAGCGCGGACTGGCAAGCGATGCTGCGTGCGCAGCACACGAGGGTGATGCAATGAATCCGCACGAAGCGGTCCATCATTGCGATGACGACCCGGCGGCGCCGTCGTTTACGATGGAGGCCAGTGCAATCCTGCTTCGTGCCGCGGAGCGGTGTGGCGAAGATCTCGCGCAGACCGCGCACGATGTTCGTTGCCTGCAAGCGGCCCGTGGAGGCAACGGCGCGACCAGTCAGACGGCCGCCCTCCATCTGGCGCACCATCGGCTGAAGGCTGTGGACCTGCAGAAAGCCCACGGGATGATTGAGAAGAATATCGCTCAGACAGAGGCTGCTCTGGCGCCTCTTGTGGCGCAAGCGCTCGAGAAGATGCTGGATCTCGAAGTCTATCGGGCAGATCTGGAGCGCTGCGAGATCGCGCTCGAACGGCGCGAGAACAACCGGTCGGTGTACAACGAGTTTCGCATTCTCGAACAGGCGCGGAGCGTCGTGGGAAGGCTGGCGCGGCTCGGCGTGCAGGAAGGCCATTGGTCCACCGTCACACGCCGCACGCTCGAGAAGATTGCGGCGATGATCTTGGCGGACAATGAAGCTGCGGGGTTTGGCTCGCCCGACAATCCGCGGATGGACTGGAAGCGTAACGAGGCCGAGTAATGGCGTCGGGAGGAGCGACTGTGTCGATCCAATGGACGCGGCGCAGCCGCTTCTCCCGCGTTAGCGCTTGGCGGCGTGAGCCGACAACCCCCTCGTCCGCAAGGCCGATCCATCGCTCCACCGGAGCGCAAATACAAAATCGGTGCCTGCACCATTTTGTAGGTATTGCGCCTCTTTCCCCGCTTTTCCATGCAAGCGACAAAAAAGGGGCATTTTTGTCGCGGGTGATTTTTGCTGGGTAATTGTCATCTTCTCTGACCGAACAGCGATTGTTCTGTGTCGGAATTTGCCTGGCATTTCATACTTCAGGATCACCATGCGTCAGCGTCTATGACCGTCTTCGTCAATACTTGGTGACGAAACCCTCCGATTAATCCGCTGCTGTCAGAAAGGAATATTTTCAATGTCAGATGAAGATGACAACATGGCCGTTCTTGTCGCCGGTGTAATGGCTGAAATCCTCGGCCTACGGCTGAGCGGTCGCGATCTGCTCGAGGAGCTTTCGCGCAGGATCGACGAAGGCAACAGAACCGCCAAGGACATCTTGCAAAATCCATGGAACACTTCTGAGCCTGCCGCACGGGCGGTCCCACGGATCCAAACCAAGCTCAATAACCTTCGTGGCATTCTTTCAGAAGTAGGGCCGGCATTCCTTGCGGCGTGGCTGGAGGAGAAGCAACTCAGTGATCAGCTCGACTTCCATCGACTGCGTGAACGAGGCAGGGCTGGCGCTGCCAGCGAGGATACACCAGCAGGACCGTTGGAGGTCGGGTATCAGCGAATTGTCGACATTCTCATAAAACACGCAGGCGTCACCAGCCGTGATGGCGAACGCGTATCGATCGACACCGTCGTTCGCGCCGGCCGCCTTATCAAGCGGCAGGCGGAAGTTCGTTGGTGTGACGAAATCGTATCATGGGAGGAACTGTCGCAGGCTCGGTTGCTCCTGCACGTATGTGTATTGCATGGCTGGTCCGCCGAGACGGGCGAACTTCGTGATTTCGATACGTCCGGCGTCCTATGGCACCATGACGCGGAGCAGGACACATGGCGCACCGAAATCGCCCCCAATCCTAATTTTAATTCGAGCACCTATCGGACAACTCTGCCTGTTGCGGTGAAGATCGATCCGCCCGGCATGCCCCGCGATTGGACGCCGGAAAGCAAGGCAGAGATGCACCCGGTCTTGTGGGACGCTCTTCCGCAGGACAGATTCTATCGCTCGTTCGTTCGCGAGTTGCAGGATGGTGAGAACCTCGCTTTCAACTGGTCCGGCGATTCGGGGGCCACGGTGCCGCGCTACCCGTCGCTGGAAGCGATGATCCGGTTTGATGGGCGCTTCAAGGCCGAGTTCCAGAGAGCGGAGAGGCGTTTCAGGGTGCTGGACGGATATCGCGCGGAGCAGGAGGACCTGACGCTCGAGGATCTGGCTCGGTCTCGCCACAAGAAAGCGCAGGAACTGCTGGAATTCTGCTATCCGGTCGCAAGCACCGTACTTTTCGACACCGACGCATGGGATAGCTGGCGGCCTTGGGGCACCCTGATGGCCGCCCTGAGAGGCTATCTTGAATGTTCGCCCGACGATCACGGCGCACCAGGCAGCCTCGTTTTCGCCTGGGCATACTTCCTCAAAGGGCGCCTAGCGGAAGCAGAGGAGAATCTTCCGCTTTTCGTGCGTGAGGCACTGTTTGACTGGATGCTGCTGCCGGTACCCTCGACGCGGACGCCGGCGGTACGAATTCTAATCCCGCGGAACAGCCTGAAGGCACCGACGGAATCGACAGAATCGGAGGTCTGAAACGAGGACCAAAATCGAGACTCTTGACCGTCGCACATAGCCGTCGCACAGTGGAGTTGCCACACTGGCTAAACCTGCAGGATACCTCGGTTTTTTGCTGATAAGGAAGTTGGTCGGGGAGACATGGAGCCTGCCGTCCGATCAAGCAATTGAATTACATAAATATATTGGATCACATTCTGTGTCAAAACCAAAGATTGCAACCAATTTTGGTTGGGTTGCAGCGACATAAAATGGTGCAGCTTGACAATGGGGCAGGGCGTTGTTTGCAGATGATGAGTTGGTATTTTGGTTGTGGATAACCTACAATTCGCTCTCTTTCATCGCCCCTTCATTCGACCACTTTGGCCGATTGCAGTGTGTCAGCTTTCGGTTTTGTGAGCATGAAAGCGGCTCCCCCAATTGCGACTGCATCTCCGACCCGCGACGATATCTACAGTCCAATCTCCTAAAGCGGGTTCAGTGCGTCCAGCTTACTGAGCCAACCATGAAAATGGGGACATGCGGCACGGATTGCGTCGAGACCAATCGTCGAGGCAATGAGCGGACCGTGGACGGTCTTCTGATAGCCCGCCATCGCGGCCATGATCCGCTTCGACGGCGCAGTATGGACGCTGTCGTTGATGTCTTCGGGCGCGTTGATCATCCGAGCATGGCGGAGCGGCGCCAGCACGTCGTCGTTATCAGTCCATTCGGCAAACGCGTCGATGTCGGTGAGCAGAAGCGCTTCAAATTCGTGGAGAACGATGTTCGGTATGAAATTGAGGTGACCAATCGCATCAGCAAAATGCTGTTCTATGTGAACCACTCTTGCTAGGTTTGTACCGTGACACGCTATACTAGCTTGTCCTGGGAAATCTTTAGGTAAAGCGTAAAAATCGAACAAAGTCGTGATGAAGGCGCCTGCATCTTGTTTGCACAATTTATCGATCTGCGGCTTCACCTTTGAATAAGTCGTGAGACCGCCTTTGTGTCCACGGCTCGTGCTTACAATGATCGGAGTGAGATAGATGCCGCGCGCGGCATAGGGCTGCACCATCAACTCGTTGATAAAGGCTTCTTCCGTTTGGCCTTCGACCAATACATAAACGCGCGTCATAAACCTGGACGCCCGCCAAGGATGTTTTTCTTCCAAAGGTCGCCGAGACTGTATTCCTCCATCCATTCTGACAACTTCTGAGGGTCAGGACGTGCGAAGGTCGATGCCCCAGCGCGCTTGTCAACGACAATAAGGTCTTCGAGGTCGAACTCGTTGACCAGCTCGACGGACTGGGTCGAAATAATCAGCTGGTTCTCGATCGCAGCCGACTTCATGAGCCCACCAAGTATCGTCACCGCAAAAGGATGGAGGCCAAGTTCCGGCTCGTCGATCAAGATCGCAGCCGGCATTAGCTCCTGAGGTTGAAGAAGTACGGTCGCGAGACACATAAAGCGGAGAGTGCCGTCGGATAGCGCGCTTGCTGTGAAGGGCACATCCTTTCCCAGCTCTGTCCACTCGAGTTGGATCTTCTCGGTATTAAATGGGCTTGGGCGAAGAAGGAAGTCACCAAAGAACGGAGCGACTAGCCGAATAGTCTTAATGATCCGGCCGTAATGCTCGGGATACGTTGTCCAGAGAAGAAGCAAGAAACCGGCAAGGTTTGATGCGTCATCGCGCAAAAACAGGTTGTCGCCGACATTATGAAGTTGTTTCACTAGGGCTGTGCTGCTGGTGTCATGAAAATGATAGACACGCCAGCTCCGCATGGCTGGCACGACATGTTCCCAAATCAGACCGTGCGCGCCGCGATCAGCGAATTTCGTTTCGAAGTGTCCTGATCCCGGGTGCCAATCCCCCTTCATATTCCACCAAAGTGCCTCGCGCGAAAACATGAGGCGGTTGTCGGCGGTCGGTTGTAGGTTAAAGAGGTAGCCGTTATTCCCGAAATAGAGTTCACCATCGACAGATCGTGTCAACTTGCGGCCATAATGCAGCATCGCGTCCGGCCCCCCCGCTTGCCCCACATAGTTCTGCAGATTGCGATTGAGGATGTTTTGGATCATCCGGAAGAAGCCGATGAAGTTCGACTTTCCGGCTCCATTGGCGCCAATAAGCACATTGAGGCTTCCCATCCGAAGCTCGACGCTCTCAATGGATTTGTAGCCCTTTACAACAATCTTGGAGATTTGTTTCCAACTGGTGACTGGCTTGACCATCGTGCAACCCTAGAATCTGGTATCTGCAGAACTTGCGGTTTAACGCACGGAAAGGCGCTTGGGCGGCCTCACCCAGACTGAGAGCAGTAAGGCGATACAAAAGATCGATGTGACGCTAGGACGAATGGGGATTCTTTGTGCCTCATGATCGCCGACTTAGCGGCAGTTCCCCAGTTAACAAAGGCGATTGTTCGCGCTGGCCATGCCCCCCTTGAACGCCAGCTATCCACCCCTCTGCGCCGGTAGCGAGCCTGGTCGAAAAGGGACAGCGGACGGTCGCGTCCCGGGCCGCTCGGATCGGGCTCGGAGCGTCTTGGATGGGCGCGTTGCCGCTCTTCGGTACCCGCATCGACCAAGGCCTACGCATAAAGCGAGGCCGTGATCCATGGCGATACATTGTACCTTTTTGGTTAGATCGGGGCGCCCGGGAGAGGGTGACCGAATGGACCAAGGCTGCTGGCCGAGATCGATGGGCGCCTCGTGCTGGCCGGCAGCAGCAAGGACCACCTGCTTCGGTATCGATCTGGCTGGCGGACATCGGCGACTTTGCCGAGATGAACGCGGTGTGGGACGCCTGGAACGCCGGCCATCTCGCGCTAGGGCGTGGCACCGGCGAGTCCAGCCTGGCCAGAGCGGAATACAAAGTCGAGATTATCATGATCGCTGCGCGTGCCTGACAGCACGTGGCCGATCCCCACGGCGGTCTCACCCGCCGTGGGGATCGAGCAGCCCGGCAAAACCCACCAGCGCGACGATCCCGAGCGCGCAGGCCGTTTCCAGCATCAGCGACACGATCAGGCGGCAGCGGGCATCGGAAAATCCGTCTTCCATTTCTGGCACGAGCTTCCAGCGGTTGCCTGCAGCAAAGCCGAGCATTGCGAGGAACAGCGCGAATTTGAAGCCGATCAGCACGGGCCAGGCACCTCCGGGCAACTGCCCGCCGCTGATGAGCCATGCACTGGCAGTTCCGGTCACGAACAGCGTCGCCACGATCGCTGTCCCGGTCCGCGCGAAACCGGCGAGGCTGCGGATCACGTTGGCATCGCAATTGCGAGCGGATACCGTCGTCGTCAGGAAGCGGGCGAGTGCACCCAGCCAGAGCGCTCCGGCGCTAAGGTGCAGGATGTCGCTTGCCTGAAGCAGGTGGCCGGGTGCACCTTCGCCGGCGCTGGCGTGCCCCGCGAATGCCGCGCTGGCCAGAGCCGGCAGCGCGGCGATGGTCAGCAGCAGCGGTTGCGGCCGAACCAGCAACAGAAAGCCAAGCGCCACCAGCAGCGCTGCCCGTACCGTCAGCAGCGACCCCAGCGGCGTGGAGCCGAGAACGATCGTCACCGTATCGGAATCGAGCTTGCCGATCGACAGCGCGGCCATCGTCGCCACGTTGGCAAGCGCCCACCAGATCGACGTGAGCAGGGAGCCGGCCGTTACAGCACCGAGCACTGCGCGTTCGCGCGCCGACAGGCGCGGCCGCCGTTCTGCCAGCGCATGGAAGGGCAGCCCCGCAGTCAGCAGCAGGAGGCCGTAACTGACGATGCGCGCGGCGGCGAGGCTGCCCTGTTCCATCGGGTCAGCGCACTGTGAAGCCGTAGCTGCCTTCGATGCGGTGTTGGTCTGCGGCGACCGCGTGCCAGGTAAGAACGTAAGTCCCGCTTGGGAGCGGGCGGGGAAGCGTGGCACTGAGCGTCTTGCCCTTGGCCCTGGCCGCAATCCCCTTGATCGGCATCGGTTTGTGGCCGGTCATGCCCGGCATGCCGGTCATCACGAGATCGATTCCCGAAAGCGGCGCGACGAGATCCTCGGAGAAGTTGAGGGTGATCGACGTGGGCTTGGTGACCGTTGCCTTGTCGGTAGGGTTTGCGCTCAGCAACTTGGGATGGGCAAAGGCGGTCGAGGGCAGGGCGGTCAGTGTCAGGCATACGGTAGCGGCAAGGGCAGCAAGGCGCATCGCGGTAACTCCACTTCGAGACGGACAAACGAGCTTGTCCGGACTTGCATGAGGTCATACGCAGCGAAGCGGCCCATCCCTCTCGCACATGAAATTTTTTCCAGGGGTGAGGGTAAAAGAGCGTGGTTGCGTATTCGCATCGTGGGCATGATTGCCTGGAAGGAGCAGAGGCTTGGACAATCTTGATCGTATTTTCGCGCAAGTGCGCGACGAGCCGATGCCCGCAGGCCTTGGCGAAATCGATGGCGGGGTCATGGCGGGGCTGGCTTCAGGGCGCGAGCGATTGGCCGCCCGGCGGACATTGATGCTGGCTTGTATCGTCGCCGGAGGCGTGGGCCTCTGGGGAGGACTTTCCGGGCCTTCGCCTGTACATGCCGATGATGGATCGTTGCTGGGAGTGCCCGCCGCTGCGCCGTCGCATCTGCTCGGTTCGTGAGGGATTTCGGCATGCATCGCTATGCAGTCGCTGCGCTGATGGCATTCCTCGTCGCGTTGGCGGCGCTCTGGGTGGGGCAGCGGGTGCGCGTTGGTGCGCCTGCAGAAACGCGCATCCATTCCATCATGCACCGGGAACTCGATCTCGACGCCGCTCAGGAGGCCCGGGTCGATGTGCTGGAGCGCAATTTCGCGCAGCGCCGCATGCGGCTGGAAGGCGAACTGAAGGCAGCCAATGCCAGCCTGGCGAGCGCGATCAGCCGTGATCATGCCTATGGTCCGAATGTGGAGAAGGCGGTGGACCAGTCGCACGTGGCGATGGGAGAACTCCAGAAGGCCACGCTGCAGCATGTTTTCGCGATGCGCGACGTGCTGCGTGCCGACCAGACGGCCCGTTTCGACAAGGCGGTGGCCGAAGCGCTGACTTCTCCGACTGCAGATTGAATTGGCGTGCCTGGAAACGCACCGGATCATCTGCGGAAGGAAGAGGAGAAAGCCCTTTCCGCGGCGCTGGCCGGGCGGCAGGCGGGTTACGACGCCTTGATGCGCGCCCATAGGGACGCTGTGTATCGGTTCGTGCGCGGGTACACCGGTAACGAAGTGGAGGCCCTGGATGTCACTCAGGACAGCTTCGTCGCCGCATTCCTGGCGCTGCACCGTTATGATCCCGCGCGTCCGTTCAGGGCCTGGATCCTGCGCATCGCCCGCAACAAATGTCACGACTGGGCGCGCAGGCGAGCAGTGCGAAGGTTGTTTGCCTTCGCACTGCCGCTCGAAGAGGCCAACGACATCCCGGACGAAGCACAAGGGCCGGAAGCCGCGTTCGCCTCTCACCATGAAGTCGCGCACATTCACTCCGCGATCGCTGCGTTGCCCGCGATGTTGAAGGAGCCTTTGTTGCTGTGCGCGATCGAAGGGCTGTCGCAGGAAGAGGCCGGAGCGATCCTCGGCATCAGCCGCAAGGCAGTGGAGACCCGTATATACAGGGCACGTCAGAAATTGTCGCATCTCATTGAGGGATAGGCGAACGCAGCGCGTATAGAAGCACATGTCAATGTTAGAACTCGCCGCCCGACGCCTCATCGCACGTCGTAGATTCCTCGAGATCGGCGGAATGCTGGCCGGAAGTGCGGGCATGGCAGGGCTGTTCCCGGCATGGGCGCGCAGCGGTACGTCGGGGATCATGCATGCCAGTGCGGGTTCGGGCGTGTTGTCGGGTGATGCCATCGCCCTGCAGATCGGGCAGAGCCACTTCGGCACCGGGGGGCGCTCGGGTCATGCAGTGACCGTCAACGGCACGCTGCCCGCCCCGTTACTGCGTTTGCGCGAAGGGCAGACTGTGCGCATCGCTGTCACCAACACCTTGCGCGAACAGAGTTCTATCCACTGGCACGGGCTGCTGGTGCCCTTCCAGATGGACGGTGTGCCTGGCGTCAGCTTTCCCGGCATCGATCCGGGCGAGACTTTCACCTACGAGTTTCCGCTGACCCACTCGGGTACATTCTGGTATCATTCGCATTCCGGTATGCAGGAAGCCGAGGGCTTGTTCGGTCCGATCGTCATCGACCCCGCCGGACCTGACCCGCTCGCCTGCGAGCGCGAACATGTGCTGGTCCTCAGTGACTGGAGTCCGATCCACCCGCACGAACAGATGCGCCGCCTCAAGATGATGAGCGGATACTTCAATCGCCAGAAACAGACGCTGGCAGGATTGATGGCCGGAAAGGACCAGTCGCTGCAAGATCGACTGGCCTGGGGGCAGATGCGAATGGACGCGACCGACATCTCGGACGTGACGGGATCGACCTACAGCTTCCTGGTCAACGGCCACGGTACGGCGGAGAACTGGACCGGTCTGTTCGCGCCGGGCGAGCGGGTGCGGCTGCGCGTCATCAACGCCTCGTCGATGACGAACTTCAACTTCCGCATACCGGGGCTGCCGCTGCGCGTGGTGGCGGCGGACGGCAATCCGGTGCAACCGGTCGAAACCGACGAAGTGCAGATCGCCATTGCCGAGACCTACGACTTCATTGTCGAGCCGGGCGCGGAGAAGAGCTACGCCGTCATCGCCGAAGCACTTGACCGTTCAGGGCAAGTCCGCGCGACGCTGGCGCAGAGCATGGGCCTTGCCGCGCCGGTGCCGCCAATTCGCAAACGCCCGCTGCTGACGATGCGCGACATGGGGATGGACATGTCAGGCATGGATATGGGCGAGGGCGGCGAGATCGATCTGTCAAAGCCCGCCAACGACAGCATGTCGGGGCATTCGATGAAAATGCGCGATGCTTCGGTCGCTCCTGGCGTGAAGATGGGGCCGGGCGTCGCCACGCTCTCGCCGATGCCAGTAGACCGACTGGCGGATCGCCCGACCGGACTGGAGGACGCGGATCACCGGGTGCTGACGTATGCGGACCTGCGTTCGCGTGATCCCAACCCCGATCCGCGCGTGCCGACGCGCGAGGTGGAAGTTCACCTCACCGCCAACATGGAACGCTATATGTGGTCGATGGATGGCACCGCAATGTCCGAGAATCCGGCGCCGATCCCGTTCCGGCTGGGCGAGCGGGTGCGCGTGACGCTGATCAACGACACGATGATGCCGCATCCGATCCACCTGCACGGGCATTTCTTCGAATTGGTGCAGGGCGAACCCGGTCACCGTGCGCGCAAGCATACCGTCAACGTCTTGCCGGGTGGCAAGGCCGCGTTCGACCTCACCGCCGACGGCGAGGGCGACTGGGCCTTCCACTGCCACATGCTGCTGCACATGCATGCTGGAATGATGCGCGTGGTCACCGTGCGGCGGGACGTGGCGGAGGGGCAGGGCTGATGGCGCACTGCTCTGTCTCTCTGCCGCTGCTTTCCGCGTTGCTGCTGGTCGGCCTGCCGATTCCTGCCGGGGCGCAGGACCATGCGGGCATGGATCATACCCAGATGGACCATTCAGGGATGGACCATGACATGTCCGGCATGGACATGCCCGGTCAGGACGCAGCCCCGGCGATGGACCATTCGGCGCACGCCACGCCCGATGCGACCGTGGCCGATCAGCCGGGCGACGCGCCCGCGCCCCCAGTGCCGGTCGACCATCCCGCCGACCGCTTCTTCGCTCCCGATCGCATGGCGGCTTCGCGCAAGGCGATGATCGGGGAAATGACCTTTTCCACGTTCGCACTGCAGGTCGATCGGCTGGAGTATCGCTCCGCCAACGGCAAGGACGGTTTCGGCTGGGAAGGACAGGCATGGTACGGCGGCGATATCGACCGTGTGGTTCTCGCCAGCGAGGGCGAGGGCAAGCTGGGCGAGCGAGCCGAACGCATCGAACTGGCTGCCTACTGGCGTCATGCGCTCGACCCCTGGTTCAACCTGCAATTGGGCGTGCGCCATGATTTTCGTCCCGATCCGCAGCGCACTTACGCGCTGGTCGGCATCGAGGGACTGGCGCCCTACTGGTTCGACGTGACCGGCCAGATCCTTGCGTCCGAGAAGGGCGACGTCCATGCACGCGGCAAGGCGGGTTACCAGCAGCGCATCACCCAGTCGCTTGTGGTCGAGCCTGAAGCCGAAGTTGATTTCGCGTTTCAGGACGTGTCCGCGCTGAACGTGGGATCCGGCTTCGAGCGCCTCGAACTCGGCGCGCGCCTTCGGTACGATCGCAACCGTTCGCTGGCACCTTACGTGGGTGTCCACTGGGAGCGCAAGCTGGCCGGCACTGCTCGGCTGGCGCGTGTTTCGGGCGATGATGTGTCCGGCATATCCGCCGTCTTCGGCATGCGGGCGATGTTCTAGGACTTTGCAGCAACCGCCCGAAAATGAACAAGGCCGCCTTTGGCTAAAAAGGCGGCCTTGCACGTGCTGTAACGGGAACCGTCTCAGGAGCGGTTGCTCATTGCCTCCATCATCCTGGCGATCTTGGCGACCGAACTCCGTGTCGCGTCGAGATAGGCGGTTTCCTTTTCATTCCCGTAGTCACCTTGCGACCACTCCTGCACGATCATCCCGTCGCGGCGTGGCACCGTGTACACATTCTGGGAATCGTAGCTGATGGCGTAGTCCACTTCAGGTTGTGGAATGAGGCGCGCCGTCTGACCGCGGACCGGCACCATCGAATTGTCTCCAAGGAGGGCCTTCGCCGCGTAGCCGGTCGAATGTATTATCGTCCTTTCCGGCAGTTCCTGGAACTGTCTGTGGTTCTCGAACTCGCGGATAACGATCTCCCCGCCCCGAGCCAGAAACTCGTTTAACAGCGCGCTTGCGTGGGCGGGAATATTGAACATCATCGTGTTCATGCGGCGCACATATGGCACCGGGA
This sequence comes from Novosphingobium resinovorum, assembly GCF_001742225.1. Classification (NCBI taxonomy): domain Bacteria; kingdom Pseudomonadati; phylum Pseudomonadota; class Alphaproteobacteria; order Sphingomonadales; family Sphingomonadaceae; genus Novosphingobium; species Novosphingobium resinovorum. The sequence continues at coordinate 1,406,180 of NZ_CP017075.1, read as the reverse complement.
AAGGATGCTGATCCTGCGTTAGGTCCTGCATCGCCGACATCAGGTCGGGCGTGTGCTCTTCTTCGAGATGCGGATATTCCGGCTCGTTCGGATAAGGCGCATGGGTGTAGAGCGATGATCCCTGTGCGAAGGGTGTGTCCGACATCTTGTAGGTGTCTACCCATTCGACGGGAGTGCCGGGCAGGCCGAGCATGGAATTGTACTGATAGTACGAGTAGCGCGCCCAGTCCTCCCACATCTTGCGAAATTGCGGCGTCGCGTGCTCGAGGGCCACGATGCGGGCACTTGGTGAGTACACTCCGGTGGCGCGGAACGAGCGCACGTGGGGGATCATGTCTCTGGTATAGATTTTGACCTTCAGGCCCGCGCGCTGAGCGACGACGGCTGTGGTCAATCCGATCGCGCCGGCGCCGATTACGGCGACCTCACGTGCACCGGTGGATTGCGCCAACATCGTCGCGTGCCTTCCAGCACCCCAGCTCAGCGACCAACCGCTACCGCCGTGGCCATAGCTGTGAACGATGGCCTTGCTGCCCATCCTTTCGATCTCGATACGAGGGCCTTGGGGACGGAACGGGCGCAGGCACGCTTCCAGAGATATCATCCGGTCCATGGAGGCGCGGATGGGTGCCAGCGATGCGCGCTGGCGAACTTTCGGCCCTGGCACCGTCGCCGGGTTGATCGGAATAGGGGCTGGCGCAGCGGCACGTGTGGGAATGGGGGCGACGATGGCCGCAGCGGCAGCGACCCCGCTGCCCTTCAGAAAATTACGTCGCAAAAGTCTGCTTGTCGTAAGCTCATCCATGCGCTTTCCCCTTGGTGTCTTTAACCGAGGGAAACGGTATCTCCATTATTCGGCATTTAACCCTGAAGACAGCCGCCTTGCAGTACTTAAAGCGCACGCCCAATGCTTCTGCGGCGCCATCCCCACGAGGGACGACGCCGCAGAAATTCCAGGTTTGCAAGACGATCAGCCCGCTCGGTAGATCGCGAAGAGCTTGGCCACGTCTTCGCGGCTGTCCCACGCACAGTGCGATCCGCGCTCGGCAAGGATCGTCGCGCCGGTCTGGAAGGTCTGCTCCAACCCGGCGTCCTCCAGCGTCACCGAGCCTTCGACGAGGTGCATGATCTCGTAATGGCCATAGGCGAAGCCGTGGCGGCGATAGGCGGTGGAGGCCCAGGTGCCGCAGACGAACCGGCCTTCGTCGACGCGGTAGTCGTTAAAGTTGCGGCATTCCGGCGCGGGGCCGATCAGCACCTCGGGCGCGGGCTTGTTCGAGGGAACGTAAGCCGGGTCCTTGCTGATCGCGGTGATGCCCGCATCGGAGGGTGCGCTTTCGGGATAGCGCATGTAAACCGCCAGCGTCTCCGCCGCAGCGGTCCACGCGAAGCTAGTGCCGTGAGCGATGACGGCCGCGGCGCCCCTGGTCAGCACCACATCGCCAAGCGTCAGTTCGCCTTCGAGAACGAGCACGAACTCGTCACTGGCGATGGCTTCGATCGAACCAGAGGCGGCATCGAGCGCGATCAGGCCGACCGGACCTTCCACGCCGTTCTCGTAAAGCGCGGCGCGGCTGGAAAGGTAGTCCCCGCGCGCGGCGACCTTGCCTTGCGAAGCTTCGGCAAAATCGCGCAGGTCCACGAAGGATGGTTTGCGATCGAGGGCATAACGGTCGATCTGGGCTAAGCCGGTCACGGGAAAACTCCAATGTTTAAGATGCGGGGGAACCGGCTCATTCAGCCGGTTCGAACAGGTCCTGATAGAAGCCCGAGGTCTTCAGCTTGATCGTCACCGGCGTCTCGCCGCCGTTGCGCCAGTACCAGCCGTGCGTGCCTTCGAAGGGCGCGGTGAACGAACCCTTGGCGCCGCTCATGTCCTTCTGCTTCCAGTAGGAGGTGAACTCGCCGTCCTTGCCGCCCTTGGGCTCGCCGTGCATGTCCATGCGGATCGGGCCGGTGGAGGACCACTCGAAGATCAGGTGATCGCCCTTGACCATGTGCGCCTTGATCTCGACGCCGGAGTGAGGCGGCAGGGTCAGCGTCTTCTCGTCGCTGCGCAGGGCCTGACGGGCTTCGATGTTGAGCTTGCTCTGATCGGGCACGGCGAGGGTGCTGGTGGCCTTGGCCGCCGCCGCCACTTCGGGGCTGTCGGTTTCATCCGCCTCGGCGCCGCCCGCCATGCGGGTGAGGCCCAGCGCCTTGCCGACGCCGGTGGGATCGATGCCCCATTCGGCAGGCAGGACGAAGAGCGTCAGTATTGCTGCCGCCGCGATGCCAGCCCACAAGGTGGCCTTGCCGAGTGCGGCGGGAGAAGCCTGATAAGGCGTGCCGGGCGTCCCGGCGGGGTAGGTTGCGCTCGTCATGCGGTCTGCTCCGAGAAGAAGCCGGCGATCTGGTAGCCGGTGAGGATGAAGCCCGCGCACATCAGGACCGCGTTTGCGATCAGGGCACTGCGCGAGAAGCTGGAACTGCGGCGCCAAAGCGTCATCAGGATAAGAATAATGCTGAGTGCGATGACCTGGCCCATCTCCACCCCGACATTGAAGCTGACGAGGTTGGCGAATAGCCCGTCGCGTGAGGCGATGAGATCCTGAAGCTTGGTGGCAAGGCCGAAGCCGTGGAAGAAGCCGAAGATGAGTACGGCCGCCTTCTGGTTGGGCTGGAAGCCCAGCAGGGTCGGGAACGCACCGAGGTTGTCGAGCGCCTTGTAGACCACTGAAAGGCCGATGATGGCATCGATCACGAAGGGATTGGCGTGGATGTTGAACATCACGCCGGCCAGCAGGGTGGTGCTATGGCCGATCGCGAAGAGCGTGACGTAAGCCCAGATGTCCTTGAGGCGATAGAGGAAGAAGATCACCCCGAACAGGAACAGCAGGTGATCGTACCCCGTTACCATGTGTTTGGCGCCGAGGTAGATGTAAGGGATGATGTTTATGCCGGGATTGGCCTGGATGAACGCCTTGTCGCTCTCCGCCACGCCGTGCGCCATAGCATCACCGGCGAAAAGGGTCAAGGACGCGAGGAGGGCCGTCAGGCCGCCCGCCGGACGCAGCCGGGACAGCCAAGATCCATCCGGCCGCGCCCCACGCAATGGGTCGGTCATGTCGTCAGCCTTGATTGGGCGGACCCGCGTGCGCTTTGGCAACGCGCGGGTCCGGGGTCATCACTTGATGATGAAGGTGGTGCCGTAGCGGGCGCCGCTGGCCTTGTTGACCACCTGTACGCCGACGTTGCTGCCGGCGGCGATCTTCAGGCCCTTGGCGAAGAACTGGTTGCCCTTTCCAGCGGCGAGGGGAACGTCGGTCTTCTTGCCCTTGGCGGTGATGCTGAGCTTGGCGGTCATGCTGGACGCGGCAACCGGCTCGTCTTCGTCGATCAGGTAGAGTGAGACACCGGTGGGGCCGCGCACCAGCTCGAACAGCGTCTCGCCGTTCATCTGGACGACGCCGCCGTGCTGCGGCTTGGTAAGGCCGTGGGCGTCGGCGGACGCGGAAAGGCCAAGTGCCGAGAGGCCGAGGAGGAGAGCGAGGGTCTTCTTCATGAACGGTACTCCGTTGGGGCAGGGCTTATTCGGGCTTGTGAGGCAGCACGAACGACAGCGTGGCGGTGTGTTCGATCTGCTTGTAGAGCTTGGGCTGGTCGGTCGGCCCGTCGTAGACGGCGCGGATCACGTTGAGGCCCTGGTTGCGCACCGGCATCGTCAGGGTGCCGTCGGCGCCGGTCATCTGCTCCTTGGCGTCAGGATCGTTGATCATGTCGTTGATCATGCGCGCGCCCGCGATCGGCTTGCCCATGTAGAGTACCTGATACTTGAGCGGCGAGCCTAGCATAGCCGGGATCTCGCCTACGGGAATGATCTGCAGCGTCTGGTCAGGCAGGGCGGCGAGCGGCTTGGTCAGCGGGCCCTGGATCGAGACCGCGTACTTGACGTTCTTGGTGGAAACCGTGGCGTTGGGCATTTCCTCCAGCGTCTTCTTCTCGAACTCGCCATCGCCCACGCGCGACCACACGCCGTAGGGCAGGACCGCTGCGGCGACCGTCGGCTGAGCATCGGTGTCGACGACCACGGCCGGGCCAAAGGCTCGGGCGCTGGCGGCGATGGGCTGGTAGTCCGCGTCGTAGGCCTTGATCTTTTCCATCATAGGCAGGCGCTTGACGGTTTCCAGATCGTCGGCGCCGATGCCGTAGACGATGACGAGCTGCTTGGCGCGCTGCTCGAACCAGATGCCGTGCGCGTCGGCAGCGGCGGTCGGCAGGATCATGCCGGCAGCCGCAACTGCGACGAGGGGAGCAAGCTTAAGGCGCATGGGTCGTCTCCATCATGTGGCTGAAATTCATCGAATTGACACGGATCAGGCTATGTTCTGGCTCCGGCGTTTTGTGTTGCAGTTGCGTTGTTGGCGGCAGATTCGTGCGAAAATCGGGTCGCGACAGAATTCGTGGTATTGCCGCGGAATCACGCCTTTTCATCCGCACCCAGCAACGCTTCGACGAGTGCAACGTGGAGGCGCAGACCGGTGGCTAGAATGTCGTCGTTGAAGTCATATCCCGGATTGTGCAGTGGCGGTGAACCGGGGCCGCAGCCTTGCCCCAGCCACAGGTAGGCGCCCTTGCAGGCGTGCAGCATGAAGGCGAAGTCTTCCGAGGTGAACGCAGGTTCCGAGGCAAGTTGTGCGGTAGCGACCCCAGCGGCGATCTGCAGTGCCTCGGCGGCGGCGTCGGCATCGTTGATCGTAGCGGGGTAGTAGCGGTCGTAGTCGATCGCCGAGGTGAGGCCGAAAGACGCGGCAACGCCGTGCGTCATCTCCCGCAAACGCGCCTCGATGGTATCCTGTACCGCCGGATCGAAAGTGCGCACGGTGCCCACGATGGTCACCTCTGCGGGCAGCACATTATGCGCATGGCCGGCGTGGATTTGCGTCACCGACAGCACCGCCGAGGACATCGCCGGGATGCACCGCGCAACGATGCTGTTGAGCTGGGTAACCAGCGTGGATGCGGCGAGGATCGCGTCGGGCGTGTTGTGGGGAATCGCGGCGTGGCCGCCCTTGCCGGTCAGTACGATCTCGAACTTGTCGGCCGCGCCCATGATCGGGCCGGGGCGGGTGGCGACGGTGCCAGCGGGCAGGTCGGGCCAGTTGTGCAGCGCGAACACGCGGTCGCACGGGAAGCGCTCGAACAGCCCCTCGGCCACCATCTCGCGCGCGCCGCCAAGGCCTTCCTCGGCGGGTTGGAAGATGAAGTTGACGGTGCCGTCGAAAGCCTTCGTGCGGGCCAGGTGCTGCGCCGCGCCCAGCAGCATGGCGACGTGCCCGTCATGCCCGCAGCCGTGGAACACGCCGTGCGTGCAACTGGCGTAGGGAAGGCCCGTTTGTTCGTGGATCGACAGCGCGTCCATGTCGGCGCGCAGGCCGATGGCGCGAGGCGAAGTGCCGTTCTTCAGCACGCCGACGAGGCCGGTGCCGCCGATGCCTTCGTGGACTTCAAGCCCGATCGCGCGCAGTTCGCGGGCGATGGCGGCGGCGGTGCGCTTCTCCTCGAAGCCGAGTTCGGGGTGTGCGTGAATGTCCCGGCGAAACGCGATCAGGCCGGGAAGGAGGTCGTCGATGGTCGTCATGTCAGCCTTCAGTGTTGCTCGCCGAACAGCTTCTGGATCGGGTAATGCTGCTTGATGAAGGGCGACTTGATGACGACATAGCTGAAGTATTTCTCGATGCCGTAGTCACCCTCGAGCATGGCCTCGACGATCTGCTGGTAATGGGCGACGCCGCGCGCCACGAATTTCAGGAGGTAGTCGTAGCCGCCGCTGACCAGATGGCATTCGACGATCTCGTCGATCTTGCGGATCTTCGTCTCGAAGCGTGAGAAGTCTCCTGAACGGTGCTCGGTCAGGGTCACTTCGGTGAACACCGTCAGCATCTCGCCCAGCTTGTCGAGGTTGATCTGGGCGCTGTAGCCGCCGATGAACCCGGCCTTTTCAAGCCGTTTCACCCGCGTCAGGCAGGGACTGGGCGACAGGCCGACCGCGTCGGCCAGCTCGACATTGGTCATGCGGCCCGAACGCTGGAGCTGGGCCAGAATCTTGAGGTCGATGCGGTCGAGCTTGAGGCCCAGTGTCATGTCTGTCTTATCCCTGTTGCGACCCGATCGCTTTACGGATGTCGGATTCCTCAAGGAGGCCATCCAGCGTCTTCCGTATGCGCGCGAATATCATTTCCATCTCATCATCAGAGCAACACAGCGCCGGCGCAAGGCCAATGATGTTGTCCGCGAATGCTCGGAATATGACGCCATTTCCGTAACCTGCGGCAAACAGGCGGTCGGCGAGTTTCAGTTCGGGGGCGAACCGCGCCTTGCTGGCCTTGTCTGCAACGAGTTCGATCGCGCCGAGCATTCCTCGCCCGCGCGTATCGCCCACCAGTGGGTGGTCGGAAAGGGCGGCAAGGCCCGTCTCGAACTTTGCGCTTACGCTCTGCCCGTTGGCGAGGATGCCGCCGTCGAGGTAGAGGCGAAGCACTTCCAGCCCGATCGCGGCGCTGACCGGGTGACCGGAATAGGTAAGCCCATGGCCGATCGCGAGGTCGGGCGAAGCGCCGTCGGCGATGCCATGATAGACCTTGTCCGACATCATCAGCGCGCCCATCGGCGCGTAACCGGCGGTCAGGCCCTTGGCGAGCGTCATCAGGTCGGGGCTGACGCCTTCCGCCTCGCAGGCGAACAGGGGCCCGGTGCGGCCGAAGCCGGTGATGACCTCGTCGGCCACGAACAGGATGCCAAGGTCAGTGCAACAATCGCGCATAGCCTTGAGCCAGCCCTTGGGCGGCACGACCACGCCGCCCGAACCCTGGATCGGCTCGCAGAAGAAAGCAGCGACGTTCTCGTTGCCAAGCTGCGCAACCTTGGTCTTCAGGTGGCCGACCGACTGTGCGATCAGTTCGGCATCATCCGCCGCATCGCTGCGATAGCCGTACGGCGAGGGGATATGGTGCTGCCACTTGAGCGGCACGTCGAAATTGCGATGGAAGTTCGCCAGCGCGGTCAGGCCCGAGCCGGTGGTGCTCGATCCGTGATAGCCGCGCTCCAGCGCGATGAACTGCTTGCGCGAAGGCTGGCCCACCGCGTTCCAGTAATGCGTGATGTAGCGGATCGCGCTGTCCACCGCGTCCGACCCGCCCAGCGTGAAGAACACGTGGTTCAGGCCCTCGGGCGTCAGCGACACCAGTTTTTCGGCCAGCCGGATCGCCGGTTCGCTGCCGAAGTGGAAGTAGCCGGTGGCGTAAGGCAGGCGGCGCATCTGCTCGACGGCGGCCTCCACTATGCTTTCCTGGCCGTAGCCGACGTTGACGCACCACAGCCCCGCGAAGGCGTCCAGCACGCGGTTACCGTCAATGTCGGTCAGCCACATGCCATCGCCGCTCTGCAGGATCGTGGCGCCGCGGCTCTCGTGGGCGCGGAAGGAGGTGACGGGGTGGATGAGGTGGTCCCGGTCCATCTCCAGAAGGGAGCGGTTCGATATCGGCTGCGCGGGAGAGGCCATGAGATCAGGGGCTCGTTTCTCGTTGTTGATGGCATTAGCCTACGCAGCCAGGCTGACAGAAAGCGCCGACTTTGACTGTTTGCGAACGGGAGCATGCATGAATTGGGACAGACCGCAGCACAAAATGCCGCAACGAAAGACCGCGCGTACCCGGAGGGGCACGCGCGGTCTTTAGTCTTCGGGAAGTAGGTGGTGACGGGACCGAATCAGCTCAGCGCGTCGGCCACGGCCTTACCGCAGGTTACCGTGTCGGCCTCGCCCTTCAGGTCTGCCGTGCGCAGCTTGGGATCGGCGAGGACCGTCTCGATCGCGCGCATGATCGCCTTGCCCGCCTCCACTTCGCCCAAGTGCTCCAGCATCATCGAGGCGGACCAGATCTGGCCGATCGGGTTGGCGATGCCCTTGCCTGCGATGTCCGGCGCCGAACCGTGGACCGGCTCGAACAGCGAAGGGCCGGTTCGGTCCGGGTTGATGTTGCCCGAAGGCGCGACGCCGATCGTGCCGGTGCAGGCCGGGCCGAGGTCGGAGAGAATGTCCCCGAACAGGTTGGAGGCGACGACGACGTCGAAGCGGTCCGGATTCATCACGAACTGCGCGGTCAGGATGTCGATGTGGTACTTGTCGGTGCGGACTTCGGGATAGGCTTTCGCCATTTCCTCGACCCGCTCGTCCCAGAACGGCATGGTGATGGCGATGCCGTTGGACTTGGTGGCCGAGGTGAGGTGGCGGGCGTCGCGGCTCTGCGCAAGGTCGAAGGCGTAACGCAGCACGCGGTCGACGCCGTGGCGGCTCATCACCGTTTCCTGGATCACGATCTCGCGCTTGGTGCCCGGATACATGCGCCCGCCGACCGAACTGTATTCGCCCTCGGTGTTCTCGCGCACGATCCACATATCGATGCTGCCGGGGCCGCGCCCGGCGAGCGGGGAGGGTACACCCGGCATCAGGCGTGCCGGGCGCAGGTTGACGTACTGGTCGTACTCGCGGCGGAACTGCAACAGCGATCCCCACAGCGAGATATGATCGGGCACGGTATCGGGCCAGCCCACCGCGCCGAAGAAGATCGCATCGGGCGAACCGATGCGGGCCTTCCAGTCGTCAGGCATCATCTGCCCGTGCTTGGCATAGTAATCGCAGCAGGCGAAATCGTGCCACTGCTGCTCGATGGTGAAGCCATAGAGGCTGGCGGCCTTTTCCAGCACGCGGATGCCCTCGGGCATGACTTCGGTGCCGATACCGTCGCCGGGAATGACGGAGATAGTGTAGTTGCGGGGTGCGGTCATGAGATCAGTTTCCTGTCAGAGCCTGAGGGTCAAAGCTTGAGGCCGGCGATGTGGAAGGCCTTGGTTTCGAGATACTCCTCCAGCCCCGCGCGTCCGCCCTCGCGGCCAAGGCCCGATTGCTTGGCGCCGCCAAAGGGGGCCATCTCCATCGCAATCGAGCCGGTGTTGAGCGCGACCATGCCCGCCTCCAGCCTCTCGGCGACGCGGAAGGCGCGGTGCAGGTTTTCGGTGTAGAAGTAGCTGGCGAGGCCGTATTCGGTAGCGTTGGCCATGGCGATCGCCTCGTCCTCGGAGCCGAAGCGGAACAGCGGCGCGACGGGGCCGAAGGTTTCCTCGTTTGCCAGCAGCATGTCGTGGGTTGCACCGGTTAGCACTACCGGAGCGATGAACCGGTCGAAAGGCATGGGGCTGTGGCCACTGGCGTACAGGGTCGCGCCCCTGCTCAGGGCATCATCGATATGTCCTTCAACTTTTTGTGCTGCGACGCGGTTGATAAGCGGGCCCATCGTGACGCCCGCGTACGCCCCCGGTCCAACCGTCAGTCTCGTGACTTCCTTGGCCAAGCGTGCTGCGAACTCGTCATAAACCGCGTCCTGCACAAGAATGCGGTTGGCGCACACGCAGGTCTGACCCGAGTTGCGGAACTTGCTGACCATCGTGCTTTGCACGGCAATGTCGAGGTCGGCGTCGTCGAACACGATCAGCGGAGCATTGCCGCCCAGCTCCATGCTGGTGCGCTTGACGGTGTCGGCGCACTGGCGCAGCAGCAGGCTGCCGACGCGGGTGGAGCCGGTGAACGAAAGCTTTCGTACCACCGGACTGCCCGTGATCGCGCCGCCGATCGCTTCGGGGCGGCCGGTCAGGACGTTGATCGTGCCCTTGGGGAAGCCCGCCTGCTCGGCAAGGCGGGCGAGCGCGAGTGCGGTAAAGGGCGTGAGGTCAGAAGGCTTGACTATCACTGGGCACCCGGCAGCAAGTGCGGGCGCGCACTTGCGGGTTATCATCGCCGCGGGGAAGTTCCACGGCGTGATCGCGGCGGCGACACCAATCGGCTCCTTCATCACGAAGATGCGGCGGTTGGCCTCGGGCGCCAGCACGTCATGGCCGGAGGCGCGGCGGCCTTCTTCGGCGAACCACTTGATGAAGGTTGCGGCGTATCGGATTTCGCCTTCGGACTCGGCCAGCGGCTTGCCCTGTTCGGCGGTCATGATCCGGGCGAGGTCGCCCACGTTCGCCAGCACCAGCGCATGCCAACGTTCGAGGATTGCCGCGCGGGCGCCCGCTGTTAGTGCGCGCCATGGGGCGAAGGCGGCATCCGCAGCGGCGATGGCGCGTTCGGTATCGGCGGCGGTGCAGTCCGGTACGAGGCCGATTGCGGCACCTGTTGCGGGATCGTCCACCTCGATGGCTGCGCCGTTTTCGGCGGGCACCCATTCGCCGCAGATGAAGGCGGACTGGCGGAACAGATCAGGGTTCTTCAGATCGTGGATCATGGCGTCAGGCCCATTTCCTCAGGGTGAATCCGGGGGAGCCCGGAGGTGATCCGGGCGGCGTTAGAGTCAGCGCAGGAATTCAGTTCAGCCCAGCGCCTGGCTGATGATCGCGAAGGGGCTGCTCGCCGTGCCAGACTTGGGCGGCGTGCCCCTGCACATGCGCGTCACCCGGCCGACACAGGGCAGGCCAAGGTCGTCGAGCCAGCCTGCCAGGCCGGAGTCATCGGGAATGTCGAGACGGCAGAACATGCCGGCGTTGGAACCCAGCCAGTGCGAGATCAGCGCCTTCGCCCCGCCGATATCCGGCGCCACAACCGGCCCGATCGAGTACCCGCGCCCGAAACGGCGAAAGAAGGCATAGCCTGCCTGCTCGCCATCGCGGTTGAGCACGACGCCGTGGGCATATTCGCACAGGTAGCTGATGATATGGGCGCGATCGATGCCGGTCGCCTCACGGTCGAGCTTGACGATATCGGGCCACTCGCCCACTTTCAGCGGCGCGACGCGCTCGTTGGGGATCAGTTCGGGGATGGGCACGGAGAACGCCGCGCCCTGATGCTGGTAGATCGAGCCGAAGGCCTCGAAGCCAAGGCTTCTGTATAGGTTTAGGCCCTCATTGGTGGCGTTCAGGATCAGGCTGCGGTCGCCTAGCCTCTCGATCGCGGCTTCCATCAACTGGCGCCCCACGCCCATGCCCTGCGCCGCGCCGGAGACGATGACCATGCCGATCGTCGCGTGATCGTCACCCTGCGGCCACCACATCGTCGTGCCTACCACGCCGTCGTCGCTCGTGGCGATGATGCCGTCGCCCATCTCCAGCATGCGCGCCCAGTCGCGTTCCCGGTGCGGCCACTGTTGCTCGCGCGACAGGCCGTGGGCGAGCGGAAGGTCGTCCGGCGTCAAGGCGCGTATCTGGATCGACTTCTTCACCCGTGTTGCCATCGTCTAATCTCCACTTCGGCTGACGCCTCCTCAAGCGGGGAGGGGGGATCATGACCGGGATGTAGAATCGTCCGTCTGGAATAAGGTGCCGCCTTCCGATTTATTTCGGAAGAATATGGCGGAGGTGCCGGGCCTGGGACGATAAATGCCGCCGCTGCGCTCCTAGTTGATGCACATAGCAACGAAGGAGCGCGCGATGAGCAGCTTTGATCCTGACACGATCGGCATAGAGGTCCAGAACAACTTCATCGGCGGCCGCCGCGCGCTGGGTCAGGGCACGCCGATGGAAGTGCGCCGCCCCTCCGACGCGCGCGTCTATGCCGCGCTCGACAGTGCTTCGGCCGGGCAGGTCGAGGCGGCGGTAGAAGATGCTGCGCGTGCCTACAGGACCAGCGGCTGGGCCGCCACCGACCCGCGTGCGCGCATGAAAGTGATGCGCCGCTGGGCCGATCTCATCGAGACGGACATGGCGCTGCTGGCCCCGCTCGAAGCGCTGGGATCGACCCGTACCATCGCCGAAGTGCTGGCCTGGGACGTGAGCTATACCGCAGAAACCCTGCGCTTCTTCGCCGAATTCGCGGACAAGGCCGGGGGCGAGGTGATCGCCACCACGCCCGACAAGCTTGGCATGACGATCACTGAGCCTTACGGCGTCGTGGCCGCTATCGCGCCGTGGAACCTGCCGCTGGTGATGGCGGCGTGGAAGATCGCCCCGGCCATCGCGGCGGGCAATTCGGTGGTGCTCAAGCCGTCGGAAATGACGCCCTTCAGCATCGTGCGCATCGCCGAACTCGCCATTGAGGCGGGACTTCCGGCGGGCGTGTTCAACGTGGTGCAGGGCGATGGGCTGAGCGTCGGCGATCCGCTGTGCCGTCATCCGCTGGTGTCCAAGGTCAGCTTCACCGGATCGACCCGCACTGGCATCGCGATCATGGAAGCCTGCGCGCAGACCGGTCCCAAGCCGGTGACGCTGGAACTGGGCGGCAAGAGCCCGCAGATCGTCTTCGCCGATGCCAACGACATCGCCGCCACCGCCGCCACCGTGGCGCGCGCGATCACGCTCAACAGCGGGCAGGTCTGCGTCGCGGGATCGCGTCTGCTGGTGCAGGACAAGGTCGCGAACGAGGTGGTCGACCGGATCAAAGCCGCCGTCGAGGCGCACACGCAGGGCCAGACCTGGAGCGCGGCGACGACGATCGGGCCGATCATTTCGGAAAAGCAGCTAGGCCAGATCGACGGCATCGTCTCGCGCGCGATCGCGGCCGGGGGCGAGGCCCTGACCGGCGGCAGCCGCGCCGCCGCGCCGCAGGAGGGCAGCTACTATGCGCCTACCATCCTGACCGGACTGGGTCAGGACGCCGAAGCGGTGCGCGGCGAAATCTTCGGCCCGGTTCTGACCGTCCAGACCTTCGCCGACGAGGAAGAGGCTTATGCGCTGGCCAACGACAGCCCGTACGGCCTTGCCGCCGGCGTCCACACCGGCGACCTCAATCGCGCCCTGCGCGCTACGCGGGCGCTGGAGGCGGGCACCGTCTGGGTGAACCGCTACGGCCGCAGCAACGACTTCATGCTGCCGACCGGCGGCTTCAAGCAGTCCGGCATCGGCAAGGATCTGGGGCGCGAGGCCTACATGGCGAGCCTGAAGACCAAGGCGGCGCTGATCCAGTTGTGATCGGCGCTTTCCTGCCTTTGCCTTGAAATCGCGTACCTCATGATCGGGATCAGCCCTGCGGTGTCCCGATCATGCGGCGAAGCAGCCCGTCACGCAGCACTGCGGTGTGTACCACGGCCATCACCACATGCCCCGTGACCAGCACGGCAAAGCCCCATGCGAGCGGAGCGTGCAGGAGATCGGCCATCCCGGTCAGCCATTCGATCCTGTGCCCGGCCCCTGGGACAAGCCGCAGTCCCCACAAATCGAAGCCCTTGCCGTTCGCGTAAGTCCGCGCAAGCGCAAGCCCGGGCACGATGAAGAGCAGCAGGTAGATCATCACATGAACGATGCGTGCCGATGTGCCGGGCACGCCATGATCGACCGGACGCTGGCAGCGGTTCCTGAAAGCCCACATCGCACGCGGAACGACCAGCGCGAGAAGCAGCGCGCCTGCGGCGCGATGGGAAGGTCCCAGCAACGACACGGTCTTCATGACGGCGCTGTCGCCGAACACCCTCCACCCCGACGCGACCATGAATTGCCAGCCGATGAGGCAGGCCATGGTCCAGTGGAACACCCGAGTGACAAAGCCATAGGCGAGGGGCGTGTCGCGACGCATGATAGTCCTACTCAAGCGCAACCGGGGCTTCGCGCGGATGGCCGGCGGGGCCACCGCCAAAGGCCGATCATCCGCACTTCGGGTTCAATGCGGCGCGTATCGCCGGAGCATCGGCCGCGGTGTCATTCCGAAGCCGCAGCGAAGCGGTCGATCCTGTAGGGCGACAGGTCGATGTCGGTGCTGCCGGTGGCGATCAGTTCGGCCATCGTCTCGCCCACGCCCGGGCCCAGCTGAAAGCCCGCACCGCAGAAGCCGAAGGCGTAGAACAGGCCGTCTACGCCGGCGCTCGGGCCCATCACCGGCTGGTCGTCGGGCAGGTAGCTTTCGATGCCGCTCCAGGTGCGGATGATCGCGAGGTTCCTGACCGCCGGGATCAGACGCTGGATCTGCTGCCACTGGCCGATGCAGTTCTCCGGCTTCACGTAGACGCGGTAGTCTTCGGGGTAGGTCTGGTTCTGCGTGCTGCCGCCGATCACCAGATTCCCGCGCCCGACCTGCCGGAAATAGACCGACTCGAACGTCTCGGGCGTGGAAACTCCCACCGAAGGTCCGATCGCGTAAGGCAGCGGTTCGGTGACGCACATGTTAGGCCCGCGCGAGGTCAGCGGCACCGTCTCGCCGAAGCCTTCCACGAAGGCCTTGGCCCATGCGCCAGCGGTCACGAGCAGCACCGGCGCGCGGAATTCGCGGCCGTCGGCGGCGACGACGTGGAATTCGTTGCCGTCGCGCAGGGCGGTGGTGGCCTTGCAGTTCTCGTGGATTACGGCGCCGAGCTTCACCGCCGCGCGCGCGAAGGCGGGGCCGGTCAGGCGCGGGTTCGCGTGGCCGCACTGCGCCGAAAGCGAGGCCGCCAGGACGTCGGGGCCCATCCACGGGAAGCGGTCGCGCAGCACGTTGCCGCTGAGCATCTCCAGATCGAGGTCGTAGTGCGCGGCGTCGGCGGCATAGGCCTCCATCCGCTCGGCGGCATCGGGCCGGTCGCGATAGGCGACGCGCATGTGGCCGCGCTGCAGGTACTCGATGTCGGTGCCGAGCAGCTCGCGCGCCTGCCGCCAGATCGCGATCGAGCGGTTGGCGAGCGGGAGCTGGTACAGTGGCCGCCCCTGCCTGCGCACGTTGCCGAAGTTGGTGCCGCTGGCCTGCCGCCCGACGAGGTCGGTTTCCAGCAGCGTCACCGACTGGCCGCGCTGGTGCAGGAACAGCGCGCTGGCGCAGCCCATGATGCCGCCGCCGATGATGAGGACGTCCGAACGTGCGGCGCTCATGCTCCGGTCTCCTGCGGCGCGCAGGGGATGCCCGCAGTGCCCGCGACGAGCGGTTTGACCGGCGCGGCGCCGCGCAGGCGCCCGACCGTCTCGATGGGCACGCGCGCTTCGGCGGCGATCACTTCGGCGGCGGCGAGGCCGCAATAGCGACCCTGGCACCGGCCCATGCCGACCCGGCTGAGCGCCTTGGCGCGGTTGGCTTCGCGCGCGCCGCCTTCGTTGACGACGGCGCGCAGTTCGCCCGCTGTGACGCTTTCGCAGCGGCAGACGACCGCGTCGTCGGGCAGGGCGGCGGCCTGTTCGACCGGCCATGGAAAGGCCTGCGCCAATCCCGCCGCGAAGCGCGCGTATCCGGCGATGGCCTTGCGCAGACCGCTCTGCTCGCCGCCGGAGACAGAATGCCCCAGATCGGCCAGCGCGGTGAGGGCGGCAAGCCGCCCGCTCGCTTCGGCGGACCGTGCACCGAGAATGCGCGCACCGTCGCCGCCAAGGTACACCCCCGGCATCGAGGAGCGGCCTTCGCCGTCGCGCAGCGGCAGCCACTGGCGCACGGCGGGATCGAAAGCGAACTCGCAGCGGGCAAGGTCGGCAAGCTGGGTCTCGGGCCGCAGGTGATGGCCCATGCCTACCGCGTTGCAGGCAAAGCGGCGCTGCGATCCATCGGCCATGCGCACGACGATGCCGTCCACGCCGTCCTGCGCATCGCCGGTGATTGCGACCGGGGTGACGCCGTGATGCACCGCCACGCCCGCCCGCTTGAGCGCGCGGGTCAGGATCACGCCGTTCCACAGCACGCCGGGCTGAGACAGCAGCCTGGGCAGCGCCGGGATGCGGGCCGCGAAGGGCGCGGTATCGAGCACGGCGACGACGTTCGCGCCGGCCTTCGCATATTGCGAGGCAACGAGGTAGAGCAGCGGCCCGGAGCCGAGGAATACCACTTCGCTGCCGATCGCGCAGGCCTGTGCCTTGAGCGCGATCTGCGCGGCGCCGAGGCTGTAAGTGCCCGCGCGGTTCCAGCCCTTGACCGGCATGACGCGGTCGGTCGCGCCGGTGCACAGGATCAGCGCATCGTAGGGTTCCGAACGGTGCTGCCCTTCGCCATCGAGCGTCCAGACATGCCCGTCCGCGATGTGCCAGACCAGCGTTTCGGGGCGATAGTCGATCTGCGCGGCGAGGCCGTCGAAGGTCTCGTGGATCGCCCGTGCCCGCGCGGCCTCGGTGCCGTAAAGCGCTTCGTGCGAACGGGTGAAGTTGTCCGGCTGGCGGCGGTATATTTGCCCGCCTGCGCGGCGGCCTTCGTCGATGACGATGGGGCGCAGGCCCGCTTCGACCAGCGCCTGCGCGGCGCGCACGCCTGCGGGGCCCGCGCCGACAACGATCACGCGATGCCCGGTCATTAAGGGATTGTGGCCCATGTCGCCTCCGGCTCGCGGGTGTTCAGTTTCAGGCCCTCTATCGCAACGGTCGAGCAGGCGCGCAGCTTCGTACCGTCCTCGGTCCAGACCCAGCAGTCCTGGCACGCAGCCATCAGACAGAAGCCCGAGCGGGCGCCGTCGCCGAATTCGGACTGGCGCAGGCGGCCTCCGTTGGTCAGTACCGCCACCATCAGCGTATCGCCCTCCAGCGCCTCCACCAGCATGCCATCTAGCGTGAAGGTGAGGGTCGGCCGATCACGCTCGGCGAGGCGGTGGAAGCGCGCGGTCATGCCACTGCCTCGGGCTGGCGTTGGCCGAGGGTGAGCGCGACTTCGTCCAGATGGCACAGCACGGCATTGCCGCCGGACAGGACCTGCCGGGGCGGGTAGTGCGTATCGCAGCGTCCGGCCACGCGCTGGCCGCAGCGCGGCAGGAAGCGGCAGAGCGCGGCGGTGTCGGCATCGGGCCGGATCGCGGGAAGCGCGGGCGCGGCGCCCAGTTCGGGCAGCCAGCCCGGATACATCTGCGGCACCGAGCCGATCAGCATGTCGGTATAGGGGTGATAGGGCTGTTTCTCGAAGGCGCTGCGCGGTCCCTGATCGGCGACATCGCCGAGGTAGAGCACCATCACATCGTCGCAGATCGCGCGCACGGTCGAGATGTCGTGGCTGATGAAGATCATGGCGATACCCAGATCGCGGCGCAGTTCGGCCAGCAGGTCGAGGATCGCCGCCCCGACGACGGTGTCGAGCGCGGAGGTCACCTCGTCGCACAGGATCACCTCGGGATCGGCGGCCAGCGCGCGGGCGAGGTTGACGCGTTGCTTCTGCCCGCCCGAAAGCTCGGTGCAGCGGCGATCGGCGATCGAGCGCGGCAGCTTGATCCGGTCTAGCAGTTGGCCGACGCGCTCGTCCGCCTCGGCCCCGTTTAGGCGGTGATAGAAGGCCAGCGGGCGCCTGAGGATCTGGCCCACGGTATGCGCGGGATTCAACGCCACGTCGGCGTTCTGGAACACGATCTGGATGCGGCAGAACACTTCCTTGGATCGCTGGTCCAGCCCGGCGGGCAGCGCGCCGCCGTCGAGCAGCACTTCGCCGCGCGCCGGGGGCAGCAGCCCGGCGATGACGCGGGCAAGGGTGGACTTGCCCGAACCGGACTCACCGATGACGCCGAGGATCTCGCCGCGCTGTAGGGTCAGCGACACGTCGCGCAGGACGGGGATCGCGGGGTTTCCGGCGCGGTCGACGCGGCCGTATCCGGCGGTGAGGCCGCGCACTTCGAGGAGCGGTGTGGGCGTCGGCCGCGCGCAGTCTTCGCCATGTACCGCAGGGTGCGCGGCGGCCATCAGGGTGCGGGTGTAATCATCGGCCGGATCGTCGAGGATCTGGCGGATCGGGCCGTTCTCGCGTACCTGTCCCTTGTTCAGCACCACCACCCGGTCCGCCATCTGGGCGACGACGGCAAGGTCGTGGCTGACGTAGACCGCCGTGGTGCCGAGATCGCGCACCACGTTGCGGAAGGCTTGCAGCACGCCGATCTGGGTCGTCACGTCGAGCGCGGTGGTCGGCTCGTCGAGGATCACCAGTTCGGGATCGGTGATGAGCGCCATCGCCGCCATCAGGCGCTGGAGTTGTCCGCCCGAAAGCTGGTGGGCATAGCGATCGCCGATGGAGTCGGGCGAGGGCAGGCCGAGCGCGCGGAACAGCCCGATCGCTTTGGCCTGCGCTACCGCGCGCGTGGTCAGGCCGTGGGCGAGCACCGGCTCGATGACCTGATCCATGATCGTGCGCGAGGGATTGAAGGCTGACGCGGCGCTCTGCGCGACGTAGCTGATGCGGTTGCCGCGCAGGGTGCGCAGCTGCGGTTCGGCCAGCGAAGTGAGCTCCGCATCGCCGACGCGGATGGTGCCGCCGCTGATCCAGGCGCCGGGGCGCACATGGCCCAGTAGCGAGAGCGCGATGGTGGTCTTGCCCGAACCGGATTCGCCGATCAGCGCCAGCACCTGCCCGCGAGGGACCGCGAAGCTGACATCGTCGACGATGACGATTTCCTGCCCCTCGGGATTGCGGGCGCTGATCTGGAGGTTGGAAACGGTGACGTGAGCGGTCATGCGCGGCCTCCGGCTTTGGGCAGGGCGTCGATCAGCAGGTTCACCCCCACCGTCAGCGTGGCGATGGCGAGCGCGGGCATCAGAATCGCGGGCGCGCCGTCGGCGATGCCGGAGATGTTCTCGCGCACCAGCGAGCCAAGGTCGGCATCAGGCGGCTGCACGCCGAGGCCGAGGAAGCTCAGAGCCGAAAGCAGCAGCACGATGAACACGAAGCGCAGCCCGAAATCGGCGAGCAGCGGGTGGATCATGTTCGGCAGGATTTCGCGAAAGGCGATGTACATGGGGCCTTCGCCGCGCGCGCGGGCGACCGTCACGTAATCCATCTGGTTGATGTTGACCGCCAGCGAACGGGCGATGCGGTAGTTGCCCGGCACATAAGTTAGCCCGGCGATCAGCAGTAGCAGGCCCAGCGAGGAACCGAAGGCGGCGACCATCACCAGCGCCAGGATCTTGGAAGGAATCGAGATCACCGTGTCCATGAAGCGCGACAGCGCCTCATCCAGCCAGCGCTTGCCGACCGCCGCCATCAGCGCGAGGCTGGTGCCCACGGTGCATGCGAGCAGCGCGGCAGCGGCGCCGAGGCCCACAGTATAGCGGCCTGCCGAAAGCAGGCGGCTCAGCACGTCGCGGCCAAGGTAGTCGCTGCCCAGCAGGAACCGGCTCGACACACCGCTGAACACGTTTTGGTCGACGAAAGCGCCGATCGGATAGGGCGCCACAAGGGGACCGAACAGCGCCACGACGATCCACAGTGCGACCACAGTGAGGCCCAGCTTGCCCGAGAACGGCAGACGGCGGATCAGGCGCATCGGTTTCAGCGTGCTCATGCGTTTCGCAGCCTCGGGTTGGCGAGGATCGCGGTCACGTCCGCGATCAGCATCAGGAGAAGGTAGACCGTGCAGAAGATCATCGCGCAGGCCTGCAGCAGCGGCATGTCCCGGCTGGTCACGGCGTTGACCATCAGGCTGGCAAGGCCGGGGTAGTTGAAGATCGTCTCGACGATGATGGCCCCGCCCAAAAGGTAGGACAGGCTGAGCGCACAGGCGTTGACGATCGGGCCGATGGCGTTGGGCAGGACGTGGCCGATGACGATGCGGCTGGGCTTCACGCCCTTGAGCAGCGCCATTTCCACGTAGGGCCGATCGAGCTGGTCGATCACGGCGGCGCGGGTCATGCGCGCCATCTGGGCGACGACGACGACGCACAGCGAACCGATCGGCATGGCGAGGTTCAGCAGGATCTCACCCCAACCCGCGTCCTTGGGCAGCAGCGCGATCGAGGGCAGCCAACGCAGCTTCACCGAGAACACCAGCACCGCCAGCGTCGCGACGAGAAACTCGGGTAGCGCCACCATGCCCAGCGTCGCGAGGTTGAGCGCGCGGTCCAGCCTTCCGCCCCGGTTCACCGCGCAGGCGATGCCGATCGTCAGCGCCAGCGGCACGGCGACGAGCGTGGTCAGCGCGGCCAGCAGCAGCGAGTTGGGCAGGCGCTCGCCGATGAGGTCCGCCACCGGCATGTTGCCGACCAGCGAGGTGCCCGCATCTCCCCCGGCAAGGGCCGCCAGCCACGTGCCGAAGCGCACGTAGGCGGGGCGATCGAGGCCCATTTCATGGCGCAGCGCCTCGACTTGCGCGGGTGTCGCGCTCTGGCCCAGCGCTTCCTGCGCGGCATCGCCGGGAAGGAGGGCGCTAATGGTGAAGACGATCAGCGAGACGAGCAGCAGCGTCAGCACCGCCACGCCGATGCGCCCGGCGATCATGCGCAGCAGCTTCGCGCGCGCCTTGCTGCGATCAGGAGAAAGGGAAGCCATCGCGATCAGTCCTCCCACCACAGATGCTCGGCGAAACCGTAGCCCATGAAGCCGCCCAGCGGCACTGGATACCAGCCCTTGAGCCGCCGGTCGTAGCCATCGAGCAGGCTGATGAAGACGGGGATGCTTACCCCGCAATGGTCACGCACCAGCCCCTGCATCTCGCCGTAGAGTTGCTTGCGCCGAGCGTCATCGCCTTCGGAGCGGGCTTCGAGCAGCAGGCCGTCAAACTTCGGGTTCTTCCAGCCGCTCTCGTTCCAGTCGGCGTCCGACTTGTAGAACAGGCTGAAGGTCAGGTCCGCCGTGGGGCGCGGGTTGGTATTGCCGAAGCCGAGCGGGTGCTTCATCCAGTGGGTGGACCAGTAACCGTCTGCGGGCACCCGGTTGACCGCCACGTTGAGCCCCACGCGCGCGCTGTATTCCTGCACGATCGACGCCATGTCCACCGATCCTTCGGCGGCGGGCGAGGCGAAGATCGGCAGGCGCGTCTGGCCGATGCCGGACCGCTGGAAGTGCCACCGCGCCTTGTCCAGATCCATCACCGTCTGCGGCAGATCCTTGCGGAAATAGGGGTGGAACGGCGGGATCGGATGATCGTTGGCGATCGTCGCATAGTTGCGGAACAGCGCCCGCTTGATGAGCTGACGGTCCATCAGGTACTTCATGCCCAGCACGAAGTGGATGTTGGACGTGGGCAGCTGGTCCTGCCGCATGATGAGGTTGGTGTAGAGCGCCGAGGGCGTCTCGCGCACGATGTGCCGGCGCGATGCGGCGATCCGCCGGGTGGAGCGCGGGTTGACCGCCAGCACCATGTGCACGTCGCCCGAAAGCAGCGCGTTGACGCGGCTGACTTCGTCGGGAATGCCGATGATCTCGATCTCGTCGAGATGCGGCTTGCCCGGCTTCCAGTAATCGGCATTGCGCTTGCCGACCGTGCGCACGCCCGGGGTGAAGGCGGCGAGGCGGTAAGGGCCGGTGCCGTTGCCGCTGGTAAAGCGCTTCTCGCCGTTCGGCACGATCGCGAAGTGCGACTGAGCGAGCATCACCGGAAGGTCCGCGTTGGGCCCCGAAAGTTCCAGCACCACGCCGAGCGGACCGTCGGCGCGGATGCTCTCGAATTGCTCGGCGATGGCGGCGAGCTTCGATCCGGTGGCCGGATCCTTGTGGCGCCGCAGCGAATAGACGACGTCCGCCGAGGTCAGGCTCTTGCCGTCGTGGAAGATCACGCCCTTGCGCAGTGCGATGTGCCATACGCGCTGGTCGGTGCTGGTCAGGCTCTGCGCCAGCGAGGGGATCGCGCGCTGCGCACGGTCCAGCTCGGTCAGGCAGTTGTAGAGCATGAAATGGCGCACATAGTCGCTGGAGAGCGAGCCCTTGGCCGGATCGAGCGTGTCGGCGGTTGACAGCGACATGCAGGCGGCCCGGATGCTGCCGCCGGGCCGGGGCCTTGCGGTCTGGGCGGCATCGCTCCCCTCGGGCAGGAGGATGCCGCCCGCCGTCGCGACGAACCCGGCGCCAAGCGCGGTGCCGAGCAGGCCGCGACGGGATAAGGAGAGGTGCTCGCTCATCAGTGCAGGATGTCCTGTAACTTGTACCAGAGGCCGACGGCGGGCAGGAACCAGGGTTTGCCGAGGTGGCCGGGGATGGCGGGCCAGTCGAGATGCTCCCACGGGTTCGCGGCGATATCCCCGTCCATGTAGCGGACCATCTGCTGGCCCATCATCACCGACATCTGCACGCCGTGGCCGCTGTAGCCCATGGCGTAGAATAATCCCCGTCGGTCGTCGGCGCGCTCGCCCGCGCGGGGCAGGCGGTCGGCGGTGAGATCGACCATGCCGCCCCACACGTGATCGACGCGCACGCC
This sequence comes from Novosphingobium resinovorum, assembly GCF_001742225.1. NCBI lineage: Bacteria > Pseudomonadati > Pseudomonadota > Alphaproteobacteria > Sphingomonadales > Sphingomonadaceae > Novosphingobium > Novosphingobium resinovorum. The sequence continues at coordinate 1,384,185 of NZ_CP017075.1, read as the reverse complement.
CGCCAGTTCGGGGAACATGCGGCGCATGGCATCGATCAGGATCGCGCCGCTCTTCACGTCGGATTTCGCGTCCGAGATGGCGAAGCGGGCGCGCCCGCCGAAGATCAGGCGGTTGTCGGGGGCAAGCCGGAAGAAATTGCCGATGACCCGGCTCGTCACGTAGTTGCGGCCATTCGGGAACAGCCGGGCGATCAGCGCGGGGTCGAGCGGCTCGGTGGCGATGATGAAGCTGCCCACCGCGACGAGGCGGCGCTGGAACCACTTGAAGGGCTTCTGTATAGGCGCCCCGCCGGTCGCTACCAACACTTGCGACGCGGTAAGGGCGCCGCGCGGCGTCGTCAGCGTCCAGCGTCCGTCGCTGCCGCGCATGAGGCCGGTGACGGCGGCATTCTCGTGGATGCGCGCGCCCTTGGCAGCTGCGGCCTCAGCCAGTCCGATGCCGAAGCGGCCGGGGTGGAGCTGGGCGCTGGTGGTCTGCAGCAGGCCACCGTAGAATTTGTCGGAGCCGACTTCGCCCGCGATGCGCTCCGGCGCGATTAGTTCGACGTTGGGGTCCACTTCGGCCTTGAGCAGTTCGTAGGCCCTGGCGATCTTGTCGAAATGCTCGGGTTTGGCGGCGAGTTTCAGGCGGCCGCAGCGGCGGAAACCGCAGTCGATGCCGTGAGCCTGCACCAGCGCCTCGACCCGGTCCACCGCCTCGACATGGGCGCGGTAGAACGCCTGCGCGGTCTCGCGCCCCAGCGAGGCGACGAGGGCGCCGTAGTCCTGGTGGGTGCCGTTGTTGCACTGGCCGCCGTTGCGCCCTGAAGCCTCGCCGATGACCTGTCCGGCCTCCAGCACTGCAACTGACGCGCCCTTGTCGCGCAGCGCCAGCGCGGCCGAGAGGCCGGTGAAACCGCCGCCGATGACCGCCACGTCGACATGGCCTTCCGGTCCGCCTTCCGCCGCGCCGGTGAAGGCAGGAGCAGAAGCGAGCCAGTAGGACTGCGGACTGGGCTGGTGCATCGGCGGGCGTCCTTGCGTGCGAGAGATCAGAGGCCGACGACGGCGGGCAAGCAGCCGATGTGCGGGATCTCGATGTCGCGGTAGAACGGGCTCGACGGCTCATGGCCACGGCCGACGAACACCTGGCAGCCGAAGCGCAGGTCCTTGGCGGTGTTGTGGTCGTAGCGGAAGCTGGAGGAGACGTGCATCATCTCTTCCGGGCCGCAGCCGAGCTGGTCGAACATGTATTCGAACGCCTGCATGCGCGGCTTGTAGGCCTGCGCCATCTCGGCGGTGTAGACAGCGTGGAACGGTGCGCCCAGCTTGTCGACGTTCGACTGGATCTGCGAATTGCTGGCGTTCGAGAGGATCACCAGCGGGATCTTGTCACCGATCGGCGAAAGGCCACCGGGAACGTCGGCGTGCGGGCCCCAGGTCGGCACAGCTTCGTAGACGGCGGTGGGGAAGGCGACGTCGAAGGGGATGCCCCACTTCTTGCAGGTCCGCTCCACCGAGTTGGCGATCACGTCCTGATAGGGCTGCCAGTTGCCCAGCACTTCGTCGAGGCGGTAGCGCGCCCAGTCGACGAGGAAGTCGTCCATCTTCTCGGCGGGGATCAGGTCCTTGAAGAACTCGCGCGCCATGTCGGACATGTGGAAGCGCGTCAGCGTGCCGTAGCAGTCGAAGCTGATGTATTTGGGGCGGAAGGTCATCCAAGTTTTCCCTTTGTGAACGGTCGGCTGGAAGGGCCGGATTTGACGGGATGATTACCGCACGTAGGCGGCGGAAGTTTGCCCCGATATGTAGGGGGCGGGCGGAGGATCACATGTCATTTCCACCATCTTTCGGCATAGCGTGCTGTGCCGTCCAGCGATGCCTCGGCCGCATATATTGCTGCGCAGCATACCGAGTTTGGCGACATGGCGGCAGCATTATGTTTCGCGTCTTCAGTATCCCGCTTCGCGCCGGACCAGGCCATCAGGTGCCTCGCCGTCTCGGTGCCGTCGGATATTGGCGATAATTGCCCGGGCAGCGCCGACAGGCTCGGTAACACTGGCAATATGCGGCGTCACCAGGATGTTTGGATTGGTCCAGAACGGGTGGCCCGGCGACAGCGGCTCTGGATCGACGACATCGAGGATCGCTTGCGAAATCCGGCCTGCCTCGATTGCCGACAGCAAATCGTGCTCCACTAGGTGGCGGCCCCTGCCGACATTGAGCAGCGAGGCACCTTGGGGCAGTTTTTCGAACAGGCTGTGGCATAAAATGCCGTGCGTGTCGGGCGTGAGCGGAAGGAGGCAAACCAGGATATCAGTCGCCCCCAGCATCGCATCGAGACCGTCACTACCGTAGTAGTGCGTTACGCCATCGATCGAGCGTGGGCTTCGGCTCCATGCAGCTAGCTGAAAGTCGTAAGGGCGAAGAGCCGCCAGGACGGCTCGTCCAAGTTCGCCCGCGCCCAGCACGCCGACGCGCCGCTGTGTGGCGGCAAGCACGGGGCGCTCGCGCCATTCGCCGCGTTTCTGTGCGGCGCTGTACGCGATGAAGTCGCGATGGAGTGCAAGCACGGCCCCGCTGGCGTACTCGACCATGCCGGCAATGAGATTGCGTTCCACCAGCCGGACGAGCGCGACCTGTGAGGGGATAAGCGCGAGATCGAACTGATCGACGCCCGCTCCTGTCGAGAACAGCAGTTCGAGGCTGGAATAACGTCGAGCCATGTCAGCCGGCGGTGTCCAGGTGGCGAGGTAGCGTACGTCGGCCGGATCGATGTCATCGTCGCGATCGTGGAACGCGATTTCCGGCGCTTCCGCCGCGAATACCGCCCGCATTGCGGCTGCACGCTCGGGCATGCCGAGAAACTGAAAGGTCATGTCCATTGCTCCAAAAGAGCCGGCGTGGGAGCGCTGGAGCTCCCACGCCGTAACCTGGTCGCCGGGGTCGATGGCGGACAGGATGGGTCAGGTTGATCCCTAGAAGCGATAGTTCGCGCGAACCGAGAAGCTGCGCGGCGCGCCGGGATAAGTCCAGAGCGCCGAGTAGGAGTTTGCAAACCAGCGCTTGTTGAACAGGTTGTCGATGTTGCCGCTGACGGTGATCTTATCGGTGAGGTCGACCGAGCCGATCACGCGGACCAGCGTTGCGGAAGGCAGGTAATAGTCCGTTGCCGTCTCGCCGAGGCGCTTGTCGATATACTGGACGCCAGCGCCGATGGTGGCCTTGTGATCGTCGCCGATCATGAAGTCCTTGGTCAGCATGGCATTGCCGCTATGCTTGGGAATGCCGATCAGGGGATCGCCAGGCAGGATCGGCTTGGCGAAGTCCGGGTCGCTGAATTCGGCGGTCCAGAACGCGTCGGTATAGGCGTAGGCCACCATGAGGTTGAACCCGAAAGGCAGCTGGGCATTGAGGTCGAACTCTACGCCGCGGCTCTTGGCCGATCCCACCGCGATGACGTAGCCCGAATTGGCTGGATCCGCGGTCAGGATGTTGGTCTTCTTCATGTTGAACAACGCCACGCTGGCGGTGATCTTCTTATCCGGCGAGATATACTTCGCGCCCACTTCGTATGACTTCGAGGTCTCCGGCTGGAAAGTGTCGCCTTGCACGCTGGCGCCATTGTTGGGGCGGAAGCCCTGACCGTAGGTGCCGTAGAACGAAAGCGTGTCGGTCGGCTGCAGCACCACGCCGCCCTGGGGACTGAACTTGGTGACAGTCTGCGTCAGGAGCACGCCGGTGTTGCGCTTGAGGAAGTGCTGGCGGAACTCGTCGTAGCGACCGCCCGCGCGGATCTTCAGCCATGAAGTGAGGTCGACCTGATCGTAGAAGTAGGTGCCCCAGGCGTAGTCCTGCTCCAACTGGTCGTAGACGAGCGAAGCGCTGGCGTTGACCGAAGGATAGGCACCGTAGACCGGGTTCAACACGTCGATCGCGTTGATCGCTGCATTGGACTGCCCGGTGTAGGCGGCCGGACGGAAGCGCGTCTGAAGCTGGTCGAGTTTGAAATAGTCGTAGTCGGCGCCGACCACCAGCGTGTTCGCGAGACCCGCCACGTCGAAGTGTCCGGTCAGTTCAGCGCGAGCGATGAAGTTCTCGGACTTGAAGTTGTGATAGCGCCGCTGGCGCGACAGAAGCGTGCCGGCGGTGGCGCCGGACTGCAGGAATGGCTGACGGCCGGCGACCAGTTCGGGCACTTCGCCGATACCACGCAGGTGCGTGGTGCGGTAGGAAACGCCTGCCAGCATGCTCCAGTTGTCGTTGAAATCATGCTGCAGCTGGAGTTGATGCCCCAGATTGTCAGCCTTCATCGGGCCATCGCCGGGCTCGCCCAGGTAACGGGAGGCGGGCAGGCGGGTGAAATCGTTGTTGAAGATCGGAATGCCGCGATCGAACGGCACCTTGAGTGACGCGAACTCCAGTTCGTAGGAGACTGTCGTTGAATCTCCCAGCTTTGCGAGGATCGACGGGGTGATGAAGATTTTCTCGGAATGGACTGTGTCGCGATAGCTGTCGGAGTTTTCGTATGCGCCATTGAGCCGCACGGCCAGATTATCAGACAGCGGCGTCGTGTAATCGGCATCGACGCGGTAGTTGTTCCAGCTTCCGGCTTGGACCTGGACATTCCCCTTGGCGGTGAATTCAGGTTTTTTCGTCACGATGTTGACGGTGCCGCCCGGCTCGCCGCGACCGAACATTGCCGACGTCGACCCCTTAAGGACATCGATGCGTTCGACGCTCGATGCGTCTCGCGGGCCGGAGAAGCCGCGCGCGTTGAAGCCGTTGACAAGGAAGCCGGTCGGCACGTTGTTCGCGTCGCCCGCAAAGCCGCGGATCGCGTACCCGTCCCACAGACCACCGAAGTTGTTCAGGTGGGCCACGCCGCTCACAAGATCAAGTGCCGTGTCAAGGCGGGTAAGGCCCAGACCCTGCAGCTTCGCACCGTCGATCGACTGGATGTTCTGCGGAATGTCCTGGACCGGCATGTCGCCGATGTAGGCCTGGCGCAGCCCGGTTACGACGATGTCTTGCGCTTTGTTATCTTCCACGGCGGATTGGGCGTAAGCCGAAGTCGCGATGACGGTCGAAAGAATGGATGCGCCTGCGACCAGAGTGCTTCGAATGATAGACCGCTTATGCATGAATGGCCCCCTATGAGTAGGAACTGATTGTATTTTTGTTCCTGGTGCAATCGGCGCATCTTTTCTGTCGAGCTTTGCCCGGAGATGCTTTCCGAATGTTTCCCTGCGTCATTTATTAGGCGGTTATATCTGCGCCTTGTGGGGTTCAGGCTATGCTGTGTGGCGAGCATATATTTTCGAAGATGGCTCGCCACACGGTGGAATGTAGTGAAAGAGACGCGTTAAGCGCGTGATCTGCCGGAGTGTCTCAGAGGTACTTGAGCCACCAGATGTCCTTGCGCTGCTGCTTCAAGCGGGCGAACCAGCGGGTCGGCAGGTAGAGGGGAACGATCAGCAATGCGACCCAGATCCAGACTGTCGATACGTTGTCGACGCCGAACACTGTTCCCTTGGTTGGACCGTAGACGGCAAGCGCAATCAGATAGAGCGCCTTCAGGACGTAAAGGTGCAGCAGGTAGTAGAACATTGGCGCGCCGCCGAGCATGGCGAGGCGCGGCATCGTCCAGTGCTGCTGGAATTTCTCGAAAAGAGCCAGCATCAGCGCGCCGAATCCGAGCGTTGGCATCAGGAACAGCAGTGAGGGCGGGTACTTGGTGAGCGCGAGGAAGCTCATCACCGTGCGCAGCGGCGTCTCGGCGTGAAACCAGGGCTTGTCACCGTAGACGTTTGCGAAGCGCAGCAATACGAAGCCTGCCAGCAATCCTGCTCCTAGCAGTGCCATCCGGCGAACCCGCGCGGCAGGGTCTGCCTGCTTTCCGAACCACGGACCCATTGCGTAGCCTAGCAGGATGACGCCGATCCACGGCAGCACCGGATAGGTGGTCTTGGCAATCATGCCGCCGCCAAGCTCGATGATAGCGCGTTGGTGAAGCACTGCCCAGGTGGCGAACCATGGCGAGTCGGGCGTAAGCACGATGCCGTCGAGCAGGTTATGCAGACACACGATGGCAAGGCCCACGCCGATCTGGATGCCGCGCGGCAAGTGGATCAGCGCCGCCAGAGCGATCATGCAAATGCCAATGGCCCAGATAACCTGCAGCCAGAAGGTGCTCGGCGGGAACTTGGCGGTCCAGGCGAACCCGACGAAAGTGAGTTCGAGGAAGATCAGAAACAGGCCTCGCTTGATTAGGAACGAGGAAACCTCGGCCTTGCTCCGCGATTGCCCGTAGAGCCAGGCGGAGAGGCCGGTCAGGGCTATGAATGCAGGCGCACAGAACGTCGAGAGCAGGCGTGTGAAGAACAGCGCCGGGTCCGCCGTATGTGCGTCCACCGGGTCTGTCACCTGCATGTGGAGGAACCACGTCTCGCGGACATGATCGACAAGCATGAAAAGCATGACCAGACCGCGCAGCGCATCGATGGCGATGAGACGGGTGCGGGCAGCCGCCTTGTCCGTAAACGTATTCTGCGTGGCAGGTTCGCGCCACTCGACGCTGACTGTAGTCTGCGACCCCATCTTGCCCTCCTGAGCATATATTCCGAATGACAGGCTATGCCTTTACGCAATCATCGGCTGCCAAATCGCGACCAAATCGACATGAAACTCGCAAGCGCATGAGCCTCCGGCAGCACAATCTGCCGGTCCGCTGATCCTCACCTGCGATTGGCATGGTCGGCATCCGTGATGGGCCGACCATGCCTTGCGTCAGTTACGGGACTTGCGGGATGCTACGCGCGTGCTGCGCCCTGCGTGTTGCCAGCGCGGTGATCGCCGGAAGCACGAGCAGGGTCAGGATCGTGCAGGTGATGAGCCCGCCGATGACGACGGTGGCGAGCGGACGCTGGACTTCCGCTCCGGTTCCCGTTGCCAGAGCCATTGGCACGAATCCGAGACTTGCGACGAGCGCGGTCATCAAAACAGGTCTCACCCGCTCCATAGCGCCGCTGACGATGGCCTCATCTGGCGCGAGGCCGTCGTCGGCCCGTTTGCGGATCGCGCTCATCATCACCAGACCGTTGAGAACGGCGACCCCGGAGAGGGCAATGAACCCCACTGCCGCCGTGATCGAGAACGGAATGCCGCGCAGGAGGAGGGCGAAGACGCCGCCCGCCAGAGCCATCGGCACCGCGCTGAACACGATAGCTGCGCGGCCCAGGCCACCTAGCGCCATGAAGAGCAATGCGAAGATCGCGGCGAAGCAGACCGGAACCACCAGCAGCAGGCGCAAGCGTGCCGATTGCAGGCTTTCAAAGGTTCCGCCCCACTCCGTGTACATGCCCGAAGGCAATGCCAGAGCGCCCATTGCGTCCTGCGCTTCGGAGACGAAGCCACCGAGATCGCGGCCACGCACATTCGCTTGCACCACGACCATGCGCTTGCCGTTCTCTCGGCTGATCTGGTTCAGCCCTTGGGTGTAGCTGAAGCGCGCCACTTCGCGCAGCGGCACGGAGCGGGCGATCTGCCCTTCGCCGCCGGGCAGCATGACCGGGATGGCGCCCAGCGTTTCCAGATCGTCGCGCTGGGCGTCGGGAAGGCGCACGACGACCGCGAAGCGCCGGTCTCCTTCGAACAGCAGGCCCGCCTCGCGGCCTCCGAGCGCGGCCGCGACCGTATTTGCCACTTCGTCCACCGACAGCCCGTAGCGGGCCGCCGCCTGGCGATCGATCTTCACGTCGAAGGTCGGCGCGCCCGAAGTCTGTTCCGCGCTCACGTCGGCCGCTCCCGGAATCTTGCGCAAGACCGCTGCGATCCTGCGGGCCTGCTCGCTCATGGCGTCGAGGTCGTCGCCGTAGAGCTTGACGGCCACGTCGGCGCGCACGCCGGCGATCAGCTCGTTGAAGCGCATCTGGATAGGCTGCTGAATCTCGACCCGGTTGCCGATGAGCGGCTTCATCCGCTCCTCGATGCGGCGCAGGATGTCGTCCTTGCTCCTGACCTCGTCCGGCCATTCGTCTTCCGGCTTGGGGATGACATACGTGTCCGATGCGTTCGGCGGCATCGGGTCAGTGCCGAGGTCGGCGTTGCCGTTCTTGGAGAAGACCAGCGCCACCTCGGGCAGCGTCTTGAGCGCATCCTCGATCGCCAGCTGCATCTGCGTGGACTGATCGATGGAGGCGGACGGCACGCGGAAGTTGGTGACAGTGATGTCCTTCTCGTCGAGCTGCGGCATGAACTCCTCGCCGAGCATACCGAACGCCAGGACTGCTGCAGCGAACACGCCGACACCTGCAAAGACGAAGGGCAGCGGACGGGCCACAGCTTTTGTCAGAACCGGATGATACTTCTCCTTGAACCAGCGGATCGGCTTTACTTCGGTCTCGGAGACCTTGCCGGTGATGACCAGCGCGATCATGGCTGGCACGAACGTGAGCGACAGCACGAACGCGGACGCGAGCGCGATCATCAGGGTGATCGCCATCGGAGCGAAAGTCTTGCCCTCGACGCCCTGGAACGTCAGCAGCGGCACGAAGACGAGGAAGATGATGAGCTGGCCGTAGACAGTGGGGCGGATCATTTCACGCGCGGCGAGATTGGTCTCCTCCATGCGTTCCGACCTTGTAAGCAGACGTCCCTCATGCTCCTGCCGCTCGGCAAGACGGCGCAGCGCGTTCTCGACGATGATGACGGCGCCGTCGACGATCAGGCCGAAGTCGAGCGCGCCCAGGCTCATGAGGTTGCCCGAGACGCCAAGGCCGTTCATGCCGCTGGCGGTCATCAGCATGGTGATCGGGATCACCGCCGCCGTGATCAATGCTGCGCGGATGTTGCCGAGCAGCAGGAACAACACGACGATGACCAGCAGAGCGCCTTCGATCAGGTTCTTCTCGACCGTCGCGATCGTGGCGTTGACCAGCTTCGAGCGATTGTAGACCGGCTCGGCAAACACGTCCGGCGGCAAGGACTTGTTGATCTGGATGAGCTTTTCGGCGGCGCTGTTCGCGACGATGCGGCTGTTCTCGCCGGTGAGCATCAGCACGGTGGAGATCACCGCCTCGGAGCCCATGCGGCTGCCGGAACCCGTGCGGACGGCGCCGCCGATGACGACCTGGCCGATATCCTTCACCCGGACCGGCACCCCCGCGCGAGTGGCCACCACGGCTTCCTGGATGTCGTCGACCGACTTCAGGCGCGCGTCGGCGCGAACCAGGAAGCTTTCTCCGGCTCGGCGCACGTAGTTCGATCCGGCGGAGAGATTGGCCCGTTCAAGTGCATCTGCCAGCTGCGTGAACGAAATGCCGTACGACGCCAGCGCGGCGAGGTTGGGTTCGACCAGGTACTGCTTGACGTAGCCGCCGTTGGAATCGACGCCCGCGACGCCGGGCACGTTGCGCATCTGCGGACGAATGATCCAGTCCTGTACCGTGCGCAGATAGGCAGCCTTGGCGAGCTCGGTGGTCAGGCGTTCGCCCTCGGGCGTGAGATAGCTTCCGTCCGATTGCCAGCCGGGCTGATTGTCCGTGGCCTTGATCCCCTTGCCGTCCGGATGGCGGAAAGCGATCGAATAGAAGAAGATCTCGCCAAGTCCCGTACTGAGCGGAGAGAGCGCGGGCTGAACCCCGCCCGGCAGGCTGTCCTTTGCCTGTGTGAGGCGCTCGGTTACCTGCTGACGCGCGAAGTAGATGTCGGTGGCGTCGGTGAAGACGGCGGTGACCTGGCTGAACCCGTTGCGCGAGATCGAGCGCGTCATTGTGAGCCCGGGGATGCCTGCCAGTGCCGTCTCGACCGGGTAGGTCACCTGCTTTTCCATGTCGACCGGTCCGTAGGCGGGCGCGAAGGTGCTGATCTGGACCTGGCGGTTGGTGACGTCCGGGACGGCGTCGATCGGCAGCTTCGTGATCTGCCACAGGCCGAAGCCCGCGACCATCAGGGTCAGGAAGGCGACGAGCCATCGCCCCCTGATCGAGAGGGAGAGGATCCGGGAGATCATTCGGCCGTCTCCTTCTCCAGCTCTGCCTTGAGAAGGAAGGCGTTGCTGGTGGCGATCCGCGTCCCGGCCTTGAGCCCAGAGACGATCGAGACGAGGCCGCCGCTGCGGCTGCCTACCTGCACGGCCTGCGCCCTGAACCCCTTGGGCGTGCGAACGAACACGACGGTGCGGGCACCGGTCGTCTGTACCGCGTCCTGAGGAACCATCACGCCGCCGCGCACGGCGCCGCCGCTTGCGAAAATGCGAGCCTGCAGCATTTGTCCGGGAGCGAGACCGGAGGCGCCGGTCGCTTCGATGATGACGGTCGCGCCGCGGCTCTGCGGGTCGACGACGCCCGTGGAAGAGCGTACCCGGCCCTCGATCGTCCGGCCTTCGCCGACGAGCAGTTCCACTCTGTCACCGGGGCGCACCCGTGCCGCTTCGGCGGCGGGAACGCTGGCGGTGATCTGCAGGCTGCGGGGATCGGCGACGCGGAACAGTTCGGTTTCGGCGGCCACGAACTGCCCCAGGTTTGCGGAAGCCATCGTCAGACGGCCGGAAACAGGACTGGCGACCATGACCGATCGTCCGTCGCGCGCGATGCGGGCGGCGCCTGCTGCTGCACTCGCCCGCATGGCGTCGGCACGCGCGACTGCAAGGTTCGCCTGCGCCGTCTCGAAGTCGGCACGCGGACTCACGCCCTGGTCCAGGAGCTTGCGCTCGCGGTCCAGTTGCCGGCTTGCCAGTGTCACGCGGGCAGCGGCTGCGGACTGGTCCGCCGCGATGGAGGACGCATCGCGGCTCTCCACCAGAGCGAGCGTTTCGCCAGCCTTCACCGGATCGCCGATCCGCTTGAAGATGCGCGTGACGGTCCCCGGTGCACGGGCCGTCAGCACGGCTTCCGCGTCCGGTGTCGCCTCGACGCTTGCCGAGGCGGGTATCGCTGCGTCGAGTTCACCCGAGGCAGCAGGCGCAATTGCGATCTGCGACAGCTTGATCCCCGCGTCGGAAATCTCGACATGATCGGGGATGGCTGCGGGGGCGGTCTCGGCGGCATCGTTTTCGGCGGAGCCGGCAGGCTGGGTCAGGCGGGCGGCACTGAAGCCTACACCGGCGGCGATGAGCAGGGCGAGCGCCGCGCCGGCATAAAGAGGGGTCTTGTCGTTCATTGGACCGGTTCTCCGGTAATCGTGGTGCCCTCGAGACGGGCGAGACGGGCACGAGATTCAAGACGGGCGGCAGCGGCGTCGAGAATGACACCGCGCGCGACGCCGACCTCGTGTCGTGCAGCGAGCAGTTCGAGCAGCGGCGACTTGCCTGCCTCATAGGCGATGCGGGCAAGACGGTAGGCTTCCTCTGCGGTTCGCAGTGTGCGATCGGCAGCGGCGATCCGGGCGTCGGCGGCTTCGTTGAGCGCGAGCGAAGCTGCTATCTCGGCTTTCACATTGAGGAGCATGCCCGCATTGCGGGCCTCTGCCGCGCGCAAGTCGGCTTCGGCGGCATTCACGTTCCCGCGATTGCGATCGAACAGCGGCAGGGGCACGCTGACCCCCGCGATTAAGGCATTTGCCTTGTCGATTTCGAGGCGGCGCACGCCGACCGACACCGTGACGTCCGGGTTCGCCTGTCGCCGTGCTGCCGAAACCCGCTGTCTTGCCGCTTCGCGCTCTGCCTGCGCAGCAACGTACGGTGCGGTTTCCAGGGGGTCGATCGGCCCATAACCGGTCCTGGCCTCGAACCTTGGAAGAAGCGGTTCGGCCAGGCTGGTGAACCCGGCGTCGTCGCCTGCAAGCGCAGCCAGCCGGGCGTAGGCGCCCACGCGCTCCGCCTTTGCGGCATCGACCAGCGAACGCAGCGCATTGACTTCGGTTTCGACCTGAAGTGCGCGCAGACGTGCCTCCTTGCCGGCCTGTACGAGGGCCTGCACGGCGCGCATGTCACCGCTGGCCTCGTCGACTTCCTCTTCCGCCAGTTCGATGCGGCGGTCGGCGATCTCGGCAGCTCCGTAGGCCATCGCCAGATCATAGGCATAGGCGAGGCGAGCCTCCCGGGTCCGGGCCTGCGCCGCGGCAACGCCGGCCGTGCCTGCGGCGATGCGTGACGCGCGCTTGCCGCCGATCTCGATTGCCTGGTTAAGCTGCAGCGTATTCTCGGATCGATCGAACCCGCGATAAGGCGTCTGTCCTGCCACGTTCTCGGTCATCACCGATACTGTAGGGTTCGGACGGGCGTGAGCCTGCAGGGCAAGACCCTCGGCGCGGTGTATCTCCGCGTCCAGCTCAACCTGGCGAGGTGCTTCACGGGTATCTAGGTAAAGCTGGGCGAAGGGCGGAGCGGTCTGAGCTTGGGCACTGGACGCCGCCAGTGCCCAGCCGATGCTCGCGACAGCGGGCAACGCCTTGCGCAGGCGTCGCGAGCCGATCGGATCGGACATGGGGGAACTCCCTCGGATAGCTGATGTGACGAAGCGCGCACCGCTAACGGCGCATTCGCGTCAGAATCGAGGAGGGCGCAGCAGTCCTTCGGGTGAAATCCCGGACAATGAGAAACTGCGTCCGGAGAACCAGTCGCTTGCCGCTTCGTGGAAGAGGATTGCAACCGAGAAGTTCGGAACGAGTCCAGCCAGTCCGTGGATCATCGCATGCGTCAGCGCGTGCAAATCTATAGTACGCGAGCCTTGGTCCGCAGTGCCAAGTTCAGCAGGGGGATGATCCTCGTCGGCATCGCCGTGATGATGGTGCCCGTGACCAGTCGGCGCCGCATCGGCAGCGAGATCGTCATGATCGAGAAGCGAGGCGTGCCAGTTTGACAGCGCCATTACATTCGCAAGTGCCAGCAGAGCGAGGACAAGCCCGGCGAGGAGTGAGATCCTCGTCAATCCGGTATGCCGATTCTGATGCACGCGCACGCCCATGGCTGCGGGGATAACTGCATTAGGCGGCGCAAACAATCGCGTGATTGACGCATTCACGGCATATTATGCCACGTGTCGGCTCCAGAAGATCGAACGAACGGCTTGCGATCGCCTCCACCCCCGGACGGTTGCAAGTCGACGGGTGACGCGCACCGAGCTTTCTCGGCAAGCGGATCAGGGGTGCTGCCAGGACGGTGTCCGCGCGGCATCTGTGTTCGGTTTCGAAGCAGGATTCGCAGGCGCTTATCGATGCCTTCGAGGGGAGGAGCCATTTCTGGTCAGAAGCTCAGCGAGAGATAGGATCGCTGCGGATCTTCGTTGCAGGCGCTGCCGATCTTTCTAAATGGCTGGTCAGTGCGAGCGGCGTCCCATTACGTGTGGTCTCGGAGCATTCCGACGACCGGCCCCTGTCGCGCCGCGAAGTCGTGGAGCATGCCAGGACCTGCCCCGCCGTGTACCGCGATTGGCCGACCGGTGATGGACGTCGCACGGAAAACCGCACGAGCGTAATCACGAACTTTGTGCAGCGCCCGCATCCCAGGCGATCCGATGTGCGCCTCCAGGGTGCTGCCTTCCGGTCAGGCACTATAGGGAACCGACCTTGACCTTCGAGCCATCTACGAGCCGTGCAAGCCGGAAATGGCTCGCATCGACGCTCGGCATGTCGCCCGTCACGAGCTGCGCCGAGAGAAAACCTATGCCCGGCCCCAACCCGAAGCCGTGGCCGGAGCAACCTGCCGCGAGATGAAGACCGGAAATCGCATCAATGGCTGAGACGACTGGCACCGCGTCAGGTGTACAATCGACATAGGCGCCCCAGGAGTGGTCGATCTCGATCCCTGAAAGTTCGGGAAAAGTTCCAACGACATTGGCCATGATAGCTTTGACCAAACGGCGATTGGGAGCGGGGTCGAGGATCCTGCTGCGTGTGAACAGACCGGGATCCCCGCTGAACAGCGCGGAAAGGGATTCAGGGCCGGACAGGAAGGACCCGCTGAGGCCGACCTGGACGGCTTTCAGTCGCTGGATGAACTGCGGCATGAACTCACGGGAAAAGCGCAGGCCTTGCGGCGTCACCTCGAGTGTCACGCGGCCGCTGATCGCCATCGTGTAGCTGCCGTCGAGCCGTCGCGTCATCGCCAAGTCGGGGCAGTAGATGACCTCACCGACATTCACAGTTGGCTTCGTGCGCAGCGCGGTCTGACGCACGCTCGCCTGCGGAAAGACGATGCCGTGGCGACGCAGGAAAGTCGACGCCCAGGCCCCAGCGGCGCAGAGGACTGCATCGGCACGGATCAATCCCCTTTCGGTGTGGATGCCGGTGATCCGTCCACTGGTAATGTCCAGCGCCTGAGCGGCACAGGCCTGGTGGATTGTTGCGCCGAGCGCGCGAGCGCCCTCGGCAAGGACTGGTGCCGCTAGGGCGGGCTCGGCTTTTCCGTCTGCAACTGAGTGGAGGCCGCCCACCCATTTGCGCCGGGTCTCGGGGATGCGCTCTGCGGCCTGCGATGCATTCAGCATGTGGGTCTCGATGCCAAATTCGCGGGCCACCGGTTTCCAGGCTTCCCACGATGCCAGCATCGCGGCATCGTCCGTCGTGTAGACGAGCCCGGTACGGCGGAAACCGAGGTCCTTGCCGATTTCGCCGGCCAGACTATCCCACAAATGCATGGAGAGGAGCGAGAGCGGCATTTCACGCGGATCACGGTTCTGCTGACGGCACCAGCCCCACGTCCGGCTTGACTGTTCGCAGGCAATGTGCCCCTTTTCCAGCAAGGCGACGGAGAGGCCGCGCTTTGAGAGATAATACGCCGCCGCGGTCCCGACGATACCTCCGCCGACGACTACGACATCGACTGCCTCGGGAAGCGCCGCGTCGCTGATGACCTTCTGAACGACTGGTGACATTCGGTGCAGACCTGATTGATGCGGTTGGGAACTAGGCAAGGCCATGCCTGTCGGAGAATAGTTTCGGGAAGCGATAACTGCACGTCACGGACCACGGTCCGGGTGTCATGTGGCAGGACGGTATTGTGCGTAAATCTTCGCGACGAACTCGTGGCTCTCCCAGCTGACACTTGCGCCCTGCTCGATGATGTACGTGTCGCCTTTGCGGAAGGTTGCCCTGGCACCGTTCTCGTCGACGAACGTCACCTCGCCTGCCAGCAGGTGCATGAGTTCGCTATGCTCGAAATATATGGGGAGACGCTGATAAGGCGTAGAATCCCAGGTACCGCATTGAAATTCACCGCTGGCCGACCGGAACACGTTGTGCGACCGGCAGGCCGGGCGTTCGCCCAGCAGCACTTCATCCGCCGGCGTACCGGACTGCTTCCTGGGCGCATTGTTGTCGATGGTATGAATTCCGGGTCTGCCGGCGGCAGCCTGAAGATAGCGCATGCCGATTACAATTGCGCCCTCCGGTGCGCGCCAGCGGAAGGTCGTGCCGCGAGCGATGACCGCACTAGTCCCTTGTGCGATGGCGGCACTGCGGTTGTCGTCCGCGATTTCAAGCAACCCGGTGCATGCGAAAAGCCAGCAGTCTCCCCGATTTTCCTGGCACTCGCCGGCATCCTTCACGCACGAGAGGAAGATTTCGCAAGGTCCGGCCCGGACCGGTAGCATCCGTGCCCCGGGCCCGAAGGGATCCGGGCCCGGTGCCAGATCAGTTGTTCTGGCCAAAGCGCCCAGATCGATGAACGTGGAGCAGCGTGTTTCGGTCGTCATGGTCATCATCCTGCAGGAGCGATCGGATATCGGGCGGTCCTCAGAGATATTTCAGCCACCAGATGTCCTTGCGGCACTTCTTGAGGTTCGAGAACCAGCGGGTCGGGAAGTAGAGCGGCACGATTAGCCCCAGATACCAGGCCCACACCCAAGGCAGCGTATCGACCCCGAAGACCTCTCCGTGATTGGTGCCGTAAATCGCACGTGCCATCAGGTAGATGATGCGCAGCAGATAAAGGTGGAAGAGATAGAAGAACATTGGCGCGCCGCCCATCACCGAGAGCCAGCGTGTGATGCTAGCGTCATTGGCTCGCTCGAACACCGCGAGCAAGATGAGGCCGATGCCCAGTGTCGGCAGGAGGAAGAGCAGGGACGGTGGATATTTTGTGAGCGCGAGGAAGCTCATTACCGTCCGAATCGGCTCGCCCGGAACAACGAACCACGGGGAATCGCCGTAGACGTTGAGCGTGCGAAGGACGAAGAAGAGACCAATCATGCAAGCACCGGTGATGCGCAGGAGGTTGCGCCGCTGTTCTGCCGTACGGTCGGAGAACCAGGCGCCGACGGACCAGCCGAGGCAGATGACCCCCACCCAAGGCAGAACCGGATAGTTGAACTTGATCATCACGCCAGCGAGTTCCATCTGGGAACGCTCGTGGATGATCGCCCAGGGGACGAACATCGGGTGATCGGCTGGGAATGTGATCGGGTCCAGAAGATTGTGCCCGCACACGATTAAGAGGCCCAGAACCAGGATCGCCCGCGCAGGAAGATGGATGAGGGCCGCCAAGATGACCATGCACAGGCCGATCGCCCAGATGACCTGAAGGAATACGAAGTGGGGAAGGAGCTCGGCACGCCAGGAAAAGTTGACCAGCGTCAGCTCAAGCAGCACCAGAAAGGCACCGCGTCGAAGCAGGAAGTCACTGGTCTGCGCGAGCGTGTGCCGCCGACTGAAGAGATAGGCGGAGAGGCCGGTGAGCGCGACGAAAATTGGCGCGCAGAGCGTGCTGGTGATCCGGGTGAAAAACAGGGCGGGCATCACCGTGCGCGCATCGACCGGATCGCCCACCGGCACCCAGAGGAACCAGGTCTCCCGGATGTGGTCGAGCAGCATAATGATCATTACCAGCCCGCGCAGCGCATCTATGCTTTCGAGCCGTTTTCCGGGCGCAGCTCCGAAGGAGGCTTCCGGTCGCGTTGTATTGCCTGTGGCTCTGTCTGCGAGTGTCGCCATGTTCGTCTCCGGTCGAAGATCGTTCTCGGAAATGGGGTTCAGGCGTCCGTGGTGGCGAGTGTCGCCACGGCGTCCACCTCCACCAGCAAGCCGTAATGGAGTTCGGGCACAGGCACGACGGTCCGCGCAGGCTTCGCCTCGCCGATCATATCTGCATAGATGCGGTTGAACTCGGGCCAGTTTTCGACGCCGACAATATAGGCCGTCACGCGACACAAATCCCCCGGCTTGCCGCCCGCTGTTTCCAGGATTGCAAGCATATTGGCGATGGCTTGCCGAACCTGTGTCTCGAAGCTCGTGTCGGCAAGCGGATTGCCGTCAGCCCTGATCGGGAGCTGGCCCGAGATGTAGAGTGTATCTTTCGATCTGACGGCTTGTGAATAGTGTCCGGCCGGTCTCGGAGCGGCTTCGGTCAGGACCGGCTTAATCCCGCTATGATTATCGCCTGGGTTGCTCATGACCACCCTCCGAAGCGCGGCCATTCGCCCTCGACGACACTCGATGTGCCGCGCACGACATGATACCTGTCGTGCTGCGCGGCCGTGGCACAAGCGTGATTGGGGAGTATCCTCACCCGGTCTCCGATCCTCAGGTCCGGCAATTGTCCGCCAGAGCTCGGGCGAACCATGATGATGCCATGCTCCTGATTGGCATCGGCCACGATGAGATCGTCATAAGGCACGCCGGAACCGTCGCAGACGATGCCATAGCCCTGATTGACCGCTTGTCTGGACGTTCCGCGGTCTTGCGACATCGCCATCCAGCCGGCATCGATCAGGATCCATCCCTTTTCGTGCTGATGGCCGATTACGGTCGCAAGGACAGAAAGAGCAATATCGTCGACGTGGCAAATGCCGATTCCTGCCATGACGAGATCAAAGAACACAAAGACGCCAGCGCGCACCTCGGTTACGCCAGTGAGGTCCAGAGCGTTGTGGGCGGTCGGCGTGGAGCCGACGCTGACCACGGGGCAGGGCAGCCCGGCGCCGCGCAGGATGGTGGCCGCGTCGACAACGCTGCGCCGTTCTTCCTCGGCGCAGGCCTGCAGGGCTTCGATGCCCTTCGCCGCGTAGCTGCCGCCGGCATGGGTCAGGACGCCGCGAAGCTCCGCACCATCGGCGAGGACGCGCCCGATACTGACCAGCCGGTCCGCGTCATTCGGCAAAACGCCCGAACGATGTCCGTCGCAGTCGATCTCGATGAAGGCCGGTATGGAATGGCCTGCAGCGCGTGAGGCGGCGGCAACGGCTTCGGCCTGTTCAACGGTGTCGAGAACGATCGCGAGGTCGATGCCCTTTGCTCGCAAATCCAGCACCTTTGCCAGCTTCGACGGAGCGATCCCGACGGCGTAAATAAGGTCGGTGACGCCGGCTGCGGCAAACAGTTCGGCTTCCTTGAGCGTCGAAACTGTCGCTGGGCCCTGCGGTGTCGTCATCGTTCGCCGGGCGACCTCAACCGACTTGCCAGTCTTCAGATGGGGGCGCAGGCAAACGCCATGAGAGGCGAGACGGCTGCGAAGGCGGGTGACGTTGCGCGCCATACGATCTGTGTCGAGCACAAGGCATGGTGTGTCCAGATCCTCAAGGCACCGGGCTGCATTCGCTTTGGCGTCTCTCCCCAATGTATCTATCTCACTCACCGGCATGACCTCGTTGCTGATTGTGGGGAGAATTCTGCTCTGCAGAGATGTGTTTAGCAATTAATGATACCTGCATTATTGGTTAAGTTTAGCATTAATGATTTACCCTTCCCACCACACGTGCTCGGCGAAAGTGTACCCCATGAAACCGCCGAGGGGCACGGGATGGAGGCCCTTCAACCGCCGATCGTGGCCGTCGAGAAGACTCATGAAGACTGGGATGATGCTGCCGCAAGACTGGCGCACCATTGCCTGCATCTCGCCGTAGAGTTGCTTGCGTCGCTGGAGGTCCGGTTCGCCGCGTGCCTCCATGAGGAGGCTGTCGAACCTTGGGGCTTTCCAACCCGACTCGTTCCAGGTCGCATCGGTCTTGTAGAAGAGACTGAAGATCATGTCGGCGGTCGGACGCGGGTTGCTGTTCCCGAAGCCGAGCGGATGCTTCATCCAGTGCGTCGACCAGTAGCCATCGGCAGGCATGCGATTTACCGCAAGATTAAGGCCGATCCTCGAGCCATATTCCTGCAGTACGGATGCCATGTCGATGGAGCCTTCGGCGGCGGGAGAGGCGTAGATGGGGAGGCGTGTGACGCCGACGCCCGAGCGACGGAAATGCCATCTGGCCCTGTCCAGATCGAGCTGCGTCTGCGGCAGGTCCTTGCGGAAGTAGATGTGTGAAGGCGGTATCGGATGATCGTTCGCGATGGTGGCATAGTTGCGAAAGAGCGCCCGATTTATGAGCGGACGATCGATGAGACACTTCAATGCCGCCGTGAAGTGCGGATTGGACACCGGAAGGCGGTCCTGACGTACGATGAGGTTGGTGTACAGACCTGACTTGGTCTCCACCAGCCCATGCCGGGGCGAGGTCAGGATGCGCCGCGTCGACCTGGGGTTCACCGCGTTGATCAGGTGGACGTCACCTGAGAGCAGGGCATTCACCCGGCTAACTTCGTCGGGGATGCCGATCAGCTCGATCTCGTCGAGATACGGCTTGCCAGGTTTCCAGAAGTTGGCATTGCGCCGGACTTTCGTTCGGATGCCGGGTGTGAATTCGACCAGTTTGAAAGGACCGGTTCCATTGGCCGTCCTGAAGTTCCTCTGCCCGTTGGCAACGATGAGGAAGTGAGATTGGGCGAGGATGGCCGGGAGGTCGGCATTTGGTCCCGTGAGGCGGATCAGAAGCTCCAGAGGCCCTGTGGCTCTCACCTCGGCGAACTGGTCGGCGATGTCCGCCATTTTCGATCCCGTTCGCGGATCCTTGTGCCGCAGCAGCGAGTAGACGACATCGGCTGCGCTCAGGCTCTTCCCGTTGTGGAATGTGACGCCCTTGCGGAGCCTGATATGCCAGTTCTTCTGATCGCGACTGACGATGATCTCGGCCAGAGCGGGACGCGGATAAAGTGCACGGTCGAGTTCCGTCAATCCGCTGTAGAGCATGAAATGGCGGACATAGTCGGTGTTTAGCGCGCCCTTTGCAGGATCGAGCGTGTCCAGCGTGGAAGTGGACGTGCTGGCGACGCGTATACCGCCGCCCGTGCGTGGACGCGACACACCCATTGCGTTGGCGGGAAGCAGAAGACCGCTCGCACCGGCAAGACCGCCAATCAGCGCGCGGCGGCTGAGATCGGGGCCGCTCACTCTGGATAGTACCCCAGGATGGCCTTTGTCTCGAGATACTCCTCCACCCCGAAGACACCGTATTCCCGTCCATTGCCGGACTGACGATAGCCACCAAAGGCCGCGAATCCGTCCCATGTCGGGTGGTTGATGTGGACTTGCCCGGCCCTTATGCGCGAGCCCACTCGGCGCGCACGATCAAGATCAGACGACTGGACATGGGAACCGAGCCCGTAGACCGTGTCGTTGGCGATGCTGACGGCCTGGTCCTCGTCGCTGTATGGGATGAGGCACAGCACGGGCCCGAATATCTCTTCCTGCGCGATGCGCATGTCGCTGTGAACCGCAGAGAAGATCGTGGGCCTCACGAAGAACCCCCGGTCCAGCCCTTCGGGGCGACCAGGCCCCCCGCACACCACCTTCGCCCCTTCGGCGATGCCGATGTCGATCATCTCCTCAACCTTGGTGAACTGATTGGCGTTGGCGACGGGGCCAAGGACCGTCGCCTCGAGTTCCGGCAGTCCGACAATCATCTTGGCGGCGGCCGAGGCCGCTAGCTGTTCGGCCTCGGCGAGGCGAGCCTGAGGTACCAGCATTCGGGTAGGTGCGCTGCAGGACTGGCCGACGTTGCGGAACGCAGCCGTCACACCCAGCGGCACCACTGTCGCGAAGTCGGCATCGTCCAGCAGGATATTGGGGGACTTGCCGCCGAGTTCCTGCGTGACACGCTTGACTGTGGGAGCGGCCGCCTGTGCAACGAGAACGCCCGCGCGCGTCGATCCGGTGATCGAGACCATGTCGATGTCGGGATGGGCGGAGATTGCGGTGCCGACCTCTGCTCCCGTGCCCGTTACCATATTGAATACCCCCGGCGGCGTTCCGGCATCGTGCATGATCTGAGCGAAGAGCTGGGCGCTAAGCGGCGACAGTTCGCTCGGCTTGAGCACGATCGTGCAACCTGCCGCGATGGCTGGGGCAACCTTGGCCGTGATCTGATAGAGCGGCCAGTTCCAGGGTGTGATCAGTCCGCAGACACCAATGGCCTCCCGAGCGATGGCCGTCGAACCCTGCCTGCGCAGGAACGGATAGGTCTTCAGCACCGCGATTGCGGTGCGCACATGGGCAATGCCGAAGGGTACCTGCGATGTTCGGGCAAAGCTGATCGCCGAACCCATTTCCTGACGGATCGCCTGTGCGAGATCTTCGAATCTCTCCCCGAGCAGGGCGCAGATGCGCTCGAGTAGCTCGCTGCGTTCCCCAGGCGCAGTGACCGAGAATGTTGGGAAGGCCGCGCGGGCTGCCTCGACGGCGCTGTCGACGTCGGCGGAGCTGGCTGCAGCGACGGAGCCTATGACCCGCTCGGAAGCCGGATCGATAAGCGCGATGGGCGCCAGATTTCCCGTCGGCTGTCTCCATTCGCCGCCAATGTAGAGTTGGTCGAAGCGCCGCATCATCATGCTCGAACCCTTTCGGTGGTAATCGATGGGCAGGGCTCCATGCCGTCCGGCGACCCCGTTGCCCGCACGTTGAGGATATGCCAAACCATGAATATCACAATTAATCTTGGCTATATGTTGGATTAAGGCTGAACCTAATGATCTCGACCGACGACTTGGCTTTCTTTCAGGTTATTACGTGCGCACCCTCGCTTGCGGAGGCAGCCCGCCGTCTTAACGTGACGCCGCCTGCGGTGACGCAGCGCCTGCGTTCACTGGAGACGAGAGTGGGGGTCAAGCTGGTTGATCGCACGTCGCGAGGTCTCAGTCTGACGGACGAAGGCGAACTTATCGCGTCCGAGGGGGCCATGATCATGAACGCGATGGAAGACTTGTCCGAACGCTTGGCAAGTCGGACGACGCAAGTGCGAGGTCACCTTCGCGTAGCCGCCCCTTATGGCTTCGGTCGCCAATCCGTCGCCCCGGCGGTCGAGGAGTTTGCGCAGGCGCATCCTGGCACGTCGGTCACACTCGAGCTGTCCGACAGTCCGATCAGGCAAATGTCGGAGAGCTGGGATATTATTGTGCATATCGGAAGCCTTCCGGAAAGTGACCGGCTCGTCACCACGCTCGCGCCCAACAAACGTCTCCTGTGCGCCTCTCCCAGCTATCTGCAGAGCGCTCCTCCCATACTGAAGCCCGATGAGTTGGCGGCGCATCGCTGCCTGGCGCTGCGCGAGAATAACGAGGACGTGACGCTATGGCGCTTCTCCCACGCTCGTCACGGCAAGACGACAGTCCGCATCAAGCCCAGTATGTCCAGCAATGACGGAGAGGTCATCCGGGATTGGGGGCTCGCCGGGCTCGGCCTCATCGTGCGTAGCGAATGGGACGTGGCAGGCGACCTGGCTGCAGGCAGGCTTCAACTGGTGCTTCCGGGCTGGTCGCTTCCTTGCGCCGACGTCGTGGCACTGCTTCACGCACGCCATGGGCGCAGCGGGCGGGCGGATGCATTCCTGCGCATATTGAGAGCGCGACTTTCACCCCCGCCATGGCGGAGGTGATGCTGGGATGAAGATCGCCTTGCGCTCGGTCTTAAGGTCAGCTCCAATCCACAGGAGCCTGCGCCACGTCGTAAATACTGACCAGTCGCTGGTGGACGCCGAACACCGAGCAAGGGTGGAACTGCGGGTGAGAAGTGAACCCAATTTTGCACTCCGCGGAACATTTGGGTCATCTTCCGCTTCTTTTGCCAGCGAAGGAGACGGCTATGATCGGAAAAATTATCGGCGCTATCGCTGGCCAGCGTGTTTCGCGTGATGTCGGCGGCGTAGGTGGCACTGGTGGAGCTTTGCTGGGCGTTGGCGCCGCCACAGTCCTGCGCCGCCTCGGGCCAGTGGGCATGGTGGCGGCCGCGGCAGGTGGATATGCGCTGAAAAAGCACCTCGAGAAGCGCGAAATCAGACGGCTTCGCTGACAGTTGCCCGGTATTTGCCGCAGACAAGGACAAACATAACTTAATCGGAGACGCACATGGGTTGGATTATCGCACTTATCGTCGGCGGCATCGCAGGATGGCTGGCGAGCATGGTGATGAAGCGTGATGCCTCGATGGGCATTTTCCTCAATATTGTCGTGGGCTGCGTCGGCTCGATCATTGGTAATGCCCTTTCGGGGCCGCTGCTTGGCATCCGGGGCAGCGTTCAGGAATTTTCGCTGACCGGCCTCATCATCGCTTTCGTCGGCGCAGTGATCCTGCTCGCGATCGTGAATTTCTTCCAGCGTAGCCGCGCCCGGTAATCCGCTCGAAGTCTGCGTTCAAGCGCCGCCCCCGGTCCCCGGCGGGCGGCGTTTTGTATTGCCATTTCGGCGCCATCGATCCGTGCAGCACCCGCGAAAGGCCGCAAACGCGGCGGCACGCTGCGGCGATCTTCTGCGGCGCTGCCTGTTTCATGCGCCCGTTCGCCTGCCTCGATAAAGCCGTGTCCGAGGGGACCGCGCCTTGACCCGTCAATCTTGGCTCAAAGCGCGATGACACGCCTCAGATTTCGACATCCTTGCCGAGCAGCGTCTTCACATAAATCCGCTTCACGACCACGAATACGGCAATGGTCAGCGGCGCGGCCAGCAAAACGCCAATGAAACCGAACAGGGTTCCGGCGGCAACGACCGTGAATAAAAGGACGGCAGGGGGGACATCTACCGCTTGCTTCTGGATCATGGGTTGCAGGAAATTACCCTGAAGCTGCTGTACCACAAGGAAGAGAACTACCGTCCACAGAGCCGTCGCAGGAGACTGGGTGAACGCCAGAAGCACTGCCGGTACGCCGGAAATCACAGGCCCGATCATCGGAACGACATCGAGCAGCCCGGCGATGACCCCGAGCCCAGCAGCGGAAGGCACGCCCAACGCAGCAAGTCCGGCCGTGGTCAGCGATGCGACAACGATCGAGGATACCACCTGGCCCTTCATCCAGCCATTTAGACCCTTACCGACATCACCGAGAGCCTCATTCACAACATCGAGGCCCTTGTTCGGCACAAGGTGCAGAAAGCCATGGCGATAGACCGCGGGATCAGCGGATAAAAAGACGGCCGCGAAGATCACCAGCACAAGGTTGGTCAAGCCATTGCCCAGAGCGAGCATGTACGTCCCGATCTTCGATGTGAGACCCGAAAAACTGTCCTTGCCGTGTTCGAGCACACCGTTGGCGGCGTCGCCAAGGCCCATGCGCTGCAGGAACGCTTGCAGCTGATCGATGCCGCCTGGCAGGTTCTGCCGAATGATATCGAACTCGCTGGTGAGCTGCGCGCCGAAAAGAACGAGCGCGCCGACAAAGGCGCCGAGCAGCAGGACGACGGCAATCCCAAGCGACCAGCCCCGGCCAATCGGCAGGACCGAGCACAGAGCCCGCGCTATCGCATCGAATACGACGGCAAGAACCACTGCGCCGAAAACCATCATGAGAAAGCTGGACAGGCGCACCAGCAGCAGGGCGACCGCAACAATCGCAACGACCATTACAGCCGCCGCAGCAACCCGGCTGAGCGTCCAGTACCGTGCTTGCGTATCCGTGTTCAAAGGTTCCAACGCTCTATCCCCTATTCCCGCCGAAGCCTGATTGTATCAAGATCGCCGTGTCCCAACGCGAAAAGGGCCGGCAGCCAGTATTGGTCGCCGGCCCTTTCCGCGGACATTTGCGGCGGTTTACTTATCGCCGATCACTGCGCCTGCGGTACCGCCGACGATAGCGCCCTCGGTGGTGCCAAGTCCGGTGGCGCTGCCGACAACGGCTCCGCCAGCACCGCCGATCAGACCGCCCTTGGTCGCGCCATGTGAACACCCGCCCAAAGTCGCACCTGCTGCAAGGATCAGCGCCAAGCCACCGGTCGTCTTGATTTTCATGAATATCACTCCTGTTGGTTTGCGGCTTGAGCGAGCGGTGGCTCGAATGGTTCCTTGCAAAAACCGCCTGCAATCGTGCGGTTGGCGCAGTCGGTTCTCGGGAACGGCGCCTGGAACGGCGTTTTTGGAGGCGACACCCAACGTACAATCGAAGAGGAGCTTGCTGCTGACATGAAACCAATTTGGATGATCGCGTATTGAAGCAGCAAGACCGGCAAATCGCAGATTTGACCGCCTGAAACTCCCGAGAGGTCAAAGATGCTCATTCCTGCCGGGTACCAGTTTGCCTTCGAGGCTTGTGCGCCCACGCCGTTGGTCCTGATGCTGAGTGTGAGACCGGAGCGTTCTGGCGACCTGGCTGCCCCGCACCGGATCACCAACGACCGATGTGTCCCCTCGCACGACTACCGTGATGCGTTCGGCAACATCTGCACGCGAATGACGCTGCCTGAAGGGATTTCGACGATTTCTTGCGATTTCACCATCGCTGATACCGGTCGGCCGGATCTCCAAAGCCCGCAAGCCATTCAGCACGATGTGAAAGACCTGCCCAATGAGGTTCTCATTTATCTGCTGGGTAGCCGCTATTGCGAGACCGATATGCTGGGCAACATTGCGTGGGGGCTGTTCGGGCATATCGCCCCCGGTTGGCAGCGCGTTCAGGCTATCGTCGACTTCGTCCATGGTCATCTGACATATGGCTATCAGTATGCCAGGGCGACCCGTACCGCATACGAGGCCTATTCAGAGCGGGTAGGGGTATGCCGCGATTTCGCCCACCTCGCTGTCGCTCTATGCCGCGCCATGAATATCCCCGCCCGCTACTGCAGCGGCTATCTCGGCGACATTGGCATCCCGCCAGTAGATGTTGCAATGGACTTCCATGCCTGGTTTGAAGTGTATCTTGGTGGCAGATGGCACAGCTTCGACGCACGCCACCGTGTCCCCCGGATCGGCCGTATCCTTTTGGCATGTGGCCGTGATGCGGCTGATACTGCACTGACAACGGCCTTCGGGTCGGTTCGCCTCGCCAGCTTTCAGGTTCACACAAGTGAAGTCCAGATGGCCCCCGCTGCGCCGATGCCGATCGCAGCGTGAATTCGCTCAAGTTCTCGGCATCGCCTCGACACGATCGGGCATATCATCTTCGCGATAGGCGGTAATATCGCGATAAGCGGTAATCATCGACGCAAGGCGATCGACAACGTTGCGTGTGCCGTCGTCCCACCCAGAACGCGCCGACCATCGACGCCGTTTCCCATCGCTACTGAGGACGTACGGCGAGAGCCGTGCCGTCTGCTTGCCCGTTAGCCGTTCACAACCTGGTAGAGGTGGTTCGAGGGCGAGCTGCGGTAAAGGCCAGAGCGGTCGGTTCATCGCCATCATTAAGGCGCAGGTCGATCACCTGCCAGTGGCAATGAAGGCGGTGCGCTCAATGCACGGTCTGACACTGTCGATCTGCAGGCTTAGCAGGGCCGATTAGGCCTCCACGCTTTTTTCAGGACCTTGGAAAATTACCAATTCCGCTCCGGCTGAACGGGCCCTTTTCCGCGCGTTGGCAAATAGCCTTTCGAGAAAGGCAGGTTCATCAAGGTAATGGAGTTTGTCGTATCAGGGGTGTGGACGACTTCTGACGCTCAGCGGTCGGCGCCACATGCGCATGCAGCGGGCGATATGTGCGCGTCGGTGAAGATACGATTGCGGGAGAAGGAATTTTGCCTTGCGCAATGCAGCACCTGCAGCATAGATTTGTGACGCATCGCGTGAGACGTGATGCCGAGGCGTGAGAACCTCGCAAGAATTGCTGCAGGTTTCACCATTGCCGGGTGGCCGTCGCGCATGTCCAGGTCGCTCGCGGCTAAAGGCGGCGGCGCGCGTCTCTTGCGTGTTCTCAACACCCGGCTTTGGCCGGCTTCGCTTCGATCATCGAGGAGAGCCGGACAATGTTCATTGCGCCGTCCAGTTTGTCATTTCTACCATGAGTGCGCGCTTCAACCGGCTGACCCGGCCGCTTGCGGAAGATGCGCCGCTGCCGCCAGATCACGACCGTCGTCCGACCCACCGCGGGCTTGAAGAAATGTACCGCAGCCAGAAGCGCGGCCTCCTGCGTTTTGTCGCCCGTAAAGGTCGCCGCGAAGACGCGGAAGACGTTGTCCAGCAGGTCTTCGTGCGTGTTGCGGGCACCATCGATCCTTCCGGCATCGCCGCCCCGGGCGAATATTTGCGCCAGGCGGCCTCGAACGTCCTTCGTGATCACGCGCGGGCGATCCAGCGCCGCGGAGGTGAAGGCCATGTGCCGATCGAGGATGCCCTCGTCGCGGGCAGCGACCCGATTGCCATGCTCGAAGCCCGCGATCGCCTCGCGCGGCTGGAGGAGGCGGTCCTGCGCCTCAAGCCGCTGGCGAGACAGATTTTCCTCGCCCGGCGCCTCGATGGCTATACATATGCCGAAATCGCGCAGCAGACCGGTCTCAGCGTGCGCGGGGTGGAGAAACAGATGAACCGTGCGCTCAAGCTGCTGAACCGGCACCTGCTATGCGATGACTGACCCGTCAATGGGCAGGTATCCGGCCAGAATAATCGACGAGGCGGTGGAATGGCAGCTCAGGCTCGAGACGCCCACGCAGGAAATCGAACTGGAATTTGCGCGCTGGCTCGCTGCCGACCCCCGTCATGAAGCAGCGTTCGGCGCGGTCTGCGAGAACTGGGCGGATTCCGAAATCGTCGTCGAGAGACCGACGGGACGGGACCGCAAGCTGGCGAGGGCGCCGTTCTACCTGCGCCGGTCCACTTACGTGGCGGCGGGGACTTGTCTGGCCATCCTCGTGGCAGCAGGCCTCGTAGTTGCAGTCGCCGCAATCAACCAGAGCGAGGTGATTTCTTCGGCAAGGGCTGCCACGTTCGAGACACGGATCGGCGAAATCCGCACTTTCGCGCTCGCCGACGGAACCGAGGTGACGCTCGATACAGATTCGATGCTCAGGACGGTCGCGGGCAGCCCCCGGCGCGTCGAGCTGCTGCGGGGCCGTGCACGCTTTGCGCCCGCGCACTCCCAGCATGCTTTCACCGTCATGACCGGTCGGGGAAACGTACGGTCGAATACTGGCCCGTTCGACGTCAGTCTGATCGCTGGCCGCCCTCGCGTATCGACCATCGAGGGGCACACGGAACTCGAGATCGCAGGTTCAGCCGGCGGTCCGGTCATCCTCGCAAGAAATGAGCAGCGCGAGCTCGGACCGGGCGGCAGGGT
Source organism: Novosphingobium resinovorum (assembly GCF_001742225.1). Lineage (NCBI taxonomy): Bacteria > Pseudomonadati > Pseudomonadota > Alphaproteobacteria > Sphingomonadales > Sphingomonadaceae > Novosphingobium > Novosphingobium resinovorum. The sequence continues at coordinate 1,355,989 of NZ_CP017075.1, read as the reverse complement.
GGAAAAGGTCGCCGCAGGGCAATTGCTTTGGGCCGAAGGCATGCTCGTGTTCGATGCGACGCCGCTCGGTGAGGCGGTGACTGCGATGAACCGCTACAACCGCACGCATATCGAGGCGCCGTCATCGGCTGCCGCGCACAGGGTGACCGGCGCGTTCTCGGCTCGCCAACCCGATGCATTCGCGATGGCGGTTGCTGCGCTTTTCTCGCTCGACGTCACGCGGACGGACGACGGAACCCTTGTGCTGCGCCGACGCTAGGCGGGGTAAAAAAACGCGCCGTCAGCGAAATAATCTGGCGTGTGTTTCAGCTCTTCGGCGTCTCCCCCAACAACTGGCCTGATAATCGGTCCAGGGGGGAAAACATATCATGCCTTCGCACAGAATTACGCTCCTCCAGTGTCTGGAGGGGGTGGCGGCGCTCGCCATCGCCACTGCGGCCGCAAATGCCCATGCCCAGACCCGCTCTGCGGTGCGCGGGGAAAACACCGCACCTTACGTCGAGATCGATCTGCCCGGGCAACCCTTGCAGGAATCCGTGAAAGCCCTCGCGGTCGCAACCCAGACCAACATCCTGGGAGACGCAGGCGTCCTCGCAGGCCGGGAGGCACCCGCCCTGCGAGGACGATACACCCTCGAACAGGCGCTGGCCCGCCTGCTCGAGGGGACGGGGCTGTCCGCAATGCCGCTCGGGCGGAATGGGACCGAGGGGTTCGCTATCCGGCGGGCCGATTATGCCGGTAGCGCTGCCGATGATGTTGGCATCACCGTGACAGGCAGCCGGATTCGTGGCGGGGAACCCTCATCCCTTGTCATCGCCCTGGACCGCCAGAGCATCGAGGATACCGGGCAGTTCAGCATGACCGATGTCGCCCATTCCATCCCGCAGAGTTTCGGAGGGGGGACCAACCCCGGTATCGGCTTCAACGTGCCGACGGCGAGCGGCGTCGATGCCGGCGGTTCCTCGAGCGTCAACCTGCGGGGGCTGGGAAGCGAGGCGACCCTGACTCTGCTCAACGGGCATCGCGCCGCCTACAGTGGAACCCGGCAGGGCATCGACATCTCGACGATCCCTCTGGGCATGGTCGAGAAGATCGAAGTCATGCCCGACGGTGCCTCCGCTCTTTACGGCTCCGATGCCGTGGCGGGCGTGGTCAACGTCATCCTGCGCCGCCACTTCGACGGGCTGGAGACCCGCGCGCAGATCGGTGGAACAACCCAAGGCGGCGGTTTTCGCCAGCAGTACGGGGCTGTCGGCGGTGCCGGATGGGGCACCGGCGGCCTGGTCGCCGGGTACGAATTCATGAGCGACAGCGGCATCATGTCCGATCAGCGCGACTACACCGCGATTCACCCAGGCCTGACACTTGCTGCGAAACAGCGGCGCCATGCCGTGGTGGTCAATGGTCACCAGGCGCTTGGCGAAAACCTGACGTTCGCCCTCGACGCATTGTTCAACAAGCGCTGGTACGAGACGGTGAACCCGACCAACGCGGCTGGCGACCTCGATATCTCACGCTCGGAACGCCGGATGACGAGCCGCTCGATCACGCTCGCACCGTCCCTGACACTCGATGTCGGACCATGGCAGGCGAGTCTTTCGGGCGTCTATGGCAGCGAGCGGATGTGGCTGACCGGGGATTACTTCTCGGGCCAGACCCTCACCACCACCCAGGTCGTGTGCTACTGCAATTCGCTCTACTCGATCGAGGCGAACGGCGACGGACCCTTGTTCGCGTTGCCGGGCGGACTGGCGCGCGGCGCGATCGGCGGCGGATACCGCGTGAACCACTTCAGCGCGCAGCAGGCCAATGCCTCCAACACCTCCGGTTCGCAGGGCAGCTACTATGCCTTCGGCGAACTCGACCTTCCTCTCGCGGGGCCGGACCTCGACCTTTGGGGCGTGCGGCGCCTGACCCTGACGGGCGCAGTGCGCTACGAGCGGTATCCCGGTATCGCTTCGGTGGCCACGCCCCGGCTGGGTCTCATTTACGAGCCTGTCAGCGACCTCACGCTCAAGGCCAGCTGGGGGCGCACGTTCCGCGCACCGTCGCTGTATCAGCTGCTGCAGGTGAATTCCGCGAGCCTCTACCGCGCCGCGAGCCTGGGCGGTGCCACGGGTACGGCGCTCTACATGTCCGGAGGCAACCGCGACCTCAAGCCGGAGCGAGCGCGGACCTGGACCACGAGCCTGCAATACAAGCCGGGCCAGCTGCCCGGTCTTGATCTGCAGGTCAGCTATTTCTCGGTGCACTACATCAACCGCATCGTCACGCCGATCGCCTATTCCTCGCAGTCGCTGAGCAACCCGATCTATGCCGACTTCGTACTGCGTGATCCCGGCGCGCGAGCCGTCAGCGATGCAGTCGCCTCCAGCGCCTATTTCGACAACTATTCCGGCGCGGCGTACAATCCCGCCACCGTCGGGGCGATCGTCGACAACACTTACGCGAATGTCGGGCGCCAAGAGGTCAAGGGCGTCGATGTTCTCGCCCGCTACCGCCGCGACTTCGGTGACCTTGGCACTCTTTCCTTCATGCTCAACGCGGCGTGGCTGGACAGCCGGCAGCAGCTCACGCCCGGTTCGGCGGTCACGGAACTTGCCGGCACGATCTTCAATCCGCCGCACTGGCGGGGCCGGGGAAGCGTGACCTGGAGCCTCGGGACCACCATGTTCAACACCACCGTGAGCCGCATTGGTGCGGTTACCGATGCGCGCTACGCGGCCAGAGCCAGGGTCGAGGGCATGACCACCATCGATCTCACCGCGCGGCACGGTTTCACCGATGACAGCGGACCTCTCGCCGGCCTGTCGCTGACGCTTACCGTCCAGAACCTGTTCAACGCGAGCCTGGACACGATTGCCGCGCCCAACTACTACGATACCGCCTACGACATGACCAACTACTCGGCGCTCGGCCGCTACATCGGCGTCGGAGTGACCAAGGCATGGTGATCAGGGCCAGGAAAGGCTTTGCCGCCGTTCTGGCGCTTGTCGGCGCTTGGCCCACTGTGGTCGCGGCGCGCTGCGACGACGTGGTCCCGCCGGCGGCGGCGCCGGTCGCCAAGAAGCGGATGGTGGCCGCCGACGACATCCTGCGCCTGCGCGATATCGGCCAGCCCGATGGATCGATGTACAACCAGCCCAGTCCGCTCGCCGTGTCGCCCGATGGCCGCTCGCTCGCGTTCGTGATCAATCGCGCGGACCCTGAAACCAACACCTATTGCCGGGCGCTTGCGATTGTCGCGCTCGGCGGACCCTGGGCGCCGCGCGTCATCGATCGCGGCGGCGAGATCATCAACTACCCGCTGATGGGACGCGGGATGACCATCGACGCCGGTTTTCCCCAGGTGATCACGCCGGCCTGGTCTCCCGACGGCAGGTGGATCGCGTACCTGCGGCGCGACAACGGGCGCACGCAGGTATGGCGCGCCCGGGCAGACGGCGGCGGCGCGCAGATGGTGACCCATCTCGATAACGACGCTGAAGCCGTCGCATGGAGCGGTGAGACCAGCCGCATCGTGTTCGCGGCGAACCCCGGGATGCCGGGCGAGCGCGAGGCACTGGAGCGTGAAGGCCGGCAGGGCTGGCTTTACGATGCGCGATTTTCGCCGATGATCGGTTCGCGGCCGATGCCCGCCGTGCTACCGCGTACAATATTCTCGATCGCGCCCGATGGCAGCGACATGCGACCCGCCGAAGGGAGTGAGCGCCTGATCCCGCTTAGCCCCCGCAGCGGCGGCTCGGTATTGGCCATGGCACAATCCGGCGATGGGAGATCGGTGTCGACCCGTAATCGTGCCGGGGCCGGCATCCTGACCCTTGAAGTCGTGGTCGCGGAGCGCGATGGCCGGGAAACCGTCTGCCGGCACGAGGCCTGCTCCGGCCGCGTCACCGGCGCATGGTGGATGCCGGGCAGCCGGGACGTCGTGTTCCTGCGGCGGGAAGGATGGGCGAAAGGGGAAATGGGCCTCTACCGCTGGACACCGGGTTCCGCGCGGCCACCCGTCAGGGTTCTGCAGACCCGCGATGTCCTGCTCGGCTGCGTGATGGCGCCCGAAGGGCTCGTTTGCACGCGCGAGAATGCGACGCGGCCCAGATACGTTGCTTTGGTCGATCCCCGTACAGGGTCGGGCCGCCCGATCTTCGATCCCAATCCCGAATTCGCATCGATCGAACTGGGCAAGGTCGAGCGGCTGACATGGAAGAACGACCGCGGCATCGAGGGCAGGGGCGATCTCGTGCTTCCGCCGGGTTACCAGCCGGGCAAACCGCTTGCCACCGTCATCGTGACCTACCGGTCCAACGGCTTCCTGAGAGGAGGAACGGGCGACGAGTACCCGATCCATCCCCTCGCGGCGAAAGGCTTTGCGGTGCTCAGCCTGGAGAACCTCGCATCGGTGGAAGGCGAACGGCCCGGCCTTTCCGACAAGCAGCTTTTCAAGGAAGGGCAGAAGGACTGGGCGGAACGGCGCAGCCAGCTCTCGTCGCAGGAGACCGCCGCCAGGCTGCTCATTGCCCGCGGGATCGCCGATCCCGCCCGCATCGGCATATCGGGCCTCAGCAACGGCGCGTCGTCGGTGCGCTTTGCCCTGATCAATTCGACGATGTTCGCGGCGGCCTCGGCGAGCACGTGCTGCGTCGACGAGCAGGGCGTGACGACATATGCCGGCATCGCCGTCGCCAACGATTTCACCAGCACGGGATACCCGGCGCCTGGCGAGGATCCGGGCGACTTCTGGAAGCCCTACTCGTTCGTGGAAAATGCCGCTCGGATGGACAAGCCGCTCCTCCTGCAGGTTTCCGACGAGGAAATGCTGCTGGCCCTGCCGACAATGACCGCGCTGCAAGCGGCGCGCAAGCCGGTCGAAATGATCGTGTTTCCGAACGAGCACCACATGAAATGGCAGCCGATCCACCGCGCGGCGATCTACGAGCGCAACATCGACTGGTTCGCATTCTGGCTCCAGGGCCGTGTCGATCCCGATCCGGCCAAGCGTGAACAGTACCGTCGATGGACGCTGATGCGCGATGGTCCCATTCCATCGCCTTATGTCCGCCCGCCCGGCGAAACCAAGGTTCCCGGGTAAATGAGCGCATCCGGTCAGGAGCGTGACCATGGTCGTGCCCATGATCGTGCCCAGGCCTCGCAGTCTACGAAATGGAGCACCCGCTGGAAGGTCTCGGACATGAGCGGGCGCGGATCGCCGAGAACGTGGATGAGCGCATCGCGATCGATGATCCTCTCCGAGACGAGAAGGCCGCCCAGCAGCATATCGCGGATGCCTCGTCGGTGAGTCTCGAAGATCTCGGCTGCGAAGCTGTTGGGCGAGCCTTTCGATCGCCGGGTCACGATGTCGAGCGGAAGCATGTCCGCAAAGGCGCGTCTGGCGATCGCCCGGTTGCGTCCGTTCTCGAGCCATAGCCAGCTTGGCACCCGCAGGCATGTCTCGACGACCGGCTGGGACAGCAAGGGTGATACCGTGGGCCTGCCCTGTCGGGGATCAAGGCTTTCGATATGACCCTGGCCGATCGTGATGAGCCGGATATGCCCGGCCGATCCCGGCAATGCGCCTTGCGGGCAACGCAGCCAGGGGTGGATGTTTTCGCGAGGAATTCCTTCGCATGCGTCGGAGGAGAGCAGCGACAGGTCGAGATGTGGTCGCAGCGCCGGTTTGCCAAGCCAGGCTCGGCGAACGGCATCGACCGCGACCTGCCGCATGCTCGCAGGTGCATGGCTGCTGATCTCGCGCACCGTATCCAGAAAACCTGTTCCGGGGCCCGACGTGAGCAGGCGGTCGGCGGCCGGCGCGGAGGATTTCAGCGAACAGAACACGTTGTCGCCCCCGCTGCCATCGACAATCGCCGTCGCTCCGGCCTGATCCGCCGCCAGCGCGGCAAGCCGGAAGCTTTCCTGCCGGAACAGGCGGACACTCGGACGCGGCAGACCGTCGGCGGGCGACGCGTGAATGTCGATCCGATCCACCTCCCGCCGCATTTCCGCTAAAGGGATCGAGTGCCAGCCTGCCACGCGGCGGGCATGGTGTCGCTCATCGCCGGCGGCATCGCGCGTGACCAGGTTGAGCGCGCCAACGTCGCTGGTCGTTTGCCGCAGGGCGGCGGCGAGGATCGACGAATCGAGCCCCCCGGAAAGGAGGAGCAGGGCCTTTTCGAACCCCGACGCGAGAGCGCGCACGCTTTGCAGCACCGCGCCGCGTACCGCCGCAGCGGCTTCGTCGCGGCCGGATATGCGCTGGTCCGCCCCCACGAACATCCAGGGCGACCACAGCATGGTAGCCGCTGCGACCGGCTGGGCCAAAGGTACCGTATGGCCTCCGGGCAGTTCGCCCACTCCCGCCAGACAGGTATCGAACCGGCGAAACTCGCCGGTGGCGAGCAGCAGGCGAACCTGCTGCCAGTCGATGCTCGCACGCCAGAGCCCGGTCGCGCGCAGCAGGTCGAGATCGGATGCGAAGATGATGAAATCGGCTGTCTCGATGCGATAGCAAGGCAGATCGCCCAGAGGGGCGCGGGTGATGGTGAGGGCACCATCCGCGCCTCGAAGAAGCGCGACCCATCCGCCCCAGCACCGTTCGACGAGATGCCGCGCGCCGCTGCCCGGCATGGCCTCGAGGTGCGAGGCGGGCCGCATCGTCGCGCGATCGAACAGCCGGCCGATGACGAGACCGCTGCCGCGCAGTTCGACCGGGGGCAGTCCCGATACCGCGACGATGGCGGAGCCGAGATCGTAATGCCGGATACCGGACCCTGCATGCAGGGCCTTGTCGAGCAGTGCCTGTGCCTGTGTCCTTGCCAGCGCAGAATGTCCGGCTGCGCCTCGCAGCGCGACCACGAGGTAGCGGGCGGCGGTCACGGGCACGACCTCACAGGACGAGGATGGGCGTGTAGGCAAGGGCGGTATCGACCCTCTCGTTGACGAGACTGGATCCGCTTCTCACCCAGGCGTGGGCGGCGAAGGGGCGCAACTGGACGCCAATGACGAGCTCGACATTGATGCCGCGCGCCATTGCCATCCCGGCGAGCGTGATCGCGCGGGGCAGGCATTGATCGTGCGAACGCATTAGCCGCGCGGTGCGCTCGAAGTCGTGCGCAAGGTGCTCGAGCTTGGATGGCGGCCGGGCGACGCACGATGGCAACCGGGCCTTTCGCTTCCTCAGCTCGTGCAGCAGCCGGGCAAGACCTCCGCGCCGAAGCGCTCGCCGGGCCAGTGCCAGTCTCGTGAGGGCACCGAGGACGGCACGCAGCGATGGCTTTGCGGGTTCGCCGTCGAGAAGGCTCCGGGAGGGTCTGTTGTGATCGGCGCAGGGCCGGGGATACAGATCGCCAGGGACTTCTTCGACAAGGCCCAGCCGAACGAGCACGTCGGATGGCGCGATGTCCGTTGTCCCTGCCGCCAGGGCGCGAAACCGCGCCTCGACGCTGTCATGAAGGCAAAAGTAGCGATCGGCCTCGACATCGAGGAAGACGAGACGATCGTCGATATCGCAGTAGGTGAGATTGCTGCGCAGCGCGTAGCCCATGACCGGTCCTTTCCCGCAGAAATCGGCAGGAATTGCAAAAAGGAGGGCGCGGCGTTTCGAAGTCGCTGCCGCGAACGCCGCGCCCTCCCGTGCGGCTCAGTCGTCGCTGAGGCCGGCGCTCTGGCCACCGAAGGTCTCGTCGCGCGGGTTGAGTTCCGTGCCGAGCGTTTCGGTGCTCACCTTGCCGAGGTCGATGACTTCGGCGGTTTCACGATCATGGGTCATGATCTGCTCCTGTAATCGCCGCGGGATTGCGGCACCAAGGAGGGTAGGAAGCGGCGCGGCATATCCGAACTTTATACGGATCGGATTCGCCGAATGTTGACGGCGGGGCTCTCATTCGCGGCGATAGACGGCGCGCACGATGGCCCCGGCGACGCGTTCGCGGCGGCGGTGATAGCGCCCGATGGCCCGTGCGAGACCGCGCCGGTCGTCGGCTTCGATCGCATCGATCCACGTATCGAATTCCGCGTCATCCGCGCCCAGGACGTCACCTTCGACGCCGCGGACGACGTGGAGCCGGGCATTGAGGCGGTCTACCGCGCCTGCATGCTCGCAGTTGCCCGAGCGCTGGGCCAACACGGCGAAGAATCGTCCCGTCGCTTGCGCGGTTGTTTGCGCAGGTGCTTCGCCGTCGGCCGACTTGCCATTCGCATTTATCGATTCGGCGAAGGGTATTGCTGCCGCGCCCGCAGGCCAGTGCGTCACGCAGAGCCGCAGGAGCTGCTCGGACCAGCGATAAAGGTCATGAAGGAGCGGTTCGTCGAGCGGCGGCAGGTGAAAGCCGCCGCCTTGACGCGCTTCGACCAGGCCTTCCCCGGTGAGCCGGTTGAGGGCGTCGCGCACGGGCGTGATGCTGCTCGCGAACTGGCCGGCGATCGCGCCGGGATCGAGGCGGTCGCCCGGACGCCACGCGGCGTCCAGTATCTGGCCGCGCAGCGCTTCGAGCACCCGCTCGGCTGTGGCACCCGGGTTCATCAATGAAGCCTGGCGCCGGCACCGGAGTGCTGCATGGCGCGCGGATGCTGCGCCGCGTCCTGCGCGCCAATGCCCGCCTCGCGCAGCAGTCTGGGCGTGTCCGCATCGATCTCGATCCGCAGCGCCGCCATGCGCTTGTTCGAGATCGTATGTACGTCGCCGAGCGGAGCACACCGCCATCCGAAGGCATGGATCTTGGCGCACCATGCCGCGTCGGCGACCGCGGTGTAGGCGGTTATCCCTTCCGCCAGCGCATGATCGGCCAGCCTCGCCACCAGGGTGTCACGCGCCGCCCGGCGCTCGGCGGTGGTGAGCGTGCGTTCGATGCAGAAGCGGGTGATCTCGCGGATCGTGGGCGAGTGCGGCACCGCGCCGCTGCACAGCTGCGGGTAAAGGCCCCCCAGGATATGCTCGCGTGTCGTCGGCAGCAGCCGCGCCGAGGCCATGTGCCTGCCCTTGCCGTCGGTCAGCACCAGATACTGGGCATGCGCGTTGTCGAACTGGTCGATCTCGTAGCAGCCTGCGATGACGGGCACGTCCCACTTCAGCAGGTCGACGAAGACGGATTTGCGCGCTTCGAACATGGCGGACAGGATCTGGTCCGAGCCTGCGATGAAAGCGGAGCGGGCGGTGAGGACATGGCAGCACAGCATCGAGGTAACTCCCTGATCGTGAACCGGATCAGGGTGCTCGAAAGACGGTGCCCGCCGCTATTCCCTGAACGGGGAATAGAACTGCGGCAGGATCTGGGCGAGGGTCAGGGTCCCGTCGAACAGTGCCCGGGACACCAGCAATGTCCGCTTGTTCACTTCCAGTTTCTCGAAGCAGTTGTTGACGTGCTTGGCCGGCGTCTCCTCGCTCGTGCCCATGAGCATGGCCATCTCGCGGTTGGTCTTGCCCAGCGCGACGAGGTGCGTGACCTCGCGTTCGCGCTGCGTCAGCCTTGCGCTTGGCGGCCGCATGCGTTGCCCGCGCGGCGTGCACAGTCGCCGGGCGGCGGCAAAGGCGGCCTCGCCGATCGCGTGCGCCATGATCTTGGTGAGGTCGGTGATCTCGCGCCGCGGCGGATTGATGAAGGTGACCGATCCACCGGTCTCACCGTGGATCGTCACCGGAATCGTGAAGCCGTCGGCGATGCCGTAATGGGCGGCAAGCGTCATGAAGGCATGGTCGGCATGCGAGAGATCGATGCGCTCGGCCAGTTCGCTCCAGACGAACCCCTCGTTGATCAGGTGACTGAGGCGGTGGACCGGATCGAGCGTGTAGAGGTGATGCCGGTCGTAGTGCTCGACCCACGCCGGCGGATAATTGTTGAGGCGAATGGCGCGCATCCGCCGCGCTGGGCCATCGACATGGTGAGTGATGGCGTAGTGGGTGAAGCCCATCTGGGTCGTGGCGATCGCAACGTTCCCGGCCAGCAGTTCGAGGCTGCGGGCGGCGTGGATGGCGCGCAGGGAGTCCACGAGCGCCAGTATCATGTGATGCATCACGGGGCAGCCTTGCCAACGCCGGGGATGTCTCTTGCCATCCGCCTTCCGGCGAAAGCCCTTCCTGGAATACTGTGCCCCGCGATCAGGTTCTCAAGCTGTTCTTGGGAGCCGGTTGTCGTAATACTGTCATATCATGGCAAGTACGCCTCGCAAAAGGACCGACTTTTCAATCGTTCTCGATTTGGCGATGAAAATTTTGTAATCCCGGGGGCGTCGTCCGGGCCGGCTTTCCTGAAGACATGAGCGACGAAGGGGCGGACGGTCTGCCCGACTGGCGCGACGCTGACGCGTACAAGAGCCTGCTGGCCATCGACCGGGCAGGGCTGATGTGGGAATGGCTGCGGCGCGATCCAGGGTACGCCGAATGGTATCTCGAGGCATCGCGCGCGACGACCGGCACGCAGCCCGATGCGTCGGCCTGGGGGGCTCACTTTCGCTGAAGATCCCGTCCGCGACGCCCGTTCGGCGCGGATCCTGTGGCATGCGTCCCTCGATCCGGGCATTCTGGACGTCGATGTCGAACCCGCCGACCCTGCCCACCCAGAAAGCCTGATTGTTGCCCGGCTGGCGCCATGGCTGACGTGTGTACCCGGCCGCGTTGCCGGTGAGCACGCGGTACTTTCGAACGGCGATCACCGGATCCGTCTCGATGTGCTGAGCGGCAACTTGTCCGGCCAGGAGGCGGTTATGCTCAGTTTCCGGATTTCGGGGATCGCCGGAGCCGAGCGCCGGCTCGTGCCCTTGCGCCAGCTCGTCTCGCTCCATCGCCATGGCCGGTTCGGACGATCCCTGTTTCCGGCAGAGCCGCGCATGAAACGCTGGCTCACCACCTTGCGCGTCCACGATGCCATCGTCTCGGGCGCGAGCCACCAGGATATCGGCATCGCTTTCTACGGCACCGAGCGTGTCGCGAGCGGGTGGGATACCGGCAGCGATTCGCTGCGATCGCGCGTAAGGCGGCTTGCCTCCGAAGCCGCGCGCATGACAGCGGGCGGATGGCGGCGTCTGATGCGCGGTGGTGGCTGAGCGGCCGCAGAACGCTGACGGGTCGCCGATCATTGTCTGGGCGTTCGTCTACGAGAGCCGATCAGGGCCACTGGACTTGCAGGTCCGGATCCGGTGTCAGGCATGCATCCGCCAGGCTGCGAGCATCGATCGTTCGCTGCCGGGCGGTATTCGTGACCGGGGCGGGCAGGGGCGGGCGCCTCGCGCCTGCGGCGCGACCGCGCTCTAGACCGACCGCGGCGGGCGTGGCCGCCCTCATCGCCGCGGTCAGGGTCCCGGGCCCGGCTTTGCCGGTCCCGGCCTGATGGTGACGATCGCATGGCGCGTGCGGGCGGGCCCTTGCGTCCTGCGGACCAGGCCGCCCGGAAGCGGACGCGCGCGGCCGGGAGCCGCGCACGGCGTTTGTGTGAGCCTCTCCCGGGCGAAGCGCGGGTGGGCTTGCCTCCCGTCTGGGACCGCTGCCGCCGCCTGCAAGCCGGTCCCTTCGGGCCGGCTCCTCCACTGACGTTACGGCCCTGGCCGCTTCGGGTCCGCTTGCGCGTCCCCGCGCGGCTGGCGGGTGCAGGCGCCGGGCGAAAGCGGTCCCTGTCGGTCGTCCGGGCCGCCCACCCCCGCTCCGCCGGGGAGGCCAATGCCGGTTTTGGGCAGCGCAAGGAGGTGAGACATGCGCAGCATTTCGACGGTCGGGCCACCCGAGGGGTCAATCGAGAGGCAAAACGAGAGGCCAACCGAGAGGCCGGAGGTCAGGCAGGATACCGGTAAGCCAGACAGGGAGGGACAGGGCGGCACTGGCGCTGGAACCGGGCGCAACGGGCGCTCGCGGGGCAGGACATCGCGCCGCTGCGATGCCGGTACCGTTGCCGGTGCCGGTACCGTTGCCGGTGCCGGTACCGGTGTGGCGGCGGCCTCGCGGGCCTCGCTCTACGACGAGGTGACGCAGACGATCATCGGCGAGCTTGAACGTGGGCGTTTCCCATGGGTCCAGCCGTGGCGCAGCGCCGCTGACAGCCCGTCGTTCGCGCCGGGCCTTCCCGCCAATGCCCTTACCAAGCGGCGCTATTCGGGGGTGAATATCCTCATTTTGTGGGGCGCGGCCATCGAACACGGCTGGACCTCGCATGGCTGGCTCACCTTCCGTCAGGCGCTCGAGGCAGGGGGCAACGTGCGCAAGGGCGAGCGCGGCACCACCGTCGTCTATGCCGACCGTTTCGTGCCCGAAGCCGAGAAGGCCCGCGCCCGCGACTCGGGGGAGGATGCGCGCTCCGTGCCGTTCCTCAAGCGCTTCACCCTGTTCAACGTGGGGCAGTGCGAAGGCTTGTCCGACGATCTCCTGCCCGAGCCGGTGGCGCTGGGCGAGCGCGAGATCGTACCGGTCGCCGAAAGCCTGATAGCGGCGAGCGGCATCGATTTTCGCATCGGCGGGGACAAGGCCTATTACGCGCCGGGCGCCGACTTCGTCGCCGTCCCCCCGCAGCAGGCATTCCACGATCAGATCAATTTTTACCGGACGTGCCTCCACGAATTGACCCACGCGACCGGCCATGCCTCGCGGCTGGGTCGCAATCTCGCCAATGCCTTCGGATCGAAGGACTACGCGCGGGAGGAACTCATCGCCGAAATGGGTTCGGCCTTCCTGTGCGCCGCGCTCGGCATCGTGCCCACCGTGCGCCACGCCGACTATCTGGGCGCATGGCTCGATGTCCTTCGCGAGGACAACCGCGCGATCTTCCGCGCCGCCAGCTGGGCGAGCAAGGCTTCCGACTGGCTCCTCGCCCGCCACTGCGCGGCGCAGAAAGAAGGCGAGCCTTGCCGCGACGATGGTACGCACGGCGCGGATCATCGCGGCGAGCATCGCTGCGACATGGATCATCGCGCCGGGGGGCTCGGCGATGGATACGCGGCCACAAAGCAAGGGGCGAGACCCGCTAAGGTGTCCGCGCCCACCCCGGGTCCCGACCGGCCGCATCCGGACATGGCGCGCGCGGACTACAGCCGCCGACCCCGCGAAAGCGGGAGGGCGGCGGCATGAGCTGGCTGTCCCCCATCGCCCGCGTGCTGCTCGCCGCGAACTACCGCGATGCCGCGCACGATCCCCGGCTCGATGCGTTCCCGCTCGTTCGCCTGTTCAACCCGCAGGGCGCCGCCGCGTGGCTGGGTTTCAAAATGCACGAGGACGAGGGCATCCTCAACGGCCTTGCCGATCTGGGTTTCGGTGACCCGGAACCCGGCCTGTTCAGCCTGCGCGAGATCGAGGCGGTCGACCTGCCGCCAAGACGGATGCCGGGTCGGCGGATCAAACTCGGCCCCGCGTTCACCACCCGGCACCGGCTTTCGGTCTGGACCGAGGCAGCGCGCGCGCCCGTTCCGGTTCCTGAGGCCGCGGCGCTTCCGGGCGGTCCCGTCAGCGACGACGTCAGCGAAGACGACAGCGAAACCTCGGGGGCCCTCAGACTTCTGTTCCGGGATCGCGGACCCTGACCTGACCGGTCAGGCGATCCACCGCGAACAGATGCGACCGGGCCATCCGGCCCATTCCACCCGCTCCGCAAGTACGCGCCGCATCGAAGAAATCAGCCGTGCCCCGGACCCGGATCAAGACCCAAGCGAGCAAAGGAAGGAAGACATCATGAAACTGAAGTTCATTCCACTCGACCGGCTTGCCGTCAGCAAGGCCAACATGCGTCATGGCCGCAAGGCCCCCGACGTTTCCGACATCCTGCCTACCGTGCGCATGCGCGGTGTCCTCCAGCCGATCCTCGTGCGCGAAAGCGCCGAGGCGGGCATGTTCGAAATCGTCGCGGGTCGTCGCCGCTTCCATGCCGCGCGAATCGTCGCCGCCGAGCGTGAGGCGTCGCTGGAGGGCGCGCGCGGGGATGCCCTAGCTGCGGCGCAAGACGACAATACCGCATCCGGCGCGGCATTGAACCCGGCAGCGGACGCAGCCATGGCGCCGGGCACGGACCTGCCCGTCTGCACCGAACCCGCCTTCGCCGAACCGGCCTGCGCCCAATTAGCCTGCGCCGGTATCGCCTGCGCCATCCTCGACGAGGCCGACGATGCCGCCGCCATCGAGGCCTCGCTCATCGAGAACATCGCCCGGCTCGATCCCGACGAGGTAACCCGCTGGGAGTGCTTCACCCGGCTGGTCCGGGAAGGACGCAGCCCCGAGCAGATCGGCCAGACCTTCGGACTGCCCGACCTCGCCGTGCGCCGTGTCCTCGCGCTCGGCAACCTGCTGCCGCGCATCCGCGACCTCTATCGCCGCGATGAAATCGACGCGCTGACCGTGAGGCATCTGACGCTCGCCTCCAAGAGCCAGCAGAAGGCATGGCTGGCGCTGATGGACGATGCCGAGGCGTGGGTGCCGCGCGGGCACCAGCTCAAGAACTGGCTGTTCGGAGGGCAGTCGATCCCGGTCGGCCATGCCCTGTTCGATGTCGAGGGCAGCGGGCTTGCCATCATCGCCGACCTGTTCGGCGAAGCCCCGCTCATCGCCGAAGTCGAAGCCTTCTGGGCCTTGCAGAACGCGGCGATCGAGGCGCGCCGCCAGCAGTACATCGAGGCGGGATGGCCCGATGCGATCATCGTCGCGGCCAGCGAGCACTTCCACAGCTGGGAATACGAGAAGGCGGCCAAGCGCAAGGGCGGGCGCGTCTACATCGACGTGCGCGCCAATGGCGAAGTCATCGTCCACGAAGGATACCTGACCCGCAAGGAGGCCGCGCGGCTGGCCAGGCAGGCGGAAGCCAAATCCAGCGGCGAATCGGATGAGGGCGCAGCCGCGAGCCTGCGTCCCGAACTCACGGCAGTGACGCGCAACTACATCGACCTGCACCGCCATGCCGCGACGCGCGCCGCCTTGCTGGACAGTTCCGGCGTGGCCCTGCGCCTCTTCGTGGCCCATGCCCTGTGCGGATCGCCCCTCTGGCGGGTCAGCGCCGAACCGCAGACGGCGAAGAACGAGGGCGTGCACGAGAGCGTGACCGAAAGCCGGGGCGAGGCGGTGTTCGACGCGCGCCGCCGCGCCGTGCTGTCGCTTCTCGGGTGCGACGGCGAGGATACGACGGTGGTCGGAGGCACCGGCTGGGCGTCGCCGGGCCGTGATCTGACTACGATCTTCGCGCGCCTCATGGCCCTGCCGGACCCTGACGTGCTGGAGGTCGTCGCCGTCGCGATGGGCGAAACGCTGGCAGCGGGAAGCCGCGCGGTCGAGATCGCCGGGGCGGAGATCGGCCTCTCCATGACCGACTGGTGGCAGGCCGACGATGCGTTCTTCGAAGGGTTGCGCGACCGCGAGGTGCTTCTCGCCATGCTCGCCGAAGTGGCGGGAAGCGATATCGCCAAGGCCAACGAGCGCGAGAAGGGCAAGGCGCTCAAGACCATCATCCGCGATCATCTGGCCGGGAACAACGGGCGGGTGCGGCGCGGCAACTGGGTGCCGCGCTGGATGGCCGTCCCGCCCGCCGACTACACCGCGCGGGGGGTCTATGCCGCCGCGATGCCGCGCGGCGCGGATGCGAAGCTGAACGGATTGGATGATCCGGCCAGACGGGCGGACGGCGGCGGCCCCGCCCCCGAGGGCTCGCAGGGTGACGATGCCGCGCAGGAGGGCAGCGGCGGTGCCGAAGGGGAGCGCGATATCAGCGAGGACGGCATCATGCGGAACCGTGATGCGGACGGTCCCGCCGTCAGCACCGGGGATCACGAAGCCGACGACTCGCGCGGTCCTGCCGATGGGCAGGTGGATGCGGCCATGGCGGGGGGACAAATCGGGCCGGGCGGTCCCGATGCGGACGACCCACGCCTCGCGGCGTGACGATACTTGCCGGGGCGGCACCTGCCGCCCCGGTGCCATCCGAATGCCACAGGTCTTTGCGAAAGGCGCAAAAAACCTCGCCTCGCCGTCCCCGGCGCCGTAACGGCGCCGGGGACGGCGAGGCGCCCTGGCACCGCGCGCCATTGCTGCCGCTGCCGCCAGCTGGCATGACGGCGGGCAGGGGTAACATTGACCATGACCATTCTTCACGACGTCGAGAAGCTCGTCGCGCGGCTCGCGCCAGCGCCGGTGTGCGACGATTGCCTGACCCAAACGCTGGGTCTTTCTCCCTTGCATCACGCCGACTTCGCGGCGCGCGAACTGGCGGGCGTGAACGGTTTCGAGCGCCTGAAGGACACGTGCGGCCTGTGCGGAGAGACGCGGGCCGTCACGGTACGGCGCTGAGGTGCGACGCTAGAGTTGCATATGCACGAGAGGCTTCAAGGTCTCTGCTCGCGGCTGCGGCCTGTATCCGGTTTGCCGGCTTGGACATCGCCGCGCCGATGCTAGACAGGGGATGGGACATCCGGGGGGACCCTGATGAAATTCGGACTGTTCGTTGCGGCGAGCACTGCAATTCTTGCGGCACCGCTGCCGGTGGCTGCCCAGGCGGCGAAGACTGACCGGGTCTACGCCGGTTGCATGGCCGCAGATGCATTTTGGGGCAAGTGCTACCATAGCAAGCTGGTCGAACTTGTCGTCAAACCGTTCGTCATGGACCCGCAGAGCTACCAGATGTCGAATCACTACATCCGGTCCCAGACGGCCCTCAACGCGCAGTTCCTCGCCTACCTGACCTCGAAGGGCATCGAGACCTACGGTCTTTGATGCAAGGCGTTCGAGACCCGGCAAAAGGTCGAGGAATGGGAGCAGTCGATGGCGGATGTCGCGGTCGGCCATACGGGCCTGCAGTCGGTGCTGATCACCGACTGGGAATCCAAGGCGCCCGACGTGGAACAGTGACGCGCATCGGCGCCGCCAGCCGGAAACACGGGCCGAAGGGCAATTTCCGGCTAGGTCGTCCAGACCGGTCGATGACTTGCCGGCGAGATGCAGAGCGTCGCCGCCCCGGGACCGCAGGGCCTGCGGCGCGTACGGGGCCCGGCGGCCTGAGGCGTGAGCATCGGCAAGAGCTTTCCTGGCTGCTTGGCGATGCCGCTCCTGATGGGCTGATGATCGACCCGGCACACCGCAAAGTGCACCGCACCCGCCGCCAGCCTGGTCAAAAAGGTGTTCGGCCCCAAGGTATCGGCCGAAGTCGCGGCCGCCCGGCGTCGGATGATCCTTGCGCCGAGGCGCCTGCGCATGCCGGAGCCACGCTAATCGTGCCGGTTACAGTCCCACGTTCAGCAGCAGACCTGTCCCGTTGTATTTTCCCGCTTGGTAATCGCTGGTGGCCTCGCCGATCTCCTCGCGTCACCCTCGTCGTGCGCTTATCTGCGCCCGGGTAAACTGATTTCGCTGCGGCCATGCATTGAGCTGGGCTTGGCATTACATTAAGCCCACATCATGGCCTGATGCCGCGCCCATCCGTTATCAGGTCCATAAATCGGCGCATTCCAGGCAGGCGGCCAATCTGCCGCCGGGATGTTCCATACATGTCTTCGAAACGCGCGCGCCACCGCATGGTTGTTTTGTACGCTCCGCGCAGTTGCTTTCTCTCCCATCGCTACGCTGGCGAAAAACGTGGCCTTAGCTTTTTAAAGATCCAGCTATTAGACCTTGTCTGGCTGCTTTGAGGTTTTTGGGTCCTTTAACGCCAAATCAAAAAACTTTTTGGCTGCTGCATCCAATAGCTTTCAATCACTGACGCGCGCGCGTGCAGGGAAGACCAGTGCCGCCGCGCGCGCCCCGGGGAAAAGCCGTTGTCGGAAGCGTTGTGGCGAGTGCCAGAAGGACCAGGGGGCGGCTCATAACAAAGTAGGCGAGCCAGGGGCGTGCTGTCGGCCCTTCGCCCACGGTTCCGCCGTGGCGTCCATCGTCAATTCGCCGTCCCATACCCGGCACAGTGCGAATGCATTTTCAGGCGTGCCGAGCAGCCAAGTGTTCCAGTCTTGTCGCCGAAGGATAGTGGGCATCCGGTCGTGGACCTCGCCCATGAATTCGCAGCTGTCGACCATTACCATCGAATAGGCGTTGCCCCACTCGCTCGTGGGTCGCCAGATGCCAGCTACCGCAAAGGGTTCATCGCCGGGCACCGCGTACCAGGTTCGCGTCATGCGGCCTCTTTCGCCTTGTGCCTCAGCCCAGGCGCCGACCGGGATCAGGCACCGCCGGTTCATGAAACTGTCGCGCCAGAACGGCGTGGCCAGCTTGTCCTCGCGGGCATTGTTGACGGTTCGCGGTTTGATCGGAAGACCGGTGCGCGCGCTTTTCTGGGCTCGAGGAAAGCCCCAGGACATTGCCTGGACCTGCCCGGCCGTGACGACGAGACCGGGGTAGCCAGGGTAAATCTCCTCGGCGAGGTTTGGCGCTGGTCCGCCCTGCGCACTGAACATCCCGGCGATGGCACTCGTCGGTGTGGTCAGGCGGTACAAGTTGCAAATGGGCTCAATCCTCTCGCTATGGAGAATAACCCTCGATCGTCTCGTTGCAACCTGTGGTCTGCAGGTGGCTGGCAAGGGCAAAGGCCTGCCTGCGTGGGCGTTACGCAAGCCGGCCTTACTCGGACTGCAGGCCAGCTTGCGGCAGGCGGGTTCATCATCATGGCGTGCTTGCGAACCGGTGCCGTCCTTGGGTGTTCATAATGCCATGAAGACAGTTTCATTTGCTGACGGAACAAGGGTCCCTGTCCTTGGCCAGGGGACGTGGATGATGGGCGAACAGGCAGATCAGCGGCAGCAGGAGATCGCTGCTTTGCAAGCGGGCCTTGATCTTGGCCTGCGGCTGATCGACACGGCCGAGATGTATGCGGATGGTGAAGCCGAGCGTCTAGTTGGCGAAGCCATCGCGGGCCGCCGGGACGAGGTGTTCCTGGTGAGCAAGGCCTATCCGCAGAACGCATCGCGCGCACGCCTGCGGCAGGCCTGTGAAGCGAGCTGCCAGCGGCTGCGTACGGACCATCTGGATCTTTACCTGCTTCATTGGCGCGGGAGCGTTCCGTTGGCGGAGACCGTCGAGGCCATGGAGGGACTTGTCGCATCGGGGCTGATTGCGCGCTGGGGCGTAAGCAACCTCGACACCGACGACATGGTAGAGCTGCAGGAGGTCGGAGGCCCTGCCTGCATGACCAACCAGATTCTCTATAATCTTGCCCGGCGAGGACCGGAGTTCGATTTGATCCCGTGGCTTGGCCGGCGTTCAATCCCGGTCATGGCTTACAGCCCGGTCGAGCAGGGGCGCCTGCTTGGACACAAGGTGCTGGGGCGGATCGCGTCCGAGCGCGGCGTTTCCGCGGCACAGGTTGCGCTGGCATGGCTGCTGCGCCGTCCCGGAGTCATCGCGATACCCAAAGCAGCGTCGCTCGCGCATGTGCGCGACAACCGCGCCGCCATGGACCTCGAACTCACCGAAGACGCGATTGCCCTCCTCGAGCGCCACTTCCCGCCGCCAACCAGGCGCCGACCTCTCGAGATGCTCTGATCGGCCGGGCAGCCAGTAGTCTCAACGCTTGGCAGCGCTCGTCGCAGGCTGTGCCGCCTCGAACACCCAGTTCAGGTAAGCCGCTATGCGCACGCCGCCGCGTTTGAGGCGTTCATCGACCTCAGCCCGGTGCTGGTACGCATAGTCCCAGGACAATGCCGGGTCGGTCGGATAGATCGTCTTGCGCAGGGCGATGCTCTCACGAATCCATACGGCGGGATCGCGCTCGTTCCAGGCAATCACGTCCTCGGGCTTGATCGAGCGCGACAGCCAGGCCGTGTATTCGGAGTAGGAAAGCGAGCGCTGCTCGATCAATCCGGAATCCCAGACCGAGTGGAGGTTGGTCGGCTTGCCGAACCAGGTGACCGAAACCGCATTGCCGCCGCGATCATTGCCGGCTCCATCGTGAAGCGGCTGGTGCAGATCGCCGATGATGTGGACGATGAAGCGCAGCGCAAGCCGCTTGTCTTCAAGCGGCGCCCTCGGATCTCGCAGCGTGGCGGTGAAGCGTGCAAGCGCCGTCATCGCGTCGCCTTCTGCCGGGGCATCGGATGCCTTGTACTCATCACCCTTCACGGTGACGTAGTGCCAGGGGCTGGCCTGCTTCTGCCAGAAGGTGTCGGGATTGGATTTCATGTCGTCAGGCCAGGTCGCTGCCTCGGCAAGGTCTTCGGTGCCGAGCAGCATCCGGACATTCGCGCGGGCGAGGCCGCTCAGGTTCTCGTCGGCGATGGCACCTGTGATGCGGTGCCCGATCGGCCCCCAGGCATGGGCAGGCGTGGCGACGGCGAGCGAAAGGGTGAGCAGGATCAGTTTGCGCATGAGCGTTTCATAGAGCAGTAGGCGAGCCTTGAAACCCCATTCGCCAATGGTTCGGTCACGCTGCCCTTATCGATATCGTTCGCAAGCAGATTGGGGATGGAATGCCGGCTCGCCGTGACCGGTATAGATGTCCGCCAGTAGCCACGATCGCTCGGCGTCCATGTCTTCCTCGGGAATGGTTTTCCACCAGAAGCGCATCGCCGGGTCCCAGCGATAGCCGCGTGCCTTGAGGGCATCCTTGCTCTCGAATGGAGCATCCACTGCGTTCACGCGAAAGCTCGGCCGCTGCGACTGGGCCAGAAGCTTGGCCATGATGGTTTCACCATCAGGCGCGGTGTGGCCAAGGAGGTAGATCAGCGCGAGGATGTCGTTCTCGGCGCGGTGCCCCTCGAAGAACCATCCGCACTGCGAAACCAGGTATCCCAGGGCCTTCCCGTCGAAGCCGAGTTCCAGCCAGTCGACCTCCGACATCGAACAGGCCCAGGCGCGCCCTGCGATTGTCGGAAGCCGCCGATCGACGAAAGGCCGGTCGAAGGCGGCGTTGTGTGCGACGATGAGATCGGCGGATGCCAGAATGTCGGTAGCTTCCGCCTCGTCGATCGCCTGACCCGCGAGGGCCTCGTCGGACAGGCCGGTGAGACGGGTGATCCTGGGATCAAGTGGCTGCTGCGGATCCTCGCGCCAGAGCCGGGGTGTGCCGACCTGCACAATCCGGCCGAGCTCATCGAAGCGAAAGCGCTGGACGGCAAGTTCGATGATCTTGTCGGTTTCCCGGTCGAGACCTGTTGTTTCGACGTCGAGGGCGAGACCAATGCGTGACTTCCCGTGCGGCGGTCCTGCATATAGCCGGTTCACTGGAAGCAGGCGCCGAAGCACCCGAAAGTCCGGATGGGCTTCGAGAGCGCGGGCAGCTTCGGACAAGGCATTTGAAGCGAAAGACGTCATCGCCAGCCTGATAGTCGCGGCGCGCTGCCGGGGAAAGCGTGCGCAGGGCAGGGCCGAGAAAATGACGCGCCCGATCTGCCCGGGCGAAACGTGAATGGTCGATCAGTGAAAATCGTGACTGCGGATCGGCACGAGATCATCGGGATCCTTGCCCGGCCCGTAGCCTGGCGAGCCCAGCGTCCTGCCGCGAGGCCAGGATGGATCGCGTGGATCGGGACCGCCGCCGTTACTGGCGCCGTCACCGCGTCCTGGCGTCACGGTAAAGTCGCTGTGGGCAATCGAGCGGAGCATGTCGTCGTGGTTGATGATGCGGTCGCAAATCACGTGGATGATCTCGCCTTCCTTCTGCAGGCGGCCGCGCATTGCGATCATCGAGGCGGACATGATCTGCCGGCGGTAGATCTCGAACTTGTTCGGCCACAGGATGCCGTTGGCGATGCCGGTCTCGTCCTCGATCGTCACGAACAGCACGCCCTTGGCCGATCCGGGCCGCTGGCGTACGAGGATTACCCCGGCAACCTCTATGTTGCGACCATCGCGGATCGCGCCAAGATCGGCGCAGCGCACGATGCGCATGGCATCGAGCTGCGAGCGCAGGAACTGGAGCGGGTGGCCGCGAAGCGACATCTGGAGCGAGCGATAATCCTCGACGACTTCGCGGCCCTCGCTCATCGCCCGCAAGGTCACGTCCTGTTCTACGCTCTCCGGCCTGAAACGCGCTTCGCGCTCGTCGGCCGCCGCGAAGAGCGGGAGCGGCGCGTCCCCTAGACCTTTCACCTTCCAAAGGCCCTGCCGGCGATCTTGTGCGATGCTGGAAAAGGCATCGGCCTCGGCAAGCCGCTCGATCGCCGCGCGCGGTACCCCGGCGCGGCGCCACACCTCCTCGATGGTTCCGAACCGGGCAGGGCCGCGTGCGGCGACGATCGCGGCGGCATGGACGTTGGCGAGGCCCCGCACCTGGCGAAAACCCAGTCGGACCGCGAGGTATTTGCCGCGGCCAGATTCGAGCGAACAGTCCCAGTGGCTGTGGTTGATCGAGACAGGACGCACCTCGACGCCGTGCGCCCTCGCATCGCGCACGATCTGCGCGGGCGCATAGAAACCCATCGGCTGCGCGTTGAGCAGGGCGGCGCAGAACACGTCGGGATGATGGTGCTTCATCCAGCAACTGGCATAAGCGATCTTGGCGAAGGAGGCGGCATGGCTCTCGGGAAAGCCATAGGAGCCAAAGCCCTCGATCTGCTTGAAGGTGCGTTCGGCAAAGTCTTTGGGGTAGCCGCGCGCGACCATGCCGCCGACGAGCTTGTCGTAGAAGTGGCTGACGCCTCCGGTCAGCTTGAAAGTCGCCATGGCGCGGCGCAGCTGGTCGGCTTCGACCGGCGTAAAGCCGGCGCCGACGATCGCAACCTTCATTGCCTGCTCCTGGAACAGCGGCACGCCGAGTGTCTTTTCCAGCACCGCGCGCAGTTCGGCCTTCGGATACTCGGGGGTCTCCTTGCCTTCGCGCCGCCGCAGGTAGGGATGTACCATGTCGCCCTGGATGGGACCCGGCCGCACGATCGCGACTTCGATGACGAGATCGTAGAACTTGTCGGGCTTGATGCGTGGCAGCATCGACATCTGCGCGCGGCTCTCGATCTGGAACACGCCCAATGTGTCGGCCTTCTGGATCATCGCGTAGACGTCCGGGTCGTCGTCCTGCAGGTCGGCCATGCCGACCCGGATGCCCTTGTGCGTTTCGAGCAGGTTGAAAGCGCGGTTCATGCAGCCGAGCATGCCCAGGCCCAGCACGTCGACCTTCATGAACTTGAGGGCATCGATGTCGTCCTTGTCCCACTCGATGATCTGGCGATCCTCCATGCGCGCCGGCTCGATCGGCACGAGATCGTTGAGCCGGTCCTGCGTCAGCACGAAGCCGCCAGGGTGCTGCGACAAGTGGCGCGGCGTGCCGATTAGCTGACGCGACAATTCCAGCGTCAGGCGCAGGCGATGATCATCGGCATTGAGGTTGAGGCTCTCGATCTGCTCGTCGCCGATCCCGTCCATCGACCAGCCCCAGACAAGCCCGGTCAGCATCTTGGTCAGGTCGCGCGGCAAGCCCAGCGCCTTGCCGACTTCGGCGACCGCGCCTCGCGTGCGGTAGCGGGTGACGACCGCGGTCAGCGCCGAGCGGTGGCGCCCGTAGGTCTCGTAGATCCACTGGATGATCTCCTCGCGCCGCTCGTGCTCGAAATCGACGTCGATGTCGGGCGGCTCCTTGCGCTCGCCCGAGACGAAGCGCTCGAACAGCAGTTCGTGTTTGATCGGATCGATCGAGGTGATGCCCAGCATGAAGCATACGCAGCTGTTGGCCGCCGAGCCGCGCCCCTGGCACAGGATGCCGCGACGCCGGCTCTCGGCGACGATCGCATGGACGGTCAGGAAATAGGGCGCATAGCCGAGCTGCTCGATCAGCCGCAGTTCGTGATCGATCTGCTTGCGGTAGGCCTCGCCCAGCCCTTGCGGAAACATGCGCGCCGCCGCTTCCTCGGTTAGGGCGGCCAGTGCCTGCTGCGCGGTGCGGCCGGCCATCACCTCCTCGTAGGGATACTGGTACTGGATTTCGCCCAGATCGAAACGGCACTGCGCGGCGATGTCGGCGCTGGCCTGGATGGCATCAGGGAAGGCGGCGAAGCGGCGCTCCATTTCCTGCGGCGACTTGAGGTTGCGGTCCATGAACCTCTCGCGCCTGAAGCCCAGGGCATCGATCGTCGTCTTCTCGCGGATGGCGGTCATTACGTCCTGCAGCGGGCGCAGTTCGGGTTGATGGTAAAGCACGTCGCCAGTCGCGACGCAGCGATTGCCGGCCTTGCGGGCGAGGGCATCGAGACCGTGAAGCCGGCTCTGGTCGCCCGGCCGGCGGCGCAGCGATAAAGCACAGTACCCGCGATCGCCGAAGGCGGCGCGCAGGTCCTGGAGGTGGGCAGCGGTCCGTGCGTCCGGCATATCCGGAAGCAGGATAGCGACCAGCCCTTGGCAACTCTCGGCTATGTCATTCCATGTAAGGATGCACTTGCCCTTGCCGCCGCGGCCCTTGCCCAGCGAAAGCAGGCGCGTAAGACGCGACCAGGCAGGGCGATCGGTAGGGTAGAGCAGCATCGCGCGGCCATCGGCCAGTTCGATGCGCGAGCCCGCGATCATGCGTACGCCCGTCTCCTTCTGCCCGGCCCATCCGCGCACGATCCCGGCCACCGTGTTATGATCGGCAAGGCCAAGCGCAGTGTGGCCAAACGTGGCGGCTGCTGTGAACAGTTCCTCGGGCGCCGAAGCACCGCGCAGGAACGAGAAGTGGCTGGTGACCTGCAGTTCGACGTAGGTCGCCATCAGCCGAACACACCATGGAGATACCAGGTGAGATCGCCGGTCGGTGCATCGACGCCGTCTCCGCGCCGGAATAGCCAAAAGCGATCTCCGCCTCCAGTCTCGACCATGAAATAGTCACGAACGGCCCACATTTCGCGGGAGCAGCGCCACCATTCGCCATGGATGCGCTCAGGGCCTTCGCCAGCCGACACCCGGTATGGCCTGCCGCGCCACGAGAAGCGACGCGGAGGATGATCGGGTAGCAGGGCGACCACGTTGGTGAGCAGTTCAGGCCGATGCAGCAGGCGAACCGGCCGGCGCCAGGCAGGCCAGCCGGCTGTCGTCGCAAGCGGCGGCATTCGGCGAACCGCGCGCTCAGGCACGTCGCTCTCGATCGCGCTGACCCGGAACAGCGCCTCTTCGCCAGCCCGGCCCGCCAGTTGGTCGACGAGCGGCGCGACATCAGGCGTGTGCTGGGTGTCCAGGAGGCCACTCCCGAGCGCGACCGGCTGCAGGTCCTCGACGCGCGGCGCGGCAAGCTTCATCACCTCGATGCCAAGCCCGGGGTCGATCCGCTCGACACGCATGGCGAACATGCGTGCGAGATGCTTAGCATCTCGGGTGGCGCGCGCGGTGCCCACGGCGATGCGCTGATCGATCCCGTCCACCCGCTGGCAAGTCAGCACTGCGGTGCGCAAGCCCAGCCGGCGGCCTTGCAGATCGTGCACGAGGTCGGTGAGAAGATCGCCGATTACATGGTTGATGGCCTCGGCGGTGACGATTGGTTCGAGCAGCCGGCGCTCGGCGCGAGGCTCCTCGAACGCAGTCACCGGAACGATCGGCTCGGCAACAAGGCCTCGCGCCTGGTCGAGCCGCTCGACGGCCTTCAGCCCAAGCCTCTTGGCTAGGGGGCCGCGCGGCATTGCATAGAGGTCGCCGATGCTTTCCAGGCCGAAACGGCCTGCCGTTGCCAGAGTGTCGCCGGCCAGGCGCAGGGCGGCCAAGGGCAGGTCGGCGATTGCCTGCGCCTCGCTGCGTGGAGGCAGGATAATCACGGTGTGGCCTGCGAAACGGGCAAGCGCATGCGCGGCGCCCGGCGTTGCGGCAATGGCGATGCGCGCGGTAAAGCCCAGGCGATCCAAAAAACGCAGAACCCGGCGACAGAAGCGATCCTCGCCGCCGAACAGATGCGTGGTCCCGGTGAGATCGAGCCAGAGGCCATCGGCATCGCAGGCACTTGCGGTTGGTGTCCAGTGCCGGACGGCGTGAAGCGCCAGCCGGTCGAGCCAGGCCGCGTCTGCAGTTCGGTCCGCGCCGCGCACGTCGAGGTCGCTTAGGAGTGCGCGTGCGTGGGCGGCGGCCATGCCGGGACGCAGTCCAAGGTCGAGCGCGACCGGGCAGGCGGCGGTCACGACGTCGCGTTGCCCGCTGCGCGTGATGAGGACCAGGGGCCTGGCCCGGAGATATGACTCGCGATGCGCCGCGTGCACCGGCCACGGCCTGCCGGCCGGTCCACCGTCGTCACAAGCCATGGCCCTGAAGGGATGATCGGCGGTTTCGCTGCGCCGCCCCATCTCGCGCATCGTCGGTCGCTGATGAGCCGGCAATGCGTCGATATCGGCCTGCGCCGAGGCGAGGCCAAGCGCACCTTGCGCCCAGCGTGCGCCGGGTCGCCATCCGCCGCCGCGCGGCACCGAGCAGGCACCGGGGTCGTCGTCAATGGCTTGCGAAAAGCGCGGGACCAGCGCGGCCGCGTCAAGCGGCGCGGATGGACGCTCCAACCGGCGTAGTCGCTCGATCGGCAACTGCGGCAGGTAGAGCGAGGCAACCCTGGTCATCGCAGGCCTCGACAAGAAGGGAAAAGGGATTGCCGCCGCGCTGGCGGACAAGTTCGATCGTCCATTGCCCTCGGCCGATGCCCGCATGGGGTAGCGCGGTGGAAGGCGCCGCTGCGATGCTCCAGCGCGTCATTGCAGCGGAGGGCTGAGCCAGCGGGCTGCGCTCGCGCGAACGATGCCGCCGGTAGAGAAGCATCGGGGTTCGCCCGTCGGACGCAGCCAGCTGCAGGCGCCGGGTAGCGGTCTGGTCGGCGGCTTTGACCTCGGCGATGACGCAGGCCAGCGATCCGTCGCGCAAAGCATCTTCGGCCAGTGCAAGGACTTCGGAGTCCTTCCTGCCCTGGGCATAAAGCACCTTGCCAGGGCCGAGCCCGACCTGTTCGAGGCCCGGAGCATACAGGTCGAAGCGGCTAAGCGCCCACAGCACGGTCATGCCCTGGACGGCAGCAAAGCGCGCGGCGAGCCCCGCGGCAAACAGGGTGGCGGCAGCATCGTCGCTCCAGCTGGCGCTGGCGCCGGCGATCTCGTGAAGCGCAGCGCCATCGAGGCCGCCGCTGGCTAGGCGTGTGTCGATTTGCGGCAGGCCGAACGGCAGCACCGGGCCGCGCGCTGCCTGCACCTGCGCGATCTGGGCGCGTAGTGCGGCAAGGTGCTCGGAAGGCAGCCGGGAGGGAAGGGCGGTTTGCAGGATCATTGGTCAACAGCGACTCATTTGTTCGCTATATGTTCTATTCTGACTGCCGCTGCGTCAAGGCGTCGGCCTATGCGAACAAGGCGAGTTGCTCGCTAAGCAACGGGCTGAAAAAGAGAAAGAATTTTCCGGACAACCGCTATGCTCAGTAGTGCCCTCAAGGAAGGGAAGGCGCTCGGGGGCTGTTGATGGGCGCGTTCGCTCGCGATTCCCACTGGTTCGTGAGACGCGGCGATATAAGACAGAGCGTGCTCACCGGCTAAGCGCCAGCCCCCCGTGTCCGGCACTCACAAGCTGCTCAGCCACAACCACATGAATTAAAGCACAGTCGATCTTGACGTCCCGCGCCTTAGCTTGCCCGCAACACGCGCGCAGCGGGCGGATTGCGGCTGCACTATAGGATCAAGCCTGTGTCCGCGTGGGCTCTGCAAATCCGCTGGGCCGCGCGACTTTCTGCTTTTCTGCTGCCCGCCGATCAGTGTAGCGCTTGTAAGCGTACCCGCCTGCAACTGCGGTGATGAGGCCGAGAGGGCCGAGGCGGCGTAGCACCATCGGCGCTGCAAAGCCGAGCAAAGTTCCTCCAGTGCCGCTCACCCCCTGGACGTGCTTTGCGGCCTTGTTTCCTGCGATTGCGCCGATGACCTTGCCAAACATGGGAATCCTCCTTGTGTGCGTTATGCAAGAGACCGGGCCGGGAATGGTTCCGCGCGCGATGTTATCCGGGTAATTCGGGCACCGGATGCGTTTCACATATCCACAGGCTGTGGACAAAGCGGCCTTAAGGCGCGTTCAGCGTGAGTATGCGACTTTGAACGCGGTTTCGGCTGTTCCATGGTGGAAGGCCGTGAAGCTCGAAAGCAACGTAGCTTTGCGAACCATAGACATCGACAGGACGAACTTCTCATGAACAACAGCGATCTCGCCGACGCCATCGCCAACGATCACGGCATTACCAAAGCCGACGCCCGCAAGATTGTCGACGCCGTCTTCGAGGCTATCGGCAGCGCGGCGGCCAAGGGTGAGGAGGTCTCGCTCAACGGCTTTGGCAAGTTCAAGGTTAAGGACAGCCCTGAGCGTGAAGGCCGCAACCCCGCAACCGGCGAGGCAATGACCATCAAGGCTTCGAAGAAGCTGACCTTCACGGTCGCCAAGGCGGTCAAGGACAAGCTCAACGGCTGATGCAATACGGTGGCGGCATCACGCTATTGCCGGCGCCGCCACCATGCATAATTTCCCTGACCAGTTTCCGAGGCCGAGCGGCATGATCGTACGGATAACAGTGGGCAGCAACGCTGATCTTCTTGAATGGTCGGCTCTGCGCACGTCGCTCTGGCCAGATGGCTCGGAAGCGGAGCATCACGAAGACCTGGTTCAGCTAATGGCGGAGCCACAGCCTTTCATTGGCTTTCTGGCGCGCGATCAGCGCGGCGCGCTTGTCGGATTTGCGGAAGCCGCGCTGCGTGTCGATTATGTCAACGGCTGCGAAACTTCACCGGTCGCGTTCCTTGAGGGGCTATACGTCGTGGAAGAATGCCGGCGGCAAGGCATCGGGCGCGGCTTGGTGGACGCCGTGGAAGCTTGGGCTCGCAGCATGGGCTGCGCTGAACTCGCCTCGGATGCCATGTTGGACAACACCGTGTCGCATGCGATGCACGCTGCGCTGAAATTCGAGGAAACCGAGCGAGTGGTGTATTTTCGCAAAGTTCTGACGTCGATGCCTCTGTTAAGCTGACTACTTCAGACGCAGCTTCGGACGTCCACTGGACCTTCTCCGCCGCTTGTTTACTGCGCTATCAACAGGCCGCGCATCTCTAGGGTATACAGTGCAGATGGGGCATTGATGCGGATCGGCCGCCGCCTCGTCCGAGCAGACCTTAAAAGCAAGCAAGCCGGTCCGTGCCAATTCGACGATAGGAATATCTGCTGGCCAATCGCTTCATAGGACCACGCGCTGTTGACGCATTATTGTAGTCGGGCGTACCTCGGATCGACGTGTTCGCTCCTTTTATCCTTGAAAAGGCCTGTAATCGCGTCGATCCATGATAAATTGCCATAAAGGCAATAGCACAACGTCGTCGTTATAAATCCGAGAGGGGCAAATCGATGCCTGACACCGAACCGACTTCCGATATTGCAGCACTGACCGTTCAACTTCTGAGCGCATATCTCGCCAACAACACGGTCAGTGCCGACGATCTTGCCGGCCTCATTCGCTCGACACGGGCCGCTCTGGTTGAAGGCAGCGCCCCTGAACAAGCAGAACCCGAAGCACCCACCTACTTGCCCGCGGTTTCAGTGCGTAAGAGCCTGGCGTCGGCAGATCACATTCTCAGCCTCATCGACGGCAAACCTTACAAAACGCTCAAGCGTCACCTGGCGAGCAACGGCCTCACCCCGGAACAATACCGTGAGCGCTACAACCTGTCTGCGACCTACCCCATGGTCGCACCGTCTTTCGCGGCGCGGCGCCGCGAGATCGCCGAACAGATCGGATTGGGTAATCGCAAGGCGGCTGCTGGCGGTTCGGCTACGTCAAGCCCAGCTTCCGGCGACGTAAGCGCAGAACTGAGCCCATCAACTGAACCCGCATCCGCACCGGTAAAGCCCAAGCCCGCTGCAAAGACAAAGTCCGCGGCAACGCCGAAACCAAAACAGCGCAAAGCTGCGTCCAAAGCTGATGCGCACCATACACCCGCTTCTTCGGTCGCCGCCCCGTCTTCCGAGCCCGTAAAGGTGGCAGCGAAGGCTGCGGCGGAGCCTGCTCCGGTAATGCCAAAGCGGCGCAACGTAAGAAAGGCTGGCAAAGCTCTCCCGGATTCCCCGTCTTCTGGGGCTGAAACGGGAGCTGTCCCAGCGGTCGAGATGGCTCCCGGCACTGCTGAGCCGGAGACCGCCGAGCCCAAGGTCGAAACCGCTGCTGCTGCCTCTGTCGAAACGACGACGGCAGAAGAGGCTGCGACCGGCCCCAAGATGCGGAGGAAGCAGCCGGTAAAGCGTATGGCACGGACACCTGAGCCGGCGAGAGAGTCTGCTGCCTCAATTCCAGTGGTGGAAGAAACTGCCGAAGTGGTCGAAAAGCCGAAGCGCCGGCGCAAGCTCGGCTTATTCGGGAACGAGGCCGCTGAGGCAACCACTGCGGTTGAAACGACGGTACCCGCTGTCGCGGCGGCTAAACCGCGTCGTAACCGTCAGGCCACTAAGGCCAAGTAAAGCTGTCGGACCCGCCACTCTGCCGCGACAGGCGGCAGAGTGGGATGGACAGGTTGGACGGCCCTGCCATACTTCTCCACACTGCTGGCGATATAATGGTAGTTCCGGATTGCTTGCTGTTGCTGCGGAAACGCGGATCCACTCTGTCGCCATGACGCGCTTTTAGCTCTGACAGAGCCGGTCAATTGCGGCCAGATTTGAGCGCGATTGCCTATACGGGCATTCCCACATGGCGATACTACGACACTTCGCCACCTGGATGCAGCGACGTTGGCCCCATCCATTGCCGCCATACCAGTATCAGCGACGCCATGATTACCGGGCCAACGAAAAGCCCGACGAGACCAAGCTCGGCTAGCCCGCCGAATGCGCCGATGATTGCGAGCAGGAAAGGCAGTTCAACGGCACTGCCGATGACGGCCGGTTGCACGACATTGTCTCCCAGCGTCATCACGCTCACTCCGAACCCGAACAGCAAGCCTCCGGCCAGAACATGGTTGGTCCCTAGCAGGATTAGACTCGCCAAACCGAATGCCGCCCATGCCCCGAACGGCACCAACGCGAGCGCAATCGTGAATGTCGCAAATAGCAATGGCTGCGGGACGCCGGCCACTGCGTAGGCGATCCCCAAGACGCCGCCTTCAAGGACGGAGACCAGCACGGTGCCGTTCACAGTTGCTCGAACCGCCGCGATCATCTGCTCAAGGAAGTTGCCGCCGAACGATCCGAACATGCGGATCGATACTTTGCGCGCCTGCTCGCCAATCAGCGGCCCTCGCGAAAGCAAGGAGGCCAAAGCGAGCAATGTGATCAGGAACAATCCCGATTCCCGCGCCACTTCGCCCCCGATTGATCGGGTCCATGTAAGGATCGACCCAGCGCTCAACGAGCCGAGGAGAGTATCCGCAGCCTTGGGGTTACCAATATGCTGCCCCCAGTACAGCGCGGCACGGTCACCGAATACCGGCAGTGATGGAAGCCAGGTCGGCATCGCAAGCCCGGTTTGCTGGACCTGCTGGACCCAGTGCATTGCCGCCTGGCTTTCCTGCACAAGCGTCACGGCCGCCAGTGACAACGGGCCAATGACGAACAGCGCTGTGACGATTGCGAAGCTTACTGCAAGAAGGCCCGGCCGACTCGGGAAGCGATGAAGCGCGCGGCGGTAAAGTGGCCATTCTGCTATGGCGATCACGGCGGCCCAGGCTAGCGGCGTAAGGAACTCAAGCGCCATCCAGATCGCCAGAACGATGACCACCGCTGTCAGCCATAGCTGACGCGCCTGTACTCTGGACGGTTCGATCTCCATCGCGGTCGTATCTGGTGTAAGCGGCTCCCCTGAAATTGGCTCGCTCATGAGGTTGTCTCCTCGCCGCAGGAATCGCGGATCATAAAAGATGTCGCTTCGGCGGCGGTCGATATGCCGCCCGACCAGTTCAAGCGTACCGCCTTACTAGCGCACTTCCCGAAAAAGGCGGTTCTCGAGCGGATAATACAGGTTAATCAAATTCGCCTAGATAACCGCGAATGGAATGTCGGTGAAATCGCGGGTGTGTTAGCGCGCGCTGCATCAGCAGCGGTTCAGGGCCGCGCCCGGTCACCTTGGAAAAACCTGTATCGAATCTCACCCTGTCGATACCCCGCCGGACGTCGCGGGTAGCGCCATCGTAAAAGTTCACGAGCCCGGTTCCTTGAAATGCGGGGGCGGGTACTTACGAAAGGAGCTGTTCCAGGCGCATTCCCGGATTCCGAACGGCTCAGGCAGTACAGTCCAAGGCTCATAAAGCGCGGCACTGCCCGCCATGCAGCACCAATGCCGGACCCGCCGCCGCTGACAATTGTGCTGTTCCCGTCCATGACGAGATTCCTTAATCGGGCATTCCGGAACGCTCCGGAGAAGGACGTAACGTCCCTTGGCACAACGTCGCTGTTGCGCGATCGTTGCATGAGTGGAAAATCCAGCCGCCCGCTTGGTGGTATGCCGAAAAATGCCAGTTACAGTCTGTCCATCCCGCGAACCCTGCCAGTTCTTTCAACGGCGACGCCAGTCAGTTGAAGACTGCGTGCCGCCTGGAATGGCTTGCCGTACCTGGCATTCTGCCGCCGATCCAAAAACCGAACCTTCCGCGTCTTTCAAGAAACAGGAACAGTGAAACCTGGGTCGGCCTTGGCCATGGCGTTAATGAACGCGGGTCTTTGCGATATCCGCTTCAGGTACTCCCGGATATGCGGATAAGGCTCAAGATCGCGCGGGGCGAACATCCGCATCGTCGTCAGCGGAAACACCGAGATGATGTCGGCACCTGTAAACGAGTCGCCTGCTAGGTAGGGCACGTCTGCAAGGCGGTTTTCGATCTGATCATAAGCCCGATCGAGGCGCGCACGCAGTGCCTTTAATACCCGCACATCCGCGTCTTCCAACTGGTTCGCGATCATGTCGACCATCGCTGCTGGCATCAGGGAGCCGTTCGCGAAATGAAACCAGAAGAGATAATCGGAATAACCAGCAGCTCCCGGGCGAACTTTAAGGCGGCCCTCGCCATATGTCTCGATGATGTACTCGATGATGGCGCCGGATTCGCCGAGCTGCAGTTCGCCGTCGCTGATGATCGGAGCTGTGCCAAATGGAGTTAGCGCGCGATATTCGGCGGGCGCCAGTCCGGTCTCCGGGTCGCGCTTGTAAAGCTTTAGCTCATATGGAACTTCCAGTTCCTCGCACAGCCAAATGATCCGGTCAGACTGAGAGATGCCGAGATGGTGTATGACGATCATCCATTTGTCCTTTTTATTGGCAGTTCGCCATCCGGTCCGAGATCGTTTCACAGGAGACCTCCGAGCGAAAAGCCGTGCTGGGGCGTGTCAGTTCCTAAGTCTCTCTCGTTTGACGCAGGGGCCCATCGCCTGCATCAGGACCGCCGGGTGCCTGAGCCTTTCGAAGGCCGGTGGAATCCGAACGACCGGCATTGCCACCCACGCCCCGATCGCGCCGTGCCAGGCCGGACGATCGCATAGCGTTGCGTCGCGTACGGTTCGCTCAATTTCCAGCCCCTCCCAGCACGTTGATCGTGAATGCCAGCACCCCCAGGTTAAACACGAAAGCTGCAAGGCAATGTAGGGTGGCGACACGCCTCACACCGGTCGTGGTCATAGCCACGTCGGAGGTCTGGAAGGTCATGCCCAGCGTGAAGCTGAAGTAGACGAAATCCCAATAGGCCGGCTCCTCGGTGCCGGGAAAGTCGAAACCGCGCGCGTCATCGTCGCCCTGACCGTCGCCATCGGTGTCGGCTCTCACATAGAAGATGTGTGCATAGTGAAGCGCGTAGGCCATGTTCGAGAACATCCACGCCAGCGCCAGCGTCGCGATTACCAAAGCCATTGCCATAGCGCGGGGACCGCCCTTGTCCTGAAGCTCGGAAAAGACCGCGACCAGCACGACCAGCGATACCGCCCCGATGATCGCGAGGAGCAAGGTACGATTCGCATCATTACGCTCGGCGGCGAGGCGCATCTGATTCGGCTCGGCGCGCGCGAGAAGAGGCCAGATCGAAACGAGGAACACACCGGTAGCCACGTCGAATCCTGCCATCATAGCATGACGCCAGCCCAGGAATGGATACAGCATTGGAATGCTGACACACAGGATCGCTGCAAACGCGAGGAAGCGTACCGGCGCAAGGCGCCTGCCAAGGTCGAGAGTCACGGCTGGGACTATAGCCAGCAACGGCGTCTGGTCGCAGGGAATATCTCTCGTCGATGGCGGTTTGATCCTGGCTACTTTCCAAGTGTCGTTTTGGCGCAGGCGCGATAGGTCTAGACCTGTTTATAAATAACGGTTTTATGACATAATTTGGCGATGCGACCCGTCCAATGGAATGGGTCTTAAGGACAAGGTACGCCGCGAGAGCGCAGGGTCCACGCCGTGCGAGTAGTAATACCAAGACGAAAGCTTTCCAGCCGCGCGCGAAAGCATCTTGTGCCGCTGGAGCAGTTTCCGACATCCAAGGTGCGCTCCGTCGAAATCGGCCGACCCGGCGCTTGACAACGACTTGGAACTCGCGCCGCCCCAGCGAGGCGGAATGGAAAGCTACATGTCGGCGCGTGCGATGAAGCTCCTACGCTACCCGGAGGTTCAGCCTGGCGGGGCGGCGACTGATCACGTCCCGCCGCCCGATTCGGTCGTCCGCCTGTCGCCGGCTCGTCCGAAATCCGGGCGCGTGCGGGCTTTGGGCGATGCCGTGTGCCGCCGCTGTGCAGGCACCGCCGCGCCCTCCCGGACGCGGCGCCCGCCGAGCTGCGGCGCGCGCGATGGTGCCGGCCTTGGCGGATAGTGATCCCGACCGGGAACGATGATGTTCGTGCAGGCGGCTCGAAGCACCTCTCGCCCCTGCGCCGTGCTTCTGTGCCGACCGATTGGCGGCTGATCGTATCTCCCCGGAGAAGCAGGTGCGAACGCATTCCCGGCTGGAAAGGGCATCGACCTGGAACGGTCGCGGCCCGGCAAAACCATCGCGCTGCGACTGATTTCCCCGCCCTTGCAGGGCTCCTCGCGGACAGTGCGCTTCGCGCACCCAAATCAGCCTTGGCGCTCCGGTCCTGCGCTGGCGCTTCGGCCTGGCGGTTAGCCGGTCCGCTGTCCCGTTCCTGACGGCGTGCCCATCGCCCGGAACTGGTCCGGTGCGAGCTTCGACAGGAGTAAGGACTATGCCCGCAATCGGATACGTCAGCCGCGACGGCAAGAGCTTCAAGGGTCAGCTTCGTACCCTCACGATCCGCACCGAGATCGAGATTTCGCCCAATCCGCGCAAGACCAGCGAGAACCATCCCGACTACCGGGTCACCTCGGGCGGCGTCGAGGTCGGCGCGGGATGGCTGCGCCGCTCGGAAGCCTCGGGCAACGACTACGTGTCGCTCAGCCTGGCGGCGCCCGAGTTCGGACCCCGGCGCCTTTACGCCAACCTGGGGCGCGCCGCCGGCCAGGACGACGAGGATGCCTACGCGATCATTTGGAACCCGGCCGACTAAGGCCGCGGTCCGCGCCCGGCACCCGCCGCAACGGCGGGTGCCGGGTCGGCTCTCTGCTCCAATGGGCCTGACGCCAGCCAAGGCGGAGCGAGAGCATCGGTCACCAAGCCCCCGGTCCGCAACGCTTTGTCCCAAGAGGCCCTGCTCAAAGACGTTCTGGTCCGGAACGGGTCGGCACCGACAGCGATGCGCCCGTTCCCGATTCGCCCCCGGTCGAAATCGCCTGCATACGTTTTCGACCGTGCCTATTGGCGGCAATAGCGGACAGATCAGGGGCCGTCCGGGGCAGCATTGTGCTGCTCCGGCCGGGAACCCCAGATCATGAACTACTCCGACGCAACCGCCCGCGCGCGGGCCGCCAAGCGCGGTTCTCCCTTCCTGAACACCGATCAGGCGGCAGCCTATCTCCAGATCTCCGCGCGGCTCCTTAGGCGCAAGCGCCGCGACGGGACCGGGCCAACCTATCGGTATCACTCGCGTCTGATCCAGTATCACATCGACGACCTCGATGCCTGGAGCGCAGAGCAGGTTCGCCGGGATCCGTGCGCATGAGCAGGCACCGGACCTCGCGCGGCGATGCGCCGCTTCTCGCCTGGGGCGATGCCCTGCGCGGCGAGCGCCAGGCCAAGGCAAGGCGCCGCCGCAGGCTGATGCAATCGGGCGGTGCGCTGGCAATTCTGTGCGCGCTCCTTGCCACGACGATCGTGGTTGCCCCCACGCCGCGGCTTGTGTGGAACTCCAGTCGCAGCGCCCCGCTCGGGTTATATCTAGTGTCTCCGGGACAACCGGTGCGCCGCGGAGACTTCGCGGTGGCGCACATGCCGGAAGAGTGGCGCTGGCTCGCTGCCGAACGCGGATATCTGCCCGAACGCGTACCGCTGGTTAAGCGCGTCGCCGCTGTCTCGGGCCAGACGGTCTGTGCAGCCGCGAACCGCATTATCATCGATGGCAGGCAGGTCGCCGAACGCCGCGCGGTCGACAGCCGCCATCGTCCGATGCCGTGGTGGAACGGCTGCCGGATCCTTGGTCAGCGGCAGGTCTTCCTTCTGATGGCCGAACATCCCCAATCGTTCGACGGTCGCTATTTCGGGGTGACTGAAAGCACCGAGATCATCGGTCAGGTGCAGCACGTGCGGCTGCGATCGGCTTGGCGCGGGCCGGCACGATGAGCGCGCGATCGCGGCGGCTTTCGCGCACCGCAGTCTCGCCCGACGCGGGAGGCAGGCGGGCGGCCCCGAAGCGACCGACGCCGCGCAGATCGATCCGATTGATTGGTCTGAGAAGCGCCAGATGGGCCGTATCTTCGCTGAGCGTGCTCGCTCTGGCGGGGGCGGCGGCCCTTCCGCCGCGCCCGGACAATCCGTATCTCGCTCCTCGCCAGCCTGTCGAAAACGCGGCCGACGCCCGCGGCTGGAATGGCGCCTCAGGGAATGTCGGTACGGCCCCCTGGCAGCCGATGATCGACGAGGCATCGCATCGTTTCGGTATTCCGGTCGAATGGATAGAGAGGGTCATGCTCGCGGAAAGTGCAGGCCAGACGGTTCAGGCCGGCAGGCCGAGCCGCAGCGTCAAAGGCGCGATCGGCCTCATGCAACTGATGCCGGGAACCTGGCACGAGATTCGTGCACGGCTCGACCTCGGGCACGATCCGGACGATCCGCGCGATAACATCCTGGCCGGCACCTTCTACCTGCGCATGCTCCATGAGCGGTTCGGATATCCCGGCCTGTTCGCCGCGTACAACGCCGGT
Source organism: Novosphingobium resinovorum (assembly GCF_001742225.1). NCBI lineage: Bacteria > Pseudomonadati > Pseudomonadota > Alphaproteobacteria > Sphingomonadales > Sphingomonadaceae > Novosphingobium > Novosphingobium resinovorum. The sequence goes on along the minus strand of NZ_CP017075.1, from coordinate 1,318,961 downwards.
CCCGCACGCTACGAACGCTACCTTGCCGGCACGCCGCTTCCGGTCGAAACGATCGCTTATCTCGGGCGGGTCACCGGGACACCTCACGCCCCGGGGACCGGGCGGCCGGGGGTTCCGGCGCTCGGATATCCGTCATCCGTCGCGCTCGATCCACCGAGTGGAAGGGGCCTCTTCGCAGCATGGGCCCGGGGCGGCGATGCTGCTCATACAGCGCTGGTGGACCGCGATGACCCCGCGATGGCCGATACATCGCAAGGACTATTCGCTGGCAGGGATGCCGCGGTTGCGGGCAGTCCGGCCACAGCGGCGACTACCGCGACAGGTCCAGCAAGCAGCGCTGCAGCGCCGCCGCGTGCGTGCCATATGCCGCAAGTTCCGGGCATGGGCTCGGGCTGGAGGCTGCCGTCGCAAGGCAATCCCGGCACCGGGCCAGATGCCGGAACGAATGCCGGGGCCCGCGAAGGAGGGCAGGACCAGGACAGCTATCGGCCCGCCGTCGGTGCCGCCGCTACCGGGCTGTTCGCGGTTCGCAAGGCTGCGCAGTGAAGAGGGGGTTTCTTCGAGGTTACGCGAGGCCGAGAGGGGGTAATGCTCGTCTGTCTCTTCCCAGTGTGATGGGCGACGGGCCGCCTATCAAGGCCCGCGGGTACCCCCCAATTTGCTGCGCAAATCGGTTCCCCCCACGGCCGCTGCGCGGCGCGGAGCCAGGGCTCCGCGGCCCTGACAGGCGGCCCGTCGCCCATCCCCGAGAACATGTTCCCAGACCCGGGAACGCGAACTCGGAGATATTGCCATGGATATCGTCAACACCGCCCGCACCGCTGCTTTCGAATGCTCTGCTCCGCAGCCCCTGGATGTCTACGCCGCTCTCATCGCAGGCCTCGAACGCGAGTTCGGACGGGGGGCCGGAGAAGCCCTGGCGCAGCGCTTCATCGAGGCCGAAGAGACCGACTTCCTGTGGGAGGCGCGCCGCTGCGAACGGTGGCTGGGCGGCTTTGCCCCCGGATATGGCAACGATGGCGAGGGCGGAGATGAACGCGAGGATGGCGCCGAACTCGAACGGATCGCGGTCATGGGCAAGCTTGGGCAGCGCTGGTTCGCCGCCACACTCATCGTCGATGGCGAAGGGTGCGCACGAGGTCTCATCGCCCGGCGCGACTTCTCCCGCAGCGATCGCGCCCGCAGGGCCTGGTCACGGGCGCGATGAACCGAGGCCTCGTCGGATCGCAGCAGATCCGGCGAGGCTCCTGCGGCCCGTTGGAGGCGGGGGTAATGCCCCCAACGCCCGGCCCTGTACGAGCAGCGTTCTGCCCCGATCGTACCAGCGGATCGTATTCATGGGGAGTGGTGCAGTGGTGCGCGCGGGACTGCACGCATTTTGCCACTTCGCCGCATCTGAATACGAGGCCGAAGCAGGAGCCGGATGGAGGAGAAGGTGGGCAAGGCTTGCTTCGAGGGCACCGTCGTTGCCTGAAACGGGCCGGGCCGGGACTGCGGAAACTTCGGACAGGCAATCTAGCCGGAACTGCTGGGGAGCGGCAGGTAAGAGGAGCGGGCAGGAGGGACAGAGGGGCGGAGGGCAAGATAAAGGCAGAATCTCGCGATCCTGCTATCTATCTGTCTGCACATCGTTTTTTCGGGAGACAGTCGAGAATTTCGCGAGATTGCAGGGAGATAGGGCGCGCGGCGGCGACCTTGGCATGCCGCGCTTCTCCTCAGCCGCACCCGCCACCGTTCTGGACTGCCGTACGCCGGTGCTCGCCTCCTCCTTGGCAGCCGCGAACGCGCGCCCGGTGCCGTCCCCTTCCCGACAGAAAGACTGAGCGATGGGCGATGACGATGATTTCAATCCGTTCCTCGGGCGGCAGGGAGGGGCCGGGCGGCCTCGCTCTTTCGTAGGCCAGGTCATCGTAGCCGGGGGGCTCCAGACCGGTCGTCGCAACGGTGTCTCGGCTTCCAGGACGGGCTCCGGCCGCGGCGCGCGCACCCGGCGTTTCGACGGCAGCCGCATTGGGCGGGGTGCGGTCGCCGGGCGGCTCCTCGCATCGCGGCGTGCCGGGGATCCGCTTCGCGCCCGGCGCGTGGTGGTGAAGACCAGCCTCACACGGCTGTCCGGGAAGGGACTGGGCGCGGCGCGCGCGCACCTCAGCTACATCCAGCGCGACGGCGTGACCCGAGAGGGCGATCCGGGCGACCTCTACTCGGCGCGCGGCGACCGCGTGGATGGGCGGGAATTTCTCGAGCGAAGCTGTCCCGATCGCCACCAGTTCCGCTTCATCGTGTCGGCCGAGGACGGGGATCGCTACGAGGATCTGAAACCCCTTGTGCGCAGGCTCATGGCACAGGTCGAGCGTGACCTCGAAACCGATCTCGACTGGGTGGCGGTCGATCATTTCAACACCGGTCACCCGCACACCCATATCGTGGTTCGCGGCGTCGATGATCGCGGGCGCAATCTGGTGATCGCTCCGGAGTACCTCAAGCATGGCATCCGGGCCCGCGCGGTGGAGGTTGTCACGCGCGATCTCGGCGTCAGGCTCGATAGCGAAATCGAGGCAAGGTTGCGTCATGAAGTCACCCAGGAGCGGTTGACTCCGCTCGATCGCGGACTGATCGCGCGAATGGGCGCGGACCGCATCGTCGCACCCTCAGCGCGAAAGCCCGAGATCGCCGCCCTCGAGGCGGGACGGCTGCAGACACTGGAGCGCATGGAACTGGCGGCGCCATCGGGCGCGGGCAGCTGGCAGCTTGCGGAAGGGATCGAACAGACCTTGCGCGAGATGGGCGAGCGGGGCGACATCATCCGCACGATGCAGCGTGCGCTTGGCGCGGCCAGGCTCGACCGCGCGGAGGTGTGCATCCACGGCCCTGACCTCGAGGTTGCGCCGAACCTTGCACACGGCCGCGAAGGCGGCGCGGTAATCGGCCCGCTGGTGGGAAGGGTTGTCGCGCGCGGCCTCGCCGACGAGCATCGCGACAGGCACTACCTCGTGCTCGACGGCGTCGATGGACGCTCGCACTATTTCGATATCGGCAGGGGGGATGCGGTAGCAGCCCTCCCGGCAGGCGCAATTGTTCGCGCCTCGCGCCGTGAGCTCGAAATTCGCGCGGTCGATCGCACGGTCGCCGGCGTCGCGGCAGCGAGCGGCGGGCGCTACTCGGCCCATCTGCACCTGACGCATGACCCCGCGACCGGGACTGCGTTCGCGGAAACCCATGTGCGGCGGCTGGAGGCCCTGCGCCGCGCCGGTGTCCCGCTGACACGCGAGGACGATGGCACCTGGCATATCCGTCCGGATCATCTGGCCCATGTCGAGGCGCATGAGATAGCCCAGCTGCGCCAGCGCCCCATGACCATCGACGTCCTCGCGACAGGCCCGCTGGTTGCGCTGTCCCGGGCCGACGCCGCAACCTGGCTCGACCGCGAACTTGTCGAAGGGGGGCAATCTCCCATTCGCGATGCGGGCTTCGGACATGAACTGCGGGGCGCTTTGCGCGATCGGCGCGACTGGCTCCTGACCCGCGATCTCGCGGTGCGAGAGAAAGACGGCGTGCGCCTGCGGCCCGGCGCACTTGAGACCCTGCGGCGCCGGGAACTCATCCGCATTGGCGGCGAACTGGGGGTCGAGCTCGCGAAGCCCTTCGTGGAAGCGCGTAACGGCGACCGCGTGGAAGGCAAGCTGACGCGGCGCATCGACGCAATATCCGGGCCCTATGCAGTCCTTGAAAAGAGCCATGAATTCACGCTGGTCCCATGGCGCCCGGTGCTCGAAAAACAGATGGGCCAACAGGCTGGCGGGATCATGCGCGCGGCAGGGATCAGCTGGCAGTTCGGTAGAGGCCGGCAGGGTCCCGAGATCGGATTCTAGAACCTAGCCTCCACCGCGAGGCGATCGTCAGCATCGGCCGTGATCGGGTTTCCGCTGGACCCGCAGCTTCGCAGTGAACAGACCCGCAGCCGCTGAAGGAGGGGCTGCTTTTGCAAGGCAGCGCTCTTGTGCGTTCATGGCCCCGGTCGCGTGGACCTGAGCCGCTTTTTCACGTCGCCGATCGGGCATGGCTAATCGAGCATGTAGGGGTGGCCGCGGGTAACGTGGTCGCGCGTTACGGCACGCCGCCGGATGCGATCCTAGTTCCGGGCGGTCCATCCGGCAGTTTTTGGTCGCGCTGCCTTGCATGTCGCGATGCGTAATTTCGGCCGGGTGACCCGCGAAGTCATCGGACTTGCTATCGCCATGTGCACTGATCGAGCGATGTAACGTGCGGTCGCCGGCTGAGGGCAGGAAAACGACCGGCGCGGCTGGCTACGCTCGTCCTCCCGCCATCCATAACGCCTCGATCATCATTGCCACCATCTGACCAGTGCCCCTTCGCCTTGCGATGGTCGCTCCTTTCGCCTCGAACCTTCGCGCCGCAATGCTCCCAAGCGAGGGGTGCGGAGCGATTGGCCGCGAAACGGTACGCTGTGGCCGCGCAACGGGTCTGTCGCCTGTCATCGGAAAGCGGGAGTCTGCCTCGCAACCCGCCGGGTCGTTTCGACCGGGGCTCGAAAGGTTCACACCATGACACCCACCAAGCTTCTCGTTGGCCAGTTCCTGGTCGTCCTGGCGATCATCCTCGCCGGCGTCTGGTTCGCGACGCAATGGGTTGCCGCCTCACTCGCCTACCAGAGCGAACTGGGTGCGCCATGGTTTCGGCTTGGCGATATGCCGATCTACCATCCCTGGCTTCTTTTCGTGTGGTGGTTCGAGTTCGAGGCCTACGCGCCTCGCGTTTTCGATGAGGCGGGGTCGATTGCGGCCGCCAGTGGCCTCGTCGGCTGCGCGGCGGCGGTGTTCGGTTCGGTCTGGCGCGCGCGCCAACGCGGAGACGTCACCACTTATGGTTCGGCGCGGTGGGCACAGCGCGGCGATCTGCGGCGCGCCGGTCTCCTGTCCGATCAGGGCGTGTTCCTTGGCAGGGTGGGGTCTAGGTATTTGCGCCACGATGGTCCCGAGCACATCATGGCTTTTGCGCCGACGCGATCTGGCAAGGGCGTGGGCCTTGTGGTTCCTTCGCTGCTGGGTTGGACCGGGTCGGCCATCGTCCACGACATCAAGGGCGAGAACTGGAAGCTGACGGCGGGGTGGCGCTCGCGCTTTTCTCATTGCCTGCTGTTCAATCCCACTGATCCGCGCTCGGCGCGCTATAATCCGCTGCTCGAAGTCCGGCGCGGCATCGACGAGGTGCGCGACGTCCAGAATATCGCCGACATCCTCGTCGATCCCGAAGGCGCGCTCGAACGGCGCGGCCACTGGGAAAAGACCGGTCACGCCCTGCTGGTCGGCGCCATCCTTCATGTCCTCTATGCCCAGGCAGACAAGACACTGGCGGGCGTAGCCCGGCTGCTCTCCGATCCGAGCCGCCCGTTCGAGGCGACCCTTCGCGCGATGATGGCGACCAACCATCTGGGAACCGAGGCGGACCCGTGTGTCCATCCCGTCGTTGCTGCCGCGGCGCGCGAGGTCCTCAACAAGTCGGTCAACGAGCGCTCCGGCGTGCTCTCGACGGCGATGTCGTTCCTGTCCCTCTATCGCGACCCCACCGTATCGGCGGTGACTGGCGCTTCGGACTGGCGTATCGCGGATATCGTGGCGGGCCCCAATCCCGTTTCGCTCTACCTGGTGGTCCCGCCCTCGGATATCAGCCGCACCAAGCCGCTGATTCGCCTGATCCTGAACCAGATCGGACGCCGGCTTACCGAGGATCTTCCCGAACCCGATCCGGCCCGGCGGCCGGATCGCCATCGCCTGCTGATGATGCTCGATGAGTTTCCAGCGCTCGGACGTCTCGATTTCTTCGAGACGAGCCTTGCCTTCCTCGCAGGCTACGGGGTGCGCGCGTTCCTGATCGCGCAAAGCCTCAACCAGATCGAGAAGGCCTACGGAGATCACAACTCCATTCTCGACAACTGCCACGTCCGTGTCGCCTTCGCGACCAACGACGAACGAACCGCGAAGCGCATTTCCGACGCATTGGGCACCGCGACCGAACAGCGCGCCATGCGGAACTACGCGGGCCATCGTCTGGCACCCTGGTTGGCTCACGTCATGGTGAGCCGGCAGGAGACGGCCCGCGCGCTGCTCACGCCCGGTGAAGTCATGCAGCTTCCGGCGAACGACGAAATCGTCATGCTGTCGGGAGCGCCTCCGGTTCGCGCTACCAAGCTGCGCTACTACCGCGACCCGACCTTTGCCGGATGCGTGCTTGCGCCCCCCGCGCTCGCAGCGAGCGGATACCAGGATCTTCCGCCGCCGCGCGGCAACGACTGGACGGGCCGGCTCAGCGGGACCGATGGTCGGCTGGCCGCGGTATCGGCCGATGATGCCGAAGAGGGCGACGCGAACGGGCACGGCACCGACAAGGATTTGACCGCCCGGATTGGCGCGGGCGGAGGGGCAGAGTGCTCAGCGAAGCCGGCGATCGGTGGCACGCATGCCGTCAGCGCACCTGGCCATAGCGGCGCTCAGAAGGAGACGGCCACCGCAAACACCGGCGCTGTGGATCGTGCGGTCACGCCTGACCAGGAACTGCCCGCACCGCCGATAGCGGCGGCTCCCGAACGCGACGGGCCGGGGACCGAGGAGGACGAAGGCGATCTGGCGGCGGAACGGCGCCAGATCGTGCGGATCGAACAGCAGCGCAATGCGCAGACGCAAGTGGTGCGCGTCGCATACGCCCTCGACGTCTCCGACGGGCGGGCAGAAGAACTCGAGCTGGGGTTCTGAGCGTGGTGCGCAAGGTCCGCCATCAGCTGTTCCTTCCCGAACCGGTTGCCGAACGTCTGGCGCAGGCAGCCGAGCGACGCGGCGTGACGCGTTCGGCGCTGCTCGCCCGCGCCGTGACCATGATGCTGGAGCAGGGCGGCCAGCTGGAAATCGACCAGCAGTTCACGATGCGGCTCGATGGGCTGGGGAGGCAGCTGGATCGGCTTACGCGCGACAGCCACATCGAACTGGAGACCCTCGCGGTCTTCATTCGCTACGTGCTGATGGTTCTGGCGCCGCTAAGCGAGCATGACCACGCCGGAAAGCTGGCCGGCAGTGCGCGGTTCGAGGCCTTCGTTTCGCAGGTCGGTCGCCGCGTGAAGTCGGGCGATCGCACGCTTGACGGAAGCCGTCCATGAACCGGCCGGAAGACTATCGGGCTGACGCTCCGGGTCGCGCTAACGCTCAGCGGCGCGACGAGGCGGCCGGGCCGTCGGTGCAGGATCTTACCGAGGCGCGCAAGCGCGCCATGCTGCAGACCGCGTTCGGTCCCGCGATCGCACAGGCACTCGCCGATCCGCGCGTGATCGAGATCATGGTCAATCCGGACGGCGTCCTGCGGGTCGACCGCTTGGGCGATGGGCGCGTCGATACCCTGGTGCGGATCGAGCCCGACCAGGCCGAGCGCATCATCAGGCTGGTCGCCAGCCATGCCCGCAGCGAGGCTCATGCCGCGCGGCCGATCATTTCTGCCGAACTGCCGGCACACGGGGCAGGTGGCGGCGAACGATTCGAAGGGGTGCTGCCGCCCATCGCGCTCGGCCCGTGCTTCGCGATCCGAAAGCCTGCCGCCCGAATCTATACGCTGGGCGACTACGTGGCCGACGGGATCATGACACGTGAAGCAGCGGAAATGCTGCGCAGCATGGTTGCCGGACGCAGCAACATCCTTGTCGTCGGCGGGACCAGTTCGGGCAAGACGACACTTGCCAATGCCCTGCTCGCCGAGCTCGCCGACCGCGACGAGCGTGTGGTGTTGATCGAGGATACCCGCGAGCTGCGCAGTCCGGTCGCGGACACCGTAGCGCTGCGCACGCGCTCCGGCTTCGTCACGGTGGGCGATCTGGTGCGCTCGACGATGCGCCTCAGGCCCGATCGCATCATCGTCGGCGAAGTGCGCGGGCCGGAAGCCCTCGAAATGCTTAAGGCGTGGAACACCGGTCATCCGGGCGGCATCGCGACCATCCACGCCAACAGCGCAGGCGCTGCGCTGCACCGCCTGGAAAACCTTGTGCAGGAAGCCGTGGCGACGGTGCCCCGCCGGCTGATCGCGGAAGCGATCGACGCGGTGGTCTTCATCACAGGCCGAGGCCTCGACCGCAGGCTCGCGGCGATCGCCAGGGTCGACGGGATCGAGGCTGCGAGTGGGGAATACCGCCTCGTTCCGCTTCTCGGCCCCGGCCATGCGCCTGCGCCCACACCCTTTTCCACTTCCGTTTCAACCCCCGACCCAACTGAGGAGAAGTGATTATGAAATCTGTGTCCGTATTTACGCCAGCAGCCCCGATCGCCGCCAAGCCCATCAAGGCACGCATGCTTGCCGCACGCCTGGTTGCAGCATTGGGAGCCATGGGCACGGCGATCCTTGCTCATCCGGCATGGGCATCGGGTTCGGGAATGCCCTGGGAGGAGCCGCTCGAACAGGTGCTAGAGTCGGTACAGGGCCCGGTCGCCAAGATCGTCGCGGTGATCATCATTATCGTCACCGGCCTGACCCTGGCGTTCGGCGATACCGGCGGCGGCTTCAGGCGGCTCATCCAGATCGTGTTCGGCCTCTCGATCGCCTTTGCCGCGTCGAGCTTCTTCCTGTCCTTCTTCAGCTTCGGCGGCGGAGCGCTGGTCGGGTGAGCGGCGCCGCATCGCCGGTGACCGGCGGACATGTCGAGGGCTTCGAGGTTCTCATCCATGCAAGCCTGGGAGCGCCGATCCTGCTCGGCGGCGCTCCTCGCGGGATCGCCATCGTCAACGGCACGCTGGCGGCGGCGGTCGGTCTCGGCCTGCAGCAATGGCTGGTCGGCCTGCTGATCTGGGCGGCGGGGCACAGCCTCGCCGTCCTCGCGGCCCGGCGCGATCCCGATTTCGCGCCCGTTCTCATCCGCCATCTGCGCCAGAAAGGATATCTCGCATGCTAAACCTTGCCGAGTACCGCAAGCGGGCAGGGGGGCTGGGGGATCACCTGCCGTGGGCGGCGCTGGTCGCACCCGGCGTGGCACTGAACAAGGACGGCAGCTTCCTCAGGGTCCTGGCGTTCCGTGGCCCCGATCTGGAATCCGCGACCGAGGCCGAACTCGTCTCCATCTGCGCACGCGCGAACAACGTGCTGCGCAGGTTCAGTTCGGGCTGGGCGCTCTTCTTCGAAGCTCAGCGGCGGGAGGCGGCGGCCTATCCCGAGGATGTCTTTCCGGATGCGGCGAGCTGGCTCGTCGAGCGCGAACGGCGGGCCGCATTTCTCGCGCAGGGCGCACATTACGAAAGCGCCTATTATCTCACCCTGACCTGGTTGCCGCCGGCTGACAGGCAGGAGGCGGCCGGCCGGCGACTGGTCGAGCGTCCCGAAGCGGCGAGCGGACGGGACTGGCGAGCCGATCTGTCAGGCTTCGTCGCCCAGACCGACCGCGCGTTCGATCTGTTCGAGGGCTTCATGCCGGAAGTTCGCCCGCTCGCGAGCGGCGACCTGCTTACCTACTTGCATGGGACGATCTCGCAGCATCGCCATCCTGTCGCGGTTCCTGACACCCCGATGTATCTCGACGGGCTGCTCGTCGACACGCCGCTCGTCGGCGGTCTCGAGCCCAGGCTGGGCGATCTTCATCTGCGCACGATCTCTGTGCTGGGCTTTCCCAATGTCAGCCGTCCCGGCATCCTCGATGCGCTCAATCATCAGGATTTCGCATATCGGTGGGTCACGCGTTTCGTGGCTCTGGACAAGGCCGAGGCGACCGGGGTGCTGACCTCGCTGCGCCGGCAGTGGTTCAACAAGCGCAAGTCGCTGACCGCGCTGCTGCGCGAGGTGATGTACAACACGCCGACGCCGCTGCTCGACAGCGATGCCGACAACAAGGTGATCGACGCCGATCTCGCCTTGCAGGCGCTCGGCGGCGATCACGTGGCCTTCGGCTACCTCACCACGACGATCACCGTTAGCGACCCGAACCGTGATGCGGCCGAAACCAAGCTGCGCCAGGTCGAGCGCGTGCTCGGTGGTCTCGGCTTCACGACGATCTGCGAGAGGGTCAACGCCGTGGAGGCGTGGCTCTCGTCGCTTCCGGGCCATGTCTACGCCAACGTCCGTCAGCCTCTGGTCCATACGCTGAACCTGGCGCATCTCATGCCGCTGTCGGCGGTCTGGGCGGGGCCCCATCGCAATGGCCATCTGGACGGATCTCCTTTGCTGCACGCCCGGACGCACGGCTCGACGCCGTTCCGGCTCTCGACCCACGTGGGCGATGTCGGACACATGCTCGTCGCCGGGCCGACCGGCGCAGGAAAGTCGGTCCTGCTGGCGATGATGGTGATGCAGTTTCGCCGCTATGCCCGCAGCCAGGTCTATATCTTCGACAAGGGCTTCTCGGCGCGCGCAGCGGTCCTTGCCTGCGGCGGTGCTCACCATGCCCTGGGGCTGGGCGGAGACGATGCCGCCGCAATCGCGTTTCAGCCCCTGCGCGGCATTTACGATCCTGCCGACCGGGCATGGGCCGCGGAATGGGTCGCGGGCTTGCTCGCGCAGGAGAACGTCGTGCTCGATCCTGACGTGAAGGATCAGATATGGTCGGCGCTCACCAGTCTGGCCCGTGCTCCCGCGCGCGAGCGTACCCTGACCGGCCTCACGCTGCTGCTGCAGTCGAACGCGCTGCGCACCGCGCTCGCGCCCTATACGATCGAGGGCCCTTACGGCCGTCTGCTCGATGCGGCCGAGAACAACCTGCACCTTGCCGATATCCAGTGCTTCGAGACCGAGGCCCTGATGGGGCACGGCCAAGTGATCGCGCCCGTGCTCACCTATCTGTTCCACCGGCTCGATGCGCGCTTCGATGGCCGGCCGACATTGCTGGTGCTCGACGAGGCCTGGATCTTCCTCGACCACCCGCTGTTCGCCGCCCGCATCCGCGAATGGCTGAAGGTGCTGCGCAAGCGCAACGTATCGGTGATCTTCGCGACCCAAAGCCTTGCCGACATAGCCGGTTCGTCGATCGCGCCCGCCATCCTGGAAAGCTGCCCGCAGCGCATCCTGCTTCCCAACGACCGGGCCATCGAACCGCAGAGCCGGGAAACCTACGAGCGCTTCGGCCTGAATGCACGGCAGATCGAGCTGATCAGCCGCGCGACGCCCAAGCGGGACTACTACCTGCAGTCCGCGCGCGGCAACCGTCTGTTCGACCTCGACCTTGGCGAGATCGCGCTGGCGCTGTGCGGTGCATCGGACACCGCGGCCCAGGCGCGGATCGACCGGCTGCTGGCAGAGGAGGGCGGGACAGACGGGTTTCTCGCCCGCTTCCTGGCAGGCGCCGACCTTGCGTGGGCCGCAGAGCTCGCGGCCGGGTTCGAACCTCCACCGCATGATCCCGACCCGGCGCAGACCCTTCCCCTCGACCTAGGAGACTTGTGATGAAGTTGCCATCCTCACCCCGCGCATTGTCCCGCCCCTTGCGCCATCTGGCCGCACCAGTCCTGCTCGCCGCCGGCATTCTGGCGTCCGCCTGCCTCCTGCCGGGAGAACCGGCGAGGGCGCTGGTGGTCTACGACCCCACGAACTACGCGCAGAACGTCCTGACCGCGGCGCGCTCGCTCGAGCAGATCACCAACCAGATCAAGGCCCTGCAGAACCAGGCGACGAGCCTTGCCAATCAGGCCAAAAACCTCACCACGGTGGACTTCCCTGAACTCGATGCGCTGACGCGCACGCTCGGCAAGATCGAGAGCCTGATGGGTCAGGCGGCGTCGATCGACTTCAAGGTCTCGAACCTCGAGACGCAGTATGCGGCCCTCTATCCCGAAGCGTTCAATTCGTCGCTCAAGCTCGACCAGCAGGTGACAGCGGCACGCTCGCGCCTGGATGCCCAGGTCGCGGCCTATCGCCAGACGATGCTGGTGCAGGCGCAGATCGTCGAGAATGTCGAAGGTGACCGCGAAACCCTCACGAGCCTGACGAACCGCAGCCAGTTGGCGCAGGGTTCGCTCCAGGCCGCGCAAGTCAGCAACCAGCTGCTTGCCCTCATCGCCAAACAGCAGCTGCAGATCCAGCAGCTCCTTGCGGCGCAGTTCCGCTCGCAGGCCATCGACAATGCCGGCAGCGCGCAGGCGGCATCGGTGTCGCAGGGCACGACCGCGAAATTCCTGGGTTCCGGGTCGGCCTACACGGCGCAGTAGGCTCAAGGCCCGGCGCCCCGATCTGAGCCTTCGAACCTCCTTCCTTCTGGGGTCGGCGGCGGCCTTCGGGGTACAGGGCTCGATCCGAGCGGTGACGGTATCCCCTGCCGGTCACCGCGTCGCGGGGCGCGCGGCTTCATCCTCGGCGCGCGTCCCGCGGCACCTTCCATGCAAACTCGCGCCGACCCGCGCCGCGATGGCCCGGTTGCCCCCCCATCGGCTGACACCTGCGACAGGAGATTTCTCGTGGCGATGAACGATCTCAACGTGATCGACCAGTTCATGACGTCGTTCCTGACATACATCGACAGCGGCTTCGGGCTTCTGAGCGGGGATGTCCACTTCCTGACCAGCACACTGATCGCGATCGATGTCACCATCGCCGGCCTGTTCTGGACGATGGGCGGCGAAGACAATGTGCTGGGCCGCTTCATCCGCAAGATCCTGTTCGTGGGCGCTTTCGCCTGGATACTGAACAGCTTCTCCAGCCTTTCCGAAATTATCTATCGTTCCTTCGCACAGGCCGGACTGACCGCAGGCGGCGGAACGCTTACTACCGACGATCTGCTGCGACCCGGCCGGCTCGCCGGAACCGGGTTCACCGCTGCATGGCCCATGCTGGAGCAGGTCTCCAAGATGCTGGGCTTCACCAGCTTCTTCGACAATTTCCTGACGATCATCGTGCTGCTCGTCGCTTGGCTGCTCGTGATCCTCGCGTTCTTCATCCTCGCCGTCCAGGTCTTCGTCTGCATCATCGAGTTCAAGCTGGTGAGCCTTGCAGGGTTCATGCTCGTGCCCTTCGCCTTGTGGAACCGCACCAGTTTCCTTGCCGAACGTGTGCTCGGCCATGTCGTGAGTTCGGGCATCAAGATCATGGTCCTGGCCGTCATCGTCGGCATCGGCGCCAATTTCTTCGACGAGTTTACCAGCGCGCTGCAGGGGCAGGAGCCGGATATCGCGCAGGCAATGAGCCTGGTGCTGGCGAGCCTCGCGCTGCTTGGCCTGGGGCTGTTCGCTCCCTCGGTTGCCAGCGGCCTTGCCGCAGGGGCCCCGCAGCTCGGTGCCGGCGCCGTTGCTGGAACCGCCCTGGGAGCGGGCGGGGCCGCGATGCTGGCCGGGGGCGCGGTTGCCGGCGCTGCGCGGGTCGCGGCTGCCACGACCATGGGCGGCATTCGTGCGGGCACGTCGATGGGCGCAGCCGCTGGAACGTCCTATTCGCTCGGCCAGCAGCAAGCCGGATCGAAGAGCCTGTCGGCGGGAATGGGCGGCGTCGCGCAGGCCGCCGGCAATGCCGCGAAGGCGAAGGCCTCGAAGATGGCGGGAATTGCCGACGCGGCAGAGCGCGGGCGTCAGTCCGGGCAGGCCGCCTTCGAAGGTGCCTCCGCTGCCCGGGCATCGCAGCCGGCGGGGCCATCGGCGCCTGGATGGGCCCGCTCGCTGCAGGCGCAGCAGACCGCGCGCCATCACCGCCAGCTTGCTGTGCACGCCATCCAGCAGGGCGACCGGGGAGGCGCCGCCGTCACTCCCGACATCAGCGAAAGGAACGATTGAACCATGCATTTCAAACGCAGTGTCCCCAGGTACGGGCAGACAATGCCTGCCGAGACGCCCTACCAGCGAGCCGGCCAGGTCTGGGATCGGCGCATTGGGTCGGCGCGCGCGCAGGCACGCAACTGGCGGCTGATGGCTTTTGGCGCCCTTGCTCTGTCCGGTGTGATGGCAAGCGGCCTGCTGTGGCTGTCCATGCAGAGCCGGGTCGTCCCCTACGTGGTCGCGGTGGATGAGATCGGCGAGGCGAGGGCGGTCAGCGAAGCGGAACGCAGCTACCGCCCGACCGACCCGCAGATCGCCTGGGCGCTGTCGCGGTTTATCGTCCACGTAAGGGGAGCATCGCTCGACCCGGTCATCACCCGCGCCGCCTGGCTGGAGGCATACGATTTCGCGACCGAACGCGGCGGCCGCTTCCTTAACGAATATGCCCGCAATTCAGGCGCGCTGACCCGGATCGGTGAGCGGACCGTCTCTGTCCAGGTGACGAGCGTCGTCAGGGCGTCCGACAAGAGCTTCCAGGTCAAATGGCGCGAGGATGCCTTCGTGCGCGGCAGTCCTGAAAGCACGACGCGCTGGACCGCCATTCTCACCCTCGTCGAACGCACGCCCAAGGACATCGAGACGCTGCGCAAGAACCCCCTTGGTATCTACGTCGACGCCATCGACTGGAGCCGCGAAATGGATGGCCAGACAGAACGCCCGGGAGGTCGCCCGATCGCGCCGACGCCCGCGGGCAGCCAGTTCGCAGTTCCGCCCCCGGTCTCTGACGAACGGGCTGGTCCTCAGGATTCCAATTCAAATGCGGAGGTGTTGCCATGATGTTTCCGGTCCAATCGTATCGCGTGCTTGGCGCCGTGATGTTCATCGCCAGTGCCACGCTTCCCTCGCCGGCAGGTGCTGCTGCCAGCGCATCATTGACGGCATTCCAGGGTCCAGCGGCAGCTGGACAGGAACGCAGCGCGATCGTCGAGCCCAGCAGGTCAGCGTATGTGAATGCGCGCCAGGTGTACCTGTGGTCGGACGGCGCGATCTATCACGCCTACGCCCAGCCGGGCATGATCACTGACATCGTACTCCAGGCGGGCGAGAACCTGATTGCCGTTGCCGCAGGTGACACGGCTCGCTGGATCATCGGGGACACGACCAGTGGCAATGGCGACGCGCGCAGCACTCACGTGCTTGTTAAGCCGTTCAGTGCGGGGCTTTCGACCAACCTGGTGATCACGACCGATCGGCGGACCTACCATCTCCAACTGACGAGCCGGACCGGTGCCGGCATGGCCGCGCTAGCGTGGAACTATCCGCTCGACGAACTGCTGGCGATGAAACGGGCGCAGGACGCGGAAAAGGCAGCGCGGCCGGTTGCGGCCGGGTTGCCGCTTGAAAATCTCTATTTCGGATACACGATAACCGGCGCGGCACCGGCATGGCGACCGCTGCGGGCATTCGATGACGGGCGGCAGACCTTCATCGAGTTTCCGGCATCTATCGGTGTCGGGGAAGCCCCGCCGCTCTTCCTCGTCGGCAGCGATGGTTCCGCCGAACTGGTGAATTACCGGATGCAGGGACGCTTTTACGTCGTCGATCGCATCTTCAGCGTCGCCGAACTGCGCTTCGGCGCACGCAAGCAGCAGGTCGTACGCATCACGCGAGGTCCGGTGCGGAAGGGACGCTCATGAGCGAAACCGATCACGACGCAGTACCCGGCGCCATCATCGCACCGGCCCGCGTGCATGCACCTGGCATGGACGGAGATATCCGAGGCTCCGGCAGCGACGCACTTGACGCGAGGACGACCGAAAGGGCCCGCTCCTCAGCGGAGAAGGTCGCGCCGGAATCCATTGCGATCCGGGCTTCGCCTCCCAGTGCTATCCGGTTCCGCAAGGAAGTGATTATCGGCCTCAGCGGGCTGAGCATCGCGATCCTGATGGGCGTAGCCTGGCTCGCTCTGCGCTCCCATGTACCAGCGCAGTTGCCGCCCGAAAGCGACTTGTCGCGGCCGCTACCCAAGCCGGCGAACGACACGCTCGCGGACTTGCCCAAGGGTTACGGCGATGCGCCGAAGCTCGGGCCGGCGTTGCCCGGCGATCTGGGGCGCCCGATCCTCAATGCAAAAAATAGCGAGGCTGATCGGGCGCGCGAGGCCGCAGCCGCCGCAGCCAAGGCTGAGCAAGAGCAGAGGTTGGCGGAAACAAGGGCAGCCAGGCAGTCCGGGCTGATGGCCACTACCCGTAGCGCAGCGACGGTGGCTGCAGATGCGATACGACCGGCTAGCGCGCACGATAGTACCGGGGAGGGCGGGCAGAACGCCGGTGCGTCTGGCGCGCCAGAGGCTCAGGACCGCAAGAGCCAATTTATCGAGAACACCCAGGCCCGCAGTGATGTGAACCCGCACGTTCTGACATCTTCGCGTGCCAACATGCTGGTCGCGGGCAGCGTCATCAGCGCCAGCCTGATCACAGGAGTCAATTCGGACACGCCGGGCATGGTCGTCGCACAGGTGACGCAGAACGTTTACGACAGCGCGACGGGCACGGTCGTGCTGATCCCTCAGGGCGCAAGACTGCTCGGCAAGTACGACAGCATGGTCGCCTATGGCCAGCAGCGCGCGCTGGTGGTCTGGCAGCGATTGATGATGCCGGATGGTACCTCGATGCGTCTCGAGAATATGCCGGCGACAGACGCTGCCGGCAATGCAGGGCTCACGGGCCGGGTGAACAACCACACCGGACGTCTGATTGGCGGCGTCGCACTCGCGACGCTTCTGGGCGTCGGGACCGAACTCTCTATTTCCGGGGAGGGTGAGCTCGTTCGCGCTCTGCGAGAATCCGCACAGTCGAATACCGCCCGGGCAGGCGATCAGATCACCCAGCGTAACCTCGATGTTCAGCCCACCATTACCATCCGACCGGGCGCACCCGTACGTCTTGTCGTGCGTCAGGATCTGGTGCTGAGGCCTTGGATGAGGGAGAATTGAAATGACGACGATTAAGCTTCCGCAACTGCCCGATCGGACCCCCATCAGGCTTGCCGTGACTGTAATGCCGGATCTGCATCAACTGCTGAACGATTATGCAGCGCATTATGCTGCCGTCTACGGCAGGGAGGTCTCCGTCGCCGAAATGGTGCCGGCGATCCTGAGCAGCTATCTGGAGAGCGACCGTGCCTTTCTGAGCAGTCTCAAGCGGACCTGACAGTGTCAGCTTATAGGGGTTCTGCTCACCAGACCGCCTGCAAACGTAAAATGAGCGCTTGCCCTAAGCTACCGAATTGGCAAGAATCTTCGCGTGCCCATGGATATTGATCACCTGCCGTCGATCCAGCAACGAGAGCTGGCGCGAGCGTCGCAACTTCTGATGGAGGAATTCTCCATCGCGACGTCGCGCGCCACACAGCCGTGGAAGAAGAATGGCAAGGTCCTCAAGATAATCCTGTTTGGTAGCTATGCCCGCGGTGATTGGGTCGATGAGCCGCAAAACGGTTATCAATCCGACTTTGATCTTCTCGTCATCGTAAGTCACGCAGACCTAACCGACATCGCCGACTACTGGTATGTGGCGGAAGATAAGATACTTCGTGATCCGATGATCGGACGCCAAGTGAACATCATTGTTCATACCTTGGAAGAAGTAAACCGGGGGCTAACCCGCGGAGAGTACTTTTGGGTCGATATTGCGCGCGATGGCGTTGCTCTTTATGAGCTTCCGGGCGTTGCACTTGCCGCGCCCCAGCCGCTTACTTCAGAAGACGCTTTTCAAATGGCGAGCGCCTACCTCGCAGATTGGTTGCCAAGCGTTGATCGCGCAATGACGACGGCTGCGGATCAGATGAAAAGAGGCAAAGAAGATTTAGGTTGGCGCAAGGAGGCTGCATTCACACTACATCAGGCTGCCGAGCGAGCGTACATTTGCTATCTCTTGGTTCGCAGCCATTATGTTCCTCGATCGCATAACCTTAAGTTTTTACGTTCACTCGCCGAGGACCAAGAGCCGACGCTGATTGACGCTTGGCCGAGGGCAACTAAGTTGGACCGACGCCGCTTCGAACTTGCTAAGCGTGCTTATGTCGAGGCCAGGTACTCGACAAGTTACGGCGTAAGTATTGAGGATTTGCAAGCTATTCGCACCGCAACGGTTAACCTGCGTAATAGCGTTGCGAAGGCATCTACGAAATGGATAGATAGCTTGAGCGTCTAATCAAGCGTGATTGCCTGAGAGGCAAATGGGACCTTCTGCTCGGTCCGGTTTGGAGAAACGATGGCAGCATAGTGGACGTTCGAGCCACGATGCGCGATGGCGGCTTTGCGTCCCCGTAGCGGACGTTCAACGCCAACGGACATTCTTCCGAAAGCGGACGGTCACCCGCGCTGCTGGCCGGACGCTACAGCGCGTTACGGAAAGCGCGCGTCCGTCCAGCAGCGCTACTGTCGGAACCTACACCACGCCTTGGGACGTGACCACCTCAGGCGATTGAGCTTTGCTTGGGCGAAGGCCACGTGACGTTGCTTTTCAGGGGACCACGCATTCCACCCCCTGTTCCTGCTCTACCTCGATCTTCGCCGTTTCCGTTTCATGTTGCGGTAATAGCCAGCCCCGTGCGTAGACCATCGCGTCATAGGCCTCATACAACGCTGTTAGAATGCGCTCTGCCTGTTCGATGCGCCGCTCCCCGATTTTCTGTTTTCGCCAAGTAGCAAAGGTCGGCGGCTCTGAAAACCGCTGTGGCACTAATCAGGGGGCGTTACATAGAACGGGCACAGATATACGGTAGCGCCCCAACCTGAAGGGAAACCTCCAAAATGAGGCTTCACTTCACTGCATCAATCCGACAGGGTTTGCCGAATGGTGCCCGACCAGGAACGCCCTTCCGATGCGGCGCTGGGAAGTCGGCCATACCAACACCTGTCGTTCTCCGCCCTTCGAGCAGGTCGTCGAAGCCGCTGACAACGGTGCGCCCAAGGCTTCCTAAAGCCTCCCCTAATGGAAGCCAGTGATTGCCTGTAAAAATGCATTTCCTAACGATCGAATATCGTGCAATTGTGATCGATAAAGGGCGGGGTAATCAATCGTGCGGTGGAACTGGCAACTAACAAACTGGCCGAATTTTGCCTATGATGCCGCACGCCTGCGGCCTTTAGAAGACCGCTTTCTCAAAGGTGCAGGCGTGGCCGTGGGCGCCATGATGCATCTGCCGGAAAGCGACCGCAACGGCCTTACCATCTCGCTTATCGCGCAAGAAGCAGTCGATAGCTCAGCCATCGAAGGCGAGATCCTCGACCGCGCCAGCGTGCAATCCTCGATCGCGAATCATCTGGGCATTGCCGCCGAACAGCGTCGTGCCAATGCCGCCGAAGCCGGCATCGCTGAAATGATGGCTGACCTTTATCGCGGCTATCGCGCCCCGCTCACCGATGACGCGCTATTTCAGTGGCATGCCATGCTAATGAACGGGCGGCGCGATCTGGTCGACATTGGCCGTTATCGTCGCCACGAAGATGCGATGCAGATCGTTTCGGGTGCGCTGCACGCGCCCAAAGTGCATTTCGAGGCACCGCCATCAGCGATAGTGCCTGACCAAATGCGCGCCTTCGTTCGCTGGTTCAACACCAGCGGCCCCGATGGCGCGCAGCCGGTCAGCGTGTTGGCGCGGGCAGGTATCGCGCATCTCTGGTTTGAATCGATCCACCCGTTCGAGGATGGTAACGGCAGGATCGGTCGCGCTGTTGCCGAGAAGGCGCTAGGGCAATGGCTCGACGCCCCGGCGATTACGGCACTCGCTGAAATGATCCAGCGCGCGCGAAAAGCCTATTACCAGCAGCTCCAGCACGCAAGTCAATCGAACCAGATCGACGAATGGCTGACCTGGTTCGCCGAAATCGCATTGGCAGCCCAGCAGCGCACGATCGAGCGCGTCGAGTTCCTAATAGCCAAATCCCATTTGCTCGAACGCCTGCGCGGCAAGATGAACCCACGCCAAGAAAAGGCGCTCCTGCGCATGTTCGCCGAAGGAGTGGATGGGTTCAAAGGAGGCCTCAGCGCTGCCAACTACCGCACGATCACGGACGCGGCTTCAGCCACCACCACGCGCGACCTGACCGATCTGGTACAGATTGGTGCGCTAAGGAAACATGGCGAACTCAAGCACACCCGCTATTTTCTGGAGCTACCGGCATGACCCCGGTGCAAAGCTTCTTCATAGACATCGATTATGACCCGGAATGCCAGCGTCGGTATGTGGCCGAGACCAAATTTCCGGGCCTGATCTCAAATGGTACTGATCCTTGGCGCTTCGTAAGCCGATTGCTTGATCTACAAATCTGGCCCGAGCCCAAAGGTTTGGATATATCTGGACTGGCGTCAGCCGACCATATCGAACTATTAATCGCCGTAGTTAAAATTTTCGGCAGGATGCGCAGGGGTAGTCGTGAATATTTTTGAACTCGATCGCGCATTAGTTGATCGCTACGCTTCGTTCGCCCGCTCTTTCTCCACTATCAAGGCGCCAGAAATCGATCAGCAGATCCGTGCTGTTTACGATGAAAAGAAGTTCTGGCCCGACCCACTCGTAACGATCAATCCCCGTTACGAACCCGGCAAATCGATTGACGAGTTGGCATCAGAGGGTGTGATTGAGCCTGAGCTCGTCCCGATATTCGCCGCCGGGCCCAACCGCATGCCAATCAGGCTACATCGGCATCAGCAACGTGCGGTTGCAAAAGCCCGCAATTCCGAGAGTTTTGTCGTCACGACTGGCACCGGCTCCGGCAAATCGCTCTGCTTTTTCGTACCCATCGTCGATGCCATAATCCGCGCAAAGAAGGCTGGCGAAGAGCCGCGCACAAGAGCGATCATCATCTACCCGATGAATGCCTTGGCAAATTCGCAACTCGGTGAGATCCGAAAATTCGTTGATGAGGCGGTGGCTTCCGGGTTGTCGGCCCATTTGAAACCCACGGTCGCCCGCTATACCGGTCAGGAGACTGAGGAAGAACGTCAACAGATCTCGCGTGACAAGCCGGACATCTTGCTGACCAACTTTATGATGCTCGAGCTACTCATGACGCGGCAGGCACAGCTTGATCAGGCCGTGATTGCCAACGCCCAAGGTCTCGACTTCCTGGTCCTTGACGAGCTGCACACCTATCGCGGTCGTCAGGGTGCCGACGTTGCCATGCTGGTTCGCCGCGTAAAGCAACGCCTCACCCCGTCAAAGGATCTAATTTGCATCGGCACATCGGCTACGATGTCAAGCTCGGCCGATGAATTGGACAGAGCAAAGGCCGTAGCCGAAGTCGCGACAACGCTCTTTGGACAACCGATCTCTCAATTCGGTGGGGTAATCGACGAAGACCTGGACCGAGCAACGTCCTATGCGATCAAGGCGGAGACCCTCATCGCACCACTGCGCCAAGCGGTGCTTCACCCTCTGCCGACTGCCCTATCAAATGCCGAACTCGAAACCCATCCGCTCGCCTGTTGGATCGAGACGCAGGTCGGGATCGAAGAAGGGGAAAAGCGTCGACGGCGGTCGCCGATGACGATGCTGAAGGCTGCCGAGGGCCTCAGCGCCCAAATCGGACTGCCTGTCCCCGACTGTGAGCGAGCAATTGCCGCCATGCTTGCCATGATGGGTAAGCGGGAAGACGAACGCGGCGGCACATCGGACCGTGCATTTCTGGCATTCAAATTGCACCGTTTCATTTCCGGTGCAGGCAAAGCCTATGCAACGCTTGAGCCTGCAGAGTGGCGACGGGTCAGCCTCGAAGGGCAAAAGTTTTTGCCCGAGGATGAGAACGCACGACTGTACCCTCTCTACTTCTGCCGAGAATGCGGCCAAGAACATCACAGCGTTTCGATTGCGAGCGTCGACGGCGAAAGGCGCGTCATTGCGCGCCCCATCGATGAGCCGACCAAGGATGAAACCGAGCCTGATGGCACTGAAACCGGCTATCTGGTGCCTGTGGTCAACCGTGACTTCAAATTCAGCGGTGCCACCGAAGATTACCCCGATGAATGGCAAGAGCAAACGGCATCTGGCGTGCTCCGGCTCAAATCCAACCATCGAAACAAGCACGAGGGGCGGCTTGTCCATGTCAGACCTGACGGTAGCTTTGGCGACGACGGCGTTCCGGCCTGGTTCTTCTCGGGCCAGTACCGCTTTTGTCCTGAATGTGGGTATCAGCCTGCGCCACAGGCTCGAGAAATCAACAAGCTTGCCGGATTGTCGGCAGAGGGTCGCAGCTCGACGACAACGCTGATCGTTGCGACCATTCTGGCCTGGATGGAGCAAGATGGCTCGCTCGCGCCATACACGCGCAAGCTGCTCGGTTTTACCGACAATCGCCAGGATGCCGCCCTTCAGGCTGGTCATTTCAACGACTTCATCTTCGTCACCTTGCTGCGCGCTGCCATCTTGCGCGCGGTCCGCGCCGCCGGGCCACAAGGGCTGAAGCCTGATCGCTTTGGTGAAGCTGTACGCCTTGCGCTCGGTTTCGATCTCGATGAGCTAAGCCGCCTCACCGAATGGATGCTCGATCCCAAAGCGAAAGGGTATCAAAATCGCCAGGAGGCCCAGGAAACGCTGTCCGACATCCTTGCACACAGGCTTTGGGCCGACCTGCGTCGAGGCTGGAGGTATACCAATCCCAACCTTGAAGAGGTTGGCCTGATCGAGGCGCATTTCCCAGGCCTCGATGACCTGATTCATGACGACGAGGAATTCCGCTCATGCCACCGGTTGGCGCAGGCGTCGCCAGATATCAGGCGGCAGTTGTTTGAGCGACTGTTCGACAACATGCGCCAAGGCCTTGCCGTTGCTACCGATGCGCTCGACCCGGGCAAGGTCCGCCAGTCTGCCGAAGTCTCTCGCAATCGGCTCCGCTTGCCATGGGCAATTGACCGCGAAGAGGAGAAGAGTCTGAGGCAGGCCGGATTCCTGATGATCACGCCTCCTCGCAGCGGTACGATCAAGGCTACAGAGGCTGCGTTGATCCTGCGGGCAGGTCGTCAGAGCAAGCTTGGCAAGGAACTGCGGCACACCCGCATCTGGAATGAGCAGGTTCCGGCCAGAGAATACGATGAGATGATCGAGACGCTGCTTCAAGCGGCTGAGGCTCATCAATTCGTTCGCCGGGTCAATGTCGGATATGAAGCGCCAGCCTGGCGGATGGCCCCGACCGCGATCCGCCTGCGCGAGGCAACTGCCCGGCGTGACGGCAAGCGCCAAAACCCATTCTTCCGCAGCCTGTATGAGCAAGTCGCGGATATGCTGGGGCACAACGGCGATCTGCCCTATAGCTTTGAGGCGCGCGAACACACAGCGCAGGTCGATCAGGACGTCCGTTCGTGGCGCGAAGACCGCTTTCGTTACGAAGGTCCGGACCGCAAGCGCCTTGTCGACAATCATGAAGCAATGCGGCAAGAGGGCGAGCCCGACACCTTCCTGCCTGCGATGTTCTGCTCACCGACAATGGAACTCGGGGTAGATATCAGCGCGCTCAACGCGGTCTACCTTCGCAATGTGCCGCCAACGCCTGCTAACTATGCGCAGCGCGCTGGTCGTGCGGGCCGCAGTGGGCAAGCCGCGCTGGTGGTCATCTATTGCGCGTCGCAATCGCCGCATGATCAATATTACTTCAAGGATCAGCCCGCGCTCGTCGCGGGTGTGGTTCGGCCACCGGCGTTGGATCTTGCCAACCAGGATCTATTGCGCAGCCATCTTCATGCTGAATGGCTGGCCGTTGCCACTGTCCCGCTCAAATCGTCGATCCCGGAAAACCTCGATATGGCCGGCGACGATAAGCCGGTTGCCCCGGAAATCGCGACCGGACTGGCAGCAGTTGCCCAAAGCGGCGCTGCCCGCCCGATCATGCGCCGTTTGATTGGCTCGATGCTGTCGGCTGTCGACCTCAAGAACGCGCCCTGGCTCGCAGATGTCGATGCTTTCGTTGATCAGGTTGATCGGCAAGCGCTGTCCGAATTCAGCCATGCCTTCAACCGCTGGCGTGATCTGCATAGCAGCGCAAGGCGCGAACAGGATTTCGCCCACGCGATCCAGAACAAGGTCGGCCTGAAGACTGGGGAACGCACCGCTGCGGCAACCCGCTACCGCAATGCTTCGCGCGAGCTCGAAATCCTTGAAACCGGGCGCGCCAGCAACGGCTCGGACTTCTACACCTATCGCTATCTC
The DNA here is from genome assembly GCF_001742225.1 of Novosphingobium resinovorum. NCBI lineage: Bacteria > Pseudomonadati > Pseudomonadota > Alphaproteobacteria > Sphingomonadales > Sphingomonadaceae > Novosphingobium > Novosphingobium resinovorum. The sequence continues at coordinate 1,295,049 of NZ_CP017075.1, read as the reverse complement.
GCCACCGAAGGCTTCCTGCCGGGCTACAACTTCCCCCGCCTGCCGCTCTATGCCTTCATTCCGGCGACACGCAGCGCGGTTCTGCAGCGTCCCCGGTTCCTGGCCATCGCCGAGTTCGGCCCCAACAGCATGATCTACCACGAAGGCCGGGCCTTCCGTGTGACCAAGGCCAAGCTGCCCGCGCGCGATCGGCTCGACAACAATCAGCTGACCACATCGAAGCTGATCCTCTGCCCGCAATGCGGTGCGGCTCATACCGACAAATTGCAGGAACGCTGCCACGCCTGCGATACATCCCTGGGTGGCGCCGAGCGTTTGGATACGGTGCTACGCATCGACAACGTAGAGACCGCGCCGGCAGAGCGCATCACCGCCAACGACGAAGACCGGCAGCGCCGCGGCTTTGAGATCCAGACGGTATTTCAATGGCCTATGCAGGCCGGCGAGCCTGACATCCGCTCCTGCCTGCTCGTTGCCGATGGGCAGGAGCTGCTGCGGCTCGACTATGGCGCGGCCACCAAACTGTCTCGGATCAACAAGGGTTTGCGCCGCCGCAAATCCAAATCGATCTTCGGCTTTTTCATCGATCCCAATACCGGCCGATGGTTGGCCGATCCATCAAATGGCGATGATGATGAAGGCATGGGCGACCCCACCCAGGCCAAGCCACAACGCATCGTACCGATTGTCGAAGACCATAAGAACGCGATGCTCCTGCAATTCCGCGCCCCCTTAAGTGTCGAGGATATGGCGACGCTCCAGCATGCGCTGATCCGGGGCATCCAGCTCGTTTTTGAACTGGAAGAGGGCGAAATCCTGGGCGAACCACTGCCTAACCGTGATTTGCGCAACGCCATTTTGCTATACGAAGCGACCGAGGGTGGCGCAGGCGTTCTCAACCGCCTGATTGCCGACCCTGCCAAGGTCGCCGAAGTGGCCGCCGAAGCCCTCAAGCTGATGCATTATCAGCCCCCGTTCGACGACGAAGAGCTACATTCTACTGAAGATGCTTGCGTGGCAGGCTGCTATCGCTGCATCCTCTCGTACTTCAACCAGCCCGACCACGAGATGATCGACCGTCGCCATCCTGGTATGCTCGGCTTCTTGCGCGCGCTTACCCATGCCACTGTCGGTGACATCGCTGCCGACAGTGGCGGCGATCCTTGGCTGCACGCCGTTCTGCGCTGGGGATTCCCAAAGCCCACCACGCTGCGGCTGTCACAGGGCGAATTCTCGCTCTATTGGTCTGCCAAGGACGTCCTCGCCGTTCCCGGCGGCGCTTCAGACGAGATCAAGGCCGAAGCGGCATCGCTTGGAATTCTCGATGTGATCGATCTGCTCGCTTCGCCGGGCGATGAAGCTCCGGCCGCTTTGCGCACCGCCCTTGGAGTATCATAATGAACGCGGTTGTTTTTGCCCCCGGCGATATGGTGCGTGCGCGCGGGCGCGAATGGATTGTCCTGCCCTCGCCGGGTGAGGGAATGCTCAATGTGCGCCCCCTTTCGGGCAGCGACGACGATGCCCAGATCATCATTCCCGAGCTCGAATCGTCGCCCGTAGAGCCAGCCAGCTTCGCGGCCCCTACCGCAGACCGGCTCGATACGCAGGATGGTGCGCAATTGCTGGCAGACGCGCTGCGTTTGTCACTCCGGCGCGGCGCAGGCCCATTTCGCAGTGCCGCCCATCTGGGTGTCGAACCGCGTGCCTATCAGCTCGTCCCGTTGATGATGGCGCTCAAGCTGCATGTGGCGCGCCTGCTGATCGCGGACGACGTCGGTATCGGCAAGACCATCGAATCCGGCATGATCCTGCGCGAATGGCTCGATCGCGGGCTGGTCGATCGTTTTGCCGTGCTTTGCCCGCCGCATCTCGTCGATCAATGGGTCACCGAGCTGGCCGAAAAATTCGATATCGATGCCGTCGCAGTGACCGCGGCCAAGGCCAGAGGCCTGGAACGCGGCCTTCCCACGTCGCAAAGCCTGTTCGATGCCTATCCGTTTACGGTCGTGAGCCTCGATTACATAAAGGCCGACAGCCGTCGCGACGAATTCGCACGAGCCTGCCCGCCATTTGTCATCGTCGATGAAGCCCATAGCTGTGTCGGCAACGAACGCGGCAAGCACCAGCGCTATGACTTGCTCGAGAGGATCGCCACCGATCCTGAACGCCATCTGCTGCTGCTGACGGCCACGCCGCACAGTGGCGACGTGGTCGCCTATGACCGCTTGCTTGGCTTGGTGCATAAAGAACTGGCGGGTGGCCCGAATGGAGGCGATGCCAATGCCCGGGAGCGTTATGCGCGCCGCCTGGCGCAGCATCTCATTCAGCGCCGCCGACCAGATATTCAGGATGGCTGGGACGAGCGGCGCGCCTTTGCTAAACATGAAACCAAGGAATCGCCATTCACGCTCAACGGTGATTTTGCATCATTTCAGGAAGAAGTGCTTGATTACTGCTTCACCGTCACCGAGCGAGCAGGCACGGATCAACGGTATCGCCGCCTGGCATTCTGGGGCACGTTGGCCCTGATGCGCTGTGTCGGGTCGTCTCCCGCTGCGGCTGTCAGCGCCCTGAGCAATCGACTGAGCGGCATGGCCGAAGAAGGCGCCATCGAGCCGGTCGTTTTCGATGCCGAAGATGGCATGCTCATCGAAAGCGATATCGAACCCGCCACCGCTATTGAAGACAGCGAAGAAACCGCCGCATTGCGCGCGCTGATCGAACGGGCACAATCGCTCGCATCGCGCACCGCACAGGACCCTAAGTTGAAACAACTACTGGCCGAATTGCGCCCTTTGATGCAGGCCGGCGCCAAGCCGGTCATCTTCTGCCGCTTCATCGCCACGGCCGAGGCTTTGGGTGAAGTGCTGCGCGTAGAATTCCCCAAGGCGGCCCTGGCAGTGGTCACCGGCGCCCTTGCCCCCGATGAGCGCCGCAATCGGGTCGAAGCGCTCGACGTTTCCAACAATCGCATACTCGTAGCCACCGACTGCCTGTCTGAGGGCATCAACCTGCAAAGCTTGTTCGACACGGTCATTCATTACGATCTGAGCTGGAATCCAACCCGACATCAGCAACGTGAAGGTCGTGTCGATCGCTTTGGACAACAGGCGCCAATCGTTCGCTCCTTGATGATGTATGGCGAAAACAGCGCCATCGATGGTGCGGTGCTCGATGTAATCCTGCGCAAGGCCGACGAAATCCGCAAAGCAACAGGCGTGGCAGTGCCAATGCCCGAAGATCAGGAAAGCGTGACGTCCGCCTTGATGCAGGCCGTGATGCTGCGCCGGGGCGGTAATGCCAAAAGCCAGCTCACATTCGATTTCGGCCCCGCTGCCCAGCGCTTTGAACGGCAATGGCGCGACACCGCCGAAAACGCAAAGGCAAGCCGGTCGCGCTATGCCCAAGGCGCACTGAAGCCGGACGAAGTCCTGCCCGAATGGAACAAGATGCGCGCACTGAATGGAGGCCCCACCGAAGTCGCCCGGTTTACCGAGCGCGCCCTTCAGCGCCTCGGCGCGCCCCTGGAAAAGCTGGCCGATCATGCGCGTTTGCATATCGATTTCCTGCCCGATGCGATGCGCGACAGGTTGGGGCAGCGCGGTCTCAAAGGCACGCGCCGGATCAGCTTTCTCGATGATCCAAACCCCGGTGTCACCCATGTCGGCCGGGTTCATCCCGCAGTCGCGATTATGGCCGAAACGCTGGCCGAAGGCGCGCTCGACCCGCAAGCCGCCGAAGGCAAGGCCCTTGGCCGTGCGGGTGTCTGGCGCACCCGCGCCGTTGCCCAGATGACGACGCTACTTTTGCTGCGGCTGCGCTACCAGCTTGTGACCAGCGGACGCACCAACCGCCTGCTGCTGGCTGAAGAAGCCACCGCCGTTGCCTTTGCCGGACTGGGTACGGAGCCCATAGCCTTCGCCGATCAAGCGCTGGCCTTGCTGGAACAAGCCGCATCCAGCGACATCGATACCGACGCAAGGCTGCGCCAGATCGACAATGCTCACAGCCGATTGCCCAGTTACACCAGTGCGATCGAAGCCTTTGCGCAAACCCGCGCCGAGACTCTGTCATACGATCATATCCGCCTGACCGAGGCGGCGGGCGGTGGTGCGACGGTAAAGGTCAGCCCGGTCCTTCCGGCCGACATTATCGGCCTCTATGTCTTGCTTCCGGAGTTGAACTGATGTCTCGCGCCGCCAAACGCAGCGCCGATCTGGGCCTTGCCGCCATCACTATCGAAGGGGGCCTGATTTCCCCCGATCAGGTGCAGGCCATCGCCTCCGCTGCGCCCGACGCCAAAATGGCTGCCGACTATGGCTGCCCCAAGGGCACCAATCTGCGCGATGAAATCACGCGCTATTTCCGCATTGCTCAGGCGCATTGGCAGACGTTCAATCGCCTTGCCGATCCCACCACGACGCAGACCGCAACCTTCGCCAAAGGCTTGCTGGAGCAGGCTTTTGGCTTTGCCCTGACCGGCCCGCACGTTCACCATCGCGAGGATCGCCGCTTCACCATCGCCTGGGAAGCCAAGGACGGTCGTGTGCCCATCGTGGTCGCGCCTCCCGCGCCGCTAGTCAAAGGTGTGCCGGGTGATGGCTTCGCCCGCGCGCTGCCGGAATTTGGCGATGACGAAAGCGGGCGCATCCATCGCCGGTCACCCACTGTGCTTCTGCAAGATTGGCTCAATGCCAACGATGCTGCCCTGTGGGGCCTGGTATTCGCGGGCGACCGCTTGCGCCTGATGCGCGACAACGCCAGCCTGACCCGCCCGGCATGGATCGAGGTCGACCTTGCAAACATCTTTCGCGACGACATGTTCGCCGATTTCACGGCGCTGTGGCTGCTGATCCACGCGTCACGCTTTGGCGCGGAAGGGGCAGCACAAAGCGACAGCTCGCTAGAACGCTGGCGCGAGGCCGGTATGCGCGCTGGCACGGCCGCACGTGATCGCCTGCGTGTCAACGTGGAGGACGCCTTGCTGGTGTTGGGCCAAGGCCTTCTCGACGCCAACCCGGCCGTCCGCGCCAGGCTCGACAGCAACGATCTGCCCTTACCACACCTGTTCGAGCAGATGCTGCGCGTCATCTATCGGATGATTTTCCTCGCGGTGGCAGAAGACCGCGACTTGCTGCATCCGTCCGCCACGCCAAAGGCAACGCGCGACCTTTATGCGGCCAACTACGGCTTTGCCCATTTGCGCGATCGGTCGGTCAAACGCCATGCCCACGATCACCATCATGACGCGTGGGAAGGAGCCAAGGTTGTGTTCCGTGCTCTGGTCCAGGGCGAACCGCGGCTCGGCTTGCCTGCATTGGGCGGGCTTTTCGATCAAGGCCTAACGCCCGATCTCGATACCGTGCAAATCCCCAACCGCGCTTTCCTGACCGCAGCCTACAAGCTGGCTTGGCTGATCGACGACAGCCGTCGCGTACGCATCAACTGGCGCGACATGGCGACCGAGGAACTGGGCAGCGTCTACGAAGGCCTGCTCGAACTCGTGCCGATGCGCGAGGATGAGGGCCACACCTTCAGCTTCGCCGGTGGCGCTGAGGCCCGCGGCAACGCACGCAAGACGTCTGGCAGCTATTACACGCCCGATAGTCTGGTGCAGTGCCTGCTCGACAGCGCACTCGATCCTGTGCTCGACCGCGCTGAGGCCGAGGGCGGCGTTGATGCCATCCTTGATCTTAACATCATCGATCCCGCCTGTGGATCGGGCCACTTCCTGCTGGGCGCAGCGCGTCGGGTAGCAAACCGCGTGGCCCAGCTGCGCAATCCCGATGCGCCGGATTACAACGCCGCCATGCGCGATGCGGTGCGCAACTGCATCCACGGCGTCGACCGCAACCCTATGGCGGTGGAACTCGCCAAGGTGGCGCTCTGGATCGAGACGGTGGAGCCGGGCAAGCCGCTGGGCTTCCTCGATGCCAATCTGCAGTGCGGCGATAGCCTGCTTGGCGTGTTCGACCTTGCAGCGCTGGAAGAGGGCATTCCAGACGACGCCTACAACCCGCTGACCGGCGATGACAAAGAGACCGCCAAGCATTTTACTAAGCGCAACAAGGCGGAAAAAGTCGGACAAGGCATGTTCGATTTCGGCCTTGGGGGCGGGGGGCTCCCGCCGGCCAGATTGGCTGCACAGATGGACGATTTGCGCCACCTGCCGGAAGATACCGTTGCCCAGATCAAGGCCAAGCGGGAGAAGTTTCTGGCTTGGGCTAACGATCCGCAGCGCTATGCCACCAAGGTGGCTTGCGACCTCTACGTTGCAGCCTTCCTGCTGCCCAAGACTGGCGGTGTTCCCATCAGCAGTGGCAACGCAATGATCCCCACCACTGGCCATCTGCGCACGCGCATGGGCGGTGGCAATATCTATTGTCCGCTTGAGGGAGCGGCGGTCAATGCGGCGGAATTTGCCCGCGCTTTTCATTGGCCTTTGGCTTTCCCCGAGGTGATCATTGCCCGAGGTGGGTTTGACGTTGTGCTGGGCAATCCACCGTGGGAAGTCGTTCAGCTTAGTGAAGGAGAGTATTTTTCATCTCGCATTCCAGAAATTGCGATTATGAAGGGCATAAAGCGTAAGCGTGCTATAGCCTCTCTTGAATCAGAACAGCCAGATGTTTTTGCTAAATTCGTAACCGATAAAAGAGTATTTGACGCTGTTAATGAATTTTCTCGCGCTTCTGGGAGGTTTAATTTCACGGCCAGAGGAAAGATAAATACGTACTCTCTTTTTGCCGAGCATTTCCTCAATCTGACCCGACGCAGTGGGCAAGCTGGGCTGATTGTGCCCACTGGTATCGCCACTGATGCTACCACTGCGCCATTCTTCAGTCATTTGGTCAGCTCTCAGCGCCTTAAGGCGCTATTTTCATTTGAGAATGAGGAAATGATTTTCCCTGGCGTTCACCATGCAACGAAGTTTTGTCTTTTGGCTTATCGAGAAGCTTCGCCAACGCCGTCAGAATTTGTGTTCTTCGCTCGACAAGTAGATCATCTTGAACATACAGAACGGCGCTTCACGCTGTCTCCTGATCAAATAGAGCGAATTAACCCTAACACCAAAACTGCTCCTATATTTCGTACTCTGCATGATGCGCAGTTGACTGCAAAAATATACGATCGTGTGCCTGTCCTTTTTGAAGAAGAAACAAGATTATCTTCGATCAAGGCTCAGCTGGTTCAGAACTTCTTTTCTGGATCAAATTCAAAAGATCAAATAATTTTCGAGGCAGGTTCTATTGCGAGAGAGGAAGATCGTGTGCCTGTTTATAGGGGCTCAATGGTATGGCACTTCAACCACCGAGCTGCAACTTTTGACCAATCCCTGCAGGAGTTTAGAGAGCTGACGGAACAGGAACTGGAGGATCCAAGTTTCCAAATATCGTCGGACAAGTACGTGAAAAGATCGGATTTGAAGGCGCGTTATGCGTTAAGAAATTGGGGTCGTGGATGGTTCGCAGGATGGCGTGATATTACAAGCTCAACTAACGAAAGAACTGTGGTTTCATGTATTGCTCCTGCGGCTGCTGCAGACGATACATTTAGCCTGATTCTTGTTGAAAATGGTGCGAAAGAGGCAATTTTACTTTGCTCTGCGCTAAATTCACTCGTGGTAGATTTCTGCGCACAGCAAAAAGTTGGTGGCTCCCATATTAGGAAATATACACTTCAACAATTTCCTGTCCTCCCCCCATCGGCGTACTCCATGGAGGACCTCGCCTTCATCGTCCCGCGCGTGCTGGAACTGACCTATACCAGCCACTCTATGGCTTCCTTCGCCCGCGATTTGGGGTATGACGCCCCACCTTTCGCGTGGGACGACGACCGGCGCGGCCAGTTGCGCGCCGAACTCGATGCTTGGTACGCGCTCGCCTATGGCCTGACGCGCGACGAACTGCGCTATGTGCTCGCCCCCAAGGACGTTATGGGGCCTAACTACCCCAGCGAAACCTTCCGCGTCCTGCAAAATAACGAGATCAGGAAATACGGCGAATACCGCACCCAACGCCTCGTCCTCGCCGCTTATGACAAGCTGGCCTCTGCTGCCCCGGATGTCAGCTCCGTGGCCGACAGGGCATGGGATCACCGTGTCGACGCGGCAATTGATGTCCGGCATATCTTCGCGGCCATCATGAAGAAGACAGTCGGCCCGGTAGCGCCGCTCGATGTGTGGCTGGCCGCCTTGTTCGCAGCCAAGCCGCATCTGTTGATGCACCATTTGACACTAGAGATGCAGGCTCAGTGGCGGCGGCTTGTTGGCGATCAGGTTAACCTGCAAGCCACTCCAAACGTCGCGGCCTTCAGTGCGGCCACGCCGCAGGCTTTCCATGATGCCGTTGCTCAACTGCGCGCTGAGCGGTCGATCCACTATAACGTGCAAAGCCGCATGTGGGATCGTGGTGCTGAAATATACCATTATGCCCCACTAGCCTGGGCCGATGGGCGCGCTGCCTTCGTGCTTCATGCGATACGCAGTATCGTAATCCAAAACGCAGTAGCGGCGTTGCCGCAGGAAGAAAGGGAATGGATTGCCGCAGCAGCCTGATCTCCTCGCCATCTCGATCGACGATGTCCAACCCGCAGTTGGGCAAGCAGGCCCGCGGCTTTGGGTGCGGCGCCTGGTCATTTGGCGCGGCGTGGGAGACCCAATCCGGGAGGTGACGCTTAGACCGGGGCTGAACATCATCTGGTCGCCAGACTCAGGTAATGAGAACGAGGCGATGGGGCATGGCGGAGGAAAGACCACCTTTTGCCGCCTGTTGCGCTACTGCCTCGGCGAAAACAGCTTTGGCTCGCACGCTTTGCGGGAAGCGGTGGTCAACAAAATACCCGACGGGTATGTCGGGGCCGAGGTCGTTCTGGATGGAGAGGCATGGGTCGTACTCCGACCAATTGGTATCGACAACCGGCACTATTGCGCGAAGGGCGAGGAGCTCGAGGCAGCATTTGGCGGTGAAATGCCCCATACCGGGCTTGGCGCACTGCGCGATGCCATCACCCAGGCGTTCATGCCAGAGGCTGCGAGCCGCATGCCCTTGGCGAACCCTGTCGAAGAGGCCTGGGAAGTCGCGCTGGCGTGGCTGACACGTGACCAAGAGTGCCGTCTGCTTTCGGCACTCGAATGGCGATCGGCACAAACCGAGTCCCACTCTGCTTCACGTCAGCGGCAATTGTCGCAGGCGGATCGGCTTGTGATTGTCAGGTTGCTCGTCAACGCCTTGTCGGCGGGTGAAATGGAGGCCTCACGCTTAACCGAAGAGTGCTCCGTCAAAATTGAACAGACAAGGCGGCAGCGCCGACGTTTGCAGCATCTCGTCGAGGATATGCAGGCGGACCTATCCCAGAAATTTGGCGCATCGGACGCGCAGGCCGATTTTTGGAAAGCCCAAGCGAGCGAGGCCGTTGCGCAAGCAGAGGCCGCAGCAGATCCACAACTCTATGAGAGGCTCACCAAAGCTCGGGAAGACAAGGATGGAGCTGAAAGGGCGCTGACCCAGCTCGGGAACCAGTTAGCTGGCTTAAACGCAGATCTCGCTACCAAGACGGAACTGCGGAAGACCATCGATAACAATTCTGCGAAAGCCCACACCCACGTCTGCGATGCTCAAAACCCAGTCTGCAAGACGTGCGGCACGCGGATGGACCAGAAAGCCTTGGATTTTGTCCGGGAGCGGGAACAGGAAAGAGATGACCTGATCGGCAAAATCGCTGAGATCGCAGGCGACATAGGGGCTTTGGAAGCAAATATCTCAGCGGTGAAGTACCAGATTGCTGCCGCCCAACAGGCGGCTAAGCCGCTTGCCGAGGCTGTCATAGCGCTGGAGAGGGCGCTGGTCGACCAATCGAGGCGCCTGTCTGCGGCCAAGGGCGACATCACCATGAGCACGCGCTACGCTACCCACTTGGGCGAGCTGAAAACCAGCACTAATGCCATTGAACAATTGCTCCAGCTCCAGAGCACACACCTAAATGCAGCGTCAGAACATCGCGCGGCAGCGCTGCAGAACGTAGACCGCCTTTCGCTCCTGTTCGACGGGGTCCTAAAATTCCTGATCCCGGAAACGGCGAACGGTAAAATCGACCTTGAGCAGAACGAGTTGAATCTCCGCTTTCAAATGGGGGGAGATCGCTCAACAGCGGCTGTGGACTCTCTGAAGATCGTCGCGTTCGATCTTGCCGCGCTGCTTCTCACAATCGAGGGGCGCACCCAGCTTCCGGCCTTCCTCATCCATGATAGCCCGCGCGAAGCGGACTTGGGCCTGTCGATCTACAACAGGCTGTTCACGATGAGCCAGAAACTGGAAGGGATCGGCGGAACTCCCCTCTTCCAATACATCGTCACCACCACGACAGCACCACCGGAGGCATTCCAGAAGGAACCCTGGCAACGCTTGGAGCTTCACGGCGCGCCTGCTGACAAGCGCGTGTTCGGGATGGATTTCTGATCCTTTAACCTCGTCTCGTACTTAAGATACTTGGAAGCCGTCACGGAGGGGGCTGGGCAGTGCAAATCGCTACCATTCTGAATTACATCGACAACGGCCACATGGCACTGCCTGAATTCCAGCGCGGCTATGTCTGGGGCGGTGATCAAGTGCGCGGCCTGTTCGGGTCGCTCTATCGGCGGCATCCGGTCGGCGGCTTGCTCGTCTGGGCCACCCAGTCCGAGGGGGCACAGCACCGCGGCGATCACGAGCTTGCACCGGGCGTGGTCAAGCTGCTGCTCGATGGCCAGCAGCGGATAACATCGCTCTATGGTGTAATCCGGGGGCACCCGCCGCAGTTTTTCGACGGCAATGAAAAGGCCTTTGCCGGCCTGCATTTTCATATGGGTCGCGAAGAATTTCAATTTTACCAGCCCATCATGATGCGCGACGATCCCCTTTGGATTGATGTCACCGCGCTGTTGAAGGCGGGTAACGATGGTTTGGGTTCCATAATCACCTCTCTCTCCACCAGCCCTGAACACGCGCCGCAACTAAGCGACTATGTCAGCCGCCTCAGCAAACTGCTCGGCATTCGCGACATCGATCTGCATATCGAGGAAATCACGGGCGGCGACATGACGCTCGACGTCGTGGTCGACATCTTCAACAAAGTGAACAGTGGCGGCACCAAACTTTCAAAAGGCGATCTGGCGCTGGCAAAAATCTGCGCCGACTGGCCGCAGGCTCGGACCGAGATGAAAGTCCAACTGGGTAAATGGCGCCAGGCGGGGTACGATTTTTCGCTCGACTGGCTGCTCCGTTCGGTGAACACCGTGTTGACCGGCGAGGCGAAATTCCTGCACTTGCACGGCAAGACTGCGCCCGAGGTGCAGGATGCCTTGAAACGCGCCAGTCGCCATATAGATACCGCGCTGAACCTGATTTCGGGTCGACTTGGACTGGATCATGATCGGGTGCTGTTCGGCCGCGGCGCGGTTTCGGTAATGGCGCGCTATCTCGATCAGCGAACCGGACCGATGGACCAGAAAGAGCGCGACAAGCTGCTGTTCTGGTATGTGCAGGCCGGCATGTGGGGGCGCTTTTCAGGTTCGACCGAAAGCTTCATCGATGCCGATCTTGAAGCACTGGATGCCGGTGGGCTCGATCGCATGCTGGACATTCTTCGCCTTTGGCATGGCGGCTTGCGGGTTGAGCCGGGGCACTTCACCGGGTGGAACCTGGGCGCGCGATTCTACCCTGTACTCTATCTGCTGACGCGCATGGCGGAGGCAAAGGATTGGGGGAACGGTCTTCCCCTCAAGGCCGGGATGCTGGGCAAACTCAGTCAGCTGGAAGTCCACCACATTTTCCCCAAGGCTCGCCTCTACGAGGCTGGCTATGGCCGCGCTGAGGTCAACGCGATCGCAAACTTCTGCTTCCTGACCAAACGCGCCAATCTCGACATTCTGGATGATCGACCTGAAGCCTATTTTCCCGCCATCGAGGAAAGGCACCCCGGTGCCCTTTCTTCGCAATGGGTTCCGATGGATCCGCAACTGTGGCGGATTGAAAATTATGCCGATTTCCTGGCCGCTCGCCGCGAACTGCTGGCCAAGGCGACAAACGACCTGTTGGCTGACCTGCTCCATGGGGAGACCGAACGGTGGCTCGCCACCGCAGCGCCCGTTCACACGTCGGCGGCCATTGTTAGCGGGCCAGCAGACGCCAATGAAGAGGCGGCCCTGTCGGCGCTGCAACAATGGGTTGCCGATCAGGGGTTGCCGTCAGGGGTCATGGCTTATGAGATTGTGACGGTGGAATCTGGCGAGCAAGCCGCCGTTCTAGACGTGGCTTGGCCTAATGGCCTGCGGCAGGAACTGACAGAGGCGGTAGCCCTTGTCGTAGGCGCTGATCCGGCGGTGATTACATTGGCAAATGCAAACGGCTTCCGCTGCTTTGCTGATGCAGACGCGTTCAAAGCATACGTCACCAAGGAAATCGTAGGTGAGCCGGTGGCGGCATGATCGACACCGGCGACCGCCTACGCATCTACCCATTCGCCTTGGGGTCCGAGCTCGAAGATGCCGCAAAGGGGCAAGGCTATCGCATTCCGATGGGCCAGGCCGCCGGGTGGCTATTCTTCACCTCGTCCAGCGCTCCGGGCGAAATTGCCGTCGCAGCAACAGCGCGGGGCATGGAAGGGCCATTCTTCCTGTCAGTGGCCCATCCTGGTGCTGCGCGGGAACTCTCCGCGCCGGCTGCCACTCCGTGCGCCAAAGGGCACGCCGCCGCCTTCGCATTTCCCACGCGGGACGCACTGTTTGCTGCCGTCAGTGCAGTCTACCGCCTGTCCATCAGCCTACCGACGCTACCATTTGAAGAATTTTTGCGAGAAACCGCGCATCTGGGTGACACAGAAGCTGACCGGGTACAAAAAGTCCGCGTCGGGCAAGATCGCTTCCGCTCAGCCGTACTCAACTACTGGAACAGCGCATGCCCCCTGACCGGAATCACCGTCCCGGAATTGCTGCGCGCTTCGCATATTATCCCGTGGTCCAGATGCGAAAACGATCAAGAACGGCTGAACGTCCACAATGGCTTGCTGTTGTCATCCCTGTGGGACGCGGCATTCGATGCGGGCCTGATCACATTTGACGACAATGGCGTCGCTGTAGGATCGCCCCGATTAACCCGTGCAGAGATTTTGGCACTCAACTTGGATAATGCCGCGCCGCTGACATTGACCGACGACCACCGCAACCGTTTGGTGTGGCATCGAGAAGTCGTGTGGTGCGCAGATTAGGAGCCGCTAGCCCTCGCACGTTCACGTCCAAGTCGGCGAGCTCGGATGCGTCAGTCAGCTTCACGCGGTTTCCCATGAAGTCTATCCTGGTGCATCCCCGCCGGCCTGACCATGGCGAACGCAGCGGCGAAAACAGCATGGGCAGCCAGCGCCACATGACAATCTGATCGACGCGGGGTAGGGCACTCAGACATGCGTGCGCTGCTTAAGGAAGGTCATTCTGGCGAGTTATGGATGAAATTGAGGTAGAAGGCGTTTGAACCGCCCCGAGATTGCCGGAGGCCCTAACTCCTGAGAGAATAGGGTCCACGATGAGCAAGACGACGAACAAGTTTGCCCCTGAGGTTCGGCAGCGAGCGATCCGCATGGTTTTGGATCATGAGGGCGATTATCCCTCTCGCTGGGCGGCGATCACATCGGTGGCCGGGAAGATCGGGTGTTCCGGACACACGCTGCTGGAATGGGTTAAGAAATCCGAGGTGGACAGCGGCAAGCGCGGTGGCGTGCCGACGGAGACCGCCGAGAAGCTCAAGGCATTGGAGCGTGAAGTCCGCGAACTGCGGCAAGCCAATGAGATCCTGCGCAAGGCGTCGGCATATTTTGCCCAGGCGGAGCTCGACCTGTTGCGCGGCGATCTGGACGAGAAACGTGTTGCCTCATTAAGCGATGTTCCCGAGCGGCATAGCCATTGCCTCACGTAAATGCTCCCTACAGGAGATCACCCTCACGGACTATTCCTTGCGCGACTGGGGGCCGCGCAGCGGAGCCGGAGGCGACGCGGAGCGGTACCCAGTCGCGCGGCAACGAAGAGACGGTCTCTGCCCCCAAGCGCCTGCCAGCGGGGGCAGCTGACGGGTTGAATACCAAGGCACGCGCCTGTTCTGATCGCCACACCTTCAACCGGCGCTGCACGGTCCGCAGCAGACCATCCGGATAATCGCCAGGCTGCTCAGCCTGTAGCTTCTCGAGCAACTCCCGACCGGTGCGCCATGGCTCCTCCTCGAACCACGCCTTCAACTGTTCAGTCACCGTCGCAAGCGGATCAGGACGGCGGCGCCAACGCTTCTGCGGGGCCTTTGCGGTTGCTGTCGGCCTTGCCTCGCCTTCGTGCCACAAGGTCCGCAGGCTCGTCATGAACGCATCCAGCGTTGGCGGCGAGGGTTCCGACGGATTCATTACGACTGCCCCGTCGGCCAGTCCCACCAACTTTTCTTGCGCCGTTCGGATGTCCCGCAACAGCCGGACCGGATCGAGATCGGCGAACGCCTCGCGGAGGTTTCGGCGCGTCTCCTCGGAGGTCCGTGGGTCGGCCAGCAACCGCTGGAACGGTGTCGCTGCGTGTTTCGGAAAGTCCCGGACAGCGATTCCGGTAAGTCGCGGACAGTGATTTCAGAAAGTCCCGGACAGGCATTTCGCTAAGTCCCGGACAGTTTGTGCGGTTGGTCATTGGGTGCGCCGGTTTGGCATGAACGTCCCCGCAAGCGGAGCTTGGAGGGACCATGCCGAGACGGAAGCAACCGAGACGAGCGGACGTGAAGGACATCAGATCGATATTGCGGCTGACCCATGAGAGTGGGCTCTCGGTGCGCGAAGTGTCGGAGCGGCTTGGGCTAAGCAAGTCGACCGTGTCGACTTACCTGCTGCGGGCGCGTGAGGCGGGGCTGGACAGTTGGCCGATGCCAGATGACGGCGGCGATGAGGCTGCGCTGGAGCGCAAACTCTTCCGGCAAATGGGACGGCCGCCGCGGGATACGAGCGAGCCGGACTGGCAACTGGTCTCCCGTGAGATGAAGCGCAAAAGCGTGACGCTGCTGTTGTTGTGGCAGGAATACCGCGAGGCTCATCCCGACGGCTTTGGCTACACCTGGTTCTGTGACAAGTTCGGCGCGCACGAGAAGCGCGCCCACCCGACCTATCGGCATCGGCATGCCGCCGGTGCGGTGATGCAGACTGATTACGCCGGTCAAACGATCCCGTTGATCGACCCCGGCACCGGCGAGATCCACCAAGCACAGCTGTTCGTCGCGGTGCTTGGGGCCTCGAGCTACACCTTTGCGGTGGCGAGCCTGCACCAGCGGCTGCCTGACTGGATTGAGGGCCAGGTCCGGGCGCTGGAGTACTTCGGCGGAGTGCCCGCTTCCATTGTCTGCGACAATCTCAAGGCGGGGGTGGCCAAGGCGCTATGGTTCGAACCGACCCTGACTACGACCTTTGCTGCGATGGCAGAGCATTACGACACGACGGTCCTGCCGACCCGGCCGGCGAAGCCGAGGGATAAGGGGAAGATCGAGGGCGCGGTGCTGATCGCGGAAAGGTGGATCATCGCGCGCTTGCGCAATCGGCAGTTCTTCGACCTGGCGGTGCTCAATGCCGAGATCGGCCACTTGCTCGAAGTTCTCAATGGCAAGACGATGCGTCACGTCGGTCGTTCGCGCCGCGAGCTGTTCGAGGAGATCGAACGCGCGGCGCTCAAGGCGCTGCCGGTTACCCCGTTCGAATACGCTGAATGGAAGAGCGCCAAGGTTCATCCCGATTACCACGTTGCCGTCGACCGCAACTTTTACTCGGTTCCGCATGGTCTGATCGGCCGCAAGGTCGATGTGCGGCTGACCCAGCGGGTGGTTGAGATCTTCCAGGATCACAAACGGGTCGCCAGCCATGTTCGCAGTTCGCAGCGCGGGTTCCACATCACCGTCAACGCCCACATGCCCAAGGCTCACCAGCGTTATGCCGACCGGACGCCGGCATCGCTGATCGAGCGCGCGGCCAGGATGGGCACCAACGTGGCGGTCATGGTCGAGCGCATGATGCGTGATCGGCGCCATCCCGAGCAGGGTTATCGCTCGGCGATGGGCATCCTCTCGCTAGGGCGCGGCTATGGCCATGTCCGTCTCGATGCGGCCTGTGACCGCGCGCTGGCAATCGAGGCCACCACATATGCCTCGGTCCTCTCGATCCTCAAATCCGGGCTGGATCAGGCCAGTCCTGCCCAAGAACCGATCCGGCCAGCTCCATCGCACGGCAACATCCGCGGTGGGGTCTACTATCAGTGAAAGGAAGCGACGATCATGCTGACACACCCCATGTTGGACCAGATGCAGACGCTGGGGCTCGCCGGGATGGCGAGTGCTTACCGTGAACTTGCCGAACAGGCGGGAAGCGAAGGGCTCGCCCGGGACGAATGGCTCGGGCTGATGCTCGATCGGGAGATGGCGATGCGCTGTGACAAGCGGCTCGCCAACCGGCTTACGGCCGCGCGACTACGATTCAGCGACGCCTGTATCGAGAACATCGACTTCGCCGCGCACCGCAAGCTGGATCGCCGCAGCGTCCTGGCGCTTGCGCAGGGCGACTGGCTCAAGGCGCATGAACATCTAATCATTACAGGGCCAACCGGTACGGGGAAAACCTGGTTGGGGTGTGCGTTCGCCCGTCAGGCAGCCCGGCTCGACTACTCGGTACTCTACGTTCGCATGCCCCGACTGTTCGAAGATCTGGCAATGGCCCGGCTCGACGGCCGCTTCCCGCGCCTGATCGACAAACTCACCCGCATCCAACTGCTCGTGCTCGACGACTGGGGCAGCCATGGGCTGACCGAGCAGCAGCGCGGCGATCTGCTTGAAATCTGCGAGGAGCGCTACAAGCGTAAATCCACCTTGATTACGGCTCAGTTACCGGTCGCTCAGTGGCACGAAATGATCGGTGCCCCCACGATCGCTGACGCCATCCTCGACCGCCTGGTACACAATGCCCACCGCATAACACTCGAAGGCGACAGCATGCGCAAAACCCGACCCGCGCCCCTCTTGACCGACATAGAGAAAGCCGAAATCATAACCGCCTGAACCACAACAAGGCACCTATGACCAAACTGCGCCGACTGTCCGGGACTTAGCGAAACGCCTGTCCGCGATTTTGTGAAACGGCTGTCCAGAACTTCTGAAATACGCAGTGTCGCGGGAGCATGGTATCGCTTGTAGACCTTGGCGCCATCGCGTTGCTTCTCGGCAAGCTTGAACGATGGCTGGAAAAAGTTCACGAACAGGCGGGCAGCCGTGTACAATTCCGCTAACGCGCCGGTGGCTGCCAGGCCCTCGAACCGGCGATAGCCCGTCAGGCGCCGAACGACGGAACCGTTTTTCTGCTCAACCCAGGCCTGATCATTCTTGCGATAAGGACGGCAGCGGGTGAACGCGATCCCATGAGCCACGCAATAATCGCGCACCGTCTCGTTAATAAATACGCTGTCGTTGTCAGAGTCGAATCCCAGCAAGGGGAAAGGCATCAGCCTGCGCAGTTCGGTAAGCACAGCCACCAGCAGCGTCTGCTCGCGCACCAGCAACGGTGCGCATTCAGTCCAGCCCGTTGCGATGTCGGTTAAAGTGAACGTCCAGGCCCAGCTACCTTTTGCTGCCGGTCCGCTGTGCGAAACCAGATCGACCTCCATGTGCCCCGGCGCCGGATCACCCCAGTCGTCGAATGTACGGATCGGTACGCTGCGCCGGAGCTACGTTCCAGATACGCCACGCCGCCGTTTTTTCGTCTGGCCTGCCTCGCGTATGGCGCGCAGTGAGCGGTCGATCGTCGCCGCGCTCATCCGGAACAGACTGGCCTTGACCTGCGGCGCCAGATCGAGGTGACCATGACCTTCCATCGCTTCGACAAGGATCGGAATGAGCGGCTTAAGCCGCTTGCCGCATAAACGGTCGCTCGCCTCCCACAACACCACTAGTGCAGTGCGCACAGCCTCATCGTAGACCCTGCGCCCGACACGCCCAGGAGTTCGGTCCGATGCCTCCTGCCGGAGAACCCGCATCGCATGTTTGCGATGGAAACCCGTGACCGCAACGAACTCGTCGAGCACCTTGCCTTTACTTGACCGATCGCATGCCCGGTATCGAGCGCCGACCGCCTCGATCAATTCTTTCCGCGTTGCCATGCTCACCTTCCTCATCGTTCCCTCCCAACCGTTGCCGGGAGCAGTCTAGATGAGGCAACAGCCCGTCACTCAGGAGCAAAAACGGTGAGGCAATGCGGATCATCATCCAATTTGTCGCGCTACAGCTCGACCGCCCGTTCAAACGATGATCGCCTTTATCGACGAGCATCGCGATGCCTATGGGGTCGAGCCGATCTGCCGGGTTCTGCCGATCGCCCCATCCACCTATCACGAGCGCCTTGCCAAGCGGCGAGACCCGGCTTTGCAATCCGCTCGCGTCCGGCGGGATAAAGAGCTGAAGCCCGAAGTTCTGCGGGTCTTTGCCGAGAACTTCGGCGTCTACGGTGTGCGCAAAGTATGGCGGCAGATGAAGCGCGAGGGCTTCGATGTTGCACGCTGCACCGTGCAGCGGTTGATGCGAGATCTTGGTCTTCAAGGGGTGATCCGGGGCAAGCCGGTGCGTACCACGATCGCGGACAAGACCGCGCCATGCCCGCTCGATCAGGTCAATCGCCAGTTCCATGCTCCGGCGCCGAACATGCTCTGGGTTTCCGACTTCACGTATGTCGCTACCTGGGCGGGGTTCGTCTACGTCGCCTTCGTGATCGACGTCTACGCCCGTTACATTGTGGGTTGGCGGGTCAGCAGGACAGCACACGCCAGCTTCGTGCTGGATGCGCTGGAGCAGGCTATCCACGACCGACGGCCCGTTCACCGGGGCGGCTTGGTCCATCACAGCGACCGCGGATCACAATACGTGTCCATCAAGTACACTGAACGTCTCGCTGAAGCCGGCATCGAGCCATCTGTCGGCAGCGTCGGCGACAGCTACGACAACGCTTTGGCCGAGACGATCAACGGCCTTTACAAGGCCGAAGTGATCCACCGTCGAGGACCTTGGCGCTCGTTCGAAGCCGTCGAATACGCCACGCTGGAATGGGTCGACTGGTTCAACAACAGGCGCCTGCTGGAGCCGATCGGAAACATTCCGCCGGTCGAAGCCGAGCAACGTTACTACGCTATGCTGGACGACGTCCCGCTAGCTGCCTAATTTAAGAAAACTGGCCTCCGGCAATCTCGGGGCGGTTCAGCTATCTGGGTTTGTACACCCGTAACCGGACAGTCACCTACCGGCCATCACAGGCTCTGAAGTCCGGTAAGCAGACGGTCAGCACCTGGGGATGGAAAATCGACCGCTGAACGGCCGATTTGGGTGTGCGCCGTGCAAAGGCGGCACTTTCTAGTGGGTGAGAGGCCCACCCGGCGATGCTCCAGCCGGAAGCAACCGGGGCAGGCGTGGAGGTGACGAAATGTCTGAAGCCCCCGGATAACGGTCACGTAGGTGACCGTGCGAGCGTACAGGCCGTAACGTGAGTGAACGCTGAGCAATCCTCGAAAAGGACGATGTGCAGGCCGACCCGTTAACCCTTACGGGGAAGGTTGATATGGACGGGCGAGTTTGAGCGACGTTGAACCCGTCTGCTGCACCGGGGTAGTGGCGACAGCATGTACGCAAGGAAAGTGCTCGCAACACGGGAAGCCCCATCGCGTGCCGGGTGATCGGCAACTGGACGCCCGCGAGGGAGGGAAGGGCGCAATGGGGTGGCGGAGAGGCCCGTAGTACCGAGGAAGCCGGGTAATGTCGGTGGAGGGAAGGAGCCTCAGTTCAAGATGAACGCAGCAAGTGGTGAGGGGCAGGAGATTGGGTAACCTATCAACTCCGATAAGCGTCCAGAAACTGCAGAAGGCGTTGCACGCGAAAGCGAAGGCAGAAGTCGGCTATCGGTTCTACGCGCTGTACGACAAGATTAGCCGCAATGACATTCTGGCTCATGCCTATGCCCAGTGTCGTTCCAACAGGGGCGCGCCGGGTGTGGATGGTCAGGACTTTGCGGGTATCGAGGACTACGGCGTCGAGCGATGGCTGGCGGAACTGGCGCTTGCGCTCAAAGAGGAGACGTACCGACCGGAACCGATCAGACGGGTCTACATACCAAAAGCCAACGGCAAACTCAGGCCGCTGGGCATTTCCACCGTGCGGGATCGGGTCTGCATGACGGCAGCGATGCTGGTGCTGGAACCGATCTTTGAAGCCGACCTCCCACCCGAGATCTACGCCTACCGAGCCGGGCGCAACGCCCAGCAGGCCGTGGTCGAGGTGGAGGAGCAACTGTTCTATGGCCGACCGGATGTCGTGGACGCCGACCTTGCCGACTACTTCGGCAGCATCCCCCACCTTGAGCTGATGAAATCGGTATCGCGCCGGATCGTTGATCCGCGCGTTCTGCATCTGATCAAATCCTGGCTGGAATGCGCTGTCGAAGAAACGGATGACAAGGGCAGGAAGACACGAACGACGCAGGCCCGCGATCAGCGGCGCGGCATCCCGCAAGGATCACCCATCTCACCACTGCTGGCAAATCTCTACATGCGCCGGTTCGTTTTGGGGTGGCGGAAGCTCGGTCTTGGGCAACGTCTAGGCGCGCGGCTCGTCACCTATGCTGATGATCTCGTGATCCTGTGTGCGAAGGGCAATGCGGAAGCTGCGCTAGATCACATGCGCAGGATCATGGAAAAGCTGAAGCTGACAGTGAATGAGGAAAAGACACGTATCTGTAAGGTGCCGGACGAGACGTTCGACTTTCTGGGATACACGTTTGGTCGGATGTACTCCGCGAAAACCGGCAAAGCCTACATGGGCCACCGGCCATCAAAGAAAAGCATCCAGCGCGTGATCGCTACGACCCACGAGCTGACAGACCGAGCGCGTACATGGCAGGATACCACATACCTTGTGGCCAAGATGAACCGGGTGCTGCGCGGATGGGCCAACTACTTCTCGGTTGGAACCACGAGCAGGGCATATCGGGCTATCGACAGTTACACAGTGGTGCGGTTGCGCCGGTGGCTGCGGGCCAAGCACAAGACCAGACGAAAGCGCGAGGGAGCCTATCACGACCCTGAGCTGTACGAGCGCTTCGGCCTCGTACGTCTGGCGAACTTGGCCGCAGCCCGCCGTGGGTGAAGGCGTGATATCTTGTCCGAGAGCCGGATGCGGGAGATCTGCACGTCCGGTTCGATGAGCAGGGAGTGGAAACGGATCGTCTGGCAAGCCCCACAGGCGCGCCGCACGACACCGCGCCACTTCCTGACTCTACCGCGAGCCGCCGATACCATCGCTCGCTTTTAGAGACAGGCTCCCCGGCAACGGTATCTCATTCATTCAATGGCTAGCCTCCGCGGCTTGGTTAGCTGCTATTGGTGGCAGCTTTCAACTCATTCGCGGCCAGCCACGGCCGTTCGATCCTTGCAGGCTTGTGATTCGAACGGCCTCTTTCATTGTCGATATGATGCAGCATCGACATTGTGAGGCGCACATAGATGGACACAGTCACAACAGACCGGATTCTTCGCCGTCAGGCAGTTTTAGCGCTTACTGGTTTCTCAGCATCGACCCTCTACCGCAAGATTGAGGATGGAACTTTTCCTCGCCAATTGCGAATTTCGACGCGCTGCAGTGGATGGCGCGAGAGTGCCGTCAAAGCTTGGATCGATGCTCTCGAGGATGACTGAAAGCTGGCGTGCATCAAGTCTGGGGGATTGTCTGAAAATCAGCCAGCATTGGAACCAGACCGCTCGGCATCATCAAGGTAATTGGCCCACCAAACCATCATCTTGCGGCGGTGAGTGAGGTAACGGGCAGAGTTATAAGCTGCACGAACTCCTCGCGCCGCGTGCGCCAGTTGAAACTCGATCCAATCAGGCTCGAACAGTCCCGACTCGTTCAACACTGTGCTGGCTAGGCCCCGGAAGCCGTGGACGGTAGCTTTGCCGCGCAGGCCGACGCGATACATTACGTCAAGCATGCGGTTCTCGCTGATGACGAGTGATTTCGAATAGTGAACCGGGAAGAGGAAGGTGCCGAGCTTCTCGTTGCCAGCGGCAAGATAAACATTCCGTTCCCGAATTTCGTTCAGCAGCGTAATCGCTTGCGGGGGCAGGGGCACGATGTGCTCGGTACTCATTTTCATCCGCTCGGGCGGTATACGCCAGATCGGCTCATCGGAGCCGAGGCCCTCGAATTCCGCCCACTGCGCGAAACGGGTTTCCTGTGTCCGCACCATCGTCAGCATCGTCCAGCGAAGCGCAAGGTGACTGGTCCGGTCTCCTCCGTCCAAGTTCAGCTTTTTGAAGAACTCCGGTAGGTCCTTCGCTGCGACCTTGGCGTGATGCTTCACTGGCGCTGGTTTGGCCATGCCAGGGGCCAGATCGCGACAAGGATCGCTCTCACATCGGCCATCCGGAATGGCGTAGCGAAAAACCTCGCTGCAGTGGTTCCGCACCCTATGCGCCATTTCGACAGAGCCGCGGGCCTGAATGGCGCGAAAAGCTTCCAGCATCTGGCGAGGGGTGATGGTCGCGATCGGCAACGCCCCGACGAACGGGAAGATATCCGCCTCTAACCTGCGCATCGTTATCGCCGCATAGCGCGGCGTCCACGCTACCTTGCGGGTATCGAACCACTCCCGTGCAACCGTTTCGAACGATTCGCCGATGTTCGCTATGTCGTTGGTGGAGGAACCCGGCTCCAGATTGTGCGGAGTAGCTGTCGGTGCCAAGCCCAGGGTTAATTGAGCTTTGACGGTATCGCGCCACGCCCGGGCAAGTTTGACGGTGACGTCAGGATAGTGGCCGCCGGTAAGGAACTTCTGTTTTCCGTCCACCCGAACCGCGAGGCCCCAGACCTTCTTGCCAGTTGGGTGGATGGTTACGAACAACCCCTTGCTGTCCGATTTCTTGTACGCGGCCTTTTCGGGCTTCAATGCGCGTAGGGCGATGTCTGTCAGCATGGGGCCTCCGATCGCGAAGTGTTGGTTGGTTTTCGCCTTAATGTTGGTTGTTGGTTTGGGTGTTGGTTGAATGTTGGTTTCTGTTGGTTGCAACCAACAAATAACCAACAAAGGCCTCGTGACGCAAGGCGACGCCATGGCACAGTAAGGTGCGGAAGGGCGCTGATTTATCAGGATAAAGCGCGGTGCAATGAGCCAGAATGGCTCCGTGTGAGACACCGTGGAAAAGGAAAATGGTCGGGGAGACAGGATTCGAACCTGCGACATCTTGCTCCCAAAGCAAGCGCGCTACCGGGCTGCGCCACTCCCCGACGCGCCGATGCCCTTAGGTTCCGCCGCTTTATAGCGCAAGCGCTTATTGCACTAAGTGGCGGCAGGTGACGGAACGACTCGGGAACGCGGTAAACCAGTCCCGAAATAGTCCCGAACATGATTCATGATCTGTTCCGCGTCCGTGAACTGCGTAGGTCGTACCCTCCAAGCCGACACTGCACCAATCCTACGGAAGCAGTTGGGGCGACTCTCCGGGTGGTGATACGCTGCTCTCATGAGCACTGCCGAAAGCCTCCGTCAGACAAACGAGGATGACGTCACCGAAGCGCTCAAGGGCGCCTACGTGTCGTTGCCCCTGACGACTGCGGCCGAGGTGCTGGAGGCGTTCAACCTCATCCTCGATGCGAAGCTGGGCGAGGGGGCTGGCGAGGTCGAGTGACCACCGACGAAGCTCTCGCCATAATCGATGAGACGGCAGACCGGGCGTTCGAGGTTCGCGGGGCAAACGACAGGGTTGTCGCCGCCTTGAAGCACCTGACCGATCTCGGCATCGAGCGCGAGACGCTGGTGTGGTTCTGGGAATCGCTCAAGGGCGAGAACGACATCGGGCGCGATCAGAACGCAAACGCATCTCGGAACAGGATCAGGCATCTAGTGGGGCAGTTGCGGCGGGAACCCCACTGATGTAGGATTCGGCGGCTGCGGCGGGCCATTGGCCGCCGATGGAGTAGGGGCCAGCAAGTCGCAAGCTAGGCTGGTTTACGAAACGTCCCATGTGCGTCTCTCCGCTTGCGAAGGGGAGATCGCCGCAGCAAGCACCCCCTCTGCAAAGGGAAACGAAGTGGTCGAGGCCGCCGCTGTGCAAGAAGGCCTATTCCACCGCCCGAGCCCTTGCATCATGCTCCCGAATTGCATCGACCTTCGCTGCGCACTTGTTGAACGCCTTGATGTAGATGCCGCGGCTCTCGATGATCGAGGCCACCGTTTCCTGCGGAACGTCCTGTACGGTGCAGCGCTCCATCAGCCCAGCGGGGATGCCCTCGTACGCCAGCGGAGGCGCAGAGGCGATCTCACTTTTGCTGTTCGAGCAGGCGGCGCAGGTCAGCAGGCAAGCGACGAGACATGAGTTCACGAACTTCCGCATTGCTTTCCTCCAACTGTTCGATCTGCGCTGAGAGCGCGGTGTTCTGGCCATCGATCAGCGTGAGCTTGTCCTGAAGAAGGATCACGTTGCGCT
Source organism: Novosphingobium resinovorum (assembly GCF_001742225.1). Classification (NCBI taxonomy): domain Bacteria; kingdom Pseudomonadati; phylum Pseudomonadota; class Alphaproteobacteria; order Sphingomonadales; family Sphingomonadaceae; genus Novosphingobium; species Novosphingobium resinovorum. The sequence continues at coordinate 1,270,511 of NZ_CP017075.1, read as the reverse complement.
GTTCGAGGTCGCGCAGCTGGTCGCGGCGCTTCATGTAGGTGACCCAGCCTTTGTTCGCCTCGGCGAGGTCGCCGATATAGCGATCCTTCGCCGCGATCTGATCGTTCTGGCGCTGGATATGTAGGTAACCGATTATCCCGGCTCCGACGCCGCAGACGGCGAGCACACCGACCATGGCGAACAGTTCGGACTTGATCGGGGTTAGTAGATTTCCGAGCCACTTCACGGCCGTTCCTCCTCTTGGGCCTTGGCGGCCTCCACGCGCTTGTCGGTATTGGCGCGGAGCTTGATGCCGAGGCGTTCGTAGACGATGCGCTCCAGCAGCCGGATCGACACGTTCGCCCCAAGCCAGCCAAATATGCCAACGATGAAGCCGGTCCAGAGCGGGTCGATCTTCATGGCCTGGCACAGCAGCATCACGAGGAAGCCGACCAGACCGGACGAGGCGATCTCGGTCAGGGCACGCCAGGCGTTCAGCGGGTTACCCTTGTCGTTTTCGCGCATGACGTAGCCTAGGCCGCCCGCGATGCCCGCCAGCAGGCCATAGCCGAGCGAGGTGAGCCAGTCGGAAAGCGAGAAGTGTTCCACCCGTCACTTGCTCCCATAGAGCTTCGCCTCGTCGGCGCGGCGGTTGACGAGGCCTTGCATAACTTTCCCGGCCGCCTTGTTCCAGACGGCGAACTGCGCTGCGGCACCGGCGTAGTCGCCTGCCACATGCTTCTTGAGCAGCGTGGACTTGAGGAAGTTCGCGACACCGATGTTGTAGGCCAACGACACCATCGCATCGAACTGACGCTGCGTCGTCGGCGCGCTGCCGATGCCCTTGCGGACGGCGGGGGCGGCCTCCTCCTCGATATGGGAGGCGAAACGCTGCTGGGCCTTCTCCCTTGTCCAGATGGTGCCCTGCTTCACGTCGGTGCCGGTGCTGCCCCAGCCGATCGTCCACGGTGCTCCGCCGGTCGCCGGGTCGGGATACGCCTGCACCCGGCCATCGCCGAGGTCTTTCTTGTAGCCTTCCCACTTCTTGATGAGCGTTTCGCCTTCCGGGCCGAGATGAAGGATGGTGGGCATGCGCGGTGCTCCAAATGCGTCTAGGAGATTGTCGAAGGCGAGGACGTTGCCGAGATCATTGAACAGGCCGCGGCGCGAGATCGCGCGCACTGCATCGAATGCGGACTGACGGGGGTCTACCTCTGGCACTTCAGCCCCCTATGCCTTCGCGCATCAGGTCCATCCAGTGATCGGCGGTGGCGAGGGTCATCAGCCGACCTCCGCAGCCAGCATATCTACGCCGACACTTTGCAAGACTTCGTTCCAATGGAGTCCGTCCTCAGTGAGATTGCCGTTGTTGATGCCGGGAGTGGTAGGCGCGACGTAAAATGGCTCAAGGCTCATATCGATCGGGTATTTGCCCTGAATGTCAACGAAGGGCATCTTGAGCAGCTTGGCGACTTCGATGACGGCCTGTCGCTTGCGTTCGTGGTTGGCGGGCAGCGAGAACGGATTTGAGGCGTCACCTCGCTGCTGCGGAAGGTCAGTGATCCAGACGATCAGCGTCTTTTGTACCGCCGCCAGCTTTGCCGACTTCTGCGCCTCCGTATCGCCGCCGACGATCCCGGCGCGCGTGCGGATATCCTTGTAGAAATCGCGCAGCTTGGCCCCGGTGATGTAAATGTATTCGATGAACGAAAGACCGGTTGGGGTGGCAGGGTAGGGCGCTGTGGGAATGGTTTTAACTGCCTCGCCTGCTACGCCGTTGGGGCTGGACGCGGAGAAGGTTCCTACACTGCCTGCCGCGCCTGCATCGTTACCTCCCGGCAGGATGACAATCATGCGCGGATTGGGAAGCGCGCTGGTGACGGTGCTCAGATAGGTATCCGCCGAAGTGGTCTGCACCGTTGCGCCGGGGAGCCCGAGTTGCTGAACAGAGCAGCCAAAGCGATTTTCAAGCAGCGTCCGATAGGTTGGGTACTGCGTCGAACTGCGGCTGTCAGGGATGGTCCCGATGTTTGCAGTGGGCGCGATGACCGGGGCGCCGGTCGCAGGCTGCTGAATGAGGTACTGGAACGTTGCTGGGTACGCAGCCGCATGGCAAAGGTGGACGGAAACCGCCGTATCAGGAACCTCGAAAGTGCCCTTGAACTGCGTAAACGAACCGGAGCCGAGAACCGAACCGACAACAGTTCCGCTGCCGTCAACGGCAGAAATCAGGCTCATGCTGTTACTGCCGCGCGCCTCATACGCGATGTAACGTTTGCCCTCACCGGCAGCGCGCATCGTCAGGCGGGAAGGGGTGCGTCTCCAGTTGGCATCGGCATTAGGCGTCGTGCCCGTAGACGTGACGAAGCCGTTGGCGGTGATGTACGTCTTGAGGTTGTCGCCCACCGCGATTTCAAGCGTGGACGGAGCAGCCAGCCCGGTTGATGCCGCAGGACCGTACTTGATCGTGTTCGGCATCGTCGGGGAGGTTGCCGCAGCGCCCAGCGCGCCGGGGTTTCCAGCGGACATTTGCGCGAACTGCGCTGCGGGTTGGGTTAGCGCGCCGCTCGCCAATGTCTGCGAGTTGTTGACGGTATAAGTGCCAGTTCCGCCAGTGCCGGTGCCAAGCGCCGTGATGATCGTCCCGGCCGACGCGCCGCCAACCACAGAACCTACCGAAAGCGTGCCTGACGCGATCGCCGTGACCGTCAGCGTCGTTCCGAAAATCGACCCGGTATAAGCAGCCGCTCCTGGGACGATGGCGTTGATCGTGTTGCGCGTATTGGCCGCTGTCCCCAGAACCCGACCCGCATAGGCGCCCGACGCATCGGTGTAGCGAAGGATAGAAACGGTCGTCGAGGCATAGGCGTCATAGCTAATCTGGTAGCCCGGAGTTACCTTGATCGGGTCCGAATTGATCCAGTTGGGGTCGGCCACCAGCACGGGCGGCGATGCGTTATTGTAGTAGCCCGGTGAGCGCAGCAGCGTGAACAGGTTGCCGTTGCCCATCAGCCCCGCATCGGGTTGGCCGTCGAGGAACTTGGCGGGCTTCACCGCTACGAGAAGCCGCTGAGATCCTTGCGTGGCGCGGGCAGACAGGGCAGCCCACGCGGCATTCGACGGGATAGCTGGGATGGTGTTGACGTAAGCGTCATTGCTCGATGCTGCCACGCCCGAAATAAGCGCAAAAGCGCTGGTATAGTAGGCGATAGAATAGGCCCCGGTGCCTCCCTGCAGGTTGATTTCGGCAAGGTTGATCTCGTCCAGATCAAGGTAGCCGGTGTTGACGTAGACGCCGGGGGTTGTCGTCGTGTCGATGCGGCCATTGTCAGAACGCACGAAGCCGGGGAAGACGAAGTACTTGGCGAAAGTGGCGTTGGAAAGGTTGGTGGATTGTGCTTGTGCCTCCCCCGCCCATCCCTTCGCGCTCTTGCTCGTCGGGTCGAGCGGGTCGGGTGCGGTGGGGGATTGGGCCCAGGATTCGGCCGCATCTACAACCTTCTCAGCGCCAGCGGAGACAAAGACCTTTACTTGGTCTCCGGTGGGATCGAGAACGGGAGACGGTGATCCTGCCACATTGCTGTAGAGGTCAAGCGTCGAGCCGTCGGTGGAGATCGCCCAATAGCTGGATGCCTGGGCAATCCGGGCGGCAACAGTGGCGGTCGGTACAACGGCGCCAGTGATGGATCCGCTGCCGTAGCTCAGCGTCGGCGCGGTGGTGTCGGTGCTGATACCGGGGCTGGTGATCTCGTAGGACGCGATTTTGCCATCAAGCCCGATCGAGTATTCCCATGAAAAACCGTTTGGCCCCCCCGTCACGCCGCCAGCATACGTACCGGGCGTGCCACCAGAGCCGGTGGTAATGCCGTCGTTCGAAAGATTGATTACGCCCTGTGGGACAGTGCTCGCATAGGTGTTCGGATAGACGGCCTCACCGTTGACGACCGTCTTGCTCCCGGCCTCGACGATTGCGCGGTCAGCAGCAACCTGGGCGGCATCTATCGCAACCTGCTCGGCCGCTGCCACTGCAGCATTGCTTAACTGGACGGCGTCGAGATCTTCGGAGAGCGCGACGAAAGCGATCTGGGCATTCTGCCTGAGGTTGATCGCGGCGCCGCCATCGCTCGAATCGATCGGCGTTCGGATGAACTGCCCCGTCGCGGACATGAAGGTGCCGCGACCGAACTCCCATGCATCTCCATCTTGGATCGAATAGCTGTAGACCTCGCCGTTCGTCAGCGCCTCGAAGCCGCGATATCCCGCAACCGATGATCCCAGCGTGATCGCGCCGGTTCCAGTGCTATTCGAAGTGATTTTTACCAGGTCGACAAGCGTTGAAGCCATGAGCGCAATACCTCCGTAATCTAGGATACGGGTTGGCGATCAGGCGGCCATCAGATGCCCCATGCCCTCCAGCGGAAGCCACCAGCGCGGTCATGTGAGCCCGAGCCTTGATCGGATTGCACGAACAGTCGGATCGAGGTTGTGGTCGCGGAAATCTCCTGGAAGGTGGTATCCCCGTCGTTGCTGCTGGTCGTGTTACGCGTCATCGCGGTCATGCCGAGGAACTCGTTCGGGAAGCCTCCGAAGGGGAAGGTGAAGGTGATGGCAAACTCACCGCCGCTGCTGATCGGACCCGCATAGATGCCGCCCATTTCGATGTATCCGTCGGGGCTAGTGCGCTTCCAGTTGCCGGAGGTGTCCCGCTCGAACGACTGGGTGCCATATTTGACCCAGTTCTCGGGCGAATAACCATCAGGGTCCGTCGTGTTGTTGTCCACGGTCGAAACCCAGCGATTGCGAGGGTCTACCATCGAGGTGAGGATGGCGCCCTTGGGGTAGCCGCCGATCGCGACCGAGAAACCCGCATTGAACAGGGAGGGGCCGCCAGCGGCTAGCCAGCGCAGGGCCGCCGTCATCTGGTTGAACAGGCCATTGAAGTCCGCGCCGCTCGGAGGAATGCCGCCGCTCGCGACAGGCTGAAACGTCTCGGGCGGAAACCCATCAAACAGGCTGGCAGGCGCGTCGGAAGTCGTAGGCGTTTGATGCGCCTGCGGAATCTGACGGATGTAGCTCGCGCCGGCGTTGTTCGCGAACGGAATATTGAAGCGGGCGGGAAGATCACTCTGCTGCATCAGGGTTGCTCGACTGTGAAGGAAACGCCGATGGGCTTCGGCAGGGCACCGGACTGGGAGACGATCGCGTAATCGACCTTGGATAGGGGCGCGCCGAACACGTAGGTGATCGTCATGTCGAGGTTGTCCCGCACGTAGACGTTCCCGTGGTCCGGAAAGAGAGCCATGAGGATGGCGTTGATCGCCGGGATCGAGGCGTCGGTGATATTGAGCGCGGCCTTAGCCATGATCAGGCGTCGGAACGCATCATCGCTGAGCTTGTAGTTGGGCGTGAAGTTGCCGCCCCCGTAGAAGATGCCCTCGCCGAACGGGAAGGCGTCGCTGGCTTCCGAGAATCCCAGATAGTCTTCATCCGAGACATATAGCGCGCGCGTGACGCCGACGATGCGACCCCAGATGTCGAGGCCGAAGCCTTGAGCGTCGTCGATGTTCCAGACAGCGTCGTAGAAGGCGTTGAAGAACGCCTGCGGGTCGAGCGCTTGGCTGAAAGCGTCGATGAGCGCGATCATCACCGGGCTATTCGCGTATTGCGAGAGAAGCACCTGACGGCCGTTGAAAAACAGCGCTTGGCCACCATCGTCGGTCCCGGTGAAGCCGAGCGGTTGACTGACGAAGGGGACGAGAGTGGTCATGTGAGGGTCAGCGAGATGTTGTCGGCGGAGATCGTGGGCATGCGATCAATCGGAACGTCGACCTCGGATCCGGTCGGGCTCGCTGCGGTGCCAATGCTGATCGAGACGACCTGCGACCATGCTCCAGCTGACTGAACGGCCGTTGCGAAGCGGAGGGCATAGATTTTGCCGCCGATGCGCGCGCGAGGAAGCCCGTCGCCACCGTTGAAGGCGCTGACGACGGCCGTGCGGATGGCGTCCTGCGCATCGGCAGGGACAAGGCCGTTGTCTGCGATCGAGATCGCGATGAAGATCGGGAGCGGCGTGGCGCGCTGGAATTTGACCGGGTAGGTTGGATAGGGCGGGCTATACCCGGAAGCGCGGTCGGCGACGTTGATGGTCGTCCCTCCGGTGTAAGCGCAACCCGGCTGCTTCTTCGACCAGATCGCCGCGGCGACATCGACGTCGAGGCCGCCGTAGACCGCCACGTAGAGCGAGCTCGGGGCGATATCGACGGTGCCCTCGGTTCGGACGTCGTCGGTGTCGTTTTCGGTGACGAAGGCGTCCACCACGCCGTCTACCGACAGGACCGCGCCGCGCACGGCGGGAAGGATGCCCGTCGCATTCACGGCGACCGAGGCGGATCGGCGCTGCTCGAACTCGGCGGGGGTTTCAGCCATGCGGCCGACGACGCCGTCGGCGGGGTTCGTGATCGAATCCCAGCCGGGGACGACTCGGTAGATCGTGTTCAGCGTCCCGGCCGGGCAAGCGATCGGACCCGTCGTGATCGCCTGGAAGGTGGCACTGATGCTTCCGGTGCTCGGGATCGTGATCGACGAAAGGCACTGGTAGATCGTGCCGTCGCTGGCCTGCGCGAGAGAGCCAGCCGGGATCAGGGTGCCGTCCGCGCCAGTGCAGAGCACGCCGACGACAGTAGCGCGGGCCGAGATGCGGGTCTGGTAATAAATCCGGCCGATCCCATCCTGCATGCGGCCGCTCGTGAACGCCGGGTCAATCAGGTTCACGTACTGCAACAGCAGATCGTTGCGCGCGCCGATGATCGCGGTGAGCGCGGCGACGAGCTGGCCTTGCCCGGTCGCGTCGCTCTCATTGAGGCCGCCGCCGAACGCGGCTTGGAAATCTGCCCAGACGCCAGCCTTGACGGCCGATTCTGCAGGGACAGACAGGCCGGTGGCAGCGAACACGGGGGAGGGGACGTTGCTCATATTGTCGCCACTCCGCGCGAGAACTGGACCTGGCCGCCGAACGAGCGGGGCGTGAGCTCGTTGAGATAGACCGTGGCATCGCCGACGCCGGGCACGCGCTTGGCTGCCGTCACGAGCGACTGCTTCAGCAGCTGGACCGGGGCAGGGCGGCCGAGAATGTCGAAGAAGGCGATGCCACGGGTGGTGTCGTAGTAGCACTCGCCCTCGAACACGCGGCACTCCGACGCCACGTCCTGCTCGATGCTGTAAGGATCATCGGCAACGGCTATGTTGCCGTTTGCATCTAGCGCCAAATCCCAGTTCGCGCGGTCGAGGAGAAGGGTCGTCGTCATCGTAATCTATTCTACGAGGCGATCAGACCGTGTGCCCTTAGTGCCGAAAGGATGCCCCCGATCGCGGTGCGCGCGCCGTTATCGACGGTCGAGCCTCCAGTAGGGTCCGTGATCGCGCTCTGCTGCTCGCCGACGACCTTTGTGCCGCCCACCTGATACTCGCCGGAGGCATCGACGATCCCGGTGATATCGACCTTGTCGGTGACCGCCATCTTCACGGCCGGGGAGATGATCAAGACGTTGCCGTCGCCATCGACCTCGATGATGGTCGTGGCCGCCTGCTTCGGCAGAATCGCGCCGTAGTAGATCCCGTCGGACCAGTCGAAGCGACGGCGGGTCGATGGGTTCGCCGGCGCCTTCGTCTTCTTCACCGTGGAGATGTCGCTGCTGCAGAACTTTACCTGCCCGATATCGCCGACGCGCGGGTTGATGCGGATCACGCACGGGCCGCCGCGAAGCGAGAAAACGGGTAGACCATGGATGATGCCATGCGGGATGCCGGTTCCGGCGCCGTCGATCTGATGCACCATCGGTTGCACGTCTACCGTCACGTCCTCGCCGTTGGTGTGGACGGCCTTAACCTCGACAATGGCGGACGTGGCCATGCCGTTCATGATCTGGCGCGCGATGAAATCCGCGACGGAGTAATCGTCTTGCGTCTGGGCTATGCCGCCGAAGCCGGTGTAGTTCTCGGTCATGCCACGTAATCCAGATAATTGCACTCGACGTCGGTGAACCACTGTCCGTTCGGCACCTCTGATTCGAGGCGGTGAGCGATATGGTAGGCGGCCCACTGCCCGCTCGCCGGGGTGAACTGGCTCTCCAGCTGGAGAGCCGCCCCGAAAACGATGTTGGGGTTGTAGATCGAGGAGAACTGGACGCCGCTTTGCGTGTAGCTAGGGTAGCTGACGAGGCCGGTATCCTTAGAGATCAGGACCGCCTGCGCGCCTCGCGCCTTACCCTTCGGCCACACTGCGACGACCTTGGTTGAATCATCGACGTCTGAGAGGCAGTCGATATCCCGGCAGATGGACGCGATCTGAGATTTCGCCGAACCGGGCTTGTAGGGATCGACGAGGGTGGCCGTGACGCCGCTGTTCTCGAAGCTGTAGCCCATCTGCCCCGCAATACCGGACAGCATGAGGGCCGCGTCTACCGATCCCCGGAAGCTGACCGGCCGCACCGGCTTCATCAATTCGAACGCACCAGACTGCGCAGACACATGGAACGCCACGTCGGGAGCTTGGCGGCCGTCTGCCCATGCCTCCATGATCGTCCCGCCAAAGCACATGGCCATGCCAGACTGCTCATCGCCCGCGCTGACGATTACCTGGTTGTATCGCTGGTTTTCGAAGAAGAACTTCTGCGTCACCGTCAGCTTGTTCATCAGGTCCAGCTTCATGCCGTAGACCGTGATATCTGCCTGCGCATAGCCGATGCCAGCGCGGACGATGTTCACCGAGCATCGCAGGTCGTCGAGCGTGACCGTGTCCATGCCCGCCTCGCCGAAGTCGCCTTGCCCCAGCTGAAACTGGAGCGAAATCTTGCGTTTGGAGAAGGCCATCAGCCGTTCCAGACCAACTGGTAGCGTCCAGCGAGCCCCGTGTAGTCAGGCGCGCTGGCGCCCTGCGTGTCGATGAACGTGAAGTCGCCGACGAAGCCGGACGCTGGATCACGAATCAGCCAGACGCGGTCGCAACACAGGATGCCCTGCGCTACCACGAGATCGTTCACCAGCAGGTCGAGGTAGAGCCCGGTGCGCTTTTGGTAGACGCGCAGGCGGCAAGACTGCTGGCCTAGACGGATGCTCAGTTCCTGCGACGGCGACGCGATCAGGGGGACCTGCAGGACCGTCATCGCACATCACCCGTTGCGGCCGTCGAGGCCTTAGGCTGGTTGCTGCCATTGTTGACGGCATCGGCGCTGGCGGCGTCGCGCGTGTTCGAGAAGCTCGAAGACGCGGTCTGCCGGATCTCCTGCAGGACAATTTCAGCCCGCACCATCCCGGCGCCCGCCTCCAGGCTGCGGTCGATCGTGACGCGGGCGATGTTGACGTTGATGAAGATCTGCTCCGGGGTGACCACGGAATAGAGTTCGGTATCCGGCCGAATGGCCTCGATCGAGGCGCAAAAGGCTGAGCGTTCCTCGCGCGTGCCGCCCTTGGTCAGGACGACCCGGTTCATGAAGGGCAGGGCGATCTTGTCGTAAGTCTCGAAGCCACCTTCTTCCAGTGGGTAGTCGGCGAGCCGGTATTCGGCATCGTAGCCGACCGACACGACGCTGTCCGCTTCGAGCGCAAGTTGCTTGGTGCCGACCTTGTAGATGCCCCACTCATAGTCATCGTATCCGGCGACGGTGATCTCGTCGCTGGTCAACTGCTCCTGCGTTCCGGTGCCCGGGTTTTCGGCGGAGCGCTTGACGGCCGGGACGCCGCCTGCCTTCGGGACGTCAGGGTATTCGGGGCCAGCCATCAGGGGGCCACGCCCTGATCAGCCTTGGCCACGGTGTGGCGGCGGACCTGCGCGCGCATGTCGCGCTGGAAGCTGGCGGCATCCTTCGTCTGCACCGTCATATTCTGGATGGTGATGTTGCCACCGCCGCGGCTACTCATGTAGTTCTGGGCGCGGCGAAGATCGCTCGTCGTCTCGTAGCCCTTGGCGGGCCGCAGGAACTTCTCGATCATCGTCCGTGCCGTGCCTGCCGCAGTATTCTGACGGAGCACTGCCTTCCCGCCGTGATCACCGCCGTTCAATTCCCACCACAGGAATTCAAGCTGCTGCTGCAGGTTGGCTGTGGGATTTCCGTTTTTATCGACGCCGTAGCGGCGGCCGAGCTCTGCCTTGCGAGAGCCGAGCCACTGATTGATGCCGAATGCGCCCGAGGTCGGGTTAACGGCCTTGGGGTCCATCTTACTCTCAGCGAACAAGGCCCCCATGATGCCGAGCGTGCGCGCACTACCGACGCCCTTGTTCGTCAGGAACTGCTTGATTTGGGCTTCATTGCCGGAGTTCAAAGCGCCGACCGGCGCCTGACCTCGTGATTGCGCAAGGTTCTGACCACCTGGCTTGGGTGCCTTGTCCGCGTATATCGTGAACAGCCCGCCGAATACCTTGTCTTCCCAAAGCACCTTACGGCCCTCGGAAGAAGACCTCGTCTTCGCGTCGCCGCCGCCAGGAAGGATCGATAGAATTTTTTCGAGACCGTCTGCAACGCGCACGAGAACAGGAACAAGCTTTCCCTGAATGCTCGTGTTAAGCTCGGCCATCTTCTGCTGGACGTCCTCGGTCTTTTTTGCCAGTTCCTCCTGCTGGTCCGCACTTTCCTCGTACTTGTCTAGCAGCTGCTCCACGCTGCTTTGGCCCTTCATCAGGAAATACGTGACAGGCCCACTCAAGCCGATCTGCGAGAGCAGGCTGGAGAACAATTCCGGGTCCATGCGGGACTGCGCGCCCGAGAGTTTGCGCATGATGTCGCCGGGGTTGCTGTTACGCAGGTCATTGCCGCTGACACCCAGGCGAGACAGTATACCAGAGGACGCCGGATCAATCTGCCCCTGCTGGAATGCCATCCGCAGCTTCTGGATCGACTGCAGCGCCGCGTCGGCATCTCCGTTCTGCCCCCCGACGCCCTTCATCGCCTGGCGCCAGGACCACACCTGACGGGTGGTCATACCCATTGTGGTGCCCAAGCGCTCCGCCGACGCTGCGCCGGTCATCATGTTCCCGATCATATCCGTGATCGAGCGGGCGCCCATGAATGCGAGACCCAGGCCAACGACCTCGTTACGGACGTTCTTGATTGAGGAGCCGAACTTCTTGCTCCCGGCCTCCATGCCGTCGAAGGTCTTCTTCGAGTCCTCCCGCAGGCGCTTGGAGCGGTCGCGGATATCGCGCTCGCTATCCTCGAACTCGCTGGTTTCGATGCCGAACTTGATCAGGAATGCGTCTAGGATATGCGTGGCCATGGGAACCCCGAGGTTGTAACCTCAGGCTATCATGGGAACTGACGCCTACGGGCTCGCCTGGCTGCAATCATGCCAATTGTATTGCGGCGGAGCTATGGCTGGGTCGCTGTAGGCCCAGCAAACACCTCGGAATTTCAAATAGTCGTAGGCTTTATCTCGGCGTCTGCACACAGCATCGTCCGGCGCGTGAGCTCCTCCACGGCATTGCTCATCGAGAGACAAAGCCAGAGACTTCATGCCCTCCATCTCTTGATCGGGAGGGCTTGCGTCCGAAGGGGCATCGCTGGCGGGTGATGCATCGCCTTGAGCAGATGGTAACGCCTCCGGCTGGAGATCCTCCTCTGCCGGCGTCGGGTCGCGCGGTTCCACGAATTGCGATGGATATGTCGCAAGTGGAAAGGGCGCTTCAGTTATATCATCAATCGGCTGTTCCGCGTTGATCGTTCCGGCGAAGTACAACCCTATTACGATCGCGACCAATGCGCCCAACGGACCGGCATAGTTAGCCACGTATTGAATGAATGTCGGAGCCGGTAAGGGTTCAATTTCATGCCCGCAATATCTGCAGACGACAGCCTCATTCCGAATGGCTTCCGCGCAGTACACACATCTGCGCATCTTTCCGCTATTGACCGACCTGCGTTCCAGCGCATCTGTATCGGTAGGCATCAGTGCAGTGACGATAACCCACAATGGACCAAACAAAAGTCCCAGGAGGGAGTGAAGGCAACCGCTTCTGCCTTTCGCGTTGGCCATTATTTCGCAGGCAAACGCGCAAAGTAGCCAGAATATTAATAAGCCGATGAACCCCATGTCGTGCTTTTCAGCACGAACGCTATGTTTCCACAAGGCGACGAATCATCCACCTGGATCGCGTTTTGCCGCCTCCGTGGCCCGTCGCTCGTTCTGGTTGCCGACGGCCATCACCTCCAGCAGGTCGTACACGTCCTCAAGGCCGTACACCGTCTGCAGGTCGATCAGGCTGGCTCGACCTGCTCCAATGGCGGCTCCGCAGGATCCGGGGACGTTTGCGTACGGGGTCGGCTCGAATTGCGCGCCGTCATGGCCATCAAGGTCGAGATGGCGGCGCTGATCGAAAAACCCACGTGCAGCTCAAGCGCCTCCGCACGCAGCTTGAGCAGGGTGGGCACTTCCTCGATGTCGCCGTCATTCACCTCGGTAGGCATGATCAGGCCGCGCGTCATCGGGCGGCCGGTCATCGGGTCCTTGGCGGCCGCGTCCGGGACGAAGTGGATGCAGGCGACCATCTCGGCGAGGAGCGGCTCCGCTTCGTCGAAGCTTAACTGCCGGAAGGCGTCGAGGCCGATCGCCAGCAGGCCGATGGCCCCCGCCTGCATGACATCGTCCGGAACCTCCACGCCCGCCTTGGACAGCGTGAGCAGGGCGCGCGTGGCCCATTTCTCGCTGTCCCAGGCGGACTTCTCGACGATCAGGAACGACTTCCCCTTGTCGCGACCCTCGGCGTCGATCGTGACGATCTTGTGTTTGCGAGCCATGTCCGCCCCTTAGCCGATGTAGGGAGCGGGGTAGTGACGCTCCCACTCGATGATGAACGGGCGAGGCTGGGACGTCTTGCGCAGGGCCGGGATGGGCTTGTAGCTGCGCAGGAAGCCCCGGTAGAGCGTGTGCTGGCGCTTCACGCCTGGGATGATCAGCGTGCCCGATGCCGCGGACTTCTCGCGGCGGTTGCGCTCATAGGTCGCCCACACGTCGAAGAAGTCGTTGCTCTCGCTGTCCGCCTGCAGGTTGATCGTCTGACGGAATGAGGTGGGCACGTAACCGGCGCTGAGACGGCCGTCGACGCCCATCACCATCTCGCCCGGCTCGACGGCATCGATGTCGGTGATGTCGTCGGTCGAGAACCCCTGGATGCGCTGGGCCACCGGGAAGATGAGGTCCACGGCGATCAGGAGGATCGCATTGGCGCTCGTGAGGGTGCGATTGTTCGCCATGTTCGATGCCCCTTACTGGACGAGGACGCTGGAGAGCGTGATGGTCTGGACCGACTGGCCATCGGTGTAGAACACGTAGCAGGGCGGTGAACCGCGCTGAGCGCGCACGGCCGGGCTCGCATCCGAGATCTGGATGAACCAGCCTCGCTGTTCGACGGTGTCGGCAATGTCGCCGCCGGCCATGGTGTTGATCTCGGCCTTCTGCTGCGCGCTCAGGGTCACACCCGCGCGGATTGCGCCGAAGTTGACGGCATCGTCCACCACACCTCGCAGGGATGCCTCGATCAGTGCATAGCCATCCGCGTTATACGGGATCGAGCCGACCGAGGTCAGCAGGTTCATCAGGGCCAGCTGGAAGGCGTTGTTCATCCAGACCTGACAGACCCAGCTGTCGATCCAGTCGAAGTCGCCGGTGACCTGGCCGGGGAAGAAGAACGTGAACTCGTCGTTGGCGGTCGAGTAGGAGCCGACGAAGTTGTACCCGTTCGCCTTCAGGTTGGCAGCGACGGTGGCGTTCGTGACGCCCGGGTTCACGGATCCGGTGCGGAATGCCAGCGTGGCCCGGCCGTTTGCCGCGGTGAAGTTGATTGAGGCGATGGCGCCCATGAGGAAGGCCGCGACCGACGCGCCATTGTTGGGGTCGTAGATGCCGACGATCGAGCCGTAGCCGTCGGCGATCGCCTGCGCGAGTGCGCTGGTCGTGTCGCCCGTGGCCTTCGCAGCCGGATTGTTGTCCCACGACACATAGAGGAACCGGCTGTTCTGCCCGTCTGCCCACGCGCCGAATGCGAGCTTCTCGCTGTCGGTCGTGGTGAACGTGGTCATGAACGACACGAAATCCTGCGTGTTGTCGATGACCTCGGCCATGCCGGTAGCGGGCGTCTTCGCTGCCTGACCCTGGCTGATGACCGCGCCGGCCGCCTGAGTAAGGCGCAGGGGCGTGGAGAGCGTGCCCGTTGCGTACACGGCCGTCGCGGTGGCGCCGGTTGCAGTCGAGGTGAAGACGAAGGCGCCGGAAACGCTGTCATAGGTGACGGCGAAGTTCGGCGTGGTGAAGCCCGCCTGGATCAGATCCGCCGCGTTCGAGAAGCTCGTCGCGCCCGCCAGATTGATCGCTGCCGACGTGGCCGCGACGCCCCCGAAGTTCACGGTGAGCACGCCGGTCAGCGCCTGCAGCTGGGCGAGCGTCAAATCATCGACGCGCGCGCTGCGCAGGAAACCCGGAATCGCCGCCTGGGCGTAGCGCCAGAAAACCAGCGAGGCGGGCTTGACCGTCGAGTTGTCGTAGCCGGCGAAATAGATCGCAGCCAGCGTCGCCTCGGTCGAGAGGGGGCCGAAATAGGCCGCGACATCAGGTGCCGACGCGAACGACAGGCGCGATCCTGCCGGGACACGGCTGCTGTCGGTCAGCATCAGGCCGATGATGTCCAGGCCCGAGCCACCAGCAGCGATGACGGCGGGCAGGACGTTCACGATTGCCGATGCGGGAATGCTCGTCATCTTAGGTGACCTCCACCAAGGTTGTAATCAGATTGTCGGCGAATTCGGCCGGGAGCGTCACTGCGAGGTTGGTCTGCAGCACGCCGCGCATGGTCCAGCGCTGGAGATACTGCTTCTCGCCGGTCACCAGCGGCATCTGCGCGCCGTCGTCGCAGAAGAGGGGGGCGAGGCCGAAGGGGCGAAGGAAATCGACGCCATAGGCATCCCGGAATAGCGTCGTGATGACCTGCACGTTGTCCGAGGCGTTCGGTCCGTAGGTGTCGAGTTGGAAGTGCATCGAGGTCGATCGGCTGATTTCCTTCTCCCCCTCCTCAGGGTCGTAGGTGTGCACCGTCTGCGACAGCTGCTGGCGCGCCGATGCCGTCATGACCACGAAGTTTTCGCGCGTCGGCATCGGCACGTTGTTGTCCTGGCCCTGGAAGACTTCAACATCGTCCGCGAGCACGTTGAGCAGGAACGCGCGCAGGCCGGTGAATATCTGCTCCTCGGTCAGCGAGACGCTCGGCTTCTGGCTGACGACCTCGCCCTGAGGGAGGTAGAGGTGGCCGTTCCACGTATCGCTCATGCCTTCTGCCTCGTGAGGCCGACCTTGCACCATCCGGCCGTCACCCATCCCTCAAGGACGGCGGTGACAAGCCACTTGGAGCCGCGAAGGTCAGCGGGAATTGTGAGATCGGTGCCGATGGTGATGACGTCGGCGCCCTTGTTCTTGACCGCGTCCACGCCCGACAACTGCATGTTCGCGAAGGCGGACGTCTCGGTGCCCTGGATATTCAGCGCATCGAGATGCTCGATCTCCGGCTTGGTCAGCGCCTGCATCTGGATCGTGATGGGCACGGCATCGGCAAATGCGGGCTCGCGCTTACCCGCCGGCGACGTGATGTAGCCCGTCGAAACCTGCGCCGCGCCCTCTACGTTCGGGTTCATGCGACTGGTCGCGCGGTTGGCGATGGCCCGCAGGTTCACCATCACTCGACCTCCGAGGCGACACTGCTGAGCATCTGGCCGGACCAGACGAGCGGCTTGCCAGGTGCCGCTACCTCGCCGTTGGCGACGTCGATACGAGCCTGCTGCACGTCATCGAACTTCACGCCGACGCCAGTGGGGAACCGCTCCTTCAGGAGGTCGGTCACCGGCGAGTTGGGAACGCTGTCGAAACCGATGATCTCGGTGCGAAGCTGATCGGACATTCCGACGCCCATCAACTCGAGCGCGGCCTTCACGTCATAGTCCGTCGACTGCAGCACGACAGCGAACTTCTCGCCCCATTCCGGCGAGCAGCGCAGGACCATGTCGGTGAAGAACGGGCGGGCAGGGATGCCAGCCTCGGGCGCGCCAAAGTTGTTGATCGCGGCGACCGTGGGCACGTTGAGGTCGCCGTCGGGGTAGGAGGCGCCTTCGAGGAAACCAACGCGGACCTCCTGCGCAGACAGGACACGGTCGCGCAGCGCGGCCATGGCCTCCGCCAGCTTATCGCCGCCGGTTACCTCCGCCACCGGGCGCTCCTCCACGGATCGGTGATGCGCGGCGGGGCAGGGACGTACATGGCGCTGCGCAGGCCCTTGGTCGCCTGCCAGAATGCAAAGCCGTAACTGGTCTGTTGGAACCACGCCGCGGTGCCTGCCTCAAGGCCGGTGTCGAAGCTGACCGTCACGCCGCCCTCGGTCGCAGAGCTCACGCGCCCGACCATGCCGTCGGGCGTGCCGCCTGGCGACTGGGCGCCTGCACCCACCGCGATATGCGCGGTCAGCATGTTGAGCAGCAACAGGCGAACGGTGACGTCCCCGACGGGCGAGGCGTCGGTGTTATCGAGGTACAGCCCAGCCTCGGCAAAGAATAGGGCGGCCCGCTGTTCGCCGACCGCCCCAAACTCAGGATACCGAGTGATCCAGGCGGTATAGTCAAATACCGCGATGGCCATGTGCGATCCTTACTTCTTGTCGTCGGCGACGACCTCGACACCGAGTTCCTCGGCCGACTTCTGCTCCAGGCCGGTGGCGACCTCGCCATTCATCTCGGCCGCTTCCGCTTCCGGATCCTTGGAAGTCGACGAGAAGATCGCGCCGGTCTGCAGCGGCTTGAAGTCGCCCACGGCGTCCGACCATGCCGCGAACCAGTCGGCATCGACATCGCGGGTCAGGCCGTAGCCGCCGGTGAGGTACGGCTCGCGGGTGACCGGGTCGATGGCCTTGCCGCCCTTGAAGACGACGGTTTTCCCGCCGTGCTCGGCTGCGAAGTCGAACGGCAGCTTCGAGCACACGGTGAGGGTGGCGGCCGCGACGGCAGCGGCGGTGTTGGTGGCAGCGGCCATGGATCAAGCTCCCAGCATCTGGACGATGGCGATCGGGTAGCGCAGGACATTGCCCCACGTACCGGCGGACTTCTTCTGCTCCCAGCCCGAGGCCATCACGAGCACCGGGTGGAGGCGCATCTTCTCGGTGAATGCGGACTTGGTGACCGGCATGCCCTTCACGTCGCGCAGCTTCAGCTGCATCAGGTTGCCCGAGCCGGTGACGAACTCGGGAATGACCGTGATATTCACGTTCGGGAACGACTGCTGGATGATTTCCTTCACCGTCTTTCCGAAGTCGTTCGTCTTGGCGAGCGCCGGTTCGAGAGTGTTCGGGATACCCCAGTCCATCGCCGAGGACATGTTCACGAGAGCAGGCATCTGGACCTGCAGCTGCTTGTACATTTTCATGAAATCGTTGTAGATTTCGATGACCGTACCGACATCCCAGGTCAGGCCGCCGGCGGCCTTGGTGCCCGGCGAGATCGCGGCCGGGAGCGCAGGGTCGTTGGTACCTCCGTACAGCTTCAGACCAGTCACGCCGTAGAAGTAGCTGGCGTTGAGCGCGCGATTCAGGGTCTCGCTGCTAGCCTCGCTCTGCAGCGATGCCCAATCGATGCGTGCCTCTCCATACTTCTCCAGTTCACGCTCACCCCAGCGGGTGAAGGTCTGGAAGTGGAAGGACTGGCGGCTGACCCAGTTGGCGTTCGCGCCCGACTTGCCGTTGTTGTTGAAGTCGCCGTATGCCGACGTGAAGCCGGTCAGCTCGGTCAGCGGGAACGACGCGGTGTCCGTGGTCCAGTCGCCCATCTTCTCTTCGCCGTAGAACTCGGCGGCGACGGTGGGCTGGAACACGACCTTGATCTGGCGCGGATCGATGTACGTGGTGAACAGCGACGGCACGCCAGCGTTCGGCACGCTGAACAGGGCGGGCTGCGCGTCCATGGCAATGTCCGCGTTCTCGCGCCAGCCCTCGGGCATGTATTCGAGGCCGGAGGGCAGGATGACGCCGCCGCGCGCCAGGCGATTGCGATGTTCCGAAAGGCGAGGGGTGGTCATATCAGAAGCCCTTGTCCGAGATGATGATGACGTCGCCGGAAACACCGGCGGTCATGGCGAAGAACTTCTTCTCCTCGCTGCCGGCGACGGTGGCGCCAGCAGCGGCGAAGGTGATCGCGCCGGTCGTGGTGTTGACGAACACCTTCTGGCCGATCGTGACGGTTGCGGTCGCGCGCACGAAGAAGTCGCCGCCGTTGTAGAGCGTGACCTCCATGCCCGCATTGATGGTCATCGTGGATTCGGCCATGTAGCCGGTGATGACCGCGCGCTGCTTGAGGCCGACAAAGCCCTGGCGGTTGGCGTTCGAGCCCGGCTTGGCATTGGTGACGACACCGGTCGTGTCATCGGCCCATGCCCATGCGGCGATCAGGACGCCCAGCGGGCCAGCCGTCAGTTCGCCGGAGAGCGCGGGCACGCTCGAATAGGGGTTCGCGGTCGCGAAGTCGCCGGGCATGCCAAGGGCGAGGTTGCGGGCGACGCTGGTCTGGAAACCGGTCATGGCTTACTTGCTCCCGTAGAGATCGGCGAAGCTGTCGTTCGCACGCTTGGTGGCGGCACTATCGAGCGCCAGCGGCTGCTTCGGCTTTGCCAGTTCGACCTCGCGTGCGACCATGGCGCGCAGCGTGGAGACTTTGGCACCCTTGAGGTCGGCCTTGTCATAGCCTGCGGTGTCGAGGGCGAAGGCGTAGATGGCCTGCGCGCTGTCCATGCCGACGACTTCGCCGACGAGCGGCTTCACGTCCGCGCGCGCCTGATCGAGGGCGGCAACGCGGCGAGCGCCGCGATCTTCGGCCTGCGAGATCAGCTTGCGCACGGTGGCGGCGTCCATGCCCTTGGGCTTGTCGTCGTCATCCTCGTCTTCCGCGCCGTCGGGATCTTCATCCTCGGCAGCGTCCGGATCGTCGTCTTCGGCGGCCTCCGGGTCTTCATCCTCGGCTTCCTCGATCTTGTCCTCGTCGAGGGCCATCGGAGAAATCGAGGCAATCACAGCGCCGATGCCGTCGAGGTCGATCGACTTGTCGGCCGCGAGGTGAGGGGCAACCAGTGCAAGCACCTGCTCGGCGGCCTTCTTGCGGCCGCTGGCCTTGCCGAGCGACGCAGCATCGCAGGCCATCAGGGCGCTGCTCAGGTCCACCTTGGCGTCGGCGGCGAGCAGCGGGCGGACCGTGGCCTGCAGAGCCCCGGAAATCATAAGCGCGGTGCGCGACTTGAGCTTCATCAGTTCGTCTCCGACAACAACGTCAGGACCAGCGCGCCCTTCAATGACGAGTGCAACGTGGTTGCCCATGATGTCCCGCATTACACCGTCGTAATGCAAACCGTCGGCCGTCTGGCCGGGGGTCATGTCGGCGCGGTAGCGGTAGCCGCAGGAGAGCTCTCGCTGCGTCTCGTCGTCGATCGCCTGCTGGTAGCGGGCAGACCAGACAACCAGGCTGTTCTGCAGGTACGGGATCACGAACACGGCGTCGGTGCCGGTGCTGCCGATCTTCACCTCATTCGGGATTTCGTCGTCCCAGAGGTCGGGGTTGACCGGTAGGTGCTCGGACAGAAGCGGGATGTTGTTGAAGGTGTGGGCGCCGCGCGCCAGTTCCTCGGGATCGCGGTAGAGCCGATAGACGCGATCCGGCTCAAGCCCCAGGTCGCGCCAGTTCGGGATTTCCGAACCCATGTAGGGGCAGATGTTCGCTTTCGAGAGATTGCTGATCTCGACGTGGAGGTAGCCGTTGGCGTCGCGGCGGCGCACCGATGCGCGATCCATAGCGAGGAGAATGGTAGTCATCTGCGGCGGCTCCGAGGCTGTAACCTCAGGTTAGCGCCTGTCAGGTGAAGCCGGGGATCACGGCGCGCCAGGTGCAGTGGCAGTTGATGGCCTGACCGGGAAGGACATGGCCGAACCCGTCCCCAAAATCATGCCCCTCTGCCAGCTTGAACCGTTTGCCCGAGAACGCCTTGTGGCTGGCACGGGGCTCGCGGCCACCGCCGCTGTGCATCCAGATGCCCTCGGTTACGCCAAGCTCGCGCTCGCGTACGCTGCGCATGGTGGCGGTGGCCATGTTGTTCTGGTGCATGGCGATGTGCGCGGCGCGGCGCTTCGTGATGCCCGTCTGCTTCTGCAGCTGGGCGGTGAGCGTCTTCAGGTCCCGGCCGGTGCTGACCGACTGCATCACGAGCGTCTCAACATTGGACAGGTGCTGCTCACCTATCGACCGGATCAGGCCAACGTTCTCTGCGCGCACGGCGTTGTAGGCGTCGCGCATGGTATCGGTCATCTTGAACTTGACCGAGAACCCGCCGCGCCGGAGGCTGGCCTGCAACGTGGTATCGCACCGGTCTTTGATGGCCTGCGCGAAGTAGTCCGCCAGATTGTCCGACAAGGTATCGAACCGCTTGAGCCACTTGCGCGCAAGCAGGTTGAACACGCGCTGCAGGGCCGCCGTGGACGTCTCGTCCGAGCCGAACAGGACCGTCTCCGGCGTGTTCCGCTTCCATGCGGCGCTGATCTCACGCACGATGTCCTTGTGCATGCGCTCGACCTCGGCGACGGCCCGAGCCTCGTACTTCTCACGGATCGGCGCAGATGGCCTGATCGGTGCCAGCGTCACCGGGGCAGGGCGGCGCATGGTCACATGGCCTTGAGCGTGGCGGCAACTCCGGGGTGCAGCTGGCCGGGCACGTCAAGCGGATGAGCCCAGACGGCGGCCGTGTGCTCACCGTTCAACTCAGGATCGAACGGGGCGGAAAGGTCTGCGCGGAAAGTGATGAAGCCGTCACGCACGTCGACGGGAAGGCCGAGCATGACGTCATCGAAGCCCGTCTCTTCGAACAGTTCGCGCATGGCCGCTTCATAGGCGTCCTCGCCAGCATCGATCTTGCCACCTGGCCAGCACCACTTGCCGGGGTGACGGTCGCTGTCGTCGGAACGGCGGAGGAACAGCATGCGGCCATCAGGCAGCGTGCACATGACGCCGGCAGCATGGGCGGTGCGGGCATCCTGCGCGCCGGTGACCTCGTCTTCGTCACCTTCGCCCTCAGTATCCTCGTCGTTGTCCTCAGGGGCGGCGCCTTCGAGGTTCACGCCGTGGTACATGCTGGTTTCGTCGTTGCGGAGGCGCTCGCGCTCCTCCTCGGCATCGACCACGCCATGCTCCAGGTAGATCGCGGCAGCATCGGCATCGGACTTGCGGATGTCCGCCTTGTCCTTGTCGCTCATCTCCCACAGGGATTCGAACTCGAAGGTGATCTCCGGGTCGATGTCACCCCACAGGGACAACTGGACCATGTCGATGATCTTGCGGAGAGGATCGGCGACGACCTTCTCATTGTAGCCGAGAATCGCATCGTAGAAGACGCGGAATTCACCCTCCGAGGACGCATTCAGGCCTTTGGGCGTGATGCCCAGCAGGATCACGAGCGGGATGCTCGACACCGACGACATCTGCTCCTGTGACTGCGCCTGCAGTTCGTGCAGCCCCGCGATCGGTGCCGAGACGTTGGAAAACTCCTCGCTGTTCTTGTTGAGCGCGAAGATGCCCCGGTTGTCGCGGGTGGCGTTGAAAACGTCGAGGCGCTGATAGAGGTTCTGCGTCGCCGTCAGGTTCGCCTGCAGCACCTGGTCCATGTCGGTGGCGAGCACCATCACAGAGAAGGCGTTGACGAGGTCGGACACCGCCTGCCGGGTGCGAAGCCAGTTATCGACGTAGGGCTTGCACATCTGAGTGAGGGATACGCCGCCGAACGCATAGGCGGGCTTGAGCATGTTGGGCACATCGTGGCCTACGAGGGTCAGAAGGCGCGAGGAATGGACCCGGCGACCCGAGACATACCATTCCTTGGGCTTGTAGAAGTCAGGTGCAAGCGGGTCGGTCGAGCCGTAGACGCCCGGATAACTCCACATGGGCTCGACGAGGCGGATGGCCTTGAGGGGCCGCTTCTGCGTGATCTTTTCCTTGCGGATCGCCAGCGGCGCCGCGATCTCGATGTCATCGTTCCAGTCGCCGAAATCGACGAATATCTGCATCCGGCCGAAGTGACATTCCTTCTCGATCGCCTCCCGGAACAAGTCGCGGACCTTCAGGTCTTCCAGTTTTGCGGTGAGTTCCTTCACCTTTTCGTCATCGCCGTGAATCTTGATCCACTTGCGGGTGCAGTGGTCCGCCCAGATCGAGGCGACTTTGCGGTACTCGGCACGCTGGCTGAGCTCGGCGAGGTACGGATATCCGAGGAACCCGAGGCCCTCGTGGAACATCTGGTCCATCCCGTAGGCGGCGAGCATATCGAAGGACGGGGAGACGGCGTCGAAAGCCATGCCCTCCGGCAGAACGCCGGGCATCGGCTCCAGCGCGCGGAACAGGGCTTCCTGATCGAATGCCTGCACGCCGCCGCGATCGGCCTCCCACAGTGCGGCGCGGTGGACCTGCATGGGCTTGCGGTCCTCTGGCGCGGGCGAGGGAAGGGCGATGGCGGCCGGGGCAGTGGTGCCGTTCCAGAAGGCGCGCCACGCAGCGCGAATGCGGTCGAACATGGTCCCTCACAGCGACGGTGTAAGGTCCATGTTACCGGGCAGCGGCACGTGGTATGGCGCGGGCATGGGAATCAAGGTGTCCGATCTCGCCGACGCGCTGGAGCAGTTCATCATCCAGGAGCAGATCCGCAAGCAACTGGCGGAGCAGGTCAGCGACGCCCCATTGCCATCTTCAGAGCATCCGGATGCATCTGGATCGCCGCCTGACCCGGTCCATATGCCATGATGAAGGCGTCGGCGAGGTTCGGGGACGGGCGGGGGCCGCCTACTCGGTTCGGCTTCGCCAGGTCCTTCTTGCTCTCGACCTTGACCTTGCCCGCACCGTCGAAGTCACGCTTGGGCGTGCATAGCTCGTCGATGATCTTTGACAGGTTCGGCATGCCCCCGTCGATGAAGATCATCTCCGACTGATCGAAGCTGTCGGTGCGCACGCCATCCTCGCCGAAGCCGCGAATAGCATTGTGGACGTTGCGCAGCCGGTCGGCGACGCCCCACCATGCCTGCGCCTTGATGTTCGAGAACATGTCCTTGTTGGTGCGGGGAGGGTGGGACCGTGCGTAGATGTCATCGGGCCGGTGCACGGCGCCGCCGGCGTTGAACCCCATGTGGTTGACGTAGCGGCGGGCCGCCTGATGCTCGCGCATGCCGTTCAACTCGTTGATTTTGCCGCCCACACCTGCGCCGACGCCGATGCTGTCGAACATGAGCTCGGCTTCGTGCTCGACCGCGACGTTCCATGCGCGCGTCGCCGACTTGAGCAGTTCGTCTTCGCCGCCCTTCCATAGGTCGGACCACATGGCGAGCGGGCCGTGAGCAAGCACGAGGGCATTGCGATCCGGCCCGTCGTCGGCGACGTCGAAGCCGAGGCGCTTGCGGCCGCTGACCTCGATGCCGAGCTTGGTGTGCGCGTCGACGGCCGACATGACCCACGAGCGCTTGATGACCACGGCGTCATCGTCGTCGCGCGGGACACCGAGGTAGATATGGTTGAACTCCTCCTCGTCCTCGGCTGCCGCTGCGGCGATCACCGCGAGCATCGTCGTGGAGAGGAAGGGGTTCTCGTTGTAGTTGATGCCGCGCACGATCGTCCCCGGCGGCGGGTTCACGACGAACCGGCGCCAGGCGAAGTCGGTGGACAGCTGCGGGTTGAAGATGATCCAGAACTGCGAGCCCTCCTTACGGATGGTCGGCTCCAGCACCTTCCACTGATCCTCGGTGACGGCATGCGCCTCTTCGAGCCAGCAGATGTCGATCCCTTCGAGGGACTTGATCTCGCTGATGTGCCGCCACAGGCCGTAGAACAGGAACTCGCTGCCCGTCCGCTTGTGGACGATGCGGTTGTCGAGGATCCGGAACTGCTCCTGCAGGCCGAAGCGCTCGATCTGGACCTTGAGCAGGGCGTAGACCGATTCCTCGATCTTGTTCTGGAACTGGCGGGCACAGAGGACACGGATCTTGATGTTGCAGGCGAGGAAGATCGCGAAGCCTGCAGCATCCCACGACTTCGACGACGCGCGGCCGCCGTAGAGCACGCGGTTGCGGATAGGCTCGCCACGCTCATTGTTGGCGGCGAGCCAGAACGGCTGCAGGACGGGATTGAGGGTAGGTCCGCCGTTGTGCCCAAGGCCGGGCAGGGGAATGGACGTATGCGCGTTCACAGGTGGACGCGTTTCTCGCGCAGGTTCTGCGCGGCCTGTCGCAGGTAGGCGTAGTGCATCCCGGCCCGGCCGTCCTTCGGTATGAGGCTTTCGATCATGCGCGCGGCGACGAGGTGCGGGGCGCTGGCGAAGCACCGGCCGTCCATGGCGCAGCGGCCCTGATCCGAGCACGAGGGCGCGTAACCCTCGCACGCGAGGATGGCGTTGCCGAAGCGCACCGAGTTGGCACCGTGGCGCAGGTCCCGCTCGGTGACCTTGACCCTCATATCCGCGTTGCCTGTGCGCGGCGCTGGTTGCAGATGCGATGGGCCAGCACGAGGTTATCGAGGTCGTCAGAACCGCCTTCCGATCGCGGGGTAATGTGCTCGATGGTCGGGATCAGCTTATGATGACGCATCCGAAGGCCGAACAGCATCGGTAGCCAGCACCAGCAGCAGGCGTCTCCGTCCCGTTCTCTCAGTGCCTTACGAAGACGACGGCGCCGGCTGGTTAATGCCCAACCACTCATGCGCGCCACCATTTGCGGGTTCCGCAGCGGGTGCAGATCAGCTTGCTGATGCCGCGCTGTCTGTCAGTGACGCGCCCAGTCCGATGCCATGCGTGGATGCCGATCATGCAAAGCAGCTTGCCGATCATGCAGTGCCGTCCTTTGCGGACAGGGCCGCGACCCGAACTGATGCCACGAACCGTGCAAGGTCCATGATGGCCTCGCGCCTCCAGCTTGAGGGCGGATAGTGACGCTCGGCCTGCGCAATGTCCCAGGCGGTAACTTCGGCCTCCTCACCACCCGTCGCGGGCGCTTGCTGGGCGAAGACGAGAGGTAATGCCGCGTCCAGTACAAGCTCTGCGAGTTCGCGGGGTTTGACCGCCGTCATCTGGCGAACTTTACCACCTGCGTAATAGCGATCGGTAATTGCGCGGCGGGCGGCGTCGATCATCGCGTTACGATCAGCCACCACCAACTTGCAAGGATCGCTTGCAGGTTCGGCGCATTCACACGGCTCAACCTTACCGAGACAGCTATCGATGTCGCCGTTCAGCGAGCAGCTGTCGTTGTCGCAGTCGTCGGCATGGCCGAAGATTTCGCCACTGTCGCCGCAATGGAAGCACTTCGGATCCTGACATTCCGCCGCCGGGGCTGGGGCGGGCAGGGAGGCGAGGGCCGCTTCGAATGCTGCACCAGCTAGCTTGTCGTAGACCGTAAGCACCTCGATCGCGTTCGTAGCGATCTTGTGCAGCGTCTCGCGCTCGTCGTTCGTGCTCATGCCTTGTCTCCCAGGTCATCCAGTTCAACCCAGGCAACGACGTGCGCCTCGTGATGCCACATCCACGCGCCGGTCATCACCGCCATCACGGCGATCGTCAGAAAATCAGCCATCTGCATTGCCCTCCTGCGCCTTGCGGAGCCCGCCGTAGAAGTCGTTCAGCGACGGCGGGCTCATGGTCCCATCGCTGGACTGCAGGTCGATCTTGTTCGTGAAGGCGTTGCCCATCTCCTTCGCCGCCTGCTCCAGCAGCTTGGACACCATCGCCATGTTCCCCATGTGCTCCGCCTTCGTGGCCATGCGCTGCAGCGCGCGCAGGCGGGCCGACCGGTTCGCGATCGGGATCGAACTCGCGTCTTCGAGAAACGCCTTGCGCGCCTCCTCGAACATCGTCTTCCACTTGTCGGAGAGATTGCGACCCGCCCGCTTCGTCGGGTTGTAGCTCTCGACCAGCTGCGGGCTCGCATCGACGCCAAGGTCTTCCTTCAGGCTCTTCGACACCATCGTCGGCGTGTCGAACATGGCCAGCGCGTGCACGATGTAGGCCTTCGCCGTGTCGTCGAGACGCCGCTCCGGGCGCTTCCGTTTCGGTTTCAACGCCATATCAAGCCGCCTTCAAATGACAGGTGCCGCACGCGCGAGCGACATCGAGGCGGCTGGTTCCACGGTCCCCGAGCGCGGCCTCCACCATCCGCGACACCTCTGCGGTCGGACCATATCGGGCGACGACACCGACGAACTCTTCAACGTCGTGTCCACGAATCCCGAACGATGGCAGGCCCGCCTGGGTAAACTTCGGCTGGCCGTGATCGTCCTTCTTCTGCGCGCAGTGGTAGAGCTCGTGTTCCACGAGCGCGCAGAAGCTGGCGTCGTCCATGATCGATGCCCACTTGGCGTGGAAGGTCAGGACGAACGTGGGCATGCCGTCGAACCAATCGGCGATCTGCTGCTCGGCGCGGGCGCGCTGCCACTTCCCCATCGCCATGGGCGGCATCAGTTCAGCCTGCCCAATGACCGTCCGCATGTTCCGGCTGTTGTCGACGTTGGTCCACAGGACACCGATGTCCGCGAAGCGCAGGTGCTGGTGATCCGGGTTATGCAGATGCCCCTCGCCATCGATGAAGGTCGAGACGATCCAGTCCCGGAACTTATGGTCGGGAACGAACTGCTCATCATGGGCTTCCATTAGAGCGGCGGGCGGCTGGGGCCTCGATTTCACTGCCGTTTTCTTCATGAAAAAATCTTTGCCTGAGTTGGTTCAAAATTGTTCCGGCTATGCGCAGCTAGGAATTCAGCCGCTTTCCGAGGCTCTTGCGCTCGGCGATCGAGACGTCAGCTTCCCGTAACCAGCGTATCACGGTGCCCTTCGATACCTGGTAGTGGTCGGCCATGGCGCGCAGGCTCAGGCGTCCGGATATCGTCGTCAGGTCGGTCGGCGTATCCTTGCGGCGCGCACCACGCGGGGCAGGGCAACGCTCGCGCTTCCACTGGGCGACCGTGCGGCGGGACAGGCCGAAGAACTTCTCGGCGTTGCGCACGCCCGTCTCCGCGACCGAGGCGAACCCGGCGGGGACTTCGCCGGGGGCAATGTCGTACTCGTACCGGAAGCCCAGGTTGATCGCGATCTTCACGATATGGTCGGAGGTCACTACCCGGTTGTTCCGGCGCCAGTGATCGCCCTTGGGGTTGAAGCTGCCATCGTGGTTGCAGCGGTGGATCGAGCCGTAGCGGCGCAGGTAGTCCGCAGACCGTCCGACGAACGACATGTCGCGGGCATGCATCAGCGGGCGCTCGGCAAAGCCGGTGCGGCGCATCCCGGTCCCGGCCGAGGGCTTGGCGCGGTGGTGCTTGGCCATCCCGCACTCGCGGCGCCAGCGGGTCAGCGTGCTCAGCGAAGTCTTGTAGTGCTTGGCCGCTCCCTGCGATCCGAGGCGGCGCAGGATCTCGGCAAAGTCGTCGGGAACACCGCGGCGCATCTTCGCGTGCCCGCACTTGATGCACGAGCCGCGTGAGTGCGGGCTGATCGGCGTGCCGCAGGCGCAGATGTTGGCAGATGATACCGGCGCGGCATCGGTGGTGGTGACTTCCCCCGCGTACATTCAGGACCTCGCGTACTTGAGATTGAAAATGCTGGTGGTCGACAAGGTCGCCAGCCAGGTATCCTTCGCCAGGACCGTGGCGATGCGCCTGCCAGTGATGACGACATGCTGGCCGGTCCCGAGCTTCACGTAGGGCGCTCCAAAGTCTGCGGCTTTCACGAACGCAGGACCCGAGAGCGCGGCGACGATCTCGCTATCCGGCATGTCGCGGACCCGCTCGCGGTAGCGCGCAATGGCGTGGCGCGAGACTATGACCCCCAGCTCCATGGATTAGGCCTTTGCAGGGATGCGCGAAGTGTACCGGCCGCCGTCCTCGCGGCGCAGGTGGCCGCGCGTCTCGGCAACTTCGAGCCAGGACACCGGCAGGCCATCGATCTCCGACTGGTCCACGTCGCCGGCGGCGAGGCGGGCCATCATCTCCTCGAATCGGGCCTGTCTCTCCCAGCGTGCGGCGACCGTGGCTTCGCGGCGAACCCGCACTGCATCGTCGTTCCGCTCCCAGCCTTCCGCCAAGCGCAGGCACTCGGCGATCGAAGGGAACCACTCGCATTCGGTGATGGCCCGGTCAGCGATGAAGCTGATCTGATCCTTCGGGAGGTTGCCGAGCTTCTTCTGGTAGGTTGAGATCAGGAGCTTTCCGCTGATGTCATCGGAATTGCGCTTCGGCAGGTTCGCCAGCAGCACACGCAGGCACTGGTTGAAATGCTGGGCGTCGCACGGCTCAGGTGCGGGCAACGGAGCGGCCGCGAGAGCCTGGACCGCCGCCAGCATCCCATCGTCCAAGCGGTTCGCCAAAGCCGTCGAGCCCAAGCTGGCGATCGAGCTCAGCGATAGCTCCGTCACGAGGGCGCCCGGCATTCCGGGGAGCAGGCGACCTACCGTCGTTCCGATGTGTTCCATTGCCGTACCGTCCTTCCTCTTGTGCTCGGCGGAGCCAGTTCCGCCAGGTTGCGTCCCAATCGGACTTCACGCCCTTCACGCCGGGCGCGCCCTTGGCCCAATCCCGGAATTTCGAGAGTTCCCGCTCGATCGCACCCACCGGCCATGCCGAAACCTCGTCGGCTGTCGGGCCATCCAGAGCGGCGGGCTCCCAGGCTGCCGGAAGCCGGGTTCCCTTACGCGCGGGCGGGGTTGGGTTTTCCGGGTGGGTAGGGGTGGTGGGGTTAGAATTATTTTCATTGGGGAGGAGGGGAAGGGAGGGTTCGTCCTGGACAATCCCGGGACCGTCCGTGGATTGTCCTTGGACCGTCCGTGGATTGTCCGTGGACTGTCCTTGGACATTGTCGGACACAAAGCGCGCGGCTTGGCGTTCGGCGCGCTTGCGGGCTGCATCCTTCGCCTTCTTCCCGTCCAAGGCTTCATCACGCGCAGCAATCTGCGCCTCACGCTCTTCAATGGCGCGGACGGCGATGAGGATCGCCTCCATGGGGGCACCGGCATCGCTCATGGCCTGCATGAGTTCAGAGATCTTCACCGAGGGGCGCCACCGATCTGGAAGAGGAACCGGCCGTTGATAAGCGGAATGAACTCTACCGTCGGCGCAGCGAACAAGCGGTCGTTGAAGCCGAGGCGGTCAGCGATCCCGTCGAGGTAGGCCTTGGCGGCAGCAACCGTGTTGTCACGGTCGGGGTAGACGCCAGCGGCCTTGCGGCTGACGATGATGTGCACGGGCACACTGGCGCCGGGCACGAAGCTGCGCCA
Organism: Novosphingobium resinovorum; assembly: GCF_001742225.1. NCBI lineage: Bacteria > Pseudomonadati > Pseudomonadota > Alphaproteobacteria > Sphingomonadales > Sphingomonadaceae > Novosphingobium > Novosphingobium resinovorum. The sequence continues at coordinate 1,241,197 of NZ_CP017075.1, read as the reverse complement.
GGCGGGATCCGCCATGGTGGCGTGAAACGCCCACGTCCGGTGTTGGCTTACCCGGGCCGATGCCGCCTGCTTCGTCGCAGGGCGTCGGTTCGGCCACAGGTAGGCATGGGGATAGGGGAGATCGACCTCGATCACGCGCGGCGCTCCGTACGCAGCAGGTCGCGCATGCCGTACCGTACAGCCTTGCGCTCCAGCATGGCCAACTTGCGGCGCGTCGCCTCGATCTGCCCGGGCAGGTACTTCCGACGCTCGTATTCCTGTTTCGGCGTCACGAGAGCACCGCCTGTGCGCGTTCAACGGCGAGCGTGACCTCGGCGAGCGCATTGCGCGCGCGGGAAACATGCTCGTCGGCCGCGAGCTCGGCGATGGCGCGGCGCACACGTTCCCGCACGGTCCACGAATCAGCCTTCTCCGGCAGACCGAGGGCGGACAGCAGGGGCACCAGCTGCTTGCGAAGCTCCTCGGCTTCGGCATGCGCGTCGACAAGGATCTTCTCGGCCTTCTCCCGCGCGTGCTTCGCCGGGTCGATGCCCTCCGCCATGTCGGCGGCAAGCCGGGCGAGCGCATATCCGATCTCGTTGCCGCGCGCCCTGGTGAACCGGTCGCGGGCGTGGCGGGCGAGACCATCCTGCTCGTACTTCGGTAGCTCCGGCCGGGGCTCCTGCGACGGATGGCAGGTCAGCAGCTTCGCCATCGCCTGGATCGAGCAGGCGGAGCCGATGTTGGTCGCCCGACGCTCGGTGCGCCAGCCGCGACCGGTGCGGAACATGACGCCGCACTCAGCCGGGATCTCGTCGGCCTTGGCGATACCGTGGGGCATCGCGAACGTCACCGACTGGCAGTGTTCCTGGTACTTGCGCCACTTGCCGCTGTTGAGGTCGCTCAGCAGGTCCGAGCGCGAAACCTTGATCTCGTAGGCAAGGATTTGCGGGCAGTCGTAGCGGTAGCGCGGAAACGCCATGATATCGGGGCGCGGCCCGGACCATGCGCCGATGGTCGCATTGAGCCATGTCCAGCACTTGCCGTCGTTGCGCAGCTTGCGCGCGAGATCTGCGGCAAGGGCGTCATGCCCCCAAGGGGCTAGAGCCGTAGCCATCAGTCGATCCCCAACGCGGCCTTGTAGGTGTCGAGGAGCATCTCCATTTCGCGGCGGTCGTCGGGCTTCATCTTCCGAAGCTGGACAACCATGCGCATCATGCGCGTGTCGTAGCCAACGGCCTTGCCCTCGTTGTAGACGTCGCGGATATCGTCGCCGACGCCCTTCTTCTCTTCTTCCAGGCGCTCGATGCGCTCGATCAGAAGGCGGAGGCGATCGTCAGTGGTTTCGGCCATAACAGGTCCTTCAGAGCATCAACATTTGGTCGTCGCGATCGGCGCTGCCAGCGATCCAGTCGGCGCGAGCCTTGCGGGCCGCGTGCAAATCGCGGAGGGCATCGGCCTCTTCGGCATCGGCAGCAGCACGCTTGATGGCGGCGCGGCGGACGCGGTTCTCGGCAATGCGGACCACCGCCTCCAAGCTATCGAGCGTTGGAGCCACGACCGGCATTGCGGCCATGAGCTTCTCGGCTTCCGCTACCCCCGCTTCCATGGCATCAGGCCGTCGGCCGTAGTTTCGCCAGCTGCTCGTCGATCGCGTCGCGCGCCTTCTCCAGCTGCTTACGGTTCGCGCGCACGGCTTCGAGGTCGATCTCGTCGCAGGTCGTCAGAGCATCGGACATTGTGACCGCCGCCTGCAGAATCGCATGGGCAGACGCACGGTCGTCGGTCGGGACCGGACGGCTACCCTCGACGAAGCGGCGGATCGGGCCGATGAAGTGTCCGTTCCACTCACGCCATGCCGCGAGCAGGCTGAAAGCGTCCATGCCGCTCAGGCCCTTGCGGTAGTTCCCGGCCATGTCCTCGCTCTTGCCGAGAATGCGACCGAGATCCTCGTCGGTGTAGCCGTTCTCTTCCTTGATCGCCTGCAGCGAGGCGGCGATCACCTCACGGGCGTTTGATGCGGAAAATATGCTGCGCTGCGGCGTAGATTGTCGGGTCACAGTTGGGATACCTCGGCGGCATGAGTGGACATGTGAACAGAATCGCCCGAGCCGCTGGGCAGGGGGTAGATGGACAGCGGCTCGGGCGCGGCCGGGGGATGCCCGGCCGTCGGGAGGTCGAGGGGTGCGATCTTCACGAGCGCCAGGTACAGGCACAGCATCATGCCGGCCGCGAGAAGCAGGTATCCGAAGGCGAGGCGGACCATGGGTCAGTGCCTCACGAATTCTACGGGGCGGTCCATCGTCCAGCACAGGCCGCAGGTGCCGCAGCAGTCGGTCTTGCCGGTCTGGACCGGGCACAGGACATGCTGGCTGTCGGCAGCGGTGTCGATCACGAGACTGTCGATCCCGGAAAACCGTACTACCCACCGGTCGGGCCAATCGTAGTTCAGCGCCGCGACGGCCGATCCGATGTCGTCCTCGGGATCACGCGCGGTGAAACCGAACACGTGCAGCTGCGGCACTTCGGCCAGCAGGTTCGCCCACAGGTCGACATAAGCAAGACTGTAGAAGTCGCCCAGGATATGCAGACGGACCGCGAAGCCGTTGGGATGACGCTCGGCAAGAGAGAGCGCTTCGGCGATCAGGCGAACCTCGAGGTCGATCCCGGCTACGTGCCGACGCGACCAATTCATATTGTTGCCGTAGCAGGTCGACCACTCGCCACAGGTGCGGGGGCAGGTCGCGCGCTCTTCCAAGGTCAGGGTGTAGAGCGGAAAGCCCTTCCAGCGGCCTTTCGTGATGCGCTTGCCGATCTTGCGCTGGTTCTCGCCGGAGACGAGCAGGCGGGGGCTAACGTCGGGGTGGACGACGCGCGACCGGAACAGGGTCCGCCCCTCGCGGATCGCAGGATGGTCCGGCATCAGCGCGATGCGCGCGCCGCCGCCCTTAACGGGCTTGTTCGCGATCCGGTGGAGAGGGCCGCCGTAAGCGACCTGGCGCGCCGCGCTCACGCGTTCGCGCTCTGCGTGCGTGATGCCGAAAGCAGAGCTTGCGCCGCGATCATTGTACGCTTGTCAGGAACAATCTCGTTGCGCTCTAGGCGGGAGATCGACGACTGGTGCAGGCCAAGCCGATCTGCCATCTCGGCCTGCGAGATGTTCAGCGCTTTCCTGATTTCAAGGATGCTGTCCATGTCGCGCATTTATGCGCATACGCATTATGCGGTCAAGCGTGATTATGCGTCCGCGCTTTTTACCCAGCGGCGCTTTGAGATTATGCGTCACGCATGACCAAGCAACTAGCCCGCAAAATTAGCGCGATTCGTACGACCTTAGGTTTAAGCCAGGCGGAATTCGCTGAGCGACTAGGCGTGTCGCAGTCGACCGCCGGCAGGTGGGAAAAAGGGTCAATCCCGGCCGGCGACTTGTTGCACGCGATCGCCGCCATGGCGAACACAACGGTACAACGCCTGCTTGGCACCGAGGACCTCGGTATCTCACTCAGCGGACCGTCATCACCGCAAGCCGCGATAAATGTTCCCGTTCTTCTTCCTAATGCAAGCGCATTGGCCGAGATGTTCGCGGGCTTGCTGGCCGCGATTGATGTAGACCCTGATGAGGACGAACGCGCTCAGCGGCTCGCAATGAGCTTTCCAAGTGCTTTTCAAGCAACCTTATTTCTTCAAGAGCTTCCGGGGTCCGATAAGCCGATAGATCCCGAAGGGCCGCCTCGTGTTGGCGGCTTAGATCAACAACTGAAGCCATGACGGTAGCGCAGCGCAGGGAGCATCGCTGGCAGCCAGCTTCGCATGCGGGCTCGCCGAGAATGTATGTCCGACTGCTCCACATCGACTCGACTCCTTGTTCTCTTTCTGTTCTCATATGGGGGTGATGGTGTCTAGGATTTTTCCTACGGTCATAGGTGGGGCGTTGGCCATTTTCTCGCTCGCAGGTGCCTCTGCTGCGCCGACTTTGGCGGCGATCGACAACGTTTTTGTTCGCAAAATGGTGTCGCTGAACGTCGATATGATTTGCCAGGAAATCTCTTTCCGTGACTACAATGAGAGCATGGCTGCGCTAGATCGCCAGCGTAGGCGCGAGCTCTTTGGATTATACGGCGGCCCGCCTCCACGCGATATCGCTATGGGCGGCGCATTAAGAGCCAGAATTGATACCCTCACGAAAGCTAAAGTGAGGGCTATGACGCCCCATCATGACACGAGGGAAATCCCATCGTGCGCGAGGCGACCATAGGAACTTCGTCGGTCGCGCCATAGATAACCCGCAGGCCCCGCTTCGGCGGGGATTTTTGCGTGGAGCTCAGTCGCGCATTAAAATGCGTCTGCGCATATTTTGACGCTTGACGATATGCGTATGCGCATTTAGTCATGATCTCAACAGCCCAGCAGTGAGCCGCAAGCGCAGACCTGCCGGGACCTTTGTTGGAGATCACGCCAGTGTCCACCACCACGAAATTCACACCGGGGCCGTTCGTTGCGGTTGAATGGGATTGCGAACCCAGGTTCAACGATGACGGCAATCGGTTCTGGGGCATCAAGCCGGAAAAGTTCTGCGCTGGCGCCCAATTTCTCGAAGCCTCCGGATGGATGACGGAGGCGAACGCCCGCCTACTCGCCGCCGCGCCTGAGCTTTACGCTCTCGCCATCCGTGCGGAAACTCTGCTGCCGATGCTGGGCGATGTTCCGGCGGCGCAGCGGCTCATGGCTGACTTGAGCGCCGCTCTCGCCAAAGCACGCGGGGAGGCCTGAACCATGGGCATCCACACCAAGATCGTTGCTGCAAGCGAGGCTCCGGCCGCCCTGATTGTCGGCAGCGCCGTGAGCATCTTCCTTCCCGAAACCCTGACGCGCCGTTTTCTGGAGGCGCTGCTCGAAGTCGCTGCCGAGCGTAAGGGCTGGCTCAAGGCCAACCCGGTCAGCACTGCTGGCTCGCAGTCGTTCTTCCAGAAGTACATCGACGATCGCCGCCGCGAGCACGACCGGCTCGCGGGCATCGTCAGCGCCGCGAACACGCTGCTCGAGCCCGAGGCCCACGACAGCCTCTATCTCGAGATCGCTGCTTCCGACCTCGACAACTATCTCGACGAGGACGGTGGCAAACTAGAGCGCGCGGCCTGGGCTTTGACCCGTGGCGGTGCAGCGTGAAGGACGTCACTCTTAACGGCCGCCCGGCCATGTCGGAGGCGCGACGCCAGCACATCTACGGCCCGCTCCAGCGCGAGACGACCCTCTCCAAGGTTCAGTCGATCATCGACAACCGGCCCGAGGATGAGCCCCACCCGCTGTTCGGCGCGATCATCTTCGCTGGTCTGTCCGGCATCCTGATCGTCACCGGAACCCTCTTCTACATCGCTACCGGAGGCGCCCTGTGAACGCGCAGACCAAAATCGAACCAGCGGCCGCAACTGCAGTCCCGGCTGTCTACACGGCAATATCTGACGTGATGCTCGCTTGTTCCAAGGAAGGCCTGTCGAAGGACAGGAAGAACCAGCAGCAGAACTACCAGTTCCGCGGCATCGATGACGTCTACAACCTGCTGTGCGGCATTCTCGCTGAGAACAGGCTCGTTATCCTTCCCGACGTCGAGAAGATGGAGCGTGAAGAACGTCAGACCCAAAAGGGCGGCGTCATCACCTACACGATTCTGACGGTCCGCTTCAAGCTGGTGTCAGCAATCGACGGCTCGTTTGATTACGTGCGGACTGTCGGAGAGGCGATGGATACCGCCGATAAGAGCGCCAATAAAGCGCAATCGGCCGCCATGAAATACGCCGAACTGCAGGTCTTCCAAATCCCGACCGAGGGCGACAACGACGCCGACGCCACGACGCATACCGTGGCGCCGCGTCAGCAGTCCCACCAGCAGCGCGGCGAACCGCTGATTTCTCGCCCGCAGTGGGCCAAGATCACCGATCTGCTCAAGGTCACCGGTGCGAAGACGAAGGTGATCCTAGATCACTACGATATCGCGGACTTGCAGGACCTGACCGATCGCCAGGCCATCAAGGTCATAAACCAGCTGGAAGACAAGCTGGCTGAGATGGCGAAGTCCGAAACGAACCGTGCCGGTGAAACCGACGGCAACTCCAACAACGACACGCGCCGTGGCGGTCGGAACGAGGGCGCCCGTGGCGGCTCCGAGTTCGGCGACATCGACGACAGCGACGTCCCCTTCTGAAAGGCCCAACCATGCAGTACCAGTCCAGCAAGGGCGCGGTCGAAATCTCGACTATGCCGCTCTCCTACGCGAAGAACGCCCTCAACAAGCTCAGCCGCACCGAGCCGGGCCGCACCGCTGAGATAGAGGCGCTGCAGGCGCATGTCGACAAGCTGACGGCCGAGTTCGAAGCCGCTGCGCTCGCCGGTGGCGATGATACGAACCCCCGGGCCGTCATGGGCGACAACAACCCGCCTGCCGAGGAGCAGGTGACCATCGAGCCCAAGTGGGAAGCCGTCCAGATCCACATGGATGACCTGCTCGTCGAAGCGAAAAACTGGGCAGACGGCGTCGCCATCGAGAATCAGGCGCAGGCCGATGCCGTCGCATCGCTCCGCCAGCGTCTGCAGGAGGCGACGAGCCTCGCTGACGATGCTCGCAAGATCGAAAAGGCTCCGATCGACCTCAAGGTCACCGAGATCCAGGATCGCTACAACGCCTACATCGCGCCGATGAAGAACCGGAAGCCTGGTTCCGTGGTGAAGGCCGCATACGCCCTTGGAAACCTTCTGACCCCGTGGCTGCAGAAGCAGGAGGCGGAGAAGCTCAAGCGCGAGCGTCTGGCGCGCGCGGAGGCCGATAAGGCCACTGCCGCAGCGCTTGAGGCGCACAAGGAAGCCGCAGGCTCCAGCGACCTCGGCGCGATCGAAGAAGCTGCCGAGCTCATGCAGCACGCGGAAGATGCCGCAGCCGCTGCCCGCCGCGTCGAGCGCGAAAAGGTGCAGGCCCACGGCGAAGTTCGCGCCGTCTCCATGCGCTCGTACTGGCGCGCGGAGATGATCGAGGGGCAGGGGGGCGCCGTCGTTCGGCATTACATCGAACGTCATCCCGATCGCTTCCGCGCTGCTCTCAAGGTCCTTGTCGATGAGGATGTTGCGGCAGGTGTCCGCTCGATCCCCGGCGTCAACATCATCGAAGATCGAAAGGTCGCCTGATCATGACCGACACGAATATCAAGTTCGCCCTCAACTACGGCTATGCCCCGACCGCACCGTTCTGGCTCGTCTGGAACGAAGCGGGCTTCGCTCCGAAGTTCAAGCATTCGACCCCCACCTCAGCAGAGCAGGAGGCGGCGCGCCTCGCGGCGCTCAACCCTGGCACGGAATTTCACGTGTTGGTCGTGCTCGCCACGATCGGCACGAGTACCGAAATCGTCGGCACCCGCTTCGACCCGTTGCGCACGCCCCCGGCGCCCGCGATCGACCTTCCTCCGCCTGCGCCTCCGGAGATCGAGCGCGCTGAAAGCCCGGTGCCTCCTGCCTTTCTGAGCGATGCCGCTCTCGACGCGGAGCCCTTCTGACATGGCGGGCTCAGTCAACAAGGTCATCATCCTCGGCCACTTGGGCGCGGATCCGGAGATCAAGTCGTTCCAGAACGGCGGGCGTATCGCGACCTTCCGTGTCGCCACCTCGGAAAGCTGGAAGGACCGCCAGACCGGCGACCGCAAGGAGCGCACCGAGTGGCACAGCGTCACCATCGGCAGCGACGGCCTTGTTAGTGTCGCCGAGCGCTTCCTGCGCAAGGGCTCGAAGGTCTACATCGAGGGCCAGCTGCGCACCCGCAAGTGGCAGGATCAGAACGGCAACGACCGTTACACCACCGAGGTCAGCGTCGGCGGGCACGGCGGGGTCATGACCATGCTCGATAATAAGCCGGACGATCAGCGCGGCGGCGACTGGGGCGGCGATCAGCGCAGCCGGTCGAACGATCGCGGCGGGCAGGGCGGCGGGCGCTGGGCTGATGGCGGCCGTGGCGACCGCAAGGTCTACGATGACAATCGTGGTGGCTGGCAAGACAACGGCCGTGATGGTCGTAACGGCTCCGCCAACGATGGCTGGGGCAACAGCAATGGCGGCGGCGGGTTCGGTGACGACCTTGACGACGACATTCCATTTTGAGGTGCCCCATGAAGGATAGCACTGAAATCTGGAAGCCCGTTCCCAGCGAGCCCGGCGTTCTCGCCAGCAGCTGGGGCCGTATCCTACAGCCGCCGAGCTACGCCCCGCTGCCAAATGGCGGCTACCGCACATACCTTCCCGAGCCCACGCATGGCCTAGTGACAAAGGCCAGGAAGGGCGCCGTCCACGAATATCGCCTCGTGATGCTTAAGCGCCATGATGGTGAAGGTGGTCGTCAGAAGCCTCGAAAGGTTCACCAGCTGGTGTGCGAAGCGTTCCACGGCCCCAAACCATTTCCAGCAGCCGTCACCCTCCACGACGACGAAGACGGTCTGAACAACCGTCCCGGCAACCTCTCTTGGGGCACCCAGAAAGAGAACCTCAGTATGCCGAAGTACAGAGAGACCGTGTCAGCCCGAGCATCGGCTATACCGCGCAACGGAGTTGGCACGAATGGCGGATTTTGTGCCGTGTCGGCTTCCTTTAAAGCGGAGGCCTGAGACATGGCACTCCCGCCCCGCAAGGTCAGAGAGCGCGCCACCCGCAAACCGCGCAGAGAAGGCCGCTGGAAGTCTCAGGCTCACCTGAGCTTCGTTCGCTCCTTCCACTGTGCCTGGCCCGGTTGCCAGCGCGCGCCGATCGAGGCGGCTCACGTCCGGATCGGCAGCGGGGCGGGCATGGGCCAGAAGCCTGACGACTACCGCGCGGTCCCGCTCTGCGGCTCCGACCTCGACTTCATGGGCCACCATGCCCAGCAGCATGCCATCGGTGAGCAGTCCTTCTGGCGCGCCTATCAGGCCGCCTCGGGGCAGTCGGTGGAAAAGCTGATCGACAGCCTGTGCGACGCCTCGCCGCGCCGCAAGGAAATCAGGGAACATCGCAATGGCTAAGCAAGGCGGACAGACCCTCACGCTCGTCAACCCGTCGGTGCGGGCGTTGGCCCACCAGTTGATCGAGAGGGCGCCGATGGGCGCGGTGCTCAACATCAAGGAAGCGGCGCGCACCAGCGATCAGAACGCGAAGATGTGGGCCATGCTGTCCGACATCTCGCGCGCGAAGCCCGAAGGCCGGGTGCTGTCGACCGAGGTCTGGAAGGCGCTCTTCATGAACGCCGCCGGCTTCTCGTGCACCTTCGAACCCACGTTGGATGGCAAGGGCGTTGTCCCGCTCGGCTTCAAGTCCAGCCGCCTCTCCAAGTCCGAGTTCAGCGACCTGATCGAGTGCATCTACGCATTCGGCGCCGAGCATGGCGTGGTCTGGACCGACCCTGTCGAACGAAAGGCAGCCTGATCATGGAAAAGATCACCCACAACGAGTTCCGCGCTCGCCTGAAAGAGCAGGGCATGGATCGCGAGCACTCGGCTTTCGTCTGCCCGATCTGCAGCACTGTGCAATCCATGGCTCTGCTGCGTATCGAAGGTGTCCCCGAGGACAAGCTGGATACTCAGATCGGCTTTTCGTGCGTCGGACGCTGGAACGATGCCGGGCCTGCCCGCGACGGCAAACCCGCGAACGCCGACAAGCCGGGATGCAACTGGACGTTGGGCGGCCTTTTCCGGCTGCACCAGTTGGAAGTCGAGCACGAAGGCAAAAGCCATCCGATGTTCGTCATCGCCAGCAAGGAGCAGGCGGAAGCGCTACGCGCGCAGGTGTCGGCATGAGTTGGTCCCCGCAACAGGACGCGGCCATCCGCAGCGTGTCGACTTGGCTCGGTGATCCCAACGGCCAGCAGGTGTTCCGCCTGTTCGGCTACGCTGGGACGGGCAAGACGACGCTGGCGAAGGAACTGGCAGCGAAGGTCAAGGGCAAGGTGCTCTACGCCACCTTCACCGGCAAGGCCGCGCTCGTCCTGCGCAAAAAGGGCTGCAAGGACGCCTCGACGATCCACTCGCTTATTTACAGCGTGGAGATCGACGAGGTCACCGGCATCGCCGCGTTCAAGCTCAACGAGCAGAGCGACCTGTCCGATGCCGCGCTGCTGATCGTGGACGAGGTGTCCATGGTCGGCGAGGATCTGGCGCGCGACCTGCTCAGCTTCGGCAAGCGCATCCTTGTCCTGGGCGATCCCGCGCAGCTGCCGCCGGTGAAGGGCGAAGGCTTCTTCATCAACGGCGAGCCAGATGTGATGCTCACTGAGGTCCACCGCCAAGCACAGGACAACCCCATCATCCGCATGTCGATGGACATTCGGCAGGGGAAGCCGCTGCAGGTCGGCACGCACGGCAGTAGCCTCGTGACGCGCAGCAGCGCGCTCGGCCGGGACCGCCTGGGCGAACTCGTCCTTGGGGCCGATCAGCTGCTCTGCGGCCTCAACCGCACCCGCGTCTCCTACAACCAGCGCATCCGGGCGATGAAGGGCCTGCAGGGCGCGGCGCAGGCGTGGCATCCGACCGCAGGCGACCGCCTGATCTGCCTCCGGAACGACAAGGAGAAGCACATCTTCAACGGTGGCCTCTGGGACGCTCAGAAGATCGAGGAGCTTGGCGACGGCAAGCTGGCGCTCCGCGTCGCCTCGCTCGACGAGAAGCGCGACCCGATCAAGGTCGAGGTGTTCGAGCACTTCTTCAACGGCACCGAGCAGACCATCGACTGGAAGGCCAAGCGCGGAACGCAGGAGTTCACCTTCGGGTGGGCGATCACCTGCCACAAATCGCAGGGCTCGCAGTGGGACAACGTCATCATCTTCGATGAAAGCGGGTCGTTCCGGGATGCGAAGCGGAACTGGCTGTACACGGCGGTTACGCGCGCTGCCGAACAGGTCACGGTGATCGTATGAGCGATAGGGTCACCATGGACGTTCATGTCAGCGCTGGCGATTTCGAAAGTGCGGTGAACGAAGCTCGTCGCAACGGCTTCTCAGTCGATTACGTTTCGGTGTCCGCCGAGGTCAGCCTCGATGAGGCATTGGAAGAGGCGTCGGTCGATCAGCTGCGTTCGGCTCTTAGTCGCGAAGTCCCCGGATACACGCCAGATCAACTGACCGCGATCGAGGCTTGCTTCGCTTCCGTCCTCGCGGGCGACCTCGCCGACGCCAGCGCCTTCCTTCCCCGCATTTTCGAACACACCGCGCAGATCGATGCCGCCGAGCGCGCGATCCACGCCAGCTATTTCAGGAGCGTAGCAGCATGACACTCGACACCAAAGGTCAGCAGCGGGCGGTCGTATTGCCGCTGTCTAGCATAACGCCAGGTTATAACCCGCGCCGATATTTCGACAGCAAGGCCCATGAGGAGCTCGTGGCTTCGCTCCAATTGCGCGGCATGCTGCAGCCGATGCTGGTCAGACCCGCTCCCGATGGCGGTGAGGGCTATCTCCTCGTCGCTGGCGGTCGCCGGTACAGGGCTGCGCTCGAAGCGTTTGGCAGGGACGGCAATGCCCCGGTCCTGATTCGCGATATGACCGATGACGAAGCGGTCGAGGCTGCGATCGACGAGAACGATGTCCGCGATGATGCCTCCGAAACGGAGCAGGCAGACGCCGCCGTGCGCGTTCTGGCGGCCAGCCAGAACGATCGAGCTGAAGCCGCACGTCGGCTTGGCTGGTCCCCGGCCAAGCTCGATCGACGCCTGGCGCTGGCCAACTTGTCCGAACCCGTGAAGCTCGCGCTCGACGAACGCCGCATCAAGGTCGGCCACGCCGAACTCTTGGCCGCGGTGCCCGGCGACAAGCAGGAAAAGGCTCTCGACACGATCCTGACTGCCGGGCTGGACGTAAACAAGACGCGCGAGTTGCTCATGCGCGTGACGCAGAGCCTCGCTGCTGCTCGCTTCGACAAGGCCGAATGCACGGCCTGCCCCTTCAATTCCGCAGCGCAGCGCGCCCTTTTTGCGACGCATGTTGAAGACGGTCACTGCACCAACCCCGGCTGCTTCCAATTGAAGACCGAATCGGCGGAACCGGTGGCTGATGAAAAGAATGCCGTGCCGGCACCTGACGCGGCCCCGGCGGAGCCTGACGTCTCCAGTTCGGCACCGCGATCGGCGATCGTTCCCAAGAAGGCGAGCCCCACCGAAGCGCCGAAGCAGACCGTGAATGCCGCAATGATCGCGAGCCGCGCCGCTGATGTTCGTGAATCCGCTTGGCGTGCGGCACTGATCCAGGCCGGTGAGGGCGATCCGGAAATCCTGCGTGCCTTCGAATCTATCCTCCGCGACACGTGGAAGGTGGACGCGGTATTCCTTGGCCGTTTCGGCAAGGATGAGCTCAAGTTCATCGCCAAGGAATGCGGCCTGATCGATCACATGGGCACGAAAGCCTTCGCCAAGCTCATGCAGGCGAAGACCGACGCTATCGTCGCCGGAATGCTCAACGCCACTGGGTTCGACTGGTCCGGCCGCCTCCCCGGCGCGCTCACGCTCGACGGAAAATATTCGCCGCCCGCTGTCGACGCGAGCGTCAACGCCCCCTCCACCACTGAAAAGGATTCCTTGCCGTGCTGATCACCAGCCTTCTCCCGCTGCTGTCGCGTTACTCGCTCGGCCTCGACCTCGCTGCAGGACCGGACGAGACGGTCACGCTCATCATCATGCCGCGCAAGGCTGAAGGCGTGAAGAACGCGCCGGGCGCCGAAGAAATCCGCCCGATCTCGATCACCGCTACTGCGGCGGAGATCGACGCGGAACTGGCGCTCGGAGAGGCTGGCGCGCTCGGGCAACTGATCGCCTCACGCAAGGCCCTGGGCGACCAGCTTGCCGAGCAGAAGCAGGCGACCGAAGCTGCGAAGGCGAAGGTCAAACCGGCCACGACGAAGGCGGCAACCACGCCCGCCAAGCCGGAACCCGCCGCGACGCCAGCGCCTGTGCCAGACCCGAAGCCAGGCGAACCCGCCAGCCTCTGGTGAGCCCCAACCCTTTCAACACCCACGATCATCGGCCGGAGGCATCTATGGAAATCAATCAACTGACCCGCGTGTACCGCTATGACGGCATGGACTTGCCCGTGCCGTCGCATCTTGCGGGCGATGCGCAGGGCCTGCGCGCCTATCACGCCACGCTTTACCCCGCGATCCTCAATGCCGAGGCGGTCGATCTCGGCGTTTCCGGCACGGCGCACGTCACCGAGTACCGCCGCGCTGTTGGCACGAAGGGCTGACGATGACGACGGATGGCGCGGGCATCCCGCCCGTCCTGCGCAAACCTCTCCTCGAATGGATCGAATCCGACGATGGCCACTCGCCCTCTGCTACCCAACCAGTCATCAGCGACCGCCTCAAAGCGCTTCACGCGGCCGTCGTCGCCCCGGCGGACGACGTGCGCGAGCCCATCACGCCTCCGCCCGGCCTCCGGCTCGCGCCCCTCGGGTGACCTGGCTGGACGGTCTGTCGCGCTGGCGGCAACCATTCCCGCCATCTTCGACGCTCCGCTGGAGCCTCACTACCGCGCAATCGGACAATGGGTGGCGGCGCAGGGCGAGGCGGGCCAGTGCTTCACGCGCCACGAGGCACGCAAGCACATCGAGCGTACCTTTGACCGTGCCGTGCTGGATATCGTGGGCTGCGTCGACATGCTCGATCTGCGGGCCATCGTAATCAATGGCAATGACGATCATCCGCCAGCAATCGCGCTCATCTGCGACAGCGTTGGCCAGGTCGAACTGGGCTGGATCGAGAAGTGCAACGTGCTCTCGCAGACGATGCTTGGTCCAGTCGCCCCGTTGGGCTGGCGGGCTGCCGCATACAAGGCCCTGACCGAGACGATCCCTTCCGTGCTGCCTGTGTTCGGCTTCGAGGATCTGATGGAGGAGCTTTCCGCCTACTACTGGGACGGCGAGACGGAAGACAGGGAAGCGATAGCAAGCCTGATGCAGTGGCAGGGCCACGCACTGGAGGACATCGACGAGGAGATGTTGCCGTCAGCCATCAGGGGGCGGCGACCCGAGTGGATGCTGACGGAGAACGCGGCGCCACTGTCGAAACTGCCCAAGGGCCTGAGGAGCCGGATACGCGCTGTGCGATCGGCTGCCGACACGGTCATCGCGCAGCGTAGCGCCGCCGGGGCGTGGAACTACGAGAGCGATCTCGCGATCGAATGCCTGCCCGAATATGAGGAACGGGCGTTTCTTGCACCCATGACGCTTGTCTGCGCCGAGGCTTTCGCGCGCGAGCTCGACGACGTCGGAAGGCACGGCATGGAGATAGGCTTCATGGACGTCGTCGGTATGGCGACGGTCACCGATGCGGCCGACATCGATGCGTGGTTCCAGAGCCTCAAGGTCGGCGTGGAGTTCATGCGCGCCGCACAGGATCTGATCGCGATCGACCCCACCAGCGGGAAGGACCGTCGGTGAGCCAGCATTCCACCGAGTTCGAGGCAACCGACCGCGGCCTGACGCTGACGAACGCCATTCTCCTTTATAGAAACGGGCCGCAGCGCACCGCCGCGTTCGCCAGCATGCACGCGGTCGAGCATGGCGAGGGGCAACCGACGATCGCCGCCGGTGCTCCGCTAACCCGGGCTCACTTGCGGCAGTGGACCGCAGCGCTGGGACGCGCGGCGCCGCCGGAGATACTTCCGGACAACGTGCTGGTATCGCATCCGGACGTGCTCGCATGGTGGGTTCCAGAGCAGGTTCGCACCGCCTACTTCGCCCTGTCATCACCGGCAGCGGATCTGCGCGCCCTTCGGCAGCGCACCACTGTGGATCTGCCGTACCCGGCCCATTTGCTGGTCGCGACCCGAAAGGGCCTTGGCGTCTACGCCCTCCCGGAAAGCAAGCGACCAGGCGCGGAAACGCTCGTACTTTTTTCTCCGGTACTGAACGTGTTCATCGATGGCCGCTTGTGCTGGGGAAACATCCCGCAGCCTAAGACGCTGACGATCGCCAGCATCGCTGAGTACGAGCGCGCCGTTTTCGATTCGTGGTCGACCCATCCCAACCCGGGGCAGGAAAAGACCGTTAGCGGAAAGGGTGGCCTGGTCAGGCTGTGGGACAATCTGGCAGCGCGGGGCACGAAGCGGTTCCCGGTCAAGCGCCTACGCCCATTTGTTTTCAGTCGCAGCACGCGAAACGAGGGCGCGCCGGTGACGGTGGGAAGCTTGATAGCGCGGAGTACCCACGCATGACGTCGCCCAACGACTTCCTGACGGCCGCCGCGGTGCTGGCTGCTTTCCCTTGCTACCCGGTGCCCCCAAGCGGGCAGACGCCGGCGATCGAGGAATTGCGATCCGTACGAGCGGGGCAGGGCCTGTTGGTAGGCGCCGATGGCGTGATGTTGATCTTGCGGCGCCCTTGGCTTGCCCTCGACGCGCACATTGCCCCGACACTCGACGGACACGTGCCCTATGGGAAGGTCGGCGATCCGATGGCCGAACTGCGTTGCGGGCTTATCCCGCGCGAGTTGCTCCGCCATATTCTGCAGCACTTCGAGGCGGCGCTGCCGAACGAGGCCGCAGCGTTCGTGATCTGGGACGAGCACACCGCCCAGTTCACCATTGCGTATCCGGAGATCGAAGCGGCGACGCCGTCGCGGCTCGTTTATCGCACGCCGACTCTGGCGCAAGGCTCGCACATCGTCTGCGACATCCACAGCCATGGCAACGGCGCAGCATTCTTCAGCGCGACCGACGATGCCGATGACGCGCATTCCACCAAGATAGCGATAGTCTTCGGTCGCCTCGATCATCCCGCCGGCCCGACCGCTGCGGCGCGTCTGTGTGCCGGCGGCATGTTCCTGCCGATGCCGCGCAGCCCCTTCACTGGAGATGACCATGACGCCTGAACGGCACCTTCTACCGGCCAACTTCGGCCAGCGCGGTATCAAGGTCCTGCTGGTCGGATGCGGTGGCAACGGCGCGCAGATGCTGATGGGCCTTGCCTCGCTCGACGCGGCGCTGCGTGAAATCTCGTCGCGTTGGCTGGACGTTACCGTCGTCGACGACGATGTCGTTACCGAGGCGAACCTCGGCCGCCAGCCGTTCTATCGCTGCGACGTCGGAAGCTCGAAGGCCCGCACCCTGACGGAGCGGATCAATCTCGCGCATGGTTTGCGCTGGCAGGCGGTTCACGGCCGCGCGCCCGAAGCAATCGGTCTGGATAATGTCGACATGCTCATCAGCTGTGTCGACACGGCCTCGGCCCGCCGCGCGCTGGGCGCGGCCATGGACGCGAGTACTAGTCGGGTGCCTGCCTATTGGCTGGATCTCGGCAACCGCGCCATGGATGGCCAGCTGCTGCTCGGCACTCCGGCACGGCTTTACGATCGCAAAGGCTATGTGCGTCTGCCGACCGTGCTGGAGAGCTTTCCCGAACTGGCCGACGAAGGGATGCCGGAGGACGACGCGCCTTCGTGCTCCGTCGCCGAAGCCCTCGAGCGGCAGTCCCTGTTCATCAACCGCGTGCTCGCCAGCCACGCCCTAGCCCTGCTGTTCGATCTGCTCGGCCGGGGATCGATCGGGCACGCCGGCGCCTTCATCAATCTGGTGAGCGGCCACACGGCCCCGATTGCACTGCCTCACCCCAAACCCGAAAGGAAAGCGGTATGACCGCGCTGCTCACAGAAGCCGAAGCGGCCGAACGCCTCCGCTTGGCCCCGCGCACGCTCCGCGAACTGCGCAGCAAGGGCAAGATCACCTACGTCAAGCTGACGGCGCGCAATATCGCCTACCGTCCCGAGGACTGCGACGAGTATGTTGCCCTGTGCATCCAGCGGCAGCAGCTGGTCGCCGATCCTCTCGCAGGCGGCCGGCGCCGCGTCGTACGTGGCCCGGCTGCTGGCGGCGAGATCGTGCCCTTCAGCCAGCGGAATAAGCGATGACGGTCTACAAGCCGAAGGCCAGTCCCTACTACCACTTCGATTACCAGTACCGCGGTGTCCGCTATCACGGATCCACCAACTGCAAATCCAAGCGCGATGCCGAGCGATTCGAGCGAGATCATCGCACTGAGGTCGCTACCGGTAAAAAGGGCAAGCCCTCTGTCACCCTGGATGAAGGTATCGGCATCTACTGGGATGCCAAGGGCAAGTTCGACCGGAACGCCAAGGTGACTGAGTACCAGTTGGGCAATGTCCTGCGCCTGATTGGGCCGAAAACGTTGCTGCAGGACATAGGCGACATCGAGGTCGCTCGCATGGTCGCCCTGCGCCGGATCGAGCCCAGCTTTCCGAATCGCCGTATCAAGCGTGGCGAGGTCCGCCCGGCCGTGTCCGCTGCCACCGTGAACCGCGAGACGGAACTGCTGCGCCGCGCCCATCGCTTCCTGGCGAAGAAATACAAAATCGCCGACGATCCCATCGAATGGGGAAGCCACCTTCTGAAGGAGCCGAAAGAGCGCGTCCGCGAAGCGTCTCCGGAGGAGGAAGCTGCGTTGTTCGCGGTGCTGACGGAGCGGTATCCCGACATGGCCGATCTCGTCGAGTTCGCACTGCTCTCTGGTGCTCGCCGCACGGCCGTGGTCAAGCTGCTGTGGTCCAAGGTCGATCAGCGGAGAGGTACGGCCTCGGTCCACACCAAGGGCGATGTCTGGCATGAATTCCCGCTGACCGATCGCATGAAGGAGATCATCGCGAACCGCCCCCGCGTCGGGCCCTTCGTGTTCACCTACGTGTGCGAGCGTCCTGCGCCCGCGCGCGCCGATCGTCCGCGCAGGATCAAGGGCGAGCGATATCCATTCAGTAAGGAGGGGTGGAACCGCAAATGGTATCGAGCGCTCGACGAGGCGGGCATCACCGACTTCAGGTTCCATGACCTGCGACACACGGCCGCCAGCCGAATCACGCGAGCATCTAATCTTAAGGTGACGCAGAAGCTGTTGGGACATACTCGGATCGAGACGACAGCGCGTTACGCCCATGTCGGCGACGACGATATCCGCCGTGCAATGGATGCTGTTCAGCAGTCCCGAAATAGTCCCGAACTGGTCGGGGAGAAAAGCACTGAAACCCGCAGAAAACCTTACATTAGGAGGATCAAATAAGACTGCTCCCAAAGCAAGCGCGCTACCGGGCTGCGCCACTCCCCGACCTGGGGTTGTCGATGCTGCTGCCCGCGAAGGCAGCAACCGGCGAATGGTGGGCCCGGCAGGATTCGAACCCGCGACCTAGCCGTTATGAGCGGCCAGCTCTAACCGCTGAGCTACAGGCCCCCGTGCCGGACCCGGCCCCATCGACGATGGCCGGATGCCATGCCCGTTAGCTTGGCAATCGGCATGACGCAAGCGGGGTTCTACCCGTGTTGCACGCTCTTCATGATTTCATGCACACTTGTCGGCTTCACTCCGCGCCGGGCGAGGTGGGTGAACAGGGTGCGCCACCAGTCGTAAAGACCGTCGAGGTCCGCTTCGCTGCGCACGTAAGGCGTGTGGCCGGTCGCCAGCGAAGGGCTGTGGAAGGAGAAGACCAGCACCGGCAGCCCTTCGTCGATGGCGATATCGACGCCGCGCAGGGCTTCTTCGGCGGTGATTCCCTCGGGCGTGAGGGGGATGCGTTCGAGCAGTCCCGTCCGCGCGAGGACGCCGCGCATCGTCGGTGCGCGCCACAAGTGCGGATAGATGACGTTGCCCACTTGCCGCAGTGGCCCCCAGTATACGGTGGTCAAGGGCAGCTCGAGAAGCTGGCGCGCTTCGTCGGTCCAGTAGGGGTGGAGCGGGTGCTCACGGTAATTGGGGCCGCCGGTGCCGCTATAGTCGAACCGCGCCCGCACCGAGGTATCGACGGCGATGCCGCATTCCATCAGGATTTCCGCCGTGCGCGGGCCAAGTCCGTAGCGTCCGGCGCGGTAGATGCGCGGGGGCGTGCCGAAGGCGCTTTCTATGCGGTCGCGCAAGGTGAGCAGCTTCTCGCGTTCCAGTTCGAACGGGAGGTTGCCTGCGTAGCTGTTGAGTTCGTTGACGTCCTCGACGAAGGGCGGGCTGACCCAGGGGTGAAGCTGCACGCCCACTTCGGCGCGCCCGGCGGAGACGGCATCGCCGATCGCTTCGGGGGCACAGGCCGAATCGGCGACCGGCCAGTCGATGAGGTAGGACGGGACGACGCCGAAACCCTCGCAGAACTGTTGGAACTTGCGGAGCGCCGGGACCGTGACGACGCTGTGCGCCTCGCGGTCGAGCGGGGCCGACCAATCGAATTCTTCCTCGGTATCGACGGTGACGATGAAGCGCTGGCCGAATTCCGGTCGGAAGGTGGCATGGGCCTGCTTGCCGGGGGGCTGCAGAAGGTTCGGGGCTGGCAAGGAATTTTTTCCCTCTGCGGGTCGCATCCACACGGGATTACTGCGAAAAAGTTGCCGAAATGCTATCGTTTGCGTCCATGCCGGTCGATGCGGAGCCGGTCAAGGCAGGCAGCGACAGATGGAGGCTGTTTGCGATGCGCTGCAGCGCGCCGCCTGCAGCAGCGGCCTCTGCTGCAGCGAGGCGCAAGGTGAAGCCGATCCCGAACATGCCCGCCGCCAGCGACTGGCCACGCTCGCTGGCGACCGGATCGAAGAGGGCCTCGGGATCCCGCTCGGCAAGGATTGCGGGAAGCTGGACGGCCAGTTCGATGATCGCGCCCTGGGCGGCGGGTCGGCGGCTCCAGCGCAGTTCAAGCGTTTCGCCCGGCGCGGTCGATCCGGCGAGGGCGGCGAACAGGCGCCAGACCAGCCGTTCGACCTCCGGCCGGGCGATGCGCAGCGGCAGGGTGGTGGCGGACGGGTCGGCGAGCATCGAGAAGCCGCTGCCGCGCGGCTCGGTCCAGGCGCGCAGGCGCACGATGGTCTGCGCGAGGACGCGGGCGAGATCGCACTCGCCGTCTTCCAGCGGCATCGCGCCCGATTCGAGCTTCACCAGCCGGTCCAGTTCCTCGAACCCGGCGAGGATGTGCGCGCAGTCGCCGGCGATGGCGGCGGCCAGCGCGCGGTATTCGTGCGGGGCAGGGCCGTAAAGCTGCTGCTGGATGATCTCGGCGGCGACCTGGATCGCGTTGGCGGGGGTGCGCAACTCGTGCAGCACTTCGCGCATGCGGTCGGCCTCGGCATGCGGCGCTGCCGGCACGGCGGCGACCTCGACAGGCGCAGCAAGGCGGCGCAGGCGGCCGCAATATCCGGCGAAGCGGCCATGGTCGAACCGGGGAGCGGCGTCGACTTGCCAGAGCCCGCTCACGGCAGGGGCGCCGGTGACGACGATACGGGCGGCGCGCAGCGGCAGGTGTTGCAGCATGGCCCGGGCGACCGGCTGCGCTTGCGGATCATGCGTGCCGAGGGCGAGGCCGACCACTGAGGACGCATAAGGGCCGTCGGCCCAGTCGATGCGGCCTTCGACGCCGGTGGTGAAGTCGATGGCGGCGGCCAGGCGATGCGGGGCGGGCGCAGCGGTATCGCCGAGCGGCAGGCGCGGCGAATCGGCCTGCGCTTCGGGCGGTCCCTTGGCCTCGCGTGCCTTGCGGAATTCCTCGATGCGGCGAACGATCGCGCCGATCCCCGCGTCGCGTTGGCCAGGGGAGGGGCCGGAAGCAGGGTCGGCCGCGACCTTGTGCTGCAGGTCCTTGTGCTGCTGCGCCGCGCGGGCGCGCGCCCATTCGCTGAGCGACGTCGGCGGCGGCGGGTCGTCTGCCATGTCGAGCAGTTCGAGCACGTCATCCGACATGTCCTGGTCGATGGCGATGTCACCGGTGGGGCGCTGGAAGCGGACCGGTATCTCGGGCAGCGGGTCTTCGGGCAGCGGGTCGGCGGGGCCGGAGGGAAGCCCGCGGTCGTGCACGCCAAGCTGTTCCAATAGCGCCTCGACGCGCGGCGACAGATCTCGGCGGTGGCGTAGGATGCCGCGCGCGCGCACCGGCAGGCGCGGGATCAGCGCCAGCCATGCCGCGTCGTCTAGATGAGCGGCTGCAATCCCGGCGCAGGCGACGTCGGGTTCGGCCTCGGCCAGCCAGGTCAGCAGGCGCGGATTGGCCATCGGCTGCAGGGGCTGGCGCAGCAACCGCGCGCGATCCGCGGCGGGGATTTCGCGGCCGAGCTGGCCCAGCCGGGCATAGGCCGCCTCCACCATCTCGCCCGTCTCCTGCGAATCAGTCGCACGTCCGAGAATGTCGATGAGCTGCCTGAACTGGATCCGCGCGAGACTGTCCCCCGAGGACGGGAGGCGCAGGACCGTGGCAAGGCGATCGTCGAAATGCATTCCATCTCCAGACGCGAAAGGCGCGCCTCGGGTTACGTGGCAGATTCGGTCCTATGCCCGCGTGATGTTTACCATAAGGAAAACACCGGGTCGCTTTTTCGTAGCAAAGTGCGTCGGGATCGAAAGAGCCGAGTTTCGGCCGTTGCAAAGCGGGACGATTACGCTATGGGCTAATAATATTACGGCGCGCTCGCATTTTCGATGTAGATGTTGCAACAAGGCGAAGCGAGAGGCGTGTGCCTGGGGAATTTGAATGATCAATCTCGATGAAATCGACCGTCGCCTGCTGGCGGAATTGCAGGCGGAAGGTCGCATCACCAATGTCGAACTCGCCCAGCGCGTGGGCCTGACCGCGCCGCCGTGCCTGCGCCGCGTGCGCAGCCTCGAGGAAGCGGGCGTGATCCAGGGCTATCATGCCGATCTCGACGCGTCGAAGCTGGGCTTCACGATCACCGTCTTCGCGCTGGTCAGCCTCAAGAGCCAGGCCGAGGAATCGCTGCGCGCCTTCGAGGACCACATGAAGGGCCTGCCCGAAGTGCGCGAGTGCCACATGCTCAACGGCGAGATCGACTTCATCCTGAAGATCGTCAGCCGCGATCTGCAGAGCTTCCAGGAATTCCTCACCAGCAAGCTGACGCCCGCGCCCAACGTGGACAGCGTCAAGACCTCGCTGACGATCCGCACCGCCAAGAGCATCCCGGGCGTTCCGCTGGGCTGAGGTTGGAGCGATGCGCGTGACGGGACGGTCGAAGCGTACGCCTTTGCTCGTTGCGGCGGTGGCGTTGCTGGTGGCGGCGAACGCCTGGTGGTTCTGGCCGCGCGGCGATGCGCAGAATACAGCGGCTTTCCAACTCGCCGACAGCAGCGACTACGGGCGAGGTTCAGTAGCGGCAGGCATCACGCGTGCGGACATTGACGCCGCGTCGTTCTATGACGCCGCTGCCGACCGCTGGTTGGTGCAGGGCAAGCCGATTGCCGATCTTCACGGGCATATGTTGCCAGCAGAACCGCGCGGCAAGCGTCCGGGTTTCGTCATCGCGGGATTGGCGCAGCAGGCAACCACCGAGGATGTGCGCAAGGCGCTCCTCAATCTGACCGGGCAGGGTATCTGCCTTGTTGCGCTGCCCGATGCGGTCGATCCGCAGGGCGTGTCGGTGCACCGGATCGTTGCGGTTCGCGATGACCGGGGGGAACTGCGTCACTGCAAGGGGTGACGTACCGAAGTCGCCTTCATAGCGCCCGTCATCCCAGCGAAGGCTGGGACCGCTCTCGTCAGAGCTGCGCTATCTGCAAGACCCCCGCAAAATCCGCGCTGACCTGCCGATAGGGTGTAACATGGTCATAGCGGTCCCAGCCTTCGCTGGGATGACGATCGTGCTGCCGTTCAAAGCCCCGCGGCAGCCTCCAGCGCCAGCATGTAGCTTTGCGCGCCGAACCCGGCGATCGTGCCCTTCGCCGCCATGCCGACCCACGACTTGTGCCGGAAGTCCTCGCGCGTGTGCGGGTTGGAGAGATGGACCTCGATCACCGGCGCGGTGATAGAACGGATCGCGTCGAGCAGCGCCACCGATGTATGCGTATAGGCCCCGGCGTTCAGCAGCACCGCGTGGGCGCCCGCGTCCTCGGCCTCGTGCAGCCAGTCGACGAGGTCGCCTTCGTGGTTGGACTGGAAGAGCAGGACACTGATGCCCAGCGTCTTGCCGCGTTCTTCCAGCATCGCGCCGATGTCGTCGAGGGTCTGCGATCCGTAGATCGCCGGTTCGCGCTTGCCCAGCCGGTTGAGGTTGGGGCCGTTGAGCACGTAGACCAGCTTTTCCGTCATGGACTTGAATACCTTCCGCCAAAGCAGCGCGAGTTGTGGGACGCGAGGTTTAGCGGGCCGGGCGCAGGGTGCAAGCTGGACGGCGGCGCAGTGTCATTCGACCTTGGCGTGTCATTCAACCTTGCCGATGCCGGGATCGGGCGCGGCGAGCGCGCTGCCGATGCTGGGCGCCGAGGGTGGCGGCGCTGCGGGCGGCGGCGGGGAATTGCCCGGTCCGTCGTCCTTTTTCGAGGCCTGTTCGCTTGCGGGGGCATCGCCGCCGTAGAACGCCGCGAGCTTCGCTTCGCGCTCGGCCTTGGCGCGGGCCTTGGCTTCTGCGGCCGCGTCCTCGGCGGTGCTCTCGGTCGGGGCAGGTGCGGGAGGCTGGCTGCAGCCCGCCAGCGAAAAAAGCCCGGCAAGGCCAATCAAGGCTTTGCCGAGCGGACGGTGAAGGAGGGAGAGCGCGATCATGCGAGCAGGATAGCGCGAAAGCGTTAGCGTTTCGCTTACCGGTCGGAGCCCTTGGTCTTGCCCCACTGGCGCATCGCCGAATAGCCGAGGTAGCCTGTGCCGAAGAGCGCATAGAGCGGCTCCGGAATCCCCGCGAGATAGCCGTTCATCCCCGCGCCGATGGCCTTGGCGAGCCCCGGATTGAACGCCGCGACCACGCCCATCGGCAAGGCCCAGAGGATCACGAGGTACATCACGTAGAGAAAGCTCGGCCGCGCGCGGCTGGTCCAGGGGTCGGCGCTGTTCGCCTCGGCGACGATGGCCGAAAGGCTGGCCTGCAGCATTTCGAGTTCCTGGGTGTTCTCGAGCTTGAGCAGTTCCAGCTTGGCGCGGTCGCGCGCCTCGGGGTCGGGGACGACCTTGTCGATGATGCGGGTAACGGGGCCGAGCAGCGAATCGAGGAGGGCCATGGCAGGATCCTTTGCGAAAGTGACCCGCTTTCAAATGACCATATCGGTTCGTGTAGGAAAATGAATTCTTGCGCGCGGCCGCTGGGTTAGCGCCGCTGCGCAGGCTGGCACATCGAACCGGCTTCTTTCGCCAGCGCGAAATCTCCGGCCCTGAGCGCCGCCTTGCGCGCATCCGCGCACTTGCCGTCAGCGATCAGCGTGCCGACTTCTTCGCGAAGACCCTGCTCCTGACGGACCGCCTCCCGTTCCTCGTTCTTGTCGCGCAGGCGCTCGACTTCCTGAAAGCCCGAGTATCGCTGCTGGGCCGGATTGTCGCCCATGGTCTGGGTGGCCGTGCACGATGCGACATTGCCGAGGCGATAGCACGACGCGGTCTGCGCCATCGCAGGATAGGTCGCGAAGGTGCCCAGCCCGAAGGCAGCGACTGCAAGTGAGAGCTTCATGTTCACCCCGACATGTCAGACCATGGAAGGTGTCCGGGATGGCTGCGCAAGGCTATCTGGTCAAGTCCGGGGAGCCGATGACGGCCAATGTCATGGCCCCATCATCGTCGCCGGAACGAAAAACGCCGTCTCCCGCATGAAGCAGGAGACGGCGTTTTTGATTGGTCGGGACGAGAGGATTCGAACCTCCGACCCCCACACCCCCAGTGTGATGCGCTACCAGGCTGCGCTACGTCCCGACCGGAGCGCGGCCTATAGGCAGGTCTTTTCGGATGCGCAAGCACCTCCGGCATAGTTTTTCATCGCGTTGTCCACTCGCTTGAACGAAGGCGTGCGCGCCCTATCTGGCCCAGACACAGTGGGGGAGGCGCGGGAAGCCCGCGTTGCCAGCGCTTCGCTTTATTGCTAACCGCCCGCATCCGCCTGCGCGCAGGCTGCGGATCATACCGTCATGCGCGTCAGGCCCGGCCGGCACACGATTCGCCGTCCGACACGCGACACGAGAAGGCCCATCATTTTCATGCAGACCTCGATCCTCGCCCAGCTTGCCGCAGCCGCCCCCGCCGGTGCGCCGCCGGCCTGGATGACTTACCTGCCGTTCGTGGCGATGGCCGCGATCTTCTGGTTCCTCATCCTGCGCCCGCAGATGAAGCAGCAGAAGGAGCAGAAGAACAAGCTCGCGGCGCTCAAGAAGGGTGACGAGGTGCTGACCGGTGGCGGCCTGATCGGCAAGATCGTCAAGGTCGACGACAACTACGCCGAGATCGAACTGGCGCAGGGCGTGAAGGTCAAGGCGCTCAAGTCCACGATCGTCGACGTGATCCCACCCGCAGGCTCGAAGCCCGCGAACGACTGAACCGACCGGACGCTCCTTTGGGAAAGCGATTAGGCGATGCTTGAATTCTCGATCTTCAAGAAGGTCTGGTACTGGGGGATAGCGGCGGTGCTCTGCCTGCTGTCCGTACCCACGCTGCTGACCTTCACCAATATCCACCTGCCCGCAGGCGTGCCCGCGCCCAAGGTCAACCTCGGCCTCGATCTTGCGGGCGGCTCGCGCCTGCTGCTGGAAGCCGACCGCAATCAGGTCGTTCAGCAGCGCCTGCAGGGCATGGAGGAATCGGTCCGCACCAAGCTGGGCGCGGCCGAGCCCGCCATCGGCATCGGCGACGTATCGAGCCGGGGCGGCCGTCTGACCTTCACCGTACGCGACACGTCGCAGGTGGACGCCGCGCGCGAGGCGCTGCTGCCGCTGACCAATGGTGCGGGCCTGACCGGCCAGCGTGACTGGGACATCTCGGTCGTCAACGGCAACCAGTTCGTGCTGGCGCCGACTTCGGCGGGCATCGACCTCGAAGTCAGCAACGCGATGGAAACCGCCGTCGAGGTCGTCCGCAAGCGTATCGACGCGCTGGGCACCAAGGAGCCCGACATCCGCCGTCTCGGCGGCACCCGCATCGACGTGCAGGTGCCCGGTCTGCAGGATCCGGCGGCGCTCAAGGCGCTGCTCGGCCAGACCGCCAAGCTCGAATTCAAGATGGTGGACGAGACCGCATCGCCCGCCGACCTCGCACAGGGCATCGCGCCTCCGGGTGACGAGATCGCGCCTTATGCCGAGGGCATGGCTGAAGGGCCGAGCCCGGTCATCGCGGTCAAGCGCCTCGGCGGCATCACCGGCGACCAGCTGACGAACGCCAAGCAGGGCTTCGACCAGCAGAACAACCGCGCGGTGGTGAACATCACCTTCAACCAGCAGGGCGGCGAGAAGTTCGCGGCGCTGACCAGCGCCAACGTCGGCAAGCGCTTCGCCATCATCCTCGACGGCAAGGTGCTCTCGGCGCCCTCGATCAACGAGGCGATCCTGGGCGGCAGCGCGCAGATCTCGGGCAGCTTTACCACGAAGTCGGCCACTCAGCTGGCGATCGCGCTGCGTTCGGGCGCACTGCCGGTGGACCTCAAGGTCGTCGAGGAACGCACCGTCGGTCCCGACCTCGGCGCCGAGGCGATCCATAAGGGTGCCGTCGCGATGGGCGTCGGCACGCTGGCGCTCGTGCTCTTCATCATCCTGACTTACGGCCGTTTCGGCATCTATGCCTGCATCTGCGCCCTTGCGATCAACATCCTGATGATCCTGGGCGTGATGGCGGTGTTCGGCACCACTCTGACGCTGCCGGGCATCGCCGGCTTCGTGCTGACGCTGGGCGCGGCGGTGGACGCCAACGTGCTCATCAACGAACGCATCCGCGAGGAACGGTCCAAGGGCCGCCGCGTGGTGCAGTCGGTGGAACTGGGCTACAAGGAAGCGAGCCGCGCGATCTTCGACGCCAACATCACCAACTCGATCGCGGCGCTGCTGATGTTCGCGTTCGGTTCGGGTCCGGTGCGCGGCTTCGCGGTCGTGCTGATGATCGGTATCGTCACCTCGGTGTTCACCGCCGTGACCCTGACCCGCATGTGGGTTGCCGGATGGCTGCGCAAGGCGCGCCCTTCGGACCTCAACCTGTAAGCGCGGAGAGAGACAATGAAGCTCCTCAAGCTCATTCCCGACAACACCAACATCCACTTTCTCAAGTGGCAGTGGCCGTTCTTCATCAGCAACATCGTGCTGATGGTCGCCTCGGTGGTGCTGCTGTTCACCCACGGGTTGAACCTGGGCGTCGACTTCGTCGGCGGCCAGATGATCCGCGTGACCTTCGAGCGCAGCGCGGTCGCGCCGGTGGACGCGCTGACCAAGACCGTCGACAAGCTCGGCTACGGCGAGCCGGTCGTGCAGAACTTCGGCAAGCCCAACGAAGTCTCGCTGCGCATGCGCCTGCCCGAGGGCACCGAGGCGCATCCGCAGTTGGCCGACGCGATGGCGCAGAAGATCACCACCACGGTCAAGCAGGCATTCCCGGATGCGCGCATCGACGGCGTCGATTCGGTCTCGGGCAAGGTCTCGGGCGAACTGCTCAAGACCGGCGTGCTGGCGCTGAGCCTGGCGATGCTGTGCATCTCGATCTACATCTGGGTGCGTTTCGAATGGCAGTTCGCCGCAGGGGCCTTGTTCGCGCTGATCCAGGACATTCTGCTGACCGTGGGCATGTTCTCGCTGACGCAGATGGAGTTCGACCTCAACATCGTGGCGGCGCTGCTGACGCTGCTGGGTTATTCGCTGAACGACAAGATCGTGGTCTACGACCGCATCCGCGAGAACCTCAAGAAGCACCGCCGCATGCCGATGGCCGAACTGCTCGACCTGTCGGTGAACGAGACGCTGTCGCGCACGGTCGTGACCTCGCTGTCGATCCTGATCATGCTGGTGGCGCTGCTGCTGCTGGGTCCGGACGTGATCTTCGGCTTCACCGCCGCGATCACGCTGGGCATCTTCATCGGTACGTACAGCTCGATCTTCATGTCCGCGCCGATCCTGATCTGGCTGGGCGTGAAGTCGGACAGCTTCGTGCAGACCGAATCGGCGATCGACCGTCAGGAGCGTCTGGCCCGCGAGCGTGGTCAGCCGCAGCCCTGATCTTCCTCGGCGGCTAGAGAAAAAGGCCCGTCCCGCGCGATGCGGGGCGGGCCTTTTCGCTGGCGCGCGCTATAGCGGCTCAGGTTTGGAGAATACGATGAGCAATCCGTCGAAGGCGTGGGACGCCCCGCAAGTGCGCAAATGGCTGGAGCGCCGGTTCGAAGCGGCGAAACTCGACCAGGCGGACGCCGACAGGCGCGGCTACGAGGCGCAGGACGACTACGACAAGGCGGCGGCCGAGGAATGGGTCTGCCGGACGCTGAAGGCGGCGGACTGCGTGGACGACCAGACCGCCTTCGCCGCGCGGATCAAGGAACTGATCGCTGAGGACGAATACCGGGTGACGGGCATCTATGACGATGCGCGCTTCCAGCGGAACGTCCGCGGCCAGCTACGCAAGCTGGCCAAGATGACCAAGGCGAACGAAGGGTTCGAAAAGACGCTGCGATATCAGTGAGCGCGGCGCGGCGGGCGATCAGGCTTTCGTCAAAGCCTTGGCCACGCTCACGAACTCCGCGACCGACAGCGTTTCGGCCCGGCGCTGGGCGTCGATACCGAGGGCTTCCAGCGCATCCAGTGCGCCGGGCACGCCCTTGAGGCTCTGGCGCAGCATCTTGCGGCGCTGGCCGAAGGCGCCCTCGGTCACGCGCTCCAGCACGCGCATGGAAACGCCCTCGGGCGCTTCGCGGGGCACGACGTGGACGATCGCCGACATGACCTTGGGCGGCGGGGTGAAGGCGCTGCGGTGGACCTTCATCGCCAGCTTCGCCTTCGAGCGCCACTGCGCCAGCACCGCAAGGCGGCCATAGGCGGAAGTATCCGGCTCGGCGACGATGCGGCGGGCGACTTCCTCCTGGAACATCAGCGTCAGCGAGGCCCACTGCGGCGGCCATGCCTCTCCCGATAGCCAGCCGGTGAACAGCGCCGTGCCGACGTTGTAGGGCAGGTTGGAGAGGATGTGATACTCGCCCGCGAACAGCGTCTTCGGATCGATCTTGAGCGCGTCGCCCTCGATGACCTTGAGCTTGCCGGGGAATGCCTCCGCCAGTTCGGCGAGGGCGGGCAGGCAGCGGCGGTCCATCTCAATCGCGGTGACGTTGGCGCCCGCACGCAGCAGGGCGCGGGTCAGGCCGCCGGGGCCGGGGCCGACTTCGAGCACGTCCTTGCCGTCCAGCGATCCGGGAATCGCGGCGATGCGGTCGAGCAGTTGCTCATCGAACAGGAAGTTCTGGCCGAGCGCCTTGGAGGCCGAAAGGCCGTGGCGGGCGATAACTTCGCGTAAGGGGGGGAGGGTGGTCATTGCGTAAGTGCCCACCCCGTCCGGCTAGGCGGTAAACCGCCAAGCCTACCGGCC
Organism: Novosphingobium resinovorum; assembly: GCF_001742225.1. Lineage (NCBI taxonomy): Bacteria > Pseudomonadati > Pseudomonadota > Alphaproteobacteria > Sphingomonadales > Sphingomonadaceae > Novosphingobium > Novosphingobium resinovorum. The sequence continues at coordinate 1,211,970 of NZ_CP017075.1, read as the reverse complement.
CTCCCGCAAGCGGGAGGGCTGAACGGTGCTGCTCCCCTCCCGCTTGCGGAAGGGGCGGGGGGTGGGCCTACTAGTGGATTCGTCTTCATGCGGCCCTCCGCGCGGCGCATTCGCCGGCCATGCGGATCGCGGCGATCATCGCGCCGGCGCTCGCCATGCCCTTGCCGGCGATGGCGAAGGCGGTGCCGTGGTCGGGCGAGGTGCGCACAATCGGCAGGCCGAGCGTCACGTTCACGCCCTGATCGAAGTCGAGCGTCTTGATCGGGATCAGCGCCTGATCGTGGTACATGCATAGCGCCACGTCGTAGCCCTCGCGCGCGTGGGCGGCGAACAGGGCGTCGGCGGGATGCGGGCCGGTGACGGCCAGCCCCTCGGCCTGCAGGGCGGCGATGGCGGGGACGATGACGTCGCGGTCCTCGGTGCCCATGCGGCCGTCCTCGCCCGCGTGCGGGTTGAGGCCGGTGATCGCGATGCGCGCCGACGGCAGGCCGAAATCGCGGGCGAGGGCGCGGGCGACGATGCGGGCCTTGCTCTCGATGAGGTCGCGGGTGACGAGGCCCGGCACTGCCGCCAGTGCTTCGTGGACGGTCAGCGGCACGGTGCGCAAGGACGGCCCGGCGAGCATCATAACGGCTGCCTCGTGGGGCAAGCCGCAGGCGTCGGCGAGGAATTCGGTTTGCCCGGGCTGGGTGAAGCCGACTGCGGCCAGTTTCGACTTGGCGATCGGGCCGGTGACCACGCCGCCCGCCTCGCCCGACAGCGCGAGCGCGGTGGCCTTGGTCAGCGAGTGCAGGGCGAGCGCTGCGCCCTCGATGGTCGGTTCACCGAATGCGGGAGCGCAGTCCTCGCCGCCCAGCACCGGCAGGGCCGAGCCGAATACGCTTGCCGCTTCACTGGCTGCAGAGATCGACGCGACAGGCAGGTCGATCCCGCGCGTCGCCGCTGCTGCGCGCAGGACAGCCGCGCCGCCTACGACGAAGAACGGCGGGAGGGCCATTTCCCTGCGCCGCACCCAGCTTTCGGCAATCACTTCGGGGGCGATCCCGGCGGGATCGCCCAAAGACACGGCGAGTGGGGCCGTCATAGTCCGATCAGTTGTATTCGATGACGGCATCACGGCGCAGGTCGCGCAAGTAGGTCTGCGCGCGCTTGTTGACGCGGTCGTCCTCGAGCTGGGCCTGAAGCTGTTCGAAGCTCGGGCCGCTCTCGGTCTGCGGGTCGTCGCGGCCGCACAGCATGAGGATACGCACGCCGTCTTCGAGCGAGCCGAACGGCGGCAGTGTTTCGCCGGGTGAAAGCTGCAGGATCGAGTTCTGGATCTGCGCCGGAAGGTCGCGCGCCTTGACCTGGTCGTTGGTGACGACTTGCGCGCCGAGACCCTTGGCCACGCCATCGACGTCGCCGCAGCCCTTGGCCGCCTTCATCGCGGTCTGGAACGCCTCGGCGCGCTTGCCGGCCTCGGCCTCGCTCACGCCCTTGGGGAAGGGCAGCGAGATCTGCTTCAGCGCGAGAACCGCGTCGCGCGGATCGGCGGTGAGGACCTGGCGCTTGTCGATCAGGTAAAGGATGTCGAAACCGCCGGGCACCTCGATCGGGCCGACCAGCTGGCCGGATTCCATGTCGCGGGCGACGGCCTGCAGTTCGGTGGGCAACTGCGCAAGGCGCACCCAGCCCAGGTCGCCGCCGACCGAGGCAGTGCTCGCCTGCGAATACTGGCGGGCATAGGCGACGAAGCTGCCGCCACCCTTGAGCTGCTGCACGATCTGCGTGGCGTTCTGGTAGACCTGATCGCGCGCCTCGGGCGAGGCGGCGAGGTAGATTTCACCGAGGCGGTACTCGTCGGTGCCCTTGGCGGCCTTGAGGCGGGCCAGCACGTCGTTCACTTCGTCGTCGGAAACGTTGATGAAGGGCTGGACGTTGCGCTGGAGCAGGCGCTGCCACGAAAGCTCGCCGCGAATCTGGCGCTTGAGCGAGTCCGCCGAGGAACCGACGCGCTTGAGGTAAGCGTCCATGGCGGAGGTGTTCTGGCCGAAGTTCTGCTGCGCGACGCGGGCATAGGACTGGTTGATCTCGGCCTCGTCTACCGAGACGTCGGCGGCCTTGGCCTCCTGGATCTGCAGCGTCTCGTCGATGAGGTTGCGCAGGACCTGCAGGCGCAGGCGCTTGAGTTCTTCCTCGTCGATCTTGCCCTGGTTGGCCGCGACGATGAGGGCAAGGCGCTGGTCGACGTCGGTGCCGGTGATGACGTCGCCATTCACGACCGCAGTGGCGCGGCGCATGTTCGGGTTGTCGTTGCCGAAAATCTTCACGTCGTCGGGGATCGAAATCTCGCCCTGCGGAGCGGATTGAGCATGAACGGTCAGCGCGGAAGACATCGCAGCGAGGCCGCCGACGCAAAGGAGGGCGCGCTTGAGGAACTTGCGGTTAACTGCTTGCACCGTTGTATCAATCCCGTTTTCGACCGACCCGTGGGGCCGGTGCATCAACGGCGGGAAGTCCCGAAGCCGGGAATTGCCGCCGCATTTATCCAAGTCACACCTGCCGGGAGGCGGCTTAACTGAAAATGAGCACACCCGATAGCGGCTTTGCCGGAATGTGCCAATCTTTGCTCGTGCGTATCGGGCGAAGGCGAACCTAGATGCCGCCGCCGATGTTCTTCAGCGCGAAGCCCAGCTGGAAAGAGTCGCCGCGCTTCACGTCGCCGAGCGCCACGTAATCGCGGCGCCAGGTCAGCGAAATCTGGACGCAGTCGTCTTCGTAGGCCGCGCCGAAGCGCGTGCGCAGCGGCTGGAAACCGTTGGAGCCGTATTGCAGGTTGTCCTTGCGGCTGGTCATGTTGACGACGGCCGAGCCGAACATCGACCAGTAGCGGGCAAACGCGATACGCCCTGCAGCGCGCAGTTCCTCCCTGTCCTGCAAGTCTTCGACGCTGTTGACGATGTTGCGATTAAGGCGGGTGTAACCCAGTTCGAGGTAGCTCTGGGTATTGCCGATCACCGCATCGAATTCGTTGCGGCGCACGGCCATCGTGTCCTTGTCCAGCCTGAAGCGGTGGATAAAGTTCAGGAAGTCCCGGTAGCGGATCTCGGTGCGGCCGACGATGTCGGAGGTCTTGTTCGACAGACCGGTGCCATCGGGCAGAACGGTGTTCTGGTTGCTCAGGCGCACCGACTGGCCCACCGTGGTCTTGATCTTCCAGCGCGGCCGCTCGAACTGCCAGTCGAAGCCGTAGGTGAAGCGCACGCCGTCCTCGACCCGGTCGTAGCCCGGGAAGCGGTTGAGAGCGAAGAGGTTGCCGGTGTCGAGATCGACCGCGCGCGAATCCTCGTTGGGGATCGCGAGGTTCCGGAAGTGGGGCGAGGCGACCAACTGGACGCGCGGGGTCAGCACCTGCGTGCCGCCGAATGCCTGCCCTACCAGCGGCCACTTTACATCCACCGCCGCCGTCGCGATGCCGCGCTCCTGCCAGCCGGCGAGCCCGCGATACAGGTCTTCCGTGGTCAGGGCGTTGTCGGAGGAGTGGTAGACGTCACCGCGCACGAGCCCGGTAACGGTGATTTCCTGGCCCATGCGGGTCAACTGGCGCAGTGACCATTGCGCACTGGCAAAGGCACGCTGGGTGTCCTGCCCGTCGGTCCGGCTGATGTTAAGCGAATTGGCCTGAATCTCGAATTTGCCGCCGAGGAGCGGGTCGTCGATGCGCCGGCGATAGTCGATCATCGGCAGCGCCACCGGGATCAGGCCCTGCTGGCGGCTGGCTACCAGGGTCTGCGTGGCGTAGCCCGCGATCGAGAAGTAGCTGTCCTGGTCGATCCGCTCCACTTCGACCATCGAGCGCAGGCGGTCGTCGCGGTTGTTGTCGTAGCGGCGCAGGAAGGTGCGGTCGGTCGCGCGCCGGATCGAGGCGGTGACGCTCCAGTTGTCGTCCAGCTGGAACTTGCCGTTGGCGAAGATGTAGCCGCGGAACGAACGGTTTCCGCTGGTGATCTCCTCACCCGTGCCGCTGTAGATCGGGATGCTGCTGCTGGCGGTGGCGAGGCCGGTGATCTGGTAGGCGCCCTTGTCGGTCAGCGCGCGGTACTGCAGCGATGCCATCGGCGCGGCCTTGGTGAAGGCCGAGACCGTGCCGGTGAGGTCGCGGTTCTCCGCGAGCTTCCAGTAGTACGACTGCGCGATCTCGATGCCGTTCGACGGGCTCGACTTGAGGTCGGGCATCAGGAAGCCGGAGACGGCGTGGCCGTCGGTGCTGATCGTCAGGCCGAACAGCGGCAGTTGCACCGCGCTGAACAGCTCGATCCGGGCGTCCTTGAAGCGCACGCGCTTCTGCGTGTCGGAATAGATGACCTGCTTGGCGACGATGCGCCAGCTGGGCTTCTTAGGGCAGCCGTCATCGTCGGTGACGTCGCAGCCGGTGTAGGCCGCCTTGTGGAGAATGACGTCGCCGTTGGCGATCCGCTCGCCCTTGAGTGCGGCGAGGCGGCCGCCTTCGCGCATGACGAGGAGCAGGTTCTCCATCATGCCGGTCTTGAGTTCGTCGGTCAGCTCGACTTGTCCGGTATAGAGCTGGTTGCCGTCCTGATCGACCATGCGGACATTGCCGTCGGCAAGGATCTTGCCGCTCTGGCGGTTCCAGGTGACCTTGTCGGCGCGGACCGACTGGACCTGTCCCTGGGGATCACGGCGGCGCAGGACGACGTTGCCGGTCGCGGTGACGACTTCGCTGTTCTGCTCGTACTGGACGTCGTCGGCCTCGAAGGCGACGGGCTCGGTCTCGCCGGTGGACACCGGCGGGGCGGCGGGCGCGCCGGCGATCGGGCCGGTATCAACGGGGCGGGCCACGTCCTGCGCAAAAGCGGCGTGGGGCGCGCAAAGCGTCGCGATTCCGAGGGCGAGCGCGTGCAGCGAAAGCGGACGCAAGCGGCGGAACGGGGCTTGCAGCGAAGTCTGCACGGCTGGGAGCATGGGTTGCCTATCGCATCGCCTGTGCCTAACTGCAATCCAGTCATGCGGTGAAGCGCACAAGATCGGCGTTTCACCGGGGAAATCCAGGAGAATCCATGAAAATCCAGTTCCTTGGCGCGGCGGATGAGTCGGCTTCAGGCGTCATCGCGCGTCTCGTCAATCAGGACGCCGTGCCTGCAGACCTCGAAGCGGTGCTGGCGGAAGGCGCGAAGCGTGCGCGTTTCACGGGCAAGGCGGGCCAGGTCTTCGAAGGTTTCGTCGAGCGCAGCGGTAAAGCCGTGCGCGTGGCGCTGGCGGGAATCGGCGAGGCTTCGGCGAAAGACCGCAAGGCTGCGGTGGAAAAGGCCGGCGCGGCTGTCGTCGCCAAGTACCTCACCAGCGGCGAGACCGCGCTGACGCTCGACGTCACCGGCGCGGGTCTCTCGGCGGAGGAAGCGGCAGGGGCGCTGCTCGGCGCGCAGCTGCGTTCGTGGCGCCATGACGTCTATCGCACCAAGCTGGCCGCCGATGCGAAGCCGAGCCTCGCCGAAGTCTCGCTCGTCGGCGCGCCCGAAGGCACCGAGGCGGTTTGGGAGATCGAGCAGGCGATCGCGCAGGGCGTTTCCTTCACCCGCGAACTCGTCACCGAGCCCGCGAACGTGATCTATCCCGAGAGCTTCGTGGAGCGCTGCAAGGCGCGCATGGAGGGCTCTGGCCTCAAGATTCGCGTGCTCGACGACAAGGAGATGGCGGCGCTCGGCATGGGCTCGCTGCTCGGTGTTGCGCAGGGTTCGGTTCGGCCTGCGCGCCTGCTGGTTATGGAGTGGCTGGGCGGCGAAGAGGGTGCGAAGCCAGTCGCCTTCGTCGGCAAGGGCGTGACTTTCGACACCGGCGGCATCAGCCTCAAGCCGCCCGCAGGCATGGAAGACATGAAGTGGGACATGGGCGGCGCCGGTGCGGTGGCCGGCACCATGCTCGCCCTCGCGCTGCGCAAGGCGAAGGCCAACGTCATCGGCGTGTGCGGCCTTGTCGAGAACATGCCTGACGGCAATGCCCAGCGCCCGGGCGACGTGGTGACCTCCATGTCGGGCCAGACCATCGAGGTCATCAACACCGACGCCGAAGGCCGCCTCGTCCTGTGCGACGCACTGACCTGGGTTCAGCGCGAATATGCGCCCGCCAAGGTGATCGACCTCGCGACCCTGACCGGCGCGATCATCCTCAGCCTCTCGCACGAATATGCGGGCCTGTTCTCGAACAACGACGGTCTTGCGGCCGAGTTGAACGCGGCGGGCGATGCCTCCGGCGATCGCCTGTGGCGCATGCCGATGGGGCCGGCATACGACAAGATGATCGACAGCCCGATCGCCGACATGAAGAACGTCGGCCCCCGCTTCGGCGGCTCGATCACGGCGGCGCAGTTCCTGTTGCGCTTCATCGAGAACGACACCCCCTGGGCGCATCTCGACATCGCGGGCACGGTGTGGACCGACAAGCCCGGCGCTACCTGGGACAAGGGCGCGACCGGCTTCGGCGTGCGCCTGCTCGATCGCTTCGTGCGCGACACGATCGAAGTCTGAGCCAGAGAAGGACGCGGTTGAGTGCAGGTCATGTTCTATGAACTCAGCCGCGACCCGGCCCATGCGGTCGTGCCGTTGCTGGCCCGGCGCATCGTCGAGGGCGGGGGGCGCGTGCTCGTGGTCTCCGCCGACGAGCAGCAGCGCGGCCGGATCTCGGCGGCGCTGTGGTCGCACCGGCCGGACGGCTTCCTCGCCAACGGCCAGATGGGCGAGGGCGGCGAGGAGCGTCAGCCGATCCTCCTGTCCGACATTCCCGACCCGGTGAACGGCGCCCGTTTCCTCGTCATCGCCGACGGCGTGTGGTGCGAGGGCGAGGAGCCGTTCGAGCGCACGTTCTACCTCTTCGACGACGAGACCAAGCCGCAGGCCCGCGAGGTCTGGCGTGACTTGCGCGGGCGCGAAGGGGTTAAGAAGGAATACTGGGCGCAGGAAGACGGCCGCTGGGCCAAGAAGGCGGAAGAGTAAGGGCCAAGGCGTCAGGTCCACCCCCGGCCCCTCCCGCAAGCGGGAGGGGAGAAGAAGGCGCGATCGCCCTCCCGCTTGCGGGAGGGCCGGAAGGCTTGGCGATTTATCGCCTAGCCGTACGGGGTGGGCCCCGAACCGGGCCGCAATGCCCACCTTGCGGACAACCCCATTCCCGGCTAGGGGCGCGCCCAACAATAACGCCCTTGTCCAAGGAATAGTCCCATGGCGGTTACCCGCACCTTTTCGATCATCAAGCCCGACGCCACCCGCCGCAACCTGACCGGCGCCGTCACCAAGATGCTCGAGGAAGCCGGCCTGCGCGTCGTCGCATCCAAGCGCATCCAGATGTCGAAGGAACAGGCTGAGGGCTTCTACGCCGTCCACGCCGAGCGTCCGTTCTTCAACGACCTGGTTTCGTTCATGATTTCCGGCCCCGTCGTCGTCCAGGTGCTCGAAGGCGAAGACGCCGTGAAGCGCAACCGTGACATCATGGGCGCCACCAACCCCGAGAACGCCGACGCCGGCACCATCCGCAAGGAACTGGCCGAATCGATCGAAGCCAACTCGGTCCACGGTTCGGATTCGGAAGAGAACGCGGCGATCGAGATCGCCTACTTCTTCAAGCCGGAAGAGATCGTCGGCTGAAGCTGACGGTTAAATCTTCGTAATTCGGGAGAGGGTCGCCGGTTTCGGCGGCCTTTTTCTTTTGGCGCTTGTGGAATGGGGGCTTAGTCTAAGGTTAATTCTTTATATCGGAAACTTTGATGGCCAAGACGATCCTCATTGCGGCATCCCTGTCGTTCTGCGCAGCGGTGCTGATGTCGCATGCAGCCAATACCGATCCCGCGAAAGCAGGCACGGGAATCGAGGCACGGGCGGCGACACCTCATCGCTGACCGCCTATCCATCGGCACGGCGCTGCGCGCGCGCCGAGTTTCGATTTGATCCATCGCGGCTCACTGCTGTACGCTTGCAGCAGAGGAGAACCGTGATGCAGGGAATGGGTGAGGGGGGTGAAACCTGCCCCTTCGAATTCAATTTCGACGAAAAGACCTTCAAGGTTGGCGACACGGTCAGCTTCCGCGTCAACGGCAGCCTCGAAGGCTTCCCTTTCGCGGGCACGCTGACGGAAGTGCACGAGGATTACGTCCTCATCGCCGGAGACCCGCAGGACCCCGACAAGCGCTATCGCGGCACGCGCGAGAGCAGGCCGCAGGTAGATTACACTGAAATCTGACTCGGCCGCGTAGGTTCACGGAGGGGCGGAGCAAGCCTCTGTTTACCATCGAGGGCGAGGATCGGTCATGCGGGGCGGCCTGAGGAGACCGCATGACGTTGAAGCAAATCGCATGGATTGCCGGCCTGCTCATGGCATCGTGGCCGCCGGCCGTCTGTCATGCGCAGGATACGCGCGGGGGCGTCACCATCGCCGCAGCCGGCGGCTCGCTGGGTATCGGCCCGGAAGTGGGGTTTCGGCTTTCCGAGATCGTCGGAGTCCGGGCTTCCGCGACTTTCCTTGGCCTCGGGCACAATGTCGATGTCGATGACATCAATTACCATGGCGACCTCAAGCTGCGCTCATGGGGCGCGAATGCGGACCTCTATCCCTTCCGCAATTGCTTTCGGCTTTCGGCGGGATTCCGTGTCAGCAGCAACCGCATCGACCTTGTCGCCACCCCGAGTGAGGCGGTGACGGTCGGCCAGCGGGTCTACACGCCCGAGGAAATCGGCACCATCGAGGGCAAGGTCCGCGCCCGACGGTTCGTGCCGACGTTCACCGTGGGCTTCGCGAAGAACCGGGAGAACGGCTTTGCGTGGAGCCTCGATGCAGGCGTGATGCTCCACGGCAGGCCCCGGACCGAAGACGTCGTCGCCACGGGTGAATTGGCGAGCAACCCGTTATTCCAGGAAGATCTCGCCCGCGAACGCGGCGAAATCGAGAACGAGGTGGACAACTACAAGGTCTACCCGATCGTCCAGCTTTCGGTGGGCTATACCTTTTAGAACTGTCCGGCCGCATCCATCAGCGCGGTAAGCCGCTTGGGCGCCACTGCCCGCCACGACAGCCAGAGCCAGTCGGCGATCGCCTCCCAGTCGGTGTCGCCGCGATCGAGCCGAATGCCGAGCCAGCCGTCACCGAAGTAGGCGGGGCGGAAGTATAGGTCGTCGTCCTGCTCGATCAGCATCGCCTGTTCGTCTGCGCCGCTGATCTTGATCAGCAGCGCGACGCGGCCGTCCCCGTGATGGTCGGCGCTGAAGTAGGCGAACTTCTTGCCCTTTATCACGCCGAAGCAGGCCATGCCGTGGCTGACCGTCTCATCGCTCTCGGGCAAGGCGAGGGCGCGTTCGCGCACTTGCTCGAGCAGCCATTCGGGCCGCGTCTCGCGCGTCACGAGGTCGGCGAGGCAGCGCGAGTAGAGCTGGTGCTCGGCAATCAATACGCGCGCGGCGAGCGTGTCGGCCGTATCTCCTGGCAGGATCGCAACCGGGGTCTGGCCGAGGATCGGGCCGTCGTCGAGCTGCGCGGTGACGAGGTGGACGGTAACGCCGCCGTGGCTGTCGCCTGCCTCGATCGCGCGGTCATGGGTGTGCAGGCCGGTGTACTTGGGCAGCAGCGAGGGATGGATATTGACCATCCGGCCTTCCCAGCTGCCCACGAATTCCGGCGTCAGGATGCGCATATAGCCCGCCAGCGCGACCCACTGCGCGCCGCTGGCGCGAATCGCCGCGTCCATCCCCGCGTCGTGTTCTGGCCGCTTCATGCCCTTGTGACTGAGCGCGAAGGTTTTCACGCCTTCCGCTTCGGCAAGGCGCAGCCCCTTGGCCTCGGGATCGTTGGCGGCGACCAGTACGATCTCGTAAGGACAGTCGACCGCGCGGCTCGCATAGAGCAGGGCGGCCATGTTGGTGCCGCTGCCCGAGATCAGGACGGCGACTTTGGCTCTCTCAGCCAAGATGAACGGCTTCCCACGGCTCGCGCGCGGACCACGCCTCGGCCGATCCTGCCACGGTGCAGCCCTTTTCGCCCGGCTCGATCGCGCCGATGGTGAAGACGGTCTCGCCCACGGCTTCCAGTTCCGCCTTGAGCGCTTCGGCTTCGTCAGCCGCGACGGCCAGTACCATGCCGACGCCGCAGTTGAAGGTGCGCGCCATCTCGCCCGGCTCGATGTTGCCCTGCGCCTGCAGGAACGCCATCAGGCGCGGCTGCGGCCAGGCATCGGCGTCGATGCGGGCGTGCAGGCCCTTGGGCAGCACGCGCGGGATGTTCTCGAGAAGGCCACCGCCGGTGATGTGGGCGAGGGCGTGGATACGGCCCGCGCGGATGAACGGCAGCAGGCTCTTCACGTAGATGCGGGTCGGCGCGATCAGCGCGTCGATTAGCAGCGTGTCCGAATCGAACAGGGCGGGGCGGTTCAGCTTCCAGCCCTTGTCCTCGGCCAGACGGCGCACCAGCGAATACCCGTTGGAATGGACGCCCGAGGACGCGAGGCCCAGCAGCACGTCGCCGGCCGCGACCTTGTCCCCGGTCAGCTGCTCGCCGCGCTCCACCGCGCCGACGCAGAAGCCCGCGAGGTCGTAGTCGCCCGCCGCGTACATGCCCGGCATCTCGGCCGTCTCGCCGCCGATGAGGGCGCAGCCGGAAATCTTGCAGCCATCGGCAATGCCCGCGACGACGCGCTCGGCGACGCCGTTCTCCAGCTTGCCGGTGGCGAAGTAGTCGAGGAAGAACAGCGGCTCGGCGCCCTGCACGATAAGGTCGTTGACGCACATGGCGACGAGGTCGATGCCGATATGGTCGTGGCGGTCGTGGTCGATCGCCAGCTTGACCTTGGTGCCGACGCCGTCGTTGGCGGCGACCAGCAGCGGGTCCTTGTAGCCCGCCGCGCGCGGATCGAAGAAGCCGCCGAAGCCTCCCAGTTCCGCGTCGGCGCCGGGGCGCGCGGTGGATTTCGCGAGCGGGGCGATGGCCTTGACCAGCGCGTTACCGGCCGCGATCGAGACGCCGGCCTGCTCGTAGCTATAGCTCTTCTGGGAGTTATCGTCGGACATGTGGGCGCGCCTAGCGCTTTGTGACTTGGATTTCCATCTTCGATTGGGCACAAGGCCCCCGGTTTCGACATGGCAATCACGATTTCCCCCAAAAGCCTGCGGTTCAGCCGCAAGGGTGCCGCCTCCAGGGCCATGTTGTGGTGGGGCGGCGCGGCCGTTCTCGCAGTGGCGACGATCACCGGCGTCCAGCTTCTGGCGCAGATCGAGGGCGATCGCGGTATAGCTCCGCTCGCCAATTCGCAGGACATCCAGGTCAACGGCATCAGCGTCGACGTGACCGCGAAGACCGGCGCGCAGGCCCGGATCGACGGCTGGAAACTGGCGGAAAAGGAAGCCTGGAAGAAGCTCGGCGGCCCGGACATGCCGGTCGAATCAATCGACGCCATGGTGACCTCCGTGGTCATCGGGCAGGAGCAGGTCGGCCCCAAGCGCTATATCGCGACGCTCGGCGTCATTTTCGACAAGGCCAAGGCCGGGCAATATGTCGGCGCTGGAGCGGGCTCCGGTCCGCGTTCGGCGCCGCTGCTGCTGATCCCGGTGCTCGATTCGGGCGGTGTCAGGCAGGTCTTCGAGGTGCGCGGGCCGTGGCAGCGCGCCTGGGCCGAGTTCCAGGCTGCCGCCAGCCCCGTCGATTACGTGCGCCCGACCGGCTCGGGCGGCGAATCGCTGATTCTCACCGCCGGACAGACCTCGCGCCGCAGCCGCCTGTGGTGGCGTACGGTGCTCGGCCAGTTCGACGCCTCCGACGTGGTGATGCCCGTCGCGCGGCTGGAGCGGCAATGGCCCGGCGGCCCGATCAAGGGCACCTTCACCGCGCGCTACGGCCCGGACAACAAGTTTCTCGGCGGCTTCACCATGGACGCCGCCAGCGAGCAGGACCTGCCGCGCATGCTGGAGCAGGCCGTCACGCGCGTCGACGGCCTCTACCGCGACG